>NZ_WASO01000006.1 GCF_009712605.1 Paludibacter sp. | reverse complement strand
TCTATACATAACAAAACACCCCAAAAGTTTTGTCTAACTTTTGGGGTGCACTTCACTTTTGAAACCTTCGGGGTTTAATATGACCATTTTTCACCTTTATTATAGGTCACGGTCATTTGCCGCTATCAAAAAATTTCGTTAGCTTTGCATATCAAAGAGCTGTTAATTAAACACTTAATAATCAACATTTTAAATTTCAGAGGGTATGATTTATTCACATGAAGTAGAACAAATGTGTGTGGTAAAAAAAGGTCCTAACCACGGACCAGCTCCCATTCCTCAAGAAGGAAAATGGGTTCAGGCTAAGGAAATTAAAGATATTTCCGGTTTAACTCACGGTGTGGGATGGTGTGCACCACAACAAGGCGCTTGTAAACTAACACTGAACATCAAAGACGGTATCATCCAGGAAGCTTTGATCGAAACTATCGGTTGTTCGGGTATGACTCACTCTGCAGCTATGTCTGCCGAAGTACTTCCCGGCAAAACCATTCTTGAAGCATTGAATACCGACTTGGTTTGCGATGCTATCAACACTGCAATGCGCGAATTGTTCTTACAAATTGCTTACGGACGTTCTCAGTCTGCTTTCTCGGAAGGTGGTCTGCCAATCGGTGCCGGTCTCGAAGATCTGGGTAAAGGTCTCCGCAGCCAGGTAGGTACAATGTACGGTACTTTGGCTAAAGGCGTTCGTTACCTCGAAATGGCTGAAGGTTACTGCACGCGCATCGGCTTGGACGAAGACGGTGAAGTAATCGGCTACGAATTCGTTCACATGGGCAAATTCATGGACATGGTTAAGAAAGGTGTTAATGCTGCTGAAGCTTTGGAAAAAGCAAAAGGTTCGTACGGTCGCTTCAAAGAAGCTGCTAAATATATTGACCCGCGCCACGAGTAATCTCGTGATGCAGAATGATGTATTATTAATTATTAATTTTTAATTCGAACAAAAATTATGGCTTTATTTGAAAGTTACGACCGCCGTATTAACCAGGTAAATGCGGCTCTCAATCAATACGGAATCAAAGACATCGACGAAGCTAAGGCTATCTGCGATGCAAAGGGCATTGATCCTTACAAAATTTGTGAAGAAACTCAGCCTATCTGCTTCGAAAATGCAAAATGGGCTTACGTAGTAGGCGCTGCCATCGCTATCAAAAAAGGTTGCACAACTGCTGCTGACGCTGCAGAAGCAATCGGTATCGGTTTGCAGTCTTTCTGCATTGCCGGTTCTGTAGCTGACGATCGTAAAGTAGGTATCGGTCACGGTAACCTCGGCGCTCGTTTGTTGCGCGAAGAAACTCAGTGTTTCGCATTCCTCGCAGGCCACGAATCTTTCGCTGCTGCTGAAGGTGCTATCAAAATCGCTGAAATGGCAAACAAAGTACGTACAAACCCATTGCGCGTTATTTTGAACGGTTTGGGTAAAGATGCTGCTATGATCATCTCTCGTATCAACGGCTTTACTTATGTACAAACTCAGTTTGACTATGCTTCGGGCGCTTTGAACGTTGTAAAAGAAAAACCTTATTCAACAGGTCTTCGTGCAAAAGTAAAATGCTACGGTGCTGACGACGTTCGCGAAGGTGTTGCTATCATGCGCGCTGAAGGCGTTGACGTTTCCATCACAGGTAACTCAACTAACCCAACACGTTTCCAACATCCTGTTGCAGGTACTTACAAAAAAGAATGCAACGAATTAGGCAAACCATATTTCTCTGTTGCTTCAGGTGGTGGTACAGGTCGTACCCTTCACCCCGACAACATGGCTGCTGGTCCTGCTTCTTATGGCATGACCGACACTATGGGTCGTATGCACGGTGATGCTCAGTTTGCTGGTTCTTCTTCCGTTCCTGCTCACGTTGAAATGATGGGCTTCCTCGGAATGGGTAACAACCCAATGGTTGGTGCAACCGTTGCTGTTGCCGTTGCTATCGCAGAGGCATGCAAATAAGAAGATTTCAGAATTCAAGATTCCAATGATTCAAGATTATCTCAAATGAGCATCCCGAAAGAAATGGAATACTGGAATTCTCAATCTTGAAATTAGCTAATATAATACTGCCTCAGCATTCGTGCCGGGGCAGTTTTTTTATACACCAACAATTATGAGTCGAATAAAAACTTTCCTTACAGCCTCCATTTTGCTGTTCATTTGTGCTTTAAGCCTGAATGCACAACAAAACCAGAAAGGCAGAACCGATTTATCGGTTAGTCAGTTCAAAAAGTATCTGACAAAAAATCCGTCAGTCACGCTGCTCGATGTCAGAACACCGGAAGAGTTCGCCGCCGGACATCTGAACAATGCGGTCAACATCTCGGTTAACGACCCTGAGTTTGATGCTAAAGTTTCAAAATTCGACAAAACCAAAGCCGTGATGGTCTATTGTCGCTCCGGGCACCGCAGCGTAGTAGCTTCCGGAAAATTGCTGACACTCGGATTTGTCAGCATCCTCAACCTTGAGAAAGGCTTCAACAGTTGGCAGGCAGCCGGCGAAAACGTAGTTAAGTAAATTTTTCAGGCAAAACGGCTATTTCTTTCGATGATGAAATCGACGGAATAGCTCTTAAAACAAAAAGATTATGTGGTTATTATTGGGTGCACTCTCTGCACTTTTGTTAGGAATTTACGATGTTGCAAAAAAGGTTTCGCTTCAAAAAAATGCCGTTATTCCGGTACTTTTTTCTTCCATCGTTATTTCCAGTCTTATTTTATCGCCGCTGCCGGTATTGTCGCACTATTTTCCCGACTTGATGAAAGGCACGCTGCTGTATGTTCCGCCAATGGATGGCAGAGCTCATTTTTTCATCTTACTAAAATCGTTATTGGTACTGTCTTCGTGGCTGTTCGGCTACTTCGCAATGAAGCACCTGCCCATTACAATCGTCACGCCGATTGAAGCCACACGACCACTTTGGACGCTACTGGGAGCGTTGGTCATTTTTTCGGAAAGATTGTCCCCGTATCAATGGATTGGTGTATCAGTAACCTTGATTTCGTTTTACCTTTTTTCAATGGTCGGAAAGAAAGAAGGCGTGGTTTTTCACAACAATAAGTGGGTCTTTTTTATTATCTTAGCAGCGCTTACGGGAGCCGCCAGCGGACTTTATGACAAGTTTCTGATGAGAGAATTCAACCGGGTGGGAGTTCAGGTTTATTATCTTTTCTATCAGTCAATTATCATGGGAATCATCACTTTATTTCTCTGGTATCCCAAACGCAAAACATCGACTCCGTTTCAGTGGCGATATTCGATTATCGGCATTTCGGTATTTCTTACTCTGGCCGACTTCGTCTATTTCTTTGCACTCTCCGATCCCGACGCCATGATATCGCTTCTGTCTACCGTTAGAAGAGCCGGAGTTGTAGTATCATTCTCAATCGGAGCTTTTGTCTTTAGAGAAAAGAATATTAAAGTCAAATTTATTTGTCTTGCAGGCGTCATAACCGGTACTTTAATCTTGTTACTGGGGAAATAACCGACACTAACCTGCATTTTTTCAAAAACTCTTTAATAACAGACAAAGTGAGCATATTATTAAGGATAAGCGGTCACACGTTCATTGAATTAAAACATACACTATCAGATTGATAAATGACCTTCGTGTCAATTTGCTCGAATTATATTTTAGATACATATTTTTTGTATATTTAATACATAAAATTACCAAATAACAGTTCGAAAAGTTGTTTTCTGCTCCGAGAATGCTTAAAATTGCAGCAAAAATATCACACCATGGATATAGAAAAACTGATGCATTCGCTGGAAGCAAAACACCCCGGCGAACACGAATATTTGCAGGCAGTACACGAAGTGCTGTTAAGTATCGAGGAGGTTTATAACCAACACCCGGAGTTCGAAAAAGCAAAAATAGCCGAACGTCTGGTGGAACCCGACCGGATTTTCACGTTCAAAGTTCCCTGGATTGACGACAACGGGGAGGTACAGGTCAACCTGGGTTACCGCGTTCAGTTCAACAACGCTATTGGCCCTTACAAAGGAGGCCTCCGGTTTCACTCGTCAGTCAACCTGTCTATTTTGAAATTTTTGGGCTTCGAACAAATATTTAAAAACGCATTGACCACTCTTCCGATGGGAGGAGCAAAAGGAGGTTCGGACTTTAACCCAAGAGGCAAATCGGATGCCGAAGTGATGAGATTCTGCCAGTCGTTTATGCTGGAGCTTTGGAAACACATAGGCCCCGAAACTGACGTACCGGCCGGTGATATTGGTGTGGGAGCACGTGAAATCGGCTACCTGAACGGCATGTACAAAAAACTGACCAATACTGTTACCGGCGTTTTGACGGGCAAAGGCCTCGAATACGGAGGATCATTGATTCGTCCGGAAGCTACCGGTTTTGGAGGTCTATACTTTGTACAACAAATGCTCGAAACGGCCGGTGATTCGTTGAAAGGAAAGACCGTGGCCATCTCCGGTTTTGGAAACGTTGCTTGGGGTGCCGCTCTGAAAGCTAACCAACTTGGAGCAAAAGTGATAACAATTTCCGGTCCTGATGGTTATATTTACGACCCGAATGGAGTTTCGGGAGACAAAATAGACTATTTACTTGAATTACGTGCTTCCTGCAACGACGTTGTGGCTCCTTATGCCGAACAGTTTGGCGCCACTTTCGTACCAAACAAACGTCCGTGGGAAGTAAAAGCTGATATTGCGCTACCTTGCGCAACTCAGAACGAATTGAACGAAGAAGATGCAAAACATTTGATTGCAAATGGAGTACGCTGCGTTGGTGAAATATCCAATATGGGCTGCACTCCCGAAGCAATAGACTTGTTTATTGCAAATAAAATATTGTACGGTCCGGGGAAAGCAGTCAACGCAGGAGGCGTTGCTACTTCGGGACTTGAAATGACGCAAAACGCCATGCATTTGGGATGGCCTGCCGAAGAGGTGGATGCCAAGCTTCACCAGATTATGGGAAGCATTCATTCCCAATGTGTACACTACGGGCGACAGCCCGATGGCTATATCAACTACATGAAAGGTGCAAACATTGCCGGATTCATGAAAGTTGCGCGAGCCATGATGGCACAAGGCGTTATTTAAGATTAAAGTCCCGGGCTTCCTCCACAAGTCCGGGACTTTTTATATAAACCGACGGGTTTATGGATAAGGGTATTATTACCATCAAATATTTTTATAAACATTAGCTATGAGAACAAATCTAAGTTCACAAATTACACTGAACCGGATTCCTGAACGCCTCTACCATCCTACCGATGCTTTCGAGCAGGCAGCTTTGACGCGTTTCGAAAAGGTTCCAGTGGAAATTTTTGACGATGCTTTGCGTGGCTCTAAAAAAGTGGCTGCGGAAATTGAGGGGTTGATAAAAGAGAAGAACAGCAAGGGAGAATTGTTCGTTTTAGGCCTCACCGGCGGAAGAGCCGGCATCGAATTGTATTCGGAACTGGTACGCCTTCACAAGGAAGAAGGGTTAAGTTTCAAGAAAGTAGTAGTAGTAAACCTTTACGAGTATTATCCATTAGTCAAGTCGATGGATAAAAGTTTTTTAGCTCGTATTAAAGAGATGCTGCTCGACCACATCGACATTGATCCGGCCAATATCATTTCGCCGGATGCGACCATTGACCGCAAAGATGTAATGGCACACTGCAAAGCGTTTGAAGAAAAAATCAACGCACTGGGCGGTATTGACCTTCAGTTACTGGGCATTGGAAGAGGTGGCAACATCGGTTTTAACGAACCGGGTTCACAACTGAACTCAGCCACCCGGTTAATCATGCTCAACAGCGAATCGCGTAAGGAAGCTGCTCGCCATCTTGGTTTTTCAGAACCTCCGGTAAGTTCGATTACCTTAGGTATTGGTACAATAATGAAAGCGAAACGTATCGTATTGCTTTCTTGGGGTGAAGACAAATCGGCGGTCGTACGCACTGCTGTTGAAGAACCGGCATCTGTTGCATTTCCGGCATCGTTCCTGCAACTTCACAACAATGCTTCTTTTGTCATTGACATTCACGCAGCGGGAGAATTGACAAGAATAAGCAAACCGTGGCTGGTAACTTCCTGCGATTGGGACGACAAACTAATACGCCGTGCCATTGTATGGCTTTGTCAACAAGTCAACAAGCCCATACTTAAACTTACCGATAAAGATTACACGGAACATAACCTGAGTGAATTGCTCACCATTTTCGGATCTGCCTACAATTGTAACATAAAGATTTTCAACGATCTTCAGCATACAATTACAGGATGGCCGGGTGGCAAGCCGGATGCAGACGACACATATCGGCCCGAACGGGCAAAACCATATCCCAAAAAGGTGCTTGTATTCAGTCCTCACCCCGACGATGATGTTATTTCGATGGGTGGAACGTTAAAACGCCTTGTTGATCAACACCACGAAGTGCATGTGGCATACGAAACATCGGGAAATATTGCAGTAAACGATGACGAAATCATCCGTTTTCTCTCTTTTGTCAAAGGGTACATCGAAATGTTCGAACCTGACAACAAAGATCTGAAAGCACGTTACGAAATACAATCGAAGTTTCTGGTCAGAGGCGAAGGCCAGATTCCTTTGTCGGAAATATTATCCATGAAAGGATTGATTCGCAGGGGAGAAGCAAAAGCGGCTTGTCGTTTCGAAGGTGTTTCCTCCAGGAATGTACATTTTTTGAATCTGCCGTTTTATGAAACCGGCACCATTAAGAAAAAACCGATTTCGCAAGCTGACATAGAAATTGTAAAAGCGCTTTTACAGGAGTTAAAGCCACACCAGATCTACGTGGCAGGTGACCTTGCAGACCCGCACGGAACGCACAAAGTGTGTCTTGACGCGGTACTTGCCGCCATCGATGACCTGAAGAACGAATCATGGCTCAACGACTGCCGCATCTGGATGTACCGTGGTGCATGGATGGAATGGGAAATTGACCATATAGAAATGGCCGTACCTCTGAGTCCCGAAGAATTGCGTTCGAAACGCAACGCCATTCTCAAACATCAGTCTCAGATGGAAAGTGCACCCTTTCTGGGCAACGACGAACGCCTTTTCTGGCAACGTTCCGAAGAGAGAAACCGCGCAACAGCAGCTTTCTACAACGAATTAGGTTTGGCAGCCTACGAAGCAATTGAAGCATTCGTACGTTATATTCCAATTCAATAAGAAAACATGATAAAAATAGACGACCGTTTTGCTCACATGCAAAACGGTCGCTTTTGTATACAGCGCTCTTTTTGTAGCTTTGCAAACACATATCACGCCCATCCACAACACCTACAATGACCAGATTTTTAAAATCATACATGCTCCCCATTGCCATGTGCATTGGCATTATCTTCTACCGTTTTTTTACAGAATTGTCATTCATCACCCCATACCTGATCTTTGCAATGCTTTTTATAACCTATTGCAAACTATCAATCAAAGAACTCTGGTTCGAAAAATTTCATTTCTATCTGTTGGCCATACAACTATTCGGCAGTATTGCTGTTTATCTGGCTCTGAGATGGTTCAATCCTCTCATTGCTCAGGGATCAATGATATGTGTTTTAGCACCCACGGCTACCTCGGCTGCTGTAATCACCGGCATGTTAGGCGGGAGCATAGCCAGCCTCACGGCTTATAGCATTCTCAGCAATTTATGCGTAGCTATATTCGCGCCAATTATTTTTTCATTTATTGGAGAACACTCAAATTTTACTTTTTTCGAGTCTTTCCTGTATATTCTGAAAGAGGTTTTTCCCCTACTGATTCTGCCATTAGTATTCGCTTTTACATTAGAAAAACTTGCCCCGAAAGCCAAAATAAAAATACAAGCACTACACGGATGGTCATTCTACCTGTGGGCGCTGGCTCTTACGATAGTTGTAGGAAAAACCGTTTCATTTGTCATGAAACAGCCGGCAGATAATTATGCCGTTGAAATAATAATGGCAGCCTCTACATTTTTTATCTGCATAGGACAATTTCTTGCCGGAAGAAAAATTGGCAAACAATATGATAAAACAGTCACTGGGGGACAAGGATTGGGGCAAAAGAATACGGTATTGACCATCTGGATGGCATTATCATACCTTGATCCAATCTCGTCAATAGGACCCGGAGCCTACGTTTTGTGGCAAAACATAGTTAATTCTTACCAGCTCTGGAGAAAACAACGAAACAGATAAAAATCAATAGTCAGATCTGAAGGCAAATACTAGATGGGGGTTTGCGTAAAAAAATAAAAGTGTGGAATATTCGAGTTATTCGAAATAAACCACACTTTCTTTTTTGCTTAAAAAAATTATTCCTATCGCTGAACCTAAAATTATTAATATAAGACCACCTAGTATTATGAAAACAAAGGTATCCCATTTACGGGAAACAGATTGCAAAATTCGCATCAAATCATAGCAATTTTGAAACACACGCTGTCTTTTTGATAGATATAATTGAAAAAATGAGACATAAAGCCTCCAGTTTAAATAAAACAAGTTCTAAAACCTCAAAAAAAACGAACGTTTTATCACCTCCATATTATTGAAATGTTTTTTAGAAAAAAAGTCAGTCCGAATATTTCGGGACTAAAAAAAATCCTTATCTTTGCACCGCAAAACAGATAAGCATTGAGCTTTCCAAAAAAGCTCTCTCTATTCGATAAAAAAGAACAATGATTGCGAAAGTAGCTCAGTTGGTAGAGCACGACCTTGCCAAGGTCGGGGTCGCGGGTTCGAGTCCCGTCTTTCGCTCAAAGGGATGCCCGGATGGTGGAATGGTAGACACGAAGGACTTAAAATCCTTTGGCTTCACGGCTGTGGGGGTTCAAGTCCCCCTCCGGGTACTTAAAATAAAGGGTTTACACTATCAGGTGTAGACCCTTTTTTTATGCCACCCTCTACATGAATCATTTACAGTGATTGACGGTTTAATCTTACCTGCTGCGTTACCATGAACAAAACGTTATAATTCCAAGGATTAATTACAAATTCTATATAACTTTGTAACTTCAATTTTCACCACCTACAAAAAATCACACAACATGCATTTAGCAGACTCATACAAAGTCTTTTCGGGGTCAAGCAGCCGCTATCTGGCCGAGCAAATCTGCCAGAGTCTTGGCTGTGAACTGGGAAAAATGACAACCACCCGTTTTGCAGACGGCGAATTTGCTGTCAGATATGACGAATCAATTCGTGGTTGCTACGTATTTCTTGTACAATCTACATTCCCTTCATCAGACAACCTGATGGAACTTTTATTGATGATTGACGCAGCAAAAAGAGCTTCGGCTTACAAAGTCATTGCTGTAATTCCCTATTTCGGATGGGCTCGCCAGGACAGAAAGGACAAACCCCGTGTTTCAATCGGCGCAAAACTGATTGCCGACCTTCTGAGTGTAGCTGGCATCGACCGTCTCATCACGATGGATCTACATGCCGATCAAATTCAGGGATTCTTCAATGTACCTGTCGATCACCTCTATGCATCAACTCTCTTTGTACCGCACATCAAATCACTTCATATTGAAGATCTCGCTATTGCATCTCCCGACGTAGGTGGTTCAAAACGCGCTGGATCTTATTCAAAACATTTGGAGTCGCCGATGGTACTTTGCTACAAGCTACGTGAAAAAGCAAACGAAGTGAGCGAAATGAAAATTATCGGTAAGGTAACCGGCAAAAACGTAATCATTCTCGACGACATGGTTGACACCGCGGGCACGTTGACAAAAGCTGCCGGACTTATGATGGAGTATGGCGCAAAATCGGTCCGAGCCGTAGTCACCCACCCCATTATGTCCGCCCCGGCATCTCAACGCATCGAAGACTCCGTACTGAAAGAGATCATCTTTACCGACTCAATTCCTTACAACGGAAATTGCAGTAAAGTGAAGGTGTTATCCGTAGCCGATCTGTTTGCTGATACCATCAAAAAAGTATTCAATAACGAATCAATCAGCAGCCAGTATTTGCTGTAAAAAGAGATGTAATTACGAGGTTTTCCCATACATAAGATTAGGTTGTAAAGATAAAAATCATTATCTTTACAACCTCAAAATCACACATTTGAATAACTTCTTGTCATTTCACAGCCGTGAGTATCCGGCTAAATCGTTGAAATGAAAGAAGTTTTTCGCATTAAATTTGTTGTTTATTTTTGCGAGGAAGAAATTCTTCACTGACTCGCTCTGAGAGACAAAAAAACGACACAAAACAAAACACAAATCCGATAACTCTAAAACTTACTATTATGAAAGAAATTGATGACCTTCCGGAATTTGACGACGATGAAGCCATTGCGTTCATTTTAAAATACATACCTCAAGAACTCAAAGCAAAAGTAACCGAAGATGACATCGCTTACATTTTGGATGTTATCTACGATTTTTACGAGGCCAACGGACTCATAGAAGAAAATTCCACCGAAGAAGCTTCCATTGACGAAGATGACATGTTGCTATTTGTCATGAAAGCGATAAAAAAAGACAAAGTAGTCAATCTTTCCGAAGAAGAAGTCCAATCGTTGCTGGAAGGCGAATTTGAATATGGAAAATCAATAGGCATCTACAACGAAGAATAATTAGAAATCACATAAATATCAACACATAAAAACACTTATGAGCACAACATCCATTTTAGACAGAGCAGCCGATAACATTCGTATTTTGGCAACTAGTATGGTCGAAAAGGCCAAATCAGGTCACCCGGGCGGAGCAATGGGAGGCGCAGACTTCGTAAACGTATTGTTCAGCGAATTCTTAACTTACGATCCCAGCGATCCTCAATGGATCAACAGAGACCGTTTCTTCCTTGATCCGGGTCACATGTCGCCGATGCTTTACAGTGTATTGGCTCTTACAGGTAAATATTCACTGGAAGATCTGAAACAGTTCCGTCAATGGGGCAGTGTAACTCCGGGTCACCCCGAAGTGGATGTTGAACGCGGTGTTGAAAACACATCCGGTCCTCTCGGACAGGGTCATACAATGGCTATCGGTGCTGCTATAGCAGAACGCTTTCTTGCTGCCCGTTTCGGCAACTGGATGAGCCACAAAATCTATGCTTTTATTTCTGACGGTGGCGTACAGGAAGAAATCTCTCAGGGTGCAGGCCGTATCGCCGGTACTCTCGGACTGAGCAACCTGATCATGTTCTATGACTCTAACGATATTCAGCTTTCAACAGTTGTAAGCGAAGTGAGTGTAGAAGACACTGCAAAAAAATACGAAGCATGGGGCTGGAATGTTATCTCAATCGTTGGTAATGACGCAGCTCAGATTCGCGAAGCTTTAACAAAAGCACAAACTGAAACAGAACGTCCTACCCTGATTATCGGCAAAACCATTATGGGTAAAGGTGCTGTTACAGCAGACGGAAGCAGCTACGAAAATAAATGCGCTACACACGGTATGCCATTGAGCGAAGCTGGTGCATCTTATGACAAAACAATTGCCAACCTCGGTGGAAATCCCGAAAACCCATTTGTTATTTTCCCTGAAGTTGAAGAACTCTACGCAAAACGTAAAGAAGCGTTGGTTAAAATCGCTGCCGAAAAGAAAGCTCAGCAAGCTGTATGGGAAAAAGAAAACCCTGAATTGGCTAAAAAACTTGCATCTTTCTTCTCGAAAGAAGCTCCTAAAGTTGACTTTGCTGCTATCGCTCAAAAAGCAGATCAGGCTACACGCGCAGCCTCTTCTACCGTTTTGGCTGCTTTTGCAAGTCAGGTAGAAAACATGATCGTTGCTTCGGCTGACTTATCAAACTCTGACAAAACAGACGGATTCCTCAAGAAAACAAAAGCTTTCACAAAAGGCGATTTCTCAGGTGCCTTCTTCCAGGCTGGTGTTTGCGAACTTACCATGGCTGCTATTGCCAACGGTATGGCTCTCCACGGAGGGGTTATTCCTGCAGTGGGTACATTCTTCGTATTCTCCGATTACATGAAACCTGCCGTACGTATGGCTGCCTTGATGCAATTGCCCGTAAAATACGTTTGGACACACGATGCATTCCGTGTAGGTGAAGACGGTCCTACCCACCAACCTGTTGAACAGGAAGCTCAGATCCGTTTGATGGAACAATTGAAAAACCACCACGGCAAAAACAGCATGTTGGTTCTTCGTCCGGCTGACGCTGACGAAACAACAGTTGCATGGAAACTGGCTCTCGAAAACACATGTACACCAACTGGGTTGATCCTGTCTCGTCAAAATATCAAAAACCTTGTTGCCGAAAACGGCTACACATCCGCTTTGCAAGCAGCAAAAGGAGCCTATATCGTTTACAAACCAGCCACTAAAGCTGATATCATTTTGGTTGCAAACGGATCTGAAGTTGCAACTTTGATTGAAGCTGTTCCATTCCTGAAAGAAAAAGGCATCGAAGCTCAGGTAGTTTCTGCTCCTTCTGAAGGCTTGTTCTTCAACCAGGACGAAAGCTATCGTAACGAAGTAATTCCTGCTTCCACACCGGTATTCGGTCTTACAGCAGGTCTGCCTTCTACCTTGCAACGCCTGGCTGGCGCAAACGGAAAAGTATTCGGTCTGGATCATTTCGGATACTCTGCTCCTTACAAAGTATTGGATAAAGAATTTGGTTTCACTGCAGAAAATGTAGTTAACCAGGTTACAGCACAATTGGGCAAGTAATAGAACTTGCCCTTCAACCTTAGTTTCTGACACCGTGGAAAGATACACAATGGATATTGTTTATCTTTTAATCACTTAGTTATGTACAAAGCAAGACATATAACCGACGACATTTATTACATAGGTGTCAACGACCGGCAAAAAGTGCTCTTTGAAAACCTCATTCCACTACCACACGGAGTTTCATATAACTCCTATCTGATAATGGATGAGAAAACAGTTTTGGTGGATACCGTAGAAGTTTCTTTCGCCGAAGTATTTCTGGATAAACTGTTGAGTGTATTGGGAGATCGCCATCTGGATTATTTGGTAATCAACCACATGGAACCTGATCACTCAGGAGCAATCCGGGCTATTCGACGCATGTTTCCTGATATTAAAATCGTTGGGAACGCGCGAACCTTTAAAATGCTTGATGGGTTCTACGGAATCAATGATGGCTTGCACGAAGTAAAAGATGGGGATAAACTGGTTTTGGGTAAGCATACCCTCCAGTTCTTCCTCACTCCGATGATTCACTGGCCGGAAACTATGATGACTTACGATATTAACGACAAGTTATTATTTACAGGAGATGCTTTCGGTGCGTTTGGCACGTTGGACGGAGGAGTACTGGATACTGATATTGAAACCGGAAACCATTTGGAAGAAAGCCGCCGCTATTTTTCAAATATTGCCGGCAAGTACGGATCTGCCGTTCAGAATGCATTAAACAAGCTGAAGGACATTGAAATCAAGACTATTTGTCCTACCCACGGACCAGTTTGGCGTGAAAAGGTTAATAAAATAATCGAAATCACAGACAAACTAAGCCGGTACGAAGGAGAACGCGGCGTGGTAATTATTTACGGCAGCATGTATGGCAATACCGAACAAATGGCGGAGGCCATCGCGTATGGTCTTTCGGAAGAAGGCGAAAAAAATATCACGATTTACAACGTATCCAAAACGGATGTTTCGTTTATTTTGAGTGACATTTTCCGCTATGACCGTATCGTTATCGGAAGTCCGACATACAGCAATGAATTATTCCCGGAAATAGCCTCTTTGCTGGCAAAACTGGAAACCCGCGATATCAAGAATCGTAAATTTGCTTATTTCGGATCGTCAACCTGGTCGAATGCTTCCATCAAACTATTGGCAGCTTTTGCAGAACGGGTAAAATGGGATGTCGTAAGCCTCCCCATCGAGATCAAGCAAAGCCTCAAAGAGGACAAATACGAAGATTGTATCGCACTGGGACGATTGCTGGCTAAATCATAACAAAAAGTGTATTGCTGATTTACTGACAGTTTTGTTATGGTGCTGATGACAGAGATAGCCTTCGGGTTATCCATACAATGTGAAGATGAAACACAAAATTACAAATCTTTAAATTACACTTACTATGAGACTAATTATTGAGCCGAACTACGAGGTAGTATCAAAATGGGCAGCGGCTTACATCGTATCAAAAATACGAAAAGCAAATCCGACACCGGAGAAGCCTTTCGTTTTAGGTCTGCCTACGGGCTCAACACCACTGGGAACCTACAAAGAATTGATTTCGTTGTACAAAGCCGGAGCTGTATCTTTCAAGAATGTGATCACTTTCAATATGGATGAATATATCGGTATTCCCGAAGATCATCCAGAAAGCTATCACACCTTCATGTGGAAGAACTTTTTCAGCCACATCGACATCCCGAAAGAAAATGTGAATATTCTTGACGGAAATGCAGAAAATACAACAGCAGAATGCGAACGCTATGAAGCAAAGATTAAGGCCGTAGGCGGAATCGATCTTTTCATGGGTGGCGTAGGATCTGATGGACACATTGCTTTTAACGAACCTTGTTCATCGCTATACTCCCGTACAAGAGACAAAGAGCTGACGACCGACACTATCATTGCCAATTCGCGTTTCTTCGATAACGACGTCAACAAAGTGCCTAAAACGGCTTTGACTGTAGGCGTTGCAACTATTCTGGATGCCCGCGAGGTGTTGATCCTTATTTCAGGTCACAATAAAGCCCGCGCTTTACGTCAGGCAGTGGAAGAAGGAGTTAATCACAAATGGACAATCAGCATGCTGCAATTGCATCCGAAAGGAATTATCGTGTGTGACGAGGCATCCTGCGAAGAACTGACAGTTGGTACCTACAAGTACTTCCTTGACATCGAAAGCCAGTGGTTAGATCCTCAGAAAATGCTTTGATAACAAATTATTTAATAGCAAAGGGCTTCGCAAAAATGAATTGCGAAGCCCTTTTTCTATAGTCGTCTTTCAGTAATTTTTCAATCAGTCACTACCCTATCGACAGGTATATCCCATTCATCGACAGGTATATTTTCCACTATTTGCAACCGAAAAGCAACACCTACCTTATATGCTTTTGTGGATGGTAGAAATTGATCATAATAGCCTTTCCCTCTCCCCAAGCGATGCCCCTGCAAGTCAAACGCGACGCCCGGAACAATCACCAGATCCACATCTCCAGAATACGTTTCTCCGGTCGGCTCTAAAATACCGAACGCGCCAATCTGCATTTTATCGCGGCCTTCAAAAAGCTTCAATTCCAGCTTATCGCCGGAAACAACCGGCAAATAGAATTGCTTTTCGTGCCAAAACTTTTCAATTAACGAATCAATTTGTACCTCGTCCGACAAAGGCCAATAGCACAAAACAGAATGAGCAGTGTGAAATTCTTCACACTGCTCAATATTTTGAACCACTTTCTCAGACAAATAAACTTGTTCGTCTTTCGATAATTGCAGTTTGCGCTCTTTAATCAGGGCCCGCACATGCTTTTTATTTTGCATCGCTGTATTACCCATAAAATCAAGATATAGCTAAACGCCTATATTAAATAAGCTTTTTAATCTCAGCAATAATTTCTTCACCCAAACGGTCGGCTTCTGCCGGAGATTTGGCTTCCGAATATATACGAATAATAGCCTCCGTGTTGGATTTCCGCAAATGCACCCATCCTTCCGGAAAATCGATTTTCACCCCGTCAATATCGTTAATGTCGTATTGAGCATATTTTGCTTTGATAGCAGCCAATACTTCGTCAACATTAATATCAGGTGTCAGGTCCATCCGCTTTTTACCCATAAAATAAGATGGATAAGTTGCGCGCAGTTCTGATACTTTTTTGCCGGTTCTTGCCAAATGAGTAAGGAACAGAGCAATACCAACCAAAGCATCGCGTCCATAATGACTGGCAGTATAAATAACACCACCGTTACCTTCGCCACCGATTACCGCATTTGTTTCCTTCATCTTCGTCACAACATTGACTTCGCCCACAGCAGAAGCGGTATAAACACCGCCATGCTGCTGCGTAACATCACGCAACGCACGGGTTGAGCTCATATTTGAAACCGTATTGCCCGGAGTATTTGAAAGGACATAATCGGCCACCGACACCAAGGTATATTCTTCACCAAACATAGAACCATCTTCGCAAATAATAGCCAAACGGTCTACATCAGGATCGACAACAAATCCCACATCAGCCTTTCCACTTTTCAACAGATCCGAAATTGCGGTAAGATGCTCCGGCAGAGGTTCCGGATTGTGCGGAAAATGTCCGTCGGGCGTACAGTATAATTTTTCCACACTGTTAATACCCAGATTCGACAATAATTCCGGTATTGCGATTCCTCCCACAGAATTAACACAGTCGACAGCCACTTTAAAGTCGGCCTTGTAAATAGCTTCCACATCCACCAAATCGAGAGCCAAAACGCTTTCTATGTGCTTTTGAGTATAGGTGAAATCTTCTGTCAATTTACCGATCTCATCCACCTCGGCAAATTCAAAATCCTGCGATTCGGCAATCTGAAGAACTTCTTCTCCATCTTTGGCACTCAGAAACTCACCTTTTTCATTCAACAATTTCAGGGCATTCCATTGTTTGGGATTATGGCTTGCCGTAAGGATTATACCTCCACTTGCACTCTCCATTGTAACGGCGAGCTCTGTTGTTGGAGTTGTCGCCAAGCCAATGTTAACCACATCAAATCCCATTCCAAGTAAGGTGCCGATAACAACATGATTAACCATTTCGCCTGAAATACGGGCATCTCTTCCCACAACGACTTTCAAAGGACGTTGCTGAGTATGCCTTTTGACCCATGTAGCATAAGCTGTTGTAAATTTTACTATATCAAGAGGATTAAGACCATCGCCGGTCTTTCCTCCGATGGTTCCCCTGATTCCTGATATGGATTTGATTAATGTCATAGTGCAAAAATATTAGGTGTGTACAAAAAATTACTGCGAACCAAATATAGTAAATGATTCGCAGCCTTTATATGAGTTGTTCTTGATTATCGCGGAAGTTTTTTAATACTCAGCTTGTAATAATAGGGCGTTACATTTGATTGATCTGTAGATGTTCCAAGCGTTCCGGGAACAATAAGTTCTGCCTGAGCGCCGGAATATTTCATATAAGTGATTGCTTCTTGCCATGCCGAAGGCTCCGAACCGGTAGAACCATAAGTTATACTGCTGGGATAAGCCGAATTCAGTGTTGTCCATGTACTTTCAACTGTATCAGGAGGTAACGTTATACCAATTTTAATGTAACGCACAACTACGTTATCTCCCACGCGAATAGAATCTTTACTATCTATAGCAGCCTGATCTCCAACTTGAAGTAAATGATAATAAAGCCCTGTAGAACTCAAATAATAATCCTTTTTGCCAGACCAAGCCTTAGTAGCATAATTAGATGGTAATGAATTTATTACATTTATCGTATCATATCGAAGAAAAGTACTGATTGTCGCTTTCTGCGTTTTTACAAGATCGGAATAAGTGGATGACCCACTACAACCAACTATAGCAATCACTGCAAA
Organism: Paludibacter sp.; assembly: GCF_009712605.1. Lineage (GTDB taxonomy): Bacteria > Bacteroidota > Bacteroidia > Bacteroidales > Paludibacteraceae > Microbacter. The sequence goes on along the minus strand of NZ_WASO01000006.1, from coordinate 30,106 downwards.
AATGCAGCTTAAAACAAAACCCGAGAATAACTTCATACGTTCTTTTTAAAAGTGTAAAAATGCAAGGTGTATTGATGCGCAAAGTTACAATTATATTTGAATTAGCGAGAAAACAGCGCCATTGTTTTTTGAATCGTTAAGTATAATTTTCGCCAAAGTGCGCCGGTCTTTTACTTCGCAACATCCGTCAAAGCTCCCATACAATAAAAGCGACTCAAAACAACTACCTATCAACACAATACCTCAAAACGACAAAAAACACACCATCAAGTTAAAATTTACTAAATCATTTCAAATTATGCAACGTTTTCCGACACATTTCATCTTACATTACAAAGGCAGTAATTTATTAAATGAAGATAATAGGATTAGTTTGCAGTTGTGCAATTTTATTGTGTGTCACATCTTGTAATAAAGAAGAACAACAATCTTTGGACAAGTATTGGGTTAGTCTTGCTACCGTTTACCAAACCAATCCTTCTGGTAGTTTCGGTGTTCAGTTTGATAACGGAAGCTATGCCATAGCAAACGAAACCGGCTTCAAGGCTGAAAATGGCAAGCGGGTAATCATTAATTACTCCATTTTATCAGACTCCATCAACGAACAGTTGTTGCGTAAAATCAGGATCAACAACATTAACGAGGTAGAGATAAAGAAGATAGAAGTCCTCAATGCAGCAAATCAGGACAGCGTTGGAAACGATCCTGTTGATATTGATGAAATATGGGTAGGAGGCAATTACCTCAATGTATCGTTTCGATATTACGGAGACAAGGTCAAACACCTGTTTAGCATGGTAAGAAACTCGCTGTTACCGGCTGCTGCTGACGGCAAAACGCATCTCGAGTTCAGACAGAACGCATTTAGTGAACGATATGTCATTCAAAATAAAGGTATCATATCTTTTAACTTAAAGGACTTTACAAATACATTACCCTCAGGAAATATTCAATTGGTAATAGAAGCTAAAAATTACACCGGAAATGTTATGCGTTATGAACTAACTTACCCTAAAAAATAGTTCAACAAATTAGCATTCAACAATATAAATACAGCCTCAGCGCTGACAATCTTTATTTTTTTTTGGTTTTTGGTTAGATGGGAGTCCGGTTCACTGTGAAGTGACCGGATTTTTTTTGTCGCCCTTTCAAATTTTACTATCTTTGATGCCTGGTTTTGAAAGCCAGAATAATACATTCAGGGCACTTACCATTCAAAGAAAATTACAATCAGAAACACACCTGAAGATATATATCACCATCAACTCATCTTCTAACATTCATTTTATGTCGACTCGTAACTGGATTACATTTATTATTGTTGCTTTAGGAATCACCGTTTGCGCTTGCACCAGCACCAGCGATAGTTGGAAAGATCTGAACGAAAAATTTCTGACAGAAAATGCGACCAAAGATGGCGTTCATGTCACAAAAAGCGGTCTTCAATACAAAATATTAACAGATGGTGTTGGCCTTAAGCCCAACACATCAAGTTACGCAAAAATAGTCTACACCGGCAGACTGATTGACGGAACCGTATTCGATACAACAATGAACGATACGACTTGGGTTAACACAGCAAGCTCAAGTTATGTTTCTTATTTCGTGAGCGGATTTCAGGAAGCATTGACAAAGATGAACACTGGTTCCCGTTGGGAAATTTACATCCCTCAATCATTAGGTTATAGCTCTAACGCTTACGGAAACATTCCTGCTTACTCAACTTTGATTTTTGACGTACAGCTCTTAGGGTTTCAATAAACGGACATTAACAATACTCTCATAAAACGCATCAACTATGGATATTCTTGTTGTTGGCGGATTAGTAGCGTTATTCATCCTGCTAATCATTTTCTTTTATTACGTTCCTTTCCTGTTGTGGATCTCCGCAAAAGTTTCAGGAGTAAGTATATCGCTGATTCAGCTGTTTCTGATGCGCATCCGTAAAGTGCCGCCTCATGCCATCGTACGATGCATGATTGAAGCACATAAAGCCGGCTTAAACACCATTCGTCGCGATGACCTCGAAGCTCACTATCTTGCCGGAGGACATATTGAAAGAGTAGTTCACGCATTGGTTTCTGCTGCCAAAGCAAACATTGAACTCTCTTTTCAAATGGCAACTGCTATTGACCTTGCAGGTCGCGATGTATTCGAGGCAGTTCAGATGTCTGTTAATCCCAAAGTAATTGATACGCCTCCGGTGACTGCTGTTGCCAAAGATGGCATCCAGATGATCACGAAAGCTCGTGTAACGGTTCGCGCCAATATCCGCCAGTTGGTGGGTGGTGCAGGCGAAGAAACGGTTCTTGCCCGCGTTGGGGAAGGTATTGTTTCATCCATTGGGTCATCGCAGACACACAAAACCGTAATGGAAAATCCTGATTCAATATCAAAACTGGTTTTACAAAAAGGACTGGATGCAGGAACAGCATTCGAAATTCTTTCCATTGATATTGCAGATATAGACATCGGGAAAAACATCGGCGCTCAGCTTCAGATGGATCAGGCCGAAGCCGACAAAAATATTGCTCAGGCTAAAGCTGAAGAGCGCCGCGCAATGGCTGTAGCCTCCGAACAGGAAATGAAAGCCAAAGCGCAGGAAGCCCGTGCCAAGGTAATTGAAGCCGAAGCAGAAGTTCCCAAAGCCATGGCCGATGCTTTCAGAAGTGGCAACCTCGGCATTATGGACTACTATAAAATGAAAAATATTGAAGCCGATACGTCGATGCGCGAATCAATTGCCAAGCCTGCTTCTCCGCAGGGCACAACAGGTGGTAAACCTTCGAAGCCGGCCTAATGAACTATGAATAAACTAAACGGATTGCGTCATTACACAATCCGTTTTTTTGTTATAAAACGACAGAAACAACCGCTCCGGGCTGTTGCCGGAGTTCTCTAATTTTTGTATCTTTGCCCAATTTTATTTCCAAAAAAGAAACTGATATGGCACACTATTTAAATGACATCTCCAGAACGTTTAGTGAATACCTGTTGATCCCGGGTTTAACCACCAAAGAGTGTATTCCTAACCAGATATCATTGAAAGCTCCGCTTGTAAGATTCAAGGCGAACGAAACTCCTGCAATCTCCCTTAACATTCCGTTTGTATCGGCAATTATGCAATCCGTATCGGATCATAAAATGGCGATTGCACTGGCACGCAACGGTGGTCTTTCATTTATCTTCGGTTCGCAGTCTATCGAATCGCAGGCAGAAATGGTGCGCAAGGTAAAAAAATACAAAGCCGGATTTGTAATCAGCGATGCCAACCTCACGCCGGAAAACACACTGGCTGACGTGTTGGCGCTGAAAGAAAAATCGGGACACGCTACTATCGGGATTACCGAAAACGGCGCTTCAGACGGCAAACTACTCGGCATCGTCACCGGCCGCGATTACCGCATCACCCGCGATAGCCTCGACAAGAAAGTCAAAGAGTTTATGACTCCGTTTGACAAGCTGATAACCGGCGAATTCGGTATCTCTCTGGCAGAAGCAAACGACATAATATGGGATCACAAACTCAATTGTTTACCTATTATCGACAACAATCAATGTCTGAAATATTTTGTATTCCGAAAAGATTACGATAGCCACCAGGACAACCCTAACGAAATCTCTGATGCCGACAAGAAATTGCTGGTTGGCGCTGGTATCAACACCCGCGACTATCGCGAACGTGTTCCACAATTGATCGAAGCCGGTGTTGACGTGGTGTGTATTGACTCATCCGACGGATTCTCCGTTTGGCAGAAAGAAACTTTGGAATACGTAAAAAACACTTACGGCGACAAGGTAAAAATCGGAGCCGGTAATGTAGTTGACCGTGACGGATTCCTTTATCTGGCAGAGGCCGGAGCTGACTTCGTGAAAGTAGGTGTCGGTGGAGGTTCTATCTGTATCACCCGCGAACAAAAAGGGATCGGCCGCGGACAGGCCACCGCTTTAATCGAAGTAGCTGCCGCCCGTGACGAATACTTCAAGAAGACGGGCGTTTATGTTCCTATCTGTTCGGATGGTGGTATCGTTCAGGATTATCACATGGTGCTTGCTTTGGCAATGGGAGCCGACTTCATCATGATGGGTCGTTACTTCGCACGTTTCGACGAAAGCCCTACCCGCAAACTGATGGTGAACGGCAATTATATGAAGGAATACTGGGGTGAAGGATCAAACCGCGCACGCAACTGGCAACGCTATGATGCAGGAGGTGCTGAAGGCCTGAAATTTGAAGAGGGCGTTGACAGCTTTGTGCCTTACGCCGGAAAACTAAAAGACAACCTTGATATAACGCTGGGTAAAATACGTTCTACCATGAGTAGCTGCGGCGTTACTTCCATCACCGATTTGCAAAAAAACGGCAAAATCACCTTAGTGTCATCGACCAGTATCATCGAAGGCGGAGCTCACGACGTGATTGTAAAAGACTCACGGAATAACGGATAATATTCGCTTATCACATATACAAAACGGTCGGATTTTCGCTTGAAAATCCGACCGTTTGTTTTTAGAACAAGAAGAGGTTAATCATTCACGTTTACGTCTAAGTCGTTGTAAATATTTACTTCGACTCTGGCACCCGGAACAGCATAACCATATTGATCCTGAAGATATGCACTGACAATAATATCCTGCTTTCCTGTATTTCGCATGTAATTGAACGCATTCATCATGAAATTGTAGAACGCGACATTATTGCGTGAATCGGCAATCGTAATCACTTCTCCGTTTTTATAAACCGGAATATTCGGAAACGAGTATTGCCCAATGCCATCGATATCAACAACTAAGCCCCGAATCACATCTCCAGCCACCAGATCACCGGTAACTTCAACCACGGAACCAAGGAAGCTGAAATCATTGATTTGATTTGCATAGCCGGTAATTGAAATATCTTCAGGATAGGCGACCTGACGTTCTTCAAAATAACCTGTGCGAGAGGTAGTCGGAGCAAATTTATAGTCAAGCGTACCTTGTCGCCATGTATCTTTTTGACACGAGGACAGCAAAACAACTGACAACAACATCAGCCCCATCACGAGTTTTTGTCTCATAAATAACTAAAATAAAACGAATTGGCACATAATTAAATCGCAAACAGACAAAATAATTCTATTCTGTTTTAATGAAACAAATGTATAAAAATTTCATCAGAATTCCCTTGTATCAATTAGAACTCAATTACGTTTATTACTTATCAAACAATTGCGGCGCAAATTCACTCAGATAAATGCGCCAGTTTTTCCAGATATGCCCTTCTTCAGTTTCAAAATATTTATACGGGAACTTATGTTCATCCAAACGTTTCCGATAATCAGCATTGGCTTTGTAGAGAAAGTCAGCCTTCCCGATTGCAATCCAGTATAATTTCGGATGTTTATCGAACTGTACCTGAAGTTTCTTATCCATATCCATGTACACCGGCGAACTATTTTCTTTGTCGGGAAGAATAGCCGCAGAAAACAGGCCGACATAGTCGAACATGTCGGGATACTCTTTTGAAATATGCAAAGAGTGAAAGCCACCCATTGAAAGTCCAGCAATAGCTCGCCCTGATTTTGCTTTCACAGTACGATAGTTCAAGTCGATAAAACTTACAATTTCAGGGAACGCTTTTTCGTACGATCCTTCCATGGTTTTAGGCAACTGAAAAGTCGGCTTATAGAATCCCAACGACGATTCACCAGGAGCGGCTTCCTGCACGGCATTACCATTGGGCATCACCACAATCATCGGTTTGACTTTCCCCGTAGCAATCAGGTTGTCGAGAATCTGTGCGGTACGCCCCAAGGCAATCCAGGCCTCTTCATCGCCACCCATACCGTGCAACAGATACAGTACCGGGTAATTCGCTTTGCTTTCTTCATATCCGGGAGGAGTGTAAATGGTGATACGGCGAGTCAATCCAAGCGACGGACTTTGATACCAACGACGGGTAACGCTCCCGTGAGGCACGGCATTCACCTTACAAAGATCTGCTCGTCCACCTCCAATGATAAATACGCTTGTAACCGAAGCAACGTCGCGTATCATATAAACATTGGAAGGGTCTGTCACTTTGCATCCGTCAATCAGAAAGGAATAGCTGTAAAGTTCAGGTGCAAGCGATTGCGGAGTGGTAAATTCCCAAATACCCTTGTCGTTTTTCTTAAGTTCAGCAGTACCCGGAGCGTCAACCAGTCCAAACGAAGTTTGTTGTTTTTGAGGAGAAAGGAAGTCTCCAGTCACTTCTACTTTCACAGCCTGAGGCGCATTCAATCGGAATGTCACCGTGTTGTCACTGTTAATTTGTGGCGACACTATTTCGCCGGCACCCCACAAAGCCTGTTGTGCATGAATACTCAAACAGGCAATGGCAAAAACAAAAAATAAAGTTAGTTTTTTCATGAATATGATATTGATGGTTAAAAATATAGCACACAGAAAACACGGATTCAAGGGAAAATCACAGCAAATCTCAGTCTATTTATGAGTCTTCGTGTCAATTAATTCTTCCCTGATTTCAGCACCACGCCCCTACTTTTTCTCCCGTCTATTTTAATTACGAAAGGCTGTTCGAAACGCACATGACGAATATTTTCCGTTTCGTGAATGGCTGGCTGGGCATCGAGATAGTCAAAATCGAGGTAACCTTCTTTGATATAAGGATTCACGGTAAAATATCCGACTCCAAATGATGTCAGGTTCTGAAAAAAATGCGTGCCCTGACTCGGATCGATGCGATAGTTGGTCAATCCGGCTTCCACAATCAGCCGTGCCGACGAAATGTGCGGCCACTTAACGGGAATGCCCAGACACGGATCGTTGGTCCCCCAGCGCCCCGGACCAATCAGCACACAGCCTCGCTCGTCGGCGAGCAGTTGGCGATTGAGAGCATCAATCTCGTCCACCATTTTGCGATTATTGGCAGCATTGAACGACTCGGGTTTCACGTAGATAATGTCGCAAACATCATGCGTAATACCATGCCCCAGCGCATTGGTGCAATTTATAATGGTTTCGCCGTCGGGAATATCTTCCAAATCCTCTTCCAGCATCTCCATTGAGTCCACAATAGGACGAATCTGCAACAGATAAAACGTACCTGCCTTATTCTTCCGGTCGAGTTCTACAGCAAACTCAATTTCAACAGGACGCCCCATTTCGCGCTGTCCGGTCTGTAAAACCTTCTGCAAGATAGCCGCCAAAGGAAAAGTATCGTGTTTCAGAATATTGGCAAACGTAATTACCCGTCGCCCCTCTTCAAACATCGAATCGTAAAGTGCTTGTGCCTGCGGATTAAACGTAGATGCCAGCCAAGGCAGCGAATTGTCTTTCTCTGCATCCTTCAATGTCAGTTTCAATAAATTAAACCCGTCATCTACCTGCGGCGTAAAATGCTCCTGCGAAAGGTCGAATGCATAGAAATGAGTCTGCGTCTCTTTCAACGCAATCTCCACATTGTTGGCCTGCAGGCAACTTTTAGGGTGCGCGGGAGAAAAGCGCAACGAAGTACCACCGTCCACAATATATTTACCGAGTCCCAACGCCACGTTAGCAATGCCCTCTTCGGGAGTTTCGTGTCCGATAGGATAGTAATTGAGCGAGCGCGCCACGCCCGAGAATGAGGGATAAAAATGAGTTCCGTAGGCCGATCCGCACACTTCCTGCAAGACAATGGCCATCTTCTCTTCGTCAATCACATTGCGCGTAGCTTTCATGTAAGCCTTGCTGCTTTTGTAATACACCGACGCATAGACAGCCTTGATGGCCTCACACACAGCCAGCAGCGTATTGGTTTTACTGGCCTTTACATTGGGCACCATGTAGGTGGTATAGATACCGGCGAAGGGTTGATAATGCGAATCTTCAAGCAAACTGGACGACCGGATAGCAATAGGGCCCGCTATGGAACCGAGAAATGCGTAGAGATCTGCCACAATATTCTGCGCCATTTTTGCATTGAGAAAATGAGAGAGAATCACCTCATCCGGCTCGTCCTGTAATGCTATAGAATAAAGATCGTTCCTTTCCATAAATTCAGAGAAAACATCGGTACAAAGCACCACCGTACGGGGCACAGCAACCACCGAAGCTCCGAATTCGCTCTCTTCGATATTACGTTTCACCATGGCATCGAGGAATGCCAGACCACGCCCCTTTCCTCCCATCGATCCTTCTCCGATACGGGCAAAATTGGAGTATTCGTCGAAACGTCCCCGCTCGAAAACCGCAACGATTCCCTTGTTTTTGATGCGACGGTAATCGACAATGGCGTCGAAAATAATCTTCCGCACATCGCTCAACGTATCGCCAGGCTCGATAGTAATACGCCGCAGGAATTCGGCCAACGGAAACATGGCACGCGAATAGAGCCAGCGCGAGATATGGTTGCGCGACACATGGTAGAGCAACGAATCATCGGGAATGGTAAAAATCAACTCCTGCAAATCCTTCAGTTTCGTAACGCGAGCCACTTCTTCTCCGGTTACGGGATTTATAAAGACAAAATCACCGAAACCGAAATTATTAATCACCGTTTCCTGCAAGTCGCGTTGAAAAACTTTGGCGTTTTTATTCAGAAAAACGGCTCCGAATCGTTCGGCATACTCGGCATTCTCCTCGTCAGACGACTGCATAATGATCGGCACATAAGGATCTTCCAAGCGTATATCTTCACAAAGCGCCACTCCGGCATATTTATTTTTCACTCCCGAACGATTGAAACTCACATCGGTGATTACACCCTGCAGATGATGCTTGTAACGTTGATAAAGCTCCCAGGCCTCTTCATAATTACGTGCCAGTAAAATTTTGGGACGCCCGCGCATACGCAACATCCGTTCGTGCTCGTTGAGCGCCTCAGTCATAAATGAGCGCGACTGCTTAAACACCAGTTTATAAAGCAACGGAAGAATGGATGAGTAAAACCGTACAGAATCCTCCACTACCAAAATGACCTGCACCCCGACCGACTTTACATCCGCCTCGGCATTCATCTTATCTTCCATCAGTTTGATGATAGCCAACAATAAATCAGCATTTTCCAACCAGCTGAACACGTAGTCGATAGCACTCAGGTCTTCATGCGCCAACCGCCGCGTAACGCCACGGGAGAAGGGAGTAAGCACGGTGATGGGAATTTGAGGAAACTGATCTTTGATTCGTTTAGCAAGCTCAAAGGTATCGCTGTGTTCGCCCGAAGGCATAGAAATAATCAGTTCAAAATTACGGGTTTGAAGCAAATGAAAAGCTTCATCCTCTGTATGAACCAGCGTAATGCGCGGCGGATAGCGCAGGTTGAGAGAGACATATTCGTTAAATATTTGCTCGTCTACCCGACCGTCTTCTTCCAACGTAAACGAATCGTAGGCACTGGCAATGAGAAGAATATTGAACACCCGCTTGTTCATCAGATCGGCAAACGAGGTATCCTTGAAGTATAATTTTTTAATATTGACGTTTCTCATGGATTCAATTTGAAAATGAGACAAACAACGTTCAGAGAAGCTAATGAGCCAATAATCGAACACAGAATCCGACATCAACCATTTTCAAAGCCACACAAATATACACAATTCCCAAAACAAAAGCGCATATCCACTACATTTGATTCTTTGTCATAAAAAAACGCAGCTACCCTAAAGCAGCTGCGTTGCATTATCTATCGTATATCCGATTTATTTTCTTTTGAACGGCATCTTGTGTTGCGATACCATTTTCATCATTTTACGCATTTCGTCGAACTGCTTCAGCAGACGGTTTACATCCTGAATAGTAGTTCCGCTACCTTTAGCAATACGCTGACGGCGGGTTCCGTTTATCACCTCCGGATTTTTCCGTTCGAACGGAGTCATGGAATGAATAATCGCTTCGGTCGATTTGAAAACATTGTCATCAAATTCCACGTCTTTCAATGCCTTGCCCATACCGGGAATCATCGAAGCCACATCTTTCAGGTTACCCATTTTTTTGATCTGAGTCAACTGACCCATAAAATCATCAAAGTCGAATTGGTTCTTAGCCAGTTTCTTGCTCAGGCGACGACTTTCTTCTTCATCGTACATTTCCTGAGCTTTTTCCACGAACGAAACGATGTCACCCATACCGAGAATACGGTCGGCCATACGTTCGGGGTGGAAAGTATCGAGGGCATCCATCTTTTCTCCGGTACCCACAAACTTGATCGGCTTGGTAACCACCGTACGGATAGAGAGCGCGGCACCACCACGGGTATCACCATCGAGTTTGGTAAGAACAACCCCGTCGAAATCGAGACGATCGTTAAATTCCTTGGCAGTATTCACCGCATCCTGACCGGTCATAGAATCGACCACGAACAGGGTTTCGTGCGGCTGAATTGCAGCTTTAACAGCTGCAATCTCTTTCATCATTTGCTCGTCAATAGCCAAACGACCGGCGGTATCGACAATCACCAAATCATGATTGTTCTGTTTCGCAAATTTTACGGCGTTTTGTGCAATTTCGACAGCATTTTTGTTGCCTACTTCAGCATAAACAGGCACGCCGATTTGTTCTCCAAGCACCTTCAACTGGTCAATAGCAGCCGGACGGTAGATATCGCAGGCAACCAACAAAGGATTTTTGCCGCGTTTCGACTTGAGCATGCTGGCCAACTTACCAGAGAAGGTCGTTTTACCGGAACCCTGCAAACCGGACATCAAAATAATTGCCGGATTGGCTTTGATATTGACATCGACAGTAGTACCACCCATCAAACGAGCCAGTTCGTCATGCACGATCTTCACCATCAACTGCCCGGGTTGCAACGAAGTCAACACATCCTGACCAAGTGCTTTTTCTTTTACCTCATCGGTAAAAGTCTTGGCTACCTTGTAGTTTACGTCGGCGTCGATCAATGCTTTACGGATATCTTTCAACGTTTCGGCAACGTTGATTTCAGTAATCGATCCCTGACCTTTCAGTATCTTAAACGACCGTTCAAGTCTTTCGCTTAGATTTTCAAACATATATGAAAAAGATTTGCTTTTTGAATTTCAGTTTTTTCGGAGTGCAAATTTACAATTAATCAGCAAGCTGTGCAAATCGAAGAACGGATTGTCTATATAAAAAAACGGGTTGCCACTTTACAATGACAACCCGACCAATCCAATCACATCCGAGCCACTCTTTTTCTCAATTATTATAAAACTCAGCGACCTTATTTTTCATGAACGCAAGGCTGCCTTTTGCCAGGTCTTCTGAATTATACTTCGACGGGCGCCACAAGGAAGTAGGACCAACCAGTTCTTTAATTTCCGAAGAAAAATTTTCCAACACCAACGGTCCCTGATAATTTATTGCCGCAAGAGCCCGGAAGAGATCATCCCAATGAACATTCCCTTCGCCCAGCATTCCACGGTCGCTTTCGGTGATGTGAAGATGCTTTAGTTTTTTTCCGGCTTTAACCACCGGAGTATAAAAGTCCGACTCTTCGATATTCATGTGGAAAGTATCGAGATGTAGACCAAGATTAAGGAAACCAACGCTATCAATCATTGACAAAACCTCATCTACCGAAGTAAACACATAGCTTTCGTAACGATTGATTGGTTCGGGAGCAATGGTAATATTTCGCTCGGCTGCATAAACGGCCAGTTCCGCAAACACATGGTTAATTACTTTGTATTCGGTATCGCTACAAGGCTGACCGGTAAATGTTCCGATTGCCGAATGGAGTACGCCTCCCAGAAAATCACCTTGCATTTCAGCCACTTTGTCGAGAGCCTGTTTTATCAAGCTAAGAGCCTTTTCCGGATATACCGGCAAATGGCATTCCATTGGTAAATTGAGTGTACATCGACATTCCAGTCCGACGTTGTCCAATTGTTTTTTTACAGTTTTTGCTTCGAAATCGAGCGTGGCAGGCAAAATAATTTCGAGCATATCGAAACCATATTCAGCACACTTTTCGATGGCATATTTTCCTCCCTCAGGTGTCCATGAAGGAATAAAAGAGAGTATTGTTGATCCGAATTTTGGCATAGTATTATTTATTACTTTCTAATTATAAAGCGATTAAAAAATCCACCACTCCGTTTTTACACCGATGTAGGTTCCCCAACGCTTGTTATTGATCTGCAACCAGGGTGAATAGTGGTTGGCCGCAGCATAATCGTTGTAGCGGGCAAGCGTCATCACCAAACGGATATGAGGACGGCACCAGGGATCGCGTTTACCAAGTGGTGCAATTGTAGGAGCAAAAGAGAATTTCCACATGGCAGCATCGGGATTTGCACCGTCTTTACGAACGGCATAGTGCAACTCATTGATCAGGTGCAGCCAGTTGGTAGCATAAAAGATACTGCGCATACCCACCACAAAATCGACTTTCCGGTTATAAATTTCAGATCCATCAAAGTAAGTCGCTTTATTATCATTCGAAGCTCCACCCTTGCTTTGGGTAAACACGCCATATCCGTTCAACGTAATCTTGCGCGACAGGTTCAACAGAAAATGTTCTACCGTGGTAAACGAGTAAGCATTGGTATACTTTCCATTTTCGTCGGGAGCACCGTAAGTCGACCAGGTATAGGTAGTTCCGTTGTCTCCACCGTTGGCAATTCCACGACCGTAACGAACGGCAAACTGGTTGAACGAGCCCGGCATACGGGTTTTGATGAAATTGTTGTACTTTGCACCGATCACCCAGCCGTTATCGGATTTAAAGTGCATGGAAGCCGAATCGGAAGAGGCTGCCACATGATGAAATTCGCCCAGCAATTTCAATGTATTTCCGTTGTTTGCAATAATGCTATGTTCAAGCACATAGACCTGACGCTGGCGAATGACCGGATTGGTAGCTCCTGCAACAGTTACTTTATAGTTGTATGGATATGAATCGGTAGATGCCGGCATGTACATTGCAAGTTCAGTGTTCTTGTAACTCACGCCTGCACCTTGCGCCGAATGGTCGTCGAAATAAAAATAGTCGCAAATGTGAATATCGTCGTAACGACGGAAACGTACGCCTACCCATGCAGACCAACGGCTGCCCAGAATATTGCGGGCTTCGATATACGTTTCGGGCAAAATAAATGTCAGGCCACCATCCGTACGGGTGCCGGTATTGCCCATAAACTGACCATTTGCCGCATACATACCCAGACGAACCTGAAACGTAACATTGGTGCTGTCTTTTCCATTCAACATCGGTGTAAAATGAAGTGCCGGCAATAAGTCCATGTAATCGTTTTGCTCCATTCGGCCGACCAAAGATCCTTGTCCTGTCAAATTCAAAGGTTTCCACATGTTACCTTCACCGGTAGGCGACAATCCGACTCCGATACGACCGGTAGTCCCGAATGACATCCGGGTGTTGGTAATCACCACCTGTCCTCTCACGACATGTACAACCATCAAAAAAACTATTATTGAAATGATGTTTTTCATAAGTTTAAACGTTTAAACTTTCGAGTAAAAAATAGACGGATGACTTAATAAGAAGAGAGATGCGAATTGGCTTCCACCTTTTCTTTGTAGCCTTTCAATGCATAGAAAGCAATAAATACAAAGCAAAGCAGCGGAACGACCAACGAATTCGCAATACCAGCCAAATCGGAAACAGCACCCATAAGCATTGTAAGTGTAGCACCACCGATAATGGCCATTACCAGTACTGAAGAGGCCAGTTTGGTGTGTTGGCCCAAATCGCGGATACCGAGAGAGAAAATGGTCGGGTACATGATCGACATGAAGAAACTGGTGGCAACCAACATCCACGCCCCAATTTTGCCCGGCAACAAAATTCCAGCAATCAGCAAAACAACATTCATTACCGCATAGATTCCCAACAAATTATGTCCCTTAATTTTCTTGAGTAACGCTGTTCCCACAAAACGCCCGATAGTAAAAACGACCAATGAGATAGTCAGAAAGTTGGCAGCGACCTTTTCGGGAGTGCCCGGCATAGTACCCTGAATGTAGCGAATAAGGTAACTCCAGATGCAAACCTGCGCACCAACATAGAAGAACTGAGCCAGCACGGCTTGTTTGAAGTGGCGTTTGCCAAATATAAATTTTAATGTGTTCTTTGCTGAGCTCTGTTCTGAAACCTCTTCGTCTTTTACGGTCGGGAATTTAGTAATGGCGATTGCCAAAGCTGCAATCAATATCACCATACCAATTACCAAATAAGGAGTTTGCACGGCCAAAGCTTCGGTTTGATGGTAAGCCCTGATGGCTTCGGGAGCCATAGCCGCCAGTTGTTCTTTCGAATATTCCACGCCGGAGAAAATGAAATGCTGTCCTACCAAAATCCCTGTCACGCAGCCAATAGGGTTGAACGATTGCGCCAGATTGAGGCGAAAAGTAGCCGTTTCGGGAGCACCCAGCACCGATACATACGGATTGGCGGCCGTTTCCAGAAATGCCAGACCGGAAGCTATTACAAACAAAGCAAACAGGAAGAATCCATAAGAAGCCAGATTAGCCGCCGGGAAAAAGAGAAAAGCACCCGTGGCATAGAGCAACAAGCCGATAATAATCCCTGATTTGTAATTAAAACGGCGCATTACCAACGATGCCGGAATGGCAAACAAAAAATAGCCCATATAAAAAGCCGACTGTACCAAACCTGATTGAAAATCGGTCAATTCGAAAGTCTTTTTGAACTGCTTAATGAGAATATCATTCAGGTTACCGGCCATTCCCCACATAAAGAAAAGACTGATAATGAGAACAAACGGGATCAGATAACTTGCTTTCTGCACTTTTGCATCGAGCGATGCAGTGGCGACAACAGCCTTGGGCGAATTAAAATTTGAAGCTTGCATAGTTTTGTGTTTTTAGGATTCAAGGAATTGATTAACAAACGACTTCTGTTTCTTTTTGAACTATAAATGATTTGAGTTGATCGAGAGTATAAGCCGGACAAGCACCATCGCAGGAAGCCACAAAAGACCCTAAGGCTGACGCATATTTCATACTTTCACAAGGTTCTGCGCCTTGCAGTTTTTGAGCAAGAAATGCAGCCAGAAAAGAATCACCGCTACCTACGGTATCCTGAACATCAACCGGATAGGCAGCAACAGAACAAGTTTCCGAAGCTGAATAATAAGTGGCTCCATCCCCGCCCCGGGTTACAATTACTTCATCAATTCCGAAACGTTCCTGCAACGTTCTTACATTTGCGGCTTCATTATCGGCACTTAGCAAATACCATTGCGACAACAGATACAGCTCATTTTCGTTCATCTTTAACAGATTACACTTCTCAAGCAGTTGTTCAACGATCTCAGAATTGTAAAACGGAGCACGCAGATTAATGTCAAACACTTTGTATTGAGCTTTGTCCAGAAGACGAAAGAGCGTTTCGCGCGAAGTTTCTCCACGGGCAGCCAGACTACCGAAAACAAATGCATCGGCCTTTGAAACAAGAGCTTCCTGCTCTTCACTACAGCTGATATAATCCCAGGCAGCATGATGCTGAATGGTATATTCCATCTCGTTTCCGGGTAAAATTTTTGCAATCACCTGACCGGTAACATGTTCGGTATCGCGGGGACAATAACCGGCCGGAATCTGCCATTGATCCAGTAAATTCAACAAGCGCAGACCCATTTCATCGGCACCCACACGAGAGATCATATGACTATCGACACCGAACTTTCTCAGGTGATAAGCCACATTCATCGGAGCGCCACCGGGTTTCACCTGATTGGGGAAAACATCCCACAGCACTTCTCCAAAACAAACAACTGATTTTGATACATTTTCCATGATAAATAAAATATTTGGGGTTTTAAATCTCAGAAAAAAGAATCTGTTTAATCGATTAAACTTTCGTGCAAAAAAAATTTATCGGAATAAAACAGACGATTGACGGACAACCAATTCGGTTTCAAGCGTAACCGACTTTTGCAAACTACTATCGTCAATAGTTTTAAGCAGCAGATTCACAGCCTCTCTGCCAAGATCGGTCATGGGCTGTTTCACATAAGAGACGGGAGCATAGAAAAGATCGAAAGCGTCGGTTTCGTCAAAACCGACCACAGCAACCTGATCCGGCACTTTTACGTTCAACGAGTTAAGATATTTCAAACCTGCAACTGTCAGTAAGTTAGTGGTAAAGAAAACGGCATCCACCGGTTCGGGCAAAGCAAGAAAACCGGCAATCGCTTCTGAAACGTCTTCCGAAACATGGTCAATACGCACCTCACCCACAGCTGCATTATCACCCAACAGATCAATTGCACCGCGCTTACGTTCATTTAAATGGTGCAAAGCAGTGGCATACGTGACAATACCTATCCTCCGGCGGCCATTCTCCAGCAAATGATTGATTGCCGAAGCTGCGGCGGAATAGTTGTTGATTGACACGCAATTGGAGGTGATTTCCGGAAAATAACGGTCGATCATCACAAACGGGATGCCGATTTGCTTCAGGTATTGAGCCTGAGTTTGCGTATTTTCGGGGAAAGCGATGATAAACCCGTCGACCTGACGATTCAGAAACAGCTTAATAAGCTTTTCAGTTTTGGAAGCTTTCTCGTCTGAACTGCCAAAAATCACCGAGTAGCCGGCTTTTTGCGCTTCGTCTTCAATAATCCGTGCAATCTGGGAAGAAAATGGGTTGGCAATATCGGCCACAATCAAACCAATGGTCATGGTTTTTTGTGCCTGAAGGCTACGGGCAATATGGTTCGGCTGGTAATTGAGATCGATAGCAGCCTGTTTGATTTTAGCCGTAATCTCTTTACTGATTCGTCCTTCTTTCTTATTATTCAGCACATAAGAGACCAATGCCGTCGATACACCGACCTGCACTGCAATATCTTTTAAGGAAGTCTTTTTCTTCATAGCTGAATTTTCAGATTAAAGGTAACATGATTATTACGATGCAAATATAGCAGGTTAAACGTTTAAACGTATCGGCATTTATAAAAATTAGAAACATTTAACTACAGAAAGCCGATACGACAAAGAACCAACATACACATTCAATTATATATCAACAATATACAACCACAATAAAAACACAACTTTAATTTGTACAGACATAAAGTCGGATTAATATTTTTCAAATCAGACCTGATTAATGTACTTTTGTTCTCTGTTTACAAGAATAACCCAATGCCCAATACATATATTGTCTCCATCGGATCAAACTCCAACGCGGAACAAAATGTTACCGCAGTGCAAATATTACTGAATAACGCATTTACCAATGTTCGTTTTTCCAACTTTCAATGGATTCCGGCAATCGGAAATCATTACACACAACCGTTTTATAACGGAGCCGTAAGCTTTGAGAGCAGTCTGACAGCATTGGAACTGAAACCGAAACTGAAGGCCATGGAAGTCATACTTGGCCGGACTCCCGAGCAAAAAGCCCAGGGCATTGTGCCCATGGATCTGGACATTATTGTGTGCAACGAAGAGATTATTCACCCTGATTACAACAGGTTTCCATTTGTCAAAAACGCAGTAAACGCTCTCTTAAAAAACGACAAATAATAAATTTGCATCTAAAGGCACAATTTCTTAAACAAAGTCGTATTTTTGTTTGTCCTCAAAATTAACTAAATTTGGCTTTCTTCAAACTACCTCATCTCTTTGTAGACAAAGTAGTTCTTGTGATTACAATGCCAGAAATTTCCTATAAATTTTACAAACCAAAACAACATCGATATGAAATATTTTCCAAGCTCGGAACTCATTATCAATGATGATGGCTCAATATTCCACTTACACCTGCTCCCGGAGCAACTCGCTGAGAAAATCATTTTAGTAGGCGATCCGGGTCGCGTTGAAATGATCGCCTCCTATTTCGAAAATATTGAGTGCGATGTTGCCAATCGTGAATTTCGCACTATTACCGGCACCTATAAAGGCAAACGTCTGACAGTGGTGGGAACCGGCATTGGAACGGACAATATTGATATCGTTGTCAACGAATTGGACGCATTATCGAATATTGATCTCATCAACAGGACAGAAAAGCCGGAACACAAGCAACTGACTTTAGTAAGAATAGGTACATCCGGCGCCGTCCAACCTGACATCAGACCCGGCACATATGTTCTGTCTGAAAAATCGATAGGATTTGATGGCGTACTGAACTTCTATGCCAACAGAAACGCAGCATGCGATATCGAGTTTGAAAAAGCATTCACGCATCATGTCAACTGGCACCCTCAATGGTGCGCCCCGTATGTTGCCGATAATGATCCGGAACTTGTAGAGCGCATCGGAAAAGACGACATGCTGAGAGGCGTAACTATTTCGGCAAACGGCTTTTACGGGCCACAGGGACGCGAACTCAGGCTTCCTCTTGCCCACCCTACCCTGAACGACCTCATAGAAACCTTCCGCTATGGACGGTTCAAAATTACGAACTACGAAATGGAGAGTTCTGCCATTGCCGGCTTATCGAAATTAATGGGACACAAAGCGGTAACCGTTTGCTGCATTATCGCCAATCGTCGCATTCACGATGCATTTCCCAACTACAAAGAATCGGTTCAGATGCTGGTAGAAAAAGTATTGGACAGAATATAAAACATACACAGACATGAAAGAATCGATATTAACCCGCTTCACAGCGAGAACCGACTGGATGTTTCTTCGCAATATTATCTGCATTGCAGCCGGAGTCCTTCTTTGGATGTATCCCGATGCTTTTGCCACAGGAGTTGTTGTTGGCATTGGTATTTTACTGGTACTTTACGGAGTAATTTCCTTTTTACTATCGTTCCGTCATGTGATTCGTAACATATTGATTCACACAGCATCTATCAATTCGATTGTTTCGTTGGTTGTCGGTTTGGCCTTTATCATCAAACCCTCATTTTTTGCACAATGGTTCATCGTGGTCATTGCTATTTGCATTATCGGTCTCTCCATATTGCAACTCATTGAAATCACCTCGCTCCGCAGCTTCAACAGTTCCGTCTCGGCACTCTACTACCTGAGTCCGCTGGTTTTACTGGGACTTGGCATCCTTGTACTGGTTAAACCTGAAGGAGTTGTCAACCTTATAGGCTACTTTGGTGCTGCAGCCCTTATCTACACAGGCATTTCGGGCATATTCCTGACCATACGGTTAAAGAAGGAAAACAAGCGAAAATCGGTAGCGCCGGCAAGCGGAATGCACTACAACTCAAATCAAGATTTTTCGAATGAATAACGATACTATTTGCGCTATTTCAACAGCTCCCGGACAAGGAGCAATTGCTGTTGTGCGCGTTTCGGGGCAACATGCAATTGCCACCTGCAATGCTATTTTCAAAGCCAAAAACAATACCCGCGATGTTCTCTCTCAAAAGGGACAGACGGTGAGCTTCGGCAATATTATCAATCAAAAAGGAGAAACGGTAGATGAAGTTTTGATTTCCGTTTTTCGCAATCCTCACTCCTATACCGGCGAAGATTCGGTAGAAATTTCGTGCCACGGATCGGCATTTATTCAGCAGCAAATCCTTCAATTGCTTATTGCCAACGGTTGCCGCATGGCCGAACCGGGAGAATATACGCAACGCGCTTTCATGAACGGTAAAATGGATTTGTCGCAAGCCGAAGCCGTTGCCGACCTGATTGCCGCCGAATCGGCAGCTGCCCACAAACTGGCTATCAACCAGCTGAAAGGTGGATTTTCAGATGAATTAAATCGTTTACGCGCAGAATTACTTGATTTCACCTCTTTAATAGAACTCGAACTCGATTTCAGCGAAGAAGAGGTAGAGTTTGCCAACCGCGACCAGCTCAATACACTGATTAACCACATAGAACTGGTTACCACCAAACTAATCAACTCGTTCAGCGTAGGAAATGCCGTTAAAAACGGAATTCCGGTGGCCATAGTCGGCGAAACCAACGTGGGAAAATCGACTTTGCTCAACCGCCTGCTCAACGAAGAACGCGCTATCGTTTCCGATATTCACGGTACTACCCGCGACACCATTGAAGAAGTGATGACTTTTGGAGGCGTGCAATTCCGCTTTATTGACACTGCCGGGATCCGCGATACCCGCGATAAAATTGAAAGCCTCGGAATTGAACGCACTTTTCACAAAATCGATCAGGCAACGATCGTTCTTCCGGTGCTCGACTCTACGCGCAGCATCACCGACCTGACACAATTTGCGACCGATATCGTCGACAAAACAAGTGGCAAACAACGTATCTTCATTGTCAACAAAATCGATTCGCTGACCGAAGAAAAACGCACGGCTCTACAAGCTTTGCCGGTGTTGACGAATGAACCCTGCTGTTTCTTGTCGGCCAAATTCGGTCAGGGCTACGAACAACTGCAACAAGCGCTGATTGCTGCCGCCAATATTCCTGAAATAGGCGCAAGCGACGTAATCGTCACCAATGCCCGACATTACGAAGCTTTACTAAAAGCGCAGGAAGCTATCCTGCGGGTAATAGAAGGATTGAACAACAATATTTCAGGGGAGTTCGTATCGCAGGATATTCGCGAATCAATTTATTATCTGGGACTTATCACCGGAGGCAGCATTACCAACGACGAGATTTTGGGTAACATCTTCCAGAAGTTTTGCATTGGAAAGTGAATTTCCAAATCCGACATTATTAAGTCTACAAAGGAAATCTCTCATAATTTCATGATTTTGTAGATATAATTCAATCCGTGCAAATACAATATCATTTTGAATATCAAATCTAAACACAAAGCACTTTTTACTTATCAACTATCAACATTCTAAACGAGCTATAGTTCAATTTTGAAATTTCGTGAAAAAATTGTTCCTTTGAATTCAAGATCAAATTTATTTCATTTTGAGAGAACACAAATGACTTTAAATTTGTTACTATTTTGATTGTTTTTTAATTTTCCATAAGCGGATTCTAAATGTATAGTACATAAACACATATATAACAGCGATGTAAATGTTTTTATTTTTAACCTTTTTCTTACTGGAAAAAGTTTAGTTATTACTAAACTATGCGTATATTTGCAACACAAATAATGGACGAGATTAGACCTAACAAATATATTTTTCATAAATTATTAATTAATGGAAAATGTTTGTTGGATCAATATGAAATTGAAATAGCTTCGAATCCAATTTATTTCCGTTCCTATCAAAGTATCGGGCAATATATGCAAAGATACGTTGATGGTTTAATGCTTTTACAAAAGCAATGGAGAGAAATAAAACATCCTAGATTACGTAAATTAAATGTCAAATGTTTTGAATTTTAAAAAGGGGATCTTCGTGTTTATGGATTACAATCATTAAAAAATCAAATTGTAATATTAGGTGGTTATAAGAACACTCAACCAGAAGATATTAACCAACTAATTTCTATTGTTTCAGATTATCTCAATTCCTAAAAATTACCAAGTATGACTCGTGAAGAATTAATTTGCAGTCCTGGCTATATTATTACTAAAATTCAAATGGATTTATTTGATCAAGTAAGTCAATATTTGAAAGAAAATGGAAATAGCCAAACCAAATTAGCTGAAAAATTAGGCGTTTCTAAAGGATATATAAGTCAAATACTTAATGGAAACTACGACCATCGTATTTCTAAATTAGTTGAATTATCTCTTGCCGTAGGCATTATTCCTACTCTTTCTTTTCAAAGTAAAGAACAATATATTATTCAAGATTGTTTGGTATCTCAGTGTGCTTCCCCTAATGATATTGAATCTTGTAGAAACTATCTACATAGCAATGGCTATTTTACATATGATAGCAATGCTTATTGTACTCCAATTAATAAACAAGAAGAGAAATTAAAGAACAGAGTTGCTTAAATTCTTATTTTATGATAAATGCGACCAAATCGCCACTGATTCTTATTGACTTTGCAATAGTTAGTAGTTCTGGTTTGTTTAGAGGTAATATTGAATCAAGAGCCGATCTAGAGAAAAAAATGGCTCTGTACCCTATTGAAATTGATTTTGGCATATCACAACAAGACAATACCAAAACATATCAAATTCTTTCAAAAATTGCAATCAATTTCCCTTTAAATGAAAAAGAAGAGCCTAAAGAGGGTTATTCTCTATTTGCTGAAAGTGTTGGTTTTTTTGGATTCGATGCGAATGCAGAATTATCAGACAAGCAGAAACAGGAATTTTTGCAATTTTCTGCATTAAGTATTTGTATTACTAATATGAGATTATATCTTTCTAATCTAACTTCGTATTTCCCTTTCGGAAAGTATAATTTCCCATCTATTGATATTAATGCATTATTGCATGATAAAGCGGAACAAGTAATAAATAATCAAAATCAGTAAACAAACATATTTGTTACAACGAGCTATCAAAGCACATTAAAAACAGATGTTTTTTGTGTGCTTTTCTTTTTATTGTACCACAAAACTATATACGTCTCATTTCCAAAGCACATTACATTTTGCATTGAAGTAGAACTCTTCAACAAAAATATCCCCATGAAAAAAATCGTTGTGTTCTTCTTATGCTGTTGCGCAGCTATCAATATAACTGCCAAAAACACCACCGATTCGCTGCTCAAAGTACTGGACAACACCATCGACCAGTATCAAATTTACATTCAGAAAAAGGAGAACAAACTGAATCACCTGAAAGGATTGCTTTCTTATTCGCCATCCAACGATCAGCTCTATACCATTTGCGGACAGCTATACGACGAATACAAAGCCTACAAATCGGATTCGGCATTGACTTACGCCAGAAAGAAGCTTCAAATTGCAGAAAGACTTGCCAATAGCCGGAACATTGCTGATGCACGGTTGAACCTTGCGTCCATTATGGGTACCGTGGGGATGTATAAAGAAGGCATCGATCTGCTGAAAAGTGTCGATATAAACCGGTCGCCCGATCTGAAAGCATACTATTTCCACATTTACCGAACCATTTATGGAAATATGGCCGATTATGCCGTATCCTATCAGGAAAAGGCGTATTATGAAAAACTGACGGCTTCTTTCCGCGATTCGTTACTGGTGACCAACCCTCCGAAGTCGAGCACTCACATTATGGTGCAAACCGACCAGCTCATTGTGAATAAAAGATATGACGATGCCCTGAAAATACTTTTGAAATATTATCCTACCATTCAGGAAGGCAGTCATGACAGAGCAATCATTGCCTACAGTATCTCAGAAGCTTATCACGGAAAAGGAGACCGGAACAATGAAAAAAAATGGCTGATTGTTTCTTCGATCTATGATTTGCAATCGGCAAATAAAGAATATATCTCGCTCCGTAAACTGTCCATCATGCTTTACGAAGATGGCGACATCGACAGAGCCTACAAATACATCCGGCGCTCACTGGACGACGCCCTGTTTTGCAATGCCCGTCTCCGCACTATTGAAATTACCCAGATGCTGCCCATCATTGACAGGGCTTACCAGATGGAAAATAAGGCACGGCAACGTCAGCTCACCATTTTTCTTATCAGCATCAGTATACTGGCTCTTTTCCTGATTCTTACCATAGGCTTACTTTACAGGCAAATGAAGAAGTTGGCGGTTGCCAGAAAAGAACTCAGTACTGCCAACGAACAATTAATCAGCCTCAACGCCGAACTGTCGGATATCAACGAGCAGTTGAAACATGCCAATTTTACCCTGAGCGAGGCCAACCTTATTAAAGAAGAATATATCGGACGGTATATGGATCAGTGTTCGGTGTACATCGACAAACTGGATTCGTACCGGCGTCTTCTCAATAAAACAGCCGCAGCCGGTAAAATCGACGAAGTGCTTCGTACTATCAAGTCCAAACAGTTTATTGAAGATGAATTGGCCGAATTTTATGCCAATTTCGACACGACTTTTCTTCAACTGTTTCCCGGGTTTGTCGAAGAGTTCAATAAACTACTGGTCGAAAACGGGCGCATCGTACTAAAGCAGGGTGAAGTACTCAATACCGAACTACGAATTTTCGCCCTGATACGTTTGGGCATTACTGATAGTGTGAAGATTTCTCATTTTCTGAGATATTCACTATCGACTATTTACAACTACCGCACCAAACTAAGGAACAAAGCCAGCGTACCCCGCGACGATTTCGAAACTCAGGTAATGCGAATCGGCACCAACATCAAATAATAGACCCTCACATACCTTTTAAAGCCTTTGGAATTGAAATTCCAAAGGCTTTTTCTTTTTCAATACCACTACATTTTTCACCTCCCAAAAATCCATCAGAACTCTGTTTATAAACAGATTAAACACTCAAACACTTTGCTTTTTACTACATTTTCAGTACAGGAAAAATATTGAATTCATCTCTGTTCTAATTTTGCATTGTCAATCCTGAGCTTATTGTGCTTTCAGGAAAACTTATTGTTAACCTTAAATTGAAAAAACATGACCCACCGAACTTCACTCTCGCATTCTTACTCTCCCTGACTCAGCCTAACATCAAGGCATAGTCGTTCCTTTTGTCCCTGATTTCGTCCCTCTTTTATACAGTAATTTCAACATGGTTCTTGTTATTTTTTTACTTGAAAACGAAAGAAGGAATAAACAATCTGAATAAATTATTAGTCCTGAATGAGAAATAAAAATTAATGTGTCAACCTTAATTTCAAAATCAATGAATCATCAAAAATTTAGACTTACCGGAATAGCCACATTGTTATGTATGCTGCTTATTTCGACAGGCATTATTGCACAAAACCCTTCTCCCGTTTCGGGCGTTGTGGTAGATCAAAAAGGAGAAGCGCTAATTGGTGTAAGCATCATGATCAAAGGCACCTCCACAGGTACCATCACCAATGTTGACGGGAAGTTCACTCTTCCGGCAACGAACATTAAAAATCCGGTCCTGCTTGTTTCATACGTCGGATACAATCCTCAGGAAGTGGCAGCAAAAGGATCTTCTATAAAAATAGTAATGGCAGAAAGTTCCAAGGCATTGGAAGAGATTGTAGTAGTTGGATACGGCAGTCAGCGAAAAAAAGATCTGACAGGCTCTGTATCAGTAGTTAAAACGGAAGATTTAAGTTCTTTACCTGTACCAAGTGTGAGCGATGCCATGCAAGGACGCGCAGCCGGTGTACAGGTAATTTCTTCCGGAACTCCGGGTAGCGATGCCACTTTCAGAATCCGCGGAACCGGGACTATCAATGATAGCAATCCTCTTTTTGTTATTGACGGATTGCCGGTTTCGAGCGGACTCAACCAATTGAACATGGACGATATAGAATCGTTACAAATTCTAAAAGATGCGTCTGCTACAGCAATCTACGGATCGAGAGGTGCCAACGGCGTAGTGATTATCACCACAAAAAAAGGGAAAGGAGATAAATCGCACATCAATTTCAACTACTCATTCGGACTGCAGGAAGCAACTCACACGATAAAAATGCTGAATGCTTCACAGTTTGCAACATTGCATAATGAAATGATGACCAATGCAGGACTGGCTAAAAATCCCGAATATTCAAGTCCCGAAAGTCTGGGTGCCGGCACCGACTGGCTGGATGCATTATTCGGCACAGCTCCCATGCACAACTACTCTTTTTCTTACTCGGGTAATTCGGACAAATCAAGTTATTATGTGTCGGGTAACTACCTGAAACAAGATGGCATAGTGACCAACACAGGCTATTCTCGTTACACGTTCCAACTCAACACCGAGTCGAAAGTACTACCCGTTTTGAAATTCGGCAACAACCTGACGTTGAACCACGACATCAAATCGAGCGGCAATTACAGCATCAAAAACACAATGCTGGCACTGCCAACCCAGCCAATTTACCGAAGTAACGGTAATTACTCCGGTCCGGTAGCCCAACCTATGTGGGACGGCGACATTGTGAACCCGATAGGCCTTGCCAAAACAGTAGACAACAGCACTTTGGGCTATAACGTAATGGGATCGGTGTTTGGTGAACTGGAAATAATGAAATACCTGAAACTGAAGTCCAATTTCGGATTACAGGCCAACTTCTGGAATTCACGCAGCTGGGCTCCGAAATATGCATGGGACACCAGCATTAATTCCAATTCCTATTTATCGGAACAATATAATAAAAATCTCACCTGGACCTGGGATAACACCCTGACTTTTGACAAATCATTCGGTCTGCACCGCATCGGCATCATGGCAGGTACCAGTGCTCAAAAAAACCGTTACAATTATATGAACGGTTCCATTCAGACTTTTGCCAGCGATTTGACTCAACAACTCAGCAACGGTACTCTACAACCTACAATTGGCGGAAGCACTTCCAGCTGGGCACTATTCTCCGAAATGGGACGTTTCAACTATGCTTACAACGACAAATATCTGGTTACCGCAACTATCCGCCGCGACGGTTCGTCCCGCTTCGGATCAAACAATAAATACGGGATCTTTCCTTCCGTTTCGTTGGCCTGGAGAGCCAGTCAGGAAGATTTTTTCAAAAACATATCCTTCATCAATGATCTAAAAATCAGAGCCGGATACGGTATAACCGGTAATCAGGAAATCGGTAATTATTCGTTTGCATCCTCACTGAACACCATTAAATACAATTTCAACAATACGGTTGTGTCGGCAGTAGTTCCAACAGTAATGCCCAATCCGAATGTACAATGGGAACAACAAAAACAGGCCAATGCAGGTTTTGATGCCACTTTATTCAATCAAAGAGTAGATATCAGTCTGGATGCCTATATCAAACGCACGGACAAGATGCTGGTTCCGATGGTAGTACCCGTATCTACCGGTTATTCTGACGTTTATGTTCCATCCATCAATGCAGGCAAAATGGACAACCGTGGTGTGGAAGTAACAGTAAACACGAAAAACCTTACCGGAAAACTGAAATGGAATTCATCGTTCAACTTTTCCTACAACCAGAACAAAGTGGTCAGCATCAATGACACCGTTCCTATGTCGAGCGGAAGCATCGGATTGAACTATAATCTGGCATTGATCAAAGCCGGACAACCCATCAACGAATTTTACGGATTCAAAACCGACGGTATCTTCCAGAACCAGAAAGAAGTTGACAACCATGCACTTCAGGTTCCAGGCAACGATCCCTACAACCGTACATCTCCGGGTGATATCCGGTTCAAAGACCTGAATCACGATGGAGTTATCAACGATCAGGATAGAACGTACCTCGGCAGTCCGAACCCGAAATTCATATTTGCGATGAACAATACCTTCAGCTATGGTGGTTTCGACCTAAGCATTTTCATGCAGGGAGTGGCCGGCAATAAAATTTGCAATGCCAACCGTTTCTGGAGTGAAGCAATGGATGTAGCTCAGAACCAAACCACTGAAACACTTAAACGCTGGACGGGAGAAGGCACCATTACCTCTATGCCACGTGCCGTTTACAACGACCCCAACAAAAACACACGACCATCCGATCGTTACATCGAAGATGGTTCTTACGTGAGAATCAAGAATGTAAAATTAGGATATACACTACCAACGCAAACGCTGAAAAAAATATATCTGACCAATCTGCGGTTTTATGTCTCTATTGAAAATCTTTGCACATTCACAAAATATACCGGATTCGATCCGGAAGTGGGTGCAAGCGGCATTGACAACAACGTGTATCCGGTTACAAGAACCTACAGCATTGGTGTGAACATTGGTTTATAATTCCTTAAATGAACGATATTATGCAAATCAAAAAATATATTTCCTTCGCTCTGGCAGCTCTATTGTTAACTGCCTGTAGCAGTGACTTTCTGAATAAAGCACCCGAAGACACCATCAACACTTCAAACTTTTTTCAGACGGAAGATGACGCTATTTCTGCTGTCAACGGGGCATACCAACCCCTGCAATGGCCCAAATTGTATAACATGCGCATGTGGACAACGGATATTATGGCCGGCAACAGTATTGTAGGAGCCGGTGGCGGATCCGACGGTATCGAAACTCAGGACGAAGCCAATTTCGTAACGACAACAGATAACCAGGGAGTTCTCGACCTCTGGCGCGGTCCATGGCCCGGTATTCTGCGTTGCAATATTATTTTGCAAAAAGTACCCGGCATGACTATCAGCGAAACGGTAAAAAATAAAGTTTTGGGGCAAGCCTATTTCTTACGTGCTCAGTATTACTTCATTTTGGTTCGTTTCTTCGGCGATGTACCTCTGGTTCTTCAGCCGGTTAATCCAGGTGACGACCTGCGTCCTTTTAGAACCCCCAAAGCGGATGTGTACAAGCAAATCATTTCTGATCTAACCAACGCTATCAACCTGTTACCTAAACGTGAAGATTATACCGGTTCCGATATTGGACGCGCTTCCAAAGGATCGGCAGTAGGTATGTTGGCCAAAGTTTACCTCACGCTGGGCAACTGGCAACAGGTGTCCGATCTCTGCGATCAGGTAAAAACGTTGGGATATGATCTGAATACCAACTATGCCGACAATTTTAACCCGGCAACCGAAAACTCGAAAGAGTCTCTCTTTGAAATTCAGTACACCAGCAATGCCGGATATGGTTTCTGGTCGAACGAAAACCAATCATCATGGTTGAGCACTTTCACCGGACCAAGAGGCTCGAACATGGTGGCCGGCGGATGGGGCTGGAATCAACCGACGCAAGAGTTTATGGATGCCTATGAAACAGGCGATTTACGCAAAGATGCCACAGTTTTATATGAAGGCTGCCCGAAATTCGACGGTATGGATTACCAGAAATCGTACTCCACCACCGGTTACAACCTACGTAAATTTTTGGTTACAAAATCAGTATCAGCTTCTTACGACAACAGCCCGTTGAATTTCCCGGTATTGCGTTATGCCGACATATTATTGATGAAAGCCGAATCACTGAATGAATTGGGCAAAACCTCTGATGCTCAACTTCCGGCCTCGAATGCCAGTGCCACGTTGAATAAAGTCAGAGCCAGAGCCGGTTTGGGAGATGTAACAGGCCTCAGCCAGGCTGATCTTCGCGCTAAGATTCTTCACGAACGCCGCATGGAACTGGCTTTCGAGGGACAGCGCTGGTTTGACCTTATCAGAATTAACAACGGCCAGTACGGTATTGATTACCTCCACTCTATCGGCAAATCGAACATGAGTAGCAAATTTCTCTTACTGCCGGTTCCACAGAAAGAACGTGATGCCAATCCCAACCTGACTCAGAATCCGGGATATTGATTCAAGTTTAACTTCTAAAATGCATACCAATGAGAAAAATTGATATAACCCACATTTGCAGCGCTCTGACAAAACGGTCCTATTTACGGATTACGCTTTTTGCGCTTTCAGTAGCAACATTACTGACTTCCTGCGATCAGTTCGAAGCATTAAAACTGGCCCTCGCCGGCCCATTAACCCTGTCGAGTACCGCTACGACGGTGGTTCTGAATCAGAAACAGGCCAGCCAGACGGGCTTCACGTTAAGCTGGACAACCGGAAGCAACAACGGTTCGGGCGCTTCTATCTCGTACAAACTATTGATCGACAAAAAAGGAAATAACTTTTCCAAAGCGCTCTCTTACGACATGGGGAAAGGTGTCTATTCGAAAGACTTCAACGTTGCTGCTTTTAATGACTCGTTGTTGAACCGTTGGAAAGCGACTGCCGGCACGACAATTGACATGGAGGCAAAAGTGGTTTCTACGATCTATTCGACACCAGAAAGCTCTGAGACTTCCAATGTCCTGACCATCACGGTAACGCCTTACCAACCGGTCAGCAAAACACTTTATATCATCGGAGATGCTTCTCCAAAGGGATGGGACGCAAACAATGCGCTTGCGCTGACACCTTCGGCAACCGATGCTACCGTTTTTGTTTATCAGGGAGCATTGAGCGCCGGAAGCTTCAAATTTATCACTACACCCGGACAGTTCCTTCCGTCGTACAACATGGGTAGCGATGCCAGCCATATTGTTTACCGTCAGCTAAGTACAGACCCAGACAACAAATTTACGATTACCGAGTCTGCGGTTTACAAAATAACGGTCAGTCTGCTGGATTTGACCATAACGATTGCCAAAGTCGATCTGCCTGCTTATAGCGCTATTTACATGGTGGGGAGCGCCGCTCCGAACGGTTGGGATATTTCCAATGCCACCCAACTCGCACAGGACGCTACCAATCCTTATATATTTACTTATAAAGGAGTTATGAATGTCGGCGAATTCAAATTCCCGGTTAATCGGAATTCGGACTGGGGACAGGATATGTACATGAGAACGGACGATACACA
>NZ_WASO01000015.1 GCF_009712605.1 Paludibacter sp. | reverse complement strand
TTAATCGGAATTCGGACTGGGGACAGGATATGTACATGAGAACGGACGATACACACATGTACCTGCATCACGGCGGCGCTTCTGACGACAACAAATGGACAATCGCCAAGAGAGGATACTACACCATTACGCTGAACCTGCTCACCAACGCCATTTCAATCAACCGCCTACAACTGTTTATGGTTGGTAGCGCTACTCCGATCGGATGGGATATTTCCAATGCCGTTGCCATGACGGAAGATGCCACGGATGGATGTGTCTTCGTTTATTCTGGTCCGATGGTTGCCGGAGAGTTTAAGTTTCCCGTCAACCGGAATACCGACTGGGGTCAGGACATGTACATGAGAACGGACGATACACAAATGTATCTGCACAAAGGAGGCGCTTCGGATGACAACAAATGGAATATCGTATCTGCCGGCAATTACCAGATAAAAGCCGATGTTGCCAATTTAACCATTAGTATTACAAAACAATAGGTATTGAGTTGTATTTCAGGGTAGCTCCGCCATTTTCCGGGGCTACCCTAAATAGATTTTTCTATCTAAAGAAGTAATTAGACATTATACCGATTAATTCATTCCTTAATTTTCGCATTTGACCTCTCCCCCAGCCCCTCTCCCGAAGAGAGGGGAAAAATCTGCAAAATGAATTGATTCTGAATATTTCACTGCCTGACTCCTCCTCCCCCAAAGGGAGGAGGAGGTTGGGTCAGACGATAAATATCTGACTCCGACACGAAGTCGTCGTGAGAGGAGAGGTCTACAATTGCGATTTATATACACCTAATCGATATAATGTCTATTCTTTAAATTCTTTAGATCCGTTCAACGTTAATTTTCACCCGAACCATTCTTGTATGATAAGAATTCAAAGTGTCCTACTGACTGTCGCAATGCTCTGCTTAGTATCATCCTGCAAAACAGGAGATAACGAACCAGCAACGCCGGTAATCAACAATGTGTCCAGTGTTTCTATTTCGACGGACAAAGCGGCCTATCAACCCGGACAAACCGTTACTTTTACAATCGATAAAACGGTACCATCGGTCACAAAAGTCAGGTACCGTCATTTCAATGATGTCCTCTCGGAAAACAACATTTCCGGCACCAGTTGGAGTTGGACACCTCCATCCACCGACTTTACGGGTTATCTGGCAGACGTGTACAACACCGTTGACGGGAAAGAGGTCATCTACGGAAGTATTGCCGTGGATGTTTCGTCCGATTGGGCCCGGTTTCCCCGTTACGGTTTCCTGTCGGCTTATCCGCAAATGACATCGATCGCCATCAATTACTACATCAACGAATTAAACCGTTATCATATCAACGGGCTTCAGTTCTACGACTGGCAATACAAGCACCACATGCCGCTATCAGGGACTCCGGCCAATCCGTCGGCGGTATGGACCGACATTGCCAATCGCAATACCTATTTTACGACGGTCAAAGGATACATCGATGCGGCTCACAACTGCAATATGAAGGCGATGTTTTACAACCTGGCCTATGGTGCTCTGAGTGACGCAGCATCCGACGGAGTTCAGGATCAATGGCGCTTGTACAAAGATGCCAGCCATTCCACCATGGCAAAATTCGATCTACCCTCATCCATGTTCAAAAGCAGCATCTGGCTGATGGATCCATCCAATAGTAACTGGCAACAATATCTGGCTTCGCGAAATCAGGATGTTTATACAGCCCTGGGATTCGACGGATTTCACATCGACCAATTAGGTGACTGGGGCACGGTGTACAACTATTCGGGACAAACGGTCAATCTGCCGTCGGCCTATGGTAGTTTTATCAATGCCATGAAAACGTCCAAAAACGACAAACGATTGGTAATGAATGCTGTCAACCAGTTCGGACAACAGAATATTGCCACCACACCGGTCGACTTTCTGTATACCGAAGTGTGGAGTCCCAACGACGGCTACAAAGACCTGGCAACCATCATCAACAACAACGATTCGTATTGCAACAGCACAAAGAAAACTGTTTTGGCGGCCTATATGGATTACGACTTG
Organism: Paludibacter sp.; assembly: GCF_009712605.1. GTDB lineage: Bacteria > Bacteroidota > Bacteroidia > Bacteroidales > Paludibacteraceae > Microbacter. Next base: position 525,637 of record NZ_WASO01000015.1, on the reverse strand, counting down.
GCCAATTCCAGCGGATCTTTCAATACGGCAGGCGTATTGCTGACCGATGCCGTGATTTTTGCATTCGGTGGAGCACACCTTGAATTGGGAGAGCACATGCTTTGTAAAGAATATTTCCCTAACAGCAACCTCCAGATGAAGGGAGATTTGCGGAATGCCCTCTTCTGTTACTACGATTTTATGGTAGCCTACCAAAACCTCTTGCGCGACGGAGGTTCGTTCAATACACCGGCCATCTCGTGCAGCAATAACAAATTGCAAATCAACCAGTGGCCGCCGCAAACAGGCAATGTCGCTGCCGTCGGCAAAGAGATGACCAACCGACAGGTCATTCACCTGATCAATTTTACCAACGCCTCCTCTTTAGCATGGAGAGACAATTCCGGCAATCAGGCCGTCCCGGCAATCGTAGAAGGAGCCGCTCTGTCGTTCACATCTTCTAAAACAGTCAGAAAAATATGGACTGCCTCCCCTGATATAAATTACGGCACCCCCACCCAACTCAATTATACTCAAACCGGATCAACCGTCTCGTTTACATTGCCAAGCCTGCAATACTGGGACATGATTGTAGTTGAATATTAACAAGTCTATTTTTAAACACATGAAAAAATACATATTTCTAATTATCAATGTTTTATCTTCGTTCAATCTGGCTCTTGCTACTCCAGCCAGTCAGGAAGCGGTGACACCGGGCAAATGCCTCGGATATGAAATTACGGGATCGCAAGCCATCTTCCATTGCGAAAACGACATAAACGTTTCGCTCAAGCTGTGCAGTTCCGGCATCGTCCGCTTCTGGTATCAGCAGGGAGATTTTCGTCGCAACAACGAGTCGTTTGCCGTCATCAACGAGAATATCGACAGCCATCCCACCGTATCTGTGTCGGAACAACCCGGGAGCTATGAAATCTATACCAGCGAACTGATTATCCGGATCAATAAAAATCCGTTTCAGATACGCATTTTCGACAAATACCAGAAATTGTTGCTGGAAGATTTTCAGGGAAAGGGACTGGTCAAAGAGGGACAACATCAGGCTACATTGAAAACCCTCCGCCCCGATGAACATTTCTTCGGCCTCGGTGAAAAAAACGGAGGGCTGGATCGTCGTGGGAAAACCTTCCGGATGTGGAACAGCGATAAGCCCTGCTATGCGATCGATGAAGATCCTCTTTATAAGAGCATTCCGTTTTTTATGAGCAATTTCGGATACGGCATTTTCTTCGACAACACCTACAAAAGTTCGTTTAATTTCGGGGCAACATCAAACGATTACTACTCTTTTGAGGCTCCTGCAGGCGCTATGGTTTACTATTTCATTTTCGGTCCGTCCTACAAACAAATCATCAACCGTTATACCCAACTAACCGGCAAACCGATTATGCCTCCGGAATGGGCACTGGGATTTTCGCAATGCCGCGGACTTTATACCAACGAGCAACTGGCACGCGATGTAGCTTCCGAATTCCGCAAACGCCGTATACCCTGTGATCTTATTTATCAGGATATCGGCTGGACGCAATATTTGCAAAACTTTGAATGGCGTAAAGAAAATTACCGTAATCCACGCCAAATGGTGGCCGATTTGGCAGCACAAGGCTTTAAGATGATTGTATCGCAAGACCCCGTTATTTCGCAGGAAAATAAAAAGCAGTGGCACGAAGCCGATTCGCTGGGCTATTTCGTCAAGGATATCCGTACCGGCAAAAGCTACGATATGCCTTGGCCATGGGGCGGAAACTGCGGAGTGGTCGATTTCACAAAACCTGCAGCAGCCGACTGGTGGGGAAAATATCAGCAAAAAGTGCTGGACGACGGCGTAAAGGGATTCTGGACCGACATGGGAGAGCCCGCCTGGAGCAACGAAGAGGAAGCCGACCGTCTGTTTATGAAACATCAACTCGGAATGCACGATGAAATCCACAATGTTTACGGTCTGACCTGGGACAAAGCTGTTACCGAGCAATTTGAAAAGAGGAATCCGAACAAACGCGTTTTTCAGATGACCAGGGCTTCTTTTGCAGGCATGCAACGTTATACTTTTGCCTGGTCGGGCGATTCGGGTGATGGCAACGATGTACTGAACGGATGGAACAAGCTTGCAGCACAGGTATCGTTGGCACAATCGGCAGGCATGGGATTGATCCCATTCTGGACGACCGACATTTCGGGTTATTGCGGCGACATAAAAGATCGTGACGCCATGGCCGAACTCTACGTTCGTTGGATGCAGTTCGGAATATTCAATCCGCTTAGCCGTGCCCATCACGAAGGCAATAACGCAGCCGAACCCTGGACATTCGGTTCTGCAGCCGAAAACCTCTGCCGCGAAGCAATCAACCTGAAATATGTACTGCATCCATACATCTACTCGTATGCCCGCGAAGCGTACGATACAGGACTACCGCTGATACGCGCCCTGTTGCTGGAGTATCCTGACGATGCAGAAACGTTCAAACTCAACACGCAATTTCTGTTTGGCAAGGAGTTGTTGGTAGCTCCTGTAGTGGAGAAAGAGGCTTCGGAACGACAGGTTTACTTACCTCAGGGAGAATGGATCGACTTCAACGATGGCTCTACCGTGTACAAAGGCAAGCAATGGATCACCTGTCCTGTGACTCTTGGCACAATCCCGATGTTTGTCAAGAAAGGATCGATCGTCCCGCAAATGCCTGTCATGCAATATATCGGCGAAAAGAAAAATGCCCCCGTGTGGTTCGATATTTATCCTGCTTCGGAAGGCCGTGCTGCCGCTTTCTCTCTTTATGAAGACGACGGAGAATCGAATGACTATAAGAAAGATATTTGTGCCCGCACAGACGTAAAATGCCTTACCACCAAAGATGGTTATTCCATTCAACTTACGTGTAGCAGCCAAAACGGATTTCAGGCCGCTTCCAAACGCAATTCCGGTATTAAAATCCGCATAAAACAAGCTCCCAAAGAGATGGTGATGAACGCCACGAAACTGAAACAACTTGCACCGGAGAAACTGGCAAGCAGTTGGGAATCTCTTTCCGACAAAGCAGTATGGAGTTGGGACAAAAAAACAGGTATTTGCCTGATTAAATGGCAAAATAATGAAGGAATCACCAGTATTGAAATCAAAAATTAATGCTGAAAAACCAGAATAAACGTAGATAAAATGAGGCTTTTACTAACCCAAATAATAGCATTCAGTTGCCTGTCCGTTACCTGCATGGCACAACAAAGGCAACCTGTATATCAATCGAAGACATTCAGCATTTTCAGCAATGAAGTCCGGCAAGGAAATTACAAGGCTACGGCTCTCTCGTCCACGTCTGTGACCTCCGACTACAGAAGTCCGGATGCAGACAGGTACACACCCACCCTGAGCTTCAAGTTCAGCATCAATTCAAGGGACAACGAGATGGTTTCGGGGAATGACCATCATGTAACACTACAACCTGTAAACGGGGAATGCGTTACCAACGTGCAATTTGGAAAACAATACACCGGCACACGTCCGACGGTTCCCGGTGTCAATCTGCCCTCCAACACCCGTTGGACAATCCGTCTCGATATGCGTGAAGTTATCAAAGCGTTCAACGAAAAGGGTTTTTATATTCTATACAACGGAGAACGACTTGACAAAGCCGACTTCAAAGGAGTTTACATTGCCGGAAGTGCCGCCCCGCTGATCTGGGACTTCAATAACCTCAGAAATCATCCGGAACTGGAACTGAAAGATCCGGATGGCGATGGTATTTATGAGACAACCCTTGTGATGAATAAGCAGAGCGACGAAAAACACACCGCCGCAGAGTGGAAACTCTCCCGCGACATTACCGCTTTCCCGCAATACAAATCTGATTATCCAATTTTGGATGCTCTCTACAATCTGGCAACAGAAGAAATGATTAAGGCAGTGGAACCCGACAGCACCTTCCGTACCGGTAAAGAATGGGCCGGCGTATGGACTCGTGACATCAGCTATAGCATTATTCTTTCGATGGCGCATTTGCAACCCTGGGTAGCAGAATACAGTCTATTGCGCAAAGTAAAGAACGACCGTATCATTCAGGATACCGGCACCGGAGGCGCTTACCCGGCTTCGTCCGACCGCATTGTCTGGGCCATCGCAGCCTGGGAACTCTACAAAGTCACCGGCGACCGGGAATGGCTACAACAAGCGTACAAAATTGTCCGCAATTCGGTGGAAGACGACCTGAAGAATATTTACGATCCGGCCACCGGACTGATGCGGGGTGAATCTTCTTTTCTTGACTGGCGCGAACAGACTTACCCACGCTGGATGCAACCTGCCGATATTTACGAGTCGGAAAATTTAGGAACCAACGCCGTTCATTATCAAGTAATCAAAATTCTGTCACAAATGGCATCACTGCTCAATGACCCGGCAACAGCAACCAAATACGAACAGATTGCAGCAAAAATCAAACAAGGAATCAACTCTCACCTTTGGATGGCCGACAAAGGTTATTACGGCCAGTATTTGTACGGACGGAACTTTCGGTCACTTTCGCCACGCGCAGAAGCTTTGGGAGAGGCACTCTGCGTATGGTTTGGCATTGCTGACGAAAAACAACAAAAAAGCATTGTCGAAAACGTTCCCGTGATGGATTATGGCATTTCCTGCATCTATCCCCAAATTCCGGACATTCCGCCCTACCACAACAATGCCGTTTGGCCGTTTGTGGAAACTTACTGGGGCTTGGCTTCGGCAAAAGCTGGCAACGAACGTTCGGTACTCGAAGCCATTGCTGCCGTCTACCGTCCGGCAGCGCTTTTTCTTACAAACAAAGAAAATTTAGTGGCTTCAACCGGCGATTTTGCCGGCACGCAAATCAACTCAAGCAATATGCTCTGGAGCCTTTCGGGAAATCTGGCCTTAGTGCACAAAATTCTGTTCGGAATCGAATTTAAAACCGATAGCCTACTCTTTCATCCGTTTGTTCCCAAAGCATTACAAGGAGCACGTTCTCTAAACGGTTTTAAATACCGGAATGCAACTCTGAACATAGAAATGACAGGTTTTGGCAATGTAATTCGAAGCTTTGAACTCGATGGAAAATTAATTTCGGCGGCAGCTATTCCTGCTTCGCTAAGCGGTACTCATTCCATACGAATTGTATTGAACAACACGGCTTTTCCAGCTTCAGCCATCAACAAACAGCCCAATTACATTACCCCCGAGACACCTATTGTAAAATATATCAATGGACATCTTTCATGGAATAAAATCGGGAATGCGAAATCGTATATCGTATTGAAAAACGGGAAAAAATATCTGAACACGACAGCCAACAAACTGAAAGTTTCATCGGGAACACTGACCGAATACCAGGTAATGGCAGTAGACCTTAATGGTGTTTCGTCTTTTGCTTCCGAGCCGGTAACTGTTATAGCCAAGCAATGGCAACGAACCTTTGAAATGGAAGAATTTGCACCGAAAGCTTCTTACGATTATAAAAACTATAGAGGAAGCGGTTTTGTAGAGATCAGTAAAACAGCCAACCGTTCAATAACGATTCCCGTTGAGATTGATGTGCCCGGCACGTATTCGGTCGCTATTCGGTATGCCAACGGCAACGGTCCGGTAAACACCGAAAACAAATGCGCTATTCGCACTTTCAACGTGGATGGAACCTTTGCCGGAACCATTATCCTGCCACAACGCGGTACCAACGAGTGGTCGAACTGGGGAGAGACTAACTCTATTCTGATAAAACTCACCAAAGGACATCACCTGTTGACACTGGCTTTCGAGCCTCAGAATGAAAACATGAACGGCGATATCAATCAGGCAATGCTCGATTCAATGTCGCTTTGCTATCTCCATCCGTAAAATATCATCTTATGGCTCACGCACAAAGGCTAACTTCTAAATCCCATAGAAGTCAGCCTTTGTTTTTTTGCACCTCCAAAACAAGCACATACACCATTGGCTATTCATTTTTTATAATTCATAATTAGCATGTTAAAATTGACGTCCGGCACACACATTTTTCCATCTGTCATTAAATTTGTTTTTGCATTCCGCGCACCTCACCAAAGCAAAAGGCAACCCTCATAAAACAGAATGTGTTATGGAACGGACAAAAACTCACTTCATACTGTATATCAGCTTCTTTCTCGTAGCAAATTATCAGCTGATTGCTCAATCGAATGAGTTTTATCACATCTATTTGAAAGATGGAAGAGTTGTAAAAGGAGAAATCACAGAAAACACACCTAATGAATTGGTACGACTTAAAAATGCAGATGGCAAGGTGTTCGTCTTTACTTACACCGAAATTCAAAAAGTAGTACCCGACTCTATCGAAAACAGAGTTCAATCCGTTTCTATAACATTAAAAAATGGAGTGCAAATCAAGGGTCGATTTCTTCAGAGTATTCCAAACAAATCCATAACTATTGAAACTGCAAATGGTATTAAACAATATTATTCCTATGATGAAATCCAAACAATCCGCTACAGCAACAAGCCACTGCTGGCAAAAAAGCCGGGGGTTGCCTTTGTCAATTCACTATTTTTTCCCGGTCTTGGACAGTTCTACAACGGACAAAAAACGAAGGGAATAATATTCAGCTCAATAGGTGGAGGATCTCTGGCTGTGGTAACCTATTGTGCTATCTCCATGTCCCGAAAAGACGAACCTTTCACGGAATTTTTCATAGGTGGCATCAGCGCTTTGGTTTTCTCTTTAAACTATCTGGCTTCTCTGATCGATGCGCCGATATCAGCCTCCAAAATAAACAAAAGGCACCCCAATGGAATGTTAAGCTGGAACTTAGGAAAAGAGTCCCAACTTGGGATTTCGCCTAAATTTACCTTTCGCTCCCTTAATCACACTGAAAAAATGCTAGGTTTGAGACTTCGCCTATCGCTTTGAACTGTACAATTCTCTCATTGCATTGGAAATAGTAGAGATTATACCGATTAATTCATTGCTTAATTTTTGCATTTGACCTCTCCCCTAGCCCCTCTCCCGAAGAGAGGGGAAAAATCTGCAAAATGAATTCATCCTGAATATTTCACTGCCTGACTCCTCCTCCCCTTGGGGGAGGAGGTTGGGTCAGACGATAAATGTCTGACTCTGACACGCAGTCGTCGAGAGGAGAGGTCTGCAGTTGAAATTTATATACACTTAATCGTTATAATGTCTAGTAATATCCACCGTTTCTGAATAACGATTAATTTATTTCCTCAAGTCGAAATATCCCCTGAAATCTTGTTAATTGAGGATAATATTTACTACTGAAATTACCGACGGTTTGTTTTTTTCGTAAGTTTGTCGCATTAAAACTCACAACGTAATTTTTGCCGGCATGAAGAGAATTACAACAATAATATTATCGCTGTCACTATTCGGCGCATTGGCTTTCGGGCAATCGTCTGAAAAGCTTTATACCGGAGAAAACAGCATCAACCAACCGACAATTACGATGCCGGTTGTCGATTCTTTGTCCCGGCAAAAAATCAGCGTCATAGCTCCTGCTCCGACAGCTTTGCCTTCGTTTTACCTGAACGACTCTTTATCGCTAAAAGCGCAGCAATTGCCAAAGCCGGTTTTCTCACGCGGACCCTTTTTCATCAACGAACAATTTTCGGTGGCGCTGGGCAAGTCGAGCTATAATTTCAAATACGAAAATATCACATCGTTCGGCACCTCATTTCTGCTCCGCCCTATGAACAAACTGACTTTCGAAGTAACGCCGGTGATTGCACATTACTTTTTCGGCAACAAGCAACTCTCCCCATTTACCGATTTCTCTTGCAGCTTTGGGGCGCAGTACGATCTCTCCGAGAAAGTAGCTGTAAAGGCTTTCGGACAGGTAAGCGCCTCCACGAATACTAACAAATTCTACGGTTATGCTCCTTTTATGCCTCAAAATGCCTATGGAGTGGGATTGAAATACAAGCCGAACAAAAGTCTGAGCTTTGAAGTCAGCGTCGAAAAATCGCAATACAACGGAATGTGGTATAACGAGCACAACGATATGCGGACAGCTTATTAAGTTGACGAAGCTACAGAAAGGGAACCGCCGCGATGGAAACATTGTAACGGTTCCCTTTCTATTGCAAATAAGTGAAATATAATCCGTACCTTTGCATCCAGAACAATCAAGTGAGTATTGAATCCTTCTCTACAATGTTTTGCTCCGTCAGCTTTTGACGGAACTACCATCGTCAAAATCGACATCAAAATCAGCTTTCTTGTTTCGAAAGACCGGTCACGCAAGTAAAAATTGCATCGGCTTTACCCGACAAAAACAAAGACCGGCAAACAGATGTTTGCCTACAATAAGCTTTTACACCGATTCCGCGCCATCTCCCTTGTAAACAACTTATTGGCATTATTTAATTAAAACAAAGGCGGCTCAAACGCCATCGTACAATTCATGACATTTAAAGAACTTAATATTTCAGAGCCGATATTGAAAGCTCTGGCAAACAAAAATTACGAAAAACCGACACCCATTCAGGAACAGGCTATACCGGGAGCGCTCGACGGCCGCGACTTACTGGGCATAGCACAAACAGGAACAGGCAAGACAGCGGCATTCGCGATCCCCATTATCCAGCAATTAAACCAATCTCAAGTCAAAGGAAACAAGCGTGCAATAAGGGCTCTGGTGCTTACACCCACACGCGAGCTGGCAATACAAATCGACGAGTGTTTCACCGACTATGCCAAATATACAGGACTGCGCAACACGGTTATATTCGGAGGAGTAAACCAACGTCCTCAGGTAGAACAATTAACACGCGGAACCGACATTCTGGTGGCAACACCGGGAAGATTGCTCGATCTCATACAACAAAAGCATATCAAGCTTGAACATATTCGTCATTTTGTGCTCGACGAAGCTGATCGGATGCTCGACATGGGCTTCATACACGACATTAAGCGTTTGTTGCCCCTGTTGCCCAAGCAGAAACAGACTCTGTTTTTTTCGGCAACCATGCCTCCGGCAATCGCTCAACTGTCTAAAACGATCTTGAATAAACCACTACGTGTGGAAGTTGCACCGGTTTCATCAGTTGTTGATACCATTGAGCAACATCTCTATTTTGTGGAAAAACCCCAGAAAAGCGAATTGCTTGTTTCTTTACTTGAAAAAGCGCAGGACAAATCGGTTCTGATTTTTTCGAGAACCAAGCATGGAGCCGATAAAATTGCCCGTATTCTGGGAAAGAAAGGTGTTGGATGCGAGGCCATTCATGGCAATAAATCGCAGGGAGCGCGACAAAGAGCGCTGACCAACTTCAAATCGGGCGCTACCAAGGTAATTGTAGCTACAGATATTGCTGCGCGGGGAATTGACATTGCCAATCTGGAAATCGTCATCAACTATGACCTGCCCGATGTAGCCGAAACGTATGTACACCGCATCGGACGAACCGGACGTGCAGGAAACCGTGGCACAGCGCTTTCGTTTTGCGCGGAAGAAGAACGCAGTATGCTCCGTGAAATTCAAAAACTAACAGGCAAGACTTTGAATACAAGGTCTGTTCCGGCATAAAGAATCTCAAAATAAACAATAACCACTAAATTAATTTCAGTGAATAAAAAAGAATTAGAAAAGAAAAAAGAGCAGAAGAAAAAAGACAAGCTGAAACGCAAAGAAGAGCGTAAAGCCAGTGGAGGTAGCAAATCCTTTGAGGATATGATTGCCTATGTAGACGAATTCGGCATGATTACCGACACTCCCCCTGATCCCAATAAAAAAACAGAAGTAGAGCTCGAATCTATCGCTGTTTCCACCCTTAAAAAAGAGGATATTGAAAAAGAACCACTTAGAGGCCGTGTGGAGCATTTCAACACAGACAAAGGGTATGGATTTATCAAGGACATGGGAAGTGTAAACAAATATTTCTTTCATATCAGCAATGCTCCGGAAAACATTTCTGAAGGAAATATTGTTACCTTTGAGCTGGAAAAAGGCCAAAAGGGCATGAATGCCGTTCGAATTGAACTTTCGAAATAAGACTTTTCATCACATCAAGCCGTTAATCACTGGGTAACATTCCTGATGGCGATGATAATCTTCAGCAGCATAAAGGTCCATCAGCCAATTATAAAACAAATTATATACTGATGAATATTTACGTTTCAAACTTAAGTGACGATACAACAAACGACAGCCTGGAAGAGTTATTCGAAGAATACGGAGTCGTAACCTCGGCGAAGGTTATGTATGACAGAAGAACCGGATATCCCAAAGGCTGCGGGTTTGTGGAAATGCCAAATGACATACACGGACAACGCGCCATTGACAGTTTACACGAAACCGAATTTGAAGGCAACAACATTAGTGTGAGTATTGCTCGTCCCAAAACCGAACAAAATAACCGAGGTTATGGCAATCGTGGTGGTTATAATGGCGGACACAATAGCGGATACAATGGTGGATACAACCAAAGACGATATTAAGCGGCTTCGGGTTTAATCAACCCGAACCGTTTCTTTTCCGTTTTTATTCGCTTTGGCTAACAGGCAGCGAAAACTATCATTGAGAAGTTCAACGCTATAATTTGAATTGCGCAATGTCTTCCACCACCTATGTTTTTCCTCCACGAAAGGCTGAAATTGCCAATAGCATCACTCATGCATTCGGCATTATTTTCAGTGTGATAGCGGTTTTTCTGCTATTTCGAAGTACCGCCATGATCTCCGAAACCCGTTTCGGCATTCTGGCGTTTGCCTTTTGCATGTTCGAAATGTATAGTGTTTCAACAATCTACCATTGGGTAAAACCGATAAAGTTGAAAACAACTTTACGCTTATTCGATCATATCTCCATCTATTTTCTGATAGCAGGAACGTACACTCCGTTTATATTGCTCTGTTTGCAAGGTTCCCTCAAATGGGTATTACTCTCCGTCATTTGGGGTATTGTGATCTTAGGAATTGTATACAAACTGGTGTGGTGGAAAAAACACCCCAAATTATCGCTCTACATTTACCTTGCAATGGGATGGATCATTGTTTTTTTCATCCGACCGGTATATGAAGCTTTATCTCTCGAAGGCTTTCTGTGGCTTATTGCCGGAGGAGTTCTTTATAGTATCGGGACAATCTTCTATGCCAACCGCAAACCCTTGTATAATCATGCCGTTTGGCATTTGTTTGTGCTTGGCGGGAGCGCCTGTCATTTCATTTCAATCCTGACGATCTGAAATTATTCAACAAGACCAACGATATCAAGACTAATTATCTGATGTAAAGAAAGTTAAAGAAACACCGTAAAACAGGGTGCTTTGGTGATTTAATCTAAAAGAAATCTTAGACGATAAATAATTTTCTTCTATTGCATAATAATTCAACGTATTATGTGTATCTTTGCACCATCATTGAACAACAAGTCCGGGTTTATTCGCTATTCAATCCACTTCATCTTAGATTAGGATTATTAATAGAGTTTCTTTCTCTGCCTTTCTTTTCAATAACAAATCAAATTTTATTTAATCCTAATTTCAAAATGAACATTTTTGTAGCAAAATTAAGCTTCAACGTAAACAGCGCTGAACTTGGAGAACTTTTTACCGAATTTGGCGAAGTAACTTCCGCAACTGTAATCACAGACAAAATGACCGGCCGTTCAAAAGGTTTCGGTTTTGTTGAAATGCCGGACAACGATGCAGCTAAAGTCGCTATCAGCAAATTGGATGGTGCTGAAGTTGACGGTCGTCCTATTGCCGTTTCAGAAGCACGTCCTCGCGAAGAACGTCCTTACGGCGAACGTCGTCAGGGTGGTTTCGGTGGTGGTAACCGTGGAGGTGGTTACGGTGACCGTTCCAGAAGATATTAATCGTAAGATATTGATATTGAGAAATGCCTTTACTTTTTGTAGAGGCATTTTTTTTTGATTATCCGCTAGAGATTCTAACACGATCAAATATTCAGAATAACCGGGCAGCTTAATTCACCATCGCGTAATCAGAAAATCTTCATTTCAAAAATTCGTTATAAACTCACTGATTTAAGCATAAATATGTACTTTTGCAATCGTTTTTCGATAGCAACAATTACCTATGATAAATATGAAGAAACTAATTTCAATTTTCACTCTGCTGATTTGCATGGTAGCCATCTCAGCATTCGCTCAAAAAAGAGCCTTCACCATTGCCGATTTGTATAAAATAAAAGGTGTGGAAAGTCTGTCAATTTCTCCCGACGGAAATCGCATTGCTTTTGCAGAAAGAAGCTACGATCTCCCCAAAGGAAAAACATTTACCAACGTTTACGTGATGAATACCGAAGGTACCAACAAGGTTGCAATTACTACCAACGGAAAAGCTAACGAACCTTTCTGGAGTAGCGATAATAAGAATCTTTATTTCGTCTCTTCCGAAAGCGGCACACCACAGGTTTACCGTTATTCGTTTGCTGACGCAAAAACAGAAAAGCTTACCGATTTTTCGATGGGCATTGGCGGACCGGTTTTGTCGCCCGATAACCAACTGATCGCATTCACGGCTGACGTATATCCCGAATGTGGTGCCGACAGCCGTGCAAATGCCATTGCCGACTCGCTGGCTACCAACGGTCCTACTCAGGCTTATCTGGCCGACCACCTGTTGTTCCGCCACTGGACATCCTACTCTGAAGGAAAATGCTCACACATCATCATCTATAATATTGCAAAACAAACATACACAGACCTTACTCCGGGCAATTTTGTTTCTCCGATTTTTATGCTGGGCGGAGGCATCGGCTTTAATTTCTCTCCCGACAGCAAAGAATTGTGCTTCGTTTCCAATCACACCGATCATCCCGAAGCCAACACCAATGCCGATATGTTTTTAATTCCGGTTACAGGCGGACAAGCGGTAAACATAACGAAAGAAAACACAGCCTGGGACGGTTCGCCCATCTATTCGCCCGATGGCAAGTACATTGCTTACCGCAAACAACTGGTACCGGGACATGAATCGGATCGTTTCCGTCTGGCCCTCTACAACCGCCAAACGGGCACTTCCGAAATCATCACCGACGCATTCGACAACTGGGTGACCGATTTCAAATGGAGTGCAGACTCGAAGTCTATCTATTTTGCGGGCGACGTAACCGGCAACCAACCGATCTACAAAATTGACATTGCATCAAAAAAGATCACTCCGGTTAGCGGAGACAAAGCTACCTTTGCTTTTGATCTCGATAACAAAGGCAACATTTACTATACCGCCAGTTCTACCGGCAAACCAGTTGCTCTTTATCGCCAGAACCTTGCCAAAGGCAAAACCACACAGATTACCTTCCTCAACGAAGAGTTGGAGAACGCCGTGGATATCCGTCCGTCCGACACACTTTGGGTAGCCGGAGCCGACGGTCGCAAACTGGAAGTGTTTATCGTGAAACCACACAATTTCGATCCGAACAAGAAATATCCGTTGATCCTCAATGTTCATGGCGGTCCGCAAAGCCAGTGGATGAACTCATTCCGCGGCGACTGGCAGGTATATCCCGGCGCTGGTTACGTGGTGGCCTACCCCAACCCGCACGGTTCTACCGGTTACGGACAGGAATATACCACTTCCATCTCGGGCGACTGGGGTGGCAAACCGTTTATAGACCTGATGAAAGTAACTGATGCACTGGCAAATCTTTCGTATGTGGACTCTACCCGCATGGGTGCCATGGGATGGTCGTACGGCGGCTACATGATGAACTGGTTTCAGGCACAAACCAAACGATTCAAATGCCTGGCCTCAATGATGGGCTTGTTCGATCTGGAATCGATGTGGGGAACAACCGAAGAAGTTTGGTTCCCGAATTTCGACCTGAAGGGTCAACCCTGGAATTCAAACTTGTACAAGAAATGGTCTCCCTCGGAATACGTGAAGAACTTTGCTACTCCGACCCTGATTATCACCGGCCAACTTGACTTCCGGGTATCGTACAACCAAAGTCTGCAATACTTCACCACCCTGCAAACGCTGAATATCCCGTCGCGCCTCATCATTCTGAAAAATGACGGGCACTGGCCTAACACAGTAAAATCGATGCCGCTCTACTACGATGCGCACCTCGACTGGTTCCACAAATATCTGGGTGGCGATCCGGCACCGTATGACGTGGACAAACTGGTAAAAAACCAGGTATTCAACACGAAATAGCATCATTCTCATTCTACCGAGCAGATTAAATTATCCTGTAATCAGCAGATATAAAATACTTTATATATATATCGCGGCACAAACATTCTATACGCCAATGAAATTTTAAGTAATGAGACATATTTTTCTCTCAATTATTTGCAAAACATCAAAAAACATTATACCTTTGCATAAGAATTATCGCCCTTAGGTGGGAAAAACTAAGGCTTACCCTCTGCTTGTCAGAGGGTTTATTTTTATATGGGAACAGAACAAGAAAAACAAAAAGTCATTGTTTATATCGATGGATTTAATTTCTACTATGGACTAAAATCTCCAAAGTGGAAAAAGTATTATTGGCTTGACATCGTAAAGCTGTTCGAATCTTTTATGCGTCCCAATCAAGAACTCATTGCTGTCAAATACTTTTCTGCAAGACCTACAGATATTGGCAAAAGCAAAAGACAAGATGCTTTTTTTCAAGCCAACAAAGAAAACCCCAAATTTAAACTTATTTTAGGCAAATACCTCAAAAAGGAAATTGAGTGTTTCAAATGCCATAATATTATACACACCTACGAAGAAAAAGAATCCGATGTGAGAATAGCCACTCAAATTGTGGCTGATGCTTATCAAAAAAACTGCGATGTTTCTATCGTTGTTTCCGCAGATAGTGATATGGTTCCTGCAATAGAACTAGCAAAAGAAGCCAACCATAGAGTATTTATTTACTTTCCTCCTAATCAATATTCCAATAATCTTGCTACTTGTGGAAGTGGAACAATCCTGCAACTGCAACGATATGAAGTTCGATTTAAACATGCTCTTCTACCTGAGACTGTACATTTAGGACAAAGCAATTTTGATATTACAATTCCTGCTGCATGGAAAGCATACAAATAAATTTCATAAGGATCTTACCCTTAGGCTCTGAGAAATAGGCAAAATATATTTGTCTATTTTCGTTTTATAATCGATACAATCCTATCAGCTGACGAATAAGATGTCACGCTCACTTATCTCTACGCAACAATCCGCAAACAAAACTCTTTGGTACGACAACCTTCGGGTGATTGCCGCCATCGGGGTGATCGGCATCCACGTTTCGTCGGATTACCAACCATCGTCCGGTTCTATCTCAGAATACAACTTCTGGATTGGTAATATTTTCGACAGCCTGTCGCGTTTCAGCGTGCCGGTTTTCGTGATGTTGTCGGGCGCACTGCTTTTGTCAAAAGAGTATCCTATCGGTGTATTTCTAAAGAAGAGATTGATGCGATTGGTGATTCCATTCCTCTTCTGGAGCTGCATCTACATCGCCAAATCGCTTTGGGATATGCACGACGAAGGCGTTCTACTGACGCCCTACTCCATTGCACGAGAGATTTTCGTACAGTTCCGCGACGGCAGTTCGCTTCACTTCTGGTATATCTACATGATTGTCGGTGTCTATCTCTTTATTCCCATCATCGGGAAATGGGTGCGCAACAGTACGGAGAAAGAACAACTCTATTTTTTGGGGATATGGGCTTTCACTATCGTTTTCGGACAACCAATACTTGAGAAACTGAAACCGGATATTGAGTTGAGTTATTTCAGCGGATTTCTCGGCTATCTGGTGCTGGGTTATTATCTCAACAAGAAAAATTTCAAAAGCCGGAGGCAACAAAACACACTGGCTCTGAGCTTCCTGTTTGCCGGATTACTGTCGACCATCGCCGGCACCTACCTCATCTTGCGGGTCCAACACGAGTATGCCTCCACCTTTTATGAATGTCTTTCTCCCAACATTTTACTCTATTCCATGGGTATGTTTCTTCTATTGAAAGACAAAGATATCCGTTTCCGGCCGTTGGTAAAGGTGCGTGATTTTATTTGCCGCTACAGCTACGGCATCTTTTTGGTGCATGTGCTTATTTTCTTCCAGCTTGGAGATTACGGCATCAACTGGCAACTTTTCAATCCCCTTATCGGCATTCCGGTCACCATTCTGGTTTGCCTCGTTATCTCGTCGGCCATTATCTTTGTGGTCAATAAGCTTCCTTACGGAAAATATATTTCGGGGTAACATCCATAACCATCAAGAAATGAAGGAAAATTCAGGAGTAACATAACGACCCAAAGAGCCCTCTTTTTAAAACAACAAAGCCGCAGATCAAGTTACCTGCGGCTTTGTTGTATAAAGAGAAACCGATTAATAGTAAACCGGAGTCGGATTTTCGCGATTGGTGTTATCTACCGGGCGAACCGTCGGACGGGCATCGACCCATTCGGAAACAACTCCACCAAGGGTTCTGTTGAGCAGCACCACCTTGATAGGATAATAACCTGCTGTAAGTGGGACGGTAATATCTGTCTTAGCATTTTTCTTCATTCCCGGATTTGCGATCAACAGCTTATCGCCTAAGAAAAATTGATCGCCGAGGCAATGGAGAATGTAAGAACCATCCTTTTCAACATAGATGTAACCCTCAAAAATAGCAGCGCCACCAGCCTGTTCCTTTTTCTTTAGTTTGAAAAAGTCGTTCAAAGTGGTTACCACGGTATCTTTCCAGTTGGTCACCGATGCCAGTTGTGCTACCGTTTTGAAATCGCCGTCCTTTACAAAACGCATCTTCATTCCTTTTTGCAAACCATCTACTTTCTCAACTCCTCTATAAGGTTCAACCTTGGTTAGTTGGATAGTTCGCACCGGACTCAGTTTGCCCTGAGGCAACACACTCCTGAGTTTTACGACAGAAGATTTATCGATAGTAATCGGCTGGCTATACACGGCTGATGCGGCTGTAGGTTCAGAACCGTCAAGCGTATAAACCATTTTCACCGGGCGGTTACTGGTGAACGGCAGAGTCACTTTATCCTTAAATTGAATGTAGTTCATATTACCTTCCGGCATCGGAATGTAATAGTTGATGTTGTGATAGTCCCAACGCACTTGTTGATCATCAAGACGTTTGATAAAATCATCCACATTTTTGTTAGCTTTCTGCGTCCAACCCACTTCGGCAATAGCAGGCACTCGTGGAAATAACTGAAACTCGATCTGGTTAGGCTCATACATATACTCTTGCCAGAGATTTCCCTGTAAGCCTAACACATGATGCGATTTATCAGCTGCAATGGCTTTTGGAATCGGATCGTAACCATAGACGTTCTGTAAGGTAGAAAAGCCACCAATTTTCAACTGTTCGCACAGCAAATCGCCCTGATAATGGTCGAGATAAACATATCCGGTGGGAGTCATCACCACATCATGACCGGCATTGGCAGCATCGATACCACCCTGCTCACCTCTCCACGACATAATCATTGCACTCGGAGCAACACCACCTTCGAGGATTTCGTCCCAACCGAAAAGACGTTTGCCTTTAGTAGCAAGGTACTTTTCCATCTTCTTGGTGAAATAGCTCTGCAGTTCCATTTCGTTTTTCAGACCCTCTTTTTTCATTAAAGCCTGACATTTTGGACATTCATGCCAACGCACCTTCGGACATTCGTCACCACCAATATGGACATATTTAGAAGGGAATAATGCGCAAACTTCGTCAAGGACATTGCAAAAGAATTTATAGGTATCTTCATTACCGACACAGAACACATCGTCTTCTACGCCCCAGATGGTACGAGGCTCGAAAGGACCGCCGGTGCAGGAGAGCTCCGGATAAGCAGCAAGAGCAGCAAGAGCATGACCCGGCATTTCAATCTCAGGAATAATCTCGATGTTGCGAGCAGCAGCGTATTTGATAACATCTTTGATCTGTTCCTGTGTATAGAAACCACCGTAAGGTTTACCGTCATCAATACGGTTGGATCCTATTTCAGTCAGCTTCGGATAACGTTTGATTTCGATACGCCATGCCTGGTCTTCGGTGAAGTGCCAGTGAAACTTATTGATTTTGTACATGGCAAACATATCGAGCATTTTCTTTATTTCGTCGATCGTACTGAAATGACGGCAGCAGTCGAGCAGCACACCGCGATACGAGAAACGGGGCACATCTGTAATTAAAACACAAGGCACCTTCCAGGCGGCAGCTGTTTTTGTTTTGCTTTCCACTTGCGGAGGCAACAGTTGCAGCAACGATTGAGCGCCATAGTACAACCCGTTTTGAGTAGCGGCCTCAATACTGATTTTATTCTTTTCCACTACCAAACGATAGCCTTCTTGTCCGAGTTCGCTGCTTTTTACCAAAGCAAATACGATAGCAGCTTTTTGTCCGGCTTTATTATTTTGCAACGTGATCCCGGCTGCAGAAGCCAGTTTTTTTACCAACAGGTTTTTTCCTCTGCAATCGGGCGGAGCCTGTATTGTCATCCCGCTTTTAAAAACGAAGTCACCGTCATTCACGGTAATCTGATTTGGTTTCGGGATAATGGCAATGTTAGATTCTCCCGCCATACAATGAGTTGAAAAAAATAGCACACTGATTATCAACCCCAGCAATTTCAAGTTTTTCATCATCAACAATTTAATCAGGTTATATAGTTATAAAATTCAAATTCAAAGTTGAATGTTGGACTCCAACTACTTCAATCCATCAAATATGGTTCAGCATTTTGCTGCGCGCCAACATGCAGGCCCCCATAACGCCTACATCGTCGCCAAGTTTGGTAAGCCGCACCACGGTATCTTTATTCACCAGATTGAGCGAATATTTCCGAATGGCTGACCGAAGAGGCAACAGCAGGTAATCGCCAACCATAGAAAGTCCGCCTCCAATCACGACCAGTTCGGGATTGAAAATATTGATCAGACCTGCAATGTGTTTGCCCAGCGTTGAAGCCACGTATTCCACCATTTCTATGGCCAATACGTCGTCGTGAAGAGTGGCTGCCACAATATCTTCCATAGTAACACTATTCTGTCTGAATTTTTCCTCCAGACTGGTAGTACTGCCGTTTTCGATCTTCTCCTTTATCATCCGGTAGATAGCCTGCCCCGAAGCTTCGGTTTCAAGACATCCTTTTTTCCCGCAATGGCAAAGAACTTCGTTATCGGCCGCATGGAAGTGTCCAAATTCGCCGGAGAAACCCGAACGGCCGTAATAAAGTTGTCCGTTCAGAATCATACCCAGCCCAAGACCCCAGCTGACATTGACGAACAGAAGATTTTTCTCACCGTTGGTTGCACACATATACTCGCCATAGGCCATCGCGCGTGAGTCGTTGTCAACGCTTACCGGACAACCGATGCGTTCCTCTATTTTTTGAGACATCGGAGTTTCGTCGAAATAGAAAAAACTGTAGCTATAGCCCGACTCAGAATTGACACGACCCGAAATATTGATCGCCACATTTTTTATCTTCTCTTTCGGCACACCTACTTTGGAGATAAAATTCTGGATAATCACACAAAGCTGATCAAGGCTTGCCGGTGTATTTTCGAGTAAGAAAGGAATATCGTGCTTCACTTTGATAACCTCTCCCTTGAAATTTGTCAGCGCCACATTCACCCGAAAACGACGAATATCCACTCCCACAAAATAGCAAGCTTCAGGGTTCAGTCCGTAAACACTCGGACGACGACCTCCATTGGTCTCCTGTTTACCGGAATCCACCACAAAACCCTCGTCCTGCAATTCACCCAACAATTTGGTAATGGTAGGCACACTCATATCCATCTCTTTTGCGATTTCAGCAATAGGAAGATCACCCTGATCGATAAAGGTGTTGATGATAGCCTTCTTGTTAAGCGCATTTTTGCTGGACGATTCCAGATCTGTCAGAAAACTTTTTGACATAGTATTCTATTTCGAATTTAAGATTTCAAAATTAGAGATAATGAGGCAATTATCCTATTTTATTACAAACACTTTTTTCAGGAGGTATTCTGCCGAATTTTTACCAATGCAGAGCGAATACTGTCCGTTGTAAATCTTCCATTTATGGGTTTTCAGATCCCATTTCTGCAGGTCTGCAACAGGAATCGACAGGGTAAATGTTGAGCTTCCACCCTTTTCCACCGTCTGTTTTTTGAAGGCTTTCAACTCTTTCAGCGGCATCCGTTCCACGCCCGGATATTCGATATAGGCCTGTAACACTTCATCTGAAGTGTAGTTACCAACGTTCTTTACCGTTACGGAAAACTGAATCGAATCTTTAACCGTATATTTTTCTTTGGGCTGTTGAGCCCATTCGTAATCAAACTTCGTATAACTCAATCCGTAACCGAACGGATAAGCAGGAGTTCCCTTGAAATAACGATAAGTGCGACCCTGCATGGCATAACTGGTAAAATCGGGCAGATCGTTTACTGATTTATAAAAAGTAAGCGGCAAACGTCCGGAAGGAGAAACTTTGCCAAACAAGATATCGGCAAGCGCATTACCACCTTGTTCGCCCGGATACCAGGCAAGAATAATAGCATCACAATAAGGTTCGATAGCAGTCACATCTACAGCACTACCGGATGTGACCACTGCAATGATTGGTTTGTTATGAGCCGCACGAAGCTTCTTCATAAACAAAATCTGAGCTTCGGGCAAACTCAAGGTTGTTTTATCTCCATTGGTTTGCGACAAAAACGCATCACCTTCTTCCCCTTCGAGCAATGGCGACAAGCCAATGACAGCTACGGTCAAATCGCAGCATTGCGAAGTCCAGATACCTCCGAAATGAAGTGTATCGGCATTATCGCAACCCTGATCGTACTGCACGGCACAGCCCGGTCCGGCAGCCTTGGCGATTCCTTCTGTAAAGGTAACCAAATTCCCATTTATCCCATGATAATTTCCGACCAAAGCTTCAACAGAAGCACTATTAACACCGGTAACCAGCATCGATGCATATTTCTCTTTTGCAATAGGAAGCACTCCGTTATTTTTCAGCAGCACCATCGTCTGCGTGGCCGCTTTACGGGCTAGCGCAATGTGCGCTACATTATTGATGCTATCCTGGCCATAAGAGGCGTATTTGTTGAACGGGCTCGAATCAAGCAATCCGAGCTTCATCTGTGTTTTAAGCGTATTGTACAAAGCGCTATCTACCGAAGCCGGAGTCAACAGCTTCTGATTGATGGCTTTCATCACATCCTCCTGCAAAATATTGGCACAGTCCATGTTAACTCCGGCACGCACGGCAGCAGCGGCTACCTCTACCCGTGTCGGAATGGTTTTATGACGAGCCCAAATATCGTCAAGAGCCCAGCAGTCGGTTACCACCTGACGGTCAAATTTCCACTCTTTCCGCAAAATATCCTGAAGCAGTGTATTGCCGGTACAACATGGCTCTCCGTTCAGCCGGTTATAACCACACATCACCGACTCAACTCCTGCATCGATCAGTTTTTTGAAAGCATATAGATACGTTTCCCGCAAATCCTTTTCATCGACCACTGCATTGAAACTATGACGTAAAGCCTCTGGACCACTGTGAGCAGCAAAGTGTTTGGCACAAGCCGCTGTTTTCAGGAAATGAGGATCGTCACCTTGCAGCCCCTTGATGAAAGCAACTCCCATATTGGCAGTCAGAAATGGGTCTTCCCCATAGGTTTCCTGTCCACGTCCCCAACGCGGATCACGAAAAATATTGATATTGGGAGTCCAGAAATTTAATCCCATGTATTGATTATGACGATTCATGGCAATGGCAACGTTGTATTTAGCACGGCCTTCGGTGGAGATTGCAGAAGCCACCTGATTGAGCAAGGGCGTATTGAACGAAGCTGCCATGCCGATAGCCTGCGGAAAAACGGTTGCCTCGCCACTACGTGCCAATCCATGCAAAGCCTCGTTCCACCAGTTATAGGCCGGTATTTGCAGTCGGTCAATACCCGGAGAGACATAACCGAGTAACGAAATTTTCTCTTCCAGCGTAAGTGTTTGAAGCAAGTTTTTGACGCGCTGATCATACGGCAACGATGTGTCGCGAAATGGGAATTTAGTCTGAGCAAAGCCTGTCTGCACGAAACAGATTATCAATAGAATAAAGGAAAACCGCTTATTTATTTTCATCATATTGTTTGTTTTTTACCATTAAGGAATTAAGAGCTTTAAGTCGAAACTCAATGCATCTTAACTCCTTAATGTTTTATTTTCTTCGGATCTCGTAATCGTTTATTGAATTATTGTACCGATATGGTTTGTTTCTGCACATTCCAACCTTCAACCGTCACTTTACCCTTTTCGGTTCCGTTGTACTCAAGACGAATAGTTTTGGAAGTTCCGGGAAGTACGGTTACATAATTGTCGTCATAGAATACCGGCATCAAGCGTTTGCCCGTAGACGGATCGACTAAGGAAATGCGATTGAAGAAAGCCAGCGGATTGCCTGCCGGATTCTCCATCTTCACTTCAATGGTATTGCCCGACACACGATGAGCAGAGACAGACAGGTCTGCTTTTTTCATCTGCTGCAAACCGCTATAATTTCCGTTAGCATCGGGTAACCAGTAGATATTTTCACTCAAAATAGCCTGTTTTGCATCTACGATTTGTAGTTTCACAAAAACACCCTTTTCGGCTCTCAGTTTATCCATGTTTGGTTTGATGGACAAGTATGGCTGCACTGTAGTCGGACTAAGTTCCAGCATCAGATTGGTTTCCGGAGTTTCTTTGCCATCTAGGTCAAAATAAGAGATTTTCAACATCACATCGTGGTAGGGATGGAAAGTGTTATTCACAATCATCACCATGCCATCTACCGGATTGCACATCACATGTAATGGTTCACTACCGTTTCGAAGTCCATACAGACAAGCATTTACATCGAGATAATAATCGTACATCTGTCCACGAAGCGCTGTCCACGGATTTTGCGTTTTCCAGATAATGAAACCGGTGTACCAGTCCCAACTGTGAGCGCTGAAGCCTTCGGCCAATGCACGGTACTGATCATAGTTTACCAACTGCGCAATATCACCAAACTCTTTAATATTCTTTGGATTGCCATACAGCGAAATCCAGTTACCATAACCAATATCTTTGTGGTAATCCCAAACCGAATCGATTTTGTTATTCGCATAATCGGGAACTGCCTGATTTTCTTTCGGAAGAAAACGTTCGAGAGATTCGGCATCACCAGTCCCTACCGAACCCACTTCAGAATTGAACGGGAAAGTGCGGTAACTCCAGAAAGTTTTCGGATCCTGGATGGTATAAGGGCCATCGCCGTTTCCTCCTATCGAGTTGTACGACATCTTATCGCTGTTGGAATAGGGGAAGAAATAACGGGTGCCGTCCAGTTTCGGGAGGATAGAATCCTGCAACGGCAGCAAAATATCTGCCGGAGGCGGGATTTCGTTACCACCGCACCAGATAGCCAATGAGGCGTGATTACGGATCATCTTCACCATGTCGGCCATCGATTTAAGCGACAACGCGTGATCGTCAGGATATTTGCGGCGTGTCCACTGGTCTTCACTCTTCATGGGGTCTACCCAGCGACCGTTGCAGTCGCCCGAGAACCAGAAGTCCTGGAATACCAGCATTCCGTATTTGTCGCAAGCTGCATAAAATTCAGGACGTTCGATAATAGCACCACCCCAAATACGAATCAGGTTGAGGTTCATATCGCGATGAAATCGGATTTCGGCATCGTAACGCTCAGGAGAGAATCGAAGCATTTCGTCGGAAATAATCCAGTTACCGCCTTTGATGAATATTTTCTGACCGTTAACCTCAAACTGCATGCTACGGGTATGGTCGTTCCATACAGGGGTAATTTCACGCACTCCGACTTTCACTTCAGTATCGTCCAATACTTTTCCATCAGCAGTTACAAAGCGAAATTTCAGATCGTACAACGGATGAGCTCCATACATGTTAGGCCACCAAAGTTTCGGATTTTTCAGCGTAAAATCAGCAAGTTTCACTTCGGTGGTTCCGTTTGCTGCCAACACAGCCGATTGTTTCACAGTCTGACCATCGATGGTATATTCCACAGTTCCGCGGATGGCTTTTGCCTGCGGATTTTCCACTTCAACAGTTGCCTTGATAATAGCCGGTTCCTGTGATTTTGCTTCCGGATCGCGTTTACCCGGCACCAATGTAATAATGTGCGGATTGCGCAATACCAGGCCGTGTGTTTTTTCTATTGTCACCTTGTCCCAGATACCGGTATTGCGGTCGCGGATAGGCTGAATCCAGTCCCAACCAGCGGTGTACTGATGAGTCAAATTTTTGGCAATGCGACCGTCACCACCCTGGCCTCCGTTGGGATTGCCCACCGGATCGGGAGGAAATACGATGACTGCCAAACGGTTGTTGCCGTCTTTTGCCAACAATGAAGTGATGTTGTACGACTGGCGCAGTTCCATCCCGAAGTGACGTTCTTTGTTCACCCGTTTACCGTTCAGAAAAATATCGCAGGCGTAATTGACACCGCGCAGATTGAGGTAAACCTGATCACTGCCGGCAGCAGGCATCTCTTTGAACTCTTTCACAAACCAATAGGTGTAATAATCACGTCCGGTATAATAGATATCCTTGATTTTGTTGTTGTTCATACCAAAGAACGGATCGGGCACCTGCTTGTTGTTAAGCATAGTGGTGAGTACGGTACCCGGCACGGTAGCCGGCTGCCAGTCGTTCAACGCATAGCCCGACAGACTGAGCTGTTCGCCCGTCACCGACACTTGCTTCATATTTTGACATTTCCAGCCACTTTTCAGTTCGTACTGCTCATGAGCAAAAGCTGTTACGAAGAAAAAAGCAAGCAGAAAAAGTGAAATTAATTGCTTCATAGGTTTTAAATAAAATCAATGCACACGAAATACGCTGATTGTACAGATATACTCGAAGGATTCGTACATTCAGGGTATTCCGCATGCTTAAAAATTAATATACTTTCGATTGCGGACGATCTTCCGGTTTTGCACCAAAATTCTTATTTGGTTGGTCTCCCATTACAAACTCCAGAGTTCCGCCAGCCATAATTTCTTTATAAGTGATAAACGACCGACTATAGGGTTTGCCATTGAGTTTTACCGACTGAATATAAATATTGGTAGCGCCTGGCTTACGAACATTGATAGCAAATTTTTTCCCGGCAGGCAAAACAAACGATGCTTTGTCGAACAACGGAGAGCCGAAAACGAAACATCCGCTGGCAGGATTTACCTGATAAAAGCCGAGTGACGAAAGAATATACCAGGCCGACATCTGGCCACAGTCTTCGTTTCCGCTCAAACCGGCTGGCTGATCGTGATATTCGTTATTCAGTATATAATTTACCTTTTCGGCGGTTTTCCACTGTTGACCTGCAAAAGCGTACAAATAAGTGATGTGGTGACTCGGTTCGTTACCGTGAGCATACTGGCCAATTAGCCCCGAAATATCGGGAGAGGCATTATCCCCCATATCGCCCTGCACGATAAACAGGCTATCCAACTTTTGCACGAACGGTTTCTCTCCTCCGAAAAGAGAAATCAGGCCTTCCACATCCTGCGGAACCAACCAGGTGTACTGCCATGCATTTCCTTCAGTATAATCGCCCCATTCGTGAATCGATTTGAACGGATCGAGAGGTTCGCGGAATTTTCCATTATCCAGTTTCGGACGCATAAAACCTGTTTTCGGATCAAAGTATTCGGTATAAGCTTTTGCCCGTTTTGCATAATACTCATAATCGCTTTGCTTTCCGAGTTTTTGAGCCAATTGAGCAATTGCCCAGTCGGAAAGAGCATATTCCAGTGCCTTGGAAACTGATTCTTTTTCTTTATCGGCAGGAATATAACCTTTGGCTTTAATATAGTTCATCCCGTAATCGTCGCGCATAGACGAAGCTTTCATTGCTTCCAGCGCCAACTGCGGATCAATACCTTTGAATCCCTTAAAAATAGCATCAGCAACAACCGGAACTGCCGGATAACCAACCATACAGTCGGTCTCGGAACCCATCAACGGCCAGATTGGTAATTTACCCTGTTGTTTGTAAATGGCCAGCAGCGATTTCACCATATCTGAAACCCGGCCGGGCTGAATCAAAGTATACATCGGCTGACAAGCACGATAGGTATCCCAAAGAGAGAATACAGTATAGTTGTTGAATCCCGGATTCTTGTACACTTCTTTGTCGGTTCCCCGATAATCTCTATTATGGTCATTAAACAAAATTGGAGACGTAAACGTATGATACAATGCTGTATAAAAAGTACGGAGCTGGTGTTCGTCTTTCGTTTCAACGCTCACGCGTCCCAATTCCTTGTTCCATTTGGAATAAGCATTATCCACTACCTGTTTGAAATTCCAGGCTGGGGCTTCAGCCGCAATGTTTGCTAAAGCATTCTCTTCGCTCACAGGAGAAACACCGATTTTCATCATAATCACTTCCCCTTCGTCCGTTCGGTAGTTAATAACCAAAGCTGCAGAGTCACCTTCCAAAACGTCACCTGTTTTAGCATTCATACCGTCGAACAATAACGCAGCATCGGCTGGGCGCGACAGTTTGATTGCAAAATAGAGGCGTTGATCTTTCGACCATCCGGTTGAGAATCGATAACCTGTATATGTAGAAGCGTCTACTTTTTTGATGAACGTCTTCACCGGTTTGTCCCAGCCAATGCCCATTGCCAGATTAATACCGATATGAGCCTCAGCCGACTGCGGGAAAGTATATTTATGAAAAGCGACACGTTCGGTTGCCGACATTTCAGCATTAATCAGATATTGCCGAAGATTTACCGAAAAATAACCGGGCTTTGCGATCTCATCTTTGTGTGTATATTTGGTTGCCCAACCTGACAATGGAGCTTTCTCTGTGCCCGGAGCAAACTGTACCTGGCCTGTATAAGGCATCACCAGAATATCCCCCAAATCGCCGATACCTGTTCCATTCAGGTGCAACTGCGAGAATCCGGTCAGGATGCTGTCGGAATAGTGATAACCGGAACACCAGTCCCAACCTTTCACATAATTAGTCGGACCTACCTGTACCGCCCCAAACGGCACATGGGCACCCAAAAATACATGGCCGTGATCGCCTGTACCAATATAAGGATCAACATACCGCGCAACATCCCTTGTTTGCGCCTTTCCGCTCTGCAATGCTGCAAACAGCAGAATCGTAATAAATAGCAAACTCTTTTTCATCATCATGTGTTTATTGTGTTTTAATTCAGTCAAAGTATTATTCAAGCTGACAAAAGAGCCTTGTGATCTTTCGCGACTTTGATAATCAGCTCACCAAACAAGGTATTGGCCCATGCAAACCACGGACGCGTAAACCTGGAGGCATCGTCTTTATGGAAAGTTTCGTGCATAAATCCGGTATCGGCATCAGTTGCCACCAACGTTTTCAGACACTTTCCTATCTCCTGTTCGTTGGTCGAAGTCAGCGCCTGCATGATAAAACTCATCGGCCAGATCCAATCAAGACCCACGTGCGGCCCCCCAATACCAGCAGCTGCTTTTCCCGAGAAGAAATAGGGATTGTCGCTGCTCAACACCAAACGGCGTGTATTCTGATAAACAGGATTGGTAACCTTTATAAATGAACAAAGGTAAGGTAAGCCGAGCAGGTTAGGCACATTGGCATCATCCATAAATACATGACCGCCAAAACCATCCACCTCGTAAGCATACACTTTTCCGTATTTTGGATGAGTGGCAACTCCATATTTATCGACTGCCGCCAGCACTTCTTTTGCAAGTGCCGAACATTTGGCTGCAAAGGTCAGATCACCGGTTACTTTTGTCGAAATTTCGGCCAACTGATTCAACGATTCAACGGCAAACAGGTTGGACGGAATCAGGAAACTAAAGAGCGTTGAGTCGTCCGACGGACGGAAGGAAGAGCAAATCAGCCCGACCGGTTTTATCGGACTGCCGAAGCCTTTGTTGAGTACCGTATCGCTCTGTTTATCGGTGTCGCGGGTAAACGAGTAGGGCGTATCCATCGTTCCGTTTTTACGCTGTTGTTCTACAAATGTTTCGTAGATGCGTTTAACGGCATTGCGCCAGTCGGTATCAAACATAGCCGTATTGCCGGTCTGTTTCCAGTAATAATATGCCAGACGAACGGTATAGCAAAGTGAATCGATTTCCCACTTGCGCTCGTGCAATTCGGGAATCATCTTGGTATGGTCTTTGTCCCATTCGCTGCCGGTTGCCTCTTTATTGAAGGCATTGGCATACGGATCAAGGTTGATGCAAAAGCTCTGACGACGGATAATTCCTTCAATCATCAGGCTCAGTTGGCTGTCTTTGGATGCCAGTGGCAAATAAGGAAATACCTGTGCCGACGAGTCGCGCAACCACATGGCATGAATATCGCCGGTGATGACAAAAGTATCGGGTTTGCCGTTTTTCATGGCAAATTCCACCGTTGTATCGAGCGTGTTGGGATAGCAATTCTCGAACATCCATGCCAGTTTCGGATTTTTGATCTGAGGTTTTATCTTCGCAATCTCCTCTTCCACGGCTTTGGAGGTAAAGTTACGTTTAGCAAGCTCCGGACGTTTGCTCACATAGGTTAGTCCGGCAGCATCTTTTGATGACATTGTTCCGGCAAAAAGGGAACGGCTCATAGCCAAACCTGCCAATGCAAGGCCTCCCGAACGTAAAAAATCTCTGCGTGAACTCATAAATTAGGTATAAGGGATTAGGTATATGGTAAAAGTAATTTGATAGTTATTTCTGATGCTTTGTCAATGACGAAGGTATGTCAGATTCTAAAGTTCCCCGCTTTGTATTGGGAGTGTCACTCATTTGCAGTTTGAAAGTTCCTCCGTCACGTATCTGATCGAATGTCAGATAGTTTTTCGTGAAATTCTTTCCATTCAACGTCGCATTCTGAATGTAGACATTCTCCTGACTATTATTAGAGGCATCAATAACAAATCGTTTCCCATTTTCGAGTGTGATAGTGGCCTTTTTGAACAATGGACTGCCCAGCGCATATTCGTTGGTTCCGGGACAAACCGGATAAAAGCCAAGTGCAGAAAAGACATACCATGCCGACATCTGTCCGTTGTCCTCATCACCACAATAGCCCTTCGAACCTGAATTGTAGAGTTTGTCCATCACATTGCGAAGGTGGTATTGAGCCCGCCAGGGTTTATTCAGATAGTCAAAAAGATAAACCGCATGGTGAATCGGTTCGTTGCCATGACCGTACTGCCCCATATTGAGCGCGGCCATCTCTGCCATTTCGTGAATCACAAAACCGTAGGTACCCACTTTGAACGTATTCGGAGCCTGAAACATTGAATCGAGCAGAAAAGCCATTTTTTCATGTCCTCCCATCAATTGCGACAAACCTTCCGGATCGTGCATCGCGCTCCAGTTGTAGTGCCATGCCGAACCTTCGGTAAAAGGACCGCCCCACTCCGTAGCATCGAAAGGACGACGCCATTCGCCCCTGGCATTGCGTCCATTCATAAAACCAGCCTCCTTGTCGAAAACATTGCGGTAATTCAAGGCACGTTTGGCATAGATATCAGCAGTCGGTTTGTCGCCGGTTGCTTTTGCCAACTGATAGATGCACCAATCGTCGTAAGCATACTCCAAGGTACGGGCCGAAGCCTCGTGATATTCGGGATAAGGCACATAACCCAGTTCATTGTACTCTTTGAATCCATTGCGCCCCACCGTGGAGATCGGACCCTGATTGTTGGCTGTATGAGTCATCGCCTGCAATGCCTCTTTCGGATCGAACGAACGAATACCCTTCATCCAGGCATCGGTAAGCAGCGAAACGGAATTATTGCCCACCATGCATTCGCGGTGACCCGGACTGGCCCACTCGGGCAGCCAGCCACCTTCTCGATAGGCATTGATAAGAGCTGACGTAATTTCGGCACTGATATGTGGATAAACCAGTGTAAATAGAGGATGAACAGCACGGAAAGTATCCCAAAAACCGTTGTCGGTATACATGTAGCCATCGTGTATTTTACCATCATACGGGCTGTAATGCACCGTTTTTCCCTGCGCATCCAGTTCGTAAAACTTACGAGGAAAAAGCAAGGTGCGGTAGAGACACGAATAGAAAGTGGATTCCTGTTCGGTGGTAGCTCCGCTGATTTCCAACTTATTCAGTAAAGTATTCCACGTCTGTTGTGCTTGGTTCTTTACCCCATCAAATGAAGTAGTACCGATTTCACGTTGGAGGTTGAGTTGTGCTTGTGCATTGCTGATAAACGATGACGCCGTGCGGATAGTGAGCGCTTTGCCTTTGGTATCGAATTTCAGGTAAGCATACAGATGATCGTCGGACGCGCTCTGAGCCTTCGAATATTGTTTTTCGCCATAATAGAGTCCATAATCGGCAATTGGCTGATCGAATTCAATAACAATATAATTTGCAAAGTTGGAAGGGACTCCACCGCTGTTGTTTTTTACAAAACCGGTAATCTTCCGCCCTGAAGGATCGATGGTAAGACTTCCGCCTCCATTATAGGCATCAATTACAATGTATTGTGCCTCATTGTCCGGAAAAGAAACTCGAAGAGAAGCAGCACGTTCGGTCGGAGCAATTTCGGTAGTAATTCCATTATCAAATTTCACGCTGTAATAGTAAGGCTTTGCCGTTTCGTTCGCATGAGTGTAAGCTGCACCTCTCTTTTTGTCTGCGTAAACCAAAGCATCAACTTCCGGCATGATCGAGAATGTGCCATAATCGTTAATCCAGGGACTGGGTTGATGTGTTTGCCGGAATCCACAAATCGTTTTTTGTGCGTAGGAATACATCCATCCGTCACGATTGGCTCCGGTTTGAGGACTCCAGAAATTCATTCCCCAAGGCAAAGCAATAGCCGGGTAAGTATTTCCGTATGAAAATGCATAGGTCGACTCGGTTCCCATCAACGGATTGACCTTATCGGCAGGATTTGCCGAAAACAGTGGTTTGCTTGCTGCTAAAACAAGCAATAAAAATATATTTTTAAACTTCATTACCTTCATCAATAAATAATCAAACTGCACATTTATAATGACTTCCAAATATAAACATTATATAACAATCTATATCTCACCTAAAGACAATAAACTACTTGAAAACTGTGAGTGATTGTACAAAAAATCAAAAAACCGGAAGCGGGCTTCCCCAAAATTAGCCTGACTAACACTCAGCAAAGATGAGTTTCGTCATGAAGATTATATTAATTACCTTCCGCTTCCGGTTAAACCCAAATTAATCAATAGAAAAATTTATGTTGATTAATCGACGATTTTTGCAGATTACCTGCAAAAATGTCGGGGTTAACCCTGACAAAAATATTATTTTTCGTCAGCCCTTCGGGCAAATTCCGCTATTGCGGAATTTGGGTTAAATCCGTAAAACAGCTACACAATCTCTTGCCTTACGGATTATTTGAGAGCACATCCAACACAGGTTGCTCCACGCTCTTGACAACAGATGGAACATTGTCATTCTGTTGCTCGAAAATTACAATTTGGTTGGTACCATTAATTAACCAGCAACCCGGCAAATAAAGGGTTTGCTGAGGTCCTACTTTCCAATAGCGCCCCAAATTATGCCCGTTTACAAAAACAATTCCTTTGCCCCAGCCTCTCATATCCAGAAACATATCTCCGGCTTTATCCACGCTGAACGAAGAAGAGTAGATTGCTGGCAAGCCGGATTTTGCAGGCGTTGCATTCGCTACAATTTCAGGCGTTTTATCCATCGGAATTTTGTACATCTCCCAGTTGCCTGTGATTTCAAAATCATTTATTTTCACGGCCGAAATAATGCCCTTGGTATTGTTAGGGATTTCAGCACCATAGTTGATGCGCCCCATATTTTCCACCAGAATATCGAGTCGTCCGTTGAATGGAATATTTACCTCCAGATCGAATTGATTGTTCTGCCGGTTGAGTTCTCCCACCTTTTTGCCGTTCACATACACCAACGCATAATCGCGAATGCCCGGAATCGTCATTTTTCCGTTCAACGGTTGTGTAAAACGTTTACTGTAGAGCACATAGCCACTCCCCTGCCCCAACTGTTCGAACGACATCGGCGTATCGTTGTAAACCGGCTTGATCGATTTTTTCCAATCGAACAGATTCGTGCTTTTCTCGAATTTGATATCAGGCACGGTTATAACCGGAATACGGGCCGGAATTTCAGGCACAGGATAGTTCACCGATTTTTTTATCAACTCACGCAAAGCCATATATTTGGGTGTTGCCCAACCGGCTTCGCTAATCGGAGCATCGTAATCGTAACTGGTAATATCGGGTTGAATGGCGTGCTCTTCGTTGTAGTTTGCTCCTGCTGTAAATCCAAAATTGGTTCCGCCATGAATCATGTAAAAGCTGAAGCTGATTCCGTTTTGCAGGTATTTCTCTGCCTGCTTCACCGTCTGATCCGGCTCGATATGAGTAAATGGCTCCGCCCAATGGTCGATCCACCCGGGATAAAACTCGGCCACCATGTAAGGACCGCCGGGATAGTGTTTGTCAACGCTCTTCTTGAGGTTATCGATATTATCTTCGCCGTTGGCCGTTGGCAAAACGCCTTCTATTGCGCCATTGTCGAACAACCAGGAGCCGTCGGAAGTAAACATCGGTGCATCAAAACCGGCATCTTTCAGCATTTTCATCACCGACAGGTAATACTGGCGATGCTGTTCACGCGGAATATCTGTTCGTTGCGACATGTAAGAGCCAAATTCATTCTCTACCTGCACCATAATAATCGGACCGCCGTGTGTTACCTGCAGGTTACGCACCTGTTCGGCCAGCTTGTTGACATATACCTTGCACGAATCGAGAAATGGCTGATTATTGCGGATCGCAATGTTTTTATTGTTCTGCAACCACCACGGGTAGCCTCCGAATTCCCATTCGGCACAAACATACGGCCCGGGACGCAAGATCACAAAGAGACCTACCTCCTGAGCAGTCTTTATATATTGAGCCAAATCGCGGTTCTCCGACTTAAAATCCCAAACACCGGGAGCCGTATTGTGATAGTTCCAGAAAACACAGGTCGACACCGCATTCAATCCCATTGCTTTCATCATCTGCATCCGGTGACGCCAGTATTCTTTGGGCACACGTGGGTAGTGCATCTCTCCGGAATGGATTTGAACAGCTTTCCCGTCGTACAAAAATTGTCCGTTGGCAATCTGAAATGTATGGGACTTCTTTTGAGCAAAACCGACAGAAGCACCGGCCAACACCATGAGTATTAAAACGGTTATTTTCTTCAACATAAAGAGGTTATAGTTTTGAGAATTAATAGATTTCTATAGCCGAAATTACCGGACAAGCTTTAGAGCCTGTAATGTTTACTCTTACCTTGTCGGTTGTTACCGGATCGAGTTGTAAGATGCGTTTATGCCCAATGGTAGTTTCGTCTGCCACTTTTGTCCATTGTCCGTTTTTATTTACTTCAACATTAAAGGTTTTGACGCGCTGGCCTAGTTTAATGTATTCTTTCAGAACAACATACTTCACTGTCTCTGCTTTTTTAAAATCCAGTTCAATGGTACCCGTAGTCATATTATCATCTGTTGCCCAGTAGGTTTCTTTGTTATTGTCGGTAAGGTTTGCCCTACCATAAAGCTTCGATTTTCCACGTACAGAGCTTACCTTCACTTTTGCAGTACGCGCCAGATCAGTTCTGAACTCACGGTCGAGCAAAGCCCGGAATCCTTCAAGTGCTTTCACATCATTTGCGTGAAACATTCCCCGACGATCGGGTGGCACATTGAGCAACATCAACGATCCACGACCCACTGTTTTCATATAGATATCAAACAGCTTTTCGGGTGTCTTCACCAAACTATCTTCCTTGGCATGATAAAACCATCCCGGACGAATGGAAATATCCGACTCTGCTGGAATCCAGCTGGTTCCATTTTCGGCACCAGTGCCCAGCAACGTTTCAACTCCGGTTTTACCGGCATATAACGTATCTGGCGTAATCGTGTTCCAGTTCGTAGTGCTGACACGGCCTTCTTCATTACCACACCAGCGCACGCCGGGACCTGCATCACTAAAGAAAATGATATTGGGTTCCATACTCCGAACCAGCTTCAGCGTATTAGGCCAGTCGTAATAGTTGGTTTTATCCACGTTGCGTGTTTCGTTGGCACCACCGTAATAACCCGAACCACCGTTGGCTCCATCAAACCACATTTCGAAAACCGGCCCGTAGGTGGTAAACAATTCTTTCAATTGATTGCGGTAATACTCTATATATGAAGGCTGTCCGTAGTCGGCCCGATTACGATCCCAGGGAGAGAGATAAACGCCGAATTTCACCTGTTGTTTCTTACATTCGTCGGATAAATCCTTTACGATATCACCTTTTCCATTTTTATACGGACTGTTTTTGATAGAGTGTTCGGTATATTTCGAAGGCCAAAGGCAAAAGCCGTCATGGTGTTTGCAGGTAAGAATAATTCCTTTGAAACCGGCTTTTTTCAACACCGACACCCACTGATCGGCATGAACACCGGAAGGATTAAAAACTGATTCTTTTTCGCTACCGAGGCCCCATTCCAAATCGGTAAACGTATTTGTTGTAAAGTGAATAAACGCATTCAGTTCCATATCGTGCCAAGCAAGCTGGGCATTGGAAGGTATCGGTAGCACCGGAGTTGGTGGAGCAACATTTTTCCGGGCTGAAACTGAGAAAGCCAGTATCAAAAAGGCCAACATCCAAAAATTCTTCATTGATTAGGTATTTGATTTTTACAATTAACGCGAAACAATATCCACGTTGTCAATATAATAGATTGCTGTTTGCACTTGTTCGTCGGCTCCGGCAAGAGGAGGAGCTACCTGCTGATTCGGTGTAGTACGGTCAGGTTTATTTCGATAAGCTCCCGTGCAGAAAGAAAGTCGTTCTACGGACTTAACAGCCTCTGCCAACTGTGCATTTTTCAATACCGTTTCGCCATTAACCACGACACTATAATCTCCTTTCAAAGAGGCATTGACATCGATTGCAATCTCGTACCATTTTCCGGAAACATATTTCTGCAGCAATTTCGGCGTATTGCCGTCTTGTGCATACAAATTTCCATTTTCATTGAACCATAAACGTACCGGACGATTGCCATAACGGTCGTTCACGTCGATGCACAACATACCGTTGTTGTTCTGTTTAGGGTAGATCTTAAATTTTAGTCTTACATTCGTTCCTGTCTGGAAAATCCGAACCGCTTTGGCATAATCGTAAGGGTCGCTGTCGGCAAGTTCGAGACTCTTGTTTTTAGTGTCGGGAAACTCAACCACATTGACGGGCGCCCATTGCGGAGCATAGATATTCCAGTCTGGCACTGCACCGTTCACCTGAAGATTATCAAATGTATCATTTACATCTCCGGTTACTGCATAGCGTACAGAAAGCGGCACCCGGCTTACCCAGATATCTTCCTTGTTCACACTATAGGTGAGCCACATATCATTGCCCGGAGGATTACCGTTTCCCTCCACAATACCACGGGTATAGTTGGGACCAAAATCCTTCCAACGACCAAAGAAACGTCTGGCAGGCACTTCGCCGTGTACGACCAGCATATTATCGTAAATTATGCCATCATCGCCGGTTACCACAATCAAAGGATAACGATACTCCTGTGTAGCTATCGGATTGTAAACCATGGCAAAACGCCCGTCCTTCGTCTGCTGCCCCCAGTTTTTTCCTCCCGGCATAATCAGTGTCGGCGCTTTCACTGGATGAGAGACTGTTGCTCCTTCATTATCCGAAAGAGCGCACATCGATTTTTTCCATAGAAACACCACTTTACCGTCTTTACGATGATAGAAACTGGTTGCTTCCAGGCTGTCACGGGCCGCTCCAAGCGGAAAATAATTGTCGTCTTTACCGGTATCTTCGTCAAGCCATTGCAATGTCATTAGTTTGTCGGCCAGCAATGATTTACAAGCAACAACAAACCCTTTATCGGTCGATTTTGTATAAAACGGATAGCTGGTATTGCTTTCGTTCCAATTGTTATAACTGCTGTAACGGATAAAATAAATGGGGCCAAACGAGCCATCCTTGTAAACTTCGCGCACTACCCTGCCGATTCCGCCTTTACCGAAAGGATGTTCTGTGTGCCCATAAAAGCCCAGAACCAGCAAACGACCATCCGGAGCCACGTAAAAGCCCATCCGCTGATGCATCATGTAGCCGGTATAACCTTCGGGAATTTTAACCCCTGCCGGTGCTTTATATTCAGGGAAAACAACCTGAGGCTTTGACCAGTTTCGCCCATCAGGAGAGGTTGCCAGCATGGTGTGAACCGGAGCTACATGTTCGTCAATTGCACCGCTGATATATTGCAGAAAGAACCTCTTGTTCCAATATGCAATATTGGGAGCATGATTGTAGGTCCAACCAAAGTTGTCTGCCATTTCCGGATGCATACGGTTTGCCCGCAACACCTGACGGTTTTCCACTCCAACTGCCAAACGCAGTTTGCCATCGTGCACTGTAGGATCGGCAATTTCGCCACCTACATAACGCACAGGCTCGGCAAAACTTCCGGTTTGGGCAGATGTCATTACCGGAAATGCAATCAGCCCAAAGAATAGTATGAAAAGTTTATTCATCTGAGTTTTTTTATATCTGATACCGGAAAAACATTATAATTCCGGCAGATACATCAACAACGCGTAAATCAACAGCACCTGTCATTCTTTCAGAATGCAAATGCGAGAGCAGGATATTCTCCTTTTTTAGAGAAAGATGCAGGCAAGGTTACTTTGACAATGTCACCCACGACAGTCCATTTCACTTTTGTGCCGGAAGAGATCAACATCATTTTAGCTCCTTTTTTAGGCACATTCCCTTTCCACTCAACGGTTTTTGGAACTGATTGTCCTTCGGGCAGGCAAACCAAAGCGTACTGAGTTTTGCCATCTTTGCTCTGAGTAAAGAACGTATTGCCGTCTCTTAAAACAGAGCTGATGCGGGTTCCATAAATAGCCTGGCCATTAATTTTCATCCAGTCGCCTATCTGTTTCAAAATTTTTACTTCAGCAAGTTCAACAGTTCCGTCAGCACGTGGACCTACGCCCAACAACAAACTGCCGCCTTTAGCCACAATTTCTATCAGTTTATGAATCACCTTTTTCGGAGATTTATATTGTTCGTTAGGAACCCAGCCCCAGGCATTGCCCAATGTTATGCAACTTTCCCACGGGTGATCAAGTGCCTTGTCGGGAATAGTTTGTTCGGGTGTTTGATAGTTTTCATACGGGCCGGCTACTGTACGGTCGACCACCAGTAAGCCCGGTTGAGCTTTTCGGGCCATTGCGGCAATACGGGGAATGTCCACCTCCTGATTCCATGCGGGAATGGCTGCTCCCCAGGAACGCACTTCATCCGTTACTGTTTCCAACGGACGCACCCAGCCACCATCAAGCCAAAGCAAATCAATAGAACCGTAATTATTCATCAATTCACTGATTTGATTATAAGTAAACTGTTTGAAACGATTCCATTTCCATGGATACTTGCGTATGTCGTAATTGGTATTGCGATCCGGAGTCGCGTATTTCGACCACCAGAAATCCTGCGAATGCCAGTCGGGTTTTGAGAAATAAGCCCCGATCATGAAGCCCTGATCACGGAATGCCTGAAAAACATATTTTGCCACATCAGCACGGGGATTGGAAGCAAACGGACCGTTAGTTATTTTGAAGTCGGTCTGTTTAGTGTCAAACATGCAGAAACCGTCGTGATGTTTGGTTGTGAACACAACGTATTTCATGCCCGCATCTTTTGCGGCCAGAGCCCACTGTTCGGGATTGAATTTTACAGGATTGAAATCCTTTTTAAGTCCCCAGTACCACTGTTTGTATTCATCATACGTCATGGTACTGTCGCGTTCAATCCAAGGTTCAGAGCAAATTTGCCACGACTCGATAATGCCGGGCACTGCATATAATCCCCAATGAATCAACATTCCAAACTTCTGATCCTGCCAGGTGTCCAGCTTAGTCCTCACTTCGGGATCAGTAGGCCATTGGTAAGTTGACGACTGGTGATGCAGATTATTTTCCTGAGCACAAAGATCAACAGGAAACAATATTACCGCAAAAATCAAATAAATAAACTGTCTCATAAATATTTCAAAATAAAAAGCTAATAATCATCGTCTCGTTTCATCAAAAGTTAGCTCCTCCGGTATCCCACCACACACGTGTTCCCCCGGTATCCGGTCCTCCTAGCAAGAGCAGACCGCCTGCAATTCCATCAGGATTCGTCAGGTACTCATCATCGGGATAAGGCGTTCGACGTACAAAATCTTTGGTACTGATGGTTCCTCCGCTATAATTCACTACTACCGGCAACAGTTTCGGATAGCCGGTACGCCGGAATTCGGACCATGCTTCCTGCCCGTCAGGGAAAAGGGCAATCCATTTTTGGGTAATAATCCGTTCCAGTTTTTGCTCCTGAGTTGCACTCTCATCCCACTTAATTGTAATATTGCTGGAAGGAGCAAAATTATTTGTCGCATTCTTTGGATCAACGTAAGACGCAAATGTACTTGTACTGTCATTCGAGTAAACCGGATAGTTACTTGACAATCCGTATTGGCTTAAAGACAGGTTTATCCCCTGATTATAGAAATAAGCCGCAGTCCCCCTCATATTCCATCCTCTCAGAGCTCCTTCTGCTCTAAGGAATGCCACTTCAGCAGCGGTCATTATCTGCACATATTTTGTTGTCTCATACATGGAACCGATACTTGCAAAATCCACATATGTGCTCTTCGAGGGGATGTCAATACCCTGACGAATGCCTACATATTTACCCGCTATAGAAACGTCGGTTGCCGGGCTGAAATAGATGGGCAAACGGGGATCTTTATATCCACCCAAAATTGAACCCATCGTAGCACACATACGGGAGTCGCTCCACCCATTACTGAAAGTCCATAATGGATGTGTATAACTGTTGAGAGCCACCATGAAATTATCACTGTTATCTTCAATCACACCATAAGACTGACTCACAGCTTTTTCAGCTTCAAGTTTCGCTTTTGCGGGATCCACTTTTGAGATACGTATGGCCAGACGGAGCCGCAGAGAGTTGGCTGCTCTGATCCATTTCACCACATTGCCGCCGTAAACAAGGTCAAACTTTTTGAAAACGCCTGTACTTTGCCCCGCATATGAACTGAGCATATTAATGGCCGAATCCAGTTCTGAGAAGAACGAGTAATAAACTTTTTGTTGTGAATCGTAATTGATGATAGCATCAGAAGATCCATAATTGCTGTAAATAATCGGCCCATAATCATCTGTCACCCTGTGCATGGAAAAAATTTTCAGAACCGTTGCCCATGCATAAAAATTCGGATATTGTTTATCTATCTTTAAGCGCTGGAAGTTGAGAATTATCGGCATTACGTTCGCGTAATCGTTGTTCCAGCGATTGCTATACCATACAAATTTATAAGTCAGGTTGTTCCTGTTCGACATAAATGGAGTCGGAGTAACCATGTATTGAGCAAATGCATCTC
This sequence comes from Paludibacter sp., assembly GCF_009712605.1. Lineage (GTDB taxonomy): Bacteria > Bacteroidota > Bacteroidia > Bacteroidales > Paludibacteraceae > Microbacter. The sequence goes on along the minus strand of NZ_WASO01000015.1, from coordinate 486,167 downwards.
CGGTCAGGTTTTGCTCTACCTGCAGGTCTCCGTAGATGGTATATATATATTGCTGTAAACCATAAAAATAATTGCCCACAATCATATTATCCTGCAACAAATCCTGCTGCGTCACACCGTAAGGATTGGTATTCGTCTCCTCAAAAGTACCGGTACAACTTCCAAGGATTAGTATCAACAAGGGTAAAAATAATATGTTGCGCATTTTTGCCACAATACAACAATTACATGTTCAGTTTAAGATTAAATGCATAGCTTCTTACAGGAGGCAATCCGAAATTTTCCACAGCCTGTGTTCCATTACCCGTACTGATTGTCATGTTGGGATTCCCGGGTGCCTTTTTGTAAAAGAAGAACAGGTTCGATGTAATCAATGAAAGTGTAAGATCTTTGAACCATCGGTTTTTTGCCTTATTAAAGCTAAATGTATATCCTAACGCAGCCTGACGCAAACGTACATTAGTAGCGTCATAAACGTATTGCTCCATTATACCTCCGCGACCTGCCGTTCCCGTATAATATTCCTTCGCATCAACCATCCCCGACCAGGGCGTTCCATCGGTCATTACTCCTGACACATAAACTCCTCCCGCATTTCTGGCATCCGCAGTAACCTTGGTAACTCCATTGCGATCAAGATAAGCCTGTGTCATTGAAATATACTTACCGCCAAACTTACCATCGACAATAAAACTAAACTGAATATTCTTATATGCAAACTTATTATTCCATCCCAACATCCAGGCCGGATTCGCATTCCCTACTTTTTTTTCTATAGTTGTTTTGACCGGCACATGACGATCGTCAAGCACAATATTGCCTTTCGCATCACGAACATATGCAAATGTATAAAGATCTCCCATCGAGCCTCCGGTCACTACCTTCATATCATAACCCTCTCCTCCCCCAGGAATGGTATAATAGCCGGTTAACTGATTACCCAATGTTGTGATTTTATTATGGTTCGAACTAAAATTCACAATCGAGTTCCAGATAAACGTTTTGTTTGATACCGGCGTTGCTGTCATAGCAATCTCAACTCCCTTCGTTCGAACATTTCCTGCATTGACATAATATGCTGTATATCCAGACCCCGATGGCGCCTGCAATTGCAGATACTGATCTCGGTTTTCAATCTGATAACAAGTAAAGTCTATACCCAACCGGTTACTAAACAGTCTGAGTTCCAAGCCGGCTTCATAATTATCAGACATTTCAGGCTTTAGTTCCGTAAACGACTTCACAAAACTACCGGTATAGCCGTTGGAAGAAACACTACCGGTCACGTTGGTCATAAACGACGGGATTTCGTTACTGACTTCTGCAAATGAAGCTCTTAACTTAGCAAAACTAACAAATTTAGGCAACCTTAGCATCTGACTCATGATCAAAGACACTCCGACTGAAGGGTAAAAATAAGCCAGATGTCCTGTAAACGCCAATGATGAAGCCCAGTCGTTACGCCCGGACAAATCTAAATACAGCAATCCTTTGTAACCCAGTGATATATTTCCAAAAACCGATTCTTTAGCAATCCGTGATGAAATCGTTTGGGAGTTATTAAATGCTAATAGAGATGCTATGTTTTGTATTGTAAAATTATTGACGATAGTCAGTCCGTAAACATTGCTATCTATATAAAGACCATCACCCACTACTTTTTTCTGATACGCTGCACCTAATACAGCATGAAGGTCAATATTTTTTGAAATCGGGTTATCAAATGTCAGTAAAACATCTCCGTACGCTTGCCAACTGTCGAGATTTGAGTAAATATAACGGCCGTTGTCACTCACCAACACAGGACTGGAAGTAGCTTTCGCCTTCATTTCATACAGCTGATTAGTATAATCATAGTTACCACGTGCTGAGATTGTCACCCCCTTCATCAGATTATATTTCAGAGTAACATTACCTATTATACGTTTCGTTTTTGTATCATCCGGATCATTGTTCAATATCCAGTAAGGATTCATCTCTCCTTCTGCATTACCCGTTATCGGCCAGTTTTGAGCCATTATATTACGGGTAGTATTTAGTTTCTGATAATTGTTCTTGTAATATGTAAAGTCGAGTCCCCTGGGAAAATTATACAATCCCAAAAGAGGATTCCAGTAATACCCGTTCAATATAGTATTATGAAGGCTTTCGGTTGTCAGCATCACATTTGACGAAACCGAGAGCCGGTTTTCGAGGAATGCCGAAGTTTGACGGAAACTGACATTGTTCTTCGCATAGCTGTTGGTAGGCATTACGCCCGAGGAGAAAGCATTGCCATAAGAAAAATAAGTCGTCATTCTGTCGTTACCTCCGCTCAAAGCAATACTGTTTTGAATCGTGGTTCCTGTATTAAAAAAATCTTTGATTATATTCTTGTAATTCCCTTTTGCGCCCCAGCTGTCATCCGCACCCAATGACGTTTGTCCATATTCATACTGTAACTGAGGATATTCTGAAACAGATGTAAACTTAACACCCGAATTCAAGGTAATTTTAGTATTCCCTGCTATCCCTTTTTTTGTGGTAATCAGAATTACTCCGTTTGAGCCCTGACTACCATAAAGAGCCGCCGCATTTGCACCTTTCAGTATGGTCATGCTTTCAATTTCGTCAGGATTTATATTGGATAATCCATCACCACTGTCACGACCGGAATAAAATCCATACGGATCTGATGTCTGGTAATTAGATACCGGAACCCCGTCAATGACAAAGAGAGGCTGGTTGGTTGATGTAATGTTTTTGGGTCCTCTTAAAGTAATTTTGGTTGAACCTCCGGCTCCCGATTCACTTTGCAATAAGTTAATACCTGATACTGTTCCACTCAGGCTTGAAGCCAAATTCATATCTCTCCCTTTTGATATTTCATCCGCGTCAATAGATTGAGATGAATAAGGAAGCGATTTTTTATCTCTTTTAATATCTAATGCAGTTACTACTACTTCACCCATTTCGCGGTCATCTTGTTGCATTTGCACTTTCATGCCATTATATGCAGGTAACTCCAAAGGTAACATTCCCAGACATGAGAATTGTAACGTTTTTGTATCTGCCGGGATATTGAGTGAAAATCGCCCGTTTTCGTCGGTAATAGTTCCAACCCGGGACCGTCTCTCTCTCACTACTACGTTCTGCATCGGTTGGCCGTTTTCATCAGTAACAGTACCATTCACTTTTCGATCTACTGTGGTAGTCTGGTTTTGTTGCGACAGGCTAAAATTAGTTTTTCTGGTAATGACTATATGATCAGACTTCAGTTCATAACAAACCTGCTGACCGGCAAGTATAGCGTCGAGCGCCTCGTCTATTGATTTTGACTGTAACTTCACAGACACACTCTTATTCAGATCTACATCACGGGTATTGAACCACAGAGAAAGATCTGTTTGTTTTTGTAAGACTTCCAATGCTGTTTTTACAGTGGCATTTTGAAGAGTTATGGTCACTTTTTTAACCTGGGCGAATACCACAGTTGAGTAACAAATCACAGCTAATATCAATAAACGCTTCATCGTTTTGGGTTAGTGTAGATTATTAAGCAAATATAGTACGAATACTTTTACTTATCTGATCGGGAAGTCGTTTTATTGAATTGCGTTTCCTTTATAATCATCTCGTTTTCACCAACACTCGGTTATCAATATACAACTCATTGAATATCAACAGAGATAAAAAACATCTGTTTTTTTACTTAAATAGCCCTTCCGCAAATAAATTGCGAAAGGGCATGAAAATCTATCCTGCATGCTTTTCTTTCTCTCTGGCTATACTCTCCATCAACACATCCTCATTACTCTACACACAATCAACAACACATAGATGAGGATTCATCAGCACTTTCAATTAGCGAGAAAAATATATTTACCAACAGACTATACGAGATAAATGATGGGTATTTGTTCCTAAATCTGTCAGCTATACTATATTAATTCATAGGTTTACACAGAATAGACCTTTAAGAAGAGTCCACTCCCATAAAAGGAAGTGCACTCATTTTTTTGAATTAGAAGTTTGAGGCTGCTCCGGTATCCCACCACAAACGGGTAGAAATTTTATCCGGGCCACCAAGCTTTGTAATTGCATCGGCAACACCAGCTGCATTACTTGTTCTTTCACTATCTACAAACGGCATACGTTTGATGAAATCGGTAGCGCCAATTGTTCCCCATGTATCATTGCTGTCATTTTTAGCATTGAAAGGCAATTTAGGATAACCGGTTCTACGCATATCAACCCATGCTTCGAGTGAATTGGTAAATGTATTAATCCACTTTTGAGTAATAATTTTTTCCAATTTCAATTCAATAGGATCTGCATTATTCCATGCCACGGTCACAGTTGAACGAGTGGTAAAACTATTTCTGCTGTCTTTTGGGTCGATATAATTGATAGGAGTGCTTGTTGCATCAGCAAGGTATGCATCTACACCACCTGCGCCCCAATCAGAAAACGACAGTTTAACACCTGTTTCATAATCAGTTTTAGCATCACCTGCGCCAGCCCAACCTCTTAACGCAGCTTCTGCCATCAAGAAATAGGTTTCAGCAGCAGTAAAGTGCTTTCTGTAAGTTACAGAACTGAAGCTGGCATTAATTTTAGAGAAATTGATATGCTGGCCTTTGCTATCAAGATAAGCGCCATTACGAATACCCTTGTAAGGATATGAAGGATGATCAGAATATAAAGTATTATCAGCAGCTGGTTGGAAATATTTAGCAATACGTCCATCATTCAACCCAACGAGGAATGATTCCATTGCAGCATCCATGCGAGTATCATCCCAATCGAAACAAATGGTAGCAAGCGGCAATTTACTTCCATTTAAGCTGGTGGTAAAATTATATTTGTTATCTGTAATCAGACCGGCTGCATCAGCGAGTGCTTTTTCACCCTGAGTTTTTGCTAAAGCCGGTGCCACTTTTGCTAAACGGATAGCCAGTCTCAAACGCAATGAATTAACTAGTCTCATCCAGCTTGGAATATCTCCATTATAGCTGGCATCGAATTTTTTGAAACCAGTGTAAGCACTGTTAGCCTTGAAATCAGCCTGAATAGTATCTAACTGAGCAAAGAAAGTGTTATACAAATCCGATTCTTTATCATAAAGAACAGTTGAACCCTGAGTTCCATATTTAGAATAGATAAGCGGACCATAAATAGCAGTTGCTTTAGACATAACCAAGACACGTGCTAATTTTGCCCAGTCTGCAAACATTGGCAAATTATATTTCTTGGCATTTTCAATCACTTTCTTAGTTGCAGACATAACTGTATATGCTCTTTCACTCCAGAAAGTATTCCAAGTAGGATAATAAGTGGTATTATTAATTCCACTGGCAAAAGGAGTTCCGGTTGCCATTTGACGGGCAAAGCAATCGTTTAACAAATTATCATCAACCTGAAAGCCAGATAAGTTAGAAAGTATGCTGGAAAAAGGAGAGCCCAATAAATTATTATCCTGAGTTAGCATTTGCTCTGAAAGCGTATACGGGTTTTCATTCTCTGTCACAAAGTTGCCGGTACAAGCAACCAGAGAAACCAACATAAATGCTGAAAATATTATTTTTTTCATAAAATTGTACATTTTAAATGTTAGAAATTAACCTTCAAGTTGATTCCATAATACCGTGATGCCGGCATACTGAAGACTTCATTAGACTGCATCGAATTGCTTGTGCTCATCGCACTTTCCGGATCGTATGGAGCTTTTTTGTAGAAGAAGAACAAATCTCTACCTACTAAAGATACTGAAGCATCCTGCAATGGCAAGTGAAGTTTCTTAACATTAATATTGTAGCCGATTGAGAGCTGTGACAAACGAACATTTGTCCTGGAATATACATAAGGCTCCATGATGCCGTTTCTATCACCTACTACTGAATAGTATTTTACGGGATCGACCTGATTAACAGCAGTAGTTCCCTGAATTGCATTAACGGCAACATAACCTAAATCTCTGGCATCACCAGTAGTTTTACTTACTCCATAAGAATCAAGGAATGCTTGTGTTTTAGAGATACAAACGCCGCCAAATTTACCGGTTACAAGCATACTCAAAAAGAAGTCTTTATATGAAACGGAGTTGTTCCATCCCAAATTCCATTTTGAGTTTACGTTTCCTGCATAAGTCTGTGTTCCTTCTGCAGTTGGTTTGCCATTTGCATCTAAAATGATCTGACCTGCGCTATTGCGAGCGAAATGATATACATAAAGGTCATTGAAAGAACCGCCTGCTTTAAGAATAGTCTTAAAACCTTCATCATTACTACCTATTGCATAATTAGGGTCTGAAGCAATTAACTCTTCAATTTTATTCGTATTCATTGAATAGTTGACGGATGTTTTCCAACCAAAAGTTCTTGACTTAATAGGTTCTGCATCAAGAGTCAATTCAAATCCTTTGTTTACTAATTTTCCTACATTCAGGAACTGATAATCATAGCCTGAACCTGACGGAGCCGAAACCTGAACAAATTGGTTTTTGCTTACATCATAATAGTATGTTGCTTCCATACCAATACGACCGCTCAAAAATCTCATTTCAGCACCAACTTCGTTACTTGTTATCATTTCCGGTTTAGCATTGTTGAATGGAGCATAAGTAGGAGCTGTTGTTCCACCTGTTTTGTTGGCTACTGTATACCATTTTTCAATTTTATTGAAAGGCACATCATTTGCAGTATTAGACCAAGAAGCACGTACTTTAGCAAAAGAAATTGCTTCCGGTAATTTGACCATTTGGCTAATAATACCGGTAAGACCTACTGCAGGATAGAAATAAGAATCATTTGGAGTTAATGAGAGAGTCGAAGCCCAGTCATTTCTACCAGATAAATCTAAATACAACATATCCTTATATCCTAACTGAACATTAGCAAAAGCACCTTCTTTGATTGATCTGTCAATTGTATTTTGTACAATTGCTGCAGCAGGAAGATTTTGTAATGCAAAGAAATTCGGGAAAATCAAGCCATCACCTGCGTTAGAATTTGCAGAAATACCATTGCTAAAAGTGTTGTTTTGATAAGCCAACCCCGCTAAAGCGGTTACACTCAGCTTACCAAATGTATTGTTGTAACTTACAATTCCATCCGTATATAATGCCTGGTCGTTATAATTGGCATAAGTCCAGCTGCCTGTCGGTTTTACTGAAACAGAGTTACCTCCGGCTGCTAAACGATAATCTTGCAGCTTATCAGCATAGTCAATATTACCACGAACTTCCAATTTCAGGTGTTTGTTTATCTCATAGCTTGCTTTCATATTAGCGATTACACGCTTTGTTTGATCAAGTTTTGAATCTTCATTAAGAATCCAGTAGGGATTGTTTTCTTTTTCTTCAGAAGAGAACCAGTTCATTACATTCAAGTTTCTGTCTGAATTGAACTTAGCGTAATTTGTCTTGTAATAGTTGAAATCGCGTTCGCGAGGGAAAAGGTACAAACCTGTTAACGGGTTGTCATAATAACCTGCGCCCGGTCTGTTTTTAGTCTTTTCCTGAGCAAAAATGACACCTGAGCTCAGAGTCAATTTATCATTCAACAATTTAGTAGAAGAATTAAATGTAAAGTTGTTTTTTACATATGAGTTGGTAGGCATAGTTCCTTTAGCATAAGTATTTGCATAAGAGAAGTATACCTGTGTCTTAGCATTACCGCCAGTAACTGAAACTGAATTGATGGTATTTACGCCTGTTTGGAAGAAATTTTTCACATAATCTTTCTGATAGCTATCGCTTTTTGTAGTTGACCAGCTATAATCAGAACCATTTACAGCACCATATGTATATTGCAGTTTAGGTAACTGAGATACATTTTCAAAAATCGTACTTGAGCTGAAACTAACACTCACTTTGTCTGCTTTTCCCTTTTTGGTTGTAATCAAAACAACACCATTAGCACCCTGGCTACCATAAAGAATAGAAGCATTAGCTCCTTTCAGAATGTTGATGCTTTCAATATCGTCGGGGTTAATCTGAGACAAACCATCACCAGTATCTGTTCCTCCGTATGAACCCGGCTGGTCATGCTTGTTATTTACCATTGGGATACCGTCAATAACGTAAAGGGGTTCGCTAAGACCTGAAATAGATTTATTCCCTCTCAACACGGCTTTGGTTGAACCGCCGGCCCCGGAACTGCTTGTCTTAATATCGATACCTGCAGCTTTTCCACTCAAAGCATCCATGAAGTTCATATCGGAAGCTTTTTTGAGTTCGTCGCCACCAACCTGCTGAGACGCATAGGTAAGAGTCTTTTTATCGCGTTTAATACCTAAAGCAGTTACTACAACTTCTTTCATTTGCTTTGTATCCGACTTCAGTATTATTTTCATTCCGTTTTGAGGTGCAGCTTCTGTCGCAACCATCCCAACGTAGGAAAATACCAGTGTTTTAGCACCGGAAGGAACGTTGATAGAAAAAGCTCCATCAACATTGGTTACAGTACCCACAGAAGTTCCTTTTGCTACTACAGTAGCACCAATAACAGGCTGCCCGTCATCAGCAGAAACCACAGTACCAGTAATCTTTGTTTGAGCCGAGGCCCAACATATGCCTATGAATAGGCATAGCAAAGTCATTGTTTTTCTCATACCTGATAAAAAATTAAAATTAAAAATTGATGTGTGTGTCGCTCATATTATATGCTCCCGGGCAATGCAACAATAAAACCGTTACACATGCCACGGGATATAATATTCAATAATGTTTAAGCACTGACCTTTTCATCCGTCACATTTTCATCTCTCTTCACCCTCACATATTCAACCCCTCGCCAAAGTACCCGAATATTAAATCCGAGACATAACCTAAAAAAGTATTGAATTTATCTAAGCATATAATAGCTGTATGAGACTGCTATTGATTACTTAAAAAAACAATAGTATTTCCCTTTCTCGTATAGTGAAAGTTTTGTTTGGAAACAACAATATTCAATATATCATCCAAAGGCTGAGTTTTTTTGAACTTTCCGTAAAATCTCAAATGTTTAATTGCTTCGTCCTTAAATTTAACCGTCACATTGTATTCTCTTTCGATACAATGTGCAATCTGATCCAGCTCTTCATCGTCAAAGAGCAAATTACCACGCATCCATTCATTGGCGTTGCTGGCATCTACTTGCTTAACAACCAATTTACCCGATTGTTTATTCAGGCTTGCTTGTTGATCAGGCTTAAGGGTACATAAATCAGAAGGTACTTCCTGCGAGTCTGTAAGCCGTACAGAACCTTCCATCAGTGTCACATTTACTTTTGCATCTTCTCGATAAGATCTGACATCAAATTTGGTTCCGAGAACTTTGACCGAAACTTCGTTGCCACGGACTACAAAAGGACGGGACGGATTTTTTGTAACCTCGAAGTAAGCCTCTCCTGTAAGGGTTACCTTTCTGATTTTATCGTTAAAACTACTACCTTTATATGCCAGACTGCTTCCGGAGTTTAGCCAGACTTTTGTTCCGTCAGGAAGAACAGCCTGCTTTACAGATCCCCGTGGAGCAGAAATTATATTTTGCGCTTCGAGCTTGCTTTTTGACTGGTTATGTTGTAAAAAGAAGAAGATGGCCACAATGGGTATAATCAGAATAGCCGCTATCTTAGAAAATCCGATTACAAAGCGTCTCATCGCCGATTCCTTCTTCTCTGCAATATCAATGGAACTATGAATATTTTTCAGTACCGAATCAAAACGCTCTTTGTCTCCTATCGCATCATCATCAGTCAGGTTCCATTGCATTTTCATAATATCCGACAATTGCGCGTCGAACCCTTCTCTCCCGAAGAGCTCCTTCATTTTTTCCAGATCTTCTCTGGTGTAATTCCCTCTATAGTATTTCACAATCAAATTCTCCATTTTTGCCTTAATCTATATGTATAACGTTTTACTCTTTATTAACCCCTGCTCTGTTTGTAATTTTTTTTTCATCAAAATGCAATATTTATTTTCATGTCTGTACTTTTGTATGTATCCCGTAAAATACATTAAGTAACAAAAATAGCCGCTCATCTTCCAATTTAGACTTTTCTCATGTTAATTATTTATTTTTCAACGAGATTACTTCTTATTTCGAACTCTGAGAATTTGCTCTAACATTACACAGAAACTTATTCCGGCTTCTTTTTTCAAAAAAAATAACAACCAGAATCAAACATGCTATAAAACAGATTCGTTTAAAATAGAGGTAATTTGTCTATTTCTATTTTGCCAGCCGACTAATTATGCCGTGTTTTGCTTAAACACAAACACGGAATTTGTATTTGCAGCAAGGCAATAGCAATAAGCTACCTGCTGACATTAAAGAGAGGGGTGACGCTGTGGTTGCAATGAGAAGAAAATGACATTGCAAACCGTGCTATTCGAGGTGTAAATCTCAAATCGTTTATTCAACAAAAAGGAAATAGAAAAGGAGAGTCCAGATACCGTAATTGCTTAACTGCTTTTTCAGATAAGTCAGGGCTTTGGTTATATGGTCTTCCACGGTTTTTTCGCTAACACCTTGTCTTAATGCAATTTCTTTATTACTAAGACCTTTTTCTCTGCTCAACAGAAAAATTTCTTTCCGTTTCACAGGCAGTGTTTCCACAAGTTGTTCGTACTTTTGCCGCAGAAAAACATAGTCGGTTTGCTCTTCTGTATCGAGAGCATTTGAAACAGCCGACTCTGAAAGGTAATCGAGGTATTTTTGTTCGCTAAGCCGTTTTCTGAAAAGAGACATTACCGCATTTTTTGCAATCGTAAAAATAAATGCGTCAAAATTTGTATCCGATTTCAGCGAAAAACGCGCTTCCCATATTTTTATAAACACCTCCTGTACAATATCATACGCATCGTCTTCATTTTTAAGATAAGACACAGAAAACCGAAATATCTTTATGTGGTATAAAGCAAATATTTCATCTATCACTTTCTTATCGTCGCTACGCAAACGATCGGCAAAATTCTTTTCAGTGTTTATCATACAATTGGGCAATAGCAATCCGATACAAAACGGATTGTCACTCGGTCTCTTTATTTTTGGGAGAGAAGAACGGATCTTTAGTTCAAAGTCTAAATCTGATTATTAGTCAAATTTACCAACTCCGTGATAATAAAAACCAATAAGTGGTCGAATTCAATATGTAAAGTTATACATAATTTCAGTTGAAACTATAACCAGAACAAAAAAAATTATCACCACATTTTATTAATTAATGAGCCACCAAATGTTAAATAAAAGCAACTATATCACAAGAGCATATTAGTAAAAAACTTGTTAAAAACAACAACATCTACCATGTCTTATATTTTGATAGAAACAGCTGCCTTCACACCTAAAGCGGCTTTAGTTGCGGCCAATAACGGAGCCGATCGGATTGAGCTTTGTTCCGGTTTTGCTGAGGGAGGACTCTCTCCTTCTGTCGGAACCATTGAGCTCGTACGCGAATCCGTAAGCATTCCGTTCCATGTCTTGACTCGTCCACGGGTTGGCGATTTTGTTTACGACAACACCGAACTTTTAGCAATCGAAAAAGAGATTCAGATCTGCAAGAAGATGGGCGTTAACGGCGTCGTGATCGGTGTGCTTAACAGAGACGCCACCATCAATACGGAAGCTCTGAAACGATTAATCGACGTTGCACGACCCATGTCGGTTACCTTTCACCGCGCTTTCGATCAATGCGTCGATCCGCTTCAGGAACTGCAAAGGCTGATCGGATGCGGTGTTGAGCGGGTGCTCACCTCCGGTTGTGAAAACTCCGTTATGGAAGGACTGCCCATGCTACAACAACTGGTAGAAGCAGCCAAAGACAAAATTATCATCCTTCCGGGAGGTGGCATTACCCCCGACAATGCCAAAAACATCATTAACACGTTAGGGGTGAAAGAGCTTCACTTATCCGGAAAAAAACGGGTCGAAAGTCCGATGCAAGGATTGACCACACTGTCGCTTTGTTCTCCCGGCGAAGTAAAAGATTTCAGCTGGTACGAGTGCAACGGGGAAAATATTGCTGCCGTCAAAAAAGCCTTCGAATAGTCTACGTTCGCCAAAACCATTTGATTTTTGAGAAAAACATAGTGATCATCGTTACCAAAGCGGTGATCACCACTCCCTGCAAAAGCCCCCACCAGCCATCTGCACAAAATTTGAAAAAGAGAGGCAATAGTCCCAGAATATTGAACAGGGGATAGATAACCATATCGGCGCCCACGTAAGCAATCATCGGGTTTTGTCCCGAAAGCGTCAGAAATGAGGTTGCCTTGTGCCAGCCGAAGTAGTCGCACAGGACTGAGAACGTCATCAAAGCCATAAAGGCAAGTCCCGACGTAACAAAGAAATAGCTGAAGGTGGCGTAATCTTTACGAATACCGCCTTCAAACGCTTCGAAAAAGAGGCCCAACAAGAGCAACAACGCCCCGGCACGGAATAACTTGCGCCACAACAAAGCAAAAGATGACTCAGCACGACGTACCAAAAATCCTCCGCACACCAATAAAACAACAGTCGCACCCAGATTAAGCACCAAATGACGACTGAATAGTCCGTATAGGTTAACAACAATCAGAATAACTCCCAGCAAAGCCAATGCGCCAGCCATCGGTTTCTCTTTTTCTTTACCACTCTCAGAAGCCGGACGAATAAACCACTCCCGCACATACTCGCCCGCAATGGTTCCCGGAATGACAATAAAGAGGTATTTCAGAAAGTTGAATTTATACAACCATGGAAACGGAGAAAAATCGAACAACGCCTTTTGCCACGAGCCGTTGAAAGCATCGGTTGAACAGAGCAAAATGGCCATAATGAATAGCAAAACTGCCACCCGCAACCACGGACGTGTACGTGTCATCAGGTAGATAGCCGAGCCGAACACCGCCATATTGGCAAGCAGCAAAATAATAATATTACTGTAATTCAAGTCGAACTGTTTTCCATCGGCATACCGAACTGTCGCCAACATCACCACGGCAATCAGGTAAGCCCCCACTTTTACGGCATGATGCGTCCAAGTCGGCATCTGCGATGGCAGACGCATAAACATGGGAAACAGCAAGACAAAAGCGCTCAGAGTGGTAAACCAGGCCCGGTAATCCTGCGGATTGCTGAGTGAGAACGAGTACATGTGCTGGATGAAGATGGCGAAAAATGCCAGTTGCAGCCCACGAATCAACGAATCGAAAAGCAACTTACGGAGTGGCACCCCTTTCTCCGCTTTCGAGCCCAACGAAAAAGGCATGGCCGCACCCATTGAAAACAAAAAGAAGGGAAAAACCAGATCGACCCACGAGATACCGTAAATGGCCGGATTAAATATATGATCGGGTGGCGGCGTCTGCGCATGATACATCCAGGCCGGCAACGTATCGGCCACAGCACCCGACAATACCATTGTCAATATTGCATATCCCCGCAACGCGTCGATAGCGTTGGATCGTTTTTGAATTGCCATAAAAATCTATTTATAAATCATCGCTCGTTCCACCCAAACGTTATTGCCGGTCGATCTTGGATTGTTATCGCCGACCGTCACCAGTCGCAAGGTGTGCTTGCCGGGTGTCAGATTCAGTTCATGATAAAGATGAGCACGGTTACCAAAGTAGATGCCGGCTTCTTCACGGTAATAAAAATCGATCGTTTTGATATATTTACCATCAAGATAAACTTTTGCCATTCCTCCATTGTTGTGACAATAGCCTTCGAGAAGGATGGCTTTTCCGGTAAAGGACAGCGTACATTCATTGCCCGGAGTCACCGAGTTCTTGAAAACAGAGTTGTCACCACGCCCGATCACAAAATCTTTCCAGGCACCTTTGAAACTCCAGTCTTTCGGCTGTGTCACCACCGTTTCGTAGCTGTAACGAATATTTGGGAACGAATGTTCGAGCGGATAGAGAGCCACCGGTTGTTGCTCCCGGATTAAAAATGCACCGCCCGCCAATCGGCCTCCATTCTTTTGCACATTCTGTTTGGCATACTGAAAACAACGGTCGATGGCTTTGTGGAAAGTATAGTTGGTATAAATAAAATCCTTATCAGCAACCTCTTCGATATACTTTTTTGATTCGGCATCCAAAGTACCATATCCTTTCATTACGCCCAACACGCCTGCTGCAGTAGCCGCATTGCAATCGGTATCCTGCCCACACCGAACGGCAATTTCCATCGTTTTCAACATGTCACCATTACCGTAAAGAAGCGCCAGCACCACGTAAGCCCCATTAAACTTGGCATCTTCATTGAAAGGATGGTTAGGGACACAAATATCGGTTTCGCCCCATTTATCGGTAAACTCTTTCCAAGTTTTGCGCCAGTCGTCGGGATGCTGTTTGTAACCTGCCAGAATTTCCCGTACACATTGTGCGTACTGGCTTTTGGCCGGAATTGACTTCAACGCCTGACGGATCACCGTTTCTACATTGTTCTCGAAGAAAGCCTCTGTATGCATGGCGGCCACAAACGTTCCACCGTAAACGCCGTCGCCGTAGTTCATAATGTGCCCCAAGCGGTTGCACAAGCGTTCAGCAGTTTGAGGCATTCCCGGATTAATGAAGCCTGCAAAATCGGACTCGATCTGGAAATCGATATCATCGGCATGCATGTTGTATTTCGGATTGCCGCTCAGAGGAGGCATGATGCCCTTCCAATAGTTGCGACGAGCCATTCGATTGGCATGGCACAACTCGAATTTAGCATTAGCGAGCGAAGCCGCCACCGCTGAAGCCGGACAATTGAGTCCCAGGCTATCGATCACCATCATAAAACTCATCTGAGCGTATAAGTCGTCGTTGGCTAACGCCTCTTTTACCTTGGCCTTATCCCAGGGCACTTCACCTTCAAACAGTTCATTATCATGCACAAATTCAAAGGCTGCACCATATTCCACGCCAATCATTTTGCCAGCCCAACCGCCGGCCACTTTATCTTTATACGTCTCGAACGAGATATGCTTCAACGGCTGCTGTTGTCCGGCAAATGCCGACAACGAAAACAACAAAGCTCCTGCAATTATAATTTTCTTCATGTTGCTAAATTTTCGAGGAATTAAAATAGTTCATCTATTACCAATCAAATCTCACCTATATTCATTTTGACCTCTCCGGGATACTAAAACAAGAAAGCTCTCTGCTTTTTCAGGCCCGTTCCTCCTCTCTTCGGGAGAGGAGGTTAGGAGGAGAAGTCTGTTTTTTTTTGTAAAAGCAGACCTACACCCGAATACCGTAGTGTTCGCAATACAATTTATAAAGATTTCCGGCCTGCTGATAAGCCGAATTCGGACTCATAAAATGCGAAAACTCAAACGTAATCGCTTTTTCCATACCGGCTTCCTGCGAATGCTTAAGCTTCTTAATCAGCTTATCCCAACGAATGGGAAGAAAACGGATCGGCATGTCGCGGTCAAACGATTCGACATTTGTCCAGCAATGCATTCCAAACTTGGAAGCTAGCTCTTTGTTGGCAACCAGATACTCCTTCAATTCGTGATAATCCACCTGTCCGTCCTGAAATGCCAGCGTATCCACAGAGCCTTTGATAGCCGAGAGTATTTCCGTCCAGTCTTTCGTGTGCTGCTCTACCGTGGTTGCCTTATCTCCTCCCATCACCTGATCGGTTTTTACGCCATGGATAAACGGTGAGATAAGACAGGGTTTTCCACCCGACACCTCTTTGGCATGACGGCCGATTTCGGCAAACGATTCGATAATTCCACCCAAGCGACGACTTACCTCCTGCGATAAATACCAGCCGTAAAACGATTTGTGATGACCATATTTCGACCAGACCTCGTCGATGAATAGCTTATTGATTTCCACTTCTTTCTTGTAATCGCCGGTTAACCAATAACGACCGGTATCGAAAATACCGCAATAGAAATTCATTCCGTATTTATCCGCCAAATCCAGAAACATTCCAAGCAGATCCTGAGCCGGTTCATACATATAGTCGCCTTCGTACTTCATCAGCATTTCCGAGCGAAAAGTCATATAGCGACCGAACGCCCCACGGATCATTACCACTGTATCGATACCTGCATGTTTCATTGCCGCAAAATCCCGATCCCAGGCCTCCACGCCCCAGTTTTGCGAAGGAATATCCCATGTAATTTCATCCAAAAAGGTTCCGGTAATAGGCAATCCTTCCCCTTTTGGAATGATGCGGTATTTATCGTCTTTGAAATGAGTTTTATCTGCTTGTTGTTTCCGCTTCTGTTCGTCGTTCTTCAAATTATAGAGAAACTCCAGATCAGGATCGTTGGGTTTATAATCGGCGCTGATGAGCGATGCACCCATTCCGACAGCCGCCGTTGCGAGGGCTGCCTTTTTCATAAAATCGCGTCGGGTAGAAGACATAAGTCAATGGTTAATGGTTAGTGATTAATGGTTAATGAAAGTCACCTTTGAAGTCGACTTGTTTAAGGACAAACGGATTGATCGACTTATCGAGTAGTACGGCCAGTTGCAAACGAGTGATCGGTTTTTCCACATCGTAGCTACCAAACAGTTTTTGCCATTCACGACTGACTTCCCCTGTAAAGAAGGACTCGTCCACCGGCTGAATCATCTTTGAATAGAGCAACCAGACATCTTTCACCGCATCGCCAACCGTCAGCAATGTTTTTTCTTTGACAGAGGGAATAATGCCCGGAGCAAAATCGTCAATGCCGGCACTGAATTCAGCTTTCGTGACAGTCGTATCGGGTTTGAACCACATGCGGTTTTCCCACTGATAAGCTTCGGGAATTCCTTTGATAATGCCGGTAGCACCGATTCGTTGGACACTCTCCCAGAAAGGGCTTTCGCGTTTCACATCGAGATAGGGCATAATAAAGGCTTTGCTCTGCACAAGAACCGATTGCCATGCCCGAATATCGATATCTTTCGGACTTTTAGCCTCCTTCACTGCCAACGCTGCCAACGCTCCTGCCGCCTGACCCAGTTCGATCACAACCGGTTGTAAACGGGTACTGCCATTCACGATATTAGTGACCGAAATCGATTTTTCGGCAACCAGCAAGCCATCTACATCTTTCGGAATCATTACTCCGGCCGGAATGCTGAATGCAGGAATAGAGCCCGTTCCTTCTAGCTTTGGCGGATTGGGGCAACACTTGATGCGATGATGATCACAGGGATAGTTACCCACGGCGATGCCGGTACGGTAATATTTTTCGGGCAAATCGTAAGGTGTTTTAATGTCCTGAAAGCGGAACTGTACCAATCCGTGAATGCGTCGCGACTCGCGGTGATAAGGTATCAAGGCTAATTTATCGGCAGTAGGGAACTCATCGTCGGCCAAACCGAGATTCTTCAGTCCGAGCTTTGTTTGGAGAAAATAAACGTAACCCAGCGTAAACAAACGGGCTTTATCGTAAGCTACCTTTCGTTCCTTATCGGTCATCTCAATGGAATTGACATAATAGTCGTTGCCCTGACTGGGCCAGTTAATCATATACTTACCATTAGGTAATTTTCCATAAGTCATCATATCCTTACAGGAATTCATCTCGGTTATTCGGGGATTGGAAAAGTCATCACAAACCTCTTTGCAGGTGCATGCATATTCTTTCTCGTTGTAGCCCTTCGGTTTTGGGATGGTTTTATCGGCGCCCTGGCCGTAATCTTTCAGGATAGCCACCATGGTCATATCCTGAATATAATCATTGCCCTTTTCGAGCGCCTGCGGTTCGCCGGTGAGGCTACGGGCATCCATCCCGATATCGTACTTCACGCCACACAGTTTTGCCACATCACCCAGTTCTGTGCCGTCGATCACGATTTTTGCAGTAATGTTTGTCTGCGATTTACCCTTGACCACAGCATGCCAACCTTTTTCGTTTTTGTGTAAGCTCAACAGCTTGGTACTGTAAAGCACCTGTATGCAAGGATATTCAGCCACCATCTGTTTCCAAATACGGTTCCCGACCGACGGTTCGAAAAGCGTATAACTCACCCAACCGGTATGCACCGCTTCAGGACTACCGTAATGAGCATACAACCGTTCGCGAAAATCACCCCAGAGACCTGATGACAACTGGTGATTGCCGTCGGTGCACGAAACGCCGGCGGCCGTCAGCATGCCGCCCAACCAAGTCGTTTCTTCCGTCACCACCACCTTCACTCCGGCACGTGCCGCCTGAATGGCGGCGGCTGTTCCGCTCGCTCCTCCCCCAACGATCAACACATCAGTATTGATCGTCTTTTGTCCGTAAGCAAAAAGGCTGCTTACAAGACTCATCATCACTAAAAAACGCTTCATCTATTTATTGTGTTTATTGTTCGTCGAATATCTCGTTTACCCATTCTTGCAACGGGGGATTCCGCCCGATCACGTTTCAATACAGCTATTTAATCTCCACCTTGGGTTGCTTTCCTTCCAGATCGTCATTGGCAACTACTACAGTAATCGTTTTTTCTTCGCCCGGAAAAAGGGAGACATAGTTGTCGCTCCAGAATGAAGGGAGTATTTCTTCCTTGCTTTTTTCATCCGTCAACGATAGTCGATTGAAAAAAGAGAGTTGACCGGTTTCATTTTTCAATCGGATAGTCCACTGTTTCTCCCTGCCTTGTTCAGACATCGTAATTTGCTGTTTTAATTGAGGTTTAGCAAGCGATGCCAACGCTGAAAAATCCTCGTGTTGCGAACACTCCCAGTAGAGATTATCAGACAGCAGTTTACCAGCAGCATCTTTCAATGCGAGTTTCACAAAATAAATGGGAGTACCGCTCGTCTGTTTCGGAACGGAGGTCATTTCGCGGTAACTATCAGCTGCGACCGATACGGTATCGGTTCGGCTCCACACCGTTTTCATATCGAAACCAACAACGGAAGCTTCCACCGTCAACCGGTTCCGATCGTGATGTGTTGCATTGATAACCGACACCATCCGGCTATCGGCATTCATCTGAATGTGCAACGGCTCCGTAGCCTTCTTCGAGAAATAGTAGGCCGCGTTCGGTTGCAAAAACCAGTCGTAGATTTGCCATCCTACATCGGGCCAGCAGGAGTTGAGTTTCCAGAGCATCACGCCACTGGTAATGTTCCACATCCGGTGATTGGCAGCCTCAAACATCGCCCGGTAGCTATCGGCATTGACCAGTTGTGCCCGGTCGGCATACTCTTCGGCTGTTGCGGGATTGCCATACAAGGTTCTAATCGCGTTGTCGTATGAACGAAAACAGTAGTTATTACCATCCCAGGCGCCATGTTCGGCCCACAGGCTATCGAGTGGATAGATCGGATTGCGGGTCTGACTCCGGGGAATCGTCACTGTTGGAATAAACTTTTTCAGGCTACGGTAAACAGGTATCGAAGGCACACCCAGTTCGTTGCGGAACATCTGCAGATGTACCTCGTTCACCTTGTCAAAATAGTATGCCGGAGGATTCCAGTTGTAATCGGGAGCACCGTCATCGGTCATGCCCGTTGGCAAATCATCTTGCATATACGGCGTTAACTTCTCTACATTCCAGTCGATGCTGGTGGTGGGGATAAAGGGACGTGTCGGGTCGAGTTCCTTCACCGTAGACTTCGCAGCACGATAGAGATCCTCATCCACAATCACCTCGTTGGCCAGAAACCAGGCCGTCACCGACGGATGGTTACGGTAGCGCAACACCATGTCTTTGGCTTCGGCTTTGGCCAGCGCGTGATCGAGTGGATAGTGAGCCCAATCGCTTCCGGGGTACATACGCCAGCACTGAAAGAAAATTTCCCAATACATCAATCCGTACTTGTCGCACGCCTCCATCATATCGTCGGTAGGTGTCGGCATATCTTCGCTGCCTATCACGTTCATTCCGGCTTCCGCCAGCAGGCGTGCCTCATCAAAAATCCGCTTGCGGCTCATATCAAGCAACATGTCGGGCTGCAACCAGCCACCTTTACAAAAAATACGTTTCCCGTTGATACGAAAAACCCGTCCGGCCTCATCGCCGATCCGTTTCAGCTCGGTGGTCACCTGCCGGATACCGAAGGTCAGTTCCTTCACGTCCGACTCTCCGCCGACGGTACGGAACGAAAGCCGCAACCGGTGCAAATATTGTTTGCCATAACCGTTAGGATACCATAGATAGGGATTATGAATCGTCAGTTTCGCAAATTCTGCGGGCGACAGTTCCACCTCTCGCGTTTCTCCCGGTTGCAGCAACAGCTCTTTTCCCACCTCCACCGAATGCATCGATCCGCCCAAGTGCTTGGTATACGATGGAAATTCCAATTCGTTAATCAACTGAATATTGGCCACCAGTATTCCTTTTACCGGATGACCGGAAAGATTCCTCAACTCCGCTTTGATACGAATATCGGCCCGCGATGTATCGGGCAACGGTAAGGTGGTGGTTACGTACGGGTGTTCCACGACAACATCGCCTGTTGCCTCTACAAATACATCCTGATAGATGCCCATGTTGCGGTCGCGTACCACCGGAGCACAATCCCAACCGCCGGACATTTTCAGTGTTTCGTCCTTGAAAATATCGGTAGCATGGCCGCGTGTGGTTCCGAAAACTTCAAACTGAGTACCCGGTTCGGGATCGTCCGGATGATCCACCTGATACATCTTCACGGCAATGCAATTTTTCTCTCCGGGCAACGCATAAGGTGTAATGTCGAAGCGAAATCGCCGGAACATGCCCGACACCCGACTGCTATCGGCCACCAGATGTCCGTTGACCCATATATCGACACGGTAATTGATCCCGTTGAATGCCAGCCAAACGTGTTTGCCTTTATACTGTTTCGGGAACATCGTCTCGGTGCGAAACCAGTAAGCATCCTTCCATGGATTTTGTTTGCTTTTGAGATAGCTGTATTTCGCCAATCCCAACCGTGCATTGAAGTTGTCCGACACATCGGGGATCAGGAAATTGTTCATTGCCAGACGAGGATCAGGATAAATGCCGTTTTTCACAAAGACATTGAGTACGGTTGTAGGCAGTGAGGTTGAATACCAGTCTGCGACTCCATAACCCACCAAAGACACTTGCTCGTCCATCCCTTTTACTTCGAGCGTGCTTTTTATTGCCCAGTGATCCGACAACTTCATTTTTTGGGCTGAAGCTGGGAGCAATAGAGCAAAGAAGTATAGAAGAAGAAAGTGTCTCATGGCTATCTTGTCGTGTGTTAATACATATTATTCACCTACAAAAAGAAGTTTATGTCATTTTTGATGTACCGGAATTAATTTGTTCTTTGCCTGCGGCAGGCCTTACTTTTTGGCGCAAAAAGTAAGCAAAAACAGTGACGAAAAGAACTCGTTCGCTCGGCCATAAAGCATTGCCTCAATAATAAACTTCAGTAGATGACCTACTCACTCAAACAGCTTTTCGTCGGTTTGGAATTTTATGTTTATCCCTTCGGGTCTGATTTTGCCAATAATTTCAAAAGCAAACCTGTTCCATTTCGATGTTACCTACTCATGCAGAGCTCAGTAAATCAGTGGTTTAAATTTTGCCGGTATACATTCCCGAAACGATCGGTCACTTTCACCTCAATTCGGGCATTTTTATCGTGCGGCGTTGCCCTGAAAAGGTGATCGGTGGAAAAGACGGAAATCCAGTCGTATTTCACCCGTTTCTTATCAGAGCAAAATGCAGCCGCGTCGGGGTCGCTTCCGGTGAAACGGTTCATTTCACCCTGAATCACCCCGTTTTCACTCCACTCCACCTTCCATGCCGAATCCCAGTTCCACACGTTGGCAATAATGTCGTTGGGATAGACCGTCACCGATCCAGCCGGATAAACCCGCATCTGATAGCTCTTCGGATAACCAGCACTCTTATAATACCACGAAACACTGTCGCCGTTCACTTCGTAAACTCCATAGCCACGCGGCGTACCGTCCAAACAAATATCGGTCAGCCACCAGGTTCCGCAAACAGCGCCGGTATTGTGTTCAATCATCGTTGGCGATTGCACCATGGTAAGATTGTAGTGCATGTGGCCATCGATAATGTGCGTTTTGAAAGGCTTCAACATGTCATACAGCACCGGATAATTGACCGTTTGATCGGCCACATTGGAGTAAGTATAGGCAAACTGCTGTTTCTGCTCGTTCAGCCGGGTCGGAATATGCATAATCAGGAAAACCGTGGAACCTTTCTGCACGTACGACAGATCCTGCTCGAGCCAGTGAAACGTTTTTTCATCCACATACCCCATGTAGAAATAGTCGCGACCGATAAAAAAGTTATTATCGATAACGATATAGTGCGCTTTTCCCTTGTTGAAAGAGAAACGCGTAGGGCCGAACCAATCTTCGAACGTGTGGGTCGAAGTCTCGTGCGAGCGACCGAAATAGTCCATATCGTGATTGCCGATAGCCCGAAAGACGGGAACATCCATGCGGTCAGCAGCCTTCAGATAGCCAGAATACAGACCGTGCGTATCACCCACAATGTCGCCGCAATCAACACCAAAAACATCCAGATCACGGTTCTGACGAATCAGATCGACACAGTCGGGAATCATCGCGTTGTACTGTCGCAAACAAGCAGTATCAATCAGTTGCACATCGGCCTGTACCAAAAACAAATGATGCGTATCGTCCTTCGAATTTTTTTCCAGCGCGAAATCGTACCTCTTCACACCGTTTTCTATTTGCTTGTAAAATACAGGAAGCGACTTCTTCCGTGGAGCAAGATAACCTGCCGGAGTAGATATATAAACAAAGCGAGCGTGTTCAGAGATCAGTCGATAGCGACCTTTGTTATCGGTCAGTGTACAGGTATTACCATCCGTAATTTCTACATTGGCAATCCCTTTACCATTGCACGAAACAGTCCCTTTCAGTTTTACCGCCCGGACATTCATTCCGCACAAAAGTAAAACCATTACAACGGGCAGCAATTTCGATGCAATATGATTTTTTATAGCTTTATATAATTGCATTACAAAGATTTAATCGAAAAATCGAGAAAGATTCACTCCTACAATTTGATGTATATTTTTTTCTTGTCGAGCAAAAGACCCACTACCCAGCAGGTTAGCATCCACCAAATGGCAAACAGGAATGAACCAAAATAGGCTCCGGCATGGATAAAAATATGATTGTAAAGCCAGCCGTAAAGTGATTCACCTCCAACCGGAATGAGGAACATTACAGTTACTCCCAGTTCGGCAAGCAGGTAAATAAACAGCGGATTTCGCCCGAATACCTGGAAGAAATAGGATCCCCGGGTAAACTTCACAAAATCCACAATGAAGATGACAAATGATAACAGCACACAGTCCAGCCCAACCGTCAACAAAGCATAAGAGCTGGTCCATAGCTTTTTATTGACTGGAAGAAAATCGTTCCAGCAATAGGCCAGAAACAACAGTCCGCATGCCGCAAGTAATATCCTGGCAATAGCCTCAAAAGAGAGACCCTTCTTCTGCAAGAAACTTCCAACAGCAAACCCTGCCACTACATTGAATATCGCGGATAATGTACTCAATAAACCCTCGGGATCGAACGGAAAGCCTTCGCCTGTGTACAAATGGCTGGTTCCTAATAAAACCGAATCAAGACGAAGCACGGCATTACCCGTTCTTGTATATTCTGCGCCCTGTACTCCAAAGAAATAGAGTAGCGCCCAATAGATGAACAACAAAGCGATACTGATCCGAATCGTTATTTTTTTATCGAAGAAATAAATCATCAAAGCTACGATACCATAACACAGTGCTATACGTTGTAACACCCCCATAATGCGGGTATGCGAGATGGGAGAAAGCATCAGGTGCGACTGACCGTCGAACGTAAAGAACGGAAACCAATACATCAGATATCCCGCCAGAAAAATGAGAAACGTCCGTTTCAGAATTGAATAAACTACCTGCCCCTGCGACATTTTATCCCATTTTTTCATGGCAAAACTCAACGCATTGCCCACTGCAAAGAGGAAAGAAGGAAACACCAGATCGGTAGGTGTAAAACCGTGCCAATTGGCATGAAGCAAAGGCCAGTAAGTCGTTGCACCATTACCGGGAGTATTGACAATAATCATAAAACACACCGTCATTCCCCGAAAAATATCGAGAGCGGTAAAACGTTGTGAAACTGATGTTGATAGATTTTGACTCATTGTGTTTAGGCTAACTATTAATCAAATCCTTTCCTATTTCTTTTGATATACTTTCACCCAATCAACTACAAAAACATCCGGAAAAACGGTATTTTCAAGACTTTTTCTGGTTTCTGGCAATTCCATGCTCAGAATCATGTATTCGGGAATATTTGAAATGCCACGGGTTTCTTCGTAAAACTTATATCCATCGATAAAAAAAGCATACTTTTCGGGAGTCCATTCAAAACCATACACATGAAATCCTTTGCTTAACCCTTTCAGATAACTCTTCATTGGTCCGACAGACTGCATATGGGGGCCGTACGCCCAGTGAAGAGAATGCGTTAAAGTATCTGTTCCGATCTCTTTGAAGAACTCGAAAATATCCATTTCCGTACCATATCTGGCAGGATCTTCACCCTTAAAGATTTCCGGGGACTGAATCCAGAATGCAGCCCAGACTCCTATCGACTCCTGCAGCTTTGCCTGGCACTCGAAATAGCCGTATTTCGGTTGAAAATGATTAGCCGTTCCAACGGCACTACCCAGAATGCTGTCACCTTTTTGCAGAGCATACAATTTGAGGTATCCATCTTCTACTTTTACCGCTTCTGCCGAATTATATCCGATCCGACGAGGTCCTACCCCACGCACATTCCATTTGGTTGTATCCAGCGATTTACCGTTAAACTGATCTTCCCAAACCAACGAGTAGCCCATCGATTTAGGTGTAACACGTTTTTGCGACATTGCATTATTTGTCATTTTAGTTTGCCCGAATACCATCACACACAATGACAAAGTCAGTAGTATAGTTTCAAATCGTTTCATTACATTCAGGTTTATTCTCTGGTTATTCCATAGGTTCGTTCAAGAACCGGTTGATACTTATGGAACAGCTTTTTCGCCATTTCCACAGAATTACCCAGCGGCACTTCCGGATAAACGGGAGTGGTTTGGTTTACCCATTTCCATTCAAAGCTTGCAATCTGTTGATTTATCTTGTCAAAAGAAGGCTTTTCATTGGTCAATGCTGATTGTTTCATTGCTGCGAAGAAAATCTGCCAGCGTTGTTTATAAAAGTCTTTCATAAGTCCGGCCCACTGTTTGCAGGCATAATCGTGCAATACACTTTTCTCTCCGCCCCACAACGTAATCTGGTCGCGTGCATTCTTCTCATAAAGCATTTTTTCATCTTTCGTATGTCCACATCGTTTCGCCGATTCTATCCACGGCCCCAGTAAAAAATCGTTGCGTGTTGCAAGCAAATCGTCAAGATCATCAAGTAAACTCAGAAAGTCTCCAGTCAGTTTTTCCAAGTTGCCCTTATCTCGTTTCGCATAAGCTGAAGCGATCGCCGAATGCAGCGTGTCAGCGTAATTCACCAACACCTGACGGGTCAAATCCACGAGATCATACCGGAATCCATCGCTCTGTTGTAAGTTCGACGATGCTTTAATCATCAATTTCCACGCAGGCAACAAGTCTTCTGATTTATACGTATGCTTTGGAGTTCCCCGTTGAAGTGTAGGCCGGGAGGTGATCACGTTTTGTGAGCCATCATTCTGATTATCGGAAGCATACACCGTATTAAGCAAAATCGTCCATGCTTTCTGTGCATCTTCATTCAACTTCCCATATCTTCGGATTACATAATCTTTGAGCCAGCTATCCACATCAACAGGTTGTTTATTCCATACGTTTTCGAGCATCAACTCGTACATCACCGGATTTTGTTCAATTGCCTCGGGAGTTAGTCCTATACCCACCATATTGCCTGATTTCGGATCATTCAAAGCTGCAGAAGGAGCTGTGGCCACCGTTTTCAGATTCCCCCGCATACTGACATTGCCTCCGAAATTATGCAACATACACCACATCCATGGTTTTCCATAATAGGCCTCCGTTTGTTGCCACACGGGATGAGTTTCGCTCCAGAGGTCGAGAATAATCATTCGGTTTTCGGGAACGGCATTTAAGACCGCTTTCATCTGAGCCGGTTTCCAAAAATCAGACTGGTAATAGAACATCCAGCCCTGCATCACCCAGGTTGCTTCAGGATCAGCGGATTTCATCACACCATAAATTTTACCACTCACATTGCTCAAATAAGTGGTGTCGTTTGTAGGTGGGAGATTTTCGTTGAATGTATCCGACGAATAGAGGTGATCCGTTCCATATAATTTTGTCTCTTCTTCTATAAAAAGCTTTCCTATTTTCTCAAACATAGGGTCTTGAGGATCGAGAATATTCACCTGAGGATAGTCAAGCCATGTCGTTTTTTTAAGTGAAGCTTCAGGATACTTTTCATTAAATGCAGGAGGAACATGGCCGGTAAACGCCGGCAAAACGGGTGTCATGCCCAATTCCCGCTCACGAGCCAGAATTTGCTTTTGCAAAGCCTCATGATCCGTCATCCAGCTTTTGGGCAGAGGCCCACCCCAACCGTCAAGATTGCCCATCCAGAACCAACTGAAATATGCCGGTCCGCTAAAAAACGTCTCCAGCTCTTTATCCGTAAATCCCAGCTTGCGGTACACGTTGTACCACACGATATTCTGTCCGGTAAGAGCCAGTGGCATATTAATTCCGTTGAGTGCCATATAGTCTATCTCTTTTTGCCAGCGGCTCCAGTCCCACCAGCTCATCGAATAGTTGAAGGTGCAGTAATTGAGATAATAGCGGTAGTTATACGGAGTGTCTTTGTGAATTTTGGTCGGAACCACAGGAAGAATTGACGGCAATTTCAGATTCGTGCCATTCCATGTTATTTGACATTGACAATAATTCTTCAGATAATAGTTCAACGCACTGGCAACAGAAACGCCATTTGTTCCCCGCAAAATGATTTTACCATCTTTGCTTTCCAGTTCGAACCAGTCGTTTTTATCCTGCTTATCAGCCAGTTCCACCACAACTTTATCAATCATTCGTGGCACAACCCGCTTCACAAGAGCATAGGCGGCTGCGGTTTGATTTCCTGCATCAGCTTTACAACCGGGAGTTACAAAAAAACTCAACATTGCAATGAAGCAACAATACAAATATGGTGTTTTCCCTTTTATTGTCATTATTTTCCGGAAAGATAAGATACTAACTTTGAACTCAACTATGAGCTTGATTCTGTTCCCTATTTTCCTGTCAACCCCTGAGAGATTGCGGACTTCACATCATCATACAATTGTTTATTGAACTGATTGGCTGTCGGGTCATCGATATGCACGAGATCAAACAGCATAACACCTTTGGTTTGTTGCAACAGCATAACAATTGCATTTTTCATGTTCGGCAAGTCACTCCATGAGGTATTCCCTATATCTATTGCTCCATAGTGAATATTCGCATTTTTCAATACCCGGTTCGCTCCGTCAATCTGACCCTGCACAGTCCACCATCCTGCTCCTGTAAGTGTTGGTGTATAATTACCCGTCATAAACATATCCAGCAATTCGGCATAGCCTGTATTTTTATAGGTCGATGTTGCCCAAGAGAATTCAGAAGACGGATCATAGTTTTTACTTGCCCAGTTTACCCCGACAGTATAGTAAGAATCATACCATGCTCCCGAATAGGAACAAAATGCAAGATGCGGTTTAATCGCTTTGACAGCATCACGGGTTTTTGAAACGAAATCATGTATGGTCTGCGCCCGGAATTCCAGCCATTTTTTATATTGTGCGCCTGTTACAGCAGGAACAACAGAACCGTTTGAGGTAGTCCATGATTGCACAATATCGGTAGCCTTGACACTCGACAAACCGGCCCAGTCTTTAAATTTTGCCAGTGTATAATCCGAAAAGTCGGCACAAATATCATAAAACCGACAGTAATCCAAAACAAAGCCATCGATATTATAGTTAGTCACCACCTCTTTAATCAGCGATAGTTCGTAGCTTTGCGCCAAGGGCTGTAGTGGATTAAGCAACCCGTACGAGTAGACATCCGTTATGTTTTGTACTGTTCCCATTGCTGTCATCACCTGACTCTGGATGGCAGAAAAAGATGGATCGTTGAATACTTTTCCATATTTAACTCCGTAATAATTCATTCCCTCGGCAAAAACGCTCATGGAAACAAACACTTTCAATCCTTTTTTCTTTGCTTCGGTAATTGCATTTTGCAAATAATCAAAGCCATCAGCTTGTGTGTAACCATTCCAGGTTTTCAGTTGTTGTGCAATCTGTGAATTGTAGCTCACCAAACCGGGAATTCCTTTCACATCCAACACAATACCTTTTGCCCCCATATCAGCAAGTTTCTGAAAGGTAGCTGCCATTTTGTCGGCTGTTCCCAATCGGGAAAAGTTGGCTGCGGCTTCAATCCACACTATAACCGGAGCTTTATTAAACAGGTTGACAATTGCCGTATCGGATGTGGAAGTTGTAGGATCCGTTTTGGATGTATCGGGAGGTAGTTTCACCTCCGACTTTCCACACGAAACAACCAAAGTATGAAAACAAGCTATCAGTAAAACGAAGCACAACAATTTTTTTCTCATAGTCATATAAATAGTGATAACGCGACTAAACATTTAACAGCAGGGCTTTTAGAACCTGCCGTTAAATGTTGTGGTTTCTGAATTATATTTTAGTCGGATCAATACAGCTTAACTCATATGCCGCAACCCCACCATTGGTTGCAAGGAAGTAAACTGTCATGGTAAATCCATCGGCTGATACCGGACCAACAGCGATTTCTCCCGTAATGTTCCAGTTTGGATCGGCGGATGTCAGTATATAATCATTATCGCCGCTGAATACCCTGAATGTCGAGTATGCCCCGCTGCTGCTTGATGTCCCTATTTTAGACGGATCTGTAATGTTGAAAATATTCATTGCACTGCTATAAGAACTTGCATCAACAACTGCCGCGTATTTGGCATTATTAAATTCAAAGTACGTAAGTGCAGGAGTAGCATCTCGCTTTGCAGGCAGATAGTTTGCACTGAAAGAGGATACCAACGTATTGGTTGATCCGTTCAGATAATCCATGAAAATTGGAAGATTAGAGCAAATAAAATAGTTCGATGTTGCTGTCGTACCTGTCGGAACCGCTTTAGCTACCCATCCCCAGGCTTTTGAATATACCAGAACTTCAGGATCGGGAGATACGATATTTCCGCCTTTTACTACCCATTTTAAGATACGGTTAGCGCCTCCGGCTCCTCCTCCGGAACCATCTGTTGTCGACATGATTACAGCATCCCCGTCAAGATCTCCATAAACTGATAATTTTCTACCATAAAAACTACTGTTTACACATGACCAATCGGTACTGCGTGCCAACAATTTGGGTGCAGAAGTCGCATTATCCCAGCGGAACAAGCATACATTTTCGCCTGCATACAGATTGTTAATCCCCACAATATGCCCTTTACTGTCATTGGCTACCGCGTAGAGTCCGTTCACGCCGGACACATTCAGATCTCCGGCATAATTTCCGGTCTTACGATCATAATATTTTGCAGAAGAACCACCGACCCACTCGTTTGAGCTTGGTAACACAATATAGTTTCCGCTTACAGCAATTGAAATCTGAGCATAGCTGTCGAATCCCATATCGCCGGCAGATTTGAACCATAGTTTCTTCGCCGAATAGAAGCCCTGATCAACTTTCACCGGAGTCCCCATTTTTACCGTATATACAGTTGATGTACCATCATCGGCTGTAACCGTATATTGTACCGGGTTGGTATAATCGTGAACCGTTGCCGGATCCGGAGAAATTTTTGCGTAATATGACAATTCAACGGTTGCCGTTTGCTTCGAAATATCTTCAGATGTATAAGGAATGACGACTGTATTATTGACCACAATTCCGCTTATACCTGACTCATTCAGCTTAAACGATTTAATTTCCTTGCTACTGCTTCTTTTGCGTACGGCCGTAATGGTATACTCCTTAACGTCTCCATTCTGGGCTTTCAATTGAAAAGTTTTAGGTGAGGTGAGATTTACCAGACCAAAGGAAGGAGTCATTATGGCATTGTTAGGCAAAGTAGCCGTCACAAACAGGCTATCCAACTTCGTCTCTATTTTGCTACCTTCCGGATAATACCAGGGAATTTCAACGGTCAGTTTTGAATCGTAAGGTTCTCCTGTGGTTGCTGTAAACCCTCCGGTTCCATTAGCAAACGTTACGTACAAAGAGGTCATTGAATTTTTATCGCTCTTTGTCTTAAACATGGGATCTATATCTGCACATCCGTTAAGCAGGATCAATAATAGCGCAAATAACGGAAATATTATTTTTTTGTTCATAATATACTTTATTTAGATGTCGGTTCCGACACATTGCAGACTGACTTAATCTGCAATGTATCTAAAGCCGGACAATAGATTTCACTATTCAATTACCATCCGGTTATTTGTTCACACAACGGATTGTTCGTTAATTCCGAAGAAGGGATCGGGAATGCGTAGAACTTTGACGGGAACTGACGAGGAGCATCATCACAGGTAATATAATCGTATGTATAGCTTCCTCCACCATTGTCAGTAGTTTTGAGGCCGTGCACATAGAGGCCTGTCAAAGTACTTACTGCATCTTTCCATCTGCGCAAATCCCAGTAGCGGTGACCTTCACAAGCAAGTTCAAGCTTACGTTCCTTTTTAATCTGATCAAGGAGAGTAGTTCCTGACAAATTTAAGGATGGTAATCCTACCCTGTTTCTTACCTTGTTTATGGCACCGTTTGCATCGTCTGTTTTGGTCAAATGATATGCCGCCTCTGCAAAATTGAGATATACTTCTGCCAAACGGATTTCAACCAAAGGTTGCGAACTCTTTACATTAATCAGATCTGTATGGGTTTCATCCACATATTTTCTCAAATAATACCCTGTAACAGAAGCTCCTTTATTGCTACCTGCTGCCGGTGGATAGGCTACCCAACCGTCTTTTCCACCTTCGAAAGGTTCAATTGTTCTACCTTTCCACGATGAACCCGGATAAAGCACCGTTGCCTGAAAACGTGGTTCGAGACTTGCCCAGGGAGGAGTAGTTGTTACGTTTGCTGAATGCCATGCCGACCAGTCAACAGTTCCACCACCGGCATACTCATACGATTCCACCAGTTCCTGTGTAGGCTGAATGTCGCCACCGAAACCGGCATTATCACCACCGGGACTGGCAATAAAATCAAAATTGTGTGTTAACTTCGGATAGCTGTAACGGTATTCAAGAACAGCTTCTTTATTACCATCTCCAAAATAGGATCCAAATGCCTTAGCATACGAACTGTTGAGAGCGTATGTACCATCAGCAACCATTGCCTGCACTTTATTGGCAGCATCATAAGCTTCCTGCCAGCGTTCAGCATAAAGCATTGCCCTTGATTTCATGGCATAGGCAGCTCCTTTGGTAACACGTCCTGCATCGGTACTTTCCCATACTTGTGGCAAGTTAGTTGCTGCATAGTCAAGATCGGCTGCCACATAATCCCAGCAAGCACTGGCTGAGCTGCGTGCATGATTTTTTTCGGTTGTCAGTTGATCCATCAGAATTACACTGCCATGATTACGCATCAACAGGAAGTAAAGATATCCTCTGAAAAAACGGGCTTCTGCTTTCAGACGGGTCTTAATATTTACTTCAAATTTAGCAGTATTGTCTATGCCATTAATAAGCTGATTAATCAGACGAATATAAGTATAAGCATCTCCCCAGATACTCAGCGAGTTTTGATCCGGAGTAATCAAACTTGGAGTTGTGGCATATAAATTTGCCACGGCTCCATTGGAGCCGATGGTACTACCAGCACATTTCTCGATATCGGATAACCCGTCAACATACATGCATCCGCCTAAAAAAGAGCTACCATTTATATCATTACTCAATAGTTTATAAGTAGTCCCAAATAAACCATAATTATTAATTATTGTATAAAAAGAGTTCATATAAAGCTTGGCATTTTTTTCGCTACTAAATGCCGTGCTTTCATTATACGAATCGGTAGATTCGGGGGTCAAAAAATCGTTACAACCGGTAAAACCAAGAGCTGCAACCGTAAAAAAGAGACAGATAAAATATTTTTTCATAACAATAATCTCCTATCATTAAAATTTAACGGAAGCCCCTATACTATAGGTTTTCTGTTGTGGATAATAACCATTGCTCACATTGGGCGCCTCCGGATCGAGGTATTTGAATGCCGATACTGTAAAGAGGTTGGTTCCTGCCAGATAAATACGGGCATCAAATTTCAGCTTTTTCGTAATTGATTTTGGCAATGTATAACCGATCTGCATATTCTTAAGACGCGCATACGATCCGTCAACAATCCATAAGGTAGATGCCCAGTTATTTTCTGCTCTCCATTGATTATCGAGTCTTGGATATTTTCCGCTCGTATTGCTCGGAGACCATGCTCCTTCAATAAGATATCGGGGTGAATTTCCATTGTTGTAGAATGTACGGGTAAACTGAGTATCGTCCCATCCGATGCCATCATACCATCCCATAAGAGCATTGTCGCAGATGGCTGCACCTTGTATAAGGAAAGAAAAATCAAAATTTTTCCATGAAGATGTGAAGTTTAATCCAAAGTTAAGTTCGGGGGTACTACTACGACCGATGACTGTTTTGTCCTGATCATAAGTAATTTTTCCGTCTCCATTAATATCTTTATATTTTATATCTCCGGCTTTGGATGCACTTTGAGTCGGACTGGTAATCGCTTCGTTATCTGTTTTGAAGAGACCAAGCGCAATCAAACCGATCTTCGCTCCTATTGACTTTCCTACAAGACTTTCATATTCGGGTATTCCTGCCGATTCGTCAATATTGAGAATACGGTTATGCGCCCAACTAATATTTCCTCTTACCGAATAGTTGAATTCTCCAATTTTATGACGATGATTCAGTACCAGTTCAAATCCGCGGACATCCACTTTCCCCGAGTTAACGGTAGACGGATAATAGCCTCCGACTGAGGGTGGATAAGTAGAACTTACACTCGTAAGAATATTACTGGTAACTTTATAAAATCCGTCAAATTCGGCACTTATCAATCCGTTCCACAATTCAAGATCAAACCCTGCATTGAAAGTTCTCGAACGTTCCCAGGTAAGATCGGTGTTGGGCAACGACGAAGGATAAAGACCTTTCAATGGTGTACTTCCTCCGAAATAAACCACTGGATCGGTGTACAATTTATAACTTTGCAAATATGGATACGAACTATTTGCCTGGTCGTTACCCAAGGTTCCGTATGAAGCCCTGATTTTCAAATTTGTGATCGGCGTTTTCCAGTTTTTAAAGAAGTTTTCTTCGGTCACACGCCACGCCAGCGAACCGGAAGGGAACACTCCATAACGATGGCTCGGGGCAAAATTTGTAGAAGCATCTACACGGGTAGAAACTTCCGCAATATATTTATTATCGAATGTATAGTTGAAACGTCCTACCCAACCGGCACGGTTAATAATGGTAGTTCCACTGGTAGGCATATGAGGGTTCTTGCTGGCATATGTAAATTCAGCAAGATCGGTAATATCATACCCCTGTGCCGACGCCCCCAAATAAGTAGATTTATAGGCAGATTGTTCCGCGACCAAAAGAGCATTGAATGAGTGTTTCTTAATATTGCGAACAAAAGATGCAAATTCCTGCAGAGTCCAGCGTGTTGTCTGATAATAAGCTTCGGTAAGAATCGCATCCGAGCCATAGGGTGATGTGATTGTGGTCAGGGTCGTTGTTGAACTCGAAGGGTTTGTATAATACAAATTATACGGTGTATAATACGATTTTGTATCCGTATAGGCTTTATCATAACTACCCACAACTTTAAAGGATAGCCCTTTCAGGAAGGGAGCATCATATTTCAGTGTCAGACTCGATTGTAATCCCGACTTATTAGCATTGTCGTATCCAGATAAATCTCTTGCTGCAAGAGGGTTGTTTCCTGTATTCAGTGACGATGTAAGATATTTTCCATCAGGCGACTGAGCATTCAGGTAAGGCGCTGCTGTAATAATCTGGTTCATTAAGTTGCTCGAAACAGTATTTCCGTTCGCATCAAAATTAGAGATCTGTGGAGCAGTTTTAGTCGACATAAAGCCACTAATATCTAAAGACAATGTAAAGTCTTTTGTTACAGATGCATCCAAATTCGAACGCAGGTTATAGCGGTCATAATCAACACCTTTCACAATACCCTTTTGGTTCAGGTAACCTAACGCCGCAAAATATTTCACGTTACTATTTCCTCCTTCCAGAGTAACATTATGGTGCATGGTAGGAGCTACAGACTTGAGCATTAGCTTGGTCCAGTTGGTATTGCCGTAAATACCGTCAGGATCTCCGTTGGTCACTTTTTGCACGACCGCGTCGGAGAAAGTGTGAGAACGACCGTTAATTTCATCTGCATAATTCCACCATTTCACGTATTCTTCTCCGTTCAAATACTCCGGCATTCTGGTAGAAGTACTCAACGTATATGATGTCGTATAAGTAACGGTCGGCTTGTTTTCCAATCCTCTTCTGGTGGTTACCAGAATAACCCCGTTTGCTCCACGAACACCATAAACTGCAGCTGCAGCTGCATCTTTCAGGATAGTTACATTTTCAATTTCAGCCGGGTCAAGGTTACCAAATGAACGCTCAACTCCATCGACCAAAACCAAGGGAGAAGCACTTTGGCTTTGTGTGGTACCGATGCCCCTCACATACATTGTCACTTCGTCATTTCCAGGTTCACCTGATTCCTGACGGGTAACAAGACCTGATAATTTACCCACTAAAGCCTGCGAAATATTGGGCAATGGAGCCCTCAAAATTTCATCCGATTTAACCGCTGACACTGACCCCGTAACTGATAGTTTCTTTTGAGTGCCATACCCAACCACAACCACTTCATCAATGGTTTGTGACGCTTCGGTAAGCGATACCGAAATCGGGCCATTTCCCGAAACTTTAATCTCTTTCGTAGCAAATCCCATAAAAGAGACAACCAAAATCGAACCTTCTTTTGCGTTAAGAGCAAATTTTCCGTTCACATCCGTAATGGTCCCATTATTGGCACCTTTTACCCTGATACCTGCTCCAATCACAGGCTCACCTTTACTGTCTGTAACAACTCCGGTTACCTTATGAGGCACCTGTTGTTCTCCGGTACTATTACCTCCCGATTGTGCATACGCTGTATTTACGAAGCATAAGCAACCCGTTATCAGCACAAGTGCCAACAACTTTTTTCGCAGACATAACATCCCCACCACATGCAATTTCTTGCTCCTGTTCAAAATCACTTTCATGTCTTACAAAATTTACTGTTTTAGATACTATCGCTCAACCCGGAAGAATCGTTGATACAAAAAACGCATACAACTTTCCTCCAATTCTCAATCTTTTAATTCAAAAACAATACGAAAAACAATCAAAAGCAACCCCATAAGTCGCTAAAAATCAAAACGAATCAATCTTTATTCCAGAGGCGTTCGATTTCTTCAAGTGATTTGCCGGCAGTTTCCGGAACCAACCGCCAGACAATCAACATGTAAGGAACGCACATAGCAGCAAAAAGGAAGAATGTTCCGGCCGGAGTCAGATGCTGTAGCATCCACGGGGTAAGCTGACCAATCAGATAAGTACCG
Organism: Paludibacter sp.; assembly: GCF_009712605.1. GTDB lineage: Bacteria > Bacteroidota > Bacteroidia > Bacteroidales > Paludibacteraceae > Microbacter. Next base: position 450,549 of record NZ_WASO01000015.1, on the reverse strand, counting down.
ATCCACAGAGAGAAACCTGCGATCGACATTGCCACACCCCGTACCGATGTCGGATACATTTCGGATAACAATACCCATATAACAGCGCAAATTGAAACTGCGCAGAAGAAAATATAACTAAGGAAGAATATAAGGAGTGCAACACTTGTGACTCCCATAGCTTTGCCTCCGACAAAATAAAACCCTATTAGCAAAAGAGAAATAACCATGCCGGAAACTCCGTAATATACCAGTTTTTTACGCCCGACTTTATCGATAATCGCCAAAGCCAAAACTGTAGTGAGCATATTGACCAGACCAACCAACACCTGATAGAACAAGGAATCCCCATTGGACAGGCCACTGTCGGTAAAAATGGTTGGACCGTAATACAACACCGCATTTACCCCCATGAATTGTCCAAGTATTGCGATGGCAACACCAATCAGCAATGCCTTAAAGTATCCGGGCTTAAAAAGCAATCGCCAATCGGTTTGCCCATCGCTGGCCAGTTGTTCGCGTACTGCGTTGGCCTGTTGAGTGGCTTCAGTGCCACTACTATAGATTCTGGTTAGTATGCTCAACGCTTTCTCATCGCGCTGACTAACAAGAAGCCAACGCGGACTTTCCGGGATAAAAAAGATTACTATAAAAAACAACAGCGCCGGAAGGGATTCCATCCCCAACATGCCTCTCCATTCCTCAACCACAAAGACTTTTGAAATGAGACCATTCCCCTGCACTACACCACTTCCGGCCAGTTGTAATAATTGATAATTCACAAGATAAGCTCCTAAAAAACCAACAGTTATAGCAAGCTGATACAAAGACACTAATCGTCCGCGATAACTTGTTATGGCAACTTCAGAGATATACAACGGTGATATGATTGACACAACCCCAATGCCAATTCCACCCACAATACGGTAAAACACCAGCTGGTCAAAACTTCCAGAAAGGGCACATCCGATACCGGAAGCAGAAAACAAAACAGCTGATAGTATCATGGTTTTCTTTCGCCCGAATTTGTCGCTCAGGACTCCGGCTACGGCAACTCCCATAATGGAACCTATCAAAGCACAACCCACAAACCATCCCTGTTGAATGGTATCGAGCTGAAACTGACGGGTTACCTGATCAATTGTGCCTGAGATGACAGCAGTATCGTATCCGAAAAGAAATCCGCCAAGTGCTGCTACAAATGACAGGAAAATTACATAACCAATATTCTGAGTTGCCTGTTTTGACATAAATCTTGCTGATTAATAAAAATTTATCTGATATTGAAATATTCTTTATAACGTTCATACAAGTGTCCGGCCTGTATGTAGGCCGACTGAGGACTCATGAAATGCGAGAACTCGAAAGTAATGCCTTTGTCATAACCTGCCCGCTTGGCGGCTTCTAGTTTCAGACGTAACTTGTCGAATTTGATCGGAAAGAAACGGATAGGCATGTCACGGTCGAATGTTTCGGCATTAGTCCAGCATTTCATGCCGTATTTATCTGCCAGCTTCTTATTTACAGAGAAGAATGCATCCAGCTCATCATAATCGATATGGCCGTCCTGAAAAGCACAAGCATCAACAACATCGTGAATTCCGTCGAAAATTTCGCCCCATTCTTTTTCATGCTCCTGCACCGACACGGCATTTGTCTTGGTTATGTCTCCGGAAGCTGCCTCAACAGCTTTTTTCCCGTCAATCCAGGGAGAAATAAACGTAGGCAAACCGTTGGAAACATCCTTACATTGTTTTCCCATGGCATGAAAAGCTCCGATTGCTCCTTTCGTTTTCCGGCTGATTTCGCCACTGATATACCATCCGCCAAAACTCTTATATTTGCTTCCGTAATTTTGCCACACCTCATCGATAACGTACTTGTTATCTTCTATTTCCCATGACAAATCACCTGTATCCCAGTATTTACCGGAATCATACAGACCGAAATAGAATTTCATGCCGTATTTCTGAGCCAGACGCAAGTACATATCAAGTAAATCGACTGACGGCATGTAACATCCTTTCTTCAAAAGGTATTTCGACGGGAAAGTTATGAACTTACGGTAACCGGAACGAATCATAATCACTGTATCGATGCCGATTGCTTTCATATGCTGAAAGTCACGATCCCATTCTTTTTCACCCCAGTTTTGATGGGGAATATCGTGCGAAATCTCATCCAGAAAAGTACCAGTAATGCGCAGGCCATTTTCTTTTGGAACAATAAGTTTACTGCTTACACCTTCCGCCAAGTGATGCTTCGATGCCGACCCAGAACCGGATTCGGAATTCATACTGTTGCCCACCACTGGAAAGGCCAATGCGGCAGCGCCGGCAACAGAGGCTTTCTTCAAAAAATTACGACGACTGTTATCTCCCATTTTTGCTACGTTTAGAGTGATTTTTCTTTATTTAATACTAACAATGCGGTATTTGCGGGAAGATTATTTGATGTGGTTTTCCTTTTGCGCTTTATCAAGTTCTTCAAGTGTTTTCCAGCATTGATAAAGACCGCGCGGAACATGAAAACATCCTTTCCACTTACCACCTTTCAATGGTAACAGCACCTTGCCTTGCCGGTTTAGGTAACCGAACCACTCAGGATATTCAGGGTCTTTGAAATGACTCCAGGTGTATTCGTGAACCTTTTCAAACCATTCAAGACATTTTTGCGATCCGGTCAACTGATACCCTTTCAACATGGAAATCATAGTTTCGATATGCACCCACCACAATTTCTGATCCCATTCCAACTGTTGTGTCGGATGCCCTTTGCGATCCATAAAATAGAAAATGCCGCCATCACGTTCATCCCAACCATATTCAATCATCTTCACTGCGATATCGGCGGCTTTTTCTATTAAATCAGGTCTCTTTAGTCGTTTACCCAGGTCCATAATAAACCACATGGCTTCTATGGCATGTCCCGGGTTAAGTACCCTACCTTCAAACGAATCGGACAATTCTTCTGTATCTGCGGTCACATTTTCAACGATTAAGCCCAACTCCGGCCTGTAAAACACATCCATCACTTCGTGTATACAGGTGTCAATCGTGGTCTTCATAAAATCTTCGTCCAGCAAATGCTCTATTTCCAGCGCAAGATTACAGAGAATCATCGGTAAAGCAAAATTTTTCAGGTTTCTCGTACCCGGATATGCTTTGTTCCATTGTCCTTTCGGATTATCGACCTTGGAAAGTATTATATCAAATGTTTTTTTCGCTATTTCGGCATATTCTTCATTGCCCGTTGCCTTGCTCAACTGACCGAAAGCCATCGTGGCAAAGGTGTAGGAAAAAATATTATATGGTTCAATCAATGGTTTTCCTTCACGGGTCAAGGAAAAGTACCAGTTCAAATTGCCATCGTGACCGTATTTTTTCAAGAACTCACCACCCTGACGTGCACATTCCAACCACTCGGGATTCCGGTCTACATTATTGTACATCAGTGAAAAAAGCCACACCTGACGTCCCTGAAGCCAAATAAATTTGTCGGTATCAAACACATTTCCTTCACGGTCAAGACATGTATAATATCCACCACACTGCAAATCCTGCGATTTGCTCAACCAAAACGGAAGCACATTTTCCAACAATTCTTTTTTATACTGTTGGGATAATGCTCCAAAATCATCAATACTCATTGTTATATAATTTTAATCTATTGAACAGATCGCATTAGAGATCCGATCAATGTATTTAGATTTCAAGTCAACTATTATTCCTTTACAGACAAAATCAAAAACAATCTTATTTTAAAAACTGATAATGATTTTCCTCAACCCTCAATTATAAACAGCTAATTTTTCGTATTTAGACGCCATATTTTACAAATCAAACAGACAATTCATCTAAATAGTACGGAATTTTTCCACAAAAAGGCAACAATAGTCCATTTTTTAATTCAAACCAGTTTATTTTTGAAATTATATTTATTAATGGCACAAATATATGTAAATATTTTTATTTTCACACCTCCTCACTCCTTAATTTGTTTTTAATAATATATTTTAACACACAAAACCTTCACCACACACCCACAAAGATTCTTTTCCAACTCATTTTCTGATATTTAAATAGTTTTCACCAAGAACTAATATTTAATCACAATAATTATTCTCTCATTTACGCCTGATAATTTATTTCTTGTATCTTTGCAACAGAAGCGTTCAGAACGGCGGATTTATTAAAAAATAAGCGGAACTACATGCTAATTATACTATCTCCTTCAAAAACAATCAATTTTCATACCCCTGCCCCACCATTCGAGACAACATGGCCGCTTTTTGCATCTAAAGCCAACAAAATCATTACTTCACTCCGCCATTTTTCGGCCGAAGATATTGCCCAACGTGAGCGTGTAAGCCTGAAAATTGCTTTTGCCACCCGCGAGTATTTCCATTCTTTTTCCACAACTCAACACGTGGGAAAGCCCGCCTTGTTTGCCTATACCGGGAATGTATTCGACAAGCTGAATCCGTCTACTTTCAGCAAGGATGATATAACCTATACACAGGAACACCTCCGTATTTTTTCAGCCCTTTACGGCGTACTTCGCCCGATGGACATCATTCAACCTTATCGTTTGGACATGAATTCCAAACTTATTGATGGCCTTTATGACACCTGGCAAGAACCGACGACAAAAGAAATTTCCAAATTGCTCAAAGCTGACGATAACATCCTGATCAATTTAGCTTCGGCTGAATATTTCAAAATGCTGAATCTAAAACAGTTGCCTGCACACTGCAAAATAATAACGCCCGTTTTCAAACAGGAGCACAACGGCAAGTATACGGTCAACAGTCTTTTTGCTAAGCAAGCTCGCGGATGGATGTCGCGCTTTATTATCGAAAACAGGATAAGCAATCCCGAACATTTGCAGGGATTTACCGAAGGAGGTTATTATTTCCGGCCCGAACTATCGAACAATAAGGAATGGATATTTACCCGATAATCAACACCATTAAATAACACAAATAACGATGAAAGAGTTTGACGTTCTGATAATAGGAGGCGGCCCTTCGGGTGCGATGACAGGTATAGAACTTCAAAAACGGGGATTCAACACCTGCATCATTGACAAGGCTTCGTTTCCGAGAGAGAAGTTGTGCGGAGGCGGATTGACGCAAAAAACGATGGATCTTTTGGCCACCCATTGTCCTGAAATAGACCCAAAAGAGTACGCCATCGGACAGACCCAACTGGTGGATTTCTATCATAGGACTACACGGATCACCCACACAAAAATAGACGACCCCTGCTTCTTTACAGACCGAAAATTGCTGGATACATCATTAATCAGCCTCTACAAAGTAAAAGGAGGAACTTTGATTGAGAATTGCCGGATTAATTCCAAAGACATTAATTTCAACGAGAACAAAGTAACAACAGGTAGTGAAGTCTTTCAATATCGTTATCTGGTAGGTGCTTGTGGATGTTCAACCCTCTTTACAAAGCCTTTCAACATTAAAAGAAACGATTTTTTCTGTCTTGAAACCCGCATTCCGAAAGAGCAGCCAAACGACGAACCCTGCCGGATTTATTTCGGGGCAATAAAGATTGGCTATGGGTGGTATTTCCCCAAAAACGACCATGATGTGCTTGGCATTGGGGGAGAAAACAACGAAAAGCAAATACCGGCTCAAGCTGAAGCCTTTTTCAGAGAAGCAACATCTAAACCCCGCCTTCCGTCAAAAGGTGCTTTCATCCCGTCGGGAAAAAAGATCAATGCTTTAACCGTACAGCCCAATGTGATATTAGTTGGTGATACTGCCGGATTCATCGACCCTATTACCGGCGAAGGCATTTACTACGCTCTGCTATCGGGAATTTATGCTGCTGAATCTATCGAACAATCGGCAAAAAACAAAGCCAATCAACTCATTGCTATTTACAGTGCAAAATGCAGAGCAATAAAACAAAACATGAAATGGGGGTTCCTTTTTGTCAGGCTTTTATACTCCGACAAGGTAATGGCGTATTTCATAAAAGCATTACAGATTCATCCCCGCTTTGTCAAATATTATCTTGACGAAGTAATGTCATCGTACCGGCAAAACTACAAAAACTTCATTTGGCACTATTTCACCAAAGTAAGAAACAAGGTTGCTCAATAACAGTAAAACAATAAAGGCGCTCCTGAAATGGAACGCCTTCATTGCTTAAAAAAACTACTATCAACCTATTATTAATAAATTCTCTCTCCGAGAGCAATTTTCAGTTTCAAAAGACTAACTGTGTAGTCAATACGTGATTTCATCACAGACAAGCGACTCTCTGCCAACGAAGTGGAACTATCAAGCAAATCGAGATTGGTGATTACCCCGGCTGTATAATTGGTATCAGCCAACTTGTATGCCTGCTGAGCCTGCTGCAGTTGCAATTCTGTCTGTGCAATTTTTTTCAGAGCAGCATCAACGTTGGCACGACTCTCAACCACTTCATTCACAATATTTCGGCGGGCAAGTTCGGTATCCTGATCTACTCCGCGCAAATCCGTTTGAACCTGCTGGCGATTATACTTAGATCTGTTTGCATCGAAAATCGGGAGCTTAAAGCTGACGCCTACGGTATAATTTGCCTTAGGATCTCCCAACTCAGGAATATATCCGTTTTTGTAGCCGCCCATAGCAAACAGGTTTAGCACCGGATTATTTTGTACATTCACCATTTTGAGACGTGTATCCACCATCATACTGCGTTGACGTGCGATTCTCAGTTCATCACGTTGGCCCAGAGCTTTAACACTCAAAGCATCTGCACTTTCAAGAATTTCGGGAGCGTGAACATCCTTCTTCAGCAATACATTCGATTGCTGCGATTCTCCCAGATAAGAGTTCAACTGACATTGTAACACTTTCAGATTCGTCTCCAAGTCTGTTTTTTGATTTTCAATATTAGAAATTCTTACTTTAGTCGTAAGTATTTCATATTGAGTGGCTGAGCCGGTAGCCGCTTTCTTTTCCACAAAGGCTAAATGTTCCTTAAGAGTCTTAAGCTCCTCGTTTTTAATACTTATTGCTTCCTGCAAATAAACAATGGAATAATAATTTCCAATCAATGAAAGAGACAGCTTTTGTTTCAACTGCTCCAACGACAACTGAGAAAGAACTTTTGCCTGATTTTCGAATGCAACATTCTTTTCCGTTTTGCCAAAATCATAAATTTGCTGATTCACATTCAGCGATGCCGAATAGTTGTCGGCCGGATACAGCTGGAAAGTTCCCAAACCAGGCAACACAAACTTTGATGTCGGCCCGATATGCGAATAAGAAGATGAAATATCAATGTTCGGATAATAAGCCGACTTTGCCAGACCGATTTTAGCATTGGCGGCTTCTATTTCAAGTTCCGCTTTCTTCACCGAAGGATAATTACCGATTACTTTGGTAATCACACCAGCCAAAGACAGTGAGTCCATCTGCGACTGAGCTACTTGATTCTGAGCTGGCAAAGCCACTGGCAATCCACAAGCCAAAATCATTATGTATTTAAAAATATGCTTCATACGTCAATATATTAGAATTTATATCGAATAGATTTGTACTATTTTATTCCGACCTCTCCTCCTAGCCTCCTCTCCCAAGGCGAGGAGGAACACGACTGTAAAAATATCAGAAGAGACTCATTAAACAGATTCAAAGCCCCTCTCCTCGGGAGAGGGGTTGGGGAGAGGTCAACCACTCAAATTAAGAAATAAATAAAACGGAACAATGTCTGTTTTTGGTTATTTATTTCATCGCCACGCTCTTCTTTTTAGAATGCGACAACAAAATCGGAATAAAACCCAAAAGAGAAATCACTGCTGCCAGAAAGAAATCATCATCAACTCCCTGAATGAACGCCTGCACATTTACGTGTTGCATCAGCAAAGTCTGACCTTGCTTCAGAGCTGTTGGCAATGTACTTCCGCCATGTTGCTGAATATAGTATGCCATGTTTTGAGTGACATTCTGAAACGTTTGAGAAGTCGACTCGATTGCCTGCCCGTAAACCTGAGCATGGAAGCTGGTGCGCGAAGTAAGCAATGTACTCAGAATAGCAACTCCAAGACTACCTCCGATCTGCCGTACCGTATTTGAAATACTGGAAGCCTGAGCCATATGTTCGCGCGAAATAGTCAGCAACGACATAGAACTAAGCGGAGCAAAGATCAATCCCATACCAAATCCCCGAATGTAAAGAGCCAACATTATAAACGAGTGCTCCGATGTAAAGGAGAGGTTATAATTAATAAAGAAACTGGCGGCCAGCATACTGATTCCGATAAGAATCGGAATTTTTGGATTGGTTTTATCTGACACCAACCCAACAATCGGCGACACCAGCCCCTGAATAATTCCCACGGGCAAAAAGACCGCTCCCGACTGCAATGCCGTGTAGCCCAACGAATTTTGAAGGTAAAGAGGTAGTAAAAAAGTACTTCCGAACATACCCAACCCAAAAATGAGCATAAACAAATTGGACAATCCGAAATTACGGTCGCGCAACAACCTTATGTCAAGCAAAGGTGATTCCGTTGTCAGTTCTCTAGTAAGGAACACGGCCAAAGCAACTCCCGAGATCGCAAAACAAGCAAGAATATGCGGCGCCCCCCAACCGGCCGAATTACTTGCTGCGTTCCCTTCGGAAAGAGCATAGAGCAAAACAGGCAAAAAGATGATAACCGAAACGAAGCCTATAAAATCAAATTTTCGCACATTGGGGTGAATAAATTCCCGTTGAATAATGATTGTAAAAAACAATGCAAGAACTCCCACCGGGACATTCACATCAAAGATCAGCTGCCAGCTGAAATTATCCACCAGATAACCACCCAACAGTGGTCCGAATGAAACGGAAGCTGCCGCTGCAATAGTCCAGAAACCAAGAGCAACACCGCGTTGTTTCGGCGGAAACTCACGGGTAATAATTGCCATACCTAAAGGTTGTACCGTCCCCGCACCGAGCCCCTGTAGAATCCGGGAAGCTATCAGCGTTGTTTCGTCATTGGAAAGGCCGCACAGCAACGATCCGAAGGTGAAGACAAACAAGCCCCAGAAATAAACTTTCTTGTACCCGAACTTGTCGGCCAGCCAGCCCGAAGTTGGCAACATAACCGCCATTGCAAGCATATAAGCCGTCACGACCCACTGTATTGTATCAAGACCCACTCCAAACGAAGACATAATCTTCGGCAAACCAACGTTTACAATAGTGGAGTCAAGCACCGCCATAAAGGTTCCCAACATCACGTTGGCTAAAACAAACCACTTATAGCGCTGGTTGCTGGGATGATACAGAGACTCGCGATTTCTTAGCTTGCGGCGTATTCTGTGTGTTGTAGAAATTCTCCGCATTATTCCTTCACAATTTTAACCACAGCCGACATTCCCGTCATGAATTTGAACGATGATAGTTTCTGACCACCTTCGGTTGCATCAATCGAAATCTTAACCGGCACACGTTGTGTCACTTTCGTAAAGTTACCGGATGCGTTATTTGGCGGAATCAAAGAAAACTGAGAAGCTGTAGATGAGCTAACGGTAAATATTTTGCCTTTGAAAGTAACATCCGGATATGTATCGATTGTAAAGATAGCGTTTTGTCCCAAGTGAAGCTTTTCCATCTTGGTTTCTTCAAGATAGACAAGAATCCAGAACTTATTGTTATTGTTCACCGTATAAATCGATTGTCCGGGTTGTGCAATATCGCCCGGTAACAACCAGCGTTTTGCAATTACTCCGTCAGCAGGAGCATACAATTTTGTATTGTTCAACTGGGTAGATATCACCCCAATCTGAGCATCGGCACTTACAATAGAAGCTTCAGCTGTTTTAATTTGCGACTTTGAAACCTGCAACTGAGCAGTGGCTGCTTCATATTGAGCCTGAGCCGTTTCCAATGCTTTTTTATTATGATCGTATTGTTCTTTTGTTGCAACGCCACCATTATACTGGGTTTTTGAACGCTCAAAATCTTCTTTTGCCTTTTCAAAAGCAATTTGGGCTACCTTGATACTCTTTTGATCAAAGATAAATTTTGCTTCGGTCTGCGCTTTATTGGCTTCGGTCTGTGCTTTGCCAGCCACAATCTGTTTCTTTTGTGCCAACAAATCAGCGCTGTCAAGTTCAGCCAAAAGTTGACCTTGCTTTACAGAATCGCCTTCCTGAACGTACAGGTGCGAAATGCGACCCATAATTTTAGAACTAACCGAGATGTTGTCGGATGCGACATACGCATCATCCGTTTTCAGATAGCTTGAATAATCAACATACCAATAAATTCCTCCCACAACGACAGCTACAACAACAACCGCCAATGGGATATACACTTTCCAATCTTTTTTTACACTACTCATACCGTTTTAATTTTAAGAAGGGCCATTCCCTTTCAGTTTATATTTATTCTTGATTAGTTACCTGAACAACAACCGGTTTGAAATGATTTTGCCATTTCATCCAATGTTTCCCGAATATAACGCGAGCATTCATACATTTTATGTATCTTGTCTTCGTCAAATATGCTAAGCTCAGCCCGAAACGACTCAGTCATCATTCTTTTGACCTCCTTGAAGGTGTCTTTCCCTTTTTCTGTCAATTGGATATAAATAATCCGCCTGTCCCGTTCGTCACTCAAACGCTCTACCAGTCCTTCTGCTATCAGTTTATCCACCAACGCCGTCACATGTGGCTTTGGAACCGAGAGATGGTTACCAATCCCACTCATGGTAAGCTTCTTGTGATACGACAAAGCACCCAGGGTATACAAAGTCTGCGGAGACAGATTTGTTTTAGTTCGAAGCCCTTTGATAAATATTCGCTTCAGAATTGGAACAATATGAGCCAGATTTTCCGCAACGGAATCTATTTCATTGTTCTGTTTTTCCATCTTATTTCAAATTTGAATTATTACTATCGAATAATGGTTACAAAATTATAACTATTATCACTTCAAAACAATTAAGTAAATGTTATAATTACATAACGCAACTCACAAATACAACAAAAATCAATATAAACTTGATTATATGTTATTTACACAGAACACAAACAAACATATTCAATCCCCGCCAACACAACAAACCCTTCAGAAATTCATCTGAAGGGTTCTTTTTTTAACAAAATTAATTCTGTTCTAATTCCAAAAAAGTCGTCAATATTCGGTTTTATCCGGTTTTTCTGACCATTCCCGAAAAGCCAGTATCGCTTCGTCAGCCAGCATCTGAGTCATGGGCAACTGTCGTTTATCCGGACTCAAATCGAGCTCCCTGTAAATAAACGAATCGTCAAAACCAATATCATGAGCATCTGCTTTGGTATTTCCGTAAAACAATTTATCGAGGTGTGCCCAGTAAATAGCTCCAAGGCACATAGGGCACGGTTCGCAGGAACTGTATATCTCGCACCCCGACAAATCAAAGGTATTGAGCTTGCGGGCAGCCTCCCTGATGGCAACAATTTCAGCATGTGCTGTTGGGTCATGTTGTTTGGTAACACAGTTTGAACCTTCGGCAATAATCTGCCCATTCTTTACTACCAGAGCACCAAATGGGCCTCCGCCATCCCTCACACTCGCGCGCGACAGCTCTATAGCCCGGCGCATATACAACATATCTTCTTTATTCATTGCAAATTAAAAATCAAGTTCAGCAACTACGGGGCAATGGTCGGAAAACATCACCTCGGGTAAAATGGAGGCATTCGCCAAACGGGATCTCACTTCGGACGTAACAACGTGATAATCGATACGCCAGCCAAGATTTTTACTTCTCGCTCCTGCCCGAAAGCTCCACCAGCTGTATTTTTCGCCACTTTGATCGAACTCGCGGAAAGTATCGACAAAGCCCAGTCCGACAAAACGATCAAACCATTCCCGCTCTTCAGGCAAAAATCCGGAATCTTTCGTATGGCGTTCGGGGTGGTTGATATCAATCGGCTTATGACAAATATTAAAATCGCCACAAACCAATAGATTAGGACGTTCTTTTCTCAACTCAAGCAAATAAGCTGTAAATACTTCGAGAAACTCCATCTTAAAGTCCTGACGAATATCACCGGTAGTCCCCGAAGGTATGTAAACGCAAACAACGGTCAAATCTCCAAAGTCAGCCCTGATAACGCGTCCTTCGTTGTCAAATTTCTCCACTCCTATACCAGTTGTGTAAAAATCAGGTTTCTGCTTGCTAAAAATAGCAACCCCGCTATAACCCTTTTTCTCTGCCGAATTGACAAGAATGTTATAGCCAAGTTCCTCAAATAATAGTTGATCAATTTGCTCCGGCTGCGCTTTAGTCTCCTGCAAACACAACACATCCGGTCGTTCCTGTGCCAGCCACTCTCCCATCCCTTTACTTATCGCTGATCGTATGCCATTTACATTGTATGAAATTACCTTCATAATTGATTGCTGTTTTAATTATCTTTCAAACTGTCGTTGAAACACAAAGGTATAAAAAATCGAAACTGTAAAAAAACAATTGACCGCTAAGGCAAGCAATCAAAATCTTTCTCTAAACCTTCCGCCCATATATTAAACAATATGAATATTTCTCTCATATTAGTTAACCATCAGACAAATAAACAATATATATTTAACAATAACAAAACGCTAAAAATAAACAACAAAAACCTTTATATTCAACAACAAGAAACAATCTCTAATTACAATTACTGCTATACAACTCACTTAAAACAACATACAAGCAACAAAAAGTTTGTTTGGCGACCAAGAACCAATTGACATTTCTGCAACAATTTGCAGCAAAAAAAATTTGCATCTACATCATAAATATTATACTTTTGTTGAGAAATGATCCCTTTTGTGGTATTTTCCCAACCAAAATAATCAAATATGAAGATCTATATAGCTTCCTGTATAGCAATTACCATCCTTCTTTCCAATGCCATGGTCTCCATGGCGCAAACTAACACACTCTATTTCATGAATAAAATCCCAGGCAGAACTGCCGAAAACCCGGGATTTATTCCATGTCAGGATTTTTACATCAGCCTGGCTTCTGTCTATGCCGGTATGGGGAACAATTCGTTTGCAATGAACGATCTTTTAAAGTCGGTCAATGGATCAACAGTTTCTGCATTTGACAAAGGTGCAGAATACCAAAGCTTTCTACGCACACTGAAACCTTCAACAGAAATAAAATCCGAAGCAACGCTGAATATTTTCGGTTTTGGATTCCGGAAAAACAAAAATTATTTCTCTTTCGGATTAGCAGAAAGAGTCGTTTCTTCGGCAAGCGTCCCCAAAGACATGTTCAGACTATTGCTCGAAGGTGTTGATCAAAACTCAACATCCCAACATTTCGACCTTTCCTCTTTGGCAATTGACGCCACTGCTTATGTAGAAACTTCATTCGGATACGCGCGTCAGGTTACTCCCCGCTTAAGCGTTGGTGGCAAACTCAAACTACTATTTGGACAGCTAAACAGCAAAATGTCGTTTTCTCAACTTTCATTGAACGGAACAGAAGCCCAAACGACAATGACCGGCGCCGGCACCTTGCGTTTGAGTGTGCCCGGTAAAATATATGCTGACAAAGAGGGTTATCCTGATTTTGCCAACATGCATGGAGATGATTTTGGTCCGACAAAATTCAAAGGAACAGGATTGGGAATGGATGCGGGTGCTGCTTATAAACTCACAAAAGACCTGACTATCTCAGCAGCTATAACAGATCTCGGATTTATTCACTGGCAAAAAAGCGACTGGGAAGGCTCTGTAAAAGCAAACACAACATTCAACAACATGTCGTTTGCGGTGAATGGAGATAATGAATTCGGTGCAGTACTCGACACCCTCAAACAATCACTACACTTCAAACCGAACGGAAAGGCTTATAATTCATCTCTTACGGCTCATGTAAAATTCGGCGCAGAATATTCTATCCTGAAAGACAAAATAGGTTTCGGACTTCTATACGACAGCAGATTTGCGAGCTCTGCCACAAGCGGAACTATCACGGCTTCGGCCAACCTGCGTCCATTGTCCTGGATAAACTTGTCGGTAGGCTACTCACTCATCAACAACGAAGGAAGTAATATTGGTGCCGGACTAAACATCATTGCCGGACCATTTAACTGGTACGTTATCACAGACTACCTACCTCTTTCGTATGCCGAAGGCGGAATTCCCAAAATCAAACAGTGCAACGTGCAGACCGGACTATCATTCGCTTTTAGCAGTCCTAAAAAGAAAGTATATAAGCAACGAGTGGAACAGGCTCCACCGCCCCCCGGCAATTAAGCTGAACATTTTACCTGAAACTAACATTAACCCCATAACTAACCATGAAAAAAACGATTTTTGTTAGTCTCTTCTTATTATTAGGATCAATCCCCATTTATTCCCAATATGTTGCGGGAATAGGAACTTATGTCAGTTCACCACTTGCTGTCAACTCCAAAGACATTACCAACCCCGATCATTTTGTCTATGAAGTTAGTCTGAAAGCATTTACTACGGCAAGCCATTGCTTCGACATTATAGGAGGTTTTGGCAAAGAATACTACAACTTCACATTGATGGGTGAAGTTCATAATCCGATTGCATATCCCTTTGACTGGTATCTCGGCTTTGGTGGCCATGTGGGATCGTGGAAGAAAGCCCATTGGAATGACAATGCCAAACACGACAATACTTTTGCCGGACTTGACGGCACGTTCGGGTTGCAATGCACGTTAGCTCCCATCGCAATTTCTATCGGGGTACGTCCCGTATACAACCTCTACGGCGGAGATCAGTTTTATTGGCTCAAACAAATAGGACTGCACATCTGCTTCTATTAAATGGGTTTCCCTGCCGGAAAACTCTCTTTCCACTTCAAATTACAACACAATGAAGCTTAACACTAAAGTAAAGCCAAGCAAAGCATCTTCCCTGATGGGTGCAATCGCCGGACTTTGTTTCACCATTTTTGGCATTGTTTTCTTTGTCACGGTCAGTCAGGAATCAGGTTTCGACGACGGAGGCCCTGTGATTACTCTGTTCTTTATTATTTTCATCTTGTTTGCACTAGGCATTACTACTTTTTCACTGGTAAACTTCTTTAGCAACAAAGGGCTATCGGTAATGGACGTAGATATAAATAACGAAGATATGGCAGACAAAACAACGACGCAACAAAACGGCGATATAGAATCACGGCTTGCTCAACTGGAAGATCTTAAAAACAAGAAACTTATCACCGATATTGAATATCAAAGCAAAAGAGCTGAAATACTGAATGAACTGTAATTTTACGACTCACTTTTATCAAAAGCACCTTTAATTTTACAAGATCATGAAAACCAGATCTCAAACCGGCATAAAAATTCTCTGTCTGATGCTGCTTTGCACATTTATATCGGCAGGCAACCAAATAAACGCTCAAAGCGCAATCGGCCAGCTTGAGCATATGACAGGGGTACGTATAGACAGAGGCAATACCTCATCATCTTACAATACAAACACTACCAGTTCTTATTCTGCCTCTTATTACAGAAGACTTGAAAAAGCCAGCAACTACAATGAGAGCGCAATCCGGTTCATGAATTCCGGCGATTACAGCAAAGCCATCCGGATGCTCAAAAAAGCGCAATGGTATGATCCGTTTAATACCACTGTAAAATCCAATCTGGCAAAAGCAAGAGCTGCAAATGATCGCTCTCACGACATTCCTGTTTACAAACCCGTTAAACCGACACCTCCGGTTGCAAGCAATCACACGACAAACAATAATACGACATCCCGTCCCCGGCCTTTTCCTGGATCTGGAAACACAACCCAAGGGACTGGAACGACACCCAATGGCAGTGTTCCGACTAACAACAACTTAACTATAACAACTCTGGATGGCAAAACCCGATCGTTAAAGCTTTGTTACGATTATAACTATATGGCGGAAATGATACCTGAAAAGGGTATTGAAGCAACACAGAGCGAAAGAGTCGATATCGGAGAAACGCTTGAATTCAAAAAAATAATGAGCCGCAACTCTGAAATTAGCGATTTACCAAATGGCAAACTGCCTGCCGCAATCGGAGCTTTCATGCTTAATATTACCAGATACAGCATTTCGTCTGTTGAAAACGCCGCAAATGATTTTGTAGCCGGGAAGCTCACCAATGTTGATCTTCAAAATTTAAATGTAAATGTGATCATCAATAAAGCTGTTCTCACCACATTGGAAGATGCCGTGACCGATTTAGCTCAGTCTGCTTACAAAAAATTAGGCATTGCATATCTCGACAATCGTTTTGGAGAAATTAGTGAGGTATTTTCAGAATTAGCTATAGACAAGGCAGTAAAAGTCAAAGATATGCACGAAACATACACTTCGCCTTCTTTATTATTTTCCAAGCCGAAAAAGTAATTCCCAGGTACATATTTCTGCTTAATATCTTTCAATCATGAAAAATATCGTTTCATCCATACTGTTTATTATATGCCTGACGGGGATACAAAATCTCTCTGGAGCCAATATCACTGACACGCTTCGATTTGAAGGGCTGCTCTCTAAGGCAATGGTTAAAGAAGCAAATATTAATGACTCATTCATTGGTAGTCTCGACATAACACGCAGCAAGCATATTTTACTGTCTACCAATTCAAAGATGTACTTATTAGGATGGGGAGGTCTGCTTCCATTCGGAACTTCGTCCGACCAAAAAATTGATGCTTTCTCCATTAACAAAGAGGGATTCGTAATTGTTGTCCGTGATAAGGGACTTTGTTTTATGGACAGTGTCGGACACTATTCCAGAATAGTCGCTCTTCCAAATTCGGACATGGGCATAACGGCAGGAGACAGCTTGCTTTATATTTATGACAAAAACCTACCTGCCAAAAATAGCCTGTATGTTGTTGCCAAAGGTGGGAAATACATGAAGCTATTCTCGTCCCCGTCGCCTTTCAATGCTGTTATAGAAGCCAATCACGATCTGATTTTTGCCACCGGTTGTGCAGTCTTCTCTCTTAACCCCATTTCTGGAGAATTAAAAGGGTTAGCATCTGTAGGTAATGGCAATAACATCTTATCACTTGCTTATGATCCTCAATCGAAAATCATTTTCTTTTCAACCAAAAATGCCATCTATTACATCAAAAAATCGACTGTATATCAGCTTTCAAATCAATATGGAGGCACTTTAAAGTTCTTCCTCGACGGATTAATCGTATTCAATCCCGAAACCCAAACCATGCTCCGTCTGGTCGGCATTTCAAATCAGCTATAAAAATCTGCTTATTAACTCCAAAATTAAATTTACATCTCATGACTAAAAAATACACACTCTTTTTAGCTTTGTCTGCCATATTTTTTGGAGCACTTGCGCAACAGCCTTCAAGCAAACAAACCGAGGTTCCTCAATCAGAGATAAAAAAACTCTGTCTGGAAGCCACCAAAACTGCCATCCAACTTGAAATGGCAAACTATCAGCGCTGGATTGACGTGCGCAAACAGCAAAATGCACCCGCCGAAGCTGCTGAATTCCAAAAGACTTTGGATTCGCTAAAAATTGAACTGGACACATATCAGAAAATGTCTGTAGACAAATACATCCTGCCCGAAAGCAAACAAGCACCTCAGGATTTCTTTAGTCAGGATTTTGCAAGAGAGAAGATTACTACCATTGCCTGGGTAGAAAGCAATGCTCAAAATAATACAGTGTTACACGTCGAAGGAATGTCTAAAAGTGGTCCGTGGTATCATCTGGCAGGCATCATTGGTAACGACTACACAAAACTGAAACCCAACACAAAATACCGGATAACATTTTATACCGTCTATAAGCGCAATTACTGGAACATGCCAAGTGCTTACGTCTGCATTACATCCATTCAAAAATAAGTTTCACACTAAAAACCACTCCTTATGAAGAATATCTCTTTTCTCAAAGTGCTATTTATTGTCATTATCGCATCTTTCTTTTGCGCCCCGATGTTGAAAGCAGCCGAACCTGAAACATTATTAGGGATTAGTTTCGATTACGACAAGCAGGAAGTTACCATCACAGTCGCCAGTTCAGGCTGCACGCAAAAAAAATGATTTTCAGTTCATTGTAAAGAACAATCAGTTAACCATCAATCGTACAAGACCTGACTATTGCAAAGCGATGGAATCTCCGGCAAGCTTTACTTACACCTTAAAAGAAGCCGGAATTGAGCCAAACAAAGCGCTTAATATCACCAATAAATTTATTGTGAATCCTTACATTGCCCGGATAAAAAAAGCGCCAACGAAATAAAATGTACTGAATAACGAAACCATCACCTTATTCTTACTCTGTATGAAGCCAAGCCAATTCAATATTATTTTGCACTGTTTGCCATGTATGCTCACGCTCGTGCTTATCAGCAGCTTTTCCGGTTCGCTTTATGCCGACATGGGAGGAATACGTATAAGTGATGTAAAGATTTCCGAAACGAGCCAGAAAGCAATCATCCTTCACAATTTCAATGAAGAAATTCTTATACTCAGCACAGATTTGAATGCCGATAAGCCAACCGGACTTATCCGCTTTATCCCATTTCCATCTGAGCCCAAAGTACAACTGGCTTCTCCAAAAGCTTTTGAATCGGCAAAAACGCTAGTGCACGAGCACCAGTTAAAAAAGTTATTCTTCACAAAGAGTTCCACACATGTCAATAACGTTGAGATCACCTTCAGTGAGCAATTGGGAGTACACGACATTTCTGTGATAAAAATCAATAGCACAGCAGACTTTACTCAATGGATTACCAATTTTCTCACATCAAAAAAGCTTAGTTCTAAAAGCGATTTTGAGGATATTGCAAAGATTGCGGCTGATTATACTGCGAGAGGAATTAATTGGTTTGTTTTCGATTTCGTAAAGATTGACTCTGCCACGAAAATGATTGATCCGATTGAATATCGGTTCAAATCGCCCCAGCTTTATTACCCTCTCAAAACGACTAACTCTTTTGGTGGAATCGGAAATATCGATCTGTTCACAATTACGCCGTGTACGCCGGTAAGCAATCTGGCTCCGGGATGCTTCGGTCTATTTAATATGCAAGCAACCACGTCTTCCGAATTACGAACCGACGAACTGACGGGCATAATACAAGATGCCTCACAGTTTTTTGGAAAGCAGAAATTATTCCTCCAGATGGCACAATTCAAGGGCGATTATTCATTTTCAAACGATATCTTTTACGATCTATCAAAAGGAGTTAACCATGCCGTTTGGATCGAAGAAGAGACTTCGGGAATTGTATATAGTCGTTTACATGAAGAGACTGCATACCAACCCATTTCGCTTGAGACATACCAACCAAAATATCTGTCATATTCCGTACAAATTCCGACCGGATGGCAAAAATCCGAGTCGGATGATATGTTGATCGACAAAACTCATCGCCTTTACCTGTTTAATGAGGACAAAACAATCCTGTCGATAAGTCGCATTTCAGAACCATCAAAGACAGCGGAAAGATATTTATTTGATTTACAACATCCTCACTTCAAGCCTCCTTTTGAAGATTATGGCAAAACAGAGACAATCTCGGTAAACGGACTAAAAGCAATCCGCATTGACATCAAAACGCAACGTTCACCGCTTTTAGGCTCGCAAGATAGTGCTATTGACGTCGTCAAACGATATGCAATATTTCCGCAACAGGAAGGATTTATTGTTATAACAATGGAAACTCCGTTGAGCATTGCCCAAAAGAATCAAAACCTGTTTGAACAAGTTGTCAAGTCGCTTACTCTGAAGGAAAATGTAACGAAGAAAGTAACACCTGCGATTACTGATGCAGAATATAAAGTTTTCGAAGGCTTTTTCAGCACAACACCGAAAGGACATGCTAATTATCCCCCGTATTTTGAATATATGCTGGAAGCCCGTTCTGTTTACGAAATGACATCTGCAGTAGATGACAAAAACAAAACTATGCCCAAGCTAATCAAAGATATTTTGGGCAACGATGCGAAAACAATGTACGACAGCTACCTAAAAAACAACAGGATAGAACACCAAATTACAGATCGTATACTTATCCCAGACTTTTCCATTTATACGGAAGATGCTTACCGGAAAGAGAAAGAACGGCATGGACTCAGCAGAACGCCCGGTATGTTTGGACCAGGCACTTATATTTCACGGGTGGGATTTAATGCCGCACAAAACCGTGCAATCTTTTATATTTCAGGCAACGCTGCGCCTATCACTGCATACTTTGTTATCATGAAGAAAACTGATGGACAGTGGAAATACGAAGATGCTATTCTTGACAAGATGCTAATTCCCTGAAACTACAGCCGCTCTATATCATGAAGCCACATGGCAGCAACAGCATCGCTGGGCATACGCCAGTCGCCCCGTGGAGAAAGGTTGATCGATCCAACCTTCGGTCCGTCAGGCAAACACGAGCGTTTAAATTGCTGACTAAAAAAGCGCCGAATAAAAGTCTTCAACCATTTAAGAATCACCTCGTCGGTATATTTTCCTTCAAAAGCATGCTGTGCCAGATAAAATATTTTAGCCGGTCTGAATCCGTAGCGAACCATGTAATAAAGGAAGAAATCGTGTAGTTCATAAGGCCCTATAATATCTTCCGTCTTTTGAACTATTTCGTCGTTCTCATCCATCGGAAGCAATTCCGGACTAACGGGTGTATCCAGAATATCGTGCAAAGTGGCTGCGCTATCTCCGCTTACCTTATGGTTGGCCACCCAGGTCACCAGATAACGAATCAACGTTTTAGGAATACCTGAATTAACGCCGTACATCGACATATGGTCGCCATTATAGGTACACCACCCCATTGCCAATTCGGATAAATCGCCGGTACCAATTACCAAACCACCTTCTTTGTTTGCAACATTCATCAGTATTTGCGTACGTTCACGAGCCTGCGTGTTCTCATAAGTCACGTCATGAATATCTTCAGAGTGGCCTATATCGCTAAAATGCTGAAGACTGGCTTCCGTAATATCAATCTCACGAATGGTGATTCCCAATGAGTTCATCAGGTCGATGGCATTTTTATATGTACGCCCGGTTGTACCAAAACCAGGCATCGTTATCCCAATAATATTTTTTCTGGGCATCGCCAGCTTATCAAACGTAAGGACGGTTACCAAAAGAGCTAGCGTTGAATCCAATCCTCCGGAAATGCCAATAACTGCTATCTTAGATTGAGTATGAACAAAGCGTTTTGCCAATCCACCAATTTGTATAGAGAAAATCTCTTCGCAACGTTTATCCAGTTCCAGGCCGGCAGGAATAAAAGGCGTAGGAGACACTTCGCGGGAAAGTGCGAAAGCTTCGATTTCAGGGACATTACACTCAATCAGGCGATATTCCGGCAACGAAGGAAATAAGGCTGTACTATCCTGTGCAAAACCAGTATTCTTTTGTCGCTCATTAGCCAACAATTCAATATCAATCTCGCTAACGAGCAGTTGTTCGTCAAATGAAAAACGCTCTGCCATAGAAACAAGACGGCCATTTTCTGCCACAATGCCTTTACCTGCAAAAACCACATCCTGACTTGATTCTCCGAAACCGGCTCCGGCATATACATATCCCGCCATACAACGGGCTGATTGTTGTGATATTAGCGACAGAAGATAATCGTTCTTGGAAATAATTTCGTTGCTGGCCGACAGATTAAAAATAACCTGCGCCCCCATGATAGAGTGTAGCGAACTGGGAGGAACGGCAACCCAAAGATCTTCGCAAAGTTCAATGGCAAAGCGAAAATCTCCCTGTCCTATCAACAGATTAATTCCGAATGGTACGTGCTGGCCAGCCAGCTCAACTGAGTCGACAATCGCATCTTTTGAGGAGACAAACCACCGTTTTTCGTAGAATTCATTATAATTAGGCAAATGAGTTTTAGGAACAACAGCAACGATTTCGCCGGCCTTAAACACAACCGCGCAATTAAACAAGCGACTTCCTACTTTTACCGGCAAACCTACAATTGAAATAATATTCAGATGAGCCGTTTCCTTCACTAAATTCCGCAACGCATTCTCAGCCTCTGAAATAAGCAGCTGTTGATGGAAAAGATCCGCACATGTGTAAGCTGTTATGCATAGTTCCGGGAAACAAACTATCTGCACATCTTGCTGATAAGCTTTTTCGATTAACGCTTGAATACGTGTTACGTTATAAGTACAATCAGCGACTCTGACATTTGGAATTGCTGTAGCAACTTTTAGGAATCCGTGGTTCATATAGATTGGAATTTTCTATTGCAAAGGTAGGGCATTTTTTTAATGATTAAATAATCCCGCATTTCAATAAATATCGGCTTGTTATTGCCTCTTAATCCGCCTAAATATGGAAAATGATTATCAATCGCCAATCTGAGACTATAACATTCTTCCATTATATTTGGATTTTGTCACCTCCAGATGTATCTTTGAAATATTAAAACATTATTTAGCACTATAAAATTCAACAAAAACAATCAGGTATGAACAGATCGTCTTTGCTATTTTCAACAGCAAATAGCATCACAATGGATGCCGCACTCTTTTTATTAAGATTGCTTACGGCAGGTTTTATGCTGACACATGGACTTGAAAAACTAAGTAATTTCAGTTCTCTTTCCGAAGCATTTCCCGATCCGCTGGGAGTCGGTCACTCTGCGTCTTTAATAATGATTCTTATCTCAGAAGTTGGCTGTTCTCTGCTAATTCTGCTTGGGTTATTCACCCGTCTTGCAACGTTGCCATCCATCTTCGGAATGAGTATCGCATTTTTTGTTATTCATGCAGGAATGCCGTTTGCAGCAAAAGAACTTGCTGGAATTTACCTACTGCTTTACATTATAATTTTATTAATGGGACCAGGACGATATTCTGCCGACTACATTATTGATAAGTGGTTAAAGAAGGAGTAAAAAACAAATAAGGCGCTGAACATAGTTTAGCGCCTTATTTGTAGTATGAATGATAAAATTATATTTTCTCAATGCTTGTAGCCGGTATAAATCCGGCATTACCGTCGGGAAGTTCAACTTCGGTCCATCCGGATACGCTGTTTTTTATCGTCACCTTTGTTCCGGCGTGCATCACAAACATATCTTTTCCATTCAAGGCCGGGGAATCTTTTGCGGTAACGGAACCCACCATAATGATTCCATCAGTTGAGTTCACCACCTTATTACTTTGCTTTACTGCATACCCAATGGAAATCAATGCAATTACAAATGAAGCAATAGCAACATTAAATGTGGTCTTCCGCAATGAACGGTAACGTCCGAAAATAAAAACAAGGAAAGACGTAAGAGCCAGAATAAACAAAATAACGCTAAATACTGCCCAACCATTGGAAGACATAATATCGCCCAAATTATTGACCCACTGTTTCAAAAAGAAGACAGATGTTACATCAACATTATCCACAACTTTCTTTTGCGCTATTTCGAGATTAAACTCTGCGTCATCATAATTTGGTTTCAGCAACAAAGCCCTATTGTAACTCAAAATAGCCTTTGCTATATCTCCTGAACGATAATAAGCGTTCCCAAGATTGTAATATAATTCAGCAGAAGAACCCTGTGTATTCAGAACCATTTCATACTGCTGAACGGCAGCCGTATAATTTTTCTGAGCATACAAAGCATTTGCTTCTTTCACAGATGCCTGCTGAGCAAATACGACTAACGTCATCAATGCAAATATGCAGAAAACAAAATATCTTTTCATCCCGGTTTTATATCTTAATATTTCCATTTTCTTTATTTTTTAATGCATCCTTCCAACGCTTCAATAACTGCAACCGCCTTTGCAAACACCTTATCCAAAGCATCATTCGAAGTCGCCGGCGCATAACGTGCAAATTCACATGTATTGAGCAATTCCATGTAACGACCAATAAGAGCCTCGTCTACAGAATGAGCTGCCAGTTCTTCCTGCATTTTTTCTTTCGTCAAATCAGCAACCGGAATATTGAGTTTATAACTCAGATACCCCCAACAAGCTCTTAACACTTCATCATAGAAAGGTTCTTTCTTCTGATCCTTGAGATATACTGATGCCTGTTTCAACCGTTTCAAAGCCATTTTATTTGCTTTTCGGTTGCGAACCAAAGCAATATTCGCGTTATCGCGTGCTTGTTTACGGAACAGAAAGTATAATATCACCGCAATCAACAGTGGAATAATATACAACAACCAGAAACCAACTGATTTAATCAAAAATTCAGGTTGTTTCGAGACACTAAAATCACCCGTATTGATATAACGAATATCCTTATTCAACACCTTGATATTTTCCTTTTGCGCGTAGTTGTCAACCACAGTAGCTGAGCTACCGGATCCTTTATCCACATGAATCTTATATTCCGGTGTAGAAACAGTTTTATAAGTATGTGTCGACACATCAAAATAAGAGAACGAAACGGGGGAGATGACAAAATCACCCGGTTGACGGGGAATAGCCAAATATTCCATAGTTTTGGTTCCGGTAACACCAGAGGCAGAAGGTCGGTAATTATTATCCACCTTCGGTTCGTAAGCCTCAAAGTCTGCCGGATATTTCAGTGGCAACGTATTAATCAGCTTCAGGTTCCCTGTCCCAGAAATAGTGATACGAACCGTCACTGGCTCATTGGTTTTCATTGTGGTCTTATCTATCTGAGCATTCAGATGAAAATCACCAACAGCGCCTGAGAATGTTGCCGGTTTGCCTGCAAGAGGCAACGGAGTGACGTTTATGCGGATTGATGGAGCGACCAATGTACGTTTCACATCCTGATACGTATCGAAGAAATCGTCGAATATACTTTTCACTTTCCTTTGATTCCGCAAACGAAAACCGAATGTTCCGGAAGCTTTCTCTATATCATACGTTCCCGAACGTTGAGGAAACAAAAGCACCTGGTAGAGAACAAACGTAGTATAATTGTGCCCTCTATAATTTTCGAGTTGCGGACGCTGGTCTGTCGGCAAATCTATTTTCTGCATCACAAACCCTTTAAATTCGGGCAATTTAAAACTTTCCACACCCAATACATCCGGCAAAGAATAAAGCTTGTAGGTAACCAGAAATGCTTCCTGCTCGTACACTTTTGTCTTGGTAACATTGGCTTTCAGAAAAGCATCCCCCGACGAAAGGGAAACTGACGAACTTCCGCCGCCCTGTGATTCTCCTCCGCTATTGTTACTGTTTGCCTTTGCATTTTTATCCTGCGGGAGCACCTTGAGTGATAACCCATTGGAAACGAGCCGCTGCTTAGCAACGGTTATGGTTGCGGGACCTACCGGAAACGTTCCGAGTTTACGGGCCATCAATGTATATGTGATTGTCAGCGAACCACTATAGTGACCATTAATCATCTGTTGTGAACTGGTAGTATACGGGCCTGCCAAAATCTCAAAGTTACTAAGATCCGGCAACCTAAGTTCATCTGCATCTGCAGCAGTATTTATAACATACGATAGTTGGAATGGTGAACCTAAAACGACTGATGAAGGAGCCTTGGCCACAAAAGTAATCTTCTGTGCACTCAGTTGACCGGCACAAAACAGCATCAGTACAATTACCAATAGACTATATTTCTTCATTTTATATTTCGATTTCTATACGCTGAATTGTAAATTAAAACGACACTTCAATTTCGACATAATACCAGGTTCTTGCACCAGATATTTACCGTAAATCCCAAATTACCAGTCTTTTTCAGCGTTTTGTGAGCGTGCCTTGATTTTTTTCTCATTCATTTTTTGCTGCACGTTCTTTTCATTTTGCTGAATAGCATCCAGAATCTGTTCTGCATTTTGTTTCGACATGCCACCACCCTGAGGCTGCTGTTGCTGGTTTTTATTTTGTTGGTCTTTATTGTTCTGATTCTGATTATTATTTTGCTGATTGTTATTTTTCTGATCCTTCTTATTCTGATCCTTTTTATCTTGCTGCTTTTGCTGATCTTTGTTCTTTTTATCTTTATTCTTGTTCTGCTGATTTTTCATCATGGCCTTTGCAAACGCATAATTGAAGCGGGTTTCATTGTCATTCGGATTCAGCAGCAATGATTGTTTGTAAGCCTCCAAAGCCTTATCATACTGTCTTTGTGTCATCAGCGAATTCCCAAGATTGTGCATTGCTGAGGCCAACCTCTTTTTATCCTGAGTCAGAGGCAATGCCTGTTTGTATGCATTCAATGCCTCCGCGTACTTGTTTTGTTTATAGAGTGCATTTCCAAGATTATAGTTCGCTTCAAACGACTTCTTATTCTTTTTCAGGGCATCTCTGTAAGCACTTTCTGCTTCAGTATATTTTTGCTTATTATATAATTTGTTTCCGGCATTCACATTTGCACTCTCTTTCTGAGCAAAAGAGGTTACAAACGCCAACATTCCGAGTAAAATAAAAAGAGTTCTCATAATTTTCTGCGATGATGTTTTATTGCAACAATCTCATTTTAGGATAGCTGCAATATTAAAACCATTTAAATCTGTTGACCCATTTATTCTGGCGGCCAAGAATAGCAATCTCAATGACTAACAGAAAAAAAGCCAACCAAGCCATCGTCGTAAACTGTTCGTCACGCGAAGAATAAATTTTGCTTTCGACAGGTGCTGTTGCCAGTTTATCCAAGGAAGAAGTCAACGCCTTTAACGCTCCATTAGAATTATCGGCTCTTACATACATTCCTTTCCCGGCAGCGGCAACTTCTTTACCCATCTGTTCATCTAATTTTGAAATAATTACATTACCATTGAGATCTTTCTTATAGCTCATTGTTCCTGCTGCAGGAATCGGAGATCCTTCCGGAGTCCCAATACCGACGACATTCACCATAATGCCTTTTTCCGCTGCAAGTTTAGCTGCATCAATCGCATTATCCTCATGGTTTTCAACGTCTGTGATGACGATAATGGTTTTTCCTGTCTTTGAATTGGTTGATAAACCCTGAATTCCAAGATCAATAGCTGAACCGATAGCCGTCCCCTGACGGGAAATCATTCCCGGCTCTATTGAAGAAAGAAACATCTTTGCAGCGACATAATCCGCTGTAAGTGGAATCTGCATTTGAGCTTCTCCGGCAAATACAATAACACCAACTTTATCGTTACTCAACGATTCGGAAAGCTTCGACAACATTTGTTTCGCCTTTTCAAGCCGGCTTGGAGATACATCTTTCGCCAACATAGAATTAGATACGTCAAGTGCAATCATCACTTCAATACCCCTTCTTTTGACCGATTCGGTACTGGAGCCGAACTGGGGACGAGCAATAGCTAGTATTATAAGCGTAAGTGCTGCCAGTGTCAGATAAAATTTAATGCGTTGACGTGTTTGCGAAACATTGGGCATCAAATCCTTCAGCAATTCATAATCGCCGAATTTTGCCAGCTTCCTCTTTCTTACCAGGTTGCTATAATAAAACAACGCAAGAAACAGAGGAACCAACAGCAATAAAAAAAGATAATTTGGTTGTGCAAAATGAAACATCGTGTCTAATTTTTAATCATCTCCGGATTTTAGTTCGCTTATTACGGTATTCTGCGCAACATTGTATAACGCAGGGCGAGTTCTCCGCCAAGCAAGAGTAACGCCAACAAAGCAAATCCTGTATAAACATCACTCCGACGATTATATTCTTTTACTTCAAGTTTATGTTTCTCCAGTTTATCAATATCCTGGTAAATAGACTGTAACGTATTATTGTCGGTTGCCCGGTAATATTTTCCGTGAGTCATTTGGGCAATTTGAGAAAGCGTACTTTCGTCAAATTCCACAGGCATGTTCTGATATTGTAATCCAAACGGAGTTTGAACCGGCATTGGCGCTACACCACGTGTACCGACACCAATCGTATAAACCCTGATACCAAACTGTTTGGCAATTTCGGCAGCAGTTAATGGAGCAATATCTCCGGTATTATTCGAGCCATCAGTCAAAAGAATAATAACTTTCGACTTCGCATGGCTATTGCGCAGGCGGCTGACGGCGCTTCCAAGCCCCATTCCGATAGCTGTACCATCATCGACCATCCCAAATTGCACGCTGTGTAACAAACTGATTAATGCAGCATGATTAGTGGTCAACGGACATTGGGTAAAGCTTTCGCTGGCAAAAATCACCAAACCGATATTGTCGTTGGGACGACTGTTGATAAACTCTGTTGCTACTGCTTTTGCGGCGTCAATACGGTTGGGTCGAAAATCTTTGGCAAGCATCGTGCCCGATATATCCACAGCCATCATTATATCAATACCCTCAGAGGTTGAATCAGTCACTGAATCGGATGTTTGCGGACGTGCAATGACAATAATCAAAGCTATAAGCGCCAGCATGCGCAGTGCAAACGGAACATGCCGCAGGTAAAGTCTTTTTGTCTTTTTAAAACCTGCAAAATAGCGTGTTGATGAAATTTGCAGGCTGGCATCCGACTTGCTTAGTCTCATTACATATCCCGCGATAAGAGGGATAAGAATAAGCAGCAAAAACAGATATTCCGGATTTTTAAAGATCATATCCAAGATAATTTTTCAGTTCAACTTTAGAGAAGCTTTGGCTCTGAAACATCTTCAGCGCTCTCCGGTTTGTTATCAACAACCTGTTCTTCCGCAACTATAGTTTCTTCCACTTTAGTCTGGTTTACAAACAGGTAGCAAATATTCAAACTAAGCTCATTTTCTTCCGGCTGAGGATGCCATTTGGCAAACTTTACCAAATCTCCTATTTGCAAGAGCTTTTTCAGGCTATCATACGCCGCGGGGTATTCCATTTGTATCATCCGGGCTTCGTCCAGTATCTCAGCAGAGGTCATTTCAAGAGCCGATATATTGAAACGGGATTCCATATACACCCTTATCACTTCCGTCAGACGGGTATAATATTCTTTCTCGCGTCCATGTTGCCACAGCTTTTGAGAGCTGATCTGGTCAAGTTCCTGAATAGCCTTCTGATGCGGAAGCAACACCTGCACTGTTTTCTCAATAAACGGTATCGGTTTTTTCAGAACATATTTCCAAATCACATATACAATAGCAGCCAAGACAATCAGAATCAACGCAATTATGAGGATCATTCTGAAAAATGCTGCCCAATCGAACGGCGGAGCATAGACTTTCTTAATATCAAAAATGGATTGTTTGGCTGTATCTACACTGTAAGTGATAACTTTCAGCGACAAAGGATTAGTCTTGAATGTATCCCGCCCTGAAATCAATTTATAGGATGGGATGTAATAAAGCGCTGAATCGAAAGAAGTAACGGTATAGGTTTGTTTCACCTGGATACGGTCATGCCCCAAGTCAACTGTATCCATTTTTGGTTTACCGAGAATATTCACTCCATTCACCAGAGTATCGGCAAGTAATGGAAACCTGACAACCATATGTTTTGGCTGAGCTACTTCGAAAGATAAATGCGATTGCTTTCCTATCAATATCAGGGTTGAATCAATAGACGCCTTTACCGAAATCTGCTGGCTATATCCATTATGAGCAAACAACAGGGCAAAAAGGAAAAGCAATAATCTGTAAAATGTTCTCATGTTTTAAGCTTATTAAGCAGGGAATTCTCACAATATCAACTTCTCAGCTTGAAAAGCCGCATTAATGATTTCACGTAATCTTCATCGGTACTAATCGACACTGAATCAACATTGCATTTGGCCAGAACCTGTTGCAGCGAAATCTGATTTTCGCCCCACCAGTTATGGTATGCCATACGCAAACGGCGATCAGAAGTATCTACCCACAAACGTTCTCCCGTTTCTGCATCCTTCAGTTTTACCAGACCAATATCGGGCAATTCTGTTTCTCGCGGATCATATACCTGAAGAGCCACCACATCATGTTTACGGTTGGCAATCATCATCGCGCGTTCAAATTCGCCGTCAATAAAGTCGGAAATGAGGAATGCCGTGCAACGACGTTTGATGGCATTTGTAAAGTATTGCAATACCTGCGACACATCTGTACGGGAACTTTCGGGCTGAAAATCGAGCAACTCCCGAATGATGTACAAAATATGCTTTTTCCCCTTTTGGGGAGGAATGAATTTTTCAATCTTGTCCGAAAAGAAAACCACCCCGATTTTATCTTTGTTCTGAATAGCCGAGAAAGCAATCGTTGCGGCAATTTCAGTCATCAGGTTGCGCTTGGTTTGGTTCACAGTACCAAAATCGCGACTACCCGACACGTCCACCAGCAACATCACGGTCAGTTCCCGTTCTTCTTCAAAAACTTTGACATAAGGATGATTGAAACGAGCCGTAACATTCCAGTCGATGCTTCGAATATCGTCGCCAAACTGATATTCGCGCACTTCCGAAAAGGTCATGCCTCGCCCCTTAAA
Source organism: Paludibacter sp. (assembly GCF_009712605.1). Lineage (GTDB taxonomy): Bacteria > Bacteroidota > Bacteroidia > Bacteroidales > Paludibacteraceae > Microbacter. The sequence goes on along the minus strand of NZ_WASO01000015.1, from coordinate 420,291 downwards.
AGCCGAATGGTATTCGCCGGCAAAAATATTGCGCGACAATCCACGGGTCTTTATTTCAATCTGCCGGACTTTTTTTAGTAATTCCGATGTTTCCATTCAATTGTTATTCCAATTTCAGGGTTCAGGGTTCAGGGTTCAAATTCCAATATTCTATTGTTGCAAGCTTGTACAAACTTGCACATTAGTTCATTGGCATATTGCCTTATTGGCACATTGAAAATCAGGGGACTTCTACTGCATTCAGAATTTCGCTGATAATCTCTTCCGAAGTCATGTTGTTGGCTTCTGCTTCGTAGCTTAAACCGATACGGTGGCGCAATACATCGAAGCAAACGGCACGAACGTCTTCCGGAATCACATAGCCGCGGCGTTTGATAAAGGCATAGGCTTTTGCTGCAAGCGCAAGATTGATAGACGCACGGGGCGAACCACCGAACGAAATCATGCTGGAAAGATTTTTGATGCCATATTCATCCGGGAAACGGGTAGCAAATACGATATCGACGATGTAACGTTCAATTTTTTCGTCGATATACACTTCGCGAACCACATTACGGGCGGTAACAATATCTTCAGGTTTCAGCATCGGCTTAATCGTAGGCAGCGATTCCGACATATTGAGACGGATAATTGCTTTTTCTTCCTCTTTCTTCGGGTAATTGATAATCACCTTCAGCATGAAACGGTCGACCTGAGCTTCAGGAAGGGGATAAGTACCTTCCTGTTCAATCGGGTTCTGAGTTGCCAAAACAAGAAAAGGCTCTTCGAGTTTGAAAGTATGATCACCGATGGTCACCTGACGTTCCTGCATCGCTTCGAGCAAAGCACTCTGTACTTTTGCCGGAGCACGGTTAATTTCGTCTGCTAGGATGAAATGAGAGAAAATCGGTCCTTTTTTAATAGCGAATTCCTCTTTTTTCTGACTGTAAATCATCGTACCGATAACGTCGGCAGGTAAAAGGTCGGGAGTAAACTGAATACGACTATAGTTGGCATCAATCAGCTGTGCCAGTGTTTTGATTGCCAGTGTTTTTGCCAAACCAGGCACACCTTCAAGCAATACGTGTCCGTTGGAAAGCATACCGATCAATAAGGATTCTACCAGGTGTTTTTGACCGACAATCATTTGGTTCATCCCCATGGTCAGGGCATCCACAAACGCGCTCTGCTTTTCTATGCGCTCATTCAATTCTCTGATATCAACTGTTGGATTCATCATAAATTTAGTTTGTTGATTATAGAATGAAGAAATCCGGGTTCAGTCGGGTTTCTTGCTATTATTTATTCCAATAAAAGTACTTTTCGCCAATGGTTTTGATACCAAACTCAACGGCGTGTAAATAAATGTTTACCCACTATTTCGTAAGCCGGCTACTGCTTTTAACATTTTACCTTCAAATGTCGACGTCTTTAGTTCACACAAACAACTAAATTTCAGAATAATACCAAACATTCCGATTTAACATTTGAGGCAGAAACAAAATTATTCGGCTACTCACTAACATATCCATCGTTCCAGTTAAAAAACACTAAGCCAACTCATAATAATTACAAAAAGCTCATTTTCATTATCATACATCATCAGCTTTGATTAACCGGAAATCAATAAGAAATAAGCAAATCCTCAAAGAAACTGCTTTTTATGAATCTATGGAACCGGATCATAACCGTGTCCTCCCCAGGGATGACATCTCAATATTCGTTTCACTGCAAGAACCATCCCTTTCAATGGACCATATTTTCGTACAGCTTCCACTGCGTATTGTGAACAGGTTGGTGTATACCGGCACGTGGGAGGTTTCAGAGGCGATATACAATAGCGATAGAAATAGATAGGCAACAACACTATCCACGACAAAAATTTCCTCATACTGCTTTTTCCTTCAAAATATTCAGCGCCTCAATCATTTTACGCTCAATAAGACTAAAAGCAATTGGCTCGTTTGCGATATAAGTAAATGCCACATCCACTGTACGGGCATTTTCCGTTAAAACTCCGGTCAATGATGATTTATGCAAACGGAAAGCCTCACGCATACGACGTTTCAGCAAATTTCTTTTATTAGCCCGTTTAAACCGCCGTTTAGGGACACTAAACAATGCCTGCAAAGGAATTCCTCGTGGCTCATCAGGAAGAAAAACAACCCTGAGCGGATATACCAAAAAAGATTGTCCCTCGGTAAATAACCGTTTAACACGAATCTCCCCCGTTAGATGTTCTTTTTTAGGAAATGAAAGCCCAGTATTCGACATAGTTTTGCTTCAAAATCGTTTTCAACCATTGCAAAGATAACTGTTTTTCGGAAACCCATTTCAATAAGATTGCCCTTTTCAGTAAAAACAACACTTACATCCGTTTTTAGCCACAAAAAGTCAAAAAAGCTTTACGATTAATTTTCAAAAACTTACACAGAGCAACTTTCTTCACACCACAAAAAATGCACATTTCATTTCATTTTTCAGGCTTAACATTTGCAAATACAAAATAAACCACTTATCTTTGCACCCGCTTTTGGAGAGATGGCAGAGTGGTCGATTGCGGCGGTCTTGAAAACCGTTGAACTGAGAGGTTCCAGGGGTTCGAATCCCTTTCTCTCCGCCAAAAGGAAATCAGAAAATAATAAAAGCTCGCACAATCAATGATTTGCGAGCTTTTTATTTTTCAAGCAAAGCCTCAAATCAATCCATGCAGAAGGATAATTAGCAAAACGCACTGTAACAACCTACTCCCTTCTTCTGCAGATTCACAATTTCCACACTCCAAATTCAACCTTTTTAACCCTTCCTTAGTACGGTTAGTGCAAAACATGTGGTATATTTGCGCCCCGAAACTATTTTTATGTGCAAGCGGAGGCAATATGAATGTTGCCAATTCAAAAAAATGCTAAAATACGGGAACAACTCCCTTCGTTCGGAAGAAATTCTTGAGCAACCCGGCATTTACACTTTCACATAACAAACCAATCAAACCCCAACATTTGTAAATATGGCTAAAAACAGAGGAGCTGTTGTAATCGACACCGAACGATGTAAAGGTTGCCAGCTATGCAAAGAGGCTTGCCCGTCCAAAGTGTTGAATATGAACATAGATGCCAACTCCAAAGGTTACCATTATGCTTATATGGAAACGGCAGAAGCTTGCACCGGATGCGCTTCATGCGCTTATGTATGTCCTGATGCCTGTATTACGGTTTACAGAGTAAAAAACTGATTAATCATGGAAGAAATTAAATTGATGAAAGGTAACGAAGCTGTTGCTGAAGCTGCTATTCGCTGCGGATGCGATGGTTATTTCGGGTACCCTATAACTCCCCAGTCAGAAATACTGGAAACCCTGATGGCGTTAGAGCCGTGGAAAACAACCGGAATGGTAGTTTTGCAGGCTGAAAGCGAAACCGCATCCATCAATATGGTTTATGGAGGAGCTGGTTGCGGCAAAAAAGTAATGACTTCATCTTCAAGCCCCGGTATCAGCCTGATGCAGGAAGGTTTATCCTATATTGCCGGCGCCGAATTGCCTTGCGTGGTCGTGAATGTTACGCGCGGAGGACCCGGCTTAGGCACTATCCAACCAAGTCAGGCCGATTATTTTCAGACTGTAAAAGGTGGTGGACATGGTGACTACAAGCTGATCACTCTGGCTCCTGCTTCCGTTCAGGAAATGGCTGATCACACTGTCCTTGCATTTGATCTGGCATTCAAATACCGCAATCCGGTAATGGTGCTTTCAGATGGTATTATCGGCCAAATGATGGAAAAAGTACAATTGCCGCCCTATCAACCCAGACTTACCGATGAACAGGTAAGAGAAAAATGCCCTTGGGCAACAACAGGCAAACATGGACGCAAACAACAAAACGTCATTACCTCACTGGAACTCCGTTCTGAGGAAATGGAAAAAATCAACAACCGCTTGCAGGAAAAATACAATCAGGTTGAACAAAATGAAGTTCGTTTTGAAGAATATTTCTGCGACGACGCTGAATACCTGATCACAGCTTTCGGATCGTGTGCACGTATTTGCCAGAAAACGATAGAAATATTGAGATCGGAAGGCATCAAAGCTGGTTTATTAAGACCAATAACACTCTATCCGTTCCCTACCGAAGCAATTGCTAAATTCGCAAAACAGGTAAAAGGAATTCTTTCGGTAGAGCTCAACGCAGGACAAATGGTTGAAGATGTTCGACTGGCCGTAAACGGTGTTACCCCTGTAGAATTTTACGGTCGTCAGGGCGGTATGACCCCGACTCCCGATGAAGTAGTAAAGGCCTTGAAATCCAAATTGATTAAATAAAATCAGTTTGGCAGAAAGCTTTTTTCACCCAGTAAATTTTACTACTATGACTTTAGAAGAAATTATTAAACCCGAGAATCAAGTATACGGCAAAACTCCTTTACTGACAGAAACTCCGATGCACTATTGCCCGGGTTGTAGTCACGGCGTCGTTCATAAACTCATCGCCGAGGTGATTGAAGAGATGAACATTGCTGATAAAACCGTAGGTATAGCACCTGTTGGCTGTGCTGTATTTGCTTACAACTATATCGATATTGACTGGCAGGAAGCTGCTCACGGACGTGCTCCAGCGTTAGCAACAGCAGCCAAACGCCTTAACCCTGAAAATTGCGTTTTCACTTATCAGGGCGACGGAGACCTTGCCGCTATCGGAACTGCAGAAACAATACATGCCTGCAATCGTGGAGAGAACATTGCCATCTTTTTCATAAACAATGGAATTTATGGTATGACTGGCGGACAGATGGCACCTACCACTTTGGAAGGAATGAAGACCGCTACATGTCCTAATGGACGCGATGTTTCTATGGAAGGTTATCCATTAAAAATCAGTGAAATGCTTGCTCTTTTAGATGGCACTTGCTACGTAACCCGTCAAGCCGTTCACACCGCAGCATCTACTGTAAGAGCAAAAAAAGCGATTCGCAAAGCGCTTGAAAATTCTATGGCCAGCAAAGGGACATCCATCGTGGAAGTTGTATCAACATGTAATTCCGGATGGAAAATGACTCCTCACCAGGCAAATAAATGGATGGTAGAAAATATGTTTCCCGCCTATCCGTTAGGAGATATTAAAGACAGATAAGAAAATCTTGACCAGAGACTCATTTCAAAGGGTTTCTGGTCTTTTGATTACAAACTGCAATACAGATGAAAGAAGAAATAATTATAGCCGGCTTTGGAGGACAAGGAGTCCTATCTATGGGCAAAATTCTCGCCTACTCAGGTCTTATGCAAGGAAAAGAAGTATCGTGGATGCCATCATACGGTCCCGAACAGCGAGGTGGAACTGCAAATGTCACTGTTATTTTGAGTGACGAGCGGATCAGTTCTCCTATTTTGTACGAATTTGATACTGCTATTATCCTGAACCAGCCATCGTTGGATAAATTCGAAAGCCGCATTAAACCTGGTGGAACATTGATATATGATGGTCATGGTTTCGTGCGCCCTCCTAAACGCACAGATATCAACATCTATCGCATTGATGCTCTTGAACAATCCATCGCCCTGAATATGGCAAAGACATTTAACATGTTCATTCTTGGCGGATTTCTCAAAGTTCGTCCGATTGTAAAAATTGAAGATGTTCTGTTAGGGTTAAAGAAATCATTACCCGAACGCCATCATCACCTTTTACCTCAAAACGAAAAAGCGCTACGCAAGGGCATGGAAATACTTGTTCCCGTGCATGTTATAGCATAACCAAGTGTTTCTATTTTCAAAAAAAAGCAGAAATAAAACAAAAACTATTACAATCACTAAAAAAAATACTACTTTTGTCTTATTGTTGCTCCTTTGAAGAGGATCAATAAATTTATAGTGATTTTAGCTTTCAGTTTGAAATTAACCCTACGGTAAAACCAAAACCTAAGTAAAAAGAACAAATGCAGAAGTTTGGAAAGTACATTTCTTTTGCTGTAATCCTCATGTATTTCATTCTGGGGTTATTGCTTCTTATTAATCCTCAGTATATTATTTTTAATCATCAATTTTATCTTGGAGGATTGCAAAGTGAACTTCGAATAATCATTGGAGTCATTTTACTATTATATGGAGGCTACCGACTGGCTCGCATGGTGACCAAAAGAGACAGAAAGGAATCTGCTCAAGAAGGAGAAGAGTAAAATACTATTTTATATTATCTCTCACTAAACTAAAATCATCTTATCATGAAGCGCAATACAATCCGCCCGTTTATTATTGTCTTATTTTCCACTGCACTTTGTGGCATTGTTCTGTTATCGTGCGGCCAACGCAATACAAATAAGAGCTTAGACACTCCCACATCCGGAAAAATCAAGGTTGGTATCGATGATTCATACAAACTCATGATGGAAGCTCAGTTTGACTTATTCACTAATTTTTATAAGAATGCTTCCTTCGACACCATATATGATGCTGAAACCAATATTGTAAACCTTTTTCTAAAAGACTCTATACAAACGATGGTCATTGGGAAACAGTTATCTAAGAAACAGATTGACGATTTACGTGCCAATTTAATAGTGCCCACAACAACATTAATAGCTCATGATGCAGTCGCTTTTATTGTAAACAAAAACAATAAGACGAATAAATTTCTATATGATCAGATAAGAGATATTTTCCTTGGAAAAATCAAAAGCTGGAATCAGATAGATCCAAGATCTGGACTTGGTAACATTAAAATGGTGTTCGACAAAAACGGGTCTGCCAATGTGCGCTATTTCATGGAAAAATTCAATATTAAAGAATTTCCTTCAACATTTTCAGCATCCACATCCAACAATCAGGTAATTAATGCAGTCGAAAAAGACAAAGGAACCATTGGAATTATAAGTGTTAACTGGATCAGCGATCCTCAGGACTCTATTTCTCACAACTTTTTACAAAGAACTCAGGTTGCAGGCATTACCGCATTCGAAGGAAGCACGGATGCTGACACTTATTACAAACCATTCCAAGCATATATACTAGACCAGTCATATCCGTTTGTCAGAGATGTATATTTCATCAACAGACAAACTTACAACGGATTAGGCATTGGGTTAGCATCCTTTATTGCCGGCGAAAAAGGTCAGACTGTCATCCTTCGTTCCGGAATGGTTCCTGCTTCGGCTCCAATAAGAGTTATCGAATTAAAGAAATAAACATAAGCTACTAATATTCAATTTGAACATCTATGTCATCAAAAACAAAAACAATCGGACTATTTATTTGCGTAGCCTTGTGGGTAGCCGGCGTGAGCATCACAAAAGCTCAAACCTTACAAGATGCAATCCGTTTTACGCAAAGTGAACAATTTGAGAATGCAAACAAAGCCTATCAATCGCTCCTTGGGCAACAACCTCAGAATGGCACCAATTATTTTTATTACGGCGATTATTACATCCGTAAATATTTGGCTGATACTTTGGCTGTAAATATCAAAAAAGCAACTACAGATGCTTCCAAAATGTTTGAAAAAGGAACAAGTGTAGAAGCTGCAAATCCATTAAACTTCATCGGATTGGCAGAGTCTGCTCTCTTCCTTAAAAACACAGCTAAGGCTCAAGAGTATATAAATCAGGCTAAAGCTTTATTACCTAGCAAACAAAACAAAGTTAAAATGGCGAAAGAAGATCAGGCAACTGCTTATATTAAAATTGCAGAAGCTTATGTCATCAGCATGACAAACGACACCGCTATGATCTTCTCGGCTTTACGTCAGGCTGAAAAATTAAATCCCAAAGATTTCAACATTTATCTTGTTGAAGGTGATGCGTATATTTACCTGTTAAATGACGGATCAAATGCAATCCGCAACTACAATATGGCGTCAAAAATCAATCCGAAGTCGCCGGCTGCCCAATTACGTATCGGCCGCCTGTGGGTTCGTTCAAAAAATTATCCTGACGGTTTGACGGCTTACAAACAAGTAGTTCAATTGGATGCATCTTATGCACCTGCATATAAAGAACTCGGCTTCCTTAACGCACAATTAGGTAATTCGAATGATGCAAAACAAAACTTCCAGAAATTCCTTGAATTGTCGTCTGGGAACACAGATGCTCAAATGCAGTACATCAACACTTTGTTTGAGCTGAAAGACTTTGCAGAAGTGGCTAAACAAGCACAAAATGCAATTTCATCTAATGCAGCAAATACCGACCTTTATCGTGCTCTTGCATATTCTAACTATGAAATCGGCAAATATTCAGAAGCAAAAGACGCTCTTGAAACATTTTTCAAAAAAGCACCGGAAGAAAGCGTACGTCCTTCTGATTATGCTTATCTGGGTCGCTCATTTGCAAAATTGAAACAAGATTCAATTGCCGGCACATATCTCATGAAAGCTTATTCTCTGGACACTGTTCGCGTTGATTATCTTTCAGAAGCCGCAGCTTCTTTCACCACATGTAATGCTTACAGCAAAGCTATTGAAGCTTACCAAAAGAAACTTGCGACTCCTTTCAAAACTGTTCAGGATTATTATTACTTAGGTAAAGCCTATTATACAACACAACAATTCTTGAAAGCAGATAGCACATTTACTTTGCTGATTGAAAAAGTTCCGACATTTTATGGAAGCTACCTCTGGAAGGCAAGATCACTTTCACAGACTGACCCGGATAGTAAAACCGGAGCTGCATTAAATGCATATCAAACGTTGATTGAAAAAACTCAGGCAGAAGCCGATAAATATAAAGCAGAAAGAAAAGAAGCTTATTCATACCTGAATTATTATTATTTTCTACAGTTCAACTCAACGAAATCTCACGAAATCGGTCGTAAAGCTATTGAATACGGGAATAAAGTATTAGAAATCGATCCTAACGACTCTAATGCGAAAAAGATCAATGACGTGATTGAGAAAACCATGAATCGTCCTGCAGTCAAAAAATAATTCTATTTAACATCAAATCTAAGATTCTTTTATTTAGAAATATCACTAATTAAAAGAATCTTAGACACTCTTTGGACTGACCTTCAAAAAAAATAAAAAAAGTAATTTTCCAACTACAAAAACAAATTTACGTGCATTGGGATAATAAATATTTTTTTACCTTTGCATTCGTAAGAAAACAAATTATCAACTCAAACCATTAAATTTTTTTTACAATGAGCAAGACAAATCAAAAAAAAGAACAGAAATTGGGGGATGCACTAAGATCCACCATGACTATCGTCGCCATTCTAGTTGCTTTTGTGGTGTGCGCATTAGTTTACCATTTCATCATGGGTAACCCCATTAACTTTGAAGGTGGCAACCCTGAAGGAAAAGGTTTACCCGGCAACTACTTAGCTATTATCTACAAAGGGGGATTTATCGTACCTCTGTTGATGACCATCAACTTAGTATTGATCATCTTTACAATCGAACGTTTTATTTCTTTAGGTCAGGCTGCCGGTAAAGGTCGTTTGAATGTATTTGTAAAAAATGTTCAGGAAGATTTGAAAAACGACAAAATCGAAGAAGCACTCGTTCGCTGTGACAAACAAAAAGGTTCATTGGCTAACGTATTGAAAGCTGGTCTTCTTCGTTACCGTGCACTGCAAACAGAATCTACTCTGACGAAAGATCAGAAAATTTTGGCTCTGCAAAAAGAATTCGAAGAAGCTACAGCTCTTGAATTACCTATTCTTTCTCGCAACGTTGTAATTATTTCTACTATCGCTTCTATCTCCGTGTTAACCGGTCTTATGGGTACTGTATTAGGTATGATCCGTGCTTTTGCTGCTTTGGCAACTGCTGGTGCTCCTGATGCTGTTGCTTTGTCAACTGGTATCTCTGAAGCTCTTATTAACACAGCATTCGGTATCGGTGGTTCTTTGTTGGCAATCATTTTGTACAACTACTTCTCAACCCGTATTGACAACTTCACATATAAAATTGACGAAGCAGGTTTTAGCTTAGTACAATCGTTTGCAGCTTCCACAAAATAAAGAGGGAATAAGCAGGCGGACTTATTAAAAAATTAATTAGAAGAACAATTAAATAATAATTCCATGCCAAAAATAAAATCAATTGCGAGATCACCACACATAGACATGACGCCTATGGTGGACTTATTTTCGCTGCTGCTTACTTTCTTTATTTTGACTGCTACGTTTCGTCCTGTTGATCCGGCAAAATTGACAATACCTAATTCAGTATCGGAGAAAGTTGCTCCGGATAATGATATTATGACTATTTTCATTTCTACGGATAAAAAAATCTATTTCAATTTCGACAACGGGAAGGATACTTCCAAACATTTTCGTGCGGAATTATTAAAAGCCATGGGTGATCAGTATAAAATTAGTTTTACACCGAAAGAAATTACACAATTCTCAAGAAAAAGTTCTTTCGGTATGCCTATGGCTTATTTGAAACAATGGCTTAACACTGAAGATTCGAAAGAATCTGATAAATTTCAGGTTGGTATTCCAACAGACTCTATTGACAACCAATTTGCATGGTGGTTGAACAAAGCTCGCTTTGTCAATTCACAGGCTCAAGTTGCGATCAAAGCTGATGGAAATGCACCCTATCCTGTTGTTAAGAAAGTGTTGGACTTGATTCAAAAGAACGGAATTAACAAGTTTAATTTCGTGACCACGTACGACAAACAAGAAGTCGGAATTAAAGATATTCCTAAACAATAGGATTAACTGAGAAAAAGATTTATCTAACAGATATAACATAAAAAATTATGGGTGAAGTAGTTACAGAAGAAAAAGCGCAGAAAGGTGCAAAGAAACGCCCCAAAAAACATCCTGGCCGGATCGATATGACACCGATGGTGGACTTGATGTGTCTTTTGTTGACGTTCTTTATTCTTACCGCCGCGTTCAGTAAGCCCAAAATAATGACTATTACGATGCCTGAGAAGGATGATAAAACGGTACCGCCTAAAATTGATGCTAGACGTACGTTGAACATTCTTTTAACTGACAGCGATCGTGTATATTATTATGTGGGTGCGATTGAACCGGGAAAACCCCAGCCTCAATTTGTAAAATCTAATTTCAGTAAAGATGGTATCAGAAAAGTTCTTTTGTTGAAAAACAAAGATCTATTTACCAAAATTACAGAATACAACGACAGCCGGGTTAAAGGTAAAATTCACGTATCGGATGCTGCTGCAGAGGAACACATTAAAAGTCTGAAAAAAGATGATAATGTTGGTCCTATCATTTTGATAAAAGCAGATGATTCCGCTAAGTACAAAGATATCGTCTCTATTGTAGATGAAATGGCAATTACAAACATAGCTAGCTATGCGATTGTTGATTTGAGTAGTGCTGAAAAGGCATTGCTTAAAGCACAACCCAGATAGTTGTGAATTAATACTGAAAGAAAATGGCTATGACTAATGAAAAACAGTATATAGAATCACTTGAAGAAATGGTCTTCAAGAATCGTAACAAAGAATACGGTTCTTATCAGCTCCGGAAAAAGTACAAGAAATATGTACTTATTTCGTTGGCCATCGGACTATTCCTTCTGGGAGCTGTAATTGCTTACCCTTTGATAAAAAGTTTCCTTGATAAGGAAAACATAGGAAAAAAAGTACAGGTTGAAACTTCGGTTGAAATTACCAAACAAAAGGATGCTCCTCCTCCTCCTCCTCCTCCTCCTCCCGCAGAGAAGATAGTTGAGCAGGTGAAGTTTGTGGCTCCTAAAGTTACTACTGACACAACTCAGGTTACTAAAGACTTTGGTAAACAGGTGATCATGGTAGAAACAGGCGGACCTCCTCCTGTGGTAGAAGCTCCGAAAGTAGAACCGGTAGTTGAAGTAAAACAAGCTCCGGAAGAAGTATTTACTATTGTAGAAGAAATGCCGGCATTCCCGGATGGCGATGTTGCAAGCTACTTGGCTAAAAACATCAAATACCCGGTAGTTGCTCAGGAAAACGGTATTCAAGGACGCGTTATTTGTCAGTTTGTGGTTAATAAAGACGGTTCTATCGTCGATGTACAAGTTGTACGTGGTGTTGACCCAAGCCTCGATAAAGAAGCTGTACGTGTAATCCAAAGCATGCCCAGATGGACACCTGGAAAACAACGTAACCAACCCGTTCGTGTAAAATATACACTTCCTGTAAACTTTAAGTTGCAGTAGTCTTTACACTTGATATTAGAAAAAACCGTTTGGCACAATGTCAAACGGTTTTTTTACTTGAATAATATATGATTGAACAAACCGAAATTTATTCAGAACAAACAGTTCTCGTGGGCTTAATCACCAGAGAACAAAATGAACAACAGGCAAAAGAATATTTGTCTGAACTTGCTTTTCTTGCCGAAACAGCAGGCGCTATTCCTGTAAAAAAATTCTTCCAGCGCTTGGATTATCCCCATCCTAAAACATTTGTAGGACAAGGGAAACTGGAGGAAATTAAAAATTACATCATCGACAATGAAGAAATCGGAATGATTGTCTTCGATGATGAACTGACTCCGGCACAACTTAAAAACATTGAAGACGCTCTCCAAATAAAAGTATTAGACAGAACCAATCTGATTCTAGACATTTTTGCCAAGAGAGCCCAAACGGCTCATGCCAAGACACAGGTGGAGCTTGCCCAATACCAATACTTGTTACCACGTCTGACCAGAATGTGGACTCATCTTGAACGTCAAAGAGGAGGTATCGGTATGCGCGGTCCGGGTGAAGCCCAAATTGAAACCGACAGACGTATCATTCTCACAAAGATTTCCTTACTCAAGGAAGAACTTAAAGCTATTGATAAGCAAAAAGCTTCGCAACGAAAAAACAGAGGCAAAATGGTGAGGGTGGCTTTAGTCGGTTATACCAACGTTGGAAAATCAACCTTGATGAACTTATTGAGCAAATCGGATGTTTTTGCAGAAAACAAATTATTTGCGACTCTTGACACCACAGTAAGAAAAGTCATCATTGATAATTTGCCCTTTCTATTGACAGATACTGTAGGCTTTATCAGAAAACTCCCCCATCATCTGGTTGAATCATTCAAGTCTACGTTAGACGAAGTCCGTGAAGCTGATTTGCTCGTACATGTAGTCGACATTTCGCATCCGAACTTTGAAGAACAGTATGAAATTGTGAACAAAACGCTTATTGACATCAATAAAGAAGAAAAGCCTACCATTGTTGTCTTTAATAAAACTGATGCATTTACTTATACTCCTAAAGCAGAAGATGACCTGACACCTCTCACAAAAGAGAATATAAGTCTTGCAGAACTAGAGCAAACGTGGATGGCAAAAATGCACGACAATTGTATTTTTATATCGGCCAAAAACAGAACAAACATCGACGCTTTGAGATCACTTTTCTATGGCAAGGTCAAAGAAATTCATATTACCCGCTTTCCATACAACGACTTTTTATATCAAAATTATACAGAAGAGGATTTTGATTAAAGATGAACTTTCGCCTCAAACTGTAAAAAACATGTAACCATGAAACCTCCATACCTACAATATGGTGACAAAATCGCCATTATATCGCCATCCGGAAATATTGATCCGACACTGATTGACAATGCTGCCAGCATTCTTGAATCCTGGGGATTGACTCCTTTGATAGGCAAAAATGCTAAAAATCAATATGGGCGATACGCAGGTACCCCTTCTGAAAGATTGGATGACCTACAATGGGCTTTTGACCAAAAAGACATTAAAGCAGTGCTTTGCAGCCGGGGTGGGTATGGCCTTGTACAGATAATTGACGATGTCGATTTTTCTCATTTCGAACTTTATCCCAAATGGTTAATTGGATTTAGCGACATCACGATACTCCACCTTGCTATTGCGGCTTACGATATTTCTTCGCTTCATGGCATTATGGCAAAAGACATTAGCGCTAACGGAGAGGCAGCCGATCGTTTGAAACAACTGCTTTTTGGTGAACTTTCGGAATATACTGACATTATGCCACATCCGCTAAACAGAACCGGGAAGTGTCAGGGCAAAATAATTGGAGGGAATCTGGCGGTGATGTGCGGCATGAGAGGAACTCATTTTGATATTGATCCGGAAGATAAAATTTTATTCATTGAGGACATAGGAGAAAAGCCATATCAAATCGACAGGTATATATGGAATCTTAAAATTGGAGGTATTCTGGAACAAATTTCCGGTCTCATTGTCGGTCAATTTAATGAATACGATGAAGACGAAGATATGAAAACTACAGTTTACGAGCTAATAGCTGATGCTGTCTCCGAGTACAACTACCCTACCCTGTTTGGATTTCAGGCGGGTCATATTGACGATAATTATTCAATACCCTTTGGCGTTCAAACTACAATGAACGTCACAAATGATGGAGCTAAATTGAACTTCTAAAGTTCCTATTTCAGAACGGAGAGATCTTCTGATCCATATATTACTCAAAGAGACCTGAACTTATCCTCAGGTCTCTTTTTTTATGGGAGACAATTTAGGGTCAAACTTCATGAAATCGAAGTTGTGAAATTCATGAAGCTCACCTCTGGCGCTCTATTTAAATTCCGTGCAGTTATTGAAAGCTATTTCATTTTTATTAGTTCTTTCCAAAACATGGGCTTTTCGTGCTTCTAAATTCAAGCTAAATTTCTTTGTTCAACATCATCTCTCCAAACCTTCATAAAGTATAAAGACTGAAATCTGTTAACATAACTTACATTTTCATCGTTGTTCAGATTACGTAAAGTGGTAACCCAATTTATGATGCTGTTTTACCGCTATTTAAGCATATATAAGCATCCTATTAGGTCATGATAATTTTAACATTAATAAAGAATAAAGAATCAGCGTTTATCCAAACAATTTGCTACTTTTGAAACAATGATTTTGTTGAAAGCTGTAGATAAGTAAGTTGTAGGAAAGGTTTCAAAATTTGGCAAAAATTGCTTTTTTCATACAACAATATTATCTTCAGATATTAATACCATAATAATGGAAAGGATATACAAAAAATGTATAATCCGAAATATTATGGTTCAGCATTACGACCTGTGTGACTTTTTAATCTTAACCAATACTTTCTAATTATCACAAACACGTTATTATGAGTACAAAAAATGTTTATTCTTTCGGTAACAAAACCGCCGAAGGAGACGGAAAGATGAGAGATTTGCTTGGAGGCAAAGGTGCAAATCTGGCTGAAATGAATCTAATCGGAATTCCGGTACCTCCGGGTTTTACCATTACTACCGAAATGTGTAATGAATATTATAGAATCGGGCAAGATGCCGTTGTTCAACTCATCAAACCGGAAGTAGAAGCCGCAATGAAACAAGTTGAAGACGCCGTTGCCGGCCCGAAGTTCGGAGATAATACCAATCCTTTACTCGTTTCAGTACGTTCAGGCGCACGCGCATCCATGCCGGGTATGATGGACACGATCCTCAATCTCGGGTTGAATGATGCTGCTGTGGAAACTTTAGCTGCTAAAAGCGGTAATCCCCGTTTTGCATGGGACTCTTACCGTCGCTTTGTTCAAATGTATGGTGATGTTGTTTTAGGAATGAAACCCGTAAGCAAAGAAGATGAAGATCCATTTGAAGTAATCATCCACAAAGCAAAACACGACAAAGGCATAGTAAACGACACTGATCTCACAACTGAAGATCTCCGCGAACTGGTGGTTAAATTCAAAGCTGCCGTAAAAGAAAATACCGGTAAAGACTTCCCTACCGACCCATGGGAACAACTCTGGGGAGCTGTTATGGCTGTATTTGACAGTTGGATGAACGAACGCGCAATTCTCTACCGCAAACTGAATAAAATTCCTGCAGAATGGGGAACTGCCGTAAATGTTCAAGCGATGGTATTCGGCAACATGGGCAATAACTCAGCTACTGGTGTTGCGTTCACCCGTGACGCATCCACCGGAGAAGATATTTTTAACGGTGAATACCTTATCAACGCTCAGGGAGAAGACGTGGTAGCCGGTATCCGCACACCCCAACAAATCACCATAGAAGGTTCACGCCGCTGGGCTGCTCTGCAAAACATCAGTGAAGATGTTCGCAAAGAACAATATCCTTCTCTTGAAGAAGCTATGCCGGAAGCATATGCAGAACTAAATGAAATTCAGCAAAAACTGGAAAACCATAGTGCTGATATGCAGGATATCGAATTTACAATTCAGGACGGTAAACTGTGGTTACTCCAAACCCGAAACGGTAAACGTACCGGCGCTGCTATGGTTCGCATTGCCAATGAGATGTTAAAAGAGGGAATGATTGACGAAAAGACAGCCCTCTTGCGAATTGAACCTCAAAAACTGGATGAACTCTTGCACCCGATTTTTGACCCGAAAGCTATAAAATCGGCTAAAGTCATGGCAAAAGGTTTACCTGCATCTCCGGGCGCAGCTACCGGCCGTATCGTTTTCTTTGCTGATGATGCTGAAGCATGGGCCGAAAAACGCGAAAAAGTTATCCTCGTCCGTATTGAAACATCTCCCGAAGACCTTCGTGGTATGCACGTAGCTCAGGGCATCCTTACTGCCCGTGGCGGTATGACTTCTCACGCTGCTGTTGTTGCTAGAGGTATGGGTAAATGCTGTGTTTCCGGAGCAGGAGAAATAAAGATAGATTACAAAGCCCGCACAATTACAATGCGCGGTACAACCTACAAAGAAGGTGACTGGATTTCGTTGAATGGTTCTACAGGTGACGTTTACGATGGTAAAGTAAATACAAAAGATGCCGAAGTTAGTGGCGACTTTGCTGAAATCATGACGTTGGCCGACAAATACACCAAAATGGATGTTCGCACTAATGCCGACACCCCTAACGACGCAAGAGTTGCTCGTGGGTTTGGTGCAAAGGGTATCGGATTATGCCGCACAGAGCACATGTTCTTCGAAGGAGACCGCATTAAAGCAATGCGCGAAATGATTCTTTCAAAAGATGAAGCCGGACGTCGCGAAGCCCTTAAAAAGCTGTTGCCAATGCAAAGAGGTGACTTTGAAGGTATTTTTGAAGCAATGGACGGCTTTGGTGTCACAATTCGTTTGCTCGATCCTCCTCTTCATGAATTTGTACCTCACCAACTGGCTACTCAAAAAGAACTTGCTACAGAAATGGGCTTAACTCTCGACGAAGTTGTAGCTGCCTGCAACTCACTGGAAGAATTTAACCCAATGCTCGGACACCGTGGATGCCGCTTAGGAAACACATACCCTGAAATTACGGAAATGCAAGCTCGTGCCATTATCGAAGCCGCATTGAATGTACAGGAGAAAGGCATTGACGTTCATCCTGAAATTATGGTGCCTTTGGTTGGTGTGATTGAAGAGCTGAAGCTTCAGGCTCAAATCATCAACGAAACAGCTGAAAAAGTGTTTACTGAAAGAGGCAAACGCATTGCATATAAGATTGGTACAATGATTGAAGTTCCCCGCGCAGCGGTTACAGCAGGCAAAATTGCTGAAGTTGCCGAATTCTTCTCCTTCGGCACCAACGACCTTACTCAAATGACATTCGGTTATTCACGTGACGATGCAGGCAAATTCCTGAAAATCTATCAGGATTTAGGCATTCTGAAAAACGATCCTTTTGAAGTTCTTGACCAGGAAGGCGTTGGTGGCCTGATGCGTCAGGCTGTAGCCGGAGGACGTGCCACGAAACCCGAATTGAAAGTGGGTATTTGCGGAGAACATGGCGGAGAACCTTCTTCTGTAGAATTCTGCCACACGCTTGGCATGAACTACGTAAGTTGTTCACCCTTCCGTGTACCTATCGCCCGCATAGCCGCAGCGCAAGCCGCAGTGCGATAAGCGCCAATACATTCAAAGGCCACCTCTAAATAAAGAGGTGGCCTTTTTTTATACTTTTACAGACTAAACAAGTGCGTATTTCCCATTATTGATACATACATAATTTCAGAAGACGATGAAAGAGAACGAAGAGTTGATTATAAGTGGTGTTGACATCTACAAATCGCCTATAAAATTAAAAGAACCGTTTGTAATATCACTCGGACCATTGACACATGCTCAAAATGTGGTCGTAGTAATTCACACCAACAAAGGCATCTCCGGCTTCGGAGAATGCAGTCCGTTCATGACAATCAATGGAGAAAGCATGGAAACCGGATTTATCGTAGGGCAATATCTTGCGAAGGCCTTGAAAGGAAAGAATGCTCTTGACATTGCCGGATGTACCTCGACCTTGAATAAAACCATTTATGCTAACTCCAGCATCAAAAGCGCATTTGATATTGCCTTATACGATATTGCATCACAACATGCAGGCTTACCACTTTACAAATTCCTTGGAGGAACCCAAACGAAAAGCATATACACCGACTGTACCGTTAGCATAGGCGACCCACAAAAGATGGTGCAAGATGCGATTAAGATAAAAGAACAAGGCTTTACGGTAATCAAGATCAAGCTGGGGGAGTCAAAAGAGGCCGATATAGAACGCATACGGCTAATCAGGGAAGCCATTGGAATGGAATTACCCATGCGGATAGACGCCAATCAGGGATGGAAAACCGATGAAGTAGTAGAAATATTGCAAGCCATGCAGCAATATAATATTCAACTGTGTGAGGAGCCAATCCTTCGCGAAGAGTTCATGGAATTACCGCATATCAAACAAATGAGCCCCATACCTATAATGGCAGACGAATCGTGCTGTAACAGCTATGATGCAAAGCGACTGAACGAACTAAACGCCTGCGATTATTTCAACATCAAGCTTGGAAAATCGGGAGGAATTTTTGAAGCATTGAAAATAATTGAAATCGCAAAGCAAAACAACAACTACATTCAAATCGGCGGCTTTCTGGAATCGCGACTTGCCTTTACCGCCTCTGCCCATCTCGCATTAACAAGCGATTTAATTATTCACTATGATTTCGACACACCACTGATGTTTGTTGAGGATCCTGTGACTGGAGGGATCGTTTATGGAGAAAACGGCAAAGTCTCTTTACCTGAGACTCCCGGGCTTGGAGCAAGAATGGAGGGTTCCTATCTTTCCAAGTTAGAGAAAGTAAGCATTTAGCATCAAAAACAAAAATGGGTATCCGAAAGACTCGCATACCCATTTATAAGATTTCCAATTATCAACCCTGGCAAAGCCGGGCCTTGACAGTGCATTTCACCATTCATAATTTTTACTTTTCACCAAGAGATATTTCCTGATATCTGTTTGTAAGTGTAAGATTAATCATTGACAGATATTTGATGTACTGAGAATGAGTAAGAATGTTTTTGGCATTTGCAAGATTGAAATTTACAGCTTTACTATAAGCAGCATCGTTGTTGCTTTTGACTGCTGTTTGCATTTTACTTGCAGTTGTTTCGAAGATATACTTCAGGTTATCTGCCTGTTCGTCATCCACATTCAAATACTTCATCAAACGATTAAATACCGGTTCGTTGTTAAAGGTATAAAATACTCCTGTTTCTACCGGATTAATGGCATAAGTTGAAACTACACCTGCCACGAACACTACTAAAACTAACATCATCTTTTTCATAACCTAAATAATTAAAAGTTACACAATCTTTTTGTCTAAAACTAAATAAAACTACAATCTAAAAAAAAATACAAAGTTCACCCAGTGTTTTTCAGGTAAGCTTTGTATTAGAAATCTATCAACTACTTGTTTCTTTTTGACAATGCAAATTTATATGTTGTACAACATGTTTTCCAAATATTTTTTGTTTTATTTACTATATATACTGTTTTTTATTTTTCGTTAGTATTTTTAATTTTGACTTATATTGTTAATTATCAATGTATTACATTCTTTTTTGTATAGTGTATCATATACACTTATAAAAACAGCAAGCAGAGGCCCATTTTGACACATTTCCATTATTAACAATATATTAATATCATTTTAATGCAATCTAAACTTATTGAATATCCATTTGATATTTCACTTTGCACCATATTTGTTCCATCTTCAAACATTCTGACCACTTTATCGGAAAAATTGAGTGAAAATGCAAGAATCTCCATGCCATCAAACGCTTAGTCCGATCATTCCCCAATCGTCATACATAAAAAAACAAGCGGGCTTCCTTTTGTTTGAAAGTCCCGCTTAAACCGACGCTCTGATTAGTAAAATCAGACAGATCGTATCTCTATGAAAATAACATTTTGTAAATGGTTGAACTAAATATCTATTTAAAATCAGGCATTAACTTAAAGAAATAAGCCCATTCATGGCCGCATACATCGTAAAACCTGAAACTGTCTTAATCCCCAGTTTGGAAGCAATGTTCTTTCGGTGCGAAATCACTGTATGCAGACTTATTCCCAACTGATCAGCAATTTCTTTATTAAGCAGCCCTTTGGCGACCAACGTCAACACTTCGGTTTCACGAACAGTCAAACCATCGCTATTATCGTAAGAAATTGACTTATTAAGCAAATTATCAACCTGTTTTACAAAGTCAGCCTCGGAAGTATTGATATTGAGAAACGGCAAGGAAGAGTGTTGAAATTCATCAGACAAAGCATTACCAAAAACCACAACTTTGTTTTTTCTGGGCAATAGATACTCAAAATGAATAACAAACAAGTCGGCTGACACAAGAAACAAATCATAGCTGTTGCTTTCAGAATCTGACAGTTCCACCGGTGAGGAGAAAAGACGAATCTCAATATCACTAAAATTTTCAGTCAGCAGCGAACACAAGCCCCTGCCTTCCAGAAAATGGCTTGTAATAACAGCTATTTTTCTATCTTTCAGCATTTATTTCGAGATTATTAACCGCAGGATTGAGAAGTCGTTCGCAGATCTTGTTGTACTGGCGGATATCGTTTTCGAGAGTAAACAGGGCAAAGAAGACAGCATAGCAAAGGTTTTGATCTGCTTCTCCTGTAAGGTATTTCATCAACATGCTACGCAAATCGAATATCTTCTCATCCACCGGCTCTTTCACCGGAGAATCGGCTGGCTTTTGCGCCCATGCCTCCGTCTCATCATTACATAAACGCTCGATATAAGGAAACCTTTGCTTGTTATCATATTCAATTCCAGCCAATAACTCGCTTTTTATTTCCTGAAAGAAATTATTAATCACCCCAATAGTTTTGTTGTGTTCAAAGCTATTGGACATAAGTGCATGCAAGTGTCGTTCCACATTAGGAAACTGCGATTGCATGATGAGATTATTGGTGTTTTTGAGATATTCGACAGTTGCAGTAACCTGCTCAACCGTCAGGGGTTGCTCCATCACATACGTTTGTTGAATATACAAATTGATTACCGCCAGAAAAAGGTCGGTATCCAGGTTATATTCATCGCACACCCTCTTGATCGTTTTTTCTCCAAAACCCAGTTTTATATTGAAACGACGAATAACCGGCATCAACACATAATGCTGAAGGATTACCTCGCTGAGCTTCATATCCGATAAAATCATTGACATATCAAATCATTTTTATTGCAAAGGTAATGAAATGCTCAATTACAGCAAAGAAGCCGCATCCTTGTCCAGCAACCAGAGAAGGTTTCCGGAAGCCGGGTACACTTTGGCTGCCGGATATTTATTAATGCATTTCCTCCTGTTCAATACTATTTCTTGTACTTTAATTGCTTTATTGCGACCAGTCACCAGAAAGGCCACGTAGTTGGCGGCATTCACCACCTTCCCTGTAATCGTTATACGGTTCATTCCACTTTCAGGATGCGGATTAACGATGCAGGTATGCGGATCCGTCCAACGCTTTATCGACGAAGGAAAGATGGAAACCGTGTGACCATCATCCCCCAAACCAAGCAGAACCAGATCAAAACAAGGCACTTTTCGTTCGATTAAATTGGCATATCTCACAGCTTCCTGCTCCGGATCGTTCTCGCCCATAATGCGAAAGACATTTTCTGCCGGAATGGGTATTTTATCGAGCAAATGAATTTTTGTCATGCCATAATTGCTCATTTCATGATCGGGAGGCACACAACGCTCATCACCCCAAAAGAGGTAAATCCTCTTCCAGTAATCAGGCTCTTGTTTCACCTTAGCCCAGAAATCAAACAGTGCCTTCGGAGTAGAACCTCCCGAAAGACTGATATTGACCACCGGCTTGGATTCCAGTAGAAAATCCACCAAATTGACCACTTCACGATTCAATTCGTCGCTGGTTTCAAATATGGAAACTCGCCTCATCATAATTCACAGTAAATTCCATCATCAGCAAGATTCTTACACGGATAGCGCCATGTTTGTTTCTCTCCTCCAATCAATTTATCGGCACAGTCAGGACCCCAGGTTCCGGCCGGATAACCATAGAGCGGAGCATTCGGATTGTGTTTCCAAAAGTCAAGAATTGGCTGTACGAAACACCAGGCTGCCTCCAGACCATCGCCACGGGTATAAAGCGTAGCATCACCCATCATTCCATCCAGCAAAAGACGTTCGTAAGCTCCCGGCACATAGGTTTCCTGCAAGTCTTTGTAATGAAAATCCATATTCACGGTTTTCACCTCAAAGCCAGCACCGGGCACTTTCATGCCGGTTTTCAGCAAAATGCCCTCATCGGGATGAATGCGCAGTACGAGCTGATTGCCCATTGTCCAGAACTCGGGATTGCTTACAAAGAGCTTATGCGGCGTTGGTTTGAAATGAATTACAATTTCAGAAACGCGCGTCGGCATTCGTTTTCCGGTACGGATATAAAACGGCACCCCACCCCAGCGCCAGTTATCGATAAAGAATTTCAGTGCTACGTAAGTTTCTGTTCGCGACATCGGATCGACCCCAGCTTCCTCTCGATAGCCTTTGAAATGACCGCCCCGAATATTCGACGACATGTATTGACCGCGTATCACGCTATTGAACAAGTCATGTTCCTTCAGCGGTCGCAGCGACTGAAACACTTTCATTTTTTCGTTGCGGATGGCACCGGCACTAATCTCGGTAGGAGGTTCCATGGCAACCAAAGCCACCAGTTGCAACAGGTGATTTTGCACCATATCACGAAGCGCTCCCGCGTGGTCGTAATATCCACCACGGCCTTCCACTCCGAGACTTTCGGCTGCGGTAATCTCCACACGGTCGATATAATTCCGATTCCAAAGCGGTTCATAAATACCATTTGCAAAACGGGTTACAAGTACATTCTGAACAGTTTCTTTGCCAAGATAATGGTCAATGCGGTAAATCTGCTCTTCTTTGAAGAATTCCAGCAACAACTTATTGAGTTGAAAAGCAGAATAAACATCTTCTCCGAACGGTTTTTCAATAATCAGTCGCGGAAAACCGTTGTGCCCTTTGTTGAGCCCGTATTTTGCCAGAAACTGAGGAATCAAGCCATACAAAGCCGGAGGCGTGGAGAGATAAAAAAGGTAATTGCCCCCTGTTTGATGATCGTGATCAATTTTTTTGAGCTTATGTTGAAGCTTTACATATTCGCTTGCCTCTTTCGTTTCGATAGCAAGGTAATGAAGTTTTTCATCAAAAACGGAAAGCTTTTCTTTGCTCGGATTTTTGAAGTAGGCAAACTGGCGAATACCATCGTTCATCTTGTCACGGAAAGTCGCATCCGTGAATTCTGTGCGGCTCACACCCAGAATAGTAAAATTCTTAGGCAGTAAATCCTGCATGAATAGATCGAACAACGCAGGAATCAATTTACGGTAAGTAAGGTCGCCCGATGCTCCGAAGATCACCAGCACCTGGTCTTGTATTTGTCCCATAATCGTCCTCCCTTATGATTTTTTCACTGCGTGGCCGCCAAACTGATTCCGCATGGCTGCCAGTAATTTCATTGCATACGAATTTTCCTGACGCGACTGAAAACGAGCAAAAAGCGAAGAGGTGATAACCTGTGCCGGAACGTCAAAATCCATGGCCGTTTGTACCGTCCAGCGACCTTCGCCACTATCGGCCACCCATGGTTGCAAATCGCTCAATTCCTGATCATTTTCAAGTGCATTACCGATCAGTTCGAGCAACCACGAGCGCACCACCGAACCATTCATCCAAACTTTCGCCACCTTTTCCAGATCAACATTGTAAGGCGAATTCTTCATTATTTCAAAACCTTCGGCATAGGCCTGCATCATCCCGTATTCGATGCCATTATGCACCATCTTGGTCATATGCCCGGCACCGCTTTCTCCACAATAGATGTATCCGTTTTCGGGAGCCAGACTTTTAAAGATTGGCTCTGCAAAATCACAAGCTTCTTTCGGTCCGCCATACATCAGACAATAACCATTTTGCAGACCCCACACGCCACCGCTGGTACCGCAATCAATATAATGAATTCCCTTTGCCTTGAGCTTTTCTCCACGAGCAACAGAATCGCGCCAGTAGCTATTACCACCATCCACGATAATATCACCTTCCTGAAGCAATTCTGACAATGCATCCAAATTGATATCCACCGGTTTTCCAGAAGGCACCATCAGCCACACCAGTTTTTTACCGTCCAACTTGCCAACCAAATCTTTCAGATCGGAAGCTGCAATAGCGCCAGCCGCAACAGCCTCATCGACTTCCGGTTGAGTAAGATTATATACCACCACCTGATGACCATCATTTAGCAGGCGCTGTACCATCTTACCGCCCATCTTGCCTAAACCTATAAATCCTATTTTCATTGTTACAAAACTTTTATAAAATAAATATTGAACGGGATTTACCCGATAAAAAATATTCCGGCATTGTGTAAAACAAGCCGGATGAGTGATACAAAGATACGTTACGGAGAAGCGAAATGCAATTGAGAAGGGTAAAAAAACGTAAAGAAACCGATAGGTTAAGTACTTTGCAGAATAAATTTGATAATGGTTGAAAAACTTCTATTTTTGTGAAAAAATATACAGAATGGATTCAATTACCGAATTATACCGGATAGGATACGGACCTTCCAGCAGTCACACGATGGCTCCCTCCAAAGCAGCTGCCATGTTTATGGAAAAACATCCTGAGACTAACCATTTCAAAGTGACATTATACGGAAGTCTGGCTGCAACGGGCAAAGGTCACCTTACCGACAAAGCGATTCTGGATCAAATGAAAGGCAAACAGGTAGAAATTGTATGGGAACCGAAAACGTTCTTACCCTACCATCCGAATGGCATGAAATTCGAAGCCCTGAATGGTGACGGAAACAGCGCCGATACCTGGCAGGTTTTCAGCGTAGGCGGCGGAGCTCTTGCAGAAGAAGGGCAATCGCAAACTAAAAACGCGATCTATCCATTCACCACCATGGAAGAAGTTCTCACTTACTGCGACAAAGAAGGATTGGCATTCTGGCAAGTCGTTGAACAATTTGAAGGGGAGGCAATCAACGATTTTCTGAAGAAAGTTTGGAAAACTATGTGCGATGCTGTGGAACGGGGAATTGAAAACGAAGGAACATTGCCCGGTATATTAAAACTACCACGGAAAGCACCCAACTATTATGTAAAAGCAAAAGGCTACAGCGAATCGTTGCAACGCCGTGGAATGGTATATGCCTTTGCATTGGCCGTAGCCGAAGAAAACGCAGCGGGAGGACTTATTGTAACCGCTCCTACCTGTGGTGCCTGTGCAGTAGTTCCAGCCGTACTTTACCAACTAAAAAAATACCACAATTTTTCCGAAGCCCGCATTTTGAGAGCTTTAGCAACTGCCGGTCTGATTGGTAATTTAGTAAAAACAAATGCCTCTATTTCGGGTGCCGATGTAGGATGCCAGGGAGAAATAGGCACCGCCTGTTCAATGGCAGCAGCCGCGGCCACCCAACTTTTTGGAGGGACAAATACTCAAATAGAATATGCCGCAGAAATGGGTATGGAGCATCATCTGGGGCTCACCTGCGATCCGGTGGCCGGATTGGTACAAATACCTTGCATCGAGAGAAATGCTATGGCTGCAGATCGTGCTTTCAACTGCTGTACCTACTCGTTGCTTTCGGATGGAAAACACCGTATTTCCTTCGACCAAATTTGCAAAACGATGCTGCGCACAGGGAAAGACCTTGCCGCATCATATAAAGAAACAGCGCAAGGTGGTCTGGCTATATTGAAGAATATCTGCTGATTTCTATTCTAAAATTAAAAAGAGGCTGTCTAAAAATAGATATTGATTTTGGAATAACTTACGATTCGAAAGTAGATCATTGTTTGTTTTTTACCCCAACCCCTGAAGGGGCTATAAATCTGCTATTTTTATTGGCGTAAAAGTCCCCTTCAGGGGATTTAGGGGTATAAAAATGAGATTACCTTTCTGCTTATAAGTTTATCAATAGCAATATTGGATTTTTAAACAACCTCTTTCTTTTCTGTCATTTATTTTTTAACCAGATCCATGCCACACTTCGGACATTTGCCGGGATGATCAGACACCACATCCGTATCCATCGGACAGGTATAGACCACCTTTGCGGTTGGAGCCGATTCTTTTACTGCCTCGCTCTTTTGAGCCGATTTGCCACAAGAAGCAATTGCAACTACACCCGCAATTGCCATCATCACAAAAATTGTTTTAGTCTTCATAATTATTTGTATTACAATTTATAACTCTTTCTTCACCAAATTCATACCACATTTAGGACATTTACCCGGATGATCCAAGACAATGTCAGCATCTTCTTTCATCGGACAAACGTAGACTATCTTTTTATGTTGCATGTTCGTCTTCTTTGCTGTCTTTTCTCCGGCAACCACTGGCGCCGTTTCAGGATGATTCATCATACTCGGCTTGCCTGCCAATTGTGCTGCCGCATCGACACTAAACACACCGTTGGTGACCACATTTTCGCCTTCGTGTAAACCTGCCGTTACAATAATGCTCTCGCCCAAATCGGTACCGAGGGTCACGTTACGCATTTCAAAAGAGGGTGTAGCGGCATTTGGCACTTTGACGTAAACCACCGAACGCGTACCGGTCCAAAGCACTGCCGAACGCGGAACGATCAGATCGGAAGCATTGCCTTTCAATTTTGCTTTCAACACACCCGAAGCCAGCATTCCCGGTTTGAAAAGCGCATTCCGGTTCGGAGCTTCCACCCTGATTTTGACCGTGCGCGAACGGCTGTCGACCATAGGAGAAACGAACGACACTCTGCCGGAAAATTCTTTGCCGGGCATAGACTGAAGTTCGTACGAGAGATTATCGCCTGCCTTAATCCATGGTAGATCCGTTTCGTAAACATCGAACAACACCCACAGCCGCGACAAATCCGTCACCTCGTACAACGCGGCACCCTGCGACACATAATCGCCCTGATTGACCATCTTTTTGGTTACCACACCCGAGGTTGTCGCCTTCACTTCAAATTCCGTCACCGGACGCCCGCCATTTTCCACCGCGTTGATCTGAGCCGGAGTCAATTTCCACTGACGAAGCTTTTCGCGGGCAGCCTCTAATGCTCCGGGCACGCTACCGTTCAGTTTCTTCGCCTCCAACAATTCCTGTTGCGCCTGCACCAACTCTGGAGAATAGACAATAGCAATGGTTTGCCCTTGCACTACCCTGTCGCCGGTAAAATTGATCAACAGTTTATCGATACGCCCCGGTAAATGCGCCGGCAGTACCGATACGGCACGTTCGTCGTTTTCCACCCGTCCGTAAAGCCTGATCTCTTTTGCAGCAGCGCCTTTCATAACCGGTGAGGTCTGAATATTAGCCGTCTGCACGGCATCTTCCGACAAGGTAATGACTGCCGGATTCTGAGCTTCATTATTTTGCTGCAACGGAATAAGATCCATGCCGCAAAGAGGACATTTCCCCGGATGATCCTGCCGGATCTGCGGGTGCATAGAACAAGTCCATATTTGTTTGGCGCTTTCGGATTTTTGAGCGGCAACCGGATAATTTTGGGATGAATGAGAAAAGAACAACCATCCCAATCCCAGCCCGACCACAAAAATCAGCGCCCATTGGATATATTTATTTCGAATCATAATTTTTTAAGATCAAAGAGTCAAGAACCAAGATTCAAGACTATTATGTTTTCACTGTGTACTGAATACTGTTTACTGAGTACTGAACATTATTTTGCCACCAGTTTCTGCAATTCCGCATACGCAATCCGTTTGTCGGTTTGAGCCTGCAACAAAGAAATCCGGTAGTCGAGCAACGATTGTTGCGTGCGCAGCAGCTCGTCGAAACCGCTACCGGAAACAGCAAACTGCGTTCGCAGCAGATTGAACCGCTGCTGCGTCAGCTCCCTGTTTTGCGTTGCAAGTCGCAGATTTCGATTGGCTTCGTCGATGGCCAATTGCGTATCGGTCAATTCCATGAAGAGCATATTCTGCACGTTCACTGCATTTTCCAAAGCCGATTGCTCCAGCAATTGCGCTTCATGCACCGCAGCCGTATACTTTTTCCGGTAAAGTGGCAACTTAACCGACAACATGGGCATCACCATATCCTTGCCATTCATCGACGAGGTGCTCATCTCACTTTTTTGCACTACCGTATAATTCAGCCCGATACCTACCATCGGATAGCCCATTTTCCGGTTCATCACCTGACGGTAGCGATAAGCAGCAATATCGGATTGTGACATTTTCAGCATCGGATTGTTCTGCTTGATGGAATCAAACAAAGCAGCACTCTGATAATCACCATCCGGAACCGGCAGTTCTTTCGGCAAATCGACCGGTGCGTCCGGTACCCGATTGAGCAACAAATTGAACTGCGTTGCCATCACCGTACGGCGCTGCTTCAACGAAGCAATCGCATTTTCGAGTGTTCCGGTTTCTGTCCGCAATTGCAACAAATCGTTCAAAGCCGATCCGGCTTTGCTCATGGAGCTGCTGCTACCCATTGCCGGAGCCGAACGGGCGCTTCCCCCACTACCATCATCGGCATTCATGCCCATACCCCCTTTTTGCGACGATGGTTCGCTCGTTACTGATCGTGAAGCGGTTGATGCGACACTACCATTCTCACTGCCAAGTTTCGCCAGCAACAATTTTTCGATACTTTGGAGCAACACCAAGGTTGAATCGTTGACGATGATTTGCCGGTCAGTAAACCAGAGTTGAAAATAGCTCTTTCGTACGTTGTAGAACAATTCCTCTTTCTCGGCACGGAAAGCCTCAAAATCGGATTGAGCCATCTGCGCCGTCTCGTTTTTTGCTGCTTTCAGCGTACCCGACCATGGAAACATCTGCATCAACTGAATCTGCGCCCGCTGCTTGCCGCCCAACACCTCCATCGGTTCGATGAAATAGCCGAATGACAGATCGGGATCGGGCAATGCGCCGACCTGAGGCACCTTCTGCAACGCAGCCAGATACTTGTTGTACTTAGACTTCAGTGCCGGATTGTTTTGAGCGGCAATCTTCAAATAGCCATCCAGTGAATCCTGCGCCTTAGCCGTTCCAGCAACAAAAACAAATAGCATGAACAACAATATTGTTTTCATAAGCAAATAATAAATTTCAACCATTAAGGCTTTAAGACGGTTATCTTTCATATGTCTAAACATTTTAATGGTTTATAATTTGCTTCTTCACTTCCCGTTCTCTCCAGATCGACTGCAAAACCGGCACAACATACATGGTCATGATCTGGATAATCATTCCTCCGAAAGTTGGAATTGCCATCGGAACCATAATATCAGCGCCTTTTCCTGTCGACGTCAGAACGGGTAACAGGGCAATAATGGCTACGGCTGCCGTCATCATCGCTGGACGCACCCGTTTTTTACCGGCTTCAACCACCGCTTCACGAACGGCAAGTACCGTAGTGGGTTTCCGTTCTTCGAAAATCTGGTGAATGTAAGTTCCCATAATCACGCCGTCGTTGGTAGCCAATCCGAACAGAGCAATAAAACCAACCCAGACCGCCACGCTCAGGTTGACCGGATGCATCTGAAACAGGTCGCGCATGTTGACTCCGGTAAACGAAAAGTTGAGAAACCACCCCTGGCCATAAAGCCATAGCATGATAAAACCTCCCGCAAAAGCCACAAAAACACCCGAAAAGTGGATACACGAGGCGGTTATGGTTTTGAATTGTCGGTACAGAATCAGAAAGATAAGTAATAAACTGATTGGAATAACAATAGACAACCGCTTAGTGGCACGGATTTCCTGCTCGTAATTACCTGCAAACTGGTAAGTAACGCCTTTGCCAAGTTTAAGTTTGCCTGCATCGATCTGTTGTTTCAGGAATTTATCGGCCTGGTTGACCACATCCACTTCGGCAAACTGCGGTTTTCGGTCGAAAGTAACATATCCGGTCAGGAACGTATTCTCGCTCCGGATCATCTGCGGACCGCTTGCATACTCAATTTTGGCGAGTTCTCCCAGCGGGATCTGCGAACCATCTGTCATGGCCGGAACAAGGATATGCTTTAGGTCTTCGGGCGTCGAGCGCAATTCACGGGCATAACGCACCCGTACCGGAAAGCGTTCGCGGCCTTCCACGGTAGTACTCAGTGCCATTCCGCCCACAGCCGACAGAATCACATCCTGCACCTCTTTCACACTCAATCCGTAACGAGCAATCGCCTCACGATCAATATTTATCAAGAGGTAAGGAGCTCCAACCCCGCGTTCGGCAAACACCGAAGAGGCCTGCACAGACGACACCTGTTTCAACTGCTGCTCGATGGCAATGCCGTTCTTTTCTATCGTCTCCAGATCGGGACCATAAATTTTAATCCCCATCGGAGCCCGCATGCCCGTAGAAAGCATCACTAAACGAGTTTCAATCGGTTGCAGTTTAGGGGCAGAAGTCAGTCCCGGCAGTTGCGTCACCTTCACAATCTCCTGCCAGATATCGTCCGGTTTATGAATCTGCGGTCGCCATTGACGGAAATAATTACCATGAACCGCCGGAATCAACAATGAGGTATCGATAGCTACAAAGCCCTGTTTGTTCGGATCGTAAGTCGTATTGTTTTTCAAGACATACGCTCCCGACGAATTTGTTTTGAACCGACGTCGATGTCCGTCCTGATCCAAAATATATTCCGGCTTGTAATTGATCACATTTTCAAACATCTGAGTGTTTGCCGGATCGAGCGCGGAGTTGACCCGTCCCCATTTTCCAACCGAAATCTCCACTTCGGGGATAGATGCCAATCGCCGGTCGAGCTGCTTTTCATACTCGATATTGCGTTCCACTCCGGCATGCGGCATACTGGTAGGCATCAGCAAA
This sequence comes from Paludibacter sp., assembly GCF_009712605.1. GTDB lineage: Bacteria > Bacteroidota > Bacteroidia > Bacteroidales > Paludibacteraceae > Microbacter. The sequence goes on along the minus strand of NZ_WASO01000015.1, from coordinate 389,260 downwards.
AATGAACCTTCGTTGAGCGAGGGCATAAATTCTTTGCCGATACCCGGAAAAACGGAAGTCACCTTTTGCCAACCGCTACTCTGGCGAATGTGCCAGCCCGTTTTTTCAATACCGTCGGCAGCAAAACCGAAAATACGATCGACTCCCAGCCATATCACAATACCAAACAAAAGGGTAATTACCGGAATTGCCAAAAACTTCACCTTGTGTGCCAGACACCAGCGCAATACCGGTTCGTAGTAATGTACCATCAAGGACAGCAGGGTCAGTACGATGCCGACGATCAGAACGATAAAGATGAAATTGAGAGCAAAATGGTTTTGAGCGCCCAAGGGCAACCACTCTTCCGTCAGATAGTACAGCGCAAACAGAATGGCAATTACAAGGTTGACATACTTCTGATACCGTTGCCATGGATCTTTCCACAAGTGAGCGGTCAAATTATTGATACCGACCAACGTCAGAGCCAAAGCCGTCCACGTTTCCCATACGATGGAGAAAAGGAGTCCGGCAACGATCAAAATACCGTTACCGCTTTTTCGTGACCTACGGGTATCCAGCCTCAGCGAAAAAATCCATTTGGCAAGGGTCGGCAATACCATCAGGCCAAGCAACATGGAAGCCACAATGGCAAAGGTTTTGGTGAAAGCCAACGGACGAAACAGCTTTCCTTCGGCAGCCTCCATGGCAAATACCGGCAAAAAACTGATAATTGTCGTCAGCAGAGCCGTAATGATTGCCGGAGCCACCTCAATGGTTGCCTTAAGTATCAGTTCGTCGTATTGTTTCTTCGGAAGATTCCTGTTTTCGGGCAGTTCGAGATGCCGGACGATATTTTCGGTAAAGACAATGCCGATATCCACCATCACCCCGATAGCAATGGCAATACCCGACAGCGCCACGATATTGGCATCCACTCCGACCAACCGCATCACGATAAAGGTCATCAACACGGCTATTGGCAACAACCCGGAGATGATTGCCGATGCCCGCAGGTTGGTCACTAATACAATGATAACGATAATACAGATCAGAATTTCGTGCGTGAGAGCCGTTTCGAGCGTTCCAATGGTTTCGCGTATCAATCCCGTACGATCATAAAATGGCACGACAGTCACTTTACTCACTGTTCCATCGGGCAGTGTTTTCGACGGCAGCGACTGTTCCATCTCTGCAATCTTCTTTTTGACATTGGAAATCACCTCCAGCGGATTCGACTTGTAGCGTGCCACCACTACTCCACCGACTGCTTCGATACCATTTTTATCCAATCCGCCACGGCGTGTTGCCGGGCCGAAAGTAACATTGCCGATCTGTTTGACAGTAATCGGCGTATTATCCTCACTGACGGCAACAACAGCTTTTTCAATGTCTGCGAGTGATTTAACGTAACCTAATCCACGAATCACATACTCCACCTGATTCATCTCCATGGTTTCCGCTCCAATATCGAGGTTGGAATTTTGCACCGCTTTCATCACATCCATCACCGTCACGCCATAGGTTTTCATGGCATCGGGATTGAGGTCGATCTGATACTCTTTCACAAAACCTCCGATGCTACCCACTTCCGACACGCCATCGGCCGACGCGAGCGAATATTTCACATAATAATCCTGAAGGGTACGCAACTCCTGCGGATCCCAGCCCCCGACAGGCTTGCCGGTTTTAGGGTTCCGTCCTTCGAGCGTGTACCAATATACCTGTCCGAGTGCCGTGGCATCGGGACCCAACGAGGGTTTGACCCCTTCGGGTAACGTGCCGGGCGGCAACGAACTCAACTTTTCGAGCACCCGCGAACGACTCCAGTAAAACTCCACGTTATCCTTGAAAATAATGTAGATAAACGACATACCAAACATGGAAGTACTCCGTATCGTTTTCACGCCCGGAATTCCCATCAACGATGTCGTTAAAGGATAAGTGATTTGATCCTGGATGTCTTTCGGCGAGCGACCCATCCATTCGGTGGCTACAATCTGCTGATTCTCCCCGTAATCCGGTATGGCATCCACCGGTACCGGATCACGCGGAAGAAATGAGATGTTCCAATCGAAGGGAGCTGTAATAATTCCCCAGACAACGAAAATAACGAGCAAAATAGTCGTTATCAGTTTATTCCGGAGAAAGAAACCGATAATCCGATTGTTCATAAAATGTACGATTGACTATTGACAATGTATCATTGAATCTGAAATCACATCGAACTCGTCTTGACTTTTTTGGAACAATGTATTTTGTTCTTAATTTTCATCTTCTGACCCCTCCTAACCTCCCCTAAATGGGGAGGAATTCGTCCTTAAAACGAAAAATATTGTGCATTACACAAGGTTACAGCCCCCATTTTGGGGGTTGGGGGTCAAAAAACAAAAAGTCAAGATGACTTCATCATTATGAAAATTCAATTGGCACATTGGCATATTAAAAATTTAGCACATTTATTTTCCTCTCGGATATTTGCAGCAACCAGGCAGCGCATTGTAAGTTTTTGCGTCGGCTTTGTACTTTTCAGTATCGTGACCGACGGCAGCAATGGCCTTACTTACCTTATCGACGTTGGTTTTGCTTGCATCGAAGGTGATTTTAAGCATCTTGGTCGACTGGTTCCAGTCGGCGGTAGTTACACCTGCAGTTTTGGCTGCTTTTTCGATACGGATTTTACAAGATTCACAATTGCCTGATACTTTCAGAGAAGCCGTTTGAACTGTTTTCTGCGCATTGAGTTGAGCTGCAAATGCCACGATAATGGCTATGAGGATATATTTGATTGATTTCATGATTTTTGAATTTGAAAATTTGGAAATTTGAAGATTTGAAAATGACAACTGCATATGCAAATTTCATTGGCACATGGACTAATTGGCATATTTTAGCTTCGCTGATCTTCGATTCAAATTGAATTCTGCTTCGACGTGTTATACGCGAAGATACGACAAGAAATTTCGGATCAGTACAATCCGGAATAATCATTCAATCAAATCAAAAGGACGGATTTCAGGCTAAGCAGGTGCCTGGAGGAGTACAAAGGGGGTGGACAAACGTGTTCTGTCGTAACGACGGGACGTTCGAAAATTGCGGATAACAGCTGACTGTTGGGTAAATCAACATGCCATGTAAAATCAGCATTGACGGAAATCTTCGCTATCTGGTCGTTCAGATCTATTTGCAGTCGGGTGATCTTGCAGCAATCTTTCGTTCCGGTGTGTGACATATGCCCGCACGACATCGGTTTTGGGGTCGAGTGCTTTGCTGAACAGCAATCGGCATCAGCTGCCTTTTCAACAGGCGCAACAGGTTGATTGGCCATGCAAAGTTCTTTTGCAATTTCGCCGATACCTTTTATGCTGCACTCATGACAACAGTAATGAATGTAGTTTACACCGCTGCCTACCAGAAATACAACGCCGGCAAGCAAGGTGATGGTGACATATCGGAACATTTGCTTCATCGGCTACAAAGATACGTTCCGATAAGAGGCAATTGCCAACCCTTAGATAAGCTTTTGTGTTTTTTAAGAAAAAAGAGAGGTAGAAAATAAAAAAGTCCCGAAACCGGGACTCCTGTTATAAATCTTCCAAGCGTTTCAGATCGTAGTACATGATGCGGGCATCGGAGTCTACGTCGTCATTCGTAATGTAGTAAAACCCGTTTTTCTCATAGAATGGAAGCGATTCCTTGATCCCCTCCACCGTTAGAAAACGGCAACCGGTAAAGCGGTTGGTCATCAGCCAGCGTTTCACAAAATCAACCACGGCCGTACCGACCTGCTGGTGTTGATAATACTTTGAAACACCCAACTGTACCATCTTAACCGCCGGATAACTAATGTATTTCTTTCCGATAGGCAGATATTCGAAAAAATATTTCTTCCATCTTCCGGTGATTGGCGTCGACTCAAGCGTAATTCTGTCGTTTGTCAGGGCCACGAAAGCAATCGTTTCATCAGCGTTCTCTATCAAATAAGTCACCGACAACAACTGTTTGTCGTACGATTTGGCTCCGTCAAAAAGGTATGAATTAACGTCTTCACGTCCACAATCGAAAGGCTTCAATTGAAGATCCTGAGTAAGACGAATCATCTTGCATGTGGAAAAATCCATGGCTTATCGAAAATTAGAAATAGCAGCTAACTGAGCAAAGTGATTAAACGTGCGCTCTTTTTCTACACGGCACGCTTTATTCATATCTGCCTCTTTCATTTCATTGATAAAATTAATCGCATCAATCCCTTTCAACACGGGAGTTTCTTTGTTCGGTTTGGTCATACTTTTGGTTAGATGAAAAAAGTCGGACAAAATTACAGCAAATAGTTTACAATGGTGTTGCTGTATTGCAAAAAATAGAGCACCAAGACATGCAAAAAATATTAACTAATTCAAACTGAATTAAAATTACCCACATATCTTTCAACAAATATCTAAAATCAATTAATTGACATTTTGCCTGTTAGAAAATTGGCAAACACATCCCGTTTGTAGTTTTTAAAGAATAAAAAATTAAGAAAACATAAGTTCAAAAGCGCTGACAAAAACTCCGCTTCACGGGATTTCAAAAGCAGGAAGCAACCACCTCTATTGAAAACTAATGCGTAACTTTGCATGTTACATAATCAAGCATCCATGTCCAATAAAGGAAATATTATAATCAAAGGAGCCAGAGTCAACAATCTCAAAAATATCGACATTGAGATTCCCCGCAACTCTCTGGTAGTCATCACAGGGCTATCCGGTTCCGGCAAATCATCATTAGCGTTCGACACGCTGTATGCCGAGGGACAACGCCGTTACGTAGAAAGTCTCTCTTCATATGCCCGGCAGTTTTTGGGTCGCATGAACAAGCCCGAGGTGGACTACATCAAAGGACTGCCTCCCGCTATTGCCATTCAGCAAAAGGTAAACACCCGCAATCCGCGCTCCACGGTAGGAACCTCCACCGAAATTTACGAATACATCAAACTGCTTTACTCCCGCGTGGGTAAAACCTACTCGCCGGTATCTGGCGAACCAGTCAAGAAACACACGGTGGAAGACGTGGTAGACTATTTTTCGGCTTTGCCGGAAGGAACTGCCGTCATCGTTATGGTTCCGTTTCTTGTTCCCGAAGGAAGGACAATCGAAAAACATGCAGAAATTCTTCAGAAGGAAGGCTTTAACCGATTGAAGGTCGGCGAAGAATTTATGCGCATTGCCGATGCCGTAAAAAACAGAGCTTTGAAAACTAAAGCCGAGATTTTTGTGGTGGTCGACCGCCTTGCTGCTCAAACCGACAAGGAAACCCTCAGCCGACTGGCTGACTCGGTAGAAACTGCCTTTTTTGAAGGAAAAAACAATTGTGTACTTGAGGTACAAGCCGAAGAAGGCACTCACCAACAACTCTTTTCCAAGTCGTTTGAGGCAGACGGCATCACCTTTGAAGAGCCGTCGGAACAGTTATTCAGTTTCAACAGTCCGGTGGGAGCCTGCCCCCGTTGCGAAGGATTTGGCAAGGTAATTGGTATCGACGAAAATCTGGTAATTCCGAACAAACAACTATCTGTTTACGAAGATGCGGTCATTTGCTGGCGCGGCGAAGTAATGGGCGAATGGAAGAAGCAGGTGGTGGCAGGAGCACGCAAAGCCGGGTTCCCGATTCATCACCCCTACATTGACCTGACCAAAGAGGAGAAGGAGATGCTTTGGAAAGGATGTCAATATTTTGAAGGTATCGACGCATTTTTCCGCTTTCTGGAAGCCAATCAGTACAAAATACAATACCGTGTGATGCTGGCCCGCTACCGGGGAAAAACCATCTGCCCCGAATGCCACGGCACCCGCCTGAAAAAAGAGTCACAGTGGGTAAAGATCGGCGGCAAATCCATCTCCGAACTGGTAGAATTGCCCATGTCGGAACTCAAACTGTTTTTCGATGTGATTGAACTGAACGAGCAAGAGAAGCAGATCACCAAACGACTGCTTGTCGAAATCAACAACCGCATACAGTTCCTGCTCGATGTAGGGCTGGGCTACCTCACGCTGAACCGACTCTCCAACACGCTGTCGGGCGGTGAAAGCCAGCGCATCAACTTAGCCACCTCATTGGGCAGCAGCCTCGTGGGCTCGCTTTACATCCTTGATGAACCGAGCATCGGGCTGCACTCACGCGATACGGCTCTACTGGTGAAAGTGTTGAAACAGTTGCGCAATTTGGGCAATACCGTGGTAGTGGTAGAACACGACGAAGATATTATCCGTGCCGCCGACTACATCATTGACATTGGTCCGAATGCCGGACGGTTGGGCGGCGAAGTGGTGCTGGCATCGCCCCTACCGGTACCACAAAATATTATCTCTAAAACAAATCAGTCGCATACACTCAATTACCTTGCCGGAACGGAGAAAATTCCCGTACCTGCCAAACGCCGCAAGTGGAACAACTACATTGAGGTAAAGGGAGCCAACGAGAACAACCTGAAGAATATTTCGGTGCGTTTTCCGCTCAACGTAATGACGGTGGTTACCGGTGTGAGTGGTAGCGGCAAGTCGTCGCTGGTGCGCGACATTCTTTATCCTGCGTTGAAAAAACATTACGGCGGCGTCGCCGAACATGTCGGCGTTTACGGCCAACTCGACGGCAGTATGCACCTCGCCAACGACATCGAATTTGTGGATCAGAACCCGATCGGCAAATCGTCGCGCTCCAACCCGGTAACCTACATGAAAGCCTACGACGAGATCCGTCGCCTCTTTGCCGAACAACAGCTATCCAAACAGATGGGCTTTTCCGCATCGCACTTCTCGTTCAACGTGGAAGGCGGACGCTGCGAAGAGTGTCAGGGCGAGGGAACTATCACTGTGGAGATGCAATTTATGGCCGACATCACTCTCGAGTGTGAACATTGCCACGGCAAACGGTTCAAATCGGATGTGCTGGAGGTGATGTACAACGGTGCCAGTATCTTCGACGTGCTGGAGATGACTGTCGACCAGTCCATCGAGTTTTTCGCCGAAGGCAAAGGGCTTACCGAAAAGAAAATTGTAAAACGGTTGAAACCCCTGCAGGATGTAGGACTTGGTTATATCAAACTGGGACAGGCATCGAGCACCCTCTCGGGTGGTGAAAGCCAGCGCGTGAAACTGGCTTCGTTCCTCTCCGAAGAGAAGACATCGCCCATGCTCTTCGTGTTCGACGAACCAACCACCGGATTGCACTTCCACGACATCAAAACGCTGATGAAGGCCTTCGATGCGCTGATCGACCGCGGACACACTGTCATCATCATCGAGCACAACATGGAGGTGATTAAATGCGCCGACCACATCATCGACCTCGGACCCGAAAGCGGTGCCGGCGGCGGTGAAATCGTTTTCGAGGGTACGCCTGAAAAGCTGGTGCAATGCGAGAAGTCATATACCGGCATGTTTTTAGAGAAAGAGTTAAAATAGAACAATCTAAAAGCAACAGGTATGGTATATTACATCATCAAAGTATTGATTTCGGCCATTCTGATTGTGGCCATCTCCGAGATTTCAAAACGAAGTTCACTGGTGGGCAGCATCTTTGCTTCCATTCCGCTCCTCTCGTTGATGGCTTTCGTGTGGATGTATATCGACACCAAGGATGTGCACAAAATTGCCGATCTTTCCTCGGGCATCTTTTGGCTGGTAATTCCTTCGCTGAGTTTCTTTATACTATTCCCGGTACTGTTGCGTAAAGGAATGAACTTTTATCTATCGCTCGTCCTTTCTACCTTAGTGATGGTGTTACTCTATTTTGGAATGATCTATCTATTGAAAAAGTGCGGGGTGAATTTGTGAGAAAGCTATCTTTTCGTTTCAATATTAAAAGGATAAGAAAAAGCACAATAAAACATTCACATCAAGCCAATTTACAATGAATTTAACTGATGCCTTAAATTGTTACTGTTCTAAATATCTAGATAATAGAAATTGGTATCAATGGAAGATCCAAGAGGATTATTTTCATGCCAATTTTGGAATAACCCTTGAAGGTGAAACTTGCTTTGACAAAACAGTAGAATTGAAAAAGAAATTACATGAGTTATGGGAAAGCGAGAGCGATAGTGACAAACGCAAACGTATTATTAAGGCCTATATCTCTGTCTGGGGTGGAATCAAAAGGATTTCAAATGACACAATTGATGAATATATGGCACTGGCTCCAAAATCTCTTATTCGTCTTGGCAAAAAAGGAGTCGCTTCGTGGTCAAAAGCGTTGGTAATACATAACCCACAACAATATGCTATTTTCGATGCGAGAGTATCTCTTAGTTTGAATTGTTTACAGGAATTATACAGCATCGAAGACAAGCAATTATTTCCCATCTTAAGCAGTAGAAACAACAAAGTACTAGAAGGAAATAAAAGAATCAGCGATATATCGGGTAATTGGGAAAAACTGGACAATTCGGAATTTTACAATCACTACCTATTAATTTTAAAATCAGTTGCAGATCATAATCATACTGATATAGCAACTATTGAAATGCTATTGTTTGCAAAAGCTGAAGCAATTTGGAAGTGTCTAAAAATTAAAGGTAAAGATAACTACAATCTTCAAGCCGAACAATTTCATTCAAATAACCATCGCATGAAACTTTGTAGTTCCTGCCTGCTGGGACTTGTCTGCCGGTACAACGGAGAGAGCGTTCCTCATGAAAAAGTGTTGCGTCTGGCAGAAGAAGAGGTATTGATTCCGGTCTGTCCCGAACAGATGGGTGGCTTGCCTACCCCGCGTCCGGCGGTAGAGCTCAAAAATGGACGAGCAATTACATCCGACGGAGAAGACATAACCGCAAATTTTGAAGCGGGAGCCCGTCAGGTGCTAGAGATTGCGCGGTTGTACGGCATTGCCACTGTCATCCTCAAGCAACGGAGTCCCTCGTGCGGATGCGGACAAGTGTATGACGGAAACTTTTCGGGATCGGTCGTACCCGGCAACGGCATCACGGCTCAATTGCTATTAGATAACGGCATAAAAGTACTGACCGAAGAAGATTTGTAATAACCCATTTCAACCATTACGAAATTAAGAAACAGGAATAAAAAAACTTAATCACCTCAATTCCTTAATGGTAAAAAAAGACAACAACATAAACCTCACTATATTATGAAACTGAAATACGGAATGAATCCTTATCAGGATTATGCGGAAGTAATTGACCCGAAAGGCGCTTTGACGCTTAAAAACGGCAATCCGAGTGTAATTAACGTGCTGGATGCCCTCAACTCGTGGCAACTGGTAAAAGAAGCCAGCGCTACGCTGAATACCGAAGCTGCCACCTCGTTCAAACACGTAACACCATCGGGCGTGGCAGTTGCCAAAGTCCTGACCGAAGCCGAAAAAGGGGCCTACCTGATAAAAAACGAGCTCTCACCGCTGGCATCGGCATACGCACGAGCACGCGGCACCGACCGTCTGGCATCGTTCGGCGATTTTATTGCCCTTAGCCATCCGGTGGACAGGGCTACTGCATTGCTTATCAAATCGGAAGTGTGCGACGGCATTGTAGCTCCGGGCTACGAACCCGAAGCATTGGAGATTCTTGCCGCTAAGAAAAAAGGAGGCTTCGTGGTATTTGAAATCGATGCCGCTTACGAACCCGAAGAGGTAGAGTCGCGCGAGGTGTTCGGCATCACTGTGAAACAGAAACGAAACAACCTCCACGTTTCGGACGAAATGTTCTCCAAAGTAGTTACCGCCAACAAAAACGTACCGGCTAAAATCCTGAACGACCTGAAACTGGGTTTCATCACGCTGAAATATACCATGTCGAACTCCATTTGCGTGGTTAACAACGGCCATGTGATCGGCATCGGCTCCGGACAGCAATCGCGCATACTTTGCTCTGGGCTGGCATTAGGCAAAGCCAATATCTGGTACCAGAAATCGCAACTCGATTACTCGTTTCTGAAAGACCGCACCGACCTGAAACGTACCGACCTCGATCAACTAATTGAACAAAAACGCGAAGAAGCTTTCGGCAACCAGATTATGTTGAACCAGCTACCCGATTCATGTCTGCTATCGGATGGATTTTTCCCGCAGAAAGATAACATCGAACTGGCACACAAATACGGTGTCAAATATATCGCCACCCCGATGGGATCCATTCGCGATCAGGAAATTATCGACACTTGCGATAAATTGGGCATCACGCTAATCAACACCGGTGTGCGTTTGTTCCACCATTAATTTTCATCAACAAAATACGGGTCAACCCATCCAGAACTATGCTACAAGACAAAATAATAACGCAAATGCAACGCGACCGTTTTATTCAGGCGGTATGTGAATCAGGAATTGTATGGGGACTTCAAAGCGAAGAAGGATTTGCAATCACAGGCTCGAACGACTATGAAGACGAAAGCGGAGAACCCTTGCCATTGATTTGTTTCTGGTCGGGGAAAGCGCTTGCCAAAGCATGTGCGAAAGAAGAATGGTCGGGGTACGAACCGGTTGAGATTCTGTTGAGTGAATTTATAGAAACCTGGTGCATCGGCATGGCCAACGACAATATGATGGTGGGCCCCGATTTCGACCCGAATATGCACGGTATTGAAATCGACCCTCTCGAGTTGATTGTAGAACTGGCAAAAGAATTGAAGGCACAAGAGAAAACTCTTGTCCTTCAAAACTATGCCCACCTGAATGACCTTGTGACCGAAGTAGAAAAGATTCTGAACGAGTAAAAAAGCGGTATCTTTATAATCCGAAACATTGACGATTTATTGATGAAGTCTGTTTACTTACTAATCTTGATCGCATGAAAATTCCAGCTTCGTACCAGATTAAAGCTATCGACACATACACCATCGAACACGAGCCCATTTCGTCGGTTGACCTAATGCAGCGAGCTGCGGGAACAGCTGCCGAGTGGTTGTGGCAACACGCAGAATACGACACCTCATTTAAAGTACTTGCCGGCAATGGAAACAATGGAGGTGATGCTTTGGTGATTGCCATGCTGTTAGCCACAGCCGGCTTTAAAGTTGAGTGCTTTCTGTTCAACTACTCACAGAAGCTATCTCCCGATTGCGCATTTTACAGGGATGAAATTGCAAAAAAGACCGATCTTCGGTTTACAGAGATAACAGATCCGGGGTTTCTTCCAGAAGTAAAACCGGATGATTGGGTGATCGACGGACTTTTCGGCACCGGTCTGAATCGTCCGCTGAAAGAGCCTTTCGTCTCGCTGATCAGGCATATCAATGCCTCGGGAGCTACGGTCGTTTCCATCGACATTCCTTCCGGATTCTTCGGTGAAGATAACCAGCAAAACAATCCGGAGCATTGCATTCATGCAACTTATACGCTGTCGTTTCAGTTTCCAAAACTTGCTTTTTTGTTTGCCGAAAATAGCAAAGTGGTCGGAGACTGGCAGGTATTGCCTATCGGATTGCACCCACAAGCGATCGAAAAATGCCAGACAGCTTACTCCTTTGCGACCGGTGAAGAGATGGCGCAATTGCTGAAACCACGCGACCGGTTTGCCCACAAAGGCACCTTCGGTCATGCATTATTTGCAGGCGGAAGTAAGGGAAAAATGGGAGCCGTTGTATTGGCTGCCAGAAGCTGTCTTCGTAGTGGTGTCGGCTTATTGACGGTGCACATTCCCGCTTCAGGCAACGACATTCTTCAGATAAGCGTTCCGGAAGCGATGACGATTCCCGATGAAGGAGAAAACATCATTACGTCCGTGCTGCCGGGAGAGAAAATCAATGCCGTAGGAATCGGTTGCGGCATGGGAACCTCGACTGAGGCTACGCAGGCGCTGCACCAACTGTTGCAAACCTGCGACAAGCCGATGGTGATTGATGCCGATGCGCTCAACATTCTGGCACAGCATCCCGAATGGATGAAGCTTATACCCGCAAACTCAATCCTGACGCCCCACCCTGCCGAATTCGACCGACTGGCCGGAAAATCGACAACGGGCTACGAACGTTTGGAGAAAGCTCGCGATTTTGCCGTTAAAAACAAGGTTACTGTGGTGCTCAAAGGAGCCTACACCGCAGTTATCAACACAGACGGAGAGATCAGTTTCAACAGTACTGGTAATCCCGGCATGGCAACAGCAGGAAGCGGAGACACTTTAACGGGAATTTTATTAGCTTTGCAGGCGCAAGGTTATAATGCTTTCGATGCCGCTCGTCTGGGTGTTTTCCTGCATGGACTGGCAGGAGACATAGCTACCAGAACCATTGCGTTTGAAAGCATTACGGCTGGCGACATAACAGCCAGTCTCGGGTGTGCATTCAACGAATTGAGAAGTCAAACATCAAACAAACATAATTGAAATGATAAAATATTATTTGTTAACTGCCGCAATGTGCGTTGCGCCTTTTCTGTTTGCTCAGACAGAAGTGGTAAGCAGTCAGGAAAGAGCCGGATTTTCCAATGGAGTGATCTACAATCTGCCAAAAACGGTTTTGGGGATTGAAGTGGAAGCTGTAAAAACCATTAAACTGGCAGGACCATACTACCGCTATTCGGAACGGTATCTGGGCACAAAAGATGTGATTACAGAAAACAGCACCACATGGTCGGTAAAATCGGTTAAAATAGTGCTCAAATCTAAGCCGGACCCTAACAATAGTTTCACCGTAAAACTGGATCCTGCATCCGGTGCATCATACATCACCCTGACCCCCAATGGCACTTTGTTTGGAGTAAATATTCCCTTCAATCCGAACAAGATGAGCTCCTCTCCGGCTCCACAAAACGAGACAACTCCGAATCTTAGTTTCAGCGGAGCTGTGTTAAACGAAGAAGCATTGCAAGCTAATTCGGTAGCAAAAATGGCAGAACTTTCGGCCAAACAGATCTACCGCATCCGCGACAGCCGTCTGAACCTGATTACCGGCGACAACGACAAATTACCCGACGGAGACGCGCTGGCTCTGATGCTATCAAACCTCGACAAATCGGAAAAAGAACTGACTGCCCTTTTCGTTGGGAAAACAGTATCCGTATCGTCAACCATCACATTTGACGTGACACCTGAAAAACAGATGAAAAACGAAGTACTATTCAGACTTTCAACCTTAGGCGGAATAGTATCGAAAGATGATCTTAGCGGACAACCTTACTATATAAACGTTGCGGATATATCTGACAAAAATATTGCTACCAACCAAAAAAGCGGCCCAAGCGGATTGTATTACAGAATACCCGGCGTAGCAGACGTTTCCGTGATTGATCCGACGGGGAATATTCTCATTAACAAGAAGATAAATCTGGCACAATTTGGTACAGTACAAGCCTTATCTGCTTCTATCTTCAACAAAAACACAGTCAAAATCCAATTCGATCCACTTACCGGAGCATTGATCTCCATTGAGAAATAATCTGGGCAACCGCCAAAATAAAGGCGTCTTTCCTTTATAGGGAAGACGCCTTGTTTGTTTTCTCTGAAGTCAAGTGCTTATTTCTTTACAGCTTCTTTTGCAGCTTTCACAGTTTTATCTGCACTCTTTTTTACTTCAGTAGCTTTTTCTACTTTTTTACCGGTTTTTGATTCAACAGCTTTGGTTTCAGCGGCTTTTTTCACTTCACCAGCTTTAGCTTTGGTTGCTTCTTTGGTTGTTTTTGTTGTTGCTTCAGCAGCTTTTTTAGTCTCTGCTTTTTTAACTTCTTTGGCAGCCTTTACATCTGTTTTAGCTGCTTCTTTCACTGTCTTAGCATCTTTCTTCGTTTGAGTTACTGTAGCTTTAGCAGCATCTTTAGTGGTTTTTACTGTTTGAGCATTAGCAGCAAAAATGAAAGCTGCAGCAACCATTACGGAAACAATTAATTTTTTCATTCGATACAATTTTAAGGGTTAAACATGCGGAACAAAAATACATTCAAAAATCACAAATTGTTTTCCGACAAATACTTCTTTCAAGGTTAAAGTAGTTAATTTAACTTAAATATATTTTCAATTAGCTTTACTATCTCTACAAATATATTTCCACCGACCTCCCGATTTTACCAACGGAATGATTTCGTCTAATGAAGACCCGTTTCCCAATCCATATCTAATTCTGACAAAGGCTTTCGATTCATCGGGCGTTACTGCCTCATCAATAATGGTATAACTTTTCAAATCTCCATTTTTAGCGAAATATTTTGCCTCCTTTTCTTTCAGAGAAGTAATAAATTCTTTTTTGCATTGCTCTTTCTGCTCAGGCGTCGCATCCGGATCAGTTGCAAGATTTTCAGCTGCCCTTTCATATTGGCCCGATTGCATGCATTCAGCCAAATTTTCGGCTGCCGATGAGGGCGTAATCCCCACACAACTAACCAAAGTGAGAACAAAAAACGCAACGAACAATCCCAGATAAGGCTTCATACAGTATGATGTATATTACATGTGAAATATTCTTCAAGAATAAAAAAAGGAAACCGAAGCTTTCAGTTTCCTTTAAAAATGAGACTACGGAGAATTTATTTTTTCAACAAATCACGTATTTCAGCAAGAAGTTGTTCCTGTGCCGTAGGAGCCGGAGGCGCGGCAGGTGCTGCTTCCTGTTTCTTTTTCAGAGTATTAACACCCTTTATCAGTAAAAATATCACTAAGGCCAAAAGCATGAAGTTGATGGCGATAGTAATAAAATTACCGTAAGCAAAAATAGAAGATCCAGCAACTTTACGAGCCTCTGCCAAAGGAGTTCCCTCAACAATAGTTCCTTTCAGAACAATATAAAGGCTGCTAAAATCAGGTTTACCGATAATTGCCGAGATCAATGGCATAACCAAATCGTTTACCACTGAGTCAACAATTTTTCCAAAAGCGCCACCAATGATCACACCGACTGCCAGGTCAATCACATTGCCTCTCATGGCAAATTCCTTGAACTCTTTAATTAATCCCATAGATTTATGATTTAGAAGGTTTACAATTCAAGACTTTGCAAACAAAACGGAATGAGTTATTGTTTATTGTCCTCAATTTTAAACATTAATTTACTTGCAAAAATGCAATATTTTTTTCAGCAAAACAAGGGAAGTGTGCAATGTTGGATTTTTTAATTTGGCGTTAATTTTTCAAAACGCACGTGCCAAACAACTAAATTTTACAGATCTGAGTGGAATCATTGCACTCCATCAGCAGCGTTTCAATGGTTTTGTGAAATATAGGATGTATCAGCTGCGGTGCAATTTCGTTCATTGGAACCAATACGAACAAACGCAAATGAAGTCGTGGGTGAGGAACGGTGAGTGTCTCCGAATTAATTATCGAGTTGTCGTAAAACAATATATCAATATCCAAAGGTCGGTCTTCATAACCGCTTTTCGCTTTTTGTTGACGGCCTGAAACCTGTTCTATGTGTTTCAAGACATTCAACAAATCCAAAGGCTCAAGCGTGGTTGTTATGGAAAGAGCAAGGTTTACGAACTCATTGTTGGAGTTAAATCCCCATGGAGGAGTAGAGTAGAAAGAAGAGCACAATTCAACCTTTCCGCAACGCTGTTCTATTTCGCTGATTGCAACACTAAGATTGCGTTGCTTATCGCCCAGATTGGATCCCAGACTAAGATAGACTTTGCTCATAATGCGAGGTATTAAAAAAAGATAGTGAACAAACAGGCTTCCGCCATTTGTTCACTATCAAAGAAATTTATCGGAATACCGGATTATTCAGCGTTATGTTCCAGTTTCAGCGTACGGGTAGGTTGTTCGCACACTTCAGCAGGACCGTAATACTGGATAGGGCCAGGATAAACGAAACTTGTAGTAGTTGCCCATGTATCGCGTTTTGAAGCGAAATACTGGAAAGGAGCGCCATCCAGACGAACCAAAGCTTTCTGGATTACAGGTTTCATAGCACCGTGACGACGTTCCATGTTCATCATCATCGTGATGGGCACACCGCCGGCGATCCATTCTTCCGCAGGAGCAGTCAGGTTACGTACAGATGACATGTAACCGGTTTTGCCTGCAGAAATCAAAAGAGCTGCTGTATATCCCAATGAATAGGTGTAGTTAGCATCAAAGTTAGATGGGATAGCGCAACGTCCTTCGTACCCAAAGAAGTGGTTGATAGCAGAGAATTTTCCTTTGAAAGAACCTGCTGCTTTCAGTTTGGCCAAACGTTTAGCCACCATTTCGATCAACAGCTTTTCTGTTTCGATCAAAGAAACCTGAACGTTACCGTGCGGGTCGCGATCGAGTGTCAACTGACGTGCAATACCCTTAGGCAGATCGCGATAAACTTCGCGGCTTTCCGGAGAAAGCAAACCTTTCACGTACTGACGTTTTTCATCTTCTGTTTCCAGCGCGTTGAAATCATCGTTGTGAGCCAACAGGTCATTCAATTCTGCTATCAGTTTCTTCATAGCAGGGATGAATTCGATCAGACCTTCAGGAATCAAAATCGTTCCAAAGTTCAGACCCTGATTTGCACGGTCAACAATCACTTTTACGATTTGTTCAACAACATCGCTCAGTGTCAGATTTTTTGCCTCTACTTCTTCCGAAACGATACAAACGTTAGGTTGGCTTTGCAAAGCACATTCAAGAGCGATGTGCGAAGCAGAACGACCCATCAAACGGATAAAGTGGTAATATTTTTTTGCCGAGTTAGCATCACGCTGGATGTTACCGATCAACTCAGAATAAACTTTACAAGCGGTATCGAAACCAAAAGAAGTTTCGATCATTTCGTTTTTCAGGTCACCGTCAATTGTTTTCGGGCAACCGATCACCTGGATACCTGTTTTCTTTTGTGCGTAGTATTCAGCAAGAACACAAGCATTTGTATTTGAATCGTCACCACCGATAATCACGATAGCATTGATACCTAATTCTTTGCAAATTTCAGCACCCTTATCAAACTGTTCGGTTTCTTCGAGCTTTGTACGACCAGAACCGATAATATCAAAACCACCGGTATTACGGTATTCGTCAATAATATCAGCAGTCAGTTCAACGTATTTGTGATCAACCAATCCGCTTGGACCACCTAAAAAACCATAAAGTTTGCTTTCCGGATTCAACGCTTTGATACCATCGAAAATACCGGAAATAACGTTATGACCACCAGGAGCCTGACCACCTGAAAGAATAACGCCAACATTCACTGCAGGAGCAGCTACTTTTTCAGTTGCCGGTTCGAATGTGATCAATGGCATTCCGTAAGTATTCGGGAAAAGTTCTTTAATTGCAGCCTGATCGGCTACCGATTCGGTTGCTTTGCCTTCTTTCAGGACAACAGGGCCACCTAATGCTTTTGGCATTTTTGGGTGATAAAGTGACCGGGAAATCTGTAACGGACTTTTTTCGATGGATTTCATCATAAAATTAATTTATATAACCGGATAAGTTCCATGTAGACAAATCAAAAGTCAATGGCTCTCATTTGGTTATGAGTTGTTTGGTTTGTTTGAAAAATGATTGCGAATTTACTAATTTTCCGACAGAAAAACGCAAAAAACGCCGATTTTTTATCTGAATGATCTTGCCGCCGGCTCTTCGGCTGCAGGTTCACCGTGCTACCATCTGATTGCGGATAAGCCGGTTGTTATACTGTTGCAATATCGCTTTGATTTTTACCGTCATACGGCTGGCAATATCCGGCTCTTTATTCAGCAGGTTATTACTCAGCATCACATCTTCTCTGAAACGATAGAGTCCGATCGGGTTTTTGCCATCGAACCGCAACATATAGTCGCCTTCCATGTATTGCATTACCCCTCCGTCGTCGTTCACCACAAAAGGAGCTCCCTTTTTATCAAGCATATCGGCACCAAAGGCAAAATAGGGTTTCGGATAATGCAGGTAATCCAAAAGCGTAGGCATCACATTCAGCTGTTGCATAACCCGCGTATCCTGCACAGGAGGCAACGAATGGTCGGGCGTGAAGAAGATGATGGGAATTGCGAAATCGCCCAAGCCATTTTTATACTCATTGTGAACAACTGCCGGTAACGAATGGTCGGCGGTGATTATAAAAATAGTATTCTTGTACCATGGCTGTTGCGAAGCGGTTTTGAAGAAGCGTCGCAATGCATAATCGGAATAGCGGATACATTTGTGCAAAGGAATTTTACCCTCGGGAAATACATGTTGGTACTTTTCCGGTACGTGAAACGGGTGATGCGACGAAAGAGTGAAAACAGTTGTCAGGAAAGGCTGGCGGAAACTCCCCATTTTATTCGCAAAATATTGCAAAAACTCCTCATCTTTTATCCCCCAAAAACCGTCAAAATCAGCATTATTTCCATATTCGGTCATCCCATAATAGGCATCGTATCCCAGCAATCTGGACATCGCATCAAAACCCATGGAACCATTGGGGGCTCCATGAAAGAATGCGGTTTGGTATCCCTCGTCTTTGAGCAGTGCCGCCAGCCCTTTCATATGGTTACTTGCATAGCGACTAATGGCAAAAGGCTGATAAAGTGACGGAACACTCGCCAGTACGGAAGGCATTGCTTCAATCGACTTACGACCGTTGGCAAAAGCATCGTAGTATGAGTGGCTAACCGAAATCAGAGAGTCCAGAAACGGAGTATAACCCTTGTAGGTGCCGTTTTCGAGGTAGCGGTTCATCGATCCTACATTTTCGCGGGCAAAACTCTCGAGAATAAGGATCACCACATTCTTCTTCTGAAACTTTTCGTCAGTAATATTCTTATGTACAGGAGAATAAATCGACTCAACCTCATTATCCGAATAATCGTGCTTTTCTTCCAGCACCTTGGCATTGATGGTGCGCAACATTGAAAACGGGGTATTGAGCACAATGCCCAGTTCGGCAGGATTGTTAGCTTTTGTACCCGCGTCGGCCAGCGTTATCGGACGTGTGGTGCGGGTGAATCCTCCACGGATTCCGGCGACAGACAAGCCGATTACCAATAAAAGAACGGCAAGCGTGACCGGATAAAACAACACCGGTTTCTTCGTCAGTTTGGAAGGCTCGGCCTTACCATAACTTTTCACCAGCACCACCATGAAGAAGATAAAAATAAATACCAGATACCAATACTGGAGGCAACCGGCACCCAATATGGAGAGCAAATTGTTGTTATTACCAAATTCGGTAAAGAATGACCAGTCGGTACGGTGCAGCGTAAAGGGGAAATAAGCAATATCAATCAAATTGACCATAATGGCCACTCCATTGGTAATAAAGAATATCCACTTGGTGACAGACTGATAAATAGTATGATATCGTATCCGCAAAGGGATGGATTGCAAGGCTATATTAAGAATATTGATATAGAGAGCACCTGCCAAATCGAAACGCAAACCCTGCACCATCAACTCACCCAAATGCCCCGGCGTCATATCGACAAACAAATGCCGGTTGAAAACATAAAACAGTAACCTGGTTACCGAAAAAAGCAGCATCACCACGAGGAAACGCCAGGCGATCATGACGTTAGCATTACTTGTTATCAATGGACTTGACCAAAGACGTTTCCATAATTTATTATCTCTCATCTTATTTCTTTTCGAAGTCGTTAATTGTACAGCATCATCACGACACTGCAATTGTCAGAATTTTTTATCAATCTCTTCGCTACTCAGCACCACCACAATTTTCTTTCCATCCGGTGTATAATTGGGGTTTGAACAGGCAAACAGCTGACCCACCAAATGATCCATTTCTTCAAATGCCATTGGTTGACCATAGCCTACAGCAGCCGCCTTTGCTAAAGTAAGAGCAATATTTTCATGCAGCACCTCTTTCACCTTGGCATCTTTATTTTTGATGCAATCGATGATACTTTCCACAATGGGAAGAATGTCCTTGCCTTCGAGTCCGGCCGGAATTCCATTGATTGAGAAGGTTTGCTTGCCAAACAAAGCTATATCAAGACCCACGCAACCCAGTTCATCAATAGCCGTCTGCAAAACAAGAGCATCTGCCGCATTTAATTCCACTATTTCAGGGAAAAGCAGTTGCTGCGAAATACCGTGACGACTGTTGAGTTGCTCCATAAACTGCTCGAACAACACGCGCACGTGAGCTCTTTGTTTGTCAATCAGCATTACGCCTGATTTACCGCCGGTAATAATGTAACGGCCTTTGTACAAAAGATAATTGCTGGTTTCCGGCAAAGAATCCGACTGATCTATCACGGACGAAAGCAATGACGGTGTAACTATCGTTTCCATCTCTACAACCGGAGGCGCATACGATGGCTGCGATACCGGTTTTTCGAAATCCTGATATAATTTTTCCCAGCTCATTGGAGGACGGGAATAATTGGGTCGCTCCGAATGAGTTTCGAACGGATTGTAGGCAGGATTCACCTTTACCTGAGGCTGGATAGCGGGACGGCTCCTGTCGATTAAAGGAATATCAATGGCTCCTTCCACATCAAATTCAATACTTGGCACCGCATTCGATTTTCCTAGCACTTCTTTGATAGCCGCGGTAATAATCGGCCAGATAGCAGCTTCGTTCTCAAATTTGATTTCGGTCTTTGTCGGGTGAATATTAACGTCAATGCTACCCGGATCAATATCGAAATAGATAAAATAGTTTGGGCCTGCATCGTTCGCCAAAAGCCTGTCATAAGCCTGCATCACCGCCTTGTGAAAATAGGGATGGCGCATATAGCGGCCGTTCACGAAGAAATATTGATTGGCATTGCGCAGAGCCGTTTCAGGGGTTCCTACATAACCCGAGATATTGACTAACGTGGTAGTTGTGTCAATCGGAAGAAGTTGTCGGCTAAAATTATTGTTTTTGTTACCGAAGATATGGGCAATACGCTGTCTTCTGTTGGTTGCTGCAAGTTCGTAAATCTCTGTATCGTTGTGCGTAAGCGAGAAATGCAATTCGGGGTATACCAACGCAATCCGTATAAACTCGGTGATAATATGCCGGAGCTCTGTTTCGTTCGATTTGAGAAATTTTCTTCGGGCCGGAACGTTAAAAAAGAGATTCTTAATAAAAAAGGAAGTGCCTGTCGGACAATTACCCGGCTGCTGGCTTTCAACCTGCGAGCCTGCAATAGTGATAAAAGTTCCCAGTTCATCTTCTTTACGGCGCGTTCGCAATTCAACCTGCGCTACCGCGGCAATGGAGGCGAGCGCCTCTCCCCGAAAACCCATCGTACGCAGGGCAAACAAATCGGCAGCCGAACTGATTTTTGAAGTAGCGTGGCGTTCGAATGCCATACGCGCATCCGTTCCCGACATTCCCTTACCATCGTCTGTCACCTGAATCAGCGTTCGTCCCGCATCTTTCAGCACAACCTGAATATTGCCGGCACCTGCATCAATTGCATTCTCCACCAACTCTTTTATCACTGAAGCCGGACGTTGAATTACTTCGCCGGCAGCAATCTGATTGGCTACAGAATCAGGCAAAAGGTGAATAATATCGTTCATTAATCAACTGACAGATAAGTATATTTGGTTACCTTCCACTTTACATAAAGGTGTTGCAAAGGTAGCTAAAATTTGCATAGAACAATAACCACAGGAAGCGGGAAGAAAAGAGAAAGGCCACCATAAAAACAGCGGCCTCTACTCCAATTCGTTAAAAAAAACAGACACAGTTCTCTTACCTTAAAACTACTCCTATTTACATTTTTCAAACAATGTAGCAGGCAACTTATCGACATCTATCACATCACCAGTCTTGTAGCCTGACGGATCGAATTCTTGCGGCACATCGGTAGACTGACCAACCAACACCTTAATCTCCGTACGACGGTTCACCTGATGAGCTGCTTCGCTACAAGGAACACAGTCGGCGCATTTGTTCAGCAAATGATGTTCTCCATACCCTTTGGCAATAATCCTGGTCGGATCAATACCTTTTGAAACAATATATGCAACTGCCGACTCTGCCCTTCGTTGAGACAAAGCGTCGTTATACGAGAAAGACCCCCGGGAATCGGTGTGCGAGCCCAACTCTACCTTGATCGGGTAAGATTTCAGGATAGCAACCAAACTGTCGAGTATCGGACGGGCATCAGCTCGAATATTCCATTTGTCGAAGTCGTAATGTGTATTGCTCAACCTCCATTTGAAGTTCTGCGGAAACTTATCCAGCAAGAGATCGTGTGGAGCCCACTGTTCCAACCCTTCAGCTGACTTATCCAAAGATGTTTTCATCTCAAGACAATCTTTTCCATAACCTTTTTCCGTCCCCAGAATCACCACATCGCAACTCTTATTGACAATATAGGCGTACTTGCCGGATTTATTAGTTTTGGCTACGTACACTTTGTTTTCGCTTTTATCCCATAGAAACACAGTTACTCCCTTGAGTAACTCCATCGTTTGGCGATCGCGCACGAAACCCGCAAGTGTTCTGTTTTCATTAGCAAGCTCTACCTTGAGACCTTCTTTTTCATTATAACGAGCCGAATAAATATTATCTTCGCTGCTAACCCTGTCGGAAGTGAAATAGCCCAGTTTTCCATCCGGAGCCTGAGTCCACCCAAAATCATCGCTGGTACTGTTGACCGGAGAAGGCATATGTTCAGGGATTCCAACACCCATGATAGCATCTTCCAGCTTGACCCGGTAGATATCCAAACCGCCCAAACCCTCCTTGCCATCGCTGCTGTAGTAGAGATAACCATCAGGGGAAATATACGGAAAAACCTCGTTACCGGGTGTATTTACCTGCCCGGGGATAACAAAAGGTTCCACCCAATGTTTATTCCTGTCTAAACGCTTGCTAAAGTAGAGGTCATACCGTCCGGGACCACCCTTCTTATCGCTACTAAAAACCAGAATAGTACCATCTTTATTAATGGCCGGGTGCATCACCGAGTAACTCTTCGGATCACCAAAAGGCAATGCCTTTACATGCTTTATGGTATTATCACTGTAGCGACCCTCCATCAGGCGAATGCGGTTTATCCCGTGCTTGTCGGGCTTATTATAGTTGGCCGAAAAATAAACCGTTCCTGCATCGTCAATAGAGAGCCCCCCCGAATTATAATGGAGTTTATCCAACCCGGAAATCAATGTTCCTGAAAATACATTATCCGCTTGTATGTATTCCGCTTGCAGGTACGCGCTCCTTGTGCGGGCTGATGCATCAACATCGCTACCGGAAAAGACTCCTGACAAACGTTTTATTTTCGATTGCAACATCTTTATTGTTTTTGCCTTAGACACCTGTTCCGAAGAAGGCTCCGTTCCCTGGGCCTGCAACTGAGAAACCGGCACCTGCCACAGGCGTGAATAGTAGCCGCCATCCCAGCCGAAAGCTTTCTTTCGGGTCGCCATAGGCCGGTTGCTGCTAAACAATAAAGATTGATCGTACAGGTAAGGACAAAATTCACGGTAGGCACTGTTCATTGTCAGATAGCTGACATTCCACAGCGACGTGTCGCCTTTGGCCATCAGCAACCTATCCGGGCGATAAGCTTTGATTTTATCCGCAAAACCCGGCAAGCCCGACAGCCATTTGGTTGCATTTTCATAATCTCCCCGGCGAGCGTAGAGCTCCCCGATGCGGAATTGTTCCTGCGCCGTGGAATTTCCTTTACCATTCGGATAAAGTTTGGTATATACCCGCAGGGCTTCCGGATAGTTGCGCATCTGCCAGTAGCTGTCGGCAAGGCGTTGTAAGACGCCCGGATTGGCTGTCGTTCCCTGGCTAAGATATGCTTCATAATATTCAACGGCCATTGAGAACTTCAGTTCCCGGTAGGCCAAATCTGCTTTTTGAAGTTGTCCCTGAGCTTGACCGTTCACATGGGAGACTCCCAACAAAAAAAAGAGGAACAGTACCACTTTACCACTCTTTGCTATGATGTTTTGCATACGAACTGTATATTATGGTTACTTGTTTAATATCAATAATAACGGGGCGAAAGAATCAACCCGTTATGGTCGCTCTTGAGTTCAAGCCGCAGCATGATCTCGTGGGTTCCCCGGTTGTAACTCTTCAAATCGGACAGCGTGTAGTCATATGCATATCCAAGTCGCAACTCCGGCAACAACTGAAATTCGATGGAACCCACCAAAGCATCACCCGTACGGTAGCTCACCCCTACCCCCAGTACGTTCTGAAACCAAGCATTCATGCTGAAATCACACTGCAAGGGAGCACCCTTAACCACCTTGAGTAATGCCGATGGTTTAAGTTTTACATTGTCATTTAGTTCAAAGGTATAACCTCCTGTAAGAAAATAGTGATTATTGGCCCCAAAATTATTCTGATTAAGATAATTAATAGCATGAATCTTGGTATGCAGCAAAGCCGGAACCGACAAACCCAGGTACCAATATTCCGAAGCGTACAAAATACCGAATCCCGCTGTAGGAAGCCATCCGTTCACGTCATCCTGAAAAACAGGGTCGCCTCCCCTAATGGTACTCACCTCACTATAGTTAGCGCGATAATTAAGTACACCCCCACTCAATCCCAAAGCCAAAAATGAATTTTCAAAGGGCAAATGATAAGAATAAAAGGCTTGCACACCTGTGGTTCGTTCTATACCCAGGCGGTCATCATACAATTGAAGCCCATACCCCACATTACTATCTTCATTGCGCCTGTCCCACGAAACGGTTCCCGTTTTGGGCGCCCCGTCAAACCCAACCCATTGATTACGGTAAAGAACCGTAATATTGTCCGAGGCCCGATTTCCCGCATATGCCGGATTGATATTCAACATATTGAACATATACTGAGAATACATGGGCTCCTGCTGTGCATGAAGAGTGCCCGCTAATGTAAGTGCGCTCAAAACAAGAAAAAGCGTCTTCCTGCTTAAAAGAACTGATAACTGATGAATTACCTTTTTAGCCGATGACATGTCTATTTGGTTTTATAAAGTGCTTAAAATTGGACTGATTTTGAAATTAACGACGTAGCGTAACTGAGCCTTTGATTCTCTTAATTTCCGACGTTTTCTTATTGGTGGTTGTCACTATGTAAAAGTAAGTGCCATCCGGAAGATCTTTCCCCAAAAGATTATCCGCACCCTTACCATCCCAATCGTCATGGTAGTCAGCACTGTGATAAACTCTGTTACCCCAGCGGTTAAATACCTCTAATCCAAGAGTGACATTGCCCGAATGAACAATCTCAAAAGCATCGTTATACATGTCTTTATTCGGAGAAAATCCTTCCGGAATATGCAACTCTACTTCTGGGATGAAAGTAATTGTCGCACGCGGACTGCTCGGGCTTGCCTCGGTATTTGACGGATCGTCCGACTGGGCATCCTTTATTTGACCCGTACCATTTGAAAAGCCTTCAAACAAAGCCTGGTTGTATACGTCCCCAATGAAATCATGAGAATATACCTGTACTTCTATAACAACGGAATCTTTAGATAAAGGAGCAAGATAACTACCGGACAACAGTGTAGACGTTGAATTCAACCCGTCATACAGGCCGTTAGCCTTTAGATTACCCGATGCCGTAATGTTTGTTACCTTAAAACTTTCTCCGTGAGTAAACACCTTTGCAAGATCATCTTCCATCAGAATATTATCCACGCTGATATTTTGAAGGTTGGTCAGGAAAATAGTATATTTCCAGATAAACGATCCGTCACTTGTCTGTTGAGGCTTAGTAGATTGCTTTACAATCAAAAGTTTTTCAGACAATGGAGTAACCGTAATCGTCATCGTGGCCGTCGACTGGTCGCCATCTACATCCGTCAGCGTATATGTAAACGTATCCGTTCCGTGATAGTTAGGAGTCGGGATGTAAATGTAAGACCCATCAGTATTCAGAGTGACCGTTCCATGCAAAGGATTATCTTTTACCCTCCATACATTGCCTCCATCTCCACTCGGGGTATCGTTTCCTGCCACAGTTCCCGACACGGATGTACATTCTACTACACTCACCGCATCGTCCAGAGCCACGGGGACATCATTTACAGGAATAATAGTAACCGCAACAGTTGCGGTAGCGATGCCTCCGTTTCCATCGCTAACAGTAACTGTAAAACTATCGTCACCGTTATAGTCTTTGGCTGGGGTATAAGTATAAGAACCATCTGAATGAACATCTACCGTTCCATGAGCGGGATCACTTCCTTTGCTAAAGGTCAATACGTCTCCATCCACATCGGTGGCAGTTGCAGCGCCATTTACAGGGGTATCCTCCAGCGTTGTGACTGATGCTGCCGCAATAACAGGATCATCATTTACAGAGGTAACCGTTATCAAAACCGTTCCGTTTGCGGTGCCGCCGTTCCCATCGCTAACACTTACAATGAAACTATCGTCGCCATGATAGTCCTTGGCCGGGCTGTAGGTATATGTGCCGTCAGAATTAAATACTAAAGTACCATGTAATGGATCACTGCCTTTAGAAAAGGTCAGGGCATCTCCGTCTACGTCAGTGGCGGTCACATTTCCATTTGCCGGGGTATCTTCGGGTGTCGTGACCGGTGTTGCAGTAAGAACCGGAGCATCATTGACCGGAGTGATAGTAACCGTAACCGTTGCGGTAGCTGTGCCTCCATTACCATCGCTAACACTGATCGTAAAACTGTCGTCGCCGTTATAATCTTTGGCAGGAGTATAAACATAAGAACCATCTGAATGGACATCCACCGTTCCATGGGATGGGACTATCCCAACTGTAAAGATCAGCACATCACCATCCACATCGGTTGCTGTAGCAGTACCATTTACAGGGGTATCCTCCTGTGTCGTAACCGGAGTTACCGTAAGAACAGGATTGTCATTTACTGAAGTAACCGTTATCAAAACCGTTCCGGTAGCAGTACCGCCGTTTCCATCACTAACGCTTACCGTGAAACTGTCGTCGCCATGATAATTCGTTGCAGGGGTGTAGGTATATGTGCCATCAGAATTAAATACTAAAGTACCATGTAATGGATCACTGTCTTTTGTGAAGTTCAGCGCATCTCCGTCTACATCCGTAGCTGTTATATTGCCATTTGCCGGGGTATCTTCAGGTGTCGTTACCGGTGTTGCAGTCAGAACAGGAGCATCATTAACAGGATTAATAGTGACTGTAACAGTTGCGGTAGCAGAACCTCCGTTTCCATCGCTAACACTGATCGTAAAGCTGTCGTTGCCGTTATAATCTTTGGCCGGAGTATAAACATAAGAACCATCTGAATGGACATCTACCGTTCCATGAAATGGTACTGTTCCAACTGTAAAGGTCAGCACATCACCATCCACATCGGTGGCAGTTGCAGTTCCGGTTACAGGGGTATCTTCCAGAGTTGTAACCGGTACTGCTGAAATCACAGGATTGTCATTTACTGAGGTAACCGTTATCAAAACCGTTCCGGTAGCAGTACCGCCGTTTCCATCACTAACACTCACCGTAAAACTGTCGTCGCCATGATAATTCGTTGCAGGGGTGTAGGTATATGTGCCGTCAGAATTAAAAATTAAAGTTCCATGTGACGGGTCACTGCCTTTTGAAAAAGTCAGGGCATCTCCATCTACGTCCGTAGCTGTTACATTACCATTTGCCGGGGTATCTTCAGGTGTCGTTATCGGTGTTGCAGTCAGAACAGGAGCATCATTAACAGGAGTAATAGTGACTGTAACAGTTGCGGTAGCAGAACCTCCGTTTCCATCGCTAACTGTAACCATAAAACTATCGTTGCCGTTATAATCTTTGGCAGGGGTATAAGTATAAGAACCATCCGAATGAACATCCACCGTTCCATGAGCCGGATCACTGCCTTTGCTAAAGATCAATGCGTCGCCATCCACATCGGTTGCCGTAGCAGTTCCGGTTACAGGGGTATCTTCCAGTGTTGTGACCGGTGCTGCTGCAATAACAGGATCGTCATTGACTGCAATAACGGTAAGGGTTATATCTCCGGTTGCTGTACCACCATTACCATCAACCACCGTATAAGTAACAGAAGGAACAGAACCATTATAATCTTTATCGGGAGTAAGCGTATAATCTCCGTTAGCATTTAGAATAAATGTGCCTTTCCCCGGAATAACCACTGTTGTCCCCGGCAAATAATTTGTGCCATCAACGGAAAATCCTGTAACAGTAAGGACATCCCCGTCCACATCGGTTGCACCAGCCATGACAGTGCTCACCAAAGGAGTATCTTCTGGTGTGGACACCGACAACGGCGTAGTTACAGGAGCATCATTTACCGGAGTAATAGTAACCGTAACGGTGGCAGAAGCAGAGCCTCCGTTACCATCACTCACACTGATCGTAAAACTGTCGTCGCCGTTATAATCTTTGGCAGGGGTGTACGTGTATGTTCCATCGGAATGGACATCTACCGTTCCATGAGATGGTACTGTCCCAACTGTAAAGGTCAGCACATCGCCATCCACATCACTGGCGGTTGCAGTTCCGGTTACAGGGGTATCTTCCGGTGTTGTGACCGGTGCTGCTGCAATCACAGGATCGTCATTCACTGAAGTAACCGTTATCAAAACAGTTCCGGTAGCAGTACCGCCGTTTCCATCACTAACGCTTACCGTGAAACTGTCGTCGCCATGATAATTCGTTGCAGGGGTGTAGGTATATGTGCCGTCAGAATTAAATACTAAAGTACCATGTGACGGGTCACTGTCTTTCGTGAAGGTGAGTACATCTCCGTCTACATCGGTAGCGGTTACACTACTATTCAAAGGTATATCTTCCTGAGTAGTAACCGGTGTTGCTGTAAGAACAGGATCATCATTTACCGGAGTAATCGTAACTGTAACGGTGGCAGAAGCAGAACCTCCGTTACCATCACTCACACTTATCGTAAAACTGTCGTCGCCGTTATAATCTTTGGCAGGAGTATAAACATAAGAACCATCTGAATGGACATCCACCGTTCCATGGGATGGGACTATCCCAACTGTAAAGATCAGCACATCACCATCCACATCGGTTGCTGTAGCAGTACCATTTACAGGGGTATCCTCCTGTGTCGTAACCGGAGTTACCGTAAGAACAGGATTGTCATTTACTGAAGTAACCGTTATCAAAACCGTTCCGGTAGCAGTACCGCCGTTTCCATCACTAACGCTTACCGTGAAACTGTCGTCGCCATGATAATTCGTTGCAGGGGTGTAGGTATATGTGCCGTCAGAATTAAATACTAAAGTACCATGTGACGGGTCACTGTCTTTCGTGAAGGTGAGTACATCTCCGTCTACATCGGTAGCGGTTACACTACTATTCAAAGGTATATCTTCCTGAGTAGTAACCGGTGTTGCTGTAAGAACAGGATCATCATTTACCGGAGTAATCGTAACTGTAACGGTGGCAGAAGCAGAACCTCCGTTACCATCACTCACACTGATCGTAAAACTGTCGTCGCCGTTATAATCTTTGGCAGGGGTGTACGTGTATGTTCCATCGGAATGGACATCTACCGTTCCATGAGATGGTACTGTCCCAACTGTAAAGGTCAGCACATCGCCATCCACATCACTGGCGGTTGCAGTTCCGGTTACAGGGGTATCTTCCGGTGTTGTGACCGGTGCTGCTGCAATCACAGGATCGTCATTCACTGAAGTAACCGTTATCAAAACAGTTCCGGTAGCAGTACCGCCGTTTCCATCACTAACGCTTACCGTGAAACTGTCGTCGCCATGATAATTCGTTGCAGGGGTGTAGGTATATGTGCCGTCAGAATTAAACACTAAAGTACCATGTGATGGATCACTGTCTTTCGTGAAGGTGAGTGCATCTCCGTCTACATCTGTAGCGGTTACACTGCCATTCAGAGGTATATCTTCCTGTGTCGTTACCGGTGTTGCTGTAAGAACAGGATCATCATTTACCGGAGTAATAGTAATCGTAACGGTGGCAGAAGCAGAGCCTCCGTTCCCATCACTAACACTGATCGTAAAGCCATCGTCGCCGTTATAATCTTTGGCCGGGGTATAAGTATATGTTCCGTCTGAATGAACATCTACCGTTCCATGAGACGGATCACTGACTTTGCTGAAGGTCAACGCATCGCCATCTACGTCCGTAGCCGTCACATTTCCATTTAAAGGGGTATCTTCTTGTGTTGAGACCGGTGTCGCTGTAAGAACCGGATCGTCATTGACCGGAGTGATAGTGACCGTAACGGTTGCAGAAGCTGTGCCTCCATTCCCATCGCTAACACTGACCGTAAAACTATCGTCGCCGTTATAATCTTTGGCCGGGGTATACGTGTATGTGCCGTCGGCAAGAACATCTACCGTTCCATGAGCGGGATCGCTTCCTTTACTGAAGGTCAATGCGTCGCCGTCCACATCGGTTGCACTTGCAGCTCCGTTCACAGGAGTATCCTCCTGTGTCGTTACCGGGGTAACAGTAATAACAGGATCGTCATTCACTGAGACTACTGTGATCAAAATAGTCCCTGTAGCAGTTCCTCCGTTCCCATCACTAACACTTACCGTAAAGCTGTCGTCACCATGATAGTCCTTGGCTGGGGTGTAGATATATGTGCCGTCAGAATTAAATACTAAAGTACCATGTGATGGGTCACTGCCTTTCGTAAAAGTGAGCACATCTCCGTCTACGTCCGTAGCAGTCACTTTTCCATTTAAAGGGGTATCTTCTTGTGTAGTGACCGGTGTTGCAGTGAGAACCGGATCATCGTTCACCGGCAGAACCGTCACAACAATTTTTACAGAAGTGAGTCCACCTTTACCATTGTTGGCAATAATCGTAAAACTATCTTTTCCATTAAAATCTTTATCCGGAGTATATAGGTAATTTCCATCTGAACTAACAATAAGCACTCCATGTACAGGGCTAACACCCTTACTATAAGTCATAATATTACCTGCATCATCCGTAGCGCTAACGCTATCGTATAGGGGGCTATCCTCCATGGTTGTTTTCGGGAGAGTAATTACAGGCACTGGAGTTACCGGAGTTACAGTTACGCTTACTGTTGCAGTCGCAGATCCGCCATTGCCATCGGTTACTCCCACGACAAAGCTATCTGATCCTGAATAATCGAGATTGGGAGTATATGTATAAGTGCCGTCAGTATTTACCACTACGCTACCGTGTGCAGGATCACTGACTTTTGAGAATGTCAGCATATCACCATCAGCATCCGTAGCAGTCACGACACCGTTAACCGGAGTATTTTCGAGAGTAGTAACAGAAGTTGCCGAAGCTACAGGATTCTGGTTTGATTCCACTACTTTGGATCTCACGACTGAAGGTGTAGAAAACGAAAAGGCGGTATTCTGTTGCAAAGTAACAGCCGACAAGCCTGCCTCAACATTGGTTTGCCCAAACATTCTATTGAACGAACATTCGCTCACAAAGCATATCAATGCAAACAAAAGAAAGAATCTCAGACCGCTAGTATCCCCCCTCATATCATCTGATTTTTCAAAATTTATACGATTTTTCATTCAATTATGCTATAAATAAGCTTTCTTAATTGTAAAAGGTATCTTAAATCCGCATTTATGTCACACACTGCAGCAACTAAGATAACCACCTATACATCAAAGAAATATATTTTCACATCAGAGAATTCTGCGCATTTCGGTAATATCCCGAAACTGGCAATCGTTTTCTTGTGGGAGACTCTCTATTTTTCCAGAACAACAATCCTATGCAATCTATCCTTACATAATCCGTACATACAGAACTAATTATGCAAACAAAGAACAGCAAACATTCAAAAGGAATAAGTTATTATTAGTTCATGAATAAAGACACAACAAATTGATTTGCACTCAAAAAAGAACAAAACAATTACGCCTTTGAACAAGAATAAATCTTATTCCTCTCAGGATTTTGGGAAATGTACTCTAGATTATTAAAAAAGTGCAGAAAGAAGACTTTACCGGCATTGCAGAGCATAAAGGAAGTCATTGAATTACGAAAACTTCAACAAAACAATGAACCATTATTTCGAATAATCAGATACTCCGAATAACAACCAATAATCTTCAATAAATCAAAGCATCAATACTATAAGGCAAAAGCCTTACTCAAATGGAATAGTTAAATAATATTTGCTTTACTTGCTGCAAAGATACAAGCAAAATCATAAATTCAATAAAATATTCGAATAGAAAATTTTATTTTATGCCTTTACCGGCTTTACCACAAGTGCATCAAGATCAACGACATGATCAAAATACGGCATTAAACTCTCTCTGTGGGTCACAAATACAATAGTTATACTTTGCTTTAGTACACTTAAACACTGCATAATATGTGCTTCCGTATTTTTATCGAGGGCAGAAGTCGCCTCATCCAGCAAAAGCAACTTCGGAAATCGCAAAAGTATACGTGCAAGTGCTAAACGTTGCCTTTCTCCTCCCGAAAAATGGTATTGAAAATTGGTTATTTTAGCAGAAAGCCCCTCTTTCTCGCGCAAAACAATATCGAGGGCATCTACTTTGGACAGCATCTCCATTATTTGCTCATCAGTAACTTTATAAGGAGTATCCCACACCAGATTTTCCCGGATAGTTCCGTCTACAAAGCAGACATCCTGTGTTAAATAGCCAATATGCTGCCTCCAGTTGGCCAATTCATGTTTTTGAAGCTGATTTTCTCCAACATGAATTACGCCCTCTGTTGGTTGCAAAAGCCCGGTAAGGAGATCGAGCAGTGTGGTTTTCCCTTTGCCCGATTGTCCTACAATGCCCGTAATGGCACAATTGGGAATCTCCAGTCGTATTTTTTCAAAAACAGGATTGCCGGAACGATATGCGAATGTTATGTTTTCAAATCGGATATTCCCTCTTAAACCATTATTAGCAGACGGAACGGATAACTCACCAAAAGGTTTATCTTCCAATTCATTATCTGTTGCAATCACCAGATTAACCGACTGAATATTAGTCGCCATCATATCCAAATAATTATTACAATTTGTAAACAGTGGAAATAGCCTGCCAAACAACAGAATCAGCACAAAAATTGAAGTGAGCGGCATTGAATCGACCCTGTATCCGGTATAAATAATTACAACAAGCCCAATAATTCCGGTGATGGTAAAAACGAACTGAGACAGCGCCCTGTTTTTATTTTGCCTTCGCTGTAACGAAAACATTCGGGCATTCATATCGCTGTATTTCTGGTAATAAAATGCTTCTGCATTGTGTACTTTAGCCTGCTTGACCATCGTCCAGAAATCGTCAATTTGTTTCGACATCTGTCGAAAAATCGCAATATTCAAGCCACCTAACGAAAGCGAGCGCAAAATGAATTTCTTGAGAAGAAGAAAACAAACAGCCCCCACTAACAATACCAGAAAAGTAAACTTAACCGAAACCAGAAACGAAAGCGCAATATTTGCACCGATTAAAATCAGCGAAGTGATTAAATTCATCAGTGCAAAATAATAGACCGATAATTTAGGTATCTCAGACGAGAGAATTTGAATATGGGTATGCCGGCTCTTCCTGGTTAGATGCTGCCAGTCGGACAAGACGATTTTTCTGAACAACCGGCTACGAAGCGTATGGATAAACTGTTGTTCGTATTCCGATTGCCACTGCGATTTCAAATAACCGAGCAGAGCTATGATTAGCAGCAATACAACAAAAAAGATGAGAATAAATTCCAGTGAAAAAGAGAAATGCCATTTTTCGCCAAGCCCTTTCATCCATTCTACCATCTGATTGTGAGAAGATGCCGGGGTGTTTTTATCGAGCATGCTCAACAACGGAATAAGCATTACAATAGATATGCCCTGATTTAGCCCCAGCAGCAAAGCAAGGACAAAAACGCCAATCAGTCTCAAAGGTCTGTTGCGGTAAAAATAGCTGAAACTATGTAAAATCTGACGGCTATTTTGCATAGTTCATTCTGCGTTTAATATAGCTGTAGGGCCGGTAGATAAAGTAAACAATTCGGAAAGAAGATTTAATCCGGAACAAATCAACTGGGCTAATAGAAGAAACTAGAAACGTTCTAAATTTATACCCCAACGTACTACACAACAAAAATTTATATCTTAGACTAGCAAAAACGTCTCTTATTGGCAGTTGCAACAGTATATCCCCATCAATAAATGCCAATGGATATGATTTCAACAACCGGGGTATTGGAGCCTGCACAAATAACGGCTGATTGATTTGAAAAAAATGGTTCAACAGGAATCCGGTTTGCGACACCATCCTCCCGGCCTTCAATTGCTTCGCCAGACCATGCCATCTGTCGGCATTAATAGTTTCAAAAGGAAAATCCTTGATATCAACCAGCCATTTCAAGCGTTGCCAACCATGTTTTGAACCATGGATAACCAGATACAACAAATTTAACTCCGGAGCAAATACTGTCACTTCACGACCACCAAATGCTATTTGTTGCCGGTTATTTTCCACAATCCGGTTGAATGTTTTAGCTTTGAGGGGGAAAGGCTCGGAAACCGACCAGTGAATTTCCACCATGAATTGATTTGCCTTGTGCTCATACGCCAAATGGTGTACACAATCCATCAGTATCTTTTGGCGGGATACTTCCTTCGGCCATGATAAATTATCAACACCCACATAATCGAGTCCCGTTAAGAGATCGTTGACGGTTGTCATATCAGACCTGTTTGTCAACAGAAGATCTACATCGTGAGAAAGGCGAAGCGAAGGATCTCCGTACAGCTGCTGCGAAAGCACCGGCCCTTTCAGGCAAATAAAATCTATCTGATTTTGCTGTAAGAGGTCGATGATCTGAATAAAATAGCGAATCTTATTCAAGACCTGCATCTTTTCAGCCAGAAATTCCCGACTTCTGTTCTCGCCCAACAAACCATCGATTTGCTGATGGCTCAACCGGTGCCGGTCGTGAAGTCGTTCTCTGGTAAAGGTTTCGCTAATCATGGATAAAATTCGTATTGATGTCTCTTTCTATACAAAGATATGTTTTTTCAGACAATCATCATATTAAGTTTACCTTTTATGACTTGGCTTTAATAAAATATTCTATTTTTGTTGCCTCAACAAATTGAGAATACTATCGCATTCTTATAACGCCAACTTTTGATAATGCCCTCACGAATAAAAGAGAAAGTAAAGAAGTGGGAACAATCCCAATCCATTATTCTAAAGATTGTTTACTACTCTGTCAGATATGTGTGGAGATTTTGTTATATTCTTTTCGACAATGAGTCCAGAAGCCATCTACAAACACGCTTTCTTTATCGGAAATTCTATTATCAACGATCTACCTTTACTGCTCCGAACAGGTATCCCAACTTATTCAAAGCCTGCACTGCATATCTCCAAAACATAGAACAACCACAGGTTCTCTCTTTTGGCTGTTCCACAGGTGACGAGGTTTTTTCTCTGGGAGAATACATTCCAAAGGCTGTCATTACCGGAGTTGATATTAATCGTTGGTGTCTTCGTCAATGCCGGAAGAAAGACAAAAGTTCCCGCTATTTATTCATCCACCGTTTTTCAAAGCAATTTGAAGAAGCATCGGAATTTGATGCGATTTTTTGCCTTGCTGTATTTCAACGCACTGAAAACAGAACAAACAAAAATAATACTACTGCAAAAGGGTTACTCTTTGAACAGTTTGAAAAAGAAATTGCAATGCTTGATACGAAGTTAAAGCATGGAGGTATTTTAGCAATTGACCACTCAGATTTCGCCTTTACAGATACAACTACGGCAAAAAGATACAATGCTTTGCCCTTTGAAAACAACCAAACTATACGAAACAGACCTTTATTTGACCGGAATAATCAAAAAACCGCCGATTCTCACTCTTCTTTTCGACTATTCATAAAAATCTGATTATTAACCAAATATTTTTCAACCAAACTTTTATACCGAAGAAAAAACCGAATATCGTTCAGTTCTAAATACGTCTCTATTAGCCCCTTCTTTCTGCTTTTCGCACACTCATAAAATTTTTCACCTTTTAAAAAAGGTAGAAATAACGAATTCTCAAATAAATTTGGAATATCAGCTATTCGATCTTTAATCATGCCATATCGCTTTTTACAGATTTGTTGAAATACAGCTTCTTCTTTATTTGCTCTATTTCTGATAGACTCTATCAAGATTCCCTCCATGGCTTCTTTATACAAAAACCTAGGAATCAACGCTTCATAAGTATATTTAATTGGTATAGTAAACCAATATTCTATCAGATATTTATCAAGCAATGGGAATTTATATTCTATGCCAAACTTTTCTCCAAATAGAGCCCACGAATCCATTCTTTGAGGTAGATGATAGTTCCTCAAAAATCTTAACATTAACCCTTTTCTATCTCCAAATCCATATAAATTTTCCTTTTTTTGAGTTATAAAAAGGAAAAGATGTTCACAAATAAAATATGATCTAAAATATTTAAATTTACAACAAGACTCTATTATCCCCAAAGAAACTAAAGGTAACATCTCTCTTTTTATGCTTGCAAATATTGCTTTAAAGCCACGATTATTAACCCAATACAAAAGAGATCGCAGTTTCAATTGAAAAAAAAAGTGACTAAAAGTTCCCCTTAAACTTAACGACACAAATTCATCACCTCCCCAACCGCTAAAAAGAGAGCTTACATCATCTTCGCAGGCTTGACGCATTGTGTGAATTTCAATAGGCATCTGTTCAAACTCTGGAAGAGTAAAATCTTCAATATTAGCAGGATCATCATAGCTCAAATAAGCGACCTTTATTCCTTTTTGTTCTGCAAATTCATCTATCAATTTTTTCTCGTTCAAACCACCTACATCTCCACTTGTTGATTCCGGAGACCATGAATATCCTTTCAATCGATCTTTATCAGCAATACAATCAGCAAGAATAGCCGCCACACCAGATGAATCTATTCCCCCGCTAACATGAGTTCCAATTATACCCTGTTCTATCCTAACATGAACAGATTTCATTAAATACTTACGAAGATGAGATACTGCTTTCTCAAAAGTCAGATTCTTATTTGTCTGAATTTTTTCTGGCCACCAATATTTACTATTACTTATCTTGCCTGAAGTTATATCTGTTACATAACCGGGAACAATTTTCCTGATATATTTAAACACAGTAAGGCTGTACTCTTGCCTCTTATGCAAATTAAACGTTCGAATCACAGTTTCTTCTGATAGAGCATTATTAATCAGATTTGACTTAGCAATACCAAATTCATGAGAAGCAAAAATTAACAACTCGTTTTTTATGCTATACGCTAAAGGACGCACACCGATATGATCGCGTACCAAAAGAACGTTTTGTTGTTGAAAATCAATAATTACGGCCGCAAAATCTCCATTGAAATTATCTGCAAAACCAGTGCCCCATTTCAGGTAAGCTTTTGCAAAGGCTTCTTCCGGTTGTTCGAATTCAAACGACTGTTTGAGTTCATCGCGATTATAGATACGAGCATCGCATAACACGGCAACTCGTTCGCTGGTATAAATTCCGGCTTTCGGTGCACGCTTCTTGTTCCAGCAATATCCCCAACCGTAAGAACTATTTATTTCGATCTTACTATCAAAGTCATCCCACTGAACTGTTTTTCCCAACTTCCGGACGTCTTCCGGGTTGATAGCGCCACCCTTCAAATTTACAATGCCAAAAATTAAACTCATTGTTCAATCAATTTTGGAATAATCTCCTTTTCATAAACGAAATATTTCTTTATATCCATCGTTGCCTTTAGGTGTTACAAAAACATCGCCCACCATCAACCAGGCATGGGCATTTATTTTAAATTGAGTATCATTCTCGAACCGGAGCCCCAAATAAAGTACCGAAGCTATATTACGCCGGGATAGCATGAAACGGGCAGCAAAGGAACTTACCAGACATCTATTTTTCCAGAAAGCCAGTTTATTGGCTCGCGATATTGCCCGACCAATAGCCTGCGCCTCGTTCAAATTGGCAGAGGTAGTTGCAGGTGGTAGGACCTTTAATTTTTTAACGCAATCTTTAAATGGAAGAACAAAAAGCTGTAGTTTGGCATAAAAAAGAAACGCTACTGCTTCCGCAAATAGCGCCTTCTCTCTCATTGGTAGTCTTAGGAAGCTAAGCAACCGATTCATGCTTTTTGTACAATTTCGAATTTAACTGCCTTATCCAAAAATTCCAGCACTTCTTTCCGGCAAAGTTTCTCTTCTACCTCAAACTCGGTTAATAAAATTCCAATAATTTCTTCAAAGCTCTTGGGCTGATCCAGCAATGCCCATATCCTTTTTCCAACCGGGTTCAAACCAAAGTACTTTCCATTTTCAAGATGCATCATCACCTGATTGTCGTCTAATTCACCATCAATAATTTGACGGTTTTTGCAGTATTTTTCTATCATGTTGTATATAATTAATCGACTAAGTATAATAATGATTGTTTCCGAAAACACGGCACAGCAACACTTACCTGGTTATAATTGTCCTCGAATAAATTCCATGGTAGCATGTATACTGCTTTTTTGAGGCCGCAATATATGAAGTACCTCAACAGATTGAGATAGTTTTAACAGTTGCGAAAAGAGGTTTCGTTCTGCTTTAGGCATTCCTTTCAGATAAATTTTCCGATAGATATGGCTCCGCAACAGATTGAATTTTTCCATACCTACAGGCCTCATCAACTCATATTGGTCATTTTGGTCATTATCGTGAATGCCTAAAACAATCAGTGTATTTAATTGCAGCTTATCTTGACAGTTATTTTCTACCGGGACATAGAATTTCTGCGTGGAGGGACGAATCTTTTCCAAGTTTTCAGACTCAATAGCAAGTGCAGCTAAGGCATCTTCCCATAACTTGATCCGAGTTCGGATCGGCATAATCCAGATTCCGGACTCATCAATGATGACCGGAGTAATATCATCGTTAATAAACCGTGCTCCCTGTTGACAAAAAGCTGCCGTTACAGATGATTTACCTGCTCCGGAGTAGCCACACAGAACAATTCCTTTCTGGTTCAATTCAAAAGAACAACCATGAAAAGGAATTATACCTCTTTGGTGTAGCGCAGCACCAAAAGCAGATCCATTCAAAAAAAGCTGTATGGCAGATAAATCTGCATTCGGAAAAGGATTTATCTGTATATGGGAACCATTCTGAACACGGTATGTGGCAACATTATCAATAATTAGTAGCAGATCCGTTTCACTAACTTCGAGTACCTGTGAAAAGTACAATGGAAGAGCTACGGAGTCATTACATTTACCGCTTACAGTTATTTGAATGAAATCTAGAGGACAACTCAGGCTTACATTTGAAAGAGTGAGACACATAAAAGGAAACATTTCACATCAGCATATTCTAAATATATGTCAATATAAAATGTTAACAATAATTTGGTTTAAGAAGAGACAATATCAGCTGTCCCCCTGAGGGTCTCCAGTTTCAAATTCTCCAATTTTGGCTGTTTCCATCACATCCAGGTCAATAATTTCGGGAGAAATCCACTCTTTCTTTTCTCTTTGTTCGTTCATAGTTGTAAAATTAAAAGATTTCTAATGTAAATCAGCCACTTTATAAACATAAAATTATAAATGGTAAAGATATTTTTTTTTAGCAGATTTGTCAATACTGAAATTTGCCGACTGCGTTAATTATCCATAAATCAAATAGCCCCAAAATAGCGTTTATTATCTATTGCATACTGCTTTATGTAAAAACAAAGGGCTCATCACTAAAACGTAACGAGTCCTTGTATTGTAGCGGAGTCGGGAATCGAACCCGGGTCTCAACCGTGAGAGAGTTGCGTGCTGGGCCACTACACCACACCGCCATTAATTATACAGTGCAAAGGTATGGTAGCTTCTTAAGTTTTACAACTTTTTTATTGTTAATTTTTCACACCAAAATCATGAAACCTACACTCTCTGCACTATAAATTACCTTGACGGTAATATATCTATTTTTGTATCTTTGCATCACTTATGGAACTGTCTGAATTTCTATCATATTATGCCGCTCATCCGCAGGTGGCAACGATAGGGAAATGGTTCACAACAGGCAAACGCAATCTGCAAATCGGGGGATTACTCGGTTCTGCCCGCGCTCTTGTTGTGGCATCGCTCTATTTTAAACACCCCTTCCACGCGTTGCTCGTGCTCGACGATGCTGAGGAAGCCGGTTACGCGTATCATGATCTGGTGCAACTTCTGGGTAATGATCCGGTCTATTTTATGCCGTCATCCTACAAAACCGGAGTAAAATACGGTCAAATAGACTCGGCTAACGAGATACTCCGTACGGAAGTACTCAATTTCGCTGCACGAAAAGAACCCGGCATCATCGTAACTTATCCCGATGCTTTGATCGAAAAAGTAATTGCCAACAATGCTTTGAACGACTGTACCCTGACGCTGCATACCGGCGAACGGGTTAACACCGACTTTGTGATCAGCATATTAACCGAATATGGCTTTTCGCGGGTCGATTTCGTGTACGAGCCGGGACAATTTTCGGTACGCGGAAGCATTATCGACGTGTTTTCCTTTTCTTTCGAATATCCCTACCGCATCGATTTCTTTGGCGACGAAGTGGAAACCATCCGTACCTTCGATATTGAAACCCAGCTTTCGAAAGAAACCAGAAACGAGGTATCCATCGTCTCGGATCTAAAACAACAAGATTCGCTAGAGAAAGTATCGTTTTTGGAATTTATCTCTCCGGAAACAACGCTATTCTTCACCGACTTCCGTTTTACCTGTGGCCGCATCGGCGATCTGTATGACGACATGCCGATCAAAGCCAACGATGCCAAACAGGGGATTCCCAATCTCGAAGCATCTTTGATGACTTCCGAGGTATTTGTGGAGCAGGTCATCAACTTCAGAAAAGTAGAGATTGGCAGCAAAGCCAGCTTCACCGACAACGACAAAATTGAATTCAGCACCTCAATACAACCTCTCTTCCATAAAAATTTTGATCTGGTAAGCCAAAGCTTTACCCAGTCGTTGAAAGAAGGCTACCGTATCTATATTCTGAGCGACAGCAAAAAACAAACAGACCGTATCGCAGGCATCTTCCACGACCGTGGGGATGAAATCAATTTCACACCGGTCCTGAAAACATTGCACGAGGGTTTCGTCGATCACGACATGAAACTCTGCTGCTATACCGATCACCAGGTATTCGATCGCTACCACAAATATTCGCTGCGTTCCGATAGTGCGCGCGCCGGAAAGGTGGTAATGACACTAAAAGAGCTCAACCAGCTCAACCAAGGTGACTACGTGGTGCACGTCGATCATGGTATCGGACGTTTTGCGGGTCTGTTCACTATGGATGTGAATGGCAAGAAACAGGAGGTCATCAAACTGGTGTACAAAGACGACGACATTATTTTTGTCAGCATTCACGCTCTTCACCGCATTTCGAAATACAAAGGCAAAGAGGGCGAGCCTCCCAAAATCAATAAACTCGGCACCGGAGCCTGGGAACGACTGAAAGAAAAGACCAAGAAAAAGGTCAAGGACATTGCCCGCGAGTTGATTCAACTTTATGCCAAACGCCGTGCCGAAAAGGGATTTCGCTATTCGCCGGATAGTTACCTGCAACACGAATTAGAGGCCTCGTTTCTTTACGAGGATACACCCGACCAGAGCAAGGCAACGGCCGATATCAAGCAGGATATGGAGTCGGATTTACCAATGGATCGGCTTGTTTGTGGTGACGTGGGTTTCGGAAAAACAGAAGTGGCCGTACGCGCGGCATTCAAAGCCGCAACCGACGGGAAACAGGTTGCCGTGCTGGTTCCAACCACGGTACTGGCTCTTCAACATTTTCGCACCTTCAGCGAACGTTTGAAAGACTTGCCTTGCACCGTCGATTACCTGAGCCGCGCGCGTAATGCTGCGGACACAAAGGAATTATTGACCAGATTGAAAGAGGGCAAAATAGACATTCTGATCGGCACACACAAACTGATTGGTAAGAGCGTACATTTCAAAGATTTGGGACTATTAATTGTCGATGAAGAACAGAAATTCGGCGTTTCTGTAAAGGAAAAACTTCGCCAGATCAAGGTAAATGTGGATACGATGACAATGACGGCGACTCCGATACCCCGCACCTTGCAGTTTTCGCTGATGGGAGCTCGTGACCTTTCCATCATCAACACGCCCCCACCCAACCGCTACCCGGTGCAAACGTCGCTTTATGAATTCAACGAAGACGTAATCCGTGAGGCTATTACGTTTGAAATGGAACGCAACGGACAGGTATTTTTCATCAACAACCGCATTCACAACATCTACGAGATGGAAGCGTTGGTGAAACGCCTGATTCCCGGAGTGCGTGTTGTAGTCGGACACGGACAGATGCCTCCCGAGAAATTGGAAAAGATTATTCTGGACTTTGTGGATTACGAATACGATGTGATGATCGCAACCTCCATCCTCGAATCGGGAATTGATATGCCGAACGTCAACACTATCATTATCAACAGCGCACATCAGTTTGGTTTGAGCGACCTGCATCAGCTGCGCGGCCGTGTAGGACGTACCAACCGCAAGGCTTTCTGCTATTTGATGACACCGCCGACCAATCTTATCACTCCTGAAGCACGTCGTCGCTTGCAGGCCATCGAAAATTTTGCCGATCTGGGTAGCGGTTTCAACATCGCCATGCAGGATCTCGACATCCGTGGAGCCGGCAACATGTTAGGAGCCGAACAGAGCGGCTTTATTGCCGAACTGGGT
Source organism: Paludibacter sp. (assembly GCF_009712605.1). Taxonomy (GTDB): domain Bacteria; phylum Bacteroidota; class Bacteroidia; order Bacteroidales; family Paludibacteraceae; genus Microbacter. Next base: position 346,781 of record NZ_WASO01000015.1, on the reverse strand, counting down.
TACGAAACCTACCAAAAGATTCTGAACGAAGCCGTACAGGAGTTGAGAGACGAAGAGTTTGCCGATCTCTACCGTGAAGTAGAAGCTGAAAAAGGAGAGAAAACCATAGAATACGTTACCGATTGTCAGATAGAATCGGACTTCGAGTTGATGTTCCCTGCCTCTTACATCGAAAGCATTCCAGAAAGGATGAATCTCTACCGCGAGCTCGACAACATTACTAATGAACGCGATTTAGCCGATTTCGAACAACGTCTGACCGACCGTTTCGGAGCAATTCCTCAGGAAGGCTTGGAACTGATTCAGGTGGTACGACTCCGTTGGTTGGCCAAAGAATACGGTATCGAAAAATTGGTTTTGAAGAACGAAAAATGGATTGCCTATCTGGTTACTAATCCGCAATCGCCTTATTATAAATCGAATAATTTCGGCAAGGTGCTTAATTTTATGGCCAAATATCCGCGTAAATGCCAGTTAAAAGAGAATAAAGGCAAGCGTTCGGTAGTGATTACACCGGTACGCAGCGTGATGGAGGCCTACAATGTGATGACCACCATTGCTCAGGGTGAATAGATTTGTTTTGTTGGAATTGAGTGTATCTTTGTAGTCCCGGTGTCACAAACCGGTTAACCATTTAATTTTACAACAATATGAAAACAAGACATATTTCTATTATTTTGCTCTTTGTTTTGAGCATGACAGGTGCGATTCACGCGCAATCCACAAAGCCGATCTATCAGTTTACGGTAACCGATCTGTACGGCAAAACCTTCGATTTTGCATCCCTGAAAGGGAAGAAGGTGATGATTGTAAACACGGCCTCCAAATGTGGACTGACGCCGCAATACAAACTTTTGGAGGCTCTGTATGAAAAGTATAAAGATCAGAATTTTGTAATCGTAGGCTTTCCGGCCAACAATTTTGCAGGACAAGAACCGGGAAGCAACAGCGAAATCGCCGAATTTTGTCAACAAAACTACGGGGTTACGTTTCCGATGATGGAGAAAATATCTGTAAAGGGAGCAGACCAGCATCCAATTTACAAATACCTGACAACAAAGGCTGAAAATGGTTTTCAGGATTCGGAAGTACAATGGAATTTTCAGAAATACCTGATTGATGCCAACGGGTACGTTGTGAAAGTAATTCCACCAAAAACATTGCCCGATAGCCCGGAGATTATCAGCTGGATTGAACAAAAATAGACGAACGAATGTCATCCGATAAGATAGAACGCGAAAAAGAGACAATTCATACAATGATCAGCATTTATTGCAAGGGGAAACACCATCAAGCGGAACTTTGCGATGAATGCCGGTCATTGCTTTTATATGCGCATCAACGGCTTTCGAACTGTCGCTTTGCTCCTGACAAACCATTCTGCAAAAACTGCACGGTTCATTGCTATAAACCCGATAAGCGCCAACAAATCCGCGAAGTAATGCGGTATGCGGGTCCGCGGATTTTTTTCTACTATCCGCTACTGACGTTGAAACATCTGGCGCAAGGAATAAAAACCAACCTCAAACTTCTTTTTCAACATGCATAGAGAGAAGATTCTGTTCGTTTACAAGGAGCCGTCAACATTTGTAAAGACCGACCGACAAATCCTTGCAGAAAAGTATGACATCACTGACTATTGTTTCCGCCCGGTAAGAGGCCTTGGTAAAACCGCGTTGGAAATGGTGAAACAGTTCTTTTTCCTGCTACTGAACGGTTGGAAATTTGATAAAACCTACGTCTGGTTTGCCGATTACCACTCTTTTCTACCGGTTTGGTTTGCCCATTTATACGGCAAAAAATCGTTTTTAGTCATTGGCGGGTACGACATTTGCCGCGAACGATCGTTGACCTACGGAGCTTTCTGTTCCAAATTTCGGGGATTCTTCACCGCTCAAAGCATCAAAAACGCGACGGTCAATCTCACCGTCTCGCAATACGTCGATCGTAAAGTCGGTTATGTGTTTCCAAAAGCAAAGCACGAGATGATTTACAACTGCATCAATATGCAGACGAACGAAACCGCAAAGCAAAAAGAAAAACTGATTTTATGCGTTGCCCTGATCGAATCGCAACGCACGTTTCTGCGAAAAGGCATCGACACGTTTCTGGAACTTGCAGCCCACGTGCCCGATTACAGGCTGGCACTGATCGGTCCCAATAAAGCAGCCATGGCATTATTTCCGAAGCCGTTACCTAAAAACATCTCGGTGTTTGAGCGCTTGCCACATGCAGAACTCGCCTCTTACTTTGAAAAAGCTTCGTTTTATTGTCAGTTATCGCGGGTAGAAATCTTTGGAATTGCTATCGGAGAAGCTATGTTAAACTATTGTATTCCGTTGGTCACCAATGAAGGCGGAATGCCCGAAGTTGTAGGCAAAACCGGAGTAATTGTTCCCCGAGACGCGCAGAAAATAGCAGAAGAAATCCGTCGGCTTGAAGTTATGGACACCTCCGCACAACGAAAAGAGTGCCGCGACCGGATTTTAGAGCTTTTCAGTCTGGAACAACGAACCAAAGCTTTACTGGAAGCAATTGAAAAGTATTGAAATCACTTCGCACCTGAAAGCCCAATAAAAAGCTCATTCCAGTGATTCATGACATTTTTCATCGAAAAACGATCGCTGTTTATTTTCGCTTGAAGTCCCATTTGTTGGCGCAAGGCATCATTCGCCATCAGTAACGAAAGCTTTTCGACGAAGGTGTCGGCATCATCTTCTGCAACAAGAAAACCGTCCTCCCCATCACGAATTACATCGCGCGGACCGCATTTGAAAGCATACGAAACAATTGGCAATCCGCAGGCAACAGCCTCCAACAACACCATTGGTAAGCCTTCAAAGCGAGAGGTCATCACATAAATGGAACTGCTGATATACTCTTCAAAGATATGAGGCGTAGGAGGTAATATTTCTACAGAACTCCTGTATGACGATGCATTAATTCTGTCTATCAATTCATTGTCGACCACATCGCCCACTAGCGACAATTTCCATTCCGGAAAATCAGGTACCACCCGTTCCCAAATCTCCAGCAAACGGTCGATTCCCTTGTCAAAGGAAATCCGTCCGATGGTGAGAATCCGTTTAGCGGAGTAATCGGCATGTTGTTCGGTTGTAAAAGGCAGCGGATTGGGCACCACTTCCACATTCGGTTTCTCAAGCCAGAACTGTTTATCCTCTTCCGTCAACACAATAAAGCGGTCGTAGTGAACCGGTAGATGCGAGTCGTGACGCAGGCGGTAGAGAATACGTGCCCGTTGCAACCAACTTGTCGCTCTCCGAAACTCAATCTTCGCCCTCGGTTTGAGGCAACGGTGCGATTCCAGGATTTTCTTGCTGCCATCTTTGATCTTGTACAGAAACTCTTTTTCGTCACGCGACATCGACACCACAATATCGGCTTTTTCGGTCATCAATATCTCTTCCAGCAAACGACGATGCTCCCTGAGCTTTTTGCGGTAAAGAAAATAACTCTTCAAAAAATTCTTTTCTTTAGCCAGTTCCAGATAATTAAGATCGAGCTCAATATGCCGTATTTTCGGAGAAAAGGGATAAAACGAAGGTTGTCCTTTATGATCGGTAGTAAGAATAATAACTTCATGGCCAAGCACGTCGGCCATGTAATTTGCCTTCTGCACCACCACCCGCTCCATGCCTCCGCCTTTGGCTGCTGTTGTTGATATTGTATAAATAATTTTCATTTTCTTCAATTGAACAAACGGCCGAACACTGCCTCGAAACGACGGTTCCAGGTGTGATCGGACTCCGCCCTTTTGCGGGCATTTTCTTTCATCGTGCGACGTAATGCAGCATTCTCCGGTTTCAGGTAAAACGCCGCTTTTGAGACAAATTCTTCATCACTGCGACACAAAACTATTTCTTTATCATCCTCAAAATATCCGGCCAGTTCTTCACGGTAAGGCGCAATTTGCAAACCACCGCACATCGGGATTTCAAAAGTGCGTAAGTGAATTTTATGCACCGGATTTTTCAGCACAAAGGTATTTCGTAATTCGGAAATTCCCAGCGACAGCGCATGATTGGAATAAACCGCGTTCATCTGTTCAAACGGTACCGAACGTTTCAGCTCCAGAAAATCGTTCCGATGGAGTTGTTTTTTTTCGGGAAACAATTTATTCATCACCGTTCCACAAGCCACGCGGCGACCGATGGCAAAAGTTGACAGGTTTGCCAGCAACCTCAGAGTATCTTTATAGGTCAACGATTTTCCGGCACCACCCTTTCCGTCGGCAAAAAATCCATCGGAATACAAGGTGCAGGGAATCTGATGTTCGGTCAGAGAATTGACCCGAATCACCCGGTCGTCATAAAGCGTTCCAATAAACCCCACCGACAGAATTTCCTCACCGAAATCAGGTTTAAAAAGGTGCGGGTTGGCCGCGTAAGGCTGAAAAACAGAGTTGCACTTCCATCCGTCAAACAGGTATTGTGTTTCTTTAGAAGTGAGCCAAACCAAGTCAAAGTATGGAGCTATCTCCTTATGAATGAAAGGAGCATGAAGATTGTCGAAACAAATCAGCAACGAAGGAATGCCCAAAGACTTCACTTTCTGCATGGTTTCGGGATACAACAAGCGCGACGGCACGCAGTTCATGAACAAATCGTAGGATTTCCCTGCTTTTTGCAAAAAGGGAATCAACTTCTCATTTGCCTCATCTGTCGACGTAAAAGTCAGCGGATTATACACAGTAACAGTATGCCCTGCCCGCTCCAGTTCGTCCAACAGATGAAAACGCTGCCACTGCTGCATGTAAGCGCTCGTTTCGGCAAAATAGTATAGAATATTCATTGAATTGCTGCAAATTAAAATTTAACGCCCAGATACCGTCTGAACACCTTCGCCATCAGGATAACCAAATCTCCTGCAAGATATAATCGTGAAGTGATGACTTTCAACAAAAAACGTTGCCAGCCAGAAAATGGCAACTTAATTTCCGGGTATTGTTTTTCAACGTCGGCAAAAAGTGGAGCATATTTTCTGCGTAAAACCGGTGTGGTATGCAAAAGATAAGCCCCACGATCCATCAAACGGGCTTTTGCCAGATAGTTTTCAAAGCGAGGCAAATCGTTTTGCTGAATAAAGAAATCCTGAAGCAAGTCGAATAAACGTATCATCGACTCAAAATGGAGCGTCTGCTTGCTTCCACTGCTGTATGATCCCAGATTCGACTGGTTGTAATAGTAAAGCGGATGATGGAGAACTGCTACCTTTTGGGCAAAATAAAAAAGCCGAACCGTAGCAAAATAATCTTCACCGAAGTTGACTCCTTCGGCCATTCTTATTTTGTGCGTTGTCCACAAAGAGCGTTTGGAAAGCGTTCCCCACAAAGCCGCGCGGGTTTCATGAAAAGCAAGTCCTTCGATATACGATTGCGAAGCCTCCGGAAAATTTTGTTTCACGACCGACACCTGAGCTTCTCCCCGATAAGAGAAAAAGCTGTCGGTAGTAACAATATCGGCCTGTTGTTGCACTGCCTGTCGCACCAACATTTCTACCGCATCTTGTTCCAGAAAATCGTCGCTATCGACCCACAGCAGGCAATCGCCGGTTGCAGCGTCAAGTAAGGTATTCCGGGTCTGACCGATGCCTTTGTTGGCAACATGCGAAATCATTTTCACCCGTTCTTTGCGTTCGGGATATTGTTCGATCGTTTGCTGCAAAACAGACACACTGTTATCTGTCGAACAATCGTTTACAAAGACAAACTCAATGTTTTCATAACTCTGACCGCACAACGAATGCACACACTTTGCAATATATTTTTCAACATTGTAGACCGGCACCAATATCGAAACCACACTTCCGTATTGCAAGGCATCTGTCATCATTCGGAAATCAGGTTAAGAAAGCTGCGGGCCGAAATTTCATTTGTACCGTTTGCCAAAATCCATTCGCGGGGATGAAAAACGGAGAGGTCTGTATGTTGTGTCAAAAGCGTTTCGAGTTCCTGCATGTCACGAAAGAAACAGCCTGTTTCCCCGCTTAGGTAAGGTGCACTCGAAGCAGCATAGTTTCTCAGTTTATATTGATAATTTCCCTGATTCCAGACAAATGTCGGGGTATCGGAAGCCCACATTTCAAACAGAGCAATACCCTGAGTTTCGGTTGCAGAAAACACAATGGCAAAGTCGACACTTGCCAGTTTTGCCTTCATTTCATCTTTGGTATAGCTGCCGTAAACAATCGATTCATAAGCGATGTTCACACTTTCCAGCAAAGCCTTGCATTGTTCTGCCAGTTTTTTCTGGGGATATTTCAAATAGAGCAGGCAACGTCGTTGGTGCCCCGCCGGCAATTGTTTGGGAAGATTCCATTCGTCGGGATTCACGCCACTACACCAGATAGCGATACGTCCTTCCACGGCGGGATTATCTTCAACAAACGCATCCAGCACCCATTGCGATGGAACCAGCATTTTATCGACAAGATCGGAGGCAATGATTCCACCTTCATCAGCCGACGAAACCGCCACGTTGGGACCCACCGTCAGTCGTTTTATCTTCCCTTTTCGTTTCAGTTCAAGGGCAAAATGCAAAGCCTCAAATCCCGATAACACATGAACATGATCGCCGATCTCCGAACGACGGGTTACGTTGATGTTGTACTCAACGCCCAAACGATCGAGGCCATCGGTAATTCCGCCCGTAACAGCTCCATGCCCACGGGTATAGGCTGCTTCGCCGAACAGTTTACGTTTAATCCGTTTCAGCTTGTAAATAAATGCAGTGCTGTTGTGTGTTAAAAGGGTCAGCATAAACTATCTGATATTCAAATAATATTTATTTCCAGCCGTGTTTAATTACATTTCCGATAAATCCGAAGTAATTTCCGGCCGTTAGTTGCAAATCTTTTTTGACAACCAAAGGCCATTTCCAGTACTGGTAAACCATCTGAGACAAGCCAATTCCGAGAATAATGGAAGCCACGCCCAAGGTAGAGAATTGCAGCAACAAAAATACGGCAATAAATGCAAGAAAGCCCGAAATAAGATTGGATTTGAAGAAAGGCACCTCGTTTTTTATCGTCAAAAAGGCGGTAGACATGCCGCTATTTACTTCCATGTACGAAATAATCAGGTAAATAACTATCAATCCGCTGGCCAGAAAATTGGTTTTACTGTGAATAAGCGCCATGAAATAAGGGCCTATTACCACAAATCCGGTACCGGCTATGATGTAGAAAAACAGTAAAAATGTGTTTGATTTCAACCACAATCGCTTCAAACTATCCATATCTCCGGTTACCCGATAATGCGTCATTTTTGGGAAATAGGTATTAAAAACAATCATACCGATACTCGAAATCAGCTCAATAAACTGCCGTGTTGTACCAAACTCACCAATCACTGTCAATGAAAGATACAAAGGAGCCATCAGCAAAATACCCTGATACATCAGGAATCCACGGATCACCGTCACACCCACTTTAAGGGCATTCGGAGTCATAACCGCCATGATCTCTTTCACGCTTTTCTTGTTGCTGCAAGCCATCTGCTGTTTTGTTTCTTTGTCGTAAAAAGTTGAATAACAAAGAATACGATTCACCACATCGCTTATCAGTTGCCCGAATACCAAAGAGATGAGACCAAAACCCAGTAACAGCATGATAACGGACGACAGAATGCGTGAGCCATGACCGATGATGACGATCTGCTGGTATTTTTTTACAAAACCACGCCCCAGCAACAACGAGCTATAATAGTATGTGTAAAGCTGATAAGCAACCAATATACCATAAACAATCCAGGCTATCCACACAGTCGCGATATTTCCCTGATAATTGTTTTTTTCAAAAATATAGGGTAAGTAAAAAGGAGATGCCACGAAAAAGACCAGCAAAAAAATACCGGCAATAATGGCATAGTAACGCCTCATCGCTGCAATCAGGCTCTTGAGCAAGCCATAATCAATTGATTTATCGTTTTCAGCGACCGTAACGTAGCCCTCAGATTTCAATTCCTTGGCTCCACTGAAAACATAAGTGATATTGCGTGAAAAAGCATTGGAAAACCCAAAATCGAGCAGCGCCGCCAGTCCTCCGATAGTAAGAAAAATATTCCAAAGCCCAACTTCCTTCGATGGCAGTAGATGAAGCACCAAAGGAAGAACAAGCAGACCCGAGGCAATCCGCATAAAGGTCCCTGCAAAGTTCCAGATTACATCTTTACGTCCAATTTGTTCCATTCAAAATCAGGCTTTTGAAATTGTGTCGGCAATAATGTCTGAGGCTTGACCATTACCATATAAGTTGATAGAAAAATCGGGGTGATTCGTTTTTGCTTCTTCAAAGGCCGCCATCAGCAACGCCTTGTCAGTGCCAACCAGGGTATTGAATCCGCCTGCAACAAGCTCGGTCCATTCGGTCTGTTCGCGCAGGGTGATGCACTGTTTTCCAAAGAAGAAGGCTTCTTTTTGCACGCCTCCGCTATCTGTAACGACCAACTGGCAATGTTGCAGGAGACGAATCATATCGAAATAGCCCACCGGATCGATAGTTCGACATTGCAATGCGATTCCGTTTTGTTGCAAAATGGCTCGTGTGCGCGGATGCAATGGTAACACCACCGGTGTTTTCCGGGTTATCTCGTTTAACCCTTCGATTAGCTGCCGCAATTTTTGCACATCGTCGGTGTTCTCCTGCCGGTGAATAGTTGCCAGTACAAATTCATTGAGTCCTAAATCCTCAATGATAGTCGATTTTGCTGCAGCTTTCTTAGCATAAAAAAGAGCAGCATCCAGCATCACATCCCCGCTTTTGACCAATTGTACCGGAAAATTACGGAAGCCTTCGTTTTCAAGGTTTTGAACGGCAATATCGGTGGGGCAAAACAAAATATCGGATATGCGGTCGGTAAGGATACGATTGATCTCTTCTGGCATTTGCCTGTTGAACGAGCGCAATCCGGCTTCGACATGAACCACGGGAATATGAAGTTTAGAAGCTGCCAGTGCACCGGCCAGCGTGGAATTAGTATCCCCGAAAACCATCAGGGCTTCGGGCTTTTCGTTGAGTAAAATAGATTCGATACCCTCGAGCATGCGCCCGGTCATTGCTCCGTGATTCAAACCATGAATGTCAAGACTATAGGCAGGTTTCGGGATTTCCATCTCCTCGAAAAAGATCTCCGACATATTGGCATCGTAATGCTGTCCGGTGTGTACCAGAATCTCTTCAATACCATGTTGCTTCAGCGACCGCGAAACGGCAGCCGCCTTTACAAACTGAGGCCGTGCCCCAACAATGGTAAGAATACGATTCATGGTCAACTTCTCTAATTAAAGCGTTTCCAGAATAGCAACAATGCGTTGTGCCGTTTTGCCATCCCAATATTTCGGGTTATTCCCGGTTTTGCCATCGCCTTTGACAATAGCAGCCGCTTCGGCTTCGATATCGTCGATCTTAATCAGCTTGTTGCTCCCTTCCCATACGGTAACGGGGCGTTCGGTATTGGGACGAACGGTCAGGCAGGGAATATTGAGATGGGTAGTCTCTTCCTGAATGCCGCCTGAATCGGTCAGGGCAAATTTGGCACGGCTCACTAAATGGATGAATTCCAGATAGCCGAGCGGCTCAATCAGGTACAGGTTCGGGAATGCCGAAATCGTATCCAGCAAGCCGAACTGCTGAATATTTTTGTAGGTTCGCGGGTGAATAGGAAATACAAGCGGAATTTGTTGCGACACAGCACCCCAGATATTTACCAAACGTTCCAGCGATGCTTTTTCATCCACGTTCGACGGGCGATGGAAGGTCATTACGCCGTAACCGCTCGTCGACAGGTCGTTGATATCGATCTTACCAGGTTTATTGAGCAGTCCGAACACTTGCGGAGCTCCGGCGGCTTTTGCCAGATTGGCTTCGAGGGTGTCAATCATCAGGTTGCCCACCATAAAGATTTTTTCCGGAGCAACGTTTTCTTTCAATAGGTTTTCGTCGGCATCGGCGCTGGTGGTAAAGAAGTAATCGCTAATGGAGTCGGTCACCAGACGATTAATCTCTTCGGGCATGGTGCGGTCGTTGCTACGCAAACCGGCCTCGTAGTGTATCGTTTTGATATTCAATTTAGCGGCTACCAATACACAGGCAGCAGTACTGTTTACATCACCTACTACCAGTACAAAATCGGGTTTTTCGTCAAGGCACACCTTTTCAAAACCTGTCATGATACGGGCGGTTTGCTGGGCATGTGAAGCAGAACCGACTTCGAGGTTGATATTGGGAGCCGGAATGCCGAGTTCTTCAAAGAAACGGCCCGACATTTGGGTATCGTAATGTTGTCCGGTGTGCACCAGCACCGCTTCGAGCTGAGGATGGTTCTTCAATTCGTGCATCAAAGGCGCTATTTTCATAAAGTTGGGACGCGCACCGCAAACAAGGATAATTTTTTTCATTTTTCGAGAACAAAGAGCCAAGAACCAAGATTCAAGACTAACATTTATTTGATACTGAGTACTGAATACTGCGGACTGAGTACTCTTTTTATTTTGTAATATCGTCGAGCAGACCGGCCATTACGCCACACTGTGCACGACGGGAATATTGCTCGTAGCCGCTGGCCGAAGAGGTCAACTCTCCGTTTTGGTATTTCGAGAACAAGTCGAGCAACATTTTTTTCATGCCATCCACATCGTCGAAATCGACAATCGTGCCCGATCCGGTTTGGTTCAACACTTTTGCGATGTCGCTGCCCGACGGACCGATCGCCAGCGTGGGGCGACCCGATGCCATGTATTCATACAGTTTGCCGGTAAGGATTCCGTTGGCATTGGGCGTATTGTTGATTAGCAAAAGTAACATCTGTGCCTTTTGCTGGAACGCAACCGCATCTTTGTGAGACAAATAGCCAACCTTTTCGACATAGTCGCCAAGCTGATATTTTTCAATATTTTCAAAAACCACCGCTTCGATATTGCCCACCAGCTTGATTTTTATCTTCGATGCGAGCTCTTTATTTTCGGGCAGCAGTTCACTCAACGCTTTCCATAGCACTTTCGGGTTACGCGCGGCATTGACGCTTCCGATATGCACCAACGAGAACTCTTCATCGACAGCAACATCCTGTCCGGCAACATCCGCCTCATCATAACCGTTATGAACCAAAGCAATTTTCTTCGGTCCTTTAGCTTCAAATTCGGAGCACCAGGTAGGTGTTACACTCACCACGCAGTCAGCTTCTGAAATCACTTGCTGCTCTCGGCGATGATGCAACTTATCGGCCAGCCAGGAAAGGTTCAATTCTTTGTAAAAATCGATATTCGTCCACGGATCACGAAAATCGGCAATCCAAGGCAAACCTGTTTTGCGATGTAATTTCAGCGCAATAATGTGCATAGAATGGGGAGGCCCGGTAGAAATAATCGCATCTACGGGATTGCTCTTAAGATATTCTGACAGGTATTTTACCGAAGGATTTATCCAGAAACAACGCGGATCTGGAATCAGCAGGTTGCCGCGCAAAGCCAGTGCCAGCTTATGAATAGCGCCACCCTTTTTACCTCCGGCAGCATATGCCACGTTGACCTTTTTCCCTTTGTTGCCTGTCAGCGCCTTATAGATTTCGTAAGGTTCCCATATTTTTGTTTTCAGCACTTCGGTATCGGGCGATACATCCTGTAACAAACTTTGGTCTTCAATGGCAAAATCGGGATTTTCAGGAGTATAAATCACCGGCTGCCAGCCATATTGAGGTAAATATTTAGCAAATTTCAGCCACCGTTGCACGCCGGACCCTCCGGAAGGAGGCCAATAGTAGGTTATAATCAAAACTTTGCGCATAGCGAATTATTTCCCCAGAATTTTATTGTAAGCACTCATATCTTTGAACAGTTCTTCCGCTTTCAACAAGGTCTTATCCTGCGGCAAAGCATAACGTACCACACCTTTCTGGTAATAGTAACGTTTCACAATTTCAGCATTGATAAGATTGGTTATATCCTTACGAAAAGTGTCCAGATCCTTATCGATATTCGGGGTTAGTTTTGCCTGCAACGCTTTGAAATCGGCAGCTGCCACTTCATCGTACCCTTCAATTTTTGCGGTCGACATCAAATTCTTCAGCAGCTTATCACTTTGAAGAGTATAGGTAAACTTCTTTTCTTTTGTAAATTGCTTGAACTGCTCATATTCTGCACCCGTAATTCTGAAATTTTCCGGTTCTGCAATCGTTGCGTGTGTAAGTGCATACTGAGAGGCAAAATCAAAAATAATATTCTGGTTCATCAGATAATATGCAATACTCACTTTCATAGAGTCTTTCACTTCCAAATCGGGACGAATTCCTCCTCCATCGCGTACCGTACGACCAATTTTTGTTTTGAACTCATGGGTAAGGCTATCAGCAACATGTATGGGAGTGCCGTCATCCGTACGGTTTGAATAATCGATTGCCTGAATGCAACGTCCGCTTGGAATATAGTATTTGGCGGTAGTAACTTTGAGATGTCCGTCATAAGGCAATTGGCGAATAGACTGCACCAGTCCTTTTCCGAAAGTACGCACCCCGATAATCACAGCGCGATCAAGATCCTGCAACGAGCCACTTAGAATCTCAGATGCCGAAGCCGTGTTTTGTGATACCAGAATTGCCAATGGCATGTCGGGCAATATCGGCTCGTTGATCGTACGGTAAGTCCGGTCCCATTGTCTTAATTTTCCACGTGTCGAAACCACTTCGGTATTCTTGGGAACGAAAAAGCCTACCATTTTCACCGCCTCATCAATAATACCGCCTCCATTGTCACGAAGGTCAATAACTATGGAGGTTACGTGGTATTTATTCTTTAGTTCCAGTAAAGCAGCCCGCATCTCTTCGGCTGCACTGTTGGTAAATTCATTGAGAAGTACGTATCCTGTGTTATTGCCAACAACACCATAATAAACCACCGGGTTAATAGTTATGCGTTCGCGCATTACCTCGAAAGAGCGCACTTTGGTCTCCCCGGGGCGCTGCACTTTTAGTTTCACAATAGTTTTGGGTTGTCCTTTCAACAAAGCGCTAACCTCCGAAGTTGATTTGCCTTTCAGGTTCAAACCATCCAGTTCAACCAAAACATCGCCTGCTTTAAGGCCTGCTTTTGCAGCCGGTTTTCCTTCATATGGTTCCGAAATAAATACCTGTCCCGATCTGCCTCCAATCAAAGCACCGATACCGGCATATTCTCCGGTAGTCATCATTTTGAGTTCATCCGTCTCTTCTTTTGGCATGTAAACCGTGTAAGGATCAAGACCTTCCAGCATATTATCGATACCGGCACGTATCGTTTTATCATAATTCAGTGTATCAACATAGAAGGCATCAAGTTCTCTAACCACACTGTTGAACACATCCAGATTTTTGCTCATAGAAAAACGTCTTTCATTAGCATCCTGTTGAGCTATCATGCCAAAAGATACCGTGAGCAATGTTATAATCAGCAAGGAGAATTTACGAAATCGAATCATGTCGTGAGTTTGCTATAAATTTGTGCAAAAGTACGTATTATTTTCGGGAAACCTTATTTGTTAAAAGTAAAAATGGTTAAGTGCTAAACACCTAACAGAAAGAGCTTTTATCTTTATTCGGCATAATTCCAAGATTCCCGAGTTTCAGGATTCCAAAATGGGTAAAATTCTGTGGTTTTGGAATAATTGGAATTCTGACATTCCGGGACATAACACACATTTGACGAATCGCAGGTTTAATGCCTATCTTTGCACTCTCTAATAAAATAGTTTATGCAATCCCTTCAACTGACCCTTTCGCCCGAACAGGCGCACACCCCCGAGTTGTTGAAACAGGCTGTAGCCAAAGCGCTTTCGCTGCCTCCGACACAAATATCACATATTCGTCCTATCCGTAAATCAATCGATGCCCGGGGACGATTCGTCAAAATAAATCTGGCCGTAGAAGTTTTCACCGGCAAGGAACCTATCACCTCCGATACCATACCATTGCATTATCAGGATGTAACCAATAAAGAAGAGGTAATCGTGGTAGGTGCTGGTCCTGCAGGTCTGTTTGCCGCATTGCGACTGATCGAATTGGGCTTAAAACCCATTCTTCTGGAGCGCGGACAAGCAGTGACCGAACGCAAAAGAGACCTTGCCCAGATGATCCGCAGCAACACACTGAATCCCGAGTCGAACTACTGTTTCGGAGAAGGTGGCGCCGGTGCTTTTTCTGATGGAAAACTTTATACCCGTTCCAAGAAAAAGGGCGATGTGCAACGCATTCTCTCCATTTTTCATCGTCACGGAGCACAAGACGAAATTCCGTACGAGACCCACCCGCACATCGGCACCGACCGTCTGCCACAGGTGATCAAAGCTATGCGCGAAACCATTCTCGAACATGGTGGCGAAGTGCGATTCAACACCAAAGTCACCGGACTGAAAATTGAAGATTCGAAGGTCATAGGGGTGGAACTGGCAGACGGAAGCACCATCAAAAGCAAAGCGGTGATTCTGGCTACCGGTCATTCGGCACGGGACGTTTATCATCTATTGCACAACAACAATATTGCGCTCGAAGCCAAAGGTTTTGCCATGGGCGTGCGCGTGGAACATCCGCAGGAGCTGATCGACAGCATCCAGTACCATCGTCGCGAGCGGGGAGAATTTCTTCCGGCGGCCGCCTACAATCTGGTGGAACAGGTCGACGATCGTGGCGTTTATTCGTTCTGCATGTGCCCCGGCGGACACATCGTTCCGGCCTCCACCGGAGCAAAGGAGCTGGTAGTGAACGGCATGTCTGCTTCGCATCGTAACTCACCGTTTGCCAATTCCGGTTTGGTGGTCGAAATCAGACCCGAAGATTTGGGAGAATACCAACAATACGGTGTTCTGGCCGGACTGCATTTTCAGCAATACGTGGAAGAACTGGCCTTTTTTAATAACGGCAGTAAAGGATTGACCGCTCCGGCACAGCGCGTAGGCGATTTCGTAAAAGGAAAGCTCTCCGGCTCATTGCCCGATTGTTCGTACCTGCCGGGAGTACTCTCTTCCCCACTCCATTTCTGGTTACCGCAACATATTTCGAGCCGTCTGCAACAGGGTTTCAAAAAGTTCGACCGCAAAATGCACGGCTACCTCACCAATGAAGCCTTGATTGTAGGCGTAGAGTCTCGCTCTTCCTCTCCCGTGCGTATTCCAAGAGATCTGGAAACCTATCAACACGTGCAAATTGAAGGTCTTTTCCCGTGCGGCGAAGGTGCCGGTTATGCCGGAGGAATCACTTCATCAGCCATCGACGGAGAGAATTGTGCCGCTGCGGCAAAACGGTATCTGGAATAATATTTCACAATCAGACAACTGCTTAACATGGTGGTCTGACTGTCATATTTTGTATTTTACGCTTAAAATATAATAAAAATATTCTTTTCATAGTCTTGCTTTTTACAAAATAGTTGTAGATTTGTGTTTTAACAATATCTGTCTTATTGCATTTTAGTAAGTAGCGAAGCTAAAAAGCCAATACTCCTGCAAGAGCGATTCATTCCGATTCGCATGAATTTCATGGAAGGTGCAATTAGGAAAGACCCTCCCAAAGTCAGGGAGACTTGTTTTTCTATCTCCAAAGCTTACTGCCAAAGACGAAAATCAACTGTTTAAATAATCGGGCGATCTATCAACCTTTTAATTTAGTGTCTATGAAAAATTATTTTGTTGCATTGCTTATATTGTTGGCTCCTTGTGCGGTTGTGGCACAAACCGGTAAAGTTTATTTAAAAAACAACATCTACAAGCCTGGAGTTGAAAATATTTATGTGTATGAACCTGCCTCTGATGCGATGATGTCCCAACGACATATTATGGGCATCGTTGACGATTTGAATCATTTGAATTACTCTTATCTCAACAAAGTTGCCGATCATTATGAATTTAAACTGACGCTGCCGGACACCGCCCGTGTTTTTTCAGCTGCTGTATTATCTTTAACTCGAGAAGTGATTGATAATAACGATTCTAAAGGATATGTAGTAGTGCTGCGAAAGCAAAACAAAACGGATGAGTATATGGCGCGGTTGGCATTACTGCAATGCCTGGACTATACTATGTATGCTTTCAAAGTTAAATCGACTCCCGAAGAGGTCTTAAAGGAGTACGAATCTATTTATGCAGCATATCCGTCATTTAAGCAGCTCGGTAGTTACAATAATTATTTGTTTGTCAAATACAGAACGAATAAAGAGATTGCCAAAAAGTTGATGTTAGATCAGATCTCTACCCTTGAGGCGCGTGGAGGAGAACAGGATCTCTCTTATGTTTCTTCCATGTATCGGCAACTCGGTATGGTCGATAAGCAAAAAGAAACCGAACAGATGATTTTGCAAAAATATCCCAGGGGAAGTTTGGCTAAGAGTAAGTTTTGGGCAAGCATGCCGACAAAGAACCTGAACGATTCTATTATCAACGAAGCCAGAATCCGATACCTTGCTGTGGTTGGAGATACGACGCAAACTTCCAAAGATATTTTCAATGCAAGAGTGGTCTCTCACTTTGTTTCGATCAAAGATATTCAGAATGTTGTAAAATATGCCAACATGATTGAGAATAAAAGCTTGTCTATGTACACTCTCAACAATCTTGCCTGGACTCTTTCAGGGCAGGATCTGACGACTCCGGTTCAAAATCTCGATATTGTGGCATCCCTCTCCAAGCAAACCGTAGATGCCGTTCGGAAAGAGATGAGACAGTTATCCAAAAATTTTACGGACTATACTCTGAACAATGCATTCAACATGTTTGCCGATACATATGCCCTGTTGTTGTATAAAATGAAGGAGTATGATCTTGCCTTCCAATATCAGGATTCCGTCAGACAACTGAATGGACTGACCGGTGCTGATGGTAAGGAGCGGTATGCTGTATTTGCCGAAAAAGTGAAGGGACCGGAATATGCCAGACTATTTATAGAAAAAGAGATGAATGCCGGGGTCAGTTCCAGGCCTTTGATTGAACAACTGGAGCGGATTTACCATACATTAAACCTTCCCGAAAGCCAATTAAATCCAATAAAAGATAAAAATGCCAGCCTGCAGTTAGCCGAGAATAAACGAAAGATTATTAACTGTTACCAGCAAGAAAAGGCATTTGATTTTACCTTGACAGATATGGCAGGGAAGCAAGTAAATTTGTCGGATTATAAGGGAAAAGTTGTGGTGATCGATTTTTGGGCCACCTGGTGCGGACCCTGCAAAGCATCATTTCCCCACATGCAAAAATTAGTCAATCAGTACAAAGAAAAAGATGTTGTCTTCTTCTTTATCAATTGTTGGGAAAGAGAGGCAAAAGAGGCTGTGCTAAAGAATGTGAAGGCTTTTATTGCTGACCAAAAGTACATATTCAACGTTCTTTTCGATTCTGAAAATAAGGTGGCAACAATGTATAAAGCACCTCATATCCCGTATAAGCTGGTTATAAACAAGCAGGGAGATATGGTTCAGATCGATCCGCAGCCGGAAATGTTGGGGGATGTGATTGACCGTTGGCTGTAATCTCAAATTGGAGGGAGACGCCTCCTGATGCTGCTTCGCGCAAAATGATACGACACACAAGTTGTTGTTTTGTTCGGAGATATGACTTCAATCCGGTAAGTATTTACTTTGTCTTATCATAAGGGAATATCCTAACCAGATAAATGAAATTCCTGCTGTCGCGAAAACATTCGCACAGTAGGAATTTTTATTTTGTAACGATACTTTCTGCACCCAGAGAATCAGTTTGACGCTTTGGATGCAGATATGAGTAGCGCTCTCTTTTTGTTTCAACATTTAAAAGAATATAAAATCAACTTTTTGTAGCACTATTTATTACGAAACATTCGTAGATTTGCGACGTGATAATAATGGCCGTTTTATTACAGGAAGAAAAAACGATTATGGAAAAATTGACACCACAGGAAGAACATGCCATGCAGGCACTCTGGAAACTCAAGGAGGGCGGAGTTGTTAAGGATATTCTCGAAACCTATCCCGAACCACAGCCACCCTACACTACCCTTGCTTCGACGATGAAAAATCTGGAGAAGAAAGGGTATGTCAAAAGTCGCCGCTATGGCAATGTTTACTGGTACGAACCCGCGTTGAGCTCCGAAAGTTACTCGGAGAAAATGCTTTCGGGCATTATCGACAACTACTTTCAAAGCTCTTACCGTTCGCTGGTAGCTTTCTTTGCTAAAAATGAAAAGATTTCGCGCGACGATCTGGAAGAGATCGTGAAATTGATCGAAAAACAAAAATAGTATGGCACCTTTTACGCTCTATCTGTTGAAAGCAAACGGGGTGTTTATCTTACTGTTTGCGTTTTACCTGCTATTTCTGCACCGCGACACTTTTTACAAAGCCAAGCGGGTGTATCTGCTGGGAATCATTATAGCATCGACTCTTTTGCCGCTGTTGCATCCCGCGGCTCTCATTCCGCAAAGAGAGAGTGTACAGTATGTCATCCTGCTGGTCGGCGATTCGCTGAACAATTTGGCTCGTCCCGAAACATTCTCTTTGAGCACGATGCAATTAATCGATCTGTTGCTCTGTATTGGAATTGCCGGCAGTCTGCTGCTTTTGCTGTTTCGTTATTTACAACTATGGTGGGTAATGCGGCGTTGCAGAGTGGTTTGTTACGGTAATCAAAAAGTGTACGTCCCTGCGAAAGAGCTTAATCCGTTCTCGTATCAGGGGCGGATATTTCTCAATCCGGAACTGTACACAGAAGAGGAGCTGGTAAAGATCATCCGGCATGAGCAGGCTCACATCGACCAAAAACACGGAATCGACCTGATGCTGGTGGCGTTTTTTCAATCGTTGGTATGGATGAACCCGTTGTATTACTGGTTCGCACGTTCGGTACGCGAGAACATTGAGTTTTTGGCAGATCAACAAGTGTTGCGGTCGGGTCAGGATCCGAAAGCATACCAGTATGCCCTGCTGAAAGTGGCTCAAAGCAGCTCGCTGCCACTCACTCAACATTTCAGTATTTCACACTTAAAAAAACGCATTATCATGATGAATAAAAAACGCACCCACTCATTGTGGACCAGCAAATACCTGCTGGTAGTACCTTTATTAATTGGAACCTTACTCGTTGTCAATGCCAAAGAGCTGAAAGACGCCTGGAGTAATGCAGATCTTTCGGATAATAGTCAGCCAGCAGCTTCTGCGACTTCTTCTGACTCCATCAAACAAGTAAAACATGAAGTAGTCATTATCAAACATTCGGGTGATTCTACCCATGCTGAACCGTTGGTTATTATCGATGGCAAGAAAGCAACAACGGAAGAAATGAAGAAGATTGACCCTGAAATAATCAGTAACGTCGAGGTTTTCAAAGACTCAGTATCTGTTTCAAAGTTTGGCAAAGAAGGCAAGAACGGAGTGATCGTCATCACAAAGAAAACCAAAAATGGATCAACAACAACCATCAACGAAAATGGAACAAAAACCGTAGTCGTCACCCACGTTCAAAAAGATAAAAAATCAAAGAATGAAACCACTACAACCACAGTTACTTCCGACAATAACGGATCAAAGCAAGCAAAAACAATTTTTGTCAGACAAACTGGGGGTCAGGACAAACCATTAATCATTATTGATGGGAAAGCAGATGATACCGAAATTGACAAGATTGATCCGAATAATATTGAGTCTGTTACTGTGCTAAAAGATTCTACAGCTATAAAGACTTACGGCAAAAAGGGCAAAAACGGAGTAATTATTATCAAATCCAAGACAAAATAATTTCCGTTCGCAAAACGAAAAAATCCTGCTATAGAAAACCAGTTCTTATAGCAGGATTTTTTCACCTTTAGCATCCAATTCCTATTTCAACTCATACGGCGGAATGGAAGGCTGGATCATTTCCGGCACTTTCGGCGGGTCAATCTTCACTGCACCGGCCAGTCCTTTGCCCGTCACGTTATTGATGCTCAGCAATGGACCTTCATAAGCACTCACGTTGATATCACTCAGACTGGCATTCTGGATATTGGCCAGCGAAATTCCTTTTTTGCAGGTTCCGCTCACGTCACTCAGCGTAAAGTCCTGCAATGGTTTTAGCGGATGTACACTGATTCCGTCTACCAACACCGGCACATCGTGAACTTTTACCCGCGAAAAGCTAAAGTTTTTGACTGTAGGAATACCATCCATTCCCGGAACCGGAAACTGATCCTGAATACCGCTTCCCAACAGATTGAAACGCAAAAATCCACCTTCGGTACCTACCACGTCGATATCTTCCACCTTAATATTTTCGATAAAAGCGCCCCGTCCCGGACGACTCTTAATATAGATAGCATGTGTTTTGGCGTAGGTAAACTTGCAGTTGCGGATCGCCACGTTGCGAATACCTCCTGATGTTTCACTCCCGATACCAATGCAGGCAAAAATAGAATCGGAAAAGGTGCAATTGGTAATGGTCACATCTTCGGTGGTACGCAGCAAGGTGTAGCCTTCCATTCCACGGCCCGATTTTAGAGAGATACAATCGTCGCCGGTAGCAATGTCGCAGTTATCAATCTTAATATGTTTGCACGAGTCAACATCAATGCCGTCGCCGTTACCACCCGTACTGCGGATAGTCAGATTTTTAATGCTGATATTTTCGCAATAGGTAGGATGGATGGACCACATCTGATGATAGTCGGTGGAGAAATCTTCGAAGCGAATACCACGACATCCGAGAGGCTCAATCAATGCAGGATGACGCAGCGGATTCTGCGCATTGGGGCGACCACCCAAGGCATGACAACCCTGAATTTTTCCGGGGCCGACAATCCCGATATTCTCGGCATCAACAGCATAAATCAACCCGACATGCCCCTGAATCCATTTACCTTCCCAACGCACCTGCATCACCGGATAGTCCGCAAAATCGGGGCTACCGGTAAGTATGGCATCTTTCTCCAGACGAAGCAGTGTATTCGACTTTAGAGCAACACCTCCAACCAGATAATTTCCTGTGGGGATAAGCACTTCTCCGCCACCCAGCACCCAACAACGGTCAATCGCTTCCTGAATAGCAACCGTATCTTTTGTAACGCCATCGCCTTTTGCTCCAAAATCGCGGATATTCAGTTTTACTCCTTTTGATGTGGTGGTACTTTTCTGAGCAAGCTTCGCTTGTTTCTTACTTTTTACCGACTGTGCACCGGCAATTCCGGGAATGGAAGCCATTATGGGTGCAGCCAGCAAACCGGTCCCGGCAATTTTCAAAAATTTTCTTCTGGAAGAGTCTTGGGTCATGAGTTTATATGTTTATCCAACATTTTACCACAAAGAACACAAAGGGTATTCACAAAGTACACAATGATGTAAAAGACGTTGCAACGGATTTAGTGAAATTTCGTGGGGAGGATGACTTATTTTATTTTCAAAATCTTACCTGAATATTTCTCCATCTTCACAACATACGGAAGTTCGGAAGAGAATTTTTGTTCTGGTTCTGCTAAGTCCGTTAATAAATCAACGGCTCCGACCTGCAGGTTCTCTTGCAAACCAAGATAATCGAAGGCATGCTTGGGAATATTCACCGCCACTTCTGCAGCTGTATCAGCAAAATTCACGCAAATCAGCAAAAGTTCATCACCGGCTTTGCGCAGGTAGGCAAACTGCTGGTCGGGATTGAAGCGCGGGTTGTTGCAGTTGACATACATCAGGTCGAACATTTCACCTTCACGAATGGCTTTCTCCTGCAAAGAGATATTCAGTAACTGCTTGTAAAACGACCTTAGCTCCTGCTGATCTGTTGTGAGATACGCGCCATCGCACTTACCTTTATTGTACCAGCTGCGTAATGAATCGACGCTCCAGTAATCGAAAATGGTAGTACGGCCGTCATCTCCGCTGAATCCTTCGGCATCGGCAGCCGGTTCCCCCAGTTCCTGACCAGCATACACCATCACTACCGAGGTGGATAGGGTGGCTGTTACAATCATTGCCGGAACTGCCTTCCGGGCATCACCGGCAAAAAAGCGGGATGCAATACGTTGCTCGTCGTGGTTCTCGAGAAAGAATAACATCTTTGGCAAAATATCGTTAACGCGTTGCCACATAACACTGATACGCCGAGCCGATTCGTTACCACAAGTAATATTCCGCAAGGTATCATACATGCCCACTTTGTCGTAGAGGTAGTCGAAATGGCCGAAATCGAGATAGCTGCGGTAAACCGCCGGATTATAGGCTTCGGCAATAAAAATAATATTCGGAAACTGTTCCTTTACTTTTGGAATCACCCACGACCAAAACTCCACCGGCACCATCTCAGCCATGTCGCAACGGAATCCGTCAATTTGCTTGCCGGCCCAAAACAGCAGAATATCCAGCATTTTAGTCCATGTATCAGGCACCGGCACAAAATGCTTTGTGTTCCCACCCTGATAATCGACGCCGTAATTCAGTTTTACTGTTTCGTACCAGTCGTTTACCGTAGGATGCGCCGAAAAAACATCGTTTCCACTCGCCTTTGCCGGATACTCGTGATAAGGAGCTTTTTCGTCCTTCAGCAGATTGAACTGTCCTGCAAAAAACTGATTAGGAATGTAGTAAAAATTATTCTGCGGATTGAAAGCATGGTTGGTATTGTCGTTCTCGCCCAGATCGGCAACGCCTGCCGGTTTGGCATCCGAAGCATACTGACGGGCCACATGGTTGGGCACAAAATCGATCAACACCTTCATTCCGGCTTTGTGGGTTCGTTCCACCAATGCCTCAAACTCCTGCATCCGATTAGGGACATCGGTCGCCAAATCGGGATCTACATCGTAATAATCCTTGATAGCATAGGGCGATCCGGCTTTCCCTTTGACAATCGCCGAATGATCTTTGCGTATTCCGAATTCTGAATAATTGGTTTGAGCGGCGTGTTCAATTACACCGGTGTACCAGACATGAGTGGCTCCCAGTTCCCGAATACCTTTCAGGGCTTTTGCCGTAATAGCATTGAATTTGCCGCAACCGTTAATATCGATGGAACCATTGGGCAGGTTGACATGAGTAGTATTCCCGAACAGGCGGGGAAGTAACTGATATATAACAAATTTAGAAGACATAATATTTATAGAAACATGAGCCAGGATGTTAGAATCAAGGCTTATATGTTACATTTTTAGAAAAAGTTCAGCTGCAAAGATTAATTACAACATCAATTCGCTTCTTATTTTCTTCGTTAGCCCTTTGATGGTCAACTCGTACGACAAACGAATCCATTCTTCGATTTTCGCATCAGGGATCGTATCGTTGAGCAAAACAGTGTTCCAGTGCTTTTTATTGAGGTGATAACCGGGCTGCACAGCAGCATATTGCTCCCGCAGTTCGATGGCCAGCTCGGGATCGCACTTCAGGGCAATGGTAGAGTCACCATCCAGCGCAATAATAGCGTACATCTTACCACCCACTTTCAGCACCAAGTGCTCGTTACCAAAAGGGAAAGTCTCCTCGGTGTGAGGCAATGTAATACAAAATTCCCGTGCTGAGATAATATCCATACGCAAAAAGTGAATTGATTGGTAAGACAAATATACGGTAAATCTTCCTAATTTCGGGGTTAATTTCCACTTGTGTCAACTGGTTTTTTCTTTTAGCAATGGTGTAGGCCAGAGCTACACCGAGTGGAGAGTTTTGAGGGAAAATTTACGCCTGACACAATTTATTTTACATTCCCCCTCCGGTTTGAGTCGAGAATAATAGCACATATTTATTCTCTTATAGTTGTTTTGTCGTGTAATACCATAGCAGCTATTTCGTCTTTTCGTTTAAAAGTTACTCCTTGATGTTTCTGCATATAGCCAATTATTTGTGCGGCAGCTTGTACCATTTGGGGAGTGCCGCCTATTCGGTCGTGAAAACTGATGGACATTTGCCTGCGTTGGGTTTCACTTTCGGCATAGAGTTGGTCGAATTCCATTTTGACCTGATTCATAAATTGATCGGTCGAGAAATTTTTGCCTTCAATTAACATAATGTCGTTGCACCGAAGTGTATACGGTACAATGACAAAATCTTTGTTTTTTACCTGAATAATAAAAGGCTCGTCACGACTCAAATCGTCTATATGATATTTGAATCCCAGTTCCTGTAATATGTCCAGCGTGTTTTTACCCCGCCTTAACCAGTTGGCATTATACCCTATTGCATCAAATCCGGTTACTTGCTTGATTGCATCCACACCTTCTTTAATAAACCGCTTTTCTTCTTCGTAAGACATGGTGTATTGTGCTCTCCAACTCATTCCGTGAGCTGCAGCTTCGTGTCCACGTTGCACAATTTCTTTTGCCAGTGCCGGATTTTTTAATACCGCGGTGCCTACCATGTGCGAAGTAACTTTGATGCCGTGTTTATCCCAGTTATCAAGCATACGAGGAATACCTTCTTTATAACCGTATTCGTACCAAGTAGCAGCTGGTAAATCGACAAATCCTTTTTGTATATTTTGAGGAAAAGGACTTTCAGCATTGTCGGGTTGTCCTCCTGCTTCAAATTGCATGGAAACCGAGACTACGAGTCTCGATCCATCTGCCCATTTTGTTTTTTGTGTAGTATTCATAATTTTGTTTTTTGATATTTTTGAAATCATGTCTGCCGGAGTCACCATGCCGGCTACTCCCAATACACCTATTTGCTTGATGAAATTTCGTCGTGAACTCATGGCTTATTGCTTTAATAAATTATCCAAAGCCCAACCGTTGTATTGTATAAAATGTAGCAATACGGCAAAAAAAGCAACATGTATCAGTTGTGACGGGAGTGCTTCCCAGTTTTCAATCATTGCCGTACCAAAGATCAAAATCATCATGATGAGAGCCGCCAGAAACAATGCGGGTTTGGTGAAAAGTCCTGTAATCAGTAATATTCCTACCAGAAATTCACCAAATGGTAAGGCATAACTGAACGGAACAACCAGCGCTTTGGGTAACATGGATTTTTCAAAGCTACTCACCATCCACTGGCTGAATATTGCCAATTTCGGCAAGCGTACCAATCCGTGACCAAACATACTTGCTCCTATGGCAAGCCGTAAAATTAAATAAGTTGTTGTTTCCATACTTTATTTGTTTGTGAGTTGTTTTACAATGCAAAATTGACAATAATGGACAGGGATTATTTGTACAATCATTGGATTTGTTTGTACATTTGCAGTATGAAAATAAGAAATCTACATCAGCCTTTTGAGTTTGAATTACAGGAGTTACAGGATTATCAGGCGACCGAGCATACCAATACTTTTTTTGAAATGGTATTTGTATTGGAGGGTAAGGGTGTTCAGATAATAAATAATCATCGTTTGCCTTATGCCGCTGATAAGTTGTTCCTGATTTTTCCGCAAGATTCGCACGATTTTGAGATTTCAACAACTACAAAGTTTTTCTTTATCCGGTTTAATGACAGCTATCTGAAAACACAAAGTAGGGATTGGATTCAGAAACTTGAATTTATTTTTCATAATCACAATCATTTACCTGGATGTATTCTGAAGACCGTGACCGACAAACCTCTGGTTCGGTCGTTGGTGGAAGCGTTGATAAGAGAACATAGCAATCATGATCCACAGCAGCAGGAACTTATCAAACAGCTCATTAATACGATTATCACGGTTGCGGCAAGAAATATAACACTCATTGCACCGGTGCTTGCCGGCAAAGAGCATGTGACCGATGCCGTTTCGATGCTTAATTATATCCACCGGAATATCTATCAGCCGGAAGAACTTTCGACACAAAAGCTTGCAAACTATTTTCATGTTTCGCCTACCTATATAAGCGAATATTTCAAAAACAAAACCGGACAAAGTATTCAGCAATACATTACCGACTATCGGATGAAGCTAATAGAAACGCGTCTTCGTTATACTGACATGCAGATAAATGAAATGGTGTATGAGTTTGGTTTTAGCGATGCCAGTCATTTGAATAAGCAATTTAAAAAACATACAGGTATGAATCCTACCGAATACAGAAAATCGGTAGTTAATAAATAGATCATACGATATATTCAAGCAATAATTATTTCCGACAATTGAAATCGCCTGAATAATAACTGTTGCGTATAGAACAAGATTCAAAAACTTACCTTGTTGTTATGACGGAGGCTCGAACACTCCAAATCTTTGATGCCTGCAATTTCAAACCGGCGGTTGTTCTTCTTTTTCTAAAATAAAGAGTAACTTTGCCGCAACAAAAAAGTAAACAGCACCCGGTGCACAGTCCGATGGAGCTTATACTCTACCAACTGCCGAGTACCGGATACTGACTACTGAGTACTTTTCCAATCATGGTTCATCAATACGATTTTTTAGTTATCGGCAGCGGAATTGCCGGCATGAGCTTTGCTCTAAAAGTGGCCGACAAAGGGAAAGTTGCCATTTTGTGCAAGTCGTCTCTCGAAGAGGCTAACACATCATATGCTCAGGGCGGTATTGCTTCGGTAATGAAGCAAACCGACAATTTCGAGAAGCATATTCAGGATACCATCACCGCCGGCGACAACATTTGCGATCGCGACGTGGTGGAGAAAGTGGTCAAAGAGGCTCCCGCCCAAATCAAGGAACTGATCAGCTGGGGCGTCGATTTCGATAAGGACGAGAAGGGAAATTTCGATCTTCACCGCGAAGGCGGCCACTCCGAATTCCGCATCCTGCACCACAAGGATACTACCGGAAGCGAAATTCAGGAAAGCCTGATTCAGCAGGTGAAACACCACCCGAACATCGACGTTTTCAACAACCATTTTGCTATCGAAATCCTTACCCAGCACCACCTGGGACAGATTGTTACACGTCACACTCCCGACATTGAGTGCTACGGCGCTTATGTGCTTGACAACAACACCCGCAACATAGACACCTTTCTGGCAAAAATTACACTGATTGCTACGGGAGGTATCGGCAACGTATATCACACCACCACCAATCCGGTGATTGCCACCGGCGACGGCATTGCCATGGTGCACCGTGCCCGAGGTGTAATTCGCGATATGGAATTCGTGCAGTTTCACCCGACAGCTTTGTACCATCCCGGCGAACGTCCTTCGTTCCTGATTACGGAAGCAATGCGCGGTTACGGGGCTCTGCTCCGCACCAGCGACGGCAAGGAATTTATGCATAAATACGATGCCCGTGGCGCTCTGGCTCCGCGCGATATTGTGGCCCGCGCCATCGACAACGAGATGAAAAACCGTGGCGACGATTGCGTTTATCTGGATGTCCGTCATAAAGACGCGGAAGAGACTAAAAATCATTTCCCAAACATCTACCAGCATTGTCTGGATCTGGGTATCGACATTACCAAAGACCTGATTCCTGTTGCTCCTGCAGCGCATTACCTGTGTGGAGGTATCAGCGTCGATCTGGACGGACAATCAACTATCAACCGTCTGTACGCTGCCGGCGAATGTTCGAGAACCGGACTTCACGGAGCCAACCGCCTTGCATCCAACTCACTGATTGAAGCGGTGGTCTATGCTGATGCGGTGGCCAAACATGCATTGCAACGTCTGGACAACTATTCTTATAAAGATTTCCCCTTGTGGGATGATTCGGGCACTTCGCTTCCGGAAGAGAACGTGTTGATCACTCAAAGCGTAAAAGAGGTACAACAGATCATGAGCACCTACGTGGGTATCGTGCGCTCGAACCTGCGTCTGCAAAGAGCATTGTCCCGTCTTGAGATTCTGTATCGTGAAACTGAAAGTCTGTTCGACCGCTCTGTGGTTTCGAAAGAGATATGCGAGCTGCGCAACATCATCAGCGTGGGCTACCTGATTATCAAGCAAGCCATGCAACGAAAAGAGAGCCGCGGATTACACTACACCATCGACTATCCGGAACCGTGCAAAAAAGGTGGTGAGACGGCGAGTAAGTGAGAAAGTGAACAGTACGCAGTATCCAGTCAACAGTAAACAGTCGAAATTTGAATCTAAAAATTGTAAATTGTAACCCCGATAGCTATCGGGATAAATCGTAAATGTATATATGAACTTATTCATCCACTGGAACATCGACCCTGAAATTGTAAAGATCTTTGGCATATCGGTTCGTTATTACGGAATCCTTTTTGTTGGGGGCATTCTTCTGGCGCTTCTGATGCTTGAAAAAATGGCAAAATTGCAAGGATTCACGTCCAAAGAATGGGATAAGCTCACACTCTACGGATTGTTGGGCATTGTGCTGGGAGCACGCCTCGGACACTGTCTCTTTTACGAACCGGGCTACTTCCTTGCCCATCCGGTTGAAATACTTCTTCCGATTCAGCATTTGCCGGACGGCGGTTATCATTTCACAGGTTTTCAAGGGCTCGCCAGTCACGGAGGTGCGCTCGGGCTGATCATCGCACTGGCTTTGTTTACTTATCAGACAAAGCGCAGCTTGTGGGTCACTCTCGATTTAGTAGCTGTGGTGACTCCCATTTCGGCCTTCTTTATCCGCATGGCCAACCTAATGAATTCTGAAATTATCGGCAAACCGACCGATGTACCCTGGGCTTTCGTCTTCGAAAAAGTTGACATGTTACCGCGACATCCGTCACAGTTATACGAAGGACTTTCGTACCTGTTTATCTTTATTGTAAATATGGTACTGTATCGTAAATTCAAAAACCGCGTTGGGACAGGATTCTTCTTCGGTCTCACTATCGCGCTGATCTTTATTGCCCGCTTCTTTATCGAATTTTTGAAAGAACGTCAGGTAGCTTTCGAAGAATCAATGACTATGGATATGGGACAGTGGCTGAGCATTCCTTTCGTATTGATCGGAGCTTATCTGGTTTGGAGAAGCCTTAAAATGAAAAAGTAAACCATTGTTTTGCTGCTAACTAAAGAAGAACAGGCACAAAACGAGCACGATTTATATAATCTTCTTTTCCACAAATAGCCCGGGATAAGTATTTGATGCTTATTCCGGGCTGTTTTTCTATTCCTCGTTGCAATGTGGATACAAATAAAAAGGTTCCTGCTCTCGCAGGAACCTTCTCCAAAGCCTATAATAATTTCTAACTAAACAAGTTTTGCTTAAGAAACGATATATAAACGTCCCTTATTGCAAGGCTTAACTTAACGCCGGTTTATCCGACAACGGATAATAGCCGACTAGTGTATCTTTATAAGAAAAAGAATAATCTCTTGTTCAATTCCTTAATCATAATTGAGAGCAAAGAAGCTATTTAGCAGAAACCCGCAAGCAGGTTTCCGCTAAATATCAACATACTATTTCTGTAAACCATCAGCAAAACCGCCATAAGCAGGCTTACGGCTGAAGTTTGCGTCCCAAAGACCAATAGGCTCACCCGGTCTCCAGGAAGAGCTGGTCGGACTGTCAGTTGTAGACCATTGTGTGATACCATACCTCTGTGCGACAGGAATAATTTCGAAATAAGCTTTCACAATTTGTTTATAGAAATCAGCCATTTGCTTCATCTGCGCTAAAGTAACGTTTGCTGTTTTCAAATTCGCAGTGCTGCCAGTGGGACGGATACCCATATCCAATTCAGAAATTTTAATAAGCTTACCTGTTGCTGCCAGGTTAGTCAACATAGCTCTAATGCCAGTCATTGTGGTTTGGCCCAGTGTAACATGCATTTGAGTACCAATTCCATCAACTTTCTGCCCTTTACTTTCGATATATTGGATATACGCGATCAAACCTTTGCATTTAGCCTGATCGTCACCTTCCAGACCATAATCATTAATAAATAATTTATCAGTTGGATTACCATATTTACGAGCCAGCTCAAAAGCACGCACGGCATAGTCTTTACCCAAGTAATCCTGCCAGTAGAACTCATCTGCTGCCAACGTCTTGCCTACACCTGTTTTAAGCTGTGTAGGATCGGGCCAATCAGACATTGGTTCATTCACTACATCCCATGCGTTTACATAGTTTTTAGTAGCGCCAAGCATACCCGAAATCCAGCTATCCAAAGCCTTATCAATCAAAGCTTTCTTTTCATCGCTGGTTTTCTCAACCGTATATGAACCTGGATTTGGATTCCAAATCTCTACTTTTGCATTATCGAAATAAAAAGTTGTAGCTGTTTTTCCAAGATTAAATGCAATGGTATTACAACCATCCTGATCACTCGTTACCGTCATTTCGTTAACATAAGTGTTCCAAGTTGGTGTCGAACTAAGGGTACCAAAGAAGTTCCAGAATTTGTATGCTCCCGGAGCGGTATGTGCTTGTGTCGGATAGGAAGCATTCACATCGGATTTAATATCCATGGTAAATCTCAACTTATCCCCAGTATGTACTGCCTTGGGAAAGGTGAAAAATATCTGACAATCCCAATCATTGGTTCTCACTGTGGCATTGGTTATTGTCAGAGCCCTGCCTACGCCACCCTTACCACCACCGGCAGCAGTAAAAGACTTAACTGCATTACTATTCCAAGAATAAACAGATCCTGAGGTCGAATTATTATCTGTTTCAAAATCCTGAGACCAGAGCACGTCATATCTGGGCGGAGCAGAACCGGTGACCACAGTGGGTGCAATAACACTTTTAAGATAAGTAGCATTTTGATTTGAATGCCAGCACAGAGTATGCCCAAAAACGGATAATCCCGAACTTTTGGCATTTTTAAGAAAGGCTGTAACATTATCGACCGCGAGTGTACCGTCATTTTGAACAACCGCACCATGCTTCATTTCGTAACCAGCTGTTACTTCTTTAAAATTAGACTGAACCAGTCGATAAGCCGCATTCTTGGCACTAAAATCACTTAGCGATACACCAGCCCCCAATTTAAAATTGGGGTTGGTAATTGTATCCACATATGACTTCAAAACTTTATAACTATTCAAGTATTCCAGCTGTGCTAAACTGTCTGGTTCTTGTGTAAAAAAATCAAGTTTCGCATTATCTGCACACGAAGCAAGCAAAAACACAGAAAAGACAGCCAATACTAATTTAAATTTACATTTCATAATTAATTATGATTTAAATGATTAGTTTGTATAAGCAGGAGTAAATGTTTCCATCTTTACTCCTCTATCACGTACCACAAGGGTATCATTGGTTTGGTACGTTTTACCACTTGCCCCCATAGTAATGTTATAGTTGAGATAAATCGCATTACGATCTTTATTACCCCAGCTATTCTTTTCTCCATTCTTCACAAATGAACCTGTTCCTGAAGCAGAAAAGCCCAATGATGTAGTAGATACGGAGCATTTCCCTTGATTATCGAATGTCAGAAGCAACTTACAAACCACGTTGGCACCACTTGCATCTACAACAGTGACGGGATACTCTACCATTGATAAAGATTTAGTTGTCATGCTACATACTTCATCGTTTTCCACATATTGTTTATGACGAACAATACTTGTTGTGGTTGAACCAATCGTAATCACATCCTTACCACGACGCAAGTAATTTGCATGATAAGGGTTGATATACTTTAAACAATAAAGAACATAGTCTTTTGGTGCGATATCCCAAAGAGCAGAGTTTCCTCTCGGAGCATTTGCAATCTTAGGCACGCCTGAAAGTATAGAATCCGCATTGGTAACCTTTGTCATACGCAAAGGAATAACATATGTATTTTGCAATGCCAACGGATCAGCAAAAAAAGCATCGGTCAACTGTACGCCCACAGCACCCTGTATGGCATGATCCAATGATATTTTACTTCCAGCTAACGTATAATAATTTGATGGCATGGCTTTAACAACAGACCCATCACCAAAAGTCAATTTATCACACAGTGAATTATCTACAACAAAGTCGATGTCAATTTTTTTCTTGTTGGCATATACACCACCCATTGTGGCATATATCTGGCACTGATGTGCATTATCTAAGCTAGTATCATACGTATCATCTCCCAACACGATCGTTCTGACCGGATATTGGTAAGCAAAGTATACTGTCGTACGTCCATAATCAGGAAACTCTACATCTTGATTTTTACAAGATGTCATCAGTAGAGCAATCGCACCAGCACACAGTATAGATAATAAATTAAATCGTTTCATATTTTAATATTTTCAATGATTATTCAGATAAAATTACCAGCCTGCATTCTGTTGAAGTTTGTTCCATTTCAGCATTTCACCATAAGGGATAGGACCGAAATACATGTAATCTTTATAACTTCTGGTTTCTACATCAAGCGGGGTATACTGTAATTTACCGTCCGACTGTTTATCGATTTGAACTCCGTGTGCTGTCGCATTCAAGTTAGAAAGCGACACCTTCCAACGGCGCAAATCATAGAAACGTTGGTTTTCGAAACACAACTCCAAACGGCGTTCATTTTGAATTAACTGACGCATTTTATCCTTATCGGCCTTGATACTTTCAAGATAAGCATCGCCATTCGAAACACCAACACCAGCTCTGGCACGAATTGCTTTGATAACATCATATGCACTGTAATTATGACTACCCTTTCCAAGCGGGCCAAATGCCTCATTAGCTGCTTCTGCATAAGCCAAGAAGATTTCAGTGTAACGAATGCGAGCGGAATAATGTTTTTGTCCTGTTTTAGAGTTTGGATCGGGATTACAATCATAACGTGTCAACTTACGCAAATAGTAGCCGGTACGGGTAGATGCCCCACTTTGCTTGTTAATAGCATCGTTGTTAGTTGTGTTATAAGTACCGGTAACAATAACACTATTCTTGGGTCCCTGAACATCCCCATTAAAAATAACATACTTAGCCAAACGAGGATCTCTGTTTGTGTATGGAGTTGTTGCCACATAGTTACTATTTGGATCCGAAATTGGATAACCATTAAGGGCCGGAAATGCATCCACTAGATTCTGCGTTGGGTTGACACGTCCCTTTCCAAACAATGAGGGCGGAAAGTTATTCGTTTCAAAATCGTAGTTACTCGAAACGTCGGATCTCCAGATAATTTCGGGAGGAGTTGATCCTGAAGCCAGGTTATCAATTTCGGAGGTATTGGCATACCAGGTTCCTCCTTTTGCTGCCAAACCACTCACCCCGTTAATCCGATCGAGAACTGCAGCTGCATTATCAGCAGCATTCGCCCACGTCACTCCAGAGCCAGCACTATACGCCGGACTGGCCGCAAACAATGCCACTTGCGCTTTGATAGCTTCTACAATACGACCCGTGATGCGCCCTCTCATAATAGCGCCATTCACCCGATTATAATCTCCTGCAGAAGTTACACCAAGAGCTTTATATTTAGCAGGAATATCCGCATCGGCAATGTCACCGAAATCCAACGGGAGGAGAGAAAGCGCACTGGCTATATCTTTATTAATCTGCTGAATACACTCTGCAAATGTATTTCTAGGTTGATTAAAATCGGAAGTAGCGGTTTGCGGTATCGTATCAATGGGAACTCCCAACAACTTACCGTCCGCAGTCCATCCACCATGAGCACGCAATAAAGAAAACATCTCCAATGCACGCAAGCCATACGCTTCACCTTTCAATCGGTCTTTGTACATTGTACTCACCTTGCTGTCTTTGGCCCAAGCTACTTTATCGCAATTTTGAATAAATATATTCAAGTATTGGATAGCCATATTAGCACCATTCCAACGAGACATCGGATCATTACTGGAGGTCCAGGAGCCGGTAGCCATTTTCAGATAGGCACTGCTCAGATCATTTGTTACCGCATCATCTGTCGCCACATCAGAGTTTGGATCAGATTGATATGGAAGAAGATCATAAGCTGTTCCTAAAAAACCTTGTGCATATGATGGTTCTTTATACATAGCATCGATAGATCGATTATTTTCGGGAGCTGGTGAGAAAAAATCATCACAAGCTGTCAAAAGAGGTATAAAGACCAACAGTTTTAGTATATTTCTCATAACTTAAATTCAATTTTTATTATTAGAACATTACTTTAACACCTACATTATAGAATCGATTCTGAGGGGCGCTTGTTGTGTTCAATTCTAATATTTTTCTGTTTGGAGCCATTGTCAACAAGCCGGATCCACTGATATAAGCCGAAATGTCATGAATAAAGAAGTCCTTTAACATCTTCTTTGGGAAATCATACGTCATCTGTACCTTAGCAAGGTCGAAACGATTCGTACTATAAAGCCAGAAGTCTGAATTACGGAAATTGTTTGTTCCACTTAATGTTGTCAATCGCGGATAGGTTGCTGTTGCACTGGTAGCCTCAGTCCAACGTCCACGAACAACTTCTGAGTATTTTCCTTCTCCATACACCCAATAGTAGGTGCTATTTTTCATAGCCTTAGCGCCAAAACCACCGGTTCCCAATACAAAGAAAGTAAAATTATTATACTTAACTGTAAGATTCACCCCTGTCGTCAGCGGAGCTCCATACCATCCACCACGTCCCAGATACACTTCGTCTTTTTCATCAATAACACCATCGTGATTGGTATCTGCATACTTCAAATCTCCGGCTTTAACTGCTCCAAAAGTCGATCTTGGATGAGCACTGGTACCATCGATCGCAGCTACTTCATCTTTGGAATAAAAACCTAAGCACTGCAGTCCCCACAAAGCATCCAATGGTCTGCCTGTACGATTCTGATATGCATACTGATAATTTTCATCTCGTTTTGTTGCTTTCGTTTTATAATAGGTAGCAGCCAAGCCCAATGAAAAGTCCAATTTGCCGATTCGTTTATTAAAATTCATTTTTAAGTCGAAACCTGACCTAGAATTATTATTAAAGTTCGTGTTGGGCAGAAACGAGGTATTAGGATACCCGATAGAAAAATAGCTGGGATAAATCGTTGTTGGGATAATTACCAAACCATTCATTGTATTGGTAAAGTAAGACGCATCTACTGTAACCAAGTTTTTCCACAAAGAAGCTTTAGCATTCACCGACAACTCCTTTCTTTTAACGTATGTCAAGTCAGGATTGGCTCCTCGAAGCACATTGGTGGATTGTTCCGAAGCGCCATCGTACCAGCCCCACCAAGCGCCATTGGCTTGTGTAATGTTGGAAGCATACATGTAATAGTCACTAATATCCAAATCCGTATTCAAGATACTTCCCGAAGCACTTAATGTCAAATCGTCAACAACAGAAGATTTAGCCAAGAAGCCCTCTTTATTCAATTTCCAACCTAACGTCAGTGAGGGAGAAAGAGCCTCGCGATTATTGCTTGGAAGTTTTGCCGAATGAACACCCGCAACACCAAAATCAACATAATACTTCTTCATGTAATCATAAGTCAACTGTATACCCAGATTTGCATTCGAAGTTTTATGATAGGTTCCTGATTGTGTTTGTTGAAAACCGGCAGCAACTAATGTAGCTGCAATATTATGTACGTTATTAATTGTTGTCTTATAATCGAACTGAGCAGAAAAAGCAAGTGTCTGCTTATCCGTAGAACCACTAACATTCTGATTACCTGACTGCTGATCCTTGTTGTATTTTGTCAACGAATTAATCACATCAGCTCCATTATAATTAGCCCAAGTAGGTGCATAGATCGCATAAGTGTTATCATAAGAAAGGGTATAAGCGGTTGCATAGTCAACAGCAAACATTCCTTTGAATGACAAACCCTTCAACGTTCTTCTCAAATCGATATCCAATCCGGTATCGAATTGGAACTGACGACTTGTCCACTTCTTATAACCAGCTGCATAGGTATCTGCAAATACATTGGTCATATCGGCCTGTGTACCTCCGAGAAAATAGCTACCATTGATGATATTTGCACTATTGTTAATCATCGTCCAGTCAGTCGCATCGTTTTTATCAAGATAGCTCAAAGGAACCAAAGGACTCAAACGATTCGGACGTAAAGTTGCGGCAGAATTCCAATAATCACCTTTCGCACTACGGGTGTTATAAAAAGTTGCATTGGCGTTTACGTAGGTCTTAATAAAGTCGTTTATGTCAAAGTCAATATTTCCCCGAACATTCAAACGGTTTGTATTGTTATCCTTCGCTTGACCAAACTTAAACAAATCGCCCTGGCTATAATAACCGATATTGGTATAGTAACGAGCGCGATTGTTACCCCCTGAAATTTCCGCTATTGCTTCGGAACGGTTATACGCTTTTTTCAAATAGTCGGAAGAATAGAAATCCACATTCGGGTAACGATAGGGATTGCTTCCGCTACCATAATTATATATATCCTGAGCACTGTATAAAGGTGACAGACCATCGTTAGCCCGAGCCTCATTATACAACGTCATATACTCGGCTGAGCCTAAATATTTCGGATAACTTTTAGAGACAAAAAAACCGGTATTTGCACGCACGTTAATAACATTACCTCCAGAAGTTCCCCTTTTGGTGGTTATTAATACGGCACCTTTAGCCGCACGACTACCATAAAGAACAACCGCAGAAGCTCCTTTCAGGAAAGTTATCTGATCAATCTCTGTAGGATCAACATTATTTGCATCACGAGGAACTCCATCAATTAATACCAAGTAGCTATCCATTCCCCATAAAGAATTTCCATTCCAACCTCCAACGTAGCCTTGCATGTTATCCAAACTATATGTATTATAGTTTTTCTTCATCAAGTCTTCGAAGTTTACTACAGAAACTCCTCCCAACAAATCACTCTGCAGCACTTTACGATAAGCCACTTGTACCAATGAGTTTTTTGCGCCATTCAAAGAATCAGTTTCATTATGTGTTGATGTCTGTGCTTCTACAAAACCAACAGAAGTAAAAGCCAGCATCACACATAAAATGAATCTTATTTGTATGTATTTCATCGTTTATTCATTTGTTGTTAAACATTATTGCTCAATTGAATTACCACCCAGGGTTCTGCCCAAATGACGGATACATTGAGGTATCTTTAATTTTCAGTGGGAACCAATAGTGTTTCGTTCCAAATAGACGGGTTACGATAACCTGTTCTCTAAAGTTAGCCACCCGGGCGTTCCTCGGATCATTTGTTTTGAAGAAATCGTCACTTTCTACCCGATCAAACTCTTGAGAAGTCTTGACGTTGTAGGGATATTCGGTCAACAACAACCATCTTTGTAAGTCATTGAAACGGTAACCTTCAAACGACAACTCTACCGCACGCTCTCTTCTAACTTCATCCATAAACTTGTGCGGATCCGCAGTATACTTTGCATTTACATGACCAGAACCTGCACGATCACGAATTGTATTAATGGCCTGTTCTGCTGTTTTAGAAAAATCACTTGCTTTTGCTGTGGCTCCACCAATAGCTGCACAAGCTTCTGCATACATTAAATAAATATCTCCCAAACGCATATATGGCAACTGACACTCAAGGTTACCACTCCAGTTATACATTCCATCGTACTTATTGCACTGGTGAGGAACCAACTTTTGGATAAAATAACCGGTACGACTACCATTATTCAACGATCTTTCTAATGCATTGGACGAAAGGGTTAGGTAACGTAGATTTTCCTGAGCTGCAGGCATAGTACCATTCACAAACTTAAAGCCGTCAAACATAATATCATGGTAGAAACGCGGATCGCGATTTTTAAACGGATGAGTAGGATCAAAACCTGAGTCCGGATCATCCAAAGGCAAACCGTTAGCCATTCCATAAAATTTCACATAATTGGCTGTCGGTTGGTGAATAATATTATCGCCTTCCACAACTTGATTTATTTTAGGGCCAAAAGTCTGAGCCAAACGATAGCAAGCAGAATTCACGCCGGGATAAGTACCCCGGAGGATTGCCTCGGTAGAACCTGGTTGCAACCATCCTTGTCCCGTGGTATAAAAGATATCGGAAAAACAACTGGTAGCATCGCTTGCTTTAATGTGGTTATAGATGTCTTTGTAATTAAACTGAGCCAAAGCATACTGAGTTTGATTACTTTCTACCAAAGAGAGCAACTCACCGAAAGCTTCGGCCGCTTTCTTGCAATAATTAACATCGTAATCATACGTTTTAGAACCACCTGTCTGAGCTCCATTTTTCATTAATGGACTTCCTGCCCATAAATAATCTTTACCCAGATAACCAAGCGCTGCAATTTTTGTAATACGCAACTGATTCTTATTCAACGTATTTTTACCTGCCACCGTTTTATCCCAGTCTATAGGCAGTAAATCAGCAGCTCTTCTAAAATCAGCGGCCGCACTGTCGGCACATTGCTGATAACTAAGACGTGGCAACGTTAATTTTTCACTGGAAGAAAGAACCTTAGTTATATATGGTAGCCCACCCAGATATTCCATCAACTCAAAATGCCACCAAGCCCTAAAGAAGTATAACTGTCCGGCTACCAGATTTCTTTCTTCTTGCGTAGCTTCTGTCATTTTATCGAGATTGGCCAAACCAATATTTGCTTTACGAATACAGTACCAAGCATGTGGCCACAAGGCATGAGACATTCTATCTGTAGATGTAGAATTGACAGACCCTTTATCTAACCAACATCCTGACTGTGACTGATTTTCAGCTTGCCATGCCCAGAAGTTGCCAAGATCTACCTGATGAGTCATATGCCAGTCACCTTCTGTATTAAACATTTCATCATCACCCCAGTTCCAAGAGGTGGTCCAATAATTGTTTTCCTTATCGGGGATACAATTATACATCTCCTCTACAAACCCTTGAAAATTAGTGAAATTTTTAAAAGCTGCCGTTGGGTCTACGTTTGAGTCTGGTGATTTGTCCAAATACGATGTACAAGAGGCAAATACCAATATCAGTAATAGTGAACCACCCCAAAACAAAGTCTTATATATTTTTTTCATCGCACTCTAAATTATAATGTTATTTTAAGACCTAAATTAAATCGCTTCACCGTAGGATAAGCTCCCTGTCCACTTGCACCACCGTAATTCGATTCACGATCATCAGGCATTCTTGACCACACCCAAAGGTTATTTCCATTAAGATAAACCTTCAAACTGCTCATCCCAAACCGTCTAAGTTTTTTACCATCAACAGTATATGCAATTTCAGCATTTTTCAAACGGATATACGAACCGTCATATAAATATTGTGTTCCTGTGTTGTAACTTGGAGTAGACGACCAGCGAGGCACTGTAACATCGGCTGTCGGATTTTCCTTCGACCACCAAGTACCTTGGTCATATACAGTATTCAACTTTGAACCAAAACTTACCAAATTCACATCACGAGTTACATTATTGACACCATAGAATTGCAGGTATAGACTCAAACCTTTCCATTCGCAACCAAGAGTTGCATTGTAAGTATTCTGTGGAGAACCTGAATATCCATAAGGTATATTATCTTTACTATCGATTACCCCATCGCCATTGAAATCCAATACATTGTAATCGCCTGGCAATTTTGCCATATCATTTTTGTCGTGCTGAGTACTTCCATAGATCTGGTCATAGTTGTTGACATACCCAGAACTGACATATGCTTTATACTGACCAATACTATAGCCGGCTGCTTTTTGATATGCAGGCAACAATGCCGGGTCATCTTTTACCAAAATTATATTTTTAGCATGGGTCATACTGAAATTACCCCACAAATGCATTTTATTCTTAAATGTTTTATTCAGACGTACTTCAATTTCATACCCATTGGTACGCACTTTTCCCAGATTAGCAGTAGCCGGACTTTGACCAAAATAAGAAGGAACCGAACGACT
Organism: Paludibacter sp.; assembly: GCF_009712605.1. Lineage (GTDB taxonomy): Bacteria > Bacteroidota > Bacteroidia > Bacteroidales > Paludibacteraceae > Microbacter. The sequence continues at coordinate 307,259 of NZ_WASO01000015.1, read as the reverse complement.
ATTTCCATCCACAAGAATATCTCTTCGATTATCTTGAAAAACATCAACAGTTCCAGCAATCAATCCTTGCAGAAATGCATAATCGGCACCTATATTAAGTTTCCTTACTTTTTCCCAGTTTACATCAGGATTACCTACGGTAGCCTCTCTATACCAAGAATAAGGGCTGGCATTTCCGTTTAAGCTCATATTGGTTGCACCACCAGTCGACCATTGAGACATGTAAAGGAAACGACCTCCGCTATCATCTCCGATTTCACCCAAAGATGCTCTGACTTTTAACATATCAAGAAACTTAATTGGTTTCATAAAATTTTCCTGAGAAACCAACCAGCCGATAGCACCCGAATTAAAGAACCCGAAACGATTTTTGGCTGCAAATTTTTCAGAACCATTGTAAGCTCCATTATATTCGGCAAAATATTTGTCGGAGAAATTATATGTTACACGAAACACCCAATCTTCTCTATAACTTGGTATTACGCTACCAGTTGCTGTTTCCTGACGCTGAAACAACCCCATTGCTGTGACATTATTGAGCCCTAGTTTACGAGCCCAGTTTAACTGCATTTGATAATTTACATTACGATAAGTTGAATAATCAGATACAGATCCACCCGAGGTAGACCACAGAACGCCCTGAGCATAATCAAACTTATTATTCTTATCGTAATCTGTACTATAAGAAGCCACACCGGTATCTGGATCAATCCACTTCTGTGGGGCATCGTGGTACAGGTCATTTATTCCTCGTCCACTATCGGCAAACGCATTGTCGAAAGACAGTGCCCCTCTAAAGCTCAATCCTTTGGTAATAAACTTCAAATCTTGTTCCAATGCAAAGTCGGTAGTAATACGGGTATTGGTAAGCGTCTGCACACCACCAACAGACAAGGCCTCAGCCGAGTTTGTTACATTGGAAACATTGGGATAATACCCCCAGGTTCCATCCGAATATTTAGGCAAGAAAACATCCGGAGCAATGTTATATGCCCCCGCCCATTGTTGAGCGACAGCCCAATCAGAGGTATTGGTATTACCCCAAGGCCTTTTGCTTAATGCATTAGAACCTGCAATATTCACTTTTAATCCAGTGGTTTTGGTTAACTGAAAGTCGAGATTGCTACGTACATTCAATCGATTATACCCATAACCCGATTTATAGTTACGACCATTGTCCCAAATTTTGAACAAGTCACCTTCGCGAACATAATCGGCAGATGCGAAGTATTTCACAAAGCTTGTTCCTCCCATTATATTAATATTGACATTATTCGAGGTTGTATAATTTTTAAAAAGCTCCTTCTGCCAATCAACATTCGGATAACGTTCAGCTTCCGTCACATTGGCTGGATAACGATACTTTCTAATAATATCTTGCGGTTTAATATACGCCCAAGATTCGGGGGTAAGAGCCAATTCATGCTCTATAGCAACATTACGTGCCATCAAAGCATCGTAAGAATCCAATTTATTAGGCAATTTAGAGACAGTCTTTAATGTTGTCGAGAAGCCAACATCAATCTTAGCACGTCCTTCCTGACCGCGTTTGGTTGTAATAAGGATAACACCATTTGCTCCCTTTACCCCATATACAGCAGTTGCCGAAGCATCTTTTAATACAGAGATAGATTGCACCGAATTAATATCCACGCCGCTCATCGGACGTTCAATACCATCTACCAAGACTAAGGGATCACTGTTATTCCACGAGCTGGAACCACGAATTATGATCTTAGGATCTTCTGCGCCCGGAACCCCCGATGTTTGCATAGTAACAACACCCGGCAAATTCCCGGTCAATGCTGCACCCACATTCGAGACACCTCCGGCACGTTCAAGCACCTTCCCGTCTGTTTGCGTGATAGCTCCTACAAGGGTTGTCTTCTTTTGTTGTCCATAACCAACAACAACAACATCTTCCAAACTAACGCTACTGTTAGTCATTTCTATCGAAATATTGTTTTTGCCGGTTGTATTTACCTCCTTAGTTTCATAACTAACGAAGGAGATAACAAGAATCGGTTGTTTTGCCGGAATATTCAGGGTGAACTTTCCGTCAATATCTGTAACCGTACCTATCGACTTATTACCTTTTACAGTTACAGTAGCTCCAATTAAAGGTTCCTTTTTTTCATCAAGTACTTGACCTTTAACAGTACGTCTGTCCTGTGCCTGCAATGCAGAACATATAAAAAGCATAGATAAGATTAAAAATCTTACCAGTATCATTCTCCTAATGTTATTTTTTAGAAAACGAATTGGCACATTTTTGTAATTATGCTTCATTGTATTAGAAATTTAACATATTAAACTATTTACTATTCAATGATTTTGTATGGTTAATTAATTTTTTAGATAGACAATATTTTATCTACCGCTTAAAAGCATTTTGGGTCTCAACTGTCATCATTAAGTGTCTTCATTGTTACATAAAATTAAGATTGATTATTTGAACAAAACAGAACGGTCTCATTTGAGATAAATGCCTTAATAGAAGGAAAATAGATGCACCAGGGATAGAAAGTGCCCAATTACGCATATAAATGGGGATAAAAGATATGAATTGCATAGTATTCGGGGGTCTAAACCTAAGGTTAATGTATGTTGCAAAAGTCTATTTTTTTGCTCTTTTTATCTTTTGATTTTAGATATTTAATTTTCAATTTTGAGCATATCTAATCCTTAAATTATTCAATCAAACAAAACCTGTTAACTTATCGAGCACATTTATTCTAATTAACAAAACTATGTCAATATTTCACACTAACCATCCAATGGTCAAAAAAAAGGACAAAAGAGAACAGGAAACGGCAATGCAAAATTTAATATGAAAATATTAGAGAAAGAAAATGACTCTTACTACACATGGTTGTTTCTGATTTCCCATTTTCAATAGTGCATATAATCCAATGCGAATACAGCCACATGAAATTCCAACGAATAAAAAAGAACGGGCGAACCTACTAATGTAAGTTCGCCCGTTTCATTTATAAGCGATTATTGTATCTACTACTATCAAATCTTTTTCAACACGTGTCCCATACGTTCTTTTTTAGTGTGCATGTAAAATGCATTGTGTTCATTGGGTGTAACTTCGATAGGAACATTCTCCACAATAGTAAGTCCGTAAGATTCCAGACCGATACGCTTTACCGGATTATTGGTCATCAGTCTCATTTGGGTAATCCCCAGCTCACGTAATATCTGTGCACCAACTCCGTAATCACGTTCATCGGCTTTGAAGCCCAAATGAAGGTTTGCATCCACGGTATCCATTCCGTTTTCCTGCAACTTGTATGCTTTTATTTTGTTCATCAGGCCAATGCCTCGACCTTCCTGATTCATATACACCACAACGCCTTTACCCTCTTTTTCGATCATTTGCATGGCTTTGTGAAGCTGTTCGCCGCACTCGCAACGCATCGAACCGAAAATATCACCGGTCATACACGAAGAATGTACGCGCACCAAAATCGGTTCATCCTGATCCCATTCTCCCTTAATCAGAGCTACATGCTCCAGTCCGTTCGATTTCTGACGGAAAGGAATCAGGTGAAACTCGCCGTAAGCGGTGGGCATCATCACCTCTTCGCCTTTTTCTACCAACGACTCTCGTTCCAGACGGTAAGTTATCAGGTCTTTCACTGAAACCACCTTCAGGTCAAATTTCTTGGCAACCTCCATCAACTGAGGCAAACGCGCCATTGAGCCATCTTCGTTAATAATCTCCACCAACACACCTGCCGGAGAAAGTCCAGCCAGTTGAGCCAAATCAACAGCTGCTTCGGTATGCCCTGCTCTGCGTAGAACACCACGACTGCGTGCTCTTAACGGGAAGATATGCCCGGGACGACCTAAGTCGGTAGGAAGAATTGAGGGATCGCACAATGCTTTGATTGTAGCCGCACGGTCAAAAGCCGAAACTCCCGTGGTACATCCATGCTCCAGCAAATCGACCGAAACAGTAAAAGGTGTACCATGAATAGAGGTGTTGTCCTCAGCCTGCATTGGTAGTGACAATTCGTCACAACGTTCTTCAGTAAGAGGCGCACACACCAGGCCACGTCCGTGTGTAATCATGAAGTTCACCTTTTCTGGAGTTATCAACTCGGCAGCACAGATAAAATCGCCTTCATTTTCGCGATCCTCATCATCTACCACGATAACAAATTTGCCATTGCGAATTTCCTCAATAGCCTCATCTATAGTATTTAATTGAAATTGTTCCATATTATATGTTGTATAGAATAAATAAGCAAAATATTATGTCGCAATCAGAAATCACTCGATCGTGACCGGATACGCCCACAACAATTTATTTGTTTTTAGAGGTCTTGCGTAACAGTTTGTTCACGTATCTTTTTCCTTGCAACAAATAGCCTGCCAAACGTTTTCGGCCGGTCTTTATCAACTGCAAATATGCATCCGGATTCATAATAACAGAATCGCCCACAGCCTTATATGTCAAAAATATTCCGATCGGCAACAAAATAGCAGAGCTAAGCCACATGCCTCTCCATGCGGGCCAAAAACCTTCGCGTGCCATTTTTGTACCGGCATTGTCGATAATATAGTAAAAGATGAACATTAAAACAGAGATCACCACCGGCATACCAAAACCTCCTTTACGGATAATGGCTCCGAGAGGCACCCCTATAAAGAAAAAGATAAGGCAGGCAAACGACAACGCAAATTTGCGATGCCATTCGATTGAATGGCGACGGAGGTTCATCTGCTTTTCTTTTATATCCATGTTCGTAAAGGTCATCTCTCCTTTTGAACGCTCTACCTCACTCAGGGCATTACTTACTGCAGTTTTCTTTTCATCCTGGCTAAGAGACATAAAAAGCGTATCGGTATTGTATTTTTCGAACCTGAAATTCTTAGCTGTTGCCTGATGGAAAGGAATATGATTCATTCTGTTCAGATACTGATTCTGATTATTCACAACCGTACGCTGTTTGATTATCTTTTTGATCTCTTTGTTAATAGAATCAATGGTATGATCAAGCTCAATCACATTCTTACTGATTTGCTCGTTTTTCAACAACGATTCATTAAAACGGGTAAAACTGGCATCAAAATCGATAATGATCTGCTTTTTCGAAAATATTTCGCGCCTGTAGGGAACCTTTGTCTCCGGGGTCATCGTTTGTTGCTGTTGCAGGTTCTCAAATGATTCGCCACTATACAGACTAAAAGTAAGAAAGTGCTTATCGCTACTCATCACCAGGCGGCCAGAGTCGGCCAACATTACCGATGCATTGCTGAAACCGTTGGAGAAATCGTACACTATCACATTTTTGAGTAGCTGTCCTTTTAAATCTTTGCCTCCCACATAAAGCGTGTATCCACTGATTCCTTTATAAAATTCGCCTGTCGGAATTTCCAGCTCGGGTGATTTTTGCTTCATAGAGATCAAAAGAGTATACATCTTTATCTGACTCTTAGGCAAAACATAGTTCGAGAAGAAAAATGCCCCCACACATACCATTGAGATAACAATGATAAGAGGTCGCATAATCCGAAACAAAGAGATTCCTGCCGATTTCATTGCCAACAGTTCGAGTTGTTCTCCCATATTGCCATACGACATTAGTGAAGCAAGCATGATGGACATCGGTAATGCCAACGGCACAAGCGACACTGCGGCATACATAAAAAATTCCGCAAGCACTGAAATACCCAGCCCCTTCCCTACCATATCGTCGACATATTTCCAGAGGAACTGCATCAAAAAGACAAACAGGCAGATAAAAAAGGTTGCCGAAAACAGCCTTATAAAATTAGCAAGTGTATATGAATCAATTCGTTTTAGTATTCGCATGACATATTTCTTTCAGCAACAAAGGTACAGTTAATCTATCAATATGACAAGATAAGAACAAAGAGCAAAGATTAAAGAAAAAAGATCGGTTTAGCTTTAAGCCGGCTTAATTTTTTGCTGATTACTATTACGCTCCGACAGGTGTATAAATACGAAAAATTAAGGTGATTACAAACAACGTACGCAGAAACTAAACTTTGAACAAAAATAAATGAATAAGCGAAATTTCTATGTTATAAAAAGAACAAAATATATCCGGACAATCTTCTTTGCTCTTTAATTAGGACAGAACTATTACCTTTGCAGATAAATATTTTTGAAAATGGCTAAAATAAAATCGGTTTACGTATGTCAGAATTGTGGTGCTGAATCTCCGAAATGGATTGGGAAATGCCCTTCATGCGGAGAGTGGAACAGTTACGTGGAGGAAGTGGTTCGTAAAGATACCCCATCCAAAGCGGTACACAACGTAGAAGCGACCCAATCCAGGCCTGTTCGTATTGAAGAAGTGGAGAGCACCACCGAACAACGCATGGACACCTATTCCGCCGAGTTCAACCGGGTGTTGGGTGGTGGTCTGGTAGGTGGCTCGCTGGTTTTACTGGGTGGCGAACCCGGCATTGGCAAATCGACCCTGATTCTTCAGGTTGCACTCAACATGGTCAATAAAAAAGTGCTATATGTATCTGGTGAAGAGAGTGTGAAACAGCTGAAATTACGTTCCGAAAGACTGCTTAAACCTGCTTCGGAATGCTTTGTGGTAAGTGAGACTTCTCTCGAGCAGATATTTGTTCACATAAAAAACGTTCAGCCCGATATCGTGGTAATCGATTCTATCCAGACCATTTCCACGGAGTATGCGGAATCGTCCCCCGGTAGCGTAACACAGGTGCGGGAATGTTCTGCTGCGCTGCTCAAATTTGCCAAAGAGAGTGGCATACCGGTACTGCTTATCGGCCATATTAATAAGGAAGGTAGCATTGCCGGTCCGAAAGTCCTGGAACACATTGTGGATACAGTGCTTCAGTTCGAAGGCGATCAGAATTATATGTACCGCATCCTCCGCGCCAACAAAAACCGTTTCGGAAGTACCGCCGAACTGGGTATCTTTGAAATGCTGCAAAACGGACTGCGCGAGGTGACAAATCCGTCAGAACTCCTGCTGTCGCAGAATCACGAAGGACTCAGTGGTGTTGCCATTGCTTCGGCCATCGAAGGCATCCGTCCTTTTCTCATTGAGGCACAGGCATTAGTAAGTACAGCCGCTTATGGCACACCGCAACGCTCCTCCACCGGGTTTGACATTCGCCGTATGAACATGCTGTTGGCTGTCCTTGAAAAAAGAGCCGGCTTCAAATTGGCACAAAAAGATGTCTTTTTGAACATTGCCGGCGGATTGAAAGTAAACGACCCCGCTATCGATCTGGCTATTATCACTTCGATCCTCTCATCCAGCATGGACATTGCACTTGAGCGACACATCTGCATGGCTGGCGAAGTGGGACTTTCAGGTGAAATCCGTCCGGTAAACCGCATTGAGCAACGCATCCTCGAAGCAGAGAAACTGGGTTTCAAGAAAATCATCATCCCCGACTACAACCTACACAAGTCCGACAAAAACACCCGCTTCTCCATCGAAGTGATCAAAGCCAAGAAAGTGGAAGACGCCTTCAGAGTGCTATTCGGAAAACAATAACGCAAAACATAATGGAAAAACAACGTTGCCCATGGCCGGCAAACCACACGCTGGCAATTGAATATCACGACACCGAATGGGGTGTTCCGCTGCATGATGACGCACGTCATTTCGAGTTTATCGTGCTCGACAGCTTTCAGGCAGGACTGAGCTGGAATACGATCCTCAACAAACGGGAGAATTTCAGAAAGGCTTTTGATAATTTCGATTACAGGCTGATAGCTGATTATGACGAGACAAAAGTGGAATCCTTAATGCAGGACGAAGGCATTATCCGCAACCGGCTAAAAATCCTCGCAACTATCACCAACGCACGAGCCTTTATGCAGGTACAAAAAGAATTCGGCTCCTTCGATCGTTACATCTGGCAATTCACCGGAGGCAAAACCATTGATCACGGCATCACGGACATGAAAACAACGCCTGTCTCTACTGCCGAATCGGACGCCATGAGCAAAGATCTAAAAAAACGGGGATTCAAATTCGTGGGCACCACTATCTGCTACGCCTATATGCAGGCTGCCGGGATGATCAACGATCACTTAGTGTGCTGCTTCAGACACGAAGAAGTAACGACTAACGAAAATTGAGACGATTTCCTTTAACCTACAGTGAGGGGCAAGCGGGAAAAATAAAAGATGAAGAAAACAGAATGAATACTAAAACAGGAAGTTTCGTACTACTAGATGATGAAATTTTATCAATTAAATTACAATTAATTGAAGAATTAAAAGATAAAATCGATTTCTCTGAGCCAACTATCTATAGTACAATTTGGACATATTTGGATGAATTTGAACAAAAAGCTAAAGCTTCCCCTACGACAAAAAAGCCAAGGGCAGACATCGCGTGGAATTTTATTAAAAATGAGTACAGGGTTGACAAAACGACTTTAAGCAAAAGACTAAACAAGTTCATTAAAGACGATTTTAAAAGAGGAATAATTTTAAGAGACATTGGAACTGCACACTCATTATTAAATCTTGGATTTTACAAAGAATCTGTAATAATATCGGGTGGAGTAATTGAAGAAATCCTCAGACTATTTTTAGAAGCGAAGCAAATAAAATCCAAAAACAATTTTATTGATTATATCAAAATTTGCGAGGAAAACAATTTATTGAAATCAGGTATAAGTAGACTTAGTGACTTTTTAAGAGAGTTCCGGAACTTAGTACATTTATCACGAGAAAAAGTTAAAAATGACACCGTGAATATTTCAGTTGCAAAAAGCGCAGTATCATCAATCTTTACAATTATAGACGAATTGAATAAATGAATTTCTAATCGTCGAAACACCCATAGCCTCGAACGATATTAAACACTGAATGTTCACCTCACAGTTCCGGTTCGGCCAGCTCCAGTTCGTTATTCAGATAAAGCTTATAATTGTGAGACAACTGTGCAAGTAACTTACTTATTTGAGTAAGGGCAATCTGCGTATCCTGCGAAATCTCTTTCTTTTGCAAACGAAGCAACAAGACCCCATACAGAAACACAAAACACAGCTCAATATCTTCTGCATCAGGATTATCCTGCCGTTGACGAAAAGCTCCTATAACAGGTAATGTCTGATAAAAAAGAGCACTATATCCGGGATATTTGGGAGATTTTAGCAAAGCATAATGCAAATCGGTTACATCCGACACGGTATTTTTCACCAATTGCAAATGTCCTTTTTCCTGCACACCTTCCAAACGCATCATCTCAATCAAACTTTCGTACCAGTCGCGAATCTGAGCTTTTTCCGCTTCTCCATAAGCCATTTTATCGATCACATTTTCCGCAATCGTTTCAATATCGAGCTTATAGGCACGGATCAAATCTTCGAGTTGCCACATATAGAGAACATATTCGGCAATATTTTCTTTTCGCTTTTGCTGTGCAATAAACATAGTATCAATTTGAAAATTTGAGAATTAGAAAAGGAGAGAATTAACTCTGTTGATCCAAATGTATTTAATTCGGACAACAGAGTGTGAAATATTGAAACCTGAAATTTGGAATCATTTTAATCTTCCCAGTCTCCATCGGCAAAGAAAGGTGCATCATCATCCATAAAAGCATCCAAATCGCGGCGATCTTTCTTGGTTGGCCTTCCGGTTCCTCGGTCGCGCCCCACAAAACCTGCCACTTTCGACAGTTCAAGCAACTCCAACTGATCAGCCGTTGTCACATTTTCCATGTATTCGGGAACCAACTTGGCTCCCAACCTATTTTCTGTAAGGGCAAGCACCTTGAATGAATAAACGACCGGCGAACGTTTCACCTGGATCACATCACCCACTTTGATATTCCGGGAAGGTTTTACCGCTGTTTGCAGAATCATCACCCTACCCTTTTTACAAGCTTCGGCTGCAATGGTGCGTGTTTTAAACAACCGCATCGCCCACAGCCATTTATCTATACGCGCTTCGTTTTTCATATTGCAGATTAAAAAATCAGAGAGAAAATTGCTGTTTCTCGAAGTAAAAGACAGTCAAATTTACCGGAACGTAAATAAATAATTCATCACGAAATTCCACAACGTAACCACTCCCGTCGCAATTACCTTGGCAACATAAAAATTCATGTGAAGTTTTTTCGTCAACAGATAAATAACGCCGTTGTTGATTAAAAGCCCCAGAAGAGAGATGGACATGAAGAGCATGTATTGCTCTCCTATAGCAGGATTGTGGTTCTCGAACGACCATATCCGGTTCAGGATATAATTGGATGTTGCCGCCGAGAGAAACCCGATAGAATTGGAAATATACTTATTGAGGTGAACCTTCTCTTTAAAAAGATACGTCAGACCGAAATCGATCACCGTACCGGAAGCTCCTACCACACAAAACTTTACAAATTGTGCTAACATATCTTTAATGGTATGCAGATACAAAAAAACCACCTCCGTGAGGTGGTTTTAAATGCTTGCAATAGTGCATGTTATGCCGGATGAATTGCTTCTGAAGGACAAACATCAGCACATGTTCCGCAATCTGTGCAAATATCCGGGTCGATTACATAGATATCGCCTTCGCTGATAGCTTCAACAGGACATTCACTGATACAAGAACCACATGCAATACAATCTTCTGAAATTACGTGAGCCATTTTTGTGAAATTTTTAATTAGTACTAATTTGCGACACAAAAATAAAGCATTTTGGAGCAAGATACAAGTCCAAAGCGTTTATTTTTGCAAAAAAAGCAAAACTCAAAAGGTCATTTTAGAGTGCTCCTTTGCAGAAAGGAGGCTTAACTACTTTAGCTGCAACGGGCTTATTACGAATGCTGATAAAAATCTGTGTTTCGGGCTTCGCGAACGCGGTTTCCACATACCCCATTCCGATACCACCTTTCAAAACCGGAGACTGAGTTCCCGAGGTTACTTTGCCGATAACACGACCTTCTGCATCTACAATCGGATAATCATGACGCGGAATACCTCTCTCCGTTAGGATAAAGCCAACTAAACGACGGCTCACACCATCTGCCTTTTGTTTTTCCAACAAAGGTCTGTCGATAAAATTCTTACCGTCGACAAATTTGGTAATCCATCCGAGACCCGCCTCAATGGGAGAAGTGGTGTCATCTATATCATTGCCATAAAGCGCAAAGCCCATTTCCAAACGCAATGTATCCCGGGCACCAAGTCCTATCGGTTTAATACCGTACTCTTTCCCTGTCTCAAAAATTGCATTCCAGATAATATCGGCCTGTTCAGGATAGAAATAGAGCTCGAAACCTCCGGCTCCCGTATAACCCGTATTGGAAATGATAACGTCTTTCACTCCGGCAAATTCTCCGGTTGTGAATGCATAATAAGCGATAGATGACAAATCGACAGCAGTGAGCTTTTGCAGAACTTCAACCGCTTTCGGGCCTTGTACCGCCAATTGCGCCATACGGTCGGACGCGTTTTCAAGGTCGGCACCTTCCGTGTTGTTTTGCACACACCAGTTCCAGTCTTTGTCAATATTGGCAGCATTCACCACCAGCATATATTTTTGCGGCTCGTAATGATATACCAGCAAGTCGTCCACAATACCGCCTTTTCCATTCGGAAAACAGGAATATTGCGCTTTACCAACAGGCAATACAGATACGTCATTGGATGTAATCCGCTGAAGAAAAGGCAACGCTTTTTCGCCCTTCACCCAAAATTCGCCCATGTGCGACACATCAAATACTCCGACACCCTGACGTACAGTCATGTGTTCGTCTGTAATTCCGCTATATTCTATGGGCATATTATAACCCGCAAAAGCAGCCATTTTAGCTCCCAACGCGATGTGTTTTTCTGTAAATGGAGTTGTCTTAATCATATTATTGTAAGGGTTGAATTTTCAAAATCCGGCATTGAATTAGTTGACACCTGCTACTTTTTCCACAATCTTCAGGATCACATCTACCGCTTTCTGCATCGATGGAATAGGCACATACTCGAAGCGACCGTGGAAATTATGGCCACCTGCAAAAATATTAGGGCAAGGCAATCCTTTGAACGACAGTTGAGATCCGTCTGTTCCTCCGCGAATAGCTTTCACGTTCGGTTTTACGCCCACCTCTTTCATCGCTTCTTCCGCGATTGTCACAATATGCATAACCGGTTCTATTTTCTCTCGCATATTGAAATACTGATCCTTCAGCTCTACCGAAGCACAACCCGGAAACTCAGAATTGATCTTATTGACCAAATGCTGCACCTCTTTTTTACGTTTCTCAAAACGATCACGATCATGATCTCTTATAATATAGGTCAGAGTCGTTTTTTCCACGTTTCCTTCCATAGAAGTGAGGTGATAAAAACCTTCGTATCCTTCTGTATGCTCTGGAGTTTCGTGACGTGGCAGCATTCCCGCAAACTGATTGGCTACACGCATAGAATTCAACATTTTATGCTTTGCATATCCGGGATGCACATTGCGGCCTTTGAACGTAACCGTAGCTGCGGCCGCATTGAAATTTTCGTATTCAAGTTCACCAATTTCTCCACCGTCGAGCGTATAAGCCCAGTCTGCTGCAAATTTCTCTACGTCAAACTTGGAAGCTCCCATGCCAATCTCTTCGTCAGGAGTAAACGCCACGCGGATTTTCCCGTGTTTCAAAGAAGGATTGGCAACCAGATTTTCAAGTGCCGTCATAATTTCTGCAATTCCGGCCTTATCATCGGCACCCAGCAAGGTCTTACCATCAGTAACAATTATGTCCTGTCCTTTATACTGAAGCAATTCAGGAAATTCGGACGGAGCAAGTACAATATTTTCTTCTTTGTCCAGAACAATGTCACTACCGTCGTATTGCTTCACAATGCGTGGTTTCGGGTGTTTACCAGTCATATCAGGACTAGTATCCATATGAGCTATAAATCCGATAGTCGGCACAGCAAGATCTGTATTGGAAGGAAGTGTTCCCATCACATATCCGTACTCGCTTACCGAAACATCTATCAAACCTATGTTTTTCAACTCATCTGCAAGGTAATTTGCAAAAATCAACTGTCCCGGAGTGCTGGGAGTCAGACCTGTTTTTTCGTCGGATGTAGTCACAAACGACACGTATTTCAGAAAACGATCTACTAATTTGGAATACATAATTATTTTTTTTGTGCAATTATAAACGTCTCCGCCAAACGAACACAATACAACAAACTATATAACTGAATGTTACAATTTAATATATTGAATTACAATTTGTAAGAAAACGGATACAAAGATAAAAAATGTCGGCACAAAATAAGTTGTACCGACATTTTTTATTTCACATTTCAGGCTCCAGCCCGATCTTGTGCTTTAATTCAAAATAAGCTCTACATTTACTCCGTCTAAACCGCTTGCTGTCCAGTAGGAAGAGGAAAAAGCAAGAATACGGTCTACAACAGCTTTACTTGGCGATAACTGTATTGGCGAAACTTCTTTTTTGAGCGTATTTGAATGTGATTGGGAAGAGTATTTTTTTCTCATAGGCACGGTTTTGGTTTTTAGTTATATACAATAAACGCACAAACCCTGCTTATATTATTCTCCGTAAGTTAAATATTCAAAACCATGTTATTTTCCTCTGCCATCTTTCGCATATTGATAAGAGCATACCGCATCCTACCCAGCGCCGTATTGATGCTCACACCTGTTTTGTCGGCTATTTCCTTAAAACTCAGATCTTCATAAAATCGCATCCGAACAACTTCCTGCTGAGTATCAGGCAAAAAATCAATCATTCGCGCGACATTACACATCAGCTGTTCACGCACCATCTCTTCTTCAACCGTGGAATCACTCAACCTGACATTATTGAAAACATCATAGTCAAAGTCGGTGTGTGAAAGGGTATTTTCTCCCTGTTCGCGACGGAAGTAATCGATAATAAGATTGTGTGCAATCCGGTTCACCCAGGCCACAAATTTTCCATTGTCAGCATAACGCTGCTGCTTGATAGAAGTGACTACTTTAATAAAGGTATCCTGAAAGAGATCTTCTGCCAACTGACGATTACGTACGAGAAGGTAAATGTACGTATAAACTTTGTCCTGATGCCTGCTCATTAACACAGCAAAAGCATCGTGATCACCTTTGAAGTAAAGGTGCACCAACTCATCATCTGTCTTTTCCAACAAATTGATAGGCATTACTTTTAAATTTAGGGTTCAAAAGTAAACGTTGGTCAATAGGCAAGTAGAATTAGAATGTGAATAACAATTAATTAACTGCAACAAAGATACAATTTCTTAAAAGCAAACCAACATCCGACTGTAGTAAAAGCAGTGGTTTTTATGTTATTTAAATTATTTAAACATTTCAGTTTTAGCCCGTAATCAAAAGACTACGTCATCAATTACCCACATTGCATTTCATTTACAGCAATTCCGCCGAAACAAATTTAACCAATCCTTATATTATATATTAAACTTAATATTTTATCTTTGCACAAACAACACATATACCAATGAACAAGCACCTGAATATCAAGGAATGGAAAGAAGAAGATCGTCCAAGAGAAAAGTTTTTACTAAAAGGGCTCAATCACTTTCTGATGCCGAACTGCTTGCAATTATCATAGAATCGGGCAATGCCTGCGAGTCGGCAGTGGAGTTGTCGCAACGCATCCTGCACTCCGTGGAGTTTAACCTCGACGAACTGGGCAAACTTAGCATCCAATCCCTCATAAAAAACTTCAAAGGCATCGGCAGCGCCAAAGCGATTACAATTGCCGCCGCAATGGAACTGGGAAGACGGAGAAAGGCTGCTCAACCTGCCGAAAAGAAAAAAGTGCTTGCCAGTGAAGATGTATTCGAAGTACTACATTCAAAAATGGCCGATCTCCCCCACGAAGAGTTCTGGATGCTTCTGCTCAACCGGGCGAACAAAATCATTGGACAGGTAAAACTCACGCAAGGCGGAACCGGACAAACCGTTGTGGAAATACCTTTGGTACTAAAAACGGCCATTGACAAACTTGCTGCCGGTATCATTGTCGGACATAACCATCCGTCAGGAAATATTGAACCAAGCCAGCAAGACATCAAAATAACGCAAAAGCTTTCGGAAGCCTGCAAAATCGTCGACATTTCGCTCCTGGATCATCTGATAATCGGACACAAAAATTATTACAGTTTTGCCGACAACGGAATGCTGTAGGTATTTCAACACGCAAAGCCTTTGTAAATTCGCCAAATAGAACTATCTTTGTCGTCCAAATCCGAACAATTTTAATAATCAATAGTAGCCTGATATCAAACTATATAGATTTAACAGGACACTAACAATATCAAACCACAGTAACCTTTTATGGCAACAACAGCTGATTTCAGAAACGGAATGTGCCTCGACATTGATGGCCAGTTTTACTTTATAGTTGAATTCCTTCACGTAAAACCAGGTAAAGGTCCGGCTTTCGTTCGTACAAAACTGAAAAACGTACAATCTGGTCGTGTAATCGACAAAACTTTCAACTCCGGTGTCAAGGTAGACGAAGTCCGTATCGAACGCCGTCCTTATCAATACCTCTATCAGGACGATATGGGTTACAACTTCATGAACAACGAGACATTTGAACAAATTTCCATTCAGAAATCATTAATCAATGGCGTTGACTTTTTGAAAGAAGGCGAATCTGTTGAAGTAGTAACACATGCAGAATCGGAAACTGTTTTGTATGCTGACGTTGCAACTCATGTTGTATTGCAGATTACCTATACAGAACCGGGTCTGAAAGGTGATACCGCTACTAACACATTGAAACCGGCTACAGTTGAAACCGGGGCTACCGTTCGCGTTCCTCTGTTTATCGAAACAGGCGAAAAGATCAAGGTTGATACGCGTGACGGTTCATACGTAGAAAGAGCAAAATAATTGCCAAACAAAATTCTCCTAAGGCAGGAAGCTGATGTTCAGTTTCCTGCCTTATTTTTTTACATCTATCCAAACAAGGAAGCATATTTCATCAGAGAAAGTGATCAATACAATTCATCATTTTTTATGAAAATGAGATAGAAAACCTTATTTTTTGCCTTATTTTTGCAGACTGAAATCAGGCTTGTGCAATTCTAAGACTTCAGCATACACAAGTAAACATAAACAACTAATTTCCAAAGTATAAAGAGAAAAATAAACAGTATTTTTGCAGAAGCTAATATTTGCAAAAACAAAAAAACATCAATTAATTTATATGGCAATGAAAAAATCAAATGTAATTATTTCGTTAGCTCTTTGTGGAGCTATTCTAGTGTCAGGTTGTGCAAGCATGAGCAATACTGCTAAAGGCGGACTTTTGGGTGGTGGTGCAGGTGCAGCACTTGGTGCCGGCGTAGGCGCATTGTTCGGAAAAGGCAAAGGCGCTATTATCGGTGCTGCTGTAGGTACAGCCGTTGGTGCTACTACCGGTGTAATCATCGGCAAGAAAATGGACAAACAAAAAGAAGAACTGGCAAAAATACAGGGCGCTCAGGTTGAAACCGTAAAAGACGCAAACAACCTCGAAGCTATCAAAGTAACTTTTGCTGAAGGAATCCTGTTCAGCACAGGTAAAAGTACCCTCAGCACTTCTTCAAAAGATGCTCTTACCAAATTTGCCGCTTCATTGAAAAACAATGCTCAAACAGACGTTACTATCTACGGATATACAGACAATACCGGAAGTTTGGCACTTAATCAGCGCTTATCACAGGAACGTGCCAATGCGGTTGGACAATACCTGAACAACAGTGGTATCGAAAGTGCTCGTCTTTCAACAATTGGTAAAGCATGGGACAATCCTGTAGCTAACAACAGTACAGCAGCAGGTCGTGCACAAAACCGTCGCGTAGAAGTTTTCATCTCGGCTAACTCGACTATGATTCAACAAGCTAATGACGGCACATTGAAATAAACCGAACGTTTGCAACATAAAAAAGCGGTCGTTTTGCTTATGCAGAACGACCGCTTTTTTATGCGTACTCAAATTTCCCTAAGCCCAGGACAACACATCAACATGATCTTCTATCTGTAACATATAATTTTTTTACATATAGAAACCCAGGCCTGCTTTTACTTTTTGCCTTGACACAAAAAGTAAACAAAAAAGTCAAGGCTATGCCCGCTTCGCTCAAAAAACTGGCGCTCATCGACGAAAATCGCCCAAACTCGTTATCTCCTTCCGTCGATAACTTCAAACAAGGACGATTTTTGCGTCGCTTCTCTTGTTTTTTGGCTCATCGGACAAGGCCGCTCCAATCTGCATGAGCAAGACACTTAAAAATAGAATCGAAATATTTTTATGATCTATGAACAACCAGATCCGAAGGATAAACAAAGAATACCAAACAGACGGAAAGCTGTTTGAGTGAGTAGGCCAGTTACCAACGTTTGGTTATGGAAAAATGTTTCATGGCCGAGCGAACGAGTTCTTTCCGTCAATGTTTTTGCTTACTTTTTGGCGCAAAAAGTAAGGCCTTGCCGCAGGCAAAAAGCAAATTAATCCTGTAATCAAGAGGAAACAGCAACACCTCCAAAGATTGGATCTGCTTGATCAATTCATAAACTCATCTACCTTCTGCTGCATTTCAGCAAGCAACGGAGCATTGGATGCTATAATCTCACCTCCGAAGAGATAACTTTCTCCACGGTTGAAATCTGCAATCTTTCCACCTGCCTGTAGCACGATAAATGCACCAGCGGCAACATCCCACGGTTTAAGATCGTATTCGAAAAATGCATCGAAACGACCACAGGCCACGTAAGCCAGATCGGTAGCGGCAGAACCCAGACGACGTACGCCACGGGCTTCTGTCAGCAACCACTTCAATAACCCCATGTAACTATCGAGTTGCGAGAAGTTGGAATAAGGAAAGCCCGTTGCCAGTAAAGCATCGTGCATTTCAGAGGTTTTCGAAACGTGAATCTCGTCGCCGTTCAAATAGGCTTTGCCTCCTTTCCACGAAAAGAAACACTCGTCGCGGCAAATTTCATACACCACACCTAGCACCAGTTCTTCTCCTTCGAGCAATCCGATGCTAACGGCATAAACCGGTACGCCCTGAATAAAGTTGGTGGTTCCGTCCAACGGATCGATTACCCAGTTGAAACGTTCCCCTTTTTTATTGGAAGTACCCTCTTCGGCAATAAAGCCCGACTCGGGCAGTAATGTCGAAAGCGCTTCGATAATCACTTTTTCGGAGGTCTTATCCACGTAGCTCACCAAATCGTGCAAGCCTTTACTTTCAACCTTATCCAGACTAAAATGCTTGCGTTCATTGGCTATAAAACCGCCAGCCTTCCGGGCAATTTCGCAAACGGAAAGGCAAAGTTCTTCGTAATCCATTCTTATTTCGACAATGCGGCGATGCTCTCTTTCAGCGAAGCGATTTTGCTTTCGGCATCGGCCAGTTTTTTACGTTCGTTAGCCACAACTTCGGGTTTGGCATTGGCCACAAATTTCTCGTTGCTCAGTTTCTTGTTCACCGAAACAAGGAAGCCTTCGAGGTAAGCGATCTCTTCCTGTTGCTTTTTCAGTTCGGCTTCCACGTCGATAAGAGAACCGAGCGGCACGGCATATTCGGTAGTACCAACCATAAAAGATCCGGCACCTGCCACTTTTTCGGCCACGATTTCCACCGCCGAAAGATTCGCCATTTTTTCTACTACCGACGGTAAAGCCAATGCTTCATTTCCAACCACCTGCAAGGCCAGTTGTTCCTTATTCGGAATGTTCTTTTCGAGACGGATGGTACGGATACCCGCAATAATCTCTTTGGTTTGTTCGAACTGGGCCAGCAATGCCTCATCGATTACACCTGCTTTCGGCATGACACTTACCATGATACTGTCGGTTTCGGCGCGTTCACCCAAAGCGTGATAGAGCTCTTCGGTGATAAACGGCATAAACGGATGGAGCATCTTCAGCAGTTTTTCGAAGAAACCGATAGTTGCATCCAGTGTCGCTTTGTCGATCGGTTGCTGGTAAGCCGGTTTGATTAACTCAAGATACCAGGCCGAAAACTCGTCCCAGAAGAGTTTGTAAACCGCCATTAACGCTTCGCTCAAACGGTATTTACCGAACAGATCGTCTACTTCTTCAATAGTTTGGCTCAATTTTGCGTCGAACCATTTGATAGCAATTTGAGACGATTCGGGTTGTGCAATATCGGCAACCTCCCACCCTTTTACAAGGCGGAGAGCATTCCAGATTTTGTTATTGAAGTTACGTCCCTGTTCGCAAAGCGATTCGTCGAACAACACGTCGTTACCGGCAGGCGCAGCCAGCATCATACCCATACGCACACCGTCGGCACCGAACTGCTCGATCAGGTTCAGCGGTTCGGGTGAGTTACCCAGCGATTTCGACATCTTGCGGCCCTGTTTGTCGCGAACGATACCGGTGAGGTAAACATTGTTAAAACAAGGCTTCTGACGGTATTCGTAACCCGAAATAATCATACGGGCCACCCAGAAGAACAGAATATCAGGACCGGTAACCAGGTCGCTGGTTGGGTAATAGTAATTCACATCTTCGTTTTCGGGGTGATTGATGCCGTCGAAAACAGAGATCGGCCACAACCACGACGAGAACCAGGTATCGAGCACATCCTCATCCTGACGAAGTTCGTCAATTGTCAACGGATAGTCCACCTTGGCCAATGCATTTTGATAAGCCTCTTCTTTGGTTTCGCCAACCACTACCCCACCCTTCGGAAGGAAATAGGCCGGGATACGGTGCCCCCACCACAACTGACGGGAGATACACCAGTCCTTCACGTTCTCCATCCAATGACGGTAGGTATTTTTGAATTTGGCGGGAACCAGTTTTATTTCGTCGCTCATCACCGCTTCGAGAGCCGGTTTTGAGAGTTGCTCCATCTTAAGGAACCACTGCATGGAAAGCTTCGGTTCAATGGGCACATTGGTACGTTCAGAGAAACCCACCTTGTTGGTGTAATCTTCCACCTTTTCGAGCAGACCGGCATCGGCCAGGTCTTTCTCGATTTGTTTGCGAACATCGAAACGATCCATGCCGACATACAAACCGGCAGCTTCGCTCAATGTTCCGTTATCGTTAAAAATATCAATAGAGGGCAAGTTGTATTTTTCGCCCAGCATATAGTCGTTCACGTCGTGCGCAGGAGTCACTTTCAGGCAACCGGTACCGAACTCGATGTCCACGTAGTCGTCTTCAATCACCGGAATAGCACGATTTACCAAAGGAACAATCACCTTTTTACCTTTCAGGTGCGTGTTCTTCGGATCGTTCGGGTTGATACACATGGCAGTATCGCCCATGATGGTCTCGGGACGGGTAGTTGCCACAACGGCATAACCTTCTTCACCCTCGATTTTATAGCGCAGGTAATACAATTTTCCGTTTTGTTCCTTGTAGATCACCTCTTCGTCGGAAAGAGCGGTCAGCGCCTTCGGATCCCAGTTGACCATGCGCACGCCGCGGTAGATCAAGCCTTTGTTGTAAAGATCGACAAACACCTTGATAACGCTTTCGGAACGAGCCTCATCCATGGTAAAACAGGTACGATCCCAGTCGCAGGAAGCGCCGAGCTTTTTCAACTGTTCCAGAATGATACCGCCATGCTTGCGGGTCCATTCCCAGGCATGTTCCAAAAACTCATCACGGGAGAGGTCGGTCTTTTTGATTCCTTCGGCAGCAAGTTTTCCCACCACTTTGGCTTCGGTAGCAATAGAAGCGTGGTCGGTTCCCGGCACCCAGCAGGCATTCTTGCCCAGCATACGGGCACGACGCACCAAAATATCCTGAATGGTATTGTTGAGCATGTGGCCCATGTGCAACACACCGGTTACGTTGGGAGGAGGGATGACGATAGTATAAGGTTCCCGTCCGTCGGGTTTCGATTTGAAAAATCCGTTATCCAGCCAATACTGGTACCATTTCGATTCTACTTCGGAGGGGTTGTATTTACTTGCTAATTCCATAAAAGTTAAGCGATTATTAGTGAACAAGATAACCTTTCGGTTTTGACCTGCAAAATTACAAAAAATATCCGAGGAAATAGGAAGATTTGAGGATTTGAAAATGTGGAGATTTGTGGATGCATATTGCAGTAAAAGACAAATGGCATTCAGCAAATTAACCATAACACATAAAGAATCCAATGCAGATATATCCATTGAAAACTCCAACAGAAAATTTATGTTTTATATTAAAAAAAGTTTTTATATTTACAAGCAGACACTTATTGCGTGTATTCAAAGAAACAAGCATCTAATATATCACCATATCATATTGATTATCTTATATTTGATCCAAAAAATACCACTAAACACAATTTGCATTTACACAGCAAGATAAGTCGAAAATTAACGAAGATTCGTAAACAAAACGTTAGCGGAAAGTTAAAAAGTGAATACAATATAATTTATTAATAATGAATCATTATCCACAAAATAGACAATTTGACATTTGCATTCGTTGTCAAACAGTCTCGAAATTTAACAATGAAGAAAAAGTATTTAAATGTCCCCATTGTGACTTTTCAATTAAATATGCAGAATTAGAAAGCCTTTTAAAAGTATCATTCAATTCCGTTTATTTTGGGTATCAATATAGAGAAATCTATGAATCTGTCTATGAAAATGATGAAGACATCTACATTAGGTTTGCATTAGAGCCAGTTAATGAACTTTATTATTTGATAGCGACTTCTGTTATAAGTGGCATTGTTGGAAATTTAGCCTATGATTTTATAAAAAAAATAGCAAGAAATATATTAAAAAAAGAGATTCAAGTTTACATTAAAGACGAAGAATTAGTCGAATTATTAGATGATGATGAAGAATTTAGAAAATTCTACTTCTACATTTTCGACTACCTGAATGGTTTAAAAAACGTAAAACCCAAAGTAAAAGAGGCAATTGAAGACGAAATACGTGTTGACAAATCAATGGAGTCTATGGACAAAAAGGAAGAAAACAGACCATAACATTGTGTACAAGCAATACCTGCCCGTCCCGTCGGATTTTTAATACAAATACAACATCCAACTATCATTGACAAACTATTATTCTCATGAAAAAACTCTTATTTTTCTTTTCAATTATTTTGGTGATTGGTTGCTCGCGCAATAGTGCGACTTCTAATTCCAGGACCTTTTCATTTAAGAAAGTATATGCATCTTCTACCATTTCGAATACTCTGAAATCACAACTTGAATACGATTGCTACTTATATGATAATGTACAATTAAATGACAGAGCTTATTTTTGGTCAAAACATAAAGATGAGATACTCAACTCGCTTGTTATCCCTGAAACTAGTTCTGTACCAGATAAAAACTTGACACTTGTATTTTATAAATTTTCTGTTGGGCAAGACACAATTTATAAAACTGCATTTATGAAAAAGATTGATGGTAAGTGGTATATCCACAATGAATATTTCCAGAAATTTGCAGACGATCCATTTAAGAACGGACATGGCGTTGAGGGCAAATTATTATTATACAAAGCCTTTGACTGGGAATATAAAAGTCAGAATATTTGGTGGAAATAATAAAATTTCCCGTCCCGTCGGATTTAACTACCTCTAGAGAGGGGCGTAGCTCCGCCGTCTTGGTAGCAAAAAAGAACAACGCAAAAGCGGAGGGATGTAGTCCTGACATCTACGACATTACCCTAAGGCATCAGAGCTACGCTCCTCCGGTTTCAATATCTCTGCATTACTACCAAGACTACAGGACTAACGTCCCTGAATTTGGAATTGGAAAGCGACGAGACCGGAAAACCATTTTCCTGACGTCAGGAAAATGGTTCTGTCCCATCAAATTACAATTGAAAATCAGCAACAGCGAAATCCCGTCCCGTCGGATTTGCAATCCGACGACGGAATGGAGCATAGGGATCTGAGATCCCGCAAAAAAGAAATACAACAGAGACGTTTATGAAAATTCAACATAGGATAAACGGGCAAGTTTACTTTATTACCACAACCGTCGTTGATTGGATTGATCTGTTTACCCGTCCGGCATATAAGCATGTTGTACTGGAATCTTTGAATTATTGCATACAAAACAAATGAATAGAGGTATATGCGTGGGTATTAATGACGAATCATCTGCATTTGCTGGTTGGAATAATCGGAGAGAACTCCGTGTCTGACATCATGCGAGACTTCAAAAAATACACCAGTAAGAAACTGATCGACACTTTACAACACGAAGTAACAGAAAGCCGCAGAGAATGGATGCTTGACAGATTTGAGTTTAGTGGTCGCAACGATAAAAAGATAAAGAATTTCAGATTCTGGCAGGAAGGCACAGACATCCAGGAGGTTTTCTTAAACGATTATTTCGAACAAAAAATGGAGTATATACACAACAATCCCGTAAAGGCAGAAATCGTAAACTTACCTCAAGAATATCAGTATAGTTCGGCGATAGATTACGCCGGTGGAAAAGGATTGCTGCCAGTGGTGGTGGTATAAGTCAATCGGACTGTGATGAGCTTCTCTGACTTTCGATTTGCTATGCTTCAAGCTTCATCGGATTACAAATCCTAATACTCTTTGCCGTCGTCGGATTGCAAATCCGACGGGACAAGTTAGCTTCGCTGATCTTCGATTCCGGCGGGATGAAATGCATCACATATCGACCGCTTTGATACTGTAGTTCGATCCGGCAAAAAGCAATACGTTTCCATTGAAAGCCATGCACCGCAGATCGTCGGTGCCGATCGGGATCAGTTTGTTGCAGTGCGAACAGGAGGGAATCTGCATCATTATTCCATTATTGCAGGCAAGGAAATAGAGATCTTCGGGATAGTAGTAGTAAATGTCGTTGAGTATTTCGGTCGGACTGTTCATTTGCCGCTCGTCATTGGTGTAATCCAGTATACGGTCGGTCCACACATTTCCCTGCGTTGAAAAAAACAATACCGGCGAGCCGTCGTTTCTTTTCCCAGCGATGGCAATCCGGCCATCCACCGCAAGCACCCGCGTAAAGACACAGGGTTTGTAATAGCCCGCATACTGGGTATTGAAATCGGTTATGGTCCACTGTATCCCGTCTTTGGAGCGAATAATCTCTCCGGCATCGGTCACCCCATAACACTCCGAGACATTGGCCGACAAGGAGACGATATTTCCCTTCAGCGCTAACGGAATTTTATGGAATGTACCATTCCCTGTTTCCGCGACAATCTCGCCCTGATCCGTTCCACCAATTATTTTGTCGCTGAAGAAGGCAAGGGAATGAATGGTTTTATCCGTCCCGCTGTCAATCGGTTTGAATTCGCCGTTGTTTGACGAAATCAGCAGGGCTCCCATTTCTCCGGCAGCCACAATCGTCTGGTCGTGTACTACCAGCGCGTTGAATTCGACTCCTGCAAACTTTTCCGATTTAACCACTGCCCCCGATCTGGAGAGCCTGTCTATTTTCCCTTCCGTACCGGCAACCACAAATCCGTCGGCATAAGCTACCGCAGCATTGTATCCTTTTTGTCGGCTAGGTTCGGCGTTGTTTGCAGCTACGCTGACGGTGCAATGAACAAAAAACAGACTACAGGCGATAAAAAACAGGTTTCGTAGGGTCATAATAAGCGTATCGTCGGGTTAATGAGTATCTAATATTTTGTCTTATGGCTTGAAAAGCCCAATTTGCATAACCA
This sequence comes from Paludibacter sp., assembly GCF_009712605.1. GTDB lineage: Bacteria > Bacteroidota > Bacteroidia > Bacteroidales > Paludibacteraceae > Microbacter. Next base: position 282,650 of record NZ_WASO01000015.1, on the reverse strand, counting down.
CAGGTCTGTGACCTGTGTGAATAAACCATCAATTTATACGACCTGAAAGGTCGGACAAAACTCAACGTAGTGCCTTTGACTACGTCGATTTTCAATTCAGGCACGAAAGCATGAGCTGTTGAAACCGTACGCCATTGGCATACGGTTATGAAAATAATGCCTTTCAGGCAATATGCAACATAATCAAGCTATATATCCGATAATCATATCAGCATCGGCTCTTTTTTAGAACAGCCGATGCTGAAGGTGAATATTTTTCTATTTCAGTCCGTTATTTATGATTCGGAAATAGTCGAACGCAACTTCAAACGGCGTGGTCGGTTGAGGAGCCTGCTGCATTCTGGGGAAGCCTCCCATGCGGCCGGATGTAACGCCATCGCAGACCATTACCCCGCTTTGAATATCTTTCAGCACCATGTCGGCCGAACCAACGGGTTTGAAATTCACCCCATCGGCAGAACAGGATGCAGTATAAACGGCACCTTTCTTTACTAATTTCAGGATCAGCGTATTGTCGTTTTGTATAATTCCATCCATACTGAGAGTTACCGCCGATTTCTGGCTTCCGTTACTCTCAACGGACAACTCTACCGACCCCGGTTGTTCGCCTGCTCCGGCTCTCGTCATGCCTCTGCGACCGCCACCACCGGCTCTGTAAACTAATTTCACAAAGTTATTATCATCCTGGTAAGCAACCAAACCGGCGTTTTGAGAAAATCCCGAAGGTTTCCGCGAACAGACGAGCTTTGTCTCTATTGTCCAGTCGGTGTTGGCGCTTTGCAACAGAATGTTCTCTGCATTATTACTTGCTTCGGTAATGTCTCCTTTGCCGCTTGTGATGGTCAACGAACCGGCTTTTTTCGAGAGGCTCCATTGTGCGGCATTTTCACGCACCCAATGCCACTGCTTGCCCAATGCGTTGCTGTCGAATTCAGCACTTACCGATTTGATGCCGAAATTGACAGCGTACTCTTTGGTATCAAAGGTGTTGTAATCGGTCAACAATACGGTAGCCGTTCCCGGAACTCCTTTTGCCTGCTGTGTTTCAACCGCAATATCAGGATCGGATGGTACAGCTACAACAACCGGCGCTTTGGACGACGGCTTGCCTTGTAGGTAACTGTATTGTGTGGTGGCAACATTAAAGCCCGGCACTACTTTTTTATTGACGGTTATCGAAACCGGATTCAGATCGGGCACCACTTTGATGGGATAGTTGCCTTCTACGGTTTTGTTATCTACCGTCACTGCTGCGGTAATGGTGGCAACGCCCGAAGCTTTGGCCGTGACCACTCCCTTGCTGTCGACGGTTGCAACGGCAGGATTGTTGCTGGAGTAGACAATTTTTGTCTTGGTAATGTCGTAGAAACTGTCGTCGGTCATGGCTGCAGTTACGCTGGTTTGTGTGGTGGCTCCGCTCTTCAGTACAACGGTGTTGCAGTCGGCAACCACTACCTTCAGTTCCGGTTTGAAAGTTCCGTTCATCGTGGCCGACACGGTACCTTTAATATCCTTTGAAGAAGCTCCGATCTCGAACAGATAGTTGCCCTGATCGAATGTTATTTTGTTGTTCTTCATGTCCCAAAACCAGAGATCGGCGCAATCGATGTCGATATTGACCGTTTTGGTTTGCCCTCTGGGGATGGTTACCCGTTGGAAACCCTTCAGGCGTTTGATGGGGCGTTGCAAAACAGCCGGACTATCCGGAGTCCGCATGTACACCTGTACCACTTCGTCACCGGCACAGTTGCCTGTGTTCGTAACATCTACACTCACCGTAATTTTATCGTGCGGTGTAATGGTGTTTTTGCTGATTTTGAAGTTATCGTATTTGAAAGTGGTATAAGAGAGGCCGTAACCAAATTCGTACGAAACATCCTTATTGAAATACCAGAAGGTACGTCCGTTTTTACCGTTACCTCCCAGGAGCGTGTAATCGGTAATGTCGGGCAGGTCTTTCACCGATTTATACCAGGTGCCATTCAGCTTACCGCCCGGATTTGCATCGCCGAAAAGAATGTCGGCAATAGCTGCGCCCTGTACCTGTCCGTTGTAACCCACCCAGATGATGCCGGGGATATTTTGCAGGCTTTTGAACTCTTCCACTTCGACACATCCCAACGTTTGCATCACCACGATGGTATTCGGATTGACAGCAGCCACCGCTTTGATCAGATCGACCTGATTGCCGGGTAGTACCAGTGAGAGACGGTCGGCCTCTTCGGTAGCTGTGTTTTCGTCGGTTCCTACAAACACAACAGCGGCATCGGCCGAAGCTGCGGTGGCAATAGCTTGTTCGTCCACTTTGGCATCGGCAGGAGCTTTGTAAACGAAGTAGAGTGTCTGAAGTCCGTTCAATCCCAGTTTATTTACTTTTACTTTGGTCAGTTTGCCTCCGCCGTAAGGGCCGCCAGCTTTAAATCCGGCTGCAACAGTGGCATTCAGGGTCGTCAATAAATTTCCTTCCGGCGAACCAACCCGTGCTTCAATAATTCCGCCTTCGGTAAGAACATTCAGGCTGATACCGATCGTATCGACCTCTGTCAGATCAACATTTTCGTAGGCAGTCCACGAACCGTCGTCGATGGAGCGTACCTGAAATTCGGTACCCATGCCCGCACCGGTAGTGATGCCTTTGGACGATGAGCTGAATTTGGTGGCATCGTATTTAGTAACGGTACCGTTGGCTTTCCGAAGCTCGAAACCGGCGATGTAAAGCAGGTTGCTTTTGCTGGCCGTATTGCCACCCGAAGAGAGCATTACTTCGGTCGAAAGGCCTTTGTCCGAAATGTATTTCTTGATTCCGGCATACGGAGAAACCATGTTCTCTTTGGCGGGTCTGCCCGAATAGGGGCCGAGCTCCACTTTGTCGGCTTGCGGACCGATCAGTGCAATTTTCTTCAATTCCGCCGGGTTGAGAGGCAGTATCTTTTGGATTGTTTTGGTGCTGTTGTCGTTTTTGAGCAGAACGGGAGTTCTGGTTGCGACCTCTTTGGCAAGCTCCAGGTGTGCTTTGGAACCGACCAACTCTTTCGGATAAAGGTTATACGCAACTTTTGCCGAAGGATCGAACTCGCCGGTGCGCATCCGGATAGCAAAAATATTTACCAGCGCTTTGTCTATATCTGCAACTGTGATAAGTCCCTGATTCAACGCTTTAATCGCGCTTCGTTGATATACGCTTCCGCAGTCGATGTCGACTCCGGCTTTCAGACCCATGGCAGCGGCCTCTTCCGGGGTTTTGGCATAATGGTGGCTGGAGTAGATCTCTTCTACCGCCGAGCAGTCGCCGGTGATATAACCTTTCAGACCGTAAGTGCGTCGCGCAATGGTGTCGAGATAGAATTTACTGGCAGAGGTCGGCACACCGTTCACCGCATTGTACGAAGACATGATGGAGGGCAACTTGTCCTGTTCAATCAGTTGCTTGTAGGGCGATATGTAGAACTCACGCATATCGCGTCCGTCCATCACCGAGTTACCGTCGTGTCGGTTGAATTCGCTATTGTTGGCAAAATAGTGTTTGCCACAGGGAACCGTTTTCAGGTAGGTCGGATCGTTGCCCATCATCCCTTTGATAAATCCGCTTGCGATTTGCGACACCAGGAATGGGTCTTCACCGTACGACTCTCCGGTCCGTCCCCACCGCGGGTCGCGGATAGGTTCTACCACGGGAGAATAGTAGGTAAGTCCTGTGATGACGGGGGAATTCAGCGCCCGGGCTTCGTCTGCAATAGCAGCGGCTTCCCGCTGCATCAGGTTCGGATCCCATGCAGATCCGAGGGCAGCGCTGTTGGAAAACGAACAGGGAGAATTCGCTCCGTTTGTAAATCCAAACGAAACCCCGTGCAGCGCTTCACTCCATACATTGAATGCATGAATACCGAGTCGTGGCACGGCAGCCATATTGTTACCCAGAAGGCTCTCCTTTTCTTCCAGAGTAAGCCGGGAGACAAGATCGGCGGCCCGTTCGTCAAACGAGTAAGCCGTGTTCAGATAAATGGGAATTTTTGTTTTTTGAGGCGCGGGTTTGAACGCCGTAAAAGCGAGTCCGCAGAGAATTGCGCAGGCAATTCCGATAAATTTGTGTTTCATGGACAATTGAATAAGAAGCGGTTACATTGTTTACATCTCTTCTGCCAAACCAAAGTGGTTAATACCTTTGGTATAGCCGGTATTACTACAATACGTTTGTGTCTTTTCAAACAGATAAATTCGGCACAATCAGTTAATGCCGAAGTCACTTAGCTTTGACGACTTTGGCTTCGCATAGTTTAAACGCATTGTTGTACAAACCAGGGGCATTTGAGAGTCGGACATCATGTACCACCACTCACTCCGACGGATGCAGATTAGCGATAACAGAGATATTAGTTTACCCGTAGCCCATTTGTAATTTAAAACCGAATAAATTTGCCATTAGGAACCATTCTATCCAGATTATCTTCATTTTACAGTTACCTCTACTTTCCCTTTTACGTCGCGCGACGAACTGCCCAGCAACAGCGTATAGTTACCCGGTTCTACTTCCCAACCGTATTTCGCTTCGTTATAATAGGCGAAACTACTCACAGGCACTGCCATCGTTACCGTTTGGCTTTCGCCCGCTTTGAGGAATACTTTCTTAAATGCTTTCAACTCCTTAGCAGCACGCGTCACGGCTGATTTCTGTTTGCTTATATAAAGCTGTGCAGACTCCGCACCATCAACTTTTCCGCTGTTTGTAAGCACAAAACTCACTTTTAGGATACCATCAGTAGCAACTTCGGTTTTGTCTGCTGCCGGTTTGGAATAAGCAAAAGTAGTGTAACTCAACCCAAACCCGAACGGGAATAACGGTTCTATCTTTTTGGTATCCAACCAGCGGTAACCCACCAGAATATCTTCTTTGTAATATACATTTACACTATCGCCCGGGTAGCACATTTTATCAAAGGCATGAGCGCCAATATCGGTAAGCTTCTTTGGAAACGAGAATGGCAATTTTCCCGAAGGATTTACATCACCCGAAAGCACATCAACCAATGCGTTTCCGGCTTCGGAACCCAAATACCATGACAACACCACGGCTGGTGTTTTATCCAACCAAGGCATAGTAATAGCGTTACCACTTGAGAAAACAACCACCACGTTTTTGTTTACCTGCTCAATAGAGGTTATCAGTTTGTCTTCGCCAAATGGCAGGCTGAGCGATTTACGGTCGCCACTTTCGCAATCCTGATAGTAATTTTTGTTCAGTCCGCCCACATAAATCACCAAATCAGCCGATTTTGCTACTTCAATCGCCGCTTTTTGCAACGAATCGGCATTCAGTTTCGAAGGTGCTTCTGCTCCGTAAAGCGAAGGACCTGACGCATATCCCATGCTGTAAACCACATGTTCTTTGCCATACTTACTCATAATACCCTGCAAAGGAGTTACCTCATAAGCCACTTTCAGAGCCGTAGATCCTCCACCTACCACCAAACTGCGACTGGCATTTTCGCCAATAACAGCAATTTTCTTGTATTTTCCTACCGGAATAGGTAGCATGTTTTTATCATTTTTCAACAAGACAATGGCTTCCTGCGCAATTTTCCGGGCAGCTGCGCTATGCTCGGGCGATACGAAACGACCAAACGGACGATTGGCACTCATGGTGGTGCGAAAAATCAGGCGTAAGATTCTGCGAGCCTTATCATCAAGCTTAGCCATGTCATATTTTCCGTCCTTAATTCCTTTCAGAAACGGATTGGCCAAATAATAACTTGAGAATGGGAAATGTCCCTGTGTTGTCAGTCCGTTGGTGTAGGTACCCATTTCAATGTCAAGACCATTGTTTACAGCCTCGTCGGTATTGTGTACGCCACCCCAATCGCTTACTACCACACCGTCAAAGTTCCAATCCTGTTTCAGGATTCTATTCAACAGTAAATCGTTGTGGCAACAATGTTCGCCACGGAATTTGTTGTACGCACCCATAATCGACCACGCTTTTCCTTCCTGAACGGCTGCCTTAAATGCGGGAAGATAAATTTCGTGCAAGGCGCGGTCGCTAAGGTTGACGTTTATCTCACCGCGGCTAATTTCCTGATTGTTGAGAGCAAAATGCTTTAGACAAGCCGCTACACCGCAGGACTGTACACCTTGAATATAAGGAACTACCATGCGAGAAGCCAAGTAAGGATCTTCGCCCATGTATTCAAAGTTTCGACCATTCAGCGGACTGCGGTAAATGTTCACGCCAGGCCCCAACAGCATGGTTTTCTCACGATGACGTGCTTCTTCGCCTATAGATTTACCGAACAGTGATGCCATCTCAGGATTAAATGTGGCAGCCAGAGCCGTCAGGGCTGGAAAGGCTGTACACGAATCATTCGCCCACTGTGCGCTGCTCCATTCGTCCCACAATTTTTCGTCGCTCACTCCGTGCGAACCGTCCGATGACCACACATCAGGTATTCCCAAACGGGCAACCCCTTTTGAACTAAATTTCGATTGAGCATGACAAAGAGCCACTTTCTCTTCGGTTGTCATTAGAGACAGGGCATTTTCGACCCGCTCTTCTATCGGTTTGTTTACGTTCAGGTAAACCGGAGTGCTGTTTTGAGCAGAAGTTGTAAAAGCGATTCCCAACAAAAGAGATGAAAGGAGTTTTGTTTTGAAAGTCAACATTATTATTTATTTGATTGTTACGATTACTGCTATAACTTTTCTTTGGATCATAAATTTATTTCAACTTTTTTGCCTGTATAATGAATCACTTGTGCTGTCGAATTGGAAGCTCCGACAGGTATAATACGGAACGTGCGGTTGAGCAACATTCCGGCAAATTTTCCCTGACGATCGCCGATAACCAATTGGTGTTTGGCTTCGTTGTATTCAAAGCTGATGGTAGAAAAAGCACCTTTTTCATAGTTATAGTTTTCGCCCTCGTCTTCGTACAAGCTGAATTTACCATCTTTACCCTGATAGACGCGAATTTCAATATCTTCACCTTTTTTCTCAGAAGCATACTGCATTACATCACCGATTGGCAAAATCGTTCCGGCAGGAACGAACAATGGAATACGTTCAAGCGGTGCTTCTGCTTTTATTTTCTGACCACCGGCTACTTGCTTGTTGCTATAAAAATCGAACCATTGCGTACCTGTGGGCAGATACACCTCTTTTGTACGGGCTTTGTAGCTATACACCGGACAAACCATGATTCCGGGGCCGAACATAAACTGATCGCTTACGCCAAAAGTTTGTTTGTCGGACGTATAACTCATTGCCAACGAACGCATAATGGTGAAGTCCTTGTGATAAGCCATTCCGGCCAACGAATAGATATAAGGCATCAGGCGATAACGCAATTCGTCGTAATAAACCAGGCTTTTATACACAGGATGTCCTTCAGGAGCCAGATTGAATATTTCGCGAAGCGGGAATTGACCGTGGCTGCGGAACAATGGAGCAAACGAGCCAAACTGAAACCAACGAAGGTTCAATTCGCGCCATTCGTTCAGGTCGGCATTTTCTTGTCCCGTTTTATCGAACAGGCGCTGACCTTCCTCGTATCTTTTCTCCACACAGAAACCACCAATATCCATTGTCCAGAATGGAATGCCCGACATGGCAAAGTTCAGTCCTGCAGAAATCTGCGCCTTCATATCTTCCCAACGAGTAGCAATATCGCCACTCCAGGTTGCCGTAGAATAGCGTTGCAAGCCGGCAAAACCCGAACGGGTCAACAGGAACACACGTTTATTGTTGTCCACTTCGCGTTGTCCGTTGTAGATAGCGTCGGCATTCTCCAGCGCATACGCATTGAAATATTTCCACGAAGAGCCCAAAGCCGTTGGTCCGCAAAGCATTTTGCGGTAGGTCATATCAGTACAATCTCTTACATTGGGCTCCGAAGCGTCCATCCACCATGCATCAATACCTTTGACGTAAAGGTTATCTTTCATCTGATTCCAGAATAATTTACGAGCACCGGCACTGTAAGCATCGTAGAACGATCCTACATAACCCGGACCAACCCAGTCGCGGATACTGTCTTTCGCTGCCTGCATGTACATCCAGCCTTTTTGCTGGAATTGTTTGAAGTGATCGGTGGTGACATAAAATTTAGGCCATACCGAAATCATGATATGAGCGTTTTGTTTGTGCAACGAATCCACCATGCCTTTTGCATCGGGAAAACGGTCAAGATCGAATTTGTGGCTTCCCCAGGCATTTTCAGGCCAGTAATTCCAGTCGAGCACAATATTGTCAATAGGAATATTACGTTTGCGGTATTCCGACATTACACCAAGCAGTTCGTCCTGCGTTTTGTAACGCTCGCGGCTTTGCCAGTAACCCATCGCCCATTTAGGCATAATGCTGGCTTTGCCAGTAAGGGTACGGTAACCGCCAATCACATCGTCCATATTTTTGCCTGCCACGAAGTAATAATCAATCTTATCGCCCATTTCGGACCAGAAAGAGATATTTCCGTTTTTCTCAATCGGGCTGGATGACAATGCTTTCAATCCAATGTACGAAACGCCGCCATCGGGTTTCCACTCCAATTTAATTTTATTGCGCTTTCCTTTTTCCAAATGGTAGGTAAATCGAAAAGTATTTGGATTCCATGACGTTCTCCAACGCTCAGGCACAACCAGCGAATCGTTGATCCAAACTTTGGTGTAACCGGCATAATAAAGGCTGAATTTGTAAGTATCGGTTATGGGTGAAACGATAGAGCCTTCCCAGACTATTGATCCATCGTTGAAATCAAAATCCACGGGAAATTTCTTTACCGTTTTCAGGTTTTCGTAATCGATTGCATTCTCTTTGCGAACAATAGATGGTTTTCTTTTTTGAATATAGGTAGCGGTAAGGTTGCCTTCGTTACCCTCTTTGTCGAAAAGTGTAAACTGATTCAGATCTTTATAATCGCGCGGATCGCCATATTTGCTTTGCGAGTAGTTATCCCAAAGAATTCCATAATTAGCCGTTGACACAATAAATGGCACCGACACCTTGGTATTGTACTGAAAAAGGTCTTCGCTTTTGTTCTTGTAATTGAAATCGTCCGACTGGTGTTGTCCCAAACCATAAATAGCTTCTCCCTCTGTGCCTTTAAAAATTTGCTGCATGGTATAGCCGTGGTCGTTTTGAGCCGTAAAAGTCTTGAAACTTTTGCCGTTTGGCATCTCTTGCAACAATACTTTGCCCGATTTATCGAAAAACGACACTTCGCCGGTAGCCAATGCCACTTTCACTGTAAGTTCATCGGTGGTTAACGACGCAAATTTGCTGTTTGTGGCTACCTGAAAATTAGTTTTGGTAGCCGCATTGGGCACCACACACAAACTGGCTACCGAAGGCACCTCGACTGTAGGAAGTGCTTGCACACGGATAATCCTGCTATTAATAACTGAAATTTCGATTGTTTTTGCAGCCCCGTTTTTAGGCGTCACACGCATACCGTTTGACAATGTTTGTACAGCAACTGTTGCACACAAGCTTCCGGCAACACAAAGAAGCATTAAGAGAAATGGAATTCGTTTCATTCTATGTTATAATTGTTCAGTTTAAATTATTCGCTCCATACTAAAACTCCGGCAGGTTTCACTGTCGCTTCTCCAACCAAGATCTTAGCAGCCTCAGGTAAATTCATCTTATAATCAGTTGATGAATAGTTCACAGCTACGTAAAAACCATCGCGCCAGTACACATACACGCCTTCGGGATAATTTTCGGAGGTAGCACCCACGCTTTGGTAAGCATTTCTAAGTATATTCTTTTCCAACTTCGAATCGTCGGTATCCACACCGATGTAGGTTACTGTACCTTTTCCGATTTTGTGACGCACCACTGCCGCTTTGCCTTTGTAGAACTGGTTGTCATAAGTAGCCACAACATCCGTTCCTTTATCGGCATCAAGCAAATCGGCCCAGTTGTTCCAGTTGTATGTAGTTCCTTGCATGGCAATGGTGCCTTTAGCATAGCCCGAAAGCATATCGGTGGCTTTTACATGTGCTCCGATTAACCCCGAAATTGGCGCAGCACATTCACCTTCCCAGAAATGTCCGGCGCGGTCTTTTGTGGCAGTGCGACAGGTCAAAATCAGATTACCACCCTTGCGCACATATTCAGTCCATTTTTTCACTAATGCCGAATCAGCCAGTTCGTAAGCAGGTACGATAAGCACTTTGTATTTTGAGAAATCAGCTGTTTCGGGAATCACGTCGGTAGGTGCACCCAACGATTTTGTCATTTCAAGAAATTTGACGGGATAGTTCCATGTATCCCATTGCCACGTTTGTTTCTGACGATCAATTGACCAATAATTTTCCAGATTCCAAAGAATCGCAGTTGAGCGGGCAGCCAGCTTTTCGGGCATTTTCGCATCCGGTTTGCATACCTTGCGCAACTCTTTGATCTCTTTCATAAACTGCATATATTCTTCGCCACCAGGAGAAGGTGTCACACCATCTGTTTTTATTACTCCTGAATGATATTGCTCCGAACTATACAAAATCTGTCTGAAACGGTAGGAACAAGCCAGTTTACCGCCGGCTGCAAACGAATGATAGAGCCACATGCGCACGGTACCGGGTAAAAGCAACGGATTGTAGCTTCCCCAGTTTACAGGTCCGGGCTGAATTTCCATTACACCACTGACACCGCCCACAGCTTTATAAAATTCGGAGGCAAAAAGAATTACCTTGCTATTTCCCAACCGAAATCCGGTTTCACCGATATTATCGCTTCCTCCGTTAGGGTAAGCCGTATAACTTGCAAAATCGAGTTTTTTTGTTCTTGAAGCATCGGCACCGGTACAAACGGCAGTATAGTTGGTGGTAATATATTGCTGAGCTGAAATGTATTTACGAAGCGTGCCGGCTTGCAAATCAAGAAAATCGGCCTGCGCGTCGGCTTCGTAGCGTTTGAAGTCGAGCAATGCGTGAGGGTTGTTGCCCCACCAGCCCACCAAATTGGTATTGGGAATAATAACCTGATCAAAATCGTTGAACCACTGGCTCCAGAAAGCAGCTCCCCACACTTTATTCAGTTCATCAATAGTTTTGTATTTGTTTTTCAGCCATAATCTGAATGCTTCCTGAGAAGACGGGCTGAAGTCTGAAATTGCAGGGGGTTCGTTATCTACCTGCCAACCGATTACGGATTTGTTTTGTCCGTAACGCTTAGCCATTTCGGCAACAATCCGGGTTGTAAAAGTGCGGTATTTTTCGTTCACCACCGACCCCAATCCGCGCGTTCCGTTTTCGGCACGGATATAATGACCATCCATAATAAAAGTTTCGGGATATTTCAGTCGCATCCAGGTAGGTGTAGTTGCGGAGGGTGTACACATCACAATTTTCAGATGATACTTTTCGCAAAGTTTCACCACTCTATCCAACCATTCAAAATCATATTGTCCTTCAACGGGTTCCATTTTGTACCAGGCAAATTCGGCAAGATGCACAAATTCGTAACCCATGTCTGCAATTTTCTTTATGTCGCGTTCCCATTGGTTTTCGGGCCAATGTTCGGGATAATAATAGATACCGGTGGTGATTAGATCTTTTGCCGGGAAAAACCGACTATTTTCCTTTGTCTGAGAACTTGCAAATTGAGATACCATTGACACGAATATCAGTGTCAATACCAGAGAAAAGTTTTTCAGGTTCATTGAAATGAAATTGTAATGTGTATTAGAAAAAGACCAGACAAGTCATCGGATCAATATCAGAAACAGAATCAAAAAATCCGACAACAACGTTTCCTCTTATTTAAGAAAAAGAGATGGATGACAAAAGTATTTTATTTTTTTGATTTCCATATTATCCATATGTTTCCCATAAGGTATCCTTTTCGTTCTTTACACGCTTGATCCCAATAAAAAAGCCTATCCCGAAGTATTGAGCTTCAGTATAGGCTTTACTCTTTAAAAGGGACAAGCGACTTCCCAGTCGCTTGAATAGCATTTCAGGCAATAGGTACAATTCTTTAATTATTACCAAGCGACTGGGAAGTCGCTTGCCCCTTTAAATATCCTTTATTACAAAGATCTTCTTGCAAGAAGACCTTTCACTTTCAACCATTGTTCGCAGGCTTCCGTCCATGTTGATTCAGTTCCCGAATTTCTTTTTCCCAGGCCGTATCCATGGCCACCATGTTCGTAAATGTGAAGTTCGCACGGAATATTATTTTTTGTCAGAGCCAATGCATATTCAATGCTGTTTTGCACAGGAACTGTCCCATCATCCATGGAATGAGCCATAAAAGCCGGAGGAGTGGTAGCGGTAACCTGCAAAGCGTTAGAGAAATGTTTCTGCATTTCCGGAGTCGGATTCTTTCCCAGTAAACTTTCTCTTGAGCCCCAATGAGTTGTTGCTGAATCCATGGATACTACAGGATAAATCAACAACGAAAAATCTGGACGGGCGCTGGTTGTATCTTTTGGCTCATATACCTTTTCGTCGAAATGGGTAGAAACCGTGGTGGCAAGGTGTCCACCAGCCGAGAAGCCCATAATGCCGATTTTATGCGGGTCAATACCCCATTTCTTTGCATTACGGCGTACAATGCGCATCGCTTCCTGTCCATCCTGCAAGGGAGCAATGGATTTGTTTTGCATAATGGCATCGTCGGGTAAGCGGTAGTGCAAAACAACCGCTGTTATGCCCAACTGATTAAGCCATTTGGCCACTTCAACACCTTCATTAATAAAAGAAATACCATAATAACCACCTCCCGGACATACAACAACTGCCGTGCCGGTATTTTTGTCGGCTGGAGCCGGATAAACCTGAATGGTCGGTTTTGTTACAAACCTGATCTTGATCCAGTAAGCCGAATCAACTATTTGCTTGTAACTGTGATTGGGAATTGCTCCGGGAACTTTTCCATTCCAGATATCAATCACTTTGGTCTGGCTAAAAACAGTAGCAGCTATTAGCATTGTGCCAGTGAGCACTAATAGGTTCTTTTTGAAATACATAACACTAAATTATTTTGACACACATCTATTGATTAACTCAAAAATCAGGCTAACTTACACAAGGGTGATGTCTCAAAAGTCAATTCCAGCAAAATTGAACTAACAAAATGATAGTTGAATTATTCTTATCGCCCCTAAATCCCCTTAAGGGGACTTTGAAAAGTGGTATTTCGGAGCTAATTTGTACTTCAGGACATCCCCTTTAGGGGCTTGGGGCAATTCTCACTTACAATTTGGCACTTCTAAAATAGCCTACATCTCTGTTGGAGCACCCTCCTACTTTACCAAAAGTCCTCTCGCCTCAAACCATTTACGACAAGCTTGTGTCCATGTTGATTCCGTGGTTGTCGATTTGCCCATGCCGTAACCGTGCTTTCCGGTTGGGTAAAGGTGAAGTTCGCAGTCTACATTCGCTTTGTGCAATGCCAAGGCATAATTAATGCTGTTTTGTACCGGCACTGCATCATCGTCGAGAGAATGCACCATAAAAGCTGTTGGGGTTTTGCTATTTACCTGCAATTCGGTTGAATAATGGTTCACCATCTCCGGTGATGGGGAATTACCAAGAAGATTCACCCGCGAACCCCAATGCGTAATATCCTTACTCATAGAAATGACAGGATAAATAAGCAAAGAAAAGTCGGGTCTGGCGCTGGTTTGGTCGTCCGATTCGTACACTTTGTCGTTATAAAGAGTGGAAAGTGTGGCCGCCAAATGTCCACCGGCAGAAAACCCCATGATTCCGATTTTGGAAGGATCGATGCCCCATTCTTTTGCACGACTGCGAACCAAGCGAATTGCCCGTTGCCCATCCTGCATAGGCCCGATTGTTTTGTTTTCCATAATGCTATCGTCGGGCAAACGGTATTTCAGAACAAAAGCGGTTACACCCAAACTATTCAACCACTTGGCCACCTGCTCACCTTCGTGCTTAATGGCAAGTCCACTATACCCTCCACCGGGGCAGATAATAACAGCAGCACCTGAAGCTTTTGCCCCCGGAGCCGGATAAAAATAAAGGCAGGGATTGACAATGAAGTGCTTATCCACCCAGCCGGCTGCGGTATCGACCATTTGTTTAAAATGATCGCTGTATTTTGCTCCGGGAATTTTTCCGTTCCAAAGATCAATCACTCTGGTTTGTGCAGATAAACTCGCGCTTATTGTCATCAGGCATATAAATGCCAACATTGTTTGTTTTAATTTCGATACCATCATTTTTTCTTATAAAATTCATTCATAATATACCAAGCTTTCTTCTTTTCTCCTTTTTCGGATAATAATCCTTTCCGGTTGTAACCGTTTTGGTAAACCTGATTCATGCGTCCCAACGACCTGTAATCAAACAATATCCACGGACAGACCCCGCACAGGTTGGGAATGGTGTTGAACATTTCCGTCTGATTAGCATAGATCTTTTCCTGATAACCTTCGGTCCAATTAGAAGCTTCGTCGGTTGGGGCACTATTGTTTCCATACAAAGCCTCACCGCCAAATTCGGAGATAAAGACCGGCTTGTCGGGGAAAGCGATTTGCCACCTGGTCTCCGACGGGTTTCCCTGCCACGGATCATACCAACCGATATATTCGTTTATGGCAATCAGGTCGGAATATTTGTAAAGCGGCTCCCATACGTTGAATGTATTGTCTTTATAATTGTGAGTATTAATAACGTGCGTGATCAAACGGGTAGAGTCTAACGCATGGCATTTTGCCGTTAAGTTAATAAGTACCTCGTTGCGGTTGGGCGTTCCGGGATAGGTTTCGTTGGAAAGGCTCCACACAATCACCCCACAGCGGTTTTTATCGCGGCGAACGATCTCGTTGAGCATGCGATCCATTTTCTTGGGAACAACACTATCCGAAAATTGAATATGCTGATAAACAGGAAGTTCACTCCACACCATCAGCCCCATTTTTTCGGCTTCGCGAATCGTGTTTTCGCTATGCGGATAATGCGCCAACCGGACAAAGTTGCAACCCAACTCTTTGGCAGCCTTCAGCAAGATGCGGGCATCTTCAATCGAATAGGCACGCGCTTTTTTGTAGGGATTTTCTTCGTGAATATTGACCGCCTTCAGAAAAATAGGGTTGCCGTTAAGCAATACTTTATTCCCTTTCACTTCGATGCTTCTAAAGCCGATGCTATCTGCCAACGTATCACTCTCGCTTTCCACAATTACCTTGTAGAGTTTCGGGCTCTCGGGCGACCAGAGTTTAATGCGGGAAGAAAACTCAACTTTTGCCCGCCCTTTTTTGTCCGTTCGGGTTTTGTATAGCAGGTTCAGTTCGGGTATTTTCACCCTTATATTTTGAGGAGCTTGAGCCCCATTAAGCTGTACCCAACCAAGCACCTGATTCAGACTCCCTTTTTGCAATTGAATGAAATAATCTTCAATATACGAGTTGCCGGTTTCGATCAGGTCAACATCGCGGGTGATGCCACCATAGTTAAACCAATCGTAACCGGTACCCGGCAATCCGTTTGCCTGCCTGCTATTGTTGACCTTCACCACAATGGTATTATTCCCGGGTTTCACTTTGTCGGTAATCTCAAACTGAAACGGAGTGAAACCACCTTCGTGGCTACCGATTTTTTCGCCGTTTAGATAGACATCAGCCATATAGTTGACCGCGCCAAAATAGAGAAAAAGCCTTTTCCCGACTTGGAGTGCATTCTGAAATCGCTTTTTATACCAAATTGTTCCTTCAAAATATGTAAGTTCGCACAATTGCGAATTGAAATCGCCCGGCACTTTCAGATAAGGTCCGCCATCAAACGAATATTCTACAAAATCGGTCTTCTTTTGCGGTTTCTTTTCCTGCCAAACCTGTTTCCATTCGCCAATTCCGGTAGGATCAATTATCACCTGCCAATCACCGTTCAGGCTTGTTTTGTGTCGGTTCAATACATT
This sequence comes from Paludibacter sp., assembly GCF_009712605.1. Taxonomy (GTDB): domain Bacteria; phylum Bacteroidota; class Bacteroidia; order Bacteroidales; family Paludibacteraceae; genus Microbacter. The sequence continues at coordinate 266,771 of NZ_WASO01000015.1, read as the reverse complement.
CACCATAGCTGTTTGAGAATGCAAGCCGCCTGCTAAACACATCAGGCAAAGAAGAGTAACTATCTGAATCCTGAATAGCGTTCCCTTTCCAATAGTCGTTATATATTTCATTGATATCCTTATCGTTTCTGTAAATATATTATTCGGTTATCACATCCACTTCGGCATATCCGGCCACGTTATCGCCTGACGTGTTCTTCAACGCACGAAATTTGATATACCGCGTCGTTACCGGAGCAAACTTTTTAGTCTGTAACAATGGATTGTTTTTGATATTCGAAAATTCGCCCTGACTCACCATTTTCCAATTCTCATTATCTTCCGATACATAAAATTCATAAGTGGTAATGATGCCTGAACTCCACCTATTTTGATCCGGCAGATATTTGAAGCCGGACACATTGTACTTATTTCCCAAATCGATTATCAAATCAACGGGCATTTTTCCGTCACCCTTCTGATGCCATACAGTGGCCGGATCACCATCGATGATTGCAGCAGCCTTGTCGTCGCTCACACCAATCAATTTCCATCCTTTCTTCGAAACATCAAATTTTTCCGCAGACACTGAGCTGCTTTTGTCCGAAGTCGGATCATAGCAAATTGCTTTTATTTCCACTTTCCCGTCAGCAGGGAAAGTACCCGAATATTTATTTGATTTTGAAGTAGGAGTAGAGCCATCCAGAGTGTAGTAAAAAATCGGTCCAATATCATTTGTATTAATTGTCACCTGCCCTGCCTGATTACGGTTAATAACCGGTGCATTGAGAAATACCGGAGCGTTGTAAATACCAATGTTCGAGATTGCAGGACTGCACTTTGAGTCAGTAATATTGAAGCGTACCTGAGTAGCCTTTACGGCCGGGAAGCGTAATATCCGTTTGTAACCGATTGTCGTTGCTTTTGCCAATTCTTTCCATGTTCCATCCACGAGTGCTTCAACGGTAAAAGCTTTCACACGCTGTCCCAAGCGGATATATTCCTGTACCAGAAAACGGTTGAACAAAGTCGGCTTACCCAAATCGATGGTCACCGAAGCTGCTTTTGTATTATCATCGGTAGCCCAATAAGTATTTTTGTTCCCATCGACTGCCATTGCTGCTGCAAATTTGCCTGATTTGCCAAGTACATTGGAAGCTGAGACTTTCTTATTCAATGCCAGATTAACAGCAAACGATTCGTTCACTGCTTTGGCAAATGCAATGGCATTTTTTTCGTCGGTCGGATGTATCAATCCATTGGGCATGATGGGAAAATTGAGCAACATGGAGCCGTTCCGTCCGACAGAATTATAATACAAATCCATCAGTTGAGGAACGGTTTTCACCTTGCCGTCTTCACTCGGGTGATAGAACCACTCGGGACGAATGGAAGTGTTTACTTCGGCTGCCACCCACGCATTTCCGTTTTCCACTCCAAAATGCAACATGTTCCATGGCACTTCGCCGGTAGCATTCAACAAGCTCCAGTTGGTTTCGCCCACATAACCATCTTCCGTTCCTACCCAGCGAAGATCGCCACGATCACCACCATCGTTCCAAATCACACATTTGGGTTGTAACTTATGAATCAAAGCATAGGTGTTTTTCCAGTCGTAATAAGTTTTAGCATCAATTTTGCGGGTTTCGTTTGCACCGCCATAATAGCCATCACCGCCATTGGCGCCGTCAAACCAAACTTCAAAAATTTCGCCGTAATTGGTTAATAGTTCGGTCAACTGATTTCTGAAATAGGTAATATACTCCGGCTTACCGTAATCTTTGCTATTTCTGTCCCATGGAGACAGATAAATTCCAAGTTTCAAACCATATTCTTTGCAGGCATCAGCCATTTCGCGCACCATATCGCCCTTGCCGTTTTTCCATGGAGCATTTTTCACCGAATACTCAGTATATTTAGATGGCCACAGACAAAAACCGCAGTGGTGTTTCGCTGTAATGATAATTCCCTTCAAACCGGCCTCTTTGCAAATTCGCGCCCATTGGCGGCAATCTGCCTTTTCGGGATTAAACAATTTAACGTCTTCATTTCCAAACCCCCATGACTGGTCGGTGTAGGTATTCAATGAGAAATGTATAAATGCGTATCGTTCCATTTCCTGCCACCTCATCTGGTTCTCTGATGGAACCGGGCCACATGGAGCCGGAGCTTTTACCTGAGCATTCAGGCTCATTGTACACACGAAAAGAATTATACTAAAAAAAATAGTTTTAATCATCTTATTCAAGTTATTTTATTTGTTGCTTTTAATACGACAGACACATGAAAAATTAATTTTTCAGTCACCGATTCCGGGTGCATTAGTTACATTTCATTTCACCGAAAACCTTTGTCATTCACCGACCCAATCATCTTTGGGTTTTCTGGATTGAAAGCTAATGTCTGAAAAATCCACGCTACATTTTTCTCCCGTGGGAGATTGAGCACTAAACCCAATTTGGAGATTGTCCGTTTTGTTGAGTTTAAAACTTCGGATTGGAAACCATGTTTTTCCATTTTCAGAATAATACAACCCAAACGTATTCCTTTTTGCAGAACCTATGATCCTATAATACACCTGACTATTGTTAATAGCCATTGAATTACAATCGTCTGCCACATCGTTACAAACTACGGATACTACACGCGGTTGTCCTTTAAAATCACTCTCGAAGCAAAATTTGGCAAAGTGCTTGCTGTCATTATATATCAGCAAAACACCGGCATCCCATTTTGACTTAAAATCAGGAGTAATATTTGCAGTTAAAATAAAGTCCGAATCGGGCTTAAATATCAATCTGGGTGACTTATCAATTGCGTAGCCTCCATCAGGGCTAATAAACAGGTCGGTATTAGCCGGTGCAACTATTCTAATATGGTTTTCACTTAGTATTTTATAGTCTAATGCCTTGTTTTCAAAGTGCATTGCATACGGAATAGTTGAAATTTTTACATTCTGAGCCTGAATTTGCAGTATGTAAAAAACAGCAATCAGATGAATTAATAAAATTCGTTTCATGTGGATCATTTATTGCGAGGCATTAAAGCTTACTATTAGTCAACACTTTTACTCTTAAAGCTGCTTCTACCAAACCCGGAGAGCTTACTATCAATTTAATAGCACCTGCATTATGCGAGCTCTTCAGAACCACCTGTGCTCGACCTTTCCATGCTTTGCGGGAATTGCCCACATACGGATCGCAATCTTTCATATCGGCATTGCCGACACCCGCTATCGTTCCCTCACCTTCTACCGTAAATGTCAGGCGATTGTTGGCATTTGGCTGAACAATTCCATTTTTGTCTGTAATTTCAACCGTTACAAAAGACAAATCCTGCCCGTTGGCAAGCAATTCACTTCTATCGGCTGTCAGTTTTATTCGGGCAGCCTGATCGGCCGTTTGCAGAATGGTAGTTTCCATTTCTTTCTCATTCTCAATACCAACAGCCTTTAACGTACCGGCAACGTACGGAACAGCAAAAGTAGCTTTAAATTGTTGCTCGCGACCTGTAAGCTGTTCGGCTATAAGCTTATCATTGAGAAAAAGCCGTACTTTGGGATATTTTGAATAGACTTCCACCTGCACGTTTTTACCCTCAAATCCGGGCCATGTCCAGCTTTCCCAGGTTGGCCAAACTGACCAAAGGGTTTCTTTAATCTCGATGGGTTCGGGAGCCGGTTCGCGAACGGCCATGTACAATTTTTCGGTATTGTTGTACAACATGCTACGGTAATGCGAGATAGGTTTGCGCCAACCGGTAAGATCCACATCGCCACAATAAGCTCCATGCCACGGAAAGAAATCGTGTTCCCAGTGTTCGCCGGGAATATCGCCCGAATAATACCAGCGGCCGATGGACGATTCGCCAAAATAGTCGAGAGCCGTCCATACAAAATCGCCAATAATATACTTGTTATCCTGCACCAGTTGCCAATTGGTAAACGCATCGCGTGGATACGATTCGGTCTGAACGATGATGCGAGAAGGCACCCGTTGATGATCGTCCGCAGCTCGATTCAACTGGTAATTGTACCCACACACATCATGCGCTGCCATAAGCGGGTCGAACATGCTCCATTCCTTGTCCCAGGTAGTCATGGCCGAAGTTACCGGACGTGTCGGGTCTATTTTCTTTATTGCATTTGCCAGCATTTTTGCGGTCTGTACAGCGGCAGGCTCTTTCCTTTCAATTATTTCGTTTCCGATACTCCACATGATTATGGAAGGATGGTTGCGATCACGCAACACCATGGCATTCAGGTCGCGTTGCCACCAAGCGTCGAAATGAATGGAGTAGTCAAACTTAGTTTTGGACGTCCGCCAGCCATCAAAGGCTTCGTCAATCACCAGCAAGCCCAAGCGGTCGCAAGCCTCGAGAAATGCTTCCGACGGCGGATTGTGCGATGTTCTTACAGCATTGAACCCGGCCGCTTTGAGCAATTCTATGCGGCGTTCTTCGGCACGGTCGTATGCAGCCGCGCCAAGGCAGCCATTATCGTGATGAACGCATCCACCATTGATTTTTATTGTTTTACCGTTCAACTGAAAGCCATTTTCAGCCGTAAACTTCAGCGAGCGAATGCCAAAAGTATTTTTGCTCTCATCAACCACCTGTTTGCCATTTACAATCTCTATTTCAGCCTTGTATAAATTGGGTGCTTCGGGGGACCAAAGCAAGGGATTGGAAACCGTGATGGTTTGAGCGACATCTTTTTGGCTGTTGGCAGCAAGTTCGATGCTGGTTTGCTGAATGCCTGATTTTTTGCCATTCTTGTCCACCAACACCGTTTTCACAGTAACACTTTGAGGCAAAGAGGTTTCATTTTGTACCACCGTTTTTATCTGAACTTTGGCTTTGCGCGCAGAGACTTCGGGCGTGGTAATCCCGACACCCCAATGTGGTATGTGCACCGGGTTTTCCACCATCATCCACACATGGCGATAGATCCCCGAACCGCTATACCAACGACAATTCACTTGCTGCGAATTATCGACCTTTACAGCAATCACGTTTTCCTGTCCGGCACGAAGGTAAGGCGCAAGATCGTAGCTGAAAGAAGAATAACCGTAGGGATAAACACCCAGCGATTTTCCATTGATAAACACTTCGGAGTTCATGTAAACCCCTTCAAAATAAATGGAAACGTTTTTATTTTTCCATTCAGCAGGGACTTTGAACGATTTACGATACCAGCCAATGCCTGTCGGAAAATAACCTCCGGCACTCCCGGTTGGATTTTTTGAGCTAATTTTTCCTTCGATACTCCAATCGTGGGGCAGATCGAGGTTGCGCCAGGCTGCATCGTTGAAATCTACATTCTTTGCATCTTGCGCATCTCCCAAAAAGAACTTCCAGTTAGAGTCGAAAAGCTGTTTCTTTTCCTGATTGTTTTGCGCAAAAATTGAAAAGGAGCAAGCAAACAGCAAGCAAAGCAATGCCTTGGTTCTTAAAAAAATAAGTTTCTTCATGTTCTTGTTGTATGACTATTTCTTATCTGTATATTCCAGCACAAAACCATATTGATATGGCTTATTTCCCGGAATGGTGTATTTATCCATTGTTTTAGCGCCCCACGAATCGTCACCTCCCACACCATGAATATTCAAATCGATATTCAGGTTGATAAAATCGCGTTTTGGCAATTCGTAGTCATGACGGACAGCTTCCAAATCGTCTTCAGTGTAAGGCCATGCACGGAAACACAACGGTTGCAAGCCGGTCACTTTTATGGTAGCATTGTTTTGCGAACTCAGCGTAAACCAACGCACATCACAACGGTTGGCATTATCCTGAGGCGCAGCGTAATGTGTAGCAAAGTCGTCTATTTTTGCACGATAAAGCCCTATAAACGAAGCCGTTTTGCGGTCGGGGTAATTTTCATAGAAACCACGTCCGTACCAGCCAACGGTGCTGTAAATTTCCGGAATGCGCATTCTCATCCCAAATTTAGGCATCAGCGTAATGGCATCGTTCAGAGGTTGATAAGATGCTTCAACCTGCAATTGCCCCACCCCGTTCAATTGATAATTCAACGTATAATTTGCACCAATAGCCGGTAAATTCATTTCAAACTTCACCGATACGGAATTATCCTGTTTGGACAGTTCCACTTTTTTCACCACCCGGCTCTCAGCTGCATTTCTCCATTTGCCAAATTCTTCCACATAACCGGCATGCTTTTGGTTATCGTTAGGTGTTTTCCAAAAATAGGGTTCCAATTGACCTTTCAGTATTTCCTGCTGATTCACCTTCCAACTTGTCAGCGAACCAGTCTTCTTATCCAAAACAAAAGTCATCGTTTCTGTCTTAAGTTGAATTTGAGAGGCGTTCTCAGTCACGTTAACCGTCATTCCGGCAGGTACAATTCTTTTCCATGCAAATGGTTTAAGTACAAATTGCTCACGGGCAATGCAATAACCTGTTTCAGCCCAGAGTGTCGCATTTTTTAGTCGGACGTAGATATTCAAACAAATATCCGACGTAACCGTGTCGGTCAGCTGTGGTGCAGGAAGATTGACAACGGAAGAAGCTCCCGGCAAAACGTCGTCGCAACGGAATGTACCTCTTTGAAAGGATTTGCCGTTGGAAGTATATTCGTATTCGAAATCTAAGTTCTGCAAGGGTTGAAAATCGAAATGATTGATAACCCGAATACTGGCATTTTTATCATTTACCATTTGGAAAACAACCGGTTGATATACTTTTTGAACTTCGTAATAGTGCGGATAAGGTTTTCTGTCGGTAGAAACCAAGCCACGCATCACAAAATTCCCGTCATTGGGCCTGTCGCCGAAATCACCGCCATATGCCCAAAATTCATTATCAGTCAAATTGTAATCATTCGGATGGTCGGTAAGTTTCAGAGGCGAACCATCTTTTGTTTTAGGCAAACCATGTTCGTCCCATTCCCAAATGGCTGCTCCGCAAATACTTGAGTCAGCATAAATCACATCCCAGTATTCCTGTAAGTTACCGCCTGAACTTCCCATCACATGGGCATATTCACGCATAATGACCGGTTTGTCTTTGATCTTTTCTCCCAATTTTTGCAAATCGACCGGATGCAGGTAACTATCGTCGTATATATCCGAAATTTCGCGATGCGTATCGGAGAAAACCAAACGCGTAGGATCCAGTTTGCGGATAGTATCGGCCATAACTTTCATATTCTGCCCCTTACCACCTTCGTTGCCCAGCGACCAGAAAATAACACACGCATGGTTTTTATCTCTCCCAACCAACGAAGTCGCCCGTTCAAGATGTGTTTTTTTCCAAGCCGGATCTTCGCCCAGTTCTTTATTTCCCAAACCATAAGCATGCGATTCCTGATTGGCCTCGTCCATTACGTAAAACCCGTATTTGTCGCAAAGTTCGTAAAACATCGGATCGTCCGGGTAGTGACTTGTGCGTATCATGTTGATATTGGCCTGTTTCATCAGCTCCATGTCGCGGATCATTAACTGGCGACTCATGTATTTTCCGGTACGCGGATGCTGCTCGTGTCGGTTGATACCTTTCAATTTGACAGGCCTGTCATTGATATAAAACACATCGCCTCGCACCTCAATTTTGCGGACACCGAAATAGCATTCGGCTTTATCCACTATTTCGCCTTTTTTGTTTGTAAGTTTGAGATTAAGATGATACAAATCAGGTGTTTCAGCAGACCAAAGCTTAGGGTGCTGTATAAAAGCTTTGATTGAAAGCTGCGTTTGTTTGGATTTCGAAACCGGCACTTTTACGGCTACCGGAATATCTACATACTCGCCAGATTTTGAATATCCGGTTATTTCCGCTTCGACCTGAAGGCCGTTGATATTCTGTAACTGACGGTTATCCAGATTCAAATCGATAGAAACATTGGCATTCTCATAGTTTTTGTCCGGAATTGCTTTCACGAAATAATCACCAATAAAAACCTTTGGACGCACAATCAGATCCACATCACGAAAGATGCCTCCTAATCGCCAAATATCCTGATCTTCCATATAGCTGCCATCGCAGTATTTATAAACTTCGACCGCCAGTTTATTTTCTCCTTTATGAATGTACGACGTGATATCGAACTCGGCAGGCGACATGGAATTTTCGCTATACCCGACTTTCTGACCGTTGACCCAAACGTACATGGCCGATTGCACACCACCAAAATTCAGAAAAATCTGTTTATCACTCCAGTTATCTGGCACTTCAAAACTGGTCAGGTAACTACCGACCGGATTCCGTTCTTTGTAGGTAGTGAAACTCTTATCCGGTTCACCACTAACCCTTGGAATGTCCTTTTTGAACGGATAAGATATGTTTGTGTAAATGGGTGTTCCAAATCCCTGAAGTTCCCAATTGCCGGGCACCAAAATATTGTCCCACTTTTCAGTAGAAAAACCCTCTGTATAAAAATCTGTGGGACGCGTTTGGGGATCAGGTGACCAATGGAATTTCCAAATGCCGTTCAGCGACTGAATAGCAGGGTTATTGCTTTTTTCTTCAAAAAGGAAATTGTAAGCGTGAGGATTCTCCTTGTTTATGCCATTAACATTGGGATTCTCCCAATCGTTGACATTCCCGGCATGAACCTCACTTATTAATAACACGTTGGCAAGCAAATAAAGGGAAAAATATAAAAATCTGATAATCATAGAATATTTGTTTAGAAACGTTTTATATCGAAAACCAGTAGTTAAACTTGGCAAGAATGATATTATTCGGAAATATATTTTTTAATCCACTCAAGTTTGCACCTAAAGCCTGATTACCTGGCTGTGCGAAAGCTGTACGATCCTGCGACCAGACAAGATAAAATTGCGACCCCGGGCGATATTCCCATCTCAACACCAGATTAGACCGGAATTGACTAAAATCAAAATTAGGATTATCGAATTTATAATTAACAACGCCATTGTGGCTTTCTGACACGTCGTAAGCATTACCATTCAATGTAGGATTCAGCGCCGAAAATCGGTCGTTATAATCGACAGCCTTGGGGTTGGTCACATTTTTAAAGTCAGAGTATTTTCCTACTGAAGCAAACGGACTGCCATAATACTGAATCGACAGCTCAGGGGTTATGTTATAATCGGCTCTAAAGGTAATCCCCATGGTATATTGGTCTATTTTTCCAAGTATATACCTCTGTTGGTTGCCGTCAGTAGCAGTTGCAATGTATTGCAGGTCGTTCTTGTTTCTCGAATAATTAAACTTGGCTGAAAACTTCAGTGCATTGATGGGGGTATATGTTACACCTGGCTGGAGAGAATAATATCGTGCGCTGCCACATTTCGAATCAGACAATTCCGAGGTTAAGTCAAAAAATAATTTACGTGAAGGATCCGTTTTCATATACAGGCTTTTGTACCAAACGGAAGGTATCAGCATAGCACTTCCCCCGCGTAACAGGAAGGGATCCAATGCTTGTGTAGTATAACTGACCGTTGCATTGATCGCCCATTTATTCACAAATTCGAGATAGGCATTCAATTTTATATCAGACGACAAATATCTCCAACCAAAATCCCAATTGTTCGTTTCCGACAATGTGGCGTTGTAAGTACGGAATATGGATACTGGCTTATTTACAAAGTAATAAACTGAATTTTTTTGCTTAATAACGTCTGCCATTTGCATGTATCCCAGATCATTTAGATCGAGACCCGGTGAGCGCCATATCAGTTCGGTGGAATATCTCCACAAACCTTTACTGCCTTTCCCGATCTTGACATCTCCACCATAGCCCGATAAATAGTTAATGGAAGTATCAAGATGTGCACACTGAATATCAGGACGTTGATAATAGCGAGCCGAAGATTGCTGAAGATTCATCATTGCTTCATGGCTACCGGTGATGGTACTGCCCACGATTTTTGCATCTAAATAATACTCTTTGTCATGCCACTGATGCAGTAAATCAATTCCTCCGGTGTACGCATTACGGTTCAGAAACTCCAATTGCGGAGTATTAATAAATCGGTTTGTAGATGTCAGCATCCCACCAAGCACCGTATTGCCCTGTTTAAAATCCTGTTGAACCCGGACGATAGCATAATTTGTCAATGGCTCCACCCCCATTTTACTCCTTTCCCCAAACGAATCTATCGTAGCATATTCAGAAGCTGTAAGACTCTCCAGCACCCCTATAGAAAGTCCTTTAGCCGTTTTTCCACTGATTTTGGCAGCACCAAGAATGCTTGTATTATCTGGAAACTTCATAAATTGATTGTCTCCAAGAATGGGATAAAACGATGGAGCATGACCGATTCTACGGCTATAAAACAAGCTCGAGTTATCAAAATCAAAGCTGAAAATATTTTTACCTTCGAGAAAGAAAGGGCGTTTTTCGTCGTAAAAAGTTTCAAAAGCCGAGAGATTCATTACTGACGGATCTGACTCAACTTGCCCGAAATCGGGATTCACCGTCAGGTCGACAGTAAAATTACTTGTTAAACCGATTTTGGCATCCAAGCCTGCATTTCCATACCAGCTCTTGCCTGTGTTTGCAAAAGGATTGTTTGGTTCCGCCTTAACGGTTTTAAGCCGTCCCAGCACGTATGGCATAATTTCAATTCTTCTGGATTTTGGCAGTCCACTGATTCCGTGAAGTTCGCCAAACAAATACAAGATGCCCGGACCTGTTGAAGATTGCAGTTCCCATTCGCTCTCTTGTTGAAACCGATCGATCCAACGCCAGGCATGAAGCCCCCAAACCTGTACGGAATCATTGCTGTAACGAAGCTGACTCAATGGTACTTGAATCTCAGCTGTCCAGGCTGAATCTTCTTTTGATGTTTTCGCATACCATATTGGATTCCAGTTAAAGTCAACATTACAAGGATTTGTAATGACTAAATCGACCTTTTGCCCGGCAGCAGAGACATCAAATTCAAATCCGGTTCGACGATCGTGATAGCTATCAAAAGCAACTCCTACCATATCGCCGGTAAACTCATCTCGTCTCCCCGCCTTCCGGCAGATTTTTTCCGGTATGCTGTCAAATGCCCGTATTGCCACATAGATATTCTTATCATCGTAAAGAATTTTCATGAATGTCGGCTGCGAGGGTTTGGCTCCTTCATGTGGCAGCCATTGGGTATAATCGCCCGCCCATTCTCCCGTTTTCCAGCAAGCATCATTTAATTTGCCGTCTATGACAGGTTTTTCTGTTGAAAGGCGGGATGTATGGTATTTTCGCAAAGGTTTTGGGGCTACAATTTTTGTACTGTCATTTAGCCTATTGTCTTTAGGGCAAGCTTCCTGAAAATGGAAGAAAGACAAAACCAGCAAAAGGCAAAAAAATCCACAAGTGTTTTTCATGCGTAAATAATTGATTTTTAAAGGTCACATGCAACTCGTCCCGTTCTGCAGGGCTCGTTTCATATCAATAATAGTCGGTTATAAATTCCAAAGGTCGTATTTTTTGTTGTGTTTATTCGTCCATTTTATAAATTCGCTCCATCAATTGCCACTTTTGGTCGGCTATTGCTTCGGCAGAGCTATCCTGAAACTGCGACATGTGTGCTTCCCATTCGCTTTGACGGGGCTTTGTAGCAAGCTCAGCCATTGCTTTTTCATGGTCAAAATCGGCTACTGTATCCATTTGAAACTATCATGTACTCATACCGGGCACTAAAAATGTGGTTTAATGTTTTTCCATTGCCATAAATAAAACCGAAAGCTAAAAATGACGTTAGTAATAATGATACTTTTATCTTCTTCATAATAATAAATTTTATTTTTAGAGGAATGATTTGATCCGTTTAATTTCCATTACTCGCCTTTCCAAAAATCTTTCAGTTTTCGCTCCTGCAAGCATATTTCTTCAAAATCTACACTGCATTCTTTTCCCGATGGCGATTGGGCACTGAAACCAATACGCAGGTTATCTGTTTTGTCGAGTTTAAATCCACGGATTGGAAACCAACTTTTCCCATTTTCGGAATAATAAATAACGAATGTATTGCTTTTTGTCGACCCGGTTATCCTGTAGTAAACCCATTTTGAGTTGACAGCCATCGAGTTGCAATCATCTGAAATATCGTTGCACACAACCGAAACAACTCTGGGTTGTCCTTTGAAATCCGCTTCGAAGCAGAATTTTGCAAAATGGACACTGTCGTTATAAATCATCAGTACGCCTGCATCCCATTTCGACTTAAATTCAGGGGTAATTTTTGCAGTAAGGATAAAATCTGAATCAGGCCTAAATACCAACCGAGGTGATTTATTTACACTGAATCCCGGCATGACAAACAGATCGGTATTAGCTGGCGCAACTATTTGAATATGGTTCTCCCGCACAATTTTTAAATCTTTAGCCTTATTCTCAAAATGCATCGCATAAGGGATTGACGAAATATTAACTTCCTGCGCCTGCATATCGGTTATGCAGGATAAAACAATTACGAAAAATAAAACAAATGTTTTCATTGAATATGTGTTTAAAAATTACAATTCAGGGTTTTGCTCTCCAAGGCATCCTTGAAAAGAATAATCCCAGGGAAAGTCTGTTTCAATTGTTCTACTTTCTTTGCCCATTCCTCATACAGGGTTGGAGGCACATGCATTACAATAATGTATTTCGGGTTTAATGTCTTTTTTAGATAGTCCAAATCTACCTTCCCGCCATTCAATAGCTCGTAATTGACAAATGCAACGTTTACGGGTTCTTTCCATTGCCCGTTTTTTGCCATATAATCCTTGAACTGTTCCATTTTCGTATCGCCCGAATGAAAAATGCGTACTCCATCCATATTGATATAAAACCCAACATTTTTCATATATTGCTCAATATCAATGCCATCCTCGATATACGACATGTGTTTTAGCCCGAGAGCCGTCACCGTCACATTATCAATTGTACGTTTGATGCTTTTATTCGTTTCGGGTGTGAGCTCGCAAAACTGCTTTTGCAATTTCACGAACCGAAACTGTTCCCCGTCGATAAATACGAGTGATGGCTTGGTGGTAATCAGTTTCGCAGAAGGGAATTTGCTTAAATAATCGTTCATCAGTTTCGAATCGGAATGATCCTTGTGATAATGGGTCAAGAAGCAAAAGTTTATACTGTCGAATGGAGCCTTTGCATTCATTATTTGATCCAACAATTCTTTTGTCGGAGTTGCAAAATACCCGTATCCGTCTGTAAACAAGGCATCAATCAAAATCTTATGATGCTTTGTTTTGAGCATAAATCCTTCATTAGCAATGTATGTAACGTGCAAATCGCTTGTTCTGACTTGTGAAAATGCTGAGCTATAAATAGTCAGGGCTAAAATTAATCCTATAATCTTTTTCATCCTTTTTATCTTATTTGTATTTTAAACACTTCTGCAATGTTATTCGGAACATTATTTGGCTTCCGGATTACCAGTGCTTCCGGATTTTGCTCCCAGGAAATGTTTTCCTTGCTGCCAAGCAATTCAATTTTCTTGATTTTTTGCGTTCCAATATTTTTCACAAGCGATTTGAGTGAAATATCTTCGGATGAAACTCCCATTACAGTTGCATAAATCACATTTCCCTTTTGGGCATAACGAATATCTTTTGCGGTGTAAGCCAGTTTTCCCTCGTTGAATCCGGCGCCATCCAATTTATTTACGGCATCAACCGAAGGACCTTCACCAAAAACCTTCCATGGACGCGTATCGAAGATACTCTCTTTATTCACATCCATCCATGCAGCAATACCTTCGAGCACAGTCACTTCTTTGTCGTCAATCGTACCATCGCCACGAACGGGAATATTGAGCAACAGGTTTCCATTTTTGCTCACGATATCCACCAGCATACGGATAACTGTAGCTGCCGATTTGTAACCTCCGTTGTCGTAAATACCTCTGTTGTAATGCCAATCGCCAATACAAGTACAAGTTTGCCAGGCATTTTCCTGTGGTTTGTCGGGTGCGCCGCGTTCAACGTCCCAAACCATACATTTCTTTTGATCTTCGGTCAACTGCTTACCAAACATAACCGCTTCCAGCTTCCCTTTGTGTTGAGCCATGTTGGTGTTATAGTAGTGCGCCGCAATTTTCAATCCCGCATCACTGGCCGGATAAAGCGGTAATTTTGAATCATCAAAATACAACAAATCAGGATGGTAAAGATTGATTAGGTCCATGGTGCGGTTGTAAAACTTATCGCAATATTTCTGGCTTGGAGGACAAGCTCCATTGCCCCAGTCCCAGTGACCCCACAATGCCGTGATGTCTTTTTCGCTGTTTTTACTTAGCGGATGGCCTTGTTCATATAACTCCTGCGGATCAAGACCGTCCCACCAGGTTCCTTTCCCATCGGCTTTTGTCAGTCTTTTTGCATCGTAAGGCACTCCTTTCAACGGACCTGCTGTATCGGAGCGTTGCGCGGTTTCAAACCACGTCCAGGTATGCGAAGCATGTACACTTAAGCCGAAGGGCAGTTTGTATTTTTTTGCCGCTGCAGCCCAGCCGGCTACAATGTCTTTTTGGGGACCTACACGGACCGAGTTCCATTCCTGATATTTACTATCCCACAAATCGAGGTTGTCGTGGTGGTTGGCCATTGCAAAAAAGTATTGAGCACCTACACGTTTATAAAGTGCCACCAGTTTTTCCGGATTCCAGTTCAGTGCTTTCCAGTCGTGGATCACCTCCATAAAACCCGCTTTCGACGGATGACCGTAATGTTGAACATGCCATTTATATTGCCAGCTACCTTCGTTGTACATAAAACGTCCGTACCAGTCGCCCATCTCAGGTTGACATTGTGGTCCCCAATGCGCCCATATACCAAACTTGGCGTTACGAAACCATTCTGGCGCTTTGTACTGACTAAGCGATTGCCAGGTGGGTTCAAACCTACCCTGAGCAACAGGTTCCTTATCGGCGTTAACTATCACCATCTTATTATCCTGCGCTGACATATAAAAAGCGGTCAGGGCAAAGACAACACTTAAAATTCTTGTTTTCATGTTACTTGTATCGATTCTTGAATAAACTCATTCTCTTTTTTCAAAGAGCCGGTTCTTTTATTAATTTTCTGCTTTTATCGGTATAAATCACTCATCCATCTTATAAATCCGCTCCATCAATTGCCACTTTTGGTCGGCTGTTGCCTCGGCAGAGCTATCCTGAAACTGCGACATGTGTGCTTCCCATTCGCCTTGACGAGGCTTTGTGGCAAGCTCAGCCATTGCTTTTTCATGGTCAAAATCAGCTACTGTGTCCATTATCATAAATAGTTTTCTTCCCAAGAGGTATATCTCCATATCAAGAATACCCACATCTTTCATCCCCTGGGTTATTTCGGGCCATGCAGCGCCTTTTGCATGAGCTTTTTTATAGGCTTCGATTAATGAAGGATCGTTGCGCAACTCCATTGTTTTGCAAAATCTTTGAACCGATAAATGCATATGATTTTCGTTTATAAATTATTGTGTGATTGATTTCTCTTTCAAAAACTCACAGTGAGTTTGCTACCGCTATATGTAACCAACTTATCTGGTGAAATTGATAATTCTCCACCATGTCCCTGAGCAGTACCAACTACAACGATATTAAATTTCCGATTCGCAAGCATACCCGGGAATTGCCCCTTCCGTTTATCTATAGTCAGCGATTTTTGTTTATCGTTCCATGAAAAACGAATGGTGGAATAAATCCCTTTTTCATAGTTATAATTATCATTTTCATCTTCGTAGAGTGTGAATTCTCCATCTGCTCCCGGGTAAATACGGATTTCAAGATTGTCCCATTTCTTCTCTGTTGCATATTGAACTTTAGGTCCAACAGGCAGTATGGAACCGGCTTTTACATATAATGGAATAATGTCTAAAGGGACTTCCTTGTGAATGGTTTTTCCTCCTTCTGCCTTTTCACCAGTCCAGAAGTCATACCAATCGGTTCCTTTGGGCAAATAAACGTCTTTTGTTTTTACCGCACTGTAATCTTCTACCTTAACAGAATCTTTTCCCTGCAACTGTTTTTTCCAATACATAGGTTCTGTAACCGGGCTAACCAAAAGCGATTTACCAAACATAAATTCATCATTGAGATCAATAGCCTGTTTGTCAGTGGCAAAATCCATTACCAAAGCACGCATCATGCTCGACTGGTTTGCTGTTACCTGCCACGATGCAGAATATATATAAGGCAATAAGCTATATCTTAGATTTATATATTTCTCGATGGCATCGTAAGTAGGATTTCCTTTTTTGCCGAATTGGTAAAGCTCGCGCGGATACCCTTCGCCGTGCGAACGCATCATCGGACAAAAAGTGCCAAACTGCATCCAACGCACGTGCAACTCCCTGTAGTCCGGATTTTCAAGCGGGTTTTTGAAATTCTGCAGAAAGAATCCGCCAATATCTGAGTTCCAGTTTGGTATAGCTGAAAGCGAAAAGTTAAGACCTGTCGAGATCTGATTTTTCAAGGTTTCCCACGACGCAGAAATATCTCCCGACCAGGTATTGGCACCATAACGTTGCTGACCGGCAAATGCCGAACGGGTAAGAATAAAGACCCGTTTATCAGAAGTCACCTCACGTTGATGTTGATAAACTCCACCCACCGACATCAACGGATAAGCATTCCGCACTTTACGGAAACTGCCCAGGTAGGTCTTTGTGTCAAAATCGGCAGGTTTTTCATCCAAATGATCCGGTTCGGTTGAATCCATCCACCAACCATCCATACCCAGTTTGAAAATGCCATCGTTAAGGTATCTCCAGTACAAATCGCGTGCTTTCGGATTGTACGCATCGTAAACCTTTACACCGGAAGGATAATCCTTATTAACCGGGAATTTTTCGGAGCCGGATTCAGGCCAGGTCTTGAAATTGAACAAGGCATTCATTTTCTCCAATTCCCTGAATTGCTTCGTGTTTGGGCCAAACGAACTCCAAATGGAGATAATCATGTGGGCATTAAGCCCATGAACATCATTCACCATTTTTTGAGGATCCTGAAATCCAGGATTGAGAAATTCCATCGCATTCCACAGGTAATTATTGCCCCAATATTGCCAGTCCTGGATGATTCCGTCCAGCGGCACATTGAGTTCCCTGTATTTCTTCACAACATCGACCAATTCATCCTGAGTTTTGTAACGCTCGCGGCTTTGCCAGAATCCGTACGTCCACAACGGGAACATAGGAGCCTGCCCTGTCAGGTTACGCATACAGGCAATCACACCATCAGCATTACCTCCGTTCATCAAGTAGTAATCGATGCAATCGCCTACTTCCGATTTAAAAGTTGTACATTCCTGATTATCATCAAAATTCGTGGGCGAATAGTTGTCCCAAAACAGGCCATATCCCTTAACTGATTGGAAAAACGGGATATAATCATCGAGATTGCCCTGAATCATTTTAAGACTGACATTTCGTTTAGACATCTTTCCTTGTTGCTGTTGCCCCAGCCCGTAGATGCATTCGTCTTTGTCTAATTCGAAAGATTGAGATACGGTGAATGATTTTTCTCCTGCATCGTTAATCTCGGCAAATGAAGTACCGCCCACTTTTTCTTTTAGCAATGGTGTCTGAGCTGCGGAATAAAAATTTACCTGACCACTACCTAGATTAATATTTACGCTCAACGCTTTACTTTTCACCAGAAGAATATCACCCACTCTTTGGGCATTAAAAGAAACTTTCTCGGGTGATTTCACAACTGACAGACTATGTTTTGTACAGACACTGCCTTTCGGATATTTTACAACCCTTACTATGGAAGGGGTATAAAACTGAATTTCGACAGTATTTTCATTAATCTCAGTCTTCACTCCTGTCCCCGTCACGTCATAAGATTGGGCATTTGCGGTGCTTATTAAGAGCGAAAACAACATGAAAATTTTAAATACGTGTTTTTCCATTTAATCTATCAAATTTATTTTTGAAAATCAGGAAGGCCTTCTGTCTTCAAGCCTCATTTTGTTTCGATAAATTCAGGTTCGTAAGGTGCAACGGTAAAACTATCGTTATAATCCTTATCAAAAAGAATACTTCTGGATTTCCCCTTCATTGGTATCTGTTTCGGTTCTCCTGTTACATTCAAATACAAAAAGTGCGTTTTATCAATCTGACGCGCCATAACGCCCGATGGTACTTCCGGCCCCTTCTTTATGTTCAATTGGGCTATAAGCTCATCAAGCAATGGATTGAGAACACTGGCATCAGCCGGTAAACCAACATAAATAGCACGGCCTTTACCATATTTATTTGAAGTCATTATCGGATAATCTTTGTCCAGACTGGTAATGCTGCCAATCACTTCAGCTCCTTTCGGCTCAATTACATCGAACCTTGCCGACTGCATATCAACGGCTTTTCCTTTGTATGTAAATTCAAGAGCTTTTCCTTTATAAGATTTGCGTGAAATCTCATTCATCGACTCGGTTTCTTCGAAACTACCGATCCGGATTCCAAAGACATCGCTTAATTTTCCGGGGTGAGTTGATTTAAATACCTGCCCCGAAGCATCCACCAAAGCCGAATTGCTGGTCATGATTACCGTACCTCCATTTTTTACAAATTCACGGATTTTATTGGCTGTCAAGTCATCCATAACCGTAATACCGGGAACAAAAAGCACTTTATATTTCAATGCGCTTTTACTGATTTCCACAACATTTGCATCCATATTGCGCGAGTAAAAAAGATTCCAGCAGGCTTGCAGCTGATTTTCCTGTTGTTCCGGGAATGAACTACTGGCTATTTGACTCGGGAAAGAAAATGCAAGGCCGACTTCCGGTTGCGATTTGTAGGGGAAATACTTTTCAATCTTTTTAAATTCGGAGGCTATTTTCTTATATTCTTCGTACTTACGATTCGGAACTCCATCCCAATCCAACATTCCTTCCAGGTATTGCTCTTCTCCGCCCCACATGCTTTGCCATGTCCATCCGCAAACCATCTGATTGCCATACATCAATGTGGCATACGCCGATTTGCGAATTGAATTGGGGACAGCTGTCATCGTCGTAAACTCACTGCACCAAAAAGGATTAGTACTCTCGAATTGAATTCTTGATATTCCAAATGCTGCATTCATTACGCCCCAGTTTGTGGTCAGGGAGCTTCCGGGATAAAAACCACAACCTTCACGAGCCATTTTTCCCGAATATGCAATTTCAGACCAGTCGATATATTTCAACGGGCTATAGTACCAGGCATTGGTATTTGTGAGGACACCCGGCGCATTGCTGTTGACTTTATCCAAAACGGCAAACAAAAAGTTATTCACTTCGCTGGAAACAAACGTGCGGAAGTCTAAGATTTTTTCGGGAGCGCCGTTTTTCTGTCCTTCGGATGGAAGACCAACTTCTTCAAAGTTGTTCAACCGACGCGACCAACGTTGGGTAGCCCACGCTGTATTCAACTCTTCAAGAGTACCGTATTTCTTGTGCAACCACTCGGCAAACCGTAACCGAACAGTTTCTGAATAAGAAATAGGGCCGTCACCTGACTCGTTATCAACGCCAAACGCCAACAATGCCGGGTGTTTGGCATATCTTTTTGTCAGCATGTCGGTATATCGAAGCGCATACTTTTGATAGTTGGGATCTCCCGCATCGTCCATATAGCGGTGGTTGGGATATAACTGGTTGCCGGTAGCACTGACCACATCTATCGATGGGAATTTCTTGTGCAACCAAATAGGGGCTGGATGTACGGCAATATCCAGAATAACCTTAATACCTGCCTCGTTCATCATATCCATTACCTTATCAAACCACTCAAAGTCAAACTGACCTTCAGCCGGTTCGTAGCTATCCCATGCCAAATGGCCCATGCGTACCACCGTGAAACCTGCGGCTTTCATTAACTGAATATCACTCTTAATTTTTTCGATATTCTTATCATCGTGAGGATGGTAATTGGTTCCAACATACAATCCTTGGGCTTGCAACACGCAGCCAAAAAACATAGTAACAATAAAAAGCAACAAAAACCTGGAGTTTTTCATGTATAATTTGATTTTAACGGTTAAACGAGCAACTGCGATACGGACTAATTAATTGATTCGTAAAAGTATGATGCCTATTTCTGAGTAATACCTTTCCATTCGTCCGTTCTGAATGGTACAGCAGGCAATCCTTCCGAATTCATCAGATTGCAAACCGGATTATCCGCCCAGGCATAACGCACGGCTACCGGCTTGCTTACTTTGTCGGGAAAAACCACCACCTGATCGCCTTTTATTGTTGCTTTTGCCCAATAAAATTGTTTGTCATCGCCGGCAATAGCAAAGCCGGTCACTTCTTTTCCATCACTGGTTTTCAGTCCTTTTTCTGCATGTGAAAAACGAATATGAATTTCTCCCCCAATGATGCTGAGACTTTTAAACATTGGCCCACTTGCGATTACATTTTGTTTATACACCTGCTTTTCAGCAATCAATGCCAACCGACGACCCACTTCTTGTTTGTTCAGCGGGTGAATGGTTTCTGCATCTCCAATATCAATAATACAAGCCATTCCGGTATTGGGTTGTGAAAGTGTCATGGTTTGTGCTTCACGCAATTCGGCCCATTCGCTTTCCATCGGTTTCGGCTGTATTTTCTTGTAATTTGCCAACTGTACAAATAAGAACGGAAGGTTACCCTGCCCCCAACGTGCTCTCCAGTCTGCAATCATCATCGGAAATAATTTCCGGTAATTATACGCTGCCGAGTCGTTTGCTTCTCCCTGATACCAGAGAAATCCTTTGATCCCGAATGGAATAAGGGGATGAACCATTGAATTGTAGAGCACCGTAGGATAATACTGATAATTGAATATCTTAGGAAAAGTGGATTCAAGATTTTTTTGATATTTCCACTTACCGGCCAAAGATAATTTTGAATTTCCATCAGCCAGATATAAATCTTCTGCAGGTGGATTTATTCCACCTCCGCTCCATATCATCGCGATTCGGATGGCAATGGTATTCTCTCCTTTCTTCACAATGCCTGCCGGAATCTTATAGGAGTGATTCTGAGAGCTATTCCAGACGGATTTACAGACTTCAACGCCATTAAAATAGAGCGAATAATTCATTTCGGGATGCCCGATATTCAGTATCAGGTCTTTTCCTGAAAAGGATTCGGACAACTGAATCTTCTTTCGCATCCAAATCATTCCTTCGTAAGCTCCAATTCCGAAATCTTTAATCAGTCGGGGCATTTCTACAGTCGGCCAGGCAGCATCATCGTAATCTATTGTCGGAACAACTTTATCGGTATTGTTTTGAGGGTTATACACAATGTTCCACAAACGAACCCAGCTCAGGCTGTCCTTCACAAAGTGCATTGGTGTGAGCGTGTCGTTGCTCAGCGTCCTTGCCCGTGTGATGGGCGATGAGAGCAATTTCTCGCGACTTGTCCACGCTTCAACCGGAGTGCCGCCCCGTGAAGGCTGTACAATCCCGATTGGCACATTTTGATCGGTATGTATCTTGCGCGCAAAGTAATACGCCACAGCCGAAAAATCTTTCACATTTGTCGGGTCGCAAACTTTCCATTTGCCCGAAAGAATATCGTTTTGCGGCGTTAATTTCATATCCTGCGCCACAACGATGAAGCGTATCTGAGGATAATTGGCTTTTGCTATCTCGTTTGCTGCATTCTGAGCCTGTTTTACTGACCAGTCCATGTTGGATTGACCGGAAGCCAGCCACACATCGCCAATAAGAATTTCCTTGCATTGAATCTTAGTCTCCGGCGTTCCCGCTTCAGCAATTGTAAGGGTATATGGGCCGCCCGCTTTGAATTTAGGAAAGCGAACCATCCATTTTCCCGCTTCATCGGTTTTTGCTTTAACCTCACTATTTCCAAGCTTGGCAACAATTTGCGTACCGGGTACAGCATTTCCCCATACAGGAATGCGAATATCGCGCTGCAAAACCATACTATCGCCAAAAACCTTGGGCAACGATATTTGCGCTGAAACCAACGACGCAAAGAAACAAAGAACGATACTTAAAATGTTTTTTTTCATGGTAGTTGTCTCTTATTGTTTTTCGAACCGGGCAGCCCAACCACCAGCTGTTGCCAGATTAATTACTATCTTATCTTTATTGGTTAATATCTTTTCCTCACGTTTGAAATCAGTGGCATCGCGGTCGGCGTTGATGCCATCGCTGAATATTTCGGCTTTATATTTTCCTTCGGGCAGAAATGACAAATCGACTGTCAGCGTGCGGGCATCCCAGTTGGTTAATGCTCCAACATACCAGTTATCATTTTTGCTGCGAGCCGTCACTATATATTCTGAAACTTTCGCATCCAAAACCACTGTGCGATCTGTTACTGTTGGCACTTTCACCATAAAACGTGTACATTCGGCTTCCTTGCGGTAAGCGGTGGGATTGTCGCACAACATCTGCAACGGAGCTTCAAACACCACATACATTGCCATTTGATGCACACGGGTTCCCTGACTCATAGGCATTGAGTTAGACGGTTGGAAATTTTCTTTTGTAGCATTTCGCATGGCTCCCGGAGTATAATCCATCGGGCCAGCCATCATTCGGATAAACGGAAGTGTAACATCGTAAGGCGGCATGTTATCATGCGCCCATTTTACATTTTCCATCCCTTTTACACCTTCAAAATTCACCACGTTAGGCCACGTTTTTTGTATGCCTGAAGGTTTCATGCCATGATAATCGAGCAACATTTTATGCTGTGCTGCCAGTTGTGCTATGTCGTAGCACGAGCGCATCGATTTTTGATCGTCACGGTCGAAAAAGTCCACTTTAAAGCCCTTTACGCCCATAGCTGCATATTTCGCAAAGGCTTTTTCCTTCACAATATCCAAATCGTGCCAGGCAGACCAAAGGATAATTCCTACATTTTTACTTTTAGCATAATCGAGTATCGTTTTAAGGTCGATTTCATCTGATGAAGTGAGTATATCACGCCCTTTGTACCAACCTTCATCAAGCACCACATATTCAACCCCGTACTCCGAGGCAAAATCGATGTAATATTTGTAGGTCTGTGTATTAATTCCGGCTCTGAAATCGACGTGCGAGATATTCCAGTTGTTCCACCAGTCCCAGGCTACTTTTCCGGGCTTGATCCACGAAGTATCTGCAATACGTGAAGGAGCGGCCAATCGTTGCACCATGTCGTTATCTGCTAATTCTTTATCGTTTTTACTGATAAAAACCACACGCCACGGAAATTCGCGTGCTTTCGAGGTTTTAGCAATAAAATCGGCCCGTTTGCTTACCCAGTAATTCAAATTTTCGTAGCCACCAACTCTCTCATTCAGGGGAGATTTTGGGAAAACACCTACAAATCCCTGTTTTGTTTGTTTATTGAGATTGAGGTACATTCCGGGATAATCTTCCAAATCAGTTTCCATCAGCAGGGCTTTCTTTTGGTTTCCCAGATCGACCAGTAAAGGAAGAATTGCAAGGGAATCGATGCGGAATTGCGAGATATTTGTCTGGTCGTAGATAATTTCAAAAGGAGTTTGAAATTTGTCACCCTCGCGTGGATCGCGCGTGTAAGGGACCCAGCCCTTGTGGTCGGTTTTGAAATTAAAGTTTGCCTGCTCATCGGCAATCACAATTCCATCTTTCTTCGTGGAAAAGAAACGGTAGGCAACGCCGTCGTTATAAGCTCTGAAAATCAAACCATAATCACCTTTGAAGGTAATGGTCATCTGATTATAATTGTCCGCGATCTCTTGCTTTCGGTAATTAACCGCTTTGATTGTCGAGTTTATCGTAGTTCTTTGGGTTGACTTTATCTTAGCATCTTTTCCTAATATTGTTCCGTCAGCCAACAGCAGAGAAATATTTGAAGGAGATATTATTGTTTCGCCGGCCTGAACTAAAGTCCAGCTTAGATCTGAACCAACTTCTAGTTGCAATACTATTTGTTTATCCGGAGATAATAGTCGCATTTCAACAGGAGTGGTCATAGACAAACAAACCTGAATCGAAAATAATGAAATAAAAAGCAATGAGATTATTCTGATGTTTTTCACGTAAATATATTTTTCTAATTATCAAATCAATACACTAAAAGTCGAATTTCTTCGCTTGGCTTAACCATCCTTTTTCTTCAATTAATCCCCTCTGCATAATCGAACCAGTCAAAATCGGCAGGATTGGCATTCGCCCGCCCATTTCCGGAAGCATACATACCAATATACGTACCGGTAAAACCTCCGATCATCTCGGTAGATATGTCTTTGGTCAACGCAGAACCAAGCAGCCTGTCAGGTTTTCCTTCCTGCAGCACCCAGAATTTGTACTGATTTTCCGTAGCAGTTATGCGTAAAACGATGTCGCCATCAGCAATTTGTCGGGAATTCACGCCGGTAATTTTGCCTTTCAGGTATTTTCGGAACATGGCAACCCGCGTTCCTTTCACCTTTGTAATCAATAAGTCAAAATGGTTATGATCATCACCGCGAACCGTCAAACCGGCTTCTTCATTTGCCGCTGTCGGTATAAAACTTATTTTGGATGAAGCCGTCACATTGAATGCCGTTTGCCTGCGCCCCACAAAAGCAGGCGAGTCTTTATCGTTCAAACTGACGCCGGATCCTTTTAGCCTGAGGTAGCCGGGTTTTTCGGTTAATGACCAATCTTGACCATACGGCACTCTGAGAAAATTCCAGGGTAACCGCAAAACACTGCTGTCAAAATTATCACGAACTGGCTCTTTCTCCCAAACATGTTCGGGAAGATTCGGGCATGGAAACCGCTCTTTCACCACCCCATCGACACCTCCCTTGGGCCAGCCATCCGGGCTCCAGGTAACAGGAGCAAGATACGTTTCTCTTCCTAAGTGATGAAATTTACCTCCGGTAGGTCGGATACCCAGACAAACTAACCACCAACTGCTATCCGCCAATTGTAACAAATCGGCATGTCCTATAGCCTGAATCGGGCTTTGGGGAACCTTCATATTGGACACAACCGGATTGTAAGGGCTTGCATCAAACGGTCCCCAAGGCGTTTTGCTTCTCTGAATCACTTCCCGGTGTTCGTATCCGGTGCCACCTTCGGCTGACATCAGATAATAATAACCGTTTATTTTGTACATGTGCGGCCCTTCGGGGGATGAACCACCCAGTCCGGCGGCAACTTTCCGTAGCGGCGTTATAAATTTTCCTGTAGCAGCATTGATAGTTCCTGTCATAAAACCGCCCTTGTTGTCGGGACTGATCCAGTACATGCTATCGTTGGCAAACATCATCGAAGGATCGACATTCCAGTTGCCTATCCAAATCGGGTCAGACCATGGCCCTGCCGGATTTTTGGCTGTTACGTAAAATACTCCCTGCGAGCCATTTCCGCCATAATTTGTGCATGAGACGTAAAAGGTGCCGTTGTGGTAACGCAGTGCCGGAGCAAAATTGCCCCCTGATGAGGATGCCCCTCCTACCGGACAGTTGTTTGCCCGGGACAACACATATCCGATCATTTTCCAATGCACCAAGTCTTTGCTATGATAAATTGGAAGGCCCGGAAAATACTCAAATGTAGCAGTAACCATATAAAAATCGTCATTGACACGGCAAATACTCGGGTCGGGATTCATTCCCGTGATAATGGGATTCTTATATGTTTTCTGACTAAAAATAAAACTGCTCAACAATAACCCTACGAGGACCAAATATATTGATAATCTTGCTTGTAACCTAACTTTTATCACCATTATTTATAATTTTACCAAATTGAAGAAGATCACATCATTTTCCCTGATATCCAATTTCTTAACAAAAGATTGACCGGATTGTATATTAACAATCTCTCTGATAAATGGTGATCCGTCGTTCAGTTTTTTGATTTGTTCCACCTGAGTTCTATTCAATTGTGATGGTTTTCCTAAATCGAGATAAGAAGAAAAGGCATCATTACACCGATATCCAACTTTATAAATTTCGAATGCATAATGTCCTTCCGGAATTTTTGAGAAGTTAACCGTGAGCTTTCCTTTTGCTTTGGAAGGCAAATCCTGTACGTAATATTTTTGATTATGCACTGAATCACCGGGATGTGTATTCGTGAAGTCCCAACAAAGCAATTGAACATCGCCGTTGTCATTTTTAGTTGCCCACGAACGTTTGTCTGAAGTCGCCAGCTCCGTTTTTCCGAGTTTATTCATCAACTGGTAAGCATAAAAGGCCGGCTTGGGAATTCCCTGAATGTTCAGCAGTCCGAATCCGCCGTGAAAAGGTGTGAAGCGGGGACCTGATTCCTCAAAAATATCGGTAAACACCCAATATGACATAGAATTGGCCGCATTTCCAACCTGCTTGATCTTTTCCAGAATATACGCAGCTTCGTGATAACTGTCATGCAGCGGATCCGCAGGAGTGTATGAGGAACTCCATTCGGTATAATGCAATTCCAGATTGGGTTTGGATGAAGCGGCAATCTCTTTGTGCGACTGAAGCACATCACCACTGACACTCATCGAATCTTTACTCAACACAGTACCTCCTACTCCATATTCATCAAGAAATCCTTGCTTTACACCATACGAATGCGTACTGATAAAGTCAATTGGAATGCTGTTTTTGGTGCAATAGTCAATCATTTCGCTTTCCCAGGCAGCACCCGCTGTTCCTGGTCCGCCAACTTTATATTCCGAATTTACACTCTTGATTGCTTTGGCTGTGTATTGGTACAACCTGAAGTAATCAGCTTGTGTGCCGGACCAGAACCCCGGCGAAAGGTTCGGCTCATTCCAAACCTCAAAATACCATGTTTTCACTTCATCCGCACCGTAACGATCCGTGAAGTGTTGCGCCAGATTACGGATAAAATCGCCCCATTTATTATAATCTTTAGGCGGAGTCACATTTCCTTTCCACCAAAAGATAGTTTGGTTGCCACTGGCCAACGCATTAGGCATAAAACCTAATTCCACAAAAGGCTTCATACCGATACTTAACAAAAAATCATACAGAGCATCCACATACATGTAGTTATAAATGGGATTCCCTTTACCATCTTCGGTATATACGGCCATATCATCCGTCAGCAAACCGTGCATACGAATGTATTTAAAACCACACTCTTTTTTAACGTAAGCCAACTGTTGTTGCCAGTCTGCACGCAAGCCTTCATTAGCTCGTCCGGCCCCTACGCATTCTTTGAACATGGTATTCATTGGCCCGGATGTCTGATTGAAGTCGACATTTATCACTCGTTCCGGTATTTCTTGCTTTTTATTTTTCCGATTCACTCCCATAACCGGAAGAATCATCAAACATACTAATAATGCTACTATTACACGGTTTGCTTTCATTTAGTTCAGTCTATTTTTTTGATTAGATGGTGTCCAGTTTTCATTTTCCTCCTGCAAAAATTGCATCAATTGTGCGTTGATCTTTTACTGCATTATTTAGCCGATCCACGGCTCCTCCGGTATCCCACCAGAAAGGTTTTACTCCATGATCCAATGCCTGCTTGGTAACAAAGGTGATCCAATAATCAACCGAAGCTTCGTGTGTTGGCATATCTTTGGGTAAATTTGCAGAACCATCACGTCGGTAAGCTCCATACTCACCCATCAAAACCGGAATTCCTTTATCAACAAACGTCTCTTTCATTTTCTGGAAGTCTGCGAGATGGGCGTCCTCTTCACCATACGTAGCATTACGGTCAGGTTCAATGGTTGAATGATGGCCGCTACCCCAGTAGTAAAGCATTTTACCCCAGACCTCGTCTGATTTCCCGAAACAAAACTGTGACGGGTTATAGTTATGCACTTCAACCATCAAGCGGTTGGGTATCGGGTCATTAGGAAGCGCACCCATCAATTGAGGCGTCAATGACATACTTGTATTGGGCCCTTGAAGTACAAGAACACGGTAGCTGTTTTTTCCACCCGTGGAACGAACAGCATTTATGAAAGTTTGGTGATATGAGGCGAGAATTGCCATCGTTTCAGCTTTGTCTGCATTCGGTTCGTTAGCGCTGGCAAACATCAGATGCTCATCAAAGTCGCGCATAGAGGTGGCGATTTGCTCCCACAAAGCTTTTTGCTTTGCATTGACAGAATCTTGCTTTGCTTGACTGATGTTGTTTTCCAGCCATCCACCATCCCAGTGAATGTTAAGCAGAACATACAGGTCGTTATTCACACAATAACCAACTACTTCTTTTACCCTGTTGATCCAATTCTGATCTATATGAGCAGTAGCTTTGTTATCGATATGAATATTCCAGGAACACGGGATGCGAATAGCCGTGAAACCTAATTGCTTTATAGATTTTACATACGACTCTGTAATTTGGGGATTGCCCCAACCTGTTTCTCCACCCAGAGCCTCAAGCGTATTCCCAATATTCCATCCAAATTTGAATTTGGCCGCCAGTTGTACAGCAGTACTCATGCCGGTAGCATCCGGAGCTTTTGGGGACGTGTTGTAGGACGGGAATATTTGACTTGCCTGAGACACAGACACCCGTCGGGATTGCCCGTTTTTCGAATCAACAGACAGGATCGCAGAACGAATTGCACCTGTGTCATTAAGCTTTGTGGTAAGGTGGATAGAGTCGCTGCCATTACCTCCAGAGGTTTTATCCAGTTGAAGCCATGTTGCAGAATTATTAACATTCCAATCATTATTGCAGGTGACTCCCACAGCCAACGTTCCTCCTGCTGCCGGGAAAGAGACCGAAGCCGGAGATACTGTCAACTGAGAATCTAATTCTGCCGTCTTTGAACAAGATACAACTGGAAAAATCAGTAACGACAATGCGCAAGCTAGTATTTGGTTTAATCTCATTTGTAAATATTTTTATAGTTTAGCGTTAGTTTAGGGGCGTTAACCCGGTCTTTTTGGAACAGTATGAGTCGCAAGTAGAAAGATTGGCTTTAGGCCATTGATCCGGATTGCAAACTCCGACCAAAAACTCCGAAGTAACGCCCCATTCTGTAAGTTAGTTGTAAAACACGACAAGCATTTTTACTTGATTTTTACAACTCTGAAATTATCAAATCCACCATAAAATCCTGTTGTTGTAGTTGATGTACCGTAATTATTGATAAACACGCTACATCCGGTATTTCCTGTAGGCCCTAATAAGTTTGCTAATGTTGTTACTGAAGCCCCTTTCCCTTCACCCAACGTAGCATCTTTCGCCCGGAACATGGAAAGCGGAATGGTTACCGTTGTCCAGCCCTTGGTTGTATATGCGGCCGTGGCTGTCGAGGAAATTTGCCAGGGTTCGTACCGGGCGGTGTATGAACCGGTAAATCCTGATTGAATACAAACAGCACCTCCGTTCCATACTTTTGGAATGTTTATTTCAAATTTAATAGCCCAATTATCAACCGGATCATTCATATTGGCAGCGGGTATCCACTGAGCAGCACCGAGGGGTATGCTGCTGCCCTTAACTCCGGCAGCCAGAGTTCCTTCGTTGATCGACATGAACATCCCTGGATTGGTTGCCATATCAGCACAAAGAGTTAACCATCCTCCGGTTCGGCTGGCGTCGCTTACCGAGAGATTGGCACCTCCCCACCAGCCCCATCCAAATGCACTGCCCCATTCCATATTGGCTAACACGCCTGTTGTGGCACTTCCCACATACTGTACATTATACTGGTTATAGACATCATATACGGTGGTAGCTGTTCCAAACACGGTGGTTACTGATGCCGGTCCACTATGTACAGACGACGGCAAAACAAAACCGATAGAGTTTCCTTTGGCGGCTAACTTATAAGAAGTAATAGCCACTCCTCCAAAAGTAAATGTCTGGACACCTTTAAGGTAGGTTCCATAAACATAAACTGAATCGCCAGGAACGGCATTTTCGTTGGAAGCACCTGTAATAGTTGGAAGAGCAACTATGTCAAAACTAGCGGAACCACTTTTTGTTGTGAGCAGTACCTTTCCTGATGTTGGGGCAGGAGACGGCATCACAAAACCAAGAGATGTACCATCAAGGTTTGACTTATACGAGCTAATTTTGGCACCTCCATACGTCAGGTTCTCAACTAAAACCAGATTTGTTCCATACAGAAAAACCGAATCACCCGGGTTGGCAAAGACATCTGAAATAGCAGTAATAGTCGGCGCTGGAGGACCCAGCTTAAAAGAAAACGATGCTGTACCCGTTGTTGTTTTATATTCTATAGTATAGAGTTTATTCATATCTATTGTCGAGAACAAGATGGAAGGTATCTGCACCACAGCATGATCTGACGAAAACAATGCATTATTAAAAGTAGCCGGTACACCATCAAATGATATTTGAAGGGCATCCTGAAGGTATTTTCCTTCAATAACCACCCACTGTCCTTTCGCCACTGCGCTATTGATAATGGTATCATTGGGAGAAGCTACATAATTTCTCACAGCAGTAATTACCGGCGAACCTATAGTATCATTTTTACAAGATGTCAGCAGAGCGCAAAATGCAGTCATGCAGCACACAAGTAAAAAATACATTTGTCTATGTGATATTTTTTTCATGTGATCAAAGTTTTAGAGTTATCAATAATAAGGCACCGGTGCATCAGCCAGTTTTGGATCTGAAGTCAACTCTGATGCCGGGATAGGCAAGGTAAATGAACCGATAGTTGGCGCAACAATCGGCTGAGGACCACCAGCTTCACCAGCCGGAGTTGTGGTAGCCACCCCCTTGTCGTATTTAAATGTAACACGCTGCTGATTAGAAAGGACAGACAACGCTTTTGTCGGGTTGTAATACGAGAGCCGTACTAAATCAATCCAATATTGGCCTTCGAATGCCAGCTCAATTCTTCTTTCCCGATAAATAGCATCGAGATCTAATGTAGCAACCGGATCAACCCCTGCTCTTGTACGGACTTTATTAAAATAAGACAGAGCATCGGCATCGGTAGTGGAAGCATTATTACCCAAAACAGCCTCGGCATAAATGAGGTAAACATCTGCCAATCGAAGAATTGCGTTATGTTCAACTGATGACCAGATATCCATGGTTGGTGCATTATTATCTTTCTCATTGCCGATAATATGTTTCTTCATTGCTTGCCCCGTAGACTTGTAACCGCCACCGGCTGCATTTAGTTCGGGATAATAATCTCCGTTGAGCATAAAACTTGCTTTTCGTCTTACCGTATCTTTTGGAGAATAAAGTAAATACAAATCGTAAGTAGGAGCCAATGGCGTCCACGCTCCGTTCTTTTGCGGGTTAATATCATTGCTGGGCGAATACGTTAGCCAATGGTTACCGTTACTATAGCCCACGCCGGCTGTCCATTGAAGGGAAAATAATGATTCCTGGTTGTCATTATACTGTGCTCTGAAAAGGTTATAATAATTCGGCAACAAAGACAACCCGCTGTTTTTGCAAACATTACCTGCATATTTTTTTGCATTATCCAAATATTCCTGATTGCGGGTACCGCCTGTTTGACCCAAGCCTGCCGCTGTTAAATATACCTTGGCCAGCATTCCTTGTGCTGACCATGTAGTTACTCTACCCGACGCATCAGTTGTCGGAAGATTCTGGGCTGCATAAGTCAGGTCGGCAATAATAAATTTATACACATCGGAAATAATGTTCCGGTTCAGTAACGGATTCTGTATCAATTTACGGTTATCCTCAATAATGGGTACTGCACCCCACATTACAGCCAAATGATAATAGGCTACAGCGCGGATAAACCGGGCTTCTGCAATTGCTGCATTTTTGTCGGTTGCAGATATCGAAGACGCAGCTTGCTCCTGTATGGCATTAATTACCGTATTACATTGTGCCACTACATTGTACAAGCCGGTCCACCCACTGGCAACAACACTATTCTGAGCTGTAATGGTACGGGTGTACAACTGAACAAAATCGCCAAACCATGCAAAATAAGCGTTACCACTCAAAATATCACCAAGGGGCAACAAAGCACTATTGTGCCACTGCATCCATGGAGCTCCCCCATAAAGGCTTGCTGTTGCAAGTCGCAAATCTGAAGTCGTTTGATAAAAATTATTAGAGCTGATTTGCGATTGAGACGGCCGATCCAAAAAGCTTTCCGTACATCCTCCGGCTATAACTGCAAAAAACAGCAATAACGGAATGATTGATTTATTTATTGATTTCATGTGTTCATTTTTATTTTTTAAATAGTTGTCACATGGAACTCGCATCCCGATAGCTATCGGGGCATGGTCTTTTGGTTTAAACGTCTGTTTTAATGCTCGTTTCATATGATAATAATTTTCTTATTTCACAATACTTATTTTGTCAGTGATAAGCTGGCACCTATAGTAAATATTCTTGGCTGAGGATAATAACCATTGTCCCAACCCGCTTGAAGAGGATTCCATGAACCGATTTCAGGATCCATGCCGGTATACTTTGTTATGATAAAGGCATTCGTAACACTTGCATATATCCGCAACGCGTGCATACTCACCTTTTCCATCCATTTTTCAGGAAGTGTATACCCAAGTGTAATGGTTTTGCATCTCACAAAAGAGCCATCTTCGATAAACAAGTTGGAAGGACGATTGTTTGCGTTGGTATCGTCATTTCTCAATCCTACAATCTTTGTATTTGGATTGGTGACATACACGTTGTTGACATCGGTCGCCGAGCCATTGGGATCTATCAAAGCCAGTCGGGCATAGTTCATCACCGATTTAAAATAGGCGGTATTATTCTGGGGATTATTTTGTGATATTGCCAGTTGGTTGAGCACTTTGTTGCCTATACTGGCTGTAAAAAATATGCTCAAATCAAAATTCTTGTAATTGAAAGTATTATTGAATCCCAACTGAACCTTAGGAATCGGCGATCCCAAAAAAGTCTGGTCTTTTGAATCTATAACACCATCACCATTCAAATCCTTAAACTTGCGGTCGCCATACCAGATACCACCACCTGCTGAAGAGATTTTATAGGGCACTCCGCTTTGGTCAACGGGCAGGGCATGTGTTTTGAAATCGTTGGCAGTCGCAAATACGCCGTCGAATATGTAGCCATAAAATTCACCGATGGGTTGTACGACAACAGTTTTTTCGAATACCTGATTGTTTAGCGACTTGCTTAAATTTGCTGAACTTCCACCTGACCCCAAATTGAGTACTTTATTAACGTTATGAGAAACGGTAAGGTCGGTTTTCCAGGTAAACTTACTATTGCTAATATTAGTTGAGCTGATTCTAAGGTCAAATCCTTTGTTACTCATAGAACCAACATTTGCATATGGAGCATCCATTGCTCCGGGAGACCAGTCTGCCGTAGTACCGGAATACAAGGGGAGTGGCAATTTTAATAAAAGTCCGTTTGTTTTGCGGTTATAAAGATCTAACGAGAAATTTAATCTCCAGTTAAAGAATGTTCCATCAAGTCCCAAACTGGAAGAATTTGTTTTTTCCCACGTCACATTCGGATTGGCCAGGTTGTTTTGGAACTGCGCTGTTCCCGACAGACCATTAGCTGCCGATGCAAGTTGGGTCACGAAAGTATTACCGGGGATACCCTGATTATTGGTAAGACCATAGCCAAGTCGCAACTTTAATTCATTAATCGCTTTTATGTTTTTCAAAAACTTTTCGTTATTGATTTTCCAAGCAAACGCACCCGAATATGTTGTTACCCAACGCTTACCCGTGTCAAAATTCGATGATCCATCATCCCTCAAGTTACCTGTAATCAAATATTTGTCAAACAGCGAAATATTAACACGACCGAAATAAGATTCCTGGGCCGGACCGGTTCCCTGATCACCTGAATTTTTTGCAGTGGTAGCATCTCCGCTATTTATGGCTTGTACGTTATTTGAAGGAAAATTAGAACGATAAGCATATAAATTGTTGAACGAACTCAATTGAGCCTCATGGCCCAGCATAGCATTGAGTGTATACTTACTAAACGAGTGGTTATAGGTGAGATAATTTCTGATTACTGTATAAAAATTTTGACCGGAAGTAAATGAAGCATAATTAGTCCCATTAACGGTTTTTCCAAACGTGTACGTTGGAGTAAAAGTGTCTTCTGTATTGAAATCAAAATTACCGGACACCTCGTTTCTCAGTGACAAGTCTTTATTGAATTGTATTTCAGCATATGCATTACCAAACACCTGATTTCTTTTTCGTTTATCCTTGAGCAGAAGTGCAATACCGACAGGGTTGGCAACAGAATTTACCCAACCGCTTGTGTTGGTGACGCCACCCCAGGTACCATCTGGATTTTTGACAGGAATATCAGGAGTAAGGCTGAGTGCTGTAGAAATAACACTGGAACTGGTCGCATTCACATTTTCATCAATATGAGCCAACTGGAGACTGGTACCTATCTTCAACCAATTCGTGGTCTTATTATCAAGATTAAGTCGCACCGAATATCGTTTGAAGTCTGAACCGATAGAAATCCCTTGTTGATCAAAATAAGATGCTGACAACAAGTATTGTGTACCCTTATCGCCACCTCGTAATGTAACGGAATGGCTACTCATTGGCGCTTTGCGAAATAAAGCATCCTGCCAATCGGTACCTTTACCCAGATATTGAGGATTGACAAATTCCGGTCTGGCATCAAAACCCCAAACAGCAGCCCGGTCATTGAGCAAAGTGGCATCCTGCTGTAAATTCAAAGTCGGAAGTCTCTTTGCCAATTCCTGGTATCCTGCATAAAAATCGTACGTTATCTGCGGAGTTCCCACGGCACCTCTTTTCGTAGTAATCACAATCACACCATTGGTGGCCTGCGAACCATAAATAGCCGTTGCTGAAGCATCTTTCAACACGTCGATAGATTCTATTTCAGAAGGATTGATGGTATTCAACGGGTTGGAACCATTATGGGGATCGCTAGGGGGAGGAATAATTACTCCATCTATAACATAAAGTGGAGAATTAGTGCCATTTACGGAAGAAACACCATGTATCTGGATAGATACCCCGCCACCGGGTTGTCCCGATACCTGTTGTACCATTAGACCAGCAACTTTGCCCTGCAAGGCCTGGTCAAAGGTTGTGGGCTGTGTTTTGCGGAGTTCATCGCCCGTAACGGAAGAGATAGATCCTGTTACGTCTTTCCGCTTCTGTTTCCCGTAACCGATTACCACCACTTCATTCATTTGCTTGGTGTCTTCGGCCAACGTAATAGTCATATCATTGGAAGCGATGCGCACATCCTTCGGGATGTAACCCACATAAGAGACGTGTACTACAATTCCTTTTTCAATATTGTTGAGAATAAATTTCCCATCAATGTCCGTAACGGTGCCCTGTCTGGTTCCTTTGACGGAAACAGCTGCTCCGATAAGAGGATTCCCTGAAGTATCCACTATTTTCCCGGTCACTCCAGATTGAGGTAGCGCTAAATCAGGTTTGGCCGTTTGCGAATAAATAAAGCCAAACATTGATAGAAACGCCGCGATCAAAACGATTTGTTTCTTCATGTAATTAAATTTTAGTAGTTAATAAAGACGGCCAACACGATCCATAATCATCGCAGTAAAAACAGTTGGCATGTAATACTGCCTTTTATATGTGTTTCAACTATTCACCTATCAGTAACAAACTCTCACTTATAATATGTCAACGAAATTTTCACGTCACAGAACCACATCACCCATACAGCAACCCACCGTAACCAAAAACATCATTTAACACTACAACTCAATACAAATCCAAATTTTTCATCACAAAAATACCCTCACTTTTACTGAAGGATGGTATCATTTTGTTGTAGATATATGTCATATTTGTTGCATTTTTGCTTTCATAAAGCGTAGATCACGAGCCGAAATACACACATAATAATCTATATTAATGCAATTTAAATATCACAAAACAACCAAACCAGCCGTATCTGTCAATATATCAACATCGCACATAGTTATGTTCAACAATCACTTTCAACGACTGTAAAACCACGATTGTTATTTTACATTTATTTACATTTTTGAAATATGAAGATATCTTGCTCGTAATACAAAAAGGAAGTACACAAACGCTTGTTGGGTGTTTCTTACGCGGAAGAGAATAGCGGTGACACGAATGCCGATAAAAGAAGGAAAAGAAATTCGGGAAAGAAATTTCCGGTCAATTAAATATGATTGGAGAGAAACAAAAAAACGGAGCATTCCAAGATGGAATGCCCCGCGATATAATGAAGATAAATGATGCAAATTAAAACGTCTTATTCTTCCTGAGTGGGTTTATTAAGACTGCGCAAATATTCGGATGGTGATACGCCAAACTCAATCCGGAAGTTTTTAGTGAATATTTTAGGTGAATTGAATCCCACAGCATAGGCAATTTCAGCTATTTGCAGTTGGCTTTTTTCCAGCAGCTGACGCCCCCGTTTCAGACGAACGGTACGAATAAATTCCGCAGGTCCTTTACCTGTTATATTCATCAATTTCTTATACAAGTGACTACGGCTCATGCCCACTGCCGAACCAAACGCTTCAACAGAAAACTCCGTATCACTTATATTTTCTTCTACAACCCGTATAGCTTTTTCAATCAGCTGTTGATCCAATGATGTTATAGTGATCTCACTGGGCGAGACATCCATTTTTTGGCTAAAAGCAACGTGGCATTTCTCCGTCCATTCAATGAACCGCCGAACCCTCAGTTTCAGGATATTAAAATTAAAGGGTTTTGTTATGTAATCATCGGCACCAAGTTCCAGGCCCTCTACCTGAGCCTCTTCCGCGGTGCGGGCAGTCAACAGTATAACCGGGATATGAGACCACAGGATATTCGTTTTTATCTGTTTACAGAGCTCTGTCCCACTCATCACCGGCATCATCACGTCGCTCACCACAATATTCACATCAAACTGGTTCAACTGCTCGATGGCTTCCTGTCCGTTATAAGCCGTCAGCACTTCGTATTCGTCCGAAAGACTGTCCGACATAAAATCACAAAAATCTTTGTTATCGTCGACGAACAGCAACACCGGTTTTTTATTGGCAATCGGCCTTTCGGGGTTATCGGACACATCCTCTTCTTTTTCTATTGTTTCCGACTCGTCCAAAACCGGCATGTCAGGCTCCACAATAGGAATCGTAAACGCGAATACACTTCCTGCCGGCACATTGTCTGTCACCTCAACAACACCACCATGCATCTGTACATATTCACTAACAATATGCAGACCGATTCCACTGCCTGTTTTATCCTGCTTTTGCGGAGCCTGATAAAAACGTTCGAAAACATGTCTCTTTTCAGAATCACTTATACCCGAACCTGTATCAGAGATACGAATACATGCATTATTGTCCTGCCGGGTTATACTCACCGTTACTGCACCTCCGTCAGGTGTATATTTAAAAGCATTCGAAAGCAGGTTGATTACAATTTTCTGTACTTTATCAGGGTCAAATCGCATCGGAAGAGTATCGACATCCGTTGTCAGCATAAAGTTTATTTTCCTATCGGTTGCATACATCTGAAATGAAGAGTACACTCCTCTGAT
The DNA here is from genome assembly GCF_009712605.1 of Paludibacter sp. Classification (GTDB taxonomy): domain Bacteria; phylum Bacteroidota; class Bacteroidia; order Bacteroidales; family Paludibacteraceae; genus Microbacter. The sequence continues at coordinate 229,428 of NZ_WASO01000015.1, read as the reverse complement.
AAAGCTAACCAAATCCTCGCTTCTGAGTTTTAGTGTCTCTGCTCCGACATCCAGCTTTCTAAAATCCAGCAACGAATTGATTAACTGCAACAACTGCTCTGCGTTCTTGTGCATTGTCTGAAGTGTTTTCCGCAGCTTTTCATCCGACACTTCATTTAACATGATTTGAATTGGAGTAATAATCAGTGTAAGTGGTGTCCGCAAATCGTGACTTATATTGGTAAAGAATTTCAATTTCATCTCATTGAGATTCATCTCCTGTTCATGTTCTATTTGCAGCTTTTGTTGCTCCAGCTTAATCCGATGATGACGTTTAGTCCGTTTAATAATATACAGGAACAGCGAAATCAATAGTATTATATAAATCACTATGGCTACCCACGACAAATAAAATGGCGGCAACACCCTAATATCCAGCACGACCGGATCTTCATTCCACACACCATCACTGTTACAGGCTTTGATTAACAGACGATAACTACCCGGAGGCAAGGCTGAAAATTCAATTTTATCTTCTTTCGTAAACAGCCATTGGTCTGTGAAGCCTTCCAATTTATACGCATATTTCACTTTATCGGCATGAAGTAAATCGCCGGTAGTAAAATAAAACGCAATCAGTTGATCATCATATCTGAATGTCAACTCAGATGTTTTTTCCAATGAGCAATCCAGAAACTTATGTCCATGGTACAACGAATCGACCTCAATAACCTGATTGGCCACTCTTAGTTCTGTAAAAACAATATTAGCAAGCGGGCGCTTTTTTTCTGCCATTTTATTGGAATATATCAGCGTTGATCCGTCGGCATCACCCAACAAAATATTCCCGTTCCGCAGTTTACACAAAGAATGGTTATTGAAACTATTACTCTTCAGACCATCTTTGACGGAAAAATTTCTGCAGGCAAAAGTCAAATCTCCTGCTTTATTATTACTCGCTGATATGATAGACATCCCATTGCTGGTGGTAACGACCACATTTCCATATCCATCTTCAACAATTCCTCTGATAATATCATCGCATAATCCGGCTTCCTTATCCAGATAATAAAGAGTATCCTTCTTCAAATCCCAAATGGTTATTCCCTGCAAATGCCCCAGCCACAAACGACCTTTTTTATCCTTATAGATGTTTGAGATATAGGGTTGCCTGAATTGTTGCGTCCCATGTGCATTGCCGAAATACGACACCTTTTTGCCGCTAATAACATTCTTAATATAAAGACCATAAGCGGTTCCTACATACAAATTGTTTCCTCCGTCATAATATGTACTCTGAGGGTATTTGACCTCCAACCCTACCTTCTCCGGACAAAATTTTCTGGTATCGGGCTGAAAGCATTGAACCTTACCGCCCAGAGCTCCTATCCACAAATTTCCATAACGATCTTCCTGCAAACTCCAGATATTATTATCAGACAAATTGCTATTCGCAGTTGTATACTGGGTTATAGTTCCGTGATCATAACAAAATAAGCCATTTTGATATGCACCGATCCACATTCTCCCCTTCTTATCTTCGAGCAAAGAGACAATGGCAAAGTTTGGAAATGAAATTTTCTGCATTGGGTTGTTTGCACCTCCGTTCTGCACAAAAATACCGTTGCCGTCAGTTCCATACCATATATTGCCTTTCTTATCTTCGAGAATCACGCTCACATCTCTGCATCCGGGCGACTGTATATTTACAATATTCTGAAAACTTTCATGAAAGTAAGACAACCCCAGTTTATCGTGTCCCAGCCAGATTGTTCCGTTATTATCCCTGTAAATGCAATCAACATTATTAGAGGCTATTGAGGTGTACAAATACGGATCATTCTTCATATTTCTAATGGCATCTTTGTTTCTATCATACACAAAAACACCTTTATGATCTGTTCCAATCCAAACATTTCCGGCACCATCATCCATAATACTCTGCACCACGTTAGTCTGAGTTTTTATGGTCGAATTCAAAGCGATTTTCTTCCATACCGACGCAGAGTTTCGCTTATAATAAATCAGATTGGATTTATTGGAGAAAAGCCACAGACCGAAATTAGTGTCTGCATAAATTTTATTATAATTTCCCGACATGTCATTTCTGACAAAATCCGGAAGGTCGATTCTTGCCAGTCTGCCGCTAAACTTACCTATTTGAAACAATGCGCCTTCTTTAGTTATAACATACAGACTCTCTTCATTATCGCTTATGCCAATGTTGGAATAATCCGACACCGGCAACGTGTTCTTTATTATTTTAACGATATTGTTTTTATAGTTATAATAATATATGCGGCCATCACTAAACACCCATAAATTATGGTTGATATCAATATAAATTTTATAATTACGTTCAACGGTAATAGAATACTTCTTCAAAAGTCCCGGTATGTCCGTGATGAACTGATCTTTCAATTTCGAATACACCACATACCCATGTCCAATATCAACCCATATATCGCCTTTCGCATCTTCACTCAGGCCTACTATATCATTATAAGACAACACATTGCTATTAGCTTCGCGGATAGGATAAATTTTAAAACGATAGCCATCATACCTGTTCAGGCCGGCTTCGGTACCAATCCACAAAAAACCGTTCCTATCCCGCAAAATGGTATATACATGACTATTAGAAAGACCATCAACGGTTGATAAATGATGGAATACATAATCCGTTTGACCTTTTGCTTCGAAAAACAAAAAGACAAAAAAAACAAACGCCGGCAAGAAGCGCATATTCTTCATAGTATTGCTTATCCAAATTAAAAATTACAAGACCAAAGATACCACTAAATCTACCACTTACTCAGGCAAAACAGTAATAAAACAGCCGTTTATGTTTCCTATGTATGCTCTTGGGGTCTTTTGGGGAAATATTTAAACGGATAATGCCATCTCTTTCATAATCCAGTTCATAAATCAAAATAATTTTAATCTTATTGGATATTTTCCCTAATCTTGGAATTGAAATCAAGAAAAGTCTACATTTACTTAACAAAGTCATTTTGATGTCATTGTGTAGTACCCTTAACTGGACATGCACAAGTCATGAAAAAAAGTAAATGTCACTTTGTCCGGCACTTTAAATAGTCAATTTACAGATCCAAAAAAGGCTACCGTAACTAATTTATTCGTTTCTGGAGTAACCGCAATATTAAATTATACGTGATAAAATAACGATCCTTTCACAGCTATACTAAAGTGCAGCAACAATTCAAACATATAGTGGAAATAGTGGAACTTATTCCGATTCTTACTGAAATCATCTTATAAAAGTCCTAAAAAAAGAACTGTAAAAACCAAACTTAACCAAACGATCGAAGGCTATCCAAAACCAAGTAAACCAGAGTATTTAAAAGAAAAAATCAGACAGCTAATTTTATATAACTGTCTGATTTTCAAAAGTGATTCGGTTGGGATTCGAACCCAAGACCCACAGCTTAGAAGGCTGTTGCTCTATCCAGCTGAGCTACCGAACCCTTTTCTTTTGGAGGTGCAAAATAAGCGATTTTTTGCGACATTCGCAATAGCTTGAAGCTATTTTGTTCAATTAAAAACGGTTACCATTTTTTCAGTTCCGCATACAGTCGTTGAACCGGCAATCCCATTACGTTATAAAAGGAGCCATTGATTGACTCAACCGCCACATAACCAATCCACTCCTGCACTCCATACGAGCCGGCTTTATCCATCGGTCGGTATTTCCCGACATAATAATCGATCTCTTCTGCCGCCAATTTGGCAAAACGCACCTCTGTAGAAACTGAAAATGCCACCTGCTTTTCTTTCGCTTGCAGGCAGACACCCGTAAACACCGTGTGGGTTTTATCCGACAAATGAGCAAGCATACGTTTTGCATCAGCTTCATCGGCCGGCTTTTCAAGAACATGACCATCGCACCATACAATGGTATCGGCAGTAATCACCAATGTATTATCGTCCAACAAATGTTCGTATGCCGAAGCTTTGTGTTTGGCCAGATAAAGAGCTACCTCGTCACCCGAGAGTGTATCCGGATACACTTCTTCCAGATCGGGGAGCACCTGAACCGTAAAAGGAATGTCCAAACCGGCTAAAAGTTCTTGCCGACGTGGCGACTGCGACGCTAAAATGATATTGTAGGAAGATAGATTGGAAAGCACGATAAAAGAATTTAGCAAGGATTCAGACCGCAGGCTGGTTGATCATAAACAAATCAAACAACGGAAAACCGTATGCCCGCGCCTGCAGGAAATAAAAGACAAAACTGTAACAAATGCCGACTACCATTATAAACTTAAGAAATCCTGCTGCCTGATGCAACGAAGATTGACGCTTCGCCCTTATGATGAGATAGACAAAATACAAGAATGGTACAATAATGCCAAATATGTAATAACGCATCGTCAGAGTGTCGTTGGCAAAATGTATTCTGGAGACACAATAACCTGCCGCTGCAATTACGACTGCCACCAGTCCGTAAACGACCCATTTGGAACGTGAGATCCCCCAAACAATGGGCATGGTCCGACATTCCATCTCCCGGTCACCTTCAACATCCTCCATATCCTTCACCACTTCACGGATAAGAGTTACCAAAAAAGCAAACAGAGCAAATCCGTTTATCCACGAAAAAATGGATGGCGCTACAGGTGTAAAATCTAACAATTCGCCATAAGTACGATGTAAAAATGTCACTTCCAGAAGGCCAACCATAAAAGGCACCAAAGCCGTTGTTACACCGACAATCAGGTTGCCGACTAAAAACTGACGCTTATAACTGGCCGAATAGAACCAAAGCAATCCGGTAATAGCCACAAATAAAAACCCGAACGTAACATTACGTACCCATATCGCAAGACCAATACCGATACACAACCCGATTACCGTGCATATCTGGTATAGCCGCATTGCTGTTTTTTTGGAGATACTCTTGCCAACAATTACCTTATCCGGACGATTGATCTCGTCAATCTTCACATCAAAATAATCATTGACAATATACCCTCCGGCTGCTATCAGAATAGTAGACAACGCCAATAGCCAGAAAGCAATTTCAGGGGTAGCCGGCGGTACTCTAAAGGGTAACAACACTGGTTTTACAACGCAGACATGCATCACCCATTGAAGAAATAAAATGACAATCAGATTTTTATATCTAACCAGCTGTAAATAATTACGCATAACAGGCAGACTTAATTTTTTACTTCTTCGAAATCGACGTATTCACCTTCTTCCTTACTAAAAACTTTTCGATCCGACCGTGCAGCTGAAGTCGCACTTTCCTCCTGATTAGCCGTTGATGCACGCCCCTTTCGTCCGAAAGAAAACAGTCGGAGGAAGAAGTTAAGTACACTGCCTACTACAGCAAGCCCAAGAACAAGTATGAATAAAAACAGGAAAAGAAAAAATCCCATATAGTCAGATTAAATTTAACGCAAACAGACTAACGATAAGCTTCAGGATCAAGGTTCTCATAGTCAAAATCATCGTCATCCTCTTCTTCGTAGTCTTCAATATCTTCTTCCTCTGATTCGCGTTCAGACGGAAGAACCACATTCTCAGGCAAACGGTGAGTCATCGTCATTACACGGTTAGCCTCATCGTTCAACTCTTCCCAAATCATATCTTTCAGTTCGGGAATACCAAAGCCGGTGACTGCAGAGATGAATATAAACTTCACTTCCGGCAATTCGGCTTTTAAAGCCTCAATCAGTTCCTCATCCAGCAGATCTGCTTTTGTAACGGCCAACAACCGCTGTTTATCAAGCAATTCAGGATTAAACTGTTTCAGTTCATTGAACAAAATATTATATTCTTCGGCAATATCTTTTGTATCACCAGGGATCATAAACAACAGGATAGCATTTCGTTCGATGTGTCGTAAAAAACGCAATCCAAGGCCTTTCCCTTCGTGTGCTCCTTCAATAATACCTGGAATATCTGCCATTACGAACGACTTATTGTCGCGGTAAGGTACAATACCCAGGTTGGGAACCAGAGTAGTAAACGGATAATTGGCAATCTCAGGTTTAGCGGCTGTAATAGCTGCCAAAAGAGTCGATTTGCCGGCGTTCGGAAAACCGACAAGACCAACATCAGCCAACACCTTCAATTCCAGAATCACAGCCCGTTCTACGCGGGGTTCTCCCGGCTGTGCAAACCGGGGGGTTTGATTGGTTGCCGTACGGAAATGCCAGTTGCCAAGCCCTCCACGGCCTCCCTGCAATAAAATCACCTCCTGTCCGTCTTCGGTTACATCACAAATAAATTCGCCGGTTTCGGCATCGTGCGCCACGGTTCCGCAAGGAACCTCAATCACTCTGTCCTCACCCTCTTTTCCAAAGCTGCGACTACTACTGCCCGATTCACCGTCACCGGCAAAAACGTGACGGGCATATTTAAGGTGAATCAGCGTCCAGTAATTTTTATTGGCACGCATAATGATGTGCCCGCCCCGGCCTCCATCGCCTCCATCAGGACCACCTTTTTGCACAAACTTCTCACGATGAAAATGCATTGATCCGGGGCCTCCTTTACCGGAACGACAAAATATTTTTACGTAATCTACGAAATTAGTTTCAGCCATATAATTGGTTGATTTTATTTTTTAGTTTCTTATCTTCTCCACGAATCGGTATAGTCTTCGTCTTCGCGATACACTCTTTCCAAGCGTACTTCAACGGCATTTTTATGAGCAATAAGGCTTTCATTTTCAGCCATTATCTCAATAGCATTGCTCAACATCGACAATCCTTCGCGGGATAATTCCTGATAAGTTATTTTTTTGGTAAAACTGTCGAGATGCACCCCACTGTACGCTTTTGCATAACCATTGGTAGGCAGCGTATGATTCGTTCCCGAGGCATAATCGCCAGCGCTTTCGGGACTGTATTCTCCCAAAAATACCGAGCCTGCATTAATAATCCTCTCGGCTACTACCGTGTAGTTGTGCGTCATGATAATCAGGTGCTCGGGTGCATATTCGTTCGTGAACGCGATAGCTTCTTCAATATCGGGAATATAGATAATCTTGCTATGTTGCAGCGCTTTTTCAGCCAAGTCTTTACGGGGCAATAGTTCGAGTTGTGATTTTACCTCCTCTTGAACCCCTACAATAAGCGACTCATCTGTTGTAATCAAAATCGACTGGCTATCAACACCATGTTCGGCTTGCGAAAGCAGATCGGCTGCAATATAACGCGGTTTTGCCGTATTATCGGCAATAATTGCCACTTCCGATGGTCCGGCAGGCATATCAATTGCCGTATTCTTCAAACTTATCAATTGCTTGGCCGCAGTAACATACTGATTTCCGGGACCGAATATTTTATACACCTTGGGCACGCTTTCCGTTCCATACGCCATAGCAGCAATTGCCTGAGCACCACCAATTTTAAATATCTTGGTAACACCACACAAGTTGGCTGCATACAAAACTGCGGGGTGAATTTTACCTTCGGTATTGGGTGGCGAGCAAAGCACAATTTCCTCACAACCAGCCAACTGAGCCGGAATCGCCAACATCAATACTGTCGAAAACAGAGGTGCTGTTCCGCCCGGAATATACAAGCCTACTTTTTGGATTGCTACCCGTTTTTGCCAGCAACGCACTTCGGGAATTACGTTCATGTAAGGCAGTTCATCGTTTTGCGCATCATGGAATTTTTCGATATTCCGTTTTGCCTGCGAAATAGCCTCTTTCAACAGATGAGGAACCAGAGGTTCTGCTTCTGCAATTTCCTCTGCACTTACCTGCAACGCAGATAACTGAACCTTATCAAATTTCAGTTCATATTCAAAAACAGCCTTATCGCCGTTCTGACGAATATTTTCCAAAACTTCGCCCACCGTACCAAACAGGCTCGTTGTATCTATTTCAGGACGTTTGAGCAGTTCTGCCCACTCCTGTCTCGACGGCTTTTTTATAATTTGCATAACGAATTAAATAAAGACACGAATCACACGAATACATATAAATTCAACTACTTATCTCAGAAAAACGAAATCAAGCAGATTGTTTGTTTGCTCATTTTCCGGTTAACCGCCCCAAAACCCATTCTCCCTCCAGCACCAATAACCGTATAAAAAAACACAAATCAAACACACAATGAATTTGTGAAATTAGTGTCCAATATATATTATTTACATAATCATTTTTTCAATTGGCAATACCAATATACCTTCTGCTCCAAGTGATTTCAGTTTCCCGATAATCTCCCAGAAACGTTTTTCAGGCAATACCGAGTGCATCGAGCTCCAACCTTCTTTTGCCAGTGGCATAATGGTCGGACTGGTAATACCGGGCAACACGGCTATAATATCTTCAATGTTTTCATTCGGAGCATTCAGCAAAATGTATTTTTTGCCCTCGGCCGCCTGCACTGCATCAATGCGAAACATCAGTTCGTTGAGAATTTCTCTTTTTTCGGCAGAAAGTTCGGGATTCCCAATCAATACAGCTTCCGATTTCATAACCACTTCAACCTCTTTCAGATGGTTACTAACCAGTGTACTACCGGAGCTAACAATATCAAAAATAGCATCCGAAAGTCCAATACCCGGAGCAATCTCAACAGATCCTGTAATAACGTGACAGTGGGCACTGATACCTTGTTTTTTCAGGAAGGTGTTCAGAATATGAGGATAAGAAGAAGCTATTTTTTTGCCTTCAAACCAGCTAACACCCTTATAATCTTCTTCTTTAGGAATAGCCAATGACAAACGGCATTTACTGAAACCCAGTCGTTTTTCAATAATTGCATTCTCATTTCGTTCTACAAATTCATTTTCGCCCACTATGCCCACATCAGCAACGCCATCGGCTACCGATTGAGGAATATCGTCATCTCTCAAAAACAGGACTTCAACAGGGAAGTTGGTCGAGGCAATCAACAAAGTGCGTTTTGCACTACTGAGTTTAATACCTATTTCGGAGAATAACTCCATCGTATCTTCATACAAACGTCCTTTCGATTGAACTGCTATTCGTAACATAATAGTCTGTAATAATGGGTTTATAATGTATTTTTTATTATTTCAATTCTGCCATTTACAAAAAAAGCTCACCGATTAACGGTAAGCCAAGTCAATTAGGTACAACATCCCATTTGCCCACCGTTGCGATGCAGCTCATTGATGATGATGCGATAATAAATTGAGGGTCGTATTCATTCTACTCTGAAATAGAGCACAAAGGTACAAAAATATCGGCGTCAAACACAGCTTTTTATCTCAAAATATCAAAATTTCACACCTTCCGCTGTTTTATCTTTCAAAATCGGAATCGAACCAGAGCTCTGACATCTGTCTTGTGGTTCCCTTCTATTTTTTCAAGACCGTCACCAACCTCTGATCGATCCGCATACAACGTCTCTGCTACTTTCAACCAAAGTGACACATTTTTCAATGCCTGCCAACGGCAATTCAGATACCAACGACTACCCCTACCATAAAGCATTGGCACCGAGTATGCGTAGAGAATGTCCCGTTCATAGCTGTAAATCCGATTTTCGTAATTAACCGCATCAAAGAGTTCATACCTGACATCAAACGACAAAGGCAATCTTCGGAAAGAGCAGGACATTTCCTGAGAAAACAAAAAGCCAAACGCAAGCTCATGATCCCTACCCGATGCACTATTTGTCTCAATCGTACTCTTCAATACGCAACGCTCATTTGGAGAAAACACCAATTTGTAGCGCAAAGATGCTTTTGCATAATCGTCCGTAAAATCAGTAGTTTCCGGTCCCGTTTGATTTTTCTCTTTTTGCTCATAACGGAGCCGCCAAAGCATTTCAACCTTTTTATTAAGCATAAAATCCGCTTCAAGCATAGCATCATAGCCATTTGACGGTCGGCTCACCAGGTACCGCAACCAGGGGAATGAATAAACATCCATGTACCCCGTTATTTTCCAGCGTTTAACGGGATGCACCTCCAGCCCGAGATAAAATCCCTCCTCATTGTTCACTTTGGAGCCTTCGGCAAACGCATTGGACAACAACACATCATATCGTTTTGAATAAAGACGGTAAAGCGCCACCAAACTCACTGTCGATACAGGACTGACCGTAAATCCGTTCAGAAGAGCATAACCCCCCACCGATTGAGTCGCCTCTTCTCCAAAAAAGGTGAATTTATTCCACTTAAAACGGTAATTTACCCCTGCTGCTAATTGATGATTTCCTCTGAAATAAAACACATTATATGGTTTGAGTTCTGGCTCCAGATCTCTACCCAACCGCGTATCAGTCACCGTAATTCCCAAATTTGCATTAGAAAACCGATAATTTACATTACCGCCAAACACTTGCATAGAGATTGTATTCTTACTATTCAGGTCACTCAGCGTTCGATGCAAACCATCTGTTTTAAAACTCGAGAATGTATTCCCTGTAGAATCGCCATCAATGAACCTATAGGAATAAAAACCTGAAACCTCAGCTTTCCCAAACCGAAGCGTCACCCCTGTTCCCCGCAAAAAATTATATTCATCAACCGATGAACTCTTCCGCAAACCGGTATTTCGGGGCAAAACATTCATAATATCGGTCGACTTTCCAAAATTAAGCTCCGGATGAATCACCAATCCCATTCCGAAATTAGCCCTGAAATTTCCTAAAACCAACGCTTTCAGTTTGCCAAAATTAGCCAGCTGCAAATAACCCGAATAAAAATCAAAACCCTTGTGATAATTTCCCCAAAACTGCTCACCGGCATCCGTTTCCGCAATCAAGCCCACGTCTATTTTATCTTTATACCGAAACGAATATTTTAAAGACAAATATTCAGATCCGCCCAGATATCGCTTACCTGCGGCTTCCGCCTCTGCATTATCCTCCGTATTCTCATAACCAGATTTCTTTTCCAGCGTCCGCTCACTTCGCAGACAAAGCTCACTCTTCCCTTCTTTCATTAATTTCGAAAAAGACAGCCGTTTACCCCTTTTCTCTCCCATATCACCCAAATATATAAACGGCAACAAATTACGTATCAGAAACATATCAAACCCATCGACCAACTGAAGTTCATAAATCGTCTGCATCCGCTTCTGACGATACAAATAGTAAAGAAGATTCTCGATCTGCTTATCACTCAAGAATTGCAACCTCCCAAGCTCTTCTTTATTCGTATTATTAATATTAATCGGATTGCGGGCAAAATAATTCAAATCGTCTTCCAGAGTCGTTAAATCCACGTCTGTTTCCCCATCAGATGTCATCTGCTCATAAATACGCTCAATAACCGCGGCTGTATTTTCGGGCTTATCCTGAGCAAGAACAATACCGCAACACAACACGTGTACAAAGAACATAACAAACAGTACTCTCCTCATCTTCATTTATCAGAAATTATACCTTAATGCTCCCACCGACGTAATACCTAAAACTGGATGCCTTTCAAAATTGACATCAAACACAAAACCACCCACCATCACACCACACCCCAAAGTCGGTGTAAGTGGAGCTCCATATCCTCCCAATTTTACCACAATCGACTTCGTGGGGTAATATTCAAAACCGCTTCTGACAATTAAACGGCTGCTCATCTCTTTGTCAAATTGCAACAGCCACCGAAACGATTCAGCCATTCGGTACTGCATTCCAATCGTGAACAAACAAGGCAAATCCTTTACAATTTCCTGATACTTGAGTTGCTGGTGCATTGGATTGAACACATTCAAACCAAGACAAAAATCAGGTGTCACTTCCGACAGCAAGCCAATTTGCGGCACCACAACACCCTTGCTCCCAAGAGAACGCGAAAATGCAACCGTATAATAGTTAAATTGCACGCCCATGGAAAATAATTCATCAAATGTACGGGCAAAAGAAATTCCGGCAAGTTTTTCATTATAAGAAGAATACCCAAAACGAGAAACTGCCACTCCGATATTGATCAATGGAGTTGGCAACGACAACGAAAGCTGCTGCGTTGATAACTCTTTCATTGCAAACCGGTTTTCGTAAACCAACGAAAGTCCACACCGCTCTCGCACCGCCAACAATGCCGGATTATCAAATCCCTGCCAATCACCTTTTTGAGAAACAGAAACTCCTCCGGCAGAATAAGATTTAGGCAATACGCTCGCAGTTTGAGAATAACAAAAAAGACCCACTAGTATAAATACTATATTAACTAAACACTTTTTCATGCCGTAAATATAATATATATTTTTTATTTTCTCATTATAACGTAATTTTGATACATAAATCTATTTAACAATACATGACAAATCACATTTCATCCAGCAAAAACCGTTTTCCCGAAAAGAAAACAGTATTCCAAACCTCAAAGTACCGATAAAGAAGGATCTTTTTTGCCCCAAAACACAGAAAAACCAGCTCTTAAAACAGCACTAGCAACTGTATATAAACAAATTAGCTGGAAATGAAAAAATATTTCTGTTTTTTCATTTCCAGCTATTGCAAAATAGAAAAAAGTCCTTACCTTTGCAGTACAAAATCGCGGAGTAGAGCAGTTGGCAGCTCGTCAGGCTCATAACCTGGAGGCCGGTGGTTCGAGTCCATCCTCCGCAACACAGAAAAGGGAAAGATTTAATCTTTCCCTTTTGCTTTTTAAATATCGAACCGATATTCTAAATCGGTTTTCACTTCCTCATAAACATATCGTTCGGCACGCGTTTCAGACATTGCAAAATCTGTCAAAAACGACATAACAGCCCGTGCATCTTCCTGAGACTGGCCACCCAGTTTGCGTAAAAACAAAGCAATAGCGCGACAGACAGGCACTTCATTAAACTTAGCACATTGACTCACCTTTAACAGCAGCGCATGTTTTTGCTCCTGAGTTAACCTTTCAACAGCAAAGGCTGCAGAAAAAAAACCAACCGCACATATCCAATAATTCTCCGAATCGACCCAGGCTTCAGCCACAGAACCTATATAAGACAATTTTCCCAGCAAATTCCTGCTGAGATTTTCCGCAAGCTCCAGCGTCGTCACATCCGCCACCCACTCATCTGCTATATCTGCTTCAAATTCATCAACGGGATAAACAAAGGTCGCCAGCAACATTGTTTCCCGCACTTTATCTCTCCACAAAGCCTCCGCAAGCGTCTTATCTTGTGGTATTTTTGCCGCCATCTGTTTCAGCTCCGGCAACGACACTCCATAATTCTTCGCATAAACCACACCATCCGACTTCATTCTATCGGCAGTAACACCATTCATCTTTAGATAAACACTACGACGGATTTGCTTCAGCTGACGCTCGGTTTCTGCACTTATATATATATATTTCGACATCTCGCCCTATTTACAATCAATTATATTTCTGATACTTATAATTATATGTGTTTTTTTACCCAAAAAGCTTGGTTTCAAACGATATTTACACTACTTTTGCACCGCAAATAAACGGTGGCTGTAGCTCAGGGGTAGAGTAGTGGATTGTGGTTCCATTGGTCGTGGGTTCGAACCCCATCTGCCACCCTTTTTGGAAAGGAATAGTAATAATTACTATTCCTTTTTTTATTCGCAATGACACAAAGGTTTACGTACCCTATCTTTGAATGTAAGAGACACCCCCACATGCCCATTCACATATTTTGATTTATACGGAATATTATTATCCGTATAAGAAAGTGGAAGATAATCCGTCGCTACGAAAAAATTAAACGGCCCCCCTATGAAGTTCAGTCCCAAGCCCAAACTCCCCATATTACCATTTATCAATCCATAACTCACTGAAGTATTAAACCAATAAAACGGGCGGAAATTCACAGAAGTGAGCACTTCATTGTATCTATATCTTCCCCCAAAAGTTTTAACACACAACAATCCGAGGTTAATCTTCTTTTTGACCAGATCATAATCTGCCCCTAAACGAACAGTTGCCACCAAAGCTTTGACATAGCCCTGATTATTATTAAACGAAGGAGTATACGAATTTATGAGAGAGTCTTTTATCTGCTGTCCCCAGTTAGAAGTTGCATTATCAACCGTAAAATCCCAGCTCTTATAAGATGTATGTGCATTCAAATTCCCCTCCCAATCACTCCTTTTCCAACGAATAAAACCAATATCGTCTATAGAACCTGAAAACTGAAGCCTGTCATCGTACCGATAAGCCACTCCGGCATCAAGCCCCAAACCCAACCCAACCGGATGAAGCATTTTATTCAACTTCGCATCCTCCTGCCTAATATAAGGTAATCCATCAAACCGCTGCGAAACAGCTACAGGAGATGTAAATCTGGCTTTACCTTTTCCATACAAATCAATATATTGATCTCCGACATCAAGCCCTAATTCTGAAAAAGCAAGATCAGCATGAGCCTCTCCAAATAAAACTTTTACTTTTCCGCCCACTGTCCAACTGTCATCTATTTTTCGGGAATAACCAAACGCCATTTCCAGATATGTCGATGCATCACAACCAATTTTATACAGATTGTAACTTTTGGTTTCGAGAGGTACCGGAGCGCCCTCAAATCCAAGCCTGATTAATGATTTCGGTATGTTAATCCCTACCCGATCCCGTTCACTAATATCAAATGTAAAATAACCCGCCGGCAACCGAAACCCAAAGCCCAACAAGTTCACCCGGGACTCCGAGGTAAAATTGGTTGTTGTTTTCAATTTATTCAGAAACGGGCTATGATCGGCACCTGATTGCAATTCAGGCAGCAACTCATCGCCTTTTTTAACCACTATATCCTGTGCTGCAATCGAGTTGTTCCCGACACTAAAAGCCACCCCAGAAATAACCGGCAAGTCAATGTAGAATTTTTGACTGGGAATAAAAGCAGGATTCAGAACGTTGCGCGCCGGAACATTCTCCATATAATACAACGTATTCACTTGAGCATCAACACTGCACGGCAGCAAAAGAACCAGGCACACTAACAGGCATAAGTTGTTTTTTTTCATTCGACTAGAAAAGTTGGATGAATACTAAAGTCATATCATATAAACATCAAAAACGAATAATATACAATTGTCCTACAAAAATAAAAAAACTGCTCAAGATAACACCTCAAGCAGTCTCCATTTATACTTTTCTATTTTAATGCACACCGCATATTTTAAATATCCAGTAGATTATCGCCGCTATCACTCCACTTATAGGAATAGTAATCACCCATGCCACAAGCAACTGTCGGGTAATCCCCCAACGAACAGCACTAATACGCTTAAGCATTCCAACTCCCATAATTGATCCGGCGATGGTATGCGTTGTACTCACCGGCACTCCAAGCCCCTGAGAAACACCGTACAATGTTATTGAACCGGCAGTTTCAGCTGCAATACCTTCAAAAGGAGTTACCTTAGTGATACGCGTCCCCATTGTTTTGATGATTCGCATACCACCCATCAACGTACCCAAACCAATTGCCGTATAACATGAAATAGGCAACCATTCCGGCACATGATGAATATCCTTATGCGCAAGCCACTCTGGTACATAAATCCCGTGTTGCGCACAGTATCCATTATAAACAGCCAACGCCGCCATAATAATACCAATTACCTTCTGAGAGTCGGATCCTCCATGACCTAAACTTAACGCTGCTGAAGTAACCAACTGTAATCGCCTGAAAATGTGATCGGCCTTATAGGAATTGACCCGCCGGAAAAGATTTATCACGATGGTTGCAATAATAAGCCCTGTCACAATACCAATAAGAGGAGCTGCAAAGATAAACAAAACTGTTTTTTCGATCACTTCCGAATTAACAACGCTAAAGCTCATGGCGTGAGCCACTGCTGCTCCGGCAAAGCCCCCCATTAAAGTGTGAGACGAACTGGAAGGAATACCAAAACGCCATGTAATCAGGTTCCATGTAATACCAGCAATAACACCTGCCAGAATTACAACCAGATTGATCGTTTCGGGATGAACGGTCTTTGACACCGTATTTGCCACTTTAAGGTCAAAAATCCAAAAAGCAACAAAATTAAAGAAAGCGGCCCAACAAACGGCCTGAAAAGGAGTCAACACCTTCGTTGAAATAACCGTAGCAATAGAATTCGCGGCATCATGAAATCCATTGATCAGGTCAAATACAAAGCAGGCTAGAATAATGATGATTAATAACGTAAAACTCATAGCCGGTTATGCGTATTTAATCATTATATTTTCGATAACATCACAAACGTCTTCACATTTATCTGTTACCGTTTCCAGTTGATAATAAACATCGCGTCTTTTCAAGATCTGCACCATATCCTTTTCATGATCAAACAGACGTTCAAGACCTGTATACAAAAGATCGTCCGCATGATTTTCGATGCTATTGACATGCACTAATGCCTTTACAACCTGATCTGTTTTCTTCAGATCACGAAGTCCCTGCACTGCAACATTAAGATCTTCCGCTGCCTTGTGGATCAAATCTACAGTAGCAACAATTGTCTGATCATGTGTGGGATCTACTTTATAAAGCAACATACTCTTTGCCGCTACATAAATAAAGTCAGTTACATCATCCAAAGCAGATATTAAACTATGCACATCTTCCCTGTCAAACGGTGTAATAAAATTACGGCCCAGTTCTTCAAGTACTTTATGAGTAACCTGATCGTTAGCATGCTCTACATCGTGCATTTTGTTTTTAATTTCACGACGTTTTACTTCATCCGGTTCATTTACTAACTGAAGTAACAATTGCGCGATTAAACAAATGTTATTGGTATCTTCCTCAAACAAGTCGAAGAAAACTCTTTCCTTCGGGATAAAGAGTTTGGCAAAGAAATTTGATTTCATTCAGTAGTGGTTAGATAATAGTTAGTTAGACATAAAAATGCCCATGAAAACTTCTCCGGCATTTTGTCGTCAAAGTTACCATGGACATTCCATTGTAACAAGAAAATAATGTTACTATTATTTAATTTATTGCATATCCATCATATTCTCATTATTGTTCATATCCTCGTTGGACTGCTTATTCTTTTGCTTACGGGAAGCTTTTCCGTTGCCAAAATTATACGAGACATTGACACCAATTACCCTTCCGTTAAAATAGCTTTCAGATTGCTGGGTGAAATTTGCCCCCCATGTATCCGTCCGGAATTTACGTGAATTAAAGATATCCCGAACATTCAGATTCGCAGTCAGCTTTCTGTTAAAGAATGATTTTCTCAAGCCGAAATCAAGAGAGTAGTTTGCCTTATTCTTTCCCTGAGCCACATAATAAGGAGCATTATATGCACCGATCAGCTGCATAGAATAATTGGCCGGCAACATAACATTTGCTATCGATTTCACATTCCACGAAAAACTTTCTTTACCGGGAATATTTATTGTTGTATTGTCTACAAAGTATTGTCCCGTGTGCAAATTACTGTAGAATCCATTAAACGTAGTTGTCAGACTCAAGATGCGAAAGAAGCTATTCTTCATGACAACTTCAAGGCCGGCAGCCTCCGTTTTGGCACCGTTCATTGTAGTATTCATCATAATACCACCTTCCAACCAGCGCACAGATTGCATCACATCCGTCGTGTATCTATAATACAATGATGCAGATAAAGAATGCATCTCCCATGTTTTCAGATAATTCAATTCAAATGAATTGGTATACTCCGGCGTTAATTGAGGATTTCCAAAATACCAGCTTGTTGAGTCGGATGTATCAATAAACGGATTCAATGAACGACCACGGGGACGGTTCAATCGACGGGTATAATTTAATTGAAACTCATTACTCTTATCCATGGCATAGCTCAGATAAACACTTGGGAATGGTTGTATGTAATGAATCGAATAATCTTTACCATCAGAAGTGAAATTAATATCGGAAAGTTCACCTCTCAATCCCAATTGAGCACCAAACTTACCCCACTTGCTTGCATAGGTTGCATAAGCTGCATAATTTCTTTCCGTATAATCAAATTCATTGCTCAGGCGCGTATCAAACAAGCCATTCGTATATCCTGTTATATCTGAATTACGCACTTCATAGTTTCCGTCAAACCCGGCTTCCAATCTGCTTTTTTCAGAAAATTTCTTCGTATAATCAACCTTCAACTCCGTTTCCGGGTTTTTACCGCTCGTATGCTGGGATTGCTGCGACGTCATCAGTCCCAAATTGTCATACTGAATATGCCCGGCATCAGAACTACTGGGATGATTAGAAAAAGAGAGCGTAGCCAATAACTCACTTCCTTTTTTATCCAGTTCTTTTCTATAGTTTAAGTCAATATTAAACATATTTCGGTTACCCGACGATGTATTTTCTCTAGAAAACTGGCGTACCAAATTATTATTTGCATCAAACGACTGATAGTTGATGGTTGATGGGCCATCTGACGAACCCAACATCATAAATCCGGAAAAGCCAAGAGTGCTTTTTTCGTCAAGGTGATAATCAAGACCGCCTCTGACAAATGGACCATGCATACTTCGGGTCGATTCATTCGTCTGTTTAAGAAACGATAAAACATTATTGGTTACAGGGTCGATGGTGTATCTGTCACTCCAACCACCACCCGACATTGACATCCCACGCATTCCAATACTGGCAAACGCATCAATTTTTGAGCTGTTGTAATTAATACTTGCACCTGCATTGTATCCTAATTTACCATTTTGTGGGATCATCACTCCCGACGAAAGAGATCCGTAATACCCTGCTTTTCGGTTCTTCTTTAGTATTAAATTAATAATACCAGCAGATCCCTCTGGGTTATACTTTGCAGACGGATTTGTTATAAGTTCAACCTTCTCGATACTTTCAGCCGGCATTTGCTCCAATATTTGAGCGCGGTTATCAGCACTTAGCCCCGAAGGTTTACCATTAATCCACACTTCGACGTTCGCATTATTTCTCAACGAGATATTGCCATCATTATCCACATCTACAGATGGAATATTACGCAACATTTCTGAGGTAGAAGCCCCTGCTGCAGCAATTGTCTGGTCAACAGTAAAGACCTTCTTATCAATCTCCAGCTTCATTTGCGGACCCTGTCCACGAACCTGAACTTCGTTGAGGGTTTTGCTATCTTCCGACAAAAGTACAGTTCCCAAATCAACAGTTTTTCCGGTTACAGTAATCAATTTGCTTACAGGAGTGTATCCCACAAATGAAATTTCGAGCTGATATTTACCATTATTTACTTTCGACAATAAAAAAGTGCCCTGATCATTCGTCACTGCACCTGCAACCGGAATCTTTTGACCCGGCTTCGTCAAAACCACATTAACATACCCAAGCGGTCCATTGGTACCTGCATCTTTTACAATTCCCTTTATTACCGTCTCGGCAAACAGAACATTTAAACTTAAAAGACAGGCAAACAACAAAATCACATTCCTTTTCATTCAAAAATCACATTTAGTTATTATTCATTCTTCGTTTCAACATTTCTATTAACAAACAGGCTTCCCTGAACAGAGAAGCCTGCTGTCAGATGATAAATGATTATTCATTCATCAATACTGAGACCCTTAAAACCCGATAAAGTTTAAAGTTCTGGCAAATTTTATCGGAATGTTGGGAGAATATATTCGTTATCGTTTGCAAGAATTGTTCCTACATGATTAATTTCCAGGAACGATGTACCGCCACCCAATCCGGAACTACCACTCAGGTAAGCTACCAAATCGTTTTGCTTGAGTAAACCTTTACGCAACAAAAGACGCAATGCAGCAAAGAAGTATTCTCTACGATCTTCTTTCAGAGCCTGATACATAGGAATAATACCGTATGACAACATCAACTGACGCATTGGGCGTTTGTCATAGCAAATAGCAATCACAGGACTGGTTCCTCTGTATGCAGCAAGGAATCGAGCCGTACGACCGGTATATGTATCTGTAATAATAGCTTTTACTCCAAGTTCTGAAGATGCTTCGGCAGCACGGTGAGCCAGAAACGAAGTTACATCAAACTCATCTTTGGAGTAAGAGATAGGAATTTCGTTTTCTACCATTTTGGCTTGTTCGGCTTCCTGAGCAATACGTGCCATCGTCTGAACTGCCTCAACAGGATATTTACCGTAGGCTGTTTCTCCACTTAACATCACAGCATCCGTACGAGAGTAAATTGCATTTGCCACGTCGGTCACTTCTGCTCGGGTAGGACGCGGGTTTTTGATCATCGTGTGGAGCATTTGTGTTGCCACAATCACAGGCTTTTTAGCCATCACACACTTACGAATCAAACGACGCTGTATAGCCGGGATTTTTTCCTGAGCCACTTCAATACCCAGGTCACCACGTGCCACCATTACACCGTAAGCATATTGCAGGATTTCGTCGATATTGTCAACGCCTTCCTGGTTTTCTATCTTGGCAATGATCTTGATCGGGCTTTTGTGTTCATCCAGAATCTTTTGAATATCCAAAATATCCTGCTTGTTGCGAACAAACGAGTGAGCGATAAAATCGATATCGTGTTTGATAGCATATTGAATAAATTCGCGGTCACGGTCAGTCAAGGATGGCAGGTTGATACGAACACCCGGAACGTTCACGCTTTTGCGACTTCCCAAAACACCTGCATTTGTTGCCTCACAAACAAGATATTCTTCTGTCTTCTCAATTACTTTTAAATCAATTTCACCGTCATCAATCAAAATATCGTCACCAATATTCAAATCACGAACGAAATATGGATAAGAAACTGAAATACATTCTTTTGTAGTTTGCTGTTGTGGATTACCCACTACCTTAATACGATCTCCTGTTTCGATGTCAATATTTTCCGGTGTTATAGTTGTGCGGACTTCCGGCCCTTTGGTATCTACCAGAACACCAATGTATTTAGAAACTTTGCGCACATTGGTTACAATTTTATTTAAGCCGGCCTCATCAAGATGCGCCGTATTAAGGCGAACCACATTCATTCCGGCATTGAATAACTCGCGAAGAAACGCAGGATCACATTGCTTATCGGAAAGCGTGGCTACAATTTTAGTGTATTTTATCATAAGAGTAAATGTTGATGTCTTTAAATATCAGATCCAAACCCAAACGAGGCCATATTTCTTTCAAAGATAATACGAAACGCCAGGATTTGCTTGCGTAAATAAGTTAAGAAGTCAGGTAAAAGGCACGCCAATGCTCAAATTCATAAAAAAAATATGCATTCTTTATGAAAGAGTTATTTCTTGATTGCCCGTTCTATCAATGCTTCAATAGCCAAACGGTAAGAATCAAAACCAAACCCTACAATGGTACCCATGCAAACCCCTGAGATAGTAGAATGGTGGCGAAACTCTTCACGCTGAAAAACATTAGAAATATGCACTTCAACCACGGGTGACGTGATTGAACGAATTGCATCGGCTATAGCAATGGAAGTATGCGTATAAGCTCCTGCATTCAGCACAATACCGTCAATCGTAAATCCATGCTCGTGAAGTGTATCAATTATCGTGCCTTCGTGGTTGGATTGAACATAGTGGAAGTTATGTTCAGGAAAGCGGGCTTTAAGACTAGAAAAAACGTCATCGAAAGTCAATGTTCCGTAGATTTCCGGTTCTCTTTTGCCCAGCAGGTTAAGGTTTGGACCATTGATAATGAGAATGTTCATAAAAAAGTAACGATATGCTCGAATTTTCCACAAAAATAGCAATAATTTTTCAGTTTTCGGGCATCAACATCTACTTTTCATTACAATTGTATTAATTCTGCCCGTGAACAAAAGAGACTCCCTTTTCCTTCCTGCTATGATGTAGAAAGATTACAATTATTCTGCGACCGGATTAATCATTTTGCCCATAAACAAAATGGTTCCGGTACTTTTTTCTTTGATGGACATTATATCGATTAAATGTATGCAATTCTCAATAAAAGGTCTCTTCTTCCCGAGACAAATCGCCAACCATATGTCCAAAAACAATGTTGTTAAACATGTGGTTCACAGGGAGTTTTTAATCAAATCTCGCTATATTGGCATATGCAAAATTAAGTCCTCAAAAGACTATTTTTGCTTGATAACTAATTGTAAAACTTAAACCTATACAGTTATGAAAGTTTATCAATCAAATGAAATTAAGAACATCTCACTTCTGGGAAGTTCGGGATCCGGGAAAACCACTCTTATAGAAGCGATGCTCTATGAGAGTGGTATTATAAAACGTCGCGGCACGGTTGAGGGACAAAACACTGTCTCCGACTATTTTCCGGTAGAACACGAGTACGGTTATTCCGTATTTTCAACTGTAACACACGTCGAATGGAACGGGAAAAAGCTCAATATTATTGACTGCCCGGGATCCGACGACTTTATCGGCGGAGTTATCACGTCGCTGAATGTGACCGACACTGCTATTATTCTTCTTAATACTCCTTATGGTGTGGAAGTTGGAACACAAAACCATCTTCGTTACACCGAACGATTTTCAAAACCCGTTATTTTTGTTGCCAATCAGTTAGACCATGAAAAAGCGGATTTTGATCAACTTCTTGAACAACTAAAAGAACTATACGGAGGAAAAGTTGTTCAGATTCAATTTCCTCTGAATACCGGTGCCGGCTTCAATGCGGTTATCGATGTATTGAAAATGAAGATGTACCGCTGGAAACCTGAAGGTGGTGCTCCTGAAGAATTAGAAATTCCTGACGAATATAAAGATAAAGCAGATGATCTGCACAACAAGCTTGTTGAATCGGCCGCTGAGCACGATGAAGAGCTGATGGAAAAATATTTTGAACAAGGTTCTTTGACCGAAGACGAAATGAGATTCGGAATTCGCAAAGGACTTATTCACCGTGACATGTTCCCTGTTTTCTGCGTTTGTTCGGGACGTGACATGGGCGTTCGCCGGCTCATGGAATTCCTCGGCAACGTGGTTCCTTACGTACAGGATCTTCCCAAACCAGTTACGAAAGACGGCACGGAAGTTGCTCCCGATGCTACAAAGCCGACCAGCCTTTTTGTGTTCAAAACAAGCATAGAACCACATATCGGTGAAGTTTCTTATTTCAAGGTAATGTCCGGCAAAGTACATGAAGGAGATGACCTTGTAAATATTTCCCGGGGCACAAAAGAACGCATCAATCAAATCTTTTCCGTCGCAGGTTCTCTTCGCGACAAAGTTGAAGAATTGGTAGCCGGCGATATAGGAGCTACGGTCAAGCTAAAAGAGACACGCACGGGCAATACCCTTAATGCAAAGGGTTGTGAATACGAATTTCCATCTATCTCCTACCCTGATCCAAAATTCCGTCGGGCCATCAAAGCCAAGAACGAAGCCGATTCTGAAAAGCTCAGCGAAATTCTCACCCGTATGCATGAAGAAGATCCGACATGGATTATTGAGATGTCAAAAGAACTGAAGCAGACAATCGTGTATGGGCAGGGTGAATTTCATCTTCGCACACTTAAATGGAGGATTGAAAACAACGACAAGGTAATGATCGATTATATTGAACCGAAGATTCCATACCGCGAAACAATCACAAAATCAGCACGTGCCGATTACCGCCATAAAAAACAATCGGGTGGAGCCGGGCAGTTTGGAGAAGTTCACCTTATCATCGAACCTTATTTTGAAGGCATGCCAACTCCTGACCTCTACAAATTCAACGGACAGGAATTCAAAATCAGCGTACGCGACAAGCAGGAAATTCCTCTTGACTGGGGTGGCAAGCTGGTATTCATCAACAGTATTGTCGGTGGAGCCATCGATGCTCGTTTCTTACCTGCCATCCTTAAAGGAATTCTGGATAAAATAGAGCAAGGACCGCTTACAGGCTCTTATGCCCGCGACGTTCGGGTGATTGTTTACGATGGCAAAATGCACCCGGTCGACTCCAATGAAATATCATTCCGCTTGGCTGGCCGTAATGCATTCAGCGCAGCGTTCAAGCAGGCGAGTCCTAAATTGCTGGAACCGATTTATGACGTGGAAGTACTTGCCCCATCCGACCGCCTTGGCGACGTAATGAGCGACCTTCAGGGACGCCGAGCAATTATCATGGGCATGCACAGCGAAAAAGGCTTTGAAAAACTCACCGCAAAAGTTCCTCTAAAAGAACTTTCGAGCTACTCCACAACGCTCAGTTCACTAACCGGTGGCCGTGCTTCATTTACCATGAAGTTTGCCAGCTATGAACTCGTTCCAATGGATGTACAAGACAAACTACTGAAAGAATACGAAGCTACTCATCAGGAAAAAGAATAGACTATTTTTCTTGGCTCAATAAAACGAAAGCCGTCTCAAACAGTATTTGAGACGGCTTTTTGACTTAATAGATCAGGTTACTTTCTATAAAAGCATACACTAAAATTCGATATTATCCTCTTCCTTTTCTATGGAGAAATATCGGCTGCCATAGCTTTGTACCTTAGCACCAAAGCTATTGATAAAAACATGCTCTCCCTGGCAATGCATCGGCACCAGCAATCCTGTTTTAATCTGTTGGAGAAACAGGATAGCCCCATCGGCAAAATCAGCTCCGAGACGTGGATCAAGAGGAAACATCGCCACATCCAAAACAGGCACTTCTCCGGCAAGGATACTCAATTCATTTTGGTAAAACGTTTCCACTTCAGATATTTCTTCCGGCGTCGATTCTTCTTTCCAGTGCCAATTGTTCAAATCACCTGCATGAAAGATCTTTTTTCCTCCAGCTTCGACATAAAATGAAATACCCTGGTCGGTTGAACCGTAAGCCTTCACATATATTCGGTCGTCCTGATAAACGTCTCCTTTATCTAAGAAAAATCCATCTGAAGGCAAACATTGCTTTTCGGTGAGAATATCTTTAGAGAAAACATACTGAATGTCGTTCCTAACAGAGCTCCAACCCAGTATCTCCTTGTTGAAATGGTCGTGGTGCGCATGAGAGGCAAACACATATACCTTTCCTTTGAAGTCATGTAAATGTTGCGTCAGCCAATTATTAGCAGAATCTTTGTAAAAATCAAAAATGAATGTTACGTCATCTGATTCAATTACAAAACAACTATGAAAGACATAAGTTAATTTCATACATCATAGATCTTTAAGAATATGTTTCTATTATTTCGTTGATTGCAATATCATACATTTTCCAGTTTGCACGACAAAAAATCTTTTAGCTAACAAAAATACATGTTCTTCACCAAAAAGCAAGAAAGCCGTCCCTTTCGAGACGGCTTTCATCTTATATTAATTAAGAAAATTATTCGGGCAATACAGCCTTGCGAGCTTCAGTAATGCGTTCCATTTCATCAACAGAACCAACAATCATCTTATCAAATTCACGTTGACCGGTACCGGCAGGAATCAAATGACCGCAAATAACGTTTTCTTTCAAACCTTCCAGCTTGTCAATCTTACCGTTAATAGCAGCTTCATTCAATACCTTTGTGGTTTCCTGGAACGAAGCAGCCGACATAAAGCTGCTGGTTTGCAATGCGGCACGAGTAATACCCTGAAGTACCTGACTTGAAGTTGCAGGGATAGCATCGCGGGCTTCAACCAAACGTAAGTCTTTACGTTTCAAAGAACTGTTTTCGTCGCGCAACTTGCGTGCGGTTACAATCTGACCGGCCTTCAATGTTTGAGAATCACCTGGGTTTACAACCACTTTTTTACCCCACAAACGATCGTTTTCTTCAAAAAAATCGTTTTTATCGATCATTTGTTGTTCGAGGAAGCGGGTATCACCCTGATCAAGAACTTCTACCTTACGCATCATCTGACGCACAATTACTTCGAAGTGCTTATCGTTGATCTTCACACCCTGTAAACGGTATACGTCCTGAACTTCGTTCACAATATATTCCTGAACAGCGGTCGGCCCTTTGATTGCCAGAATATCTGACGGAGTAGTTGCTCCATCGGACAAAGCTGTACCTGCACGTACGTAGTCACTTTCCTGAACAAGAATTTGTTTTGAAAGTGGTACAAGATACTTCTTCACCTCGCCCATCTTAGAGGTAACGATGATTTCACGGTTACCACGTTTGATTTTACCGAACGAAACTTCACCATCGATTTCAGCAACAACAGCAGGGTTTGACGGGTTACGAGCTTCAAACAACTCCGTAACACGGGGAAGACCCCCGGTAATATCACCCGCTTTACCAACAGCGCGAGGGATCTTAACCAACAATTGACCGGCCTTGATCATATCGCCTTCATCAAGCACCAAGTGGGCTCCCACTGGTAAGCTGTAGTTACGCAAAGGAGTTCCGTCTTTATCTACCACGTGAACAGTAGGTATTTTCGTTTTATCTTTCGATTCGATAATAATCTTTTCACGCAAACCGGTAGCTTCATCCGATTCAACCTTAAATGTTGTATTCTCGATAATATCCTGGAATTCGAGTTTACCACCCATTTCCGAAATAATTACGGCATTGAACGGGTCCCATTCACAAAGCAACTGTCCTTTCTTAACCAAATCGCCATGTTTTGTATACAATTTCGCACCATAAGGAACGTGCTGATTGGTCAAAACAATCTTGGTACGCGGATCGATCACACGCATTTCGGTCAAACGACCAACCACTACCTGATATGGATTACCGTTTTCGTCGATTGCATCAACGCTACGGAGTTCTTCAATCTCAACAATACCGTCGTAACGAGAAGTAATGTTTGATTCTGCAGCAATATTCGAAGCGATACCACCCACGTGGAATGTACGCAACGTAAGCTGAGTACCCGGCTCACCGATTGACTGAGCCGCAATAACACCCACAGCTTCACCTTTGTGAACCATCTTACCGGTTGCCAGGTTACGGCCGTAACATTTTGCACAAACACCCTTTTTAGATTCGCAAGTCAACACCGAACGGATTTCAACGCGTTCGATCGGAGAATCCTGAATAGCCTGTGCAATATCTTCTGTAATTTCTTCGCCTGAACGAACGAGGATATCTCCTGTCAATGGATGCTGAATATCGTGCAGAGATACACGACCCAAAATACGTTCGTAGAGAGAAGCGATTACTTCTTCATTATTTTTAAGTTCAACAGCTGTCAGACCACGTAATGTACCACAGTCTTCTTCGTTGATAATAACATCTTGTGAAACGTCAACCAAACGACGGGTCAAATAACCCGCATCAGCCGTTTTCAGAGCGGTATCCGCCAAACCTTTACGAGCACCGTGGGTAGAGATAAAATACTCTAACACCGACAGACCCTCTTTAAAGTTTGCTAAAATCGGGTTTTCAATGATCTGACCACCTTCGGCACCTGATTTCTGAGGCTTAGCCATCAAACCACGCATACCTGAAAGCTGACGAATCTGTTCTTTAGAACCACGAGCTCCTGAGTCCAACATCATGTAAACAGAGTTAAACCCTTGGTTGTCGCTCGAGAGCTGTTTCATCAAAATATTTGACAATTTAGAGTTAACGTGTGTCCAAGTGTCGATAATCTGGTTGTAACGTTCATTGTAAGTAATGAAACCCATATTATAGTTGTTCAGGATTTCTTCTACTTCGTCATAACCTTCCTGTACCAATGCCTCTTTTTCAGCCGGAATGATAACGTCTCCAAGGTTAAAGGATAGACCTCCCTTGAACGCCATCTTGTAACCCAAATCCTTAATATCATCAAGGAACTTAGCTGTTACAGCCACACCACACACCTTGATAATGTTACCGATGATATCACGTAACGATTTCTTTGAAAGCAATTCGTTAATGAAACCCATCTGAGTAGGAACACATTTGTTGAAGATAACACGACCTACAGTTGTTTCGATCAGCATTTCTTCCAGTTCTCCGTTTTCATTCAGGTCATTGTGGCGTACTTTGATCTTCGCGTGAAGAGCAACTCTGCCTTCATTCAAAGCTATTTCTACTTCTTCAACACCATAGAAAATCATACCTTCGCCTTTTGCTCCTGGACGCGGTTTTGTAATATAGTACAAACCGAGTACCATGTCCTGAGAAGGTACAGTGATAGGAGCACCATTGGCCGGGTTCAGAATATTGTGAGCTGCAAGCATCAACATTTGAGCTTCAACAACTGCTTCGTTGCTTAACGGAAGGTGAACAGCCATCTGGTCACCGTCAAAGTCAGCATTGAACGCCGTACAAGCCAATGGGTGGAGCTGAATAGCTTTTCCTTCGATCATCTTAGGCTGGAATGCCTGAATACCCAAACGGTGAAGAGTCGGAGCACGGTTAAGCAATACCGGATGACCTTTCATTACATATTCCAAAATGTCCCAAACCACAGGATCTTTACGATCAATGATCTTCTTAGCTGATTTAACCGTTTTTACAATACCGCGTTCAATCAATTTACGGATAATAAACGGTTTATAGAGTTCGGCTGCCATATCTTTTGGCAAACCGCATTCGTGCATTTTCAATTCAGGACCAACGACGATAACCGAACGGGCAGAATAGTCTACACGTTTACCAAGTAAGTTCTGACGGAAACGACCTTGTTTACCTTTCAAACTGTCTGACAACGATTTCAAAGGACGGTTAGCATCTGTCTTAACAGCACTTGCCTTACGTGAGTTATCGAACAATGAGTCGACAGCTTCCTGAAGCATACGTTTTTCATTACGCAGAATCACTTCCGGTGCTTTAATTTCGATCAAACGTTTCAAACGGTTGTTACGAATAATCACACGACGGTACAAATCATTCAGGTCGGAAGTTGCAAAACGACCACCATCAAGAGGCACCAACGGACGAAGTTCGGGAGGAATAACCGGAAGAACTTTCAGAATCATCCATTCCGGTTTATTGCGTAAACGTGAAGCACGGAAAGCTTCAACCACCTGAAGACGTTTCAGGGCTTCAGTTTTCTTTTGCTGCGAAGAAGTTGTACTACCAATATGACGCAGTTCATAAGAAAGACTGTCAAGGTCGATTGTCTGAAGCATATCATAAATAGCATCAGCTCCCATTTTAGCAAGAAACTTGTTAGGATCTGTATCGTCAAGTTGCTGATTTTCGCGTGGTAATTCGTCAATCAAATCGAGATATTCTTCTTCTGACAACAATTCACCTCTTACGATGTTTTCTCTTCCTTCGAGAATACCCGGCTGGATAATCACGTATTTTTCATAATAAATGATAGAATCCAGTTTCTTTGTCGACATACCCAACAGATAGCCGATTTTATTTGGTAGCGAACGGAAATACCAGATATGTGCGATAGGCACCACCAAACTGATGTGTCCCATTCTTTCACGACGCACTTTCTTTTCTGTCACTTCTACGCCACAACGGTCGCAGACGATACCCTTATAACGAATACGTTTGTATTTTCCGCAATGACATTCATAATCGCGAACCGGTCCAAAGATACGTTCGCAAAAAAGACCATCACGTTCCGGTTTGTATGTACGGTAATTGATCGTTTCTGGTTTCAGAATTTCGCCGTGAGACATTTCAAGCATCTCTTCGGGCGAC
This sequence comes from Paludibacter sp., assembly GCF_009712605.1. Taxonomy (GTDB): domain Bacteria; phylum Bacteroidota; class Bacteroidia; order Bacteroidales; family Paludibacteraceae; genus Microbacter. The sequence continues at coordinate 200,162 of NZ_WASO01000015.1, read as the reverse complement.
GCTAAACCAATCGTTATTTTGCTAAAATTGCTCTTTATCTTATTTTCTCTGATAAAAGCCATAGTTTTATTTTATTAAAGTTCTCCTGCCTCTTCATGAGGCAAGAGAATTTTCGTTTTTTGAAGAATGTAATTTATTACCGAATGGTTCTACAGAAGGAATTATTCCAGATGTACACTCAATCCGAGACCCTGCAATTCGTGCAGCAATACGTTCAGAGATTCTGGTAATCCCGGAGTCGGCATCGGCTCTCCTTTCACAATTGCTTCGTAAGAACGTGCGCGACCTACAACGTCATCAGATTTAACCGTCAGAATTTCCTGCAGAATATGGGCGGCTCCAAATGCTTCCAGAGCCCAAACTTCCATTTCCCCAAAACGCTGACCACCAAATTGAGCTTTACCACCAAGAGGCTGTTGGGTAATCAACGAGTACGGACCAATAGAACGTGCGTGCATCTTGTCTTCAACCATGTGACCCAGCTTCAGCATGTAAATAACACCAACTGTAGCCGTTTGGTCGAAACGCTCGCCGGTTCCACCGTCATACAGATATGTCTTACCGTAGTTAGGTACACCAGCCTTATCAGTCCATGCATTAAGGTCTTCAAGGGTAGCTCCATCGAAGATTGGAGTAGCAAATTTCACTCCAAGGTTCTTTCCTGCCCAACCAAGAACAGTTTCAAAAATCTGCCCCAAGTTCATACGAGAAGGCACACCCAGCGGGTTCAATACAATATCTACAGGAGTTCCATCTTCAAGGAACGGCATATCTTCCTGACGCACGATTCTTGATACAATACCCTTGTTACCGTGACGACCGGCCATTTTATCACCAACACGAATCTTACGTTTCTTAGCGATATAAACTTTAGCCAATTGTACGATACCTGAAGGCAGCTCGTCTCCGATCGTAATATTAAATTTCTTACGTTTGAGTTGAGCATCGAGTTCCTTATATTTCTTCAAATAGTTCACAATCACTGCCTGAATCATATCATTACGATGTGTATCAGTTGTCCAGCGACTTACATGAACTGTAGTATAATCAATATCGTTCATTACTTTCTGGGTAAACTTGCTTCCTTTCGGAATCAGATCGGTACCTAAAAAGTCTTTCACACCCTGAGATGTTTTATTTTGTGTAAGAGTTACCAGTTTCTCAATCAACTTCGCTTTCAAAGCTGCTGCTTCTTTTTCAAATTCTTCTTCTAATTTAGGAAGCACGGCCTTGTCAGCAAGACTCGATTTTCTGGTTTTCATTGCTTTTGCAAAGAGATTTCTTCCAATAACAACTCCTCTTAAAGAAGGAGACGCTTTTAGAGAAGCATCCTTAACATCACCAGCCTTATCACCAAAAATAGCACGCAACAATTTTTCTTCCGGAGAAGGATCAGATTCTCCCTTTGGTGTAATCTTACCAATGAGAATATCACCCGGAGCTACATGAGCACCTATACGGATGATACCGTTTTCGTCCAAATCACGGGTTGCTTCTTCGCTCACGTTTGGTATATCAGAAGTAAGCTCTTCCATACCACGTTTTGTTTCACGAACTTCAAGAGAATATTCGGTAACGTGAACTGAAGTAAAGATGTCATCGCGTACCACACGTTCGTTGATTACGATAGCATCCTCAAAGTTGTACCCTTTCCAAGGCATAAACGCCACTTTCAGGTTACGTCCCAAAGCAAGTTCTCCCTGTTCAGTTGAATAACCTTCTGTCAGGATCTGGCCTTTAGTTACGCGAGCACCTTTTTCAACGATAGGACGAAGGTCCATCGTTGTTTCCTGATTAGTCCGCTGGAATTTCGGGATAATATATTCTTTAACCGAATCATCGAAGTTAACAAACTCTTCGTCTTCAGTACGGTCATATCGGATTACGATACGTTTTGCATCTACAAATTCAACCACACCGTCTTCTTCGGCCATGATTTGCGTACGAGAGTCCTGAATCATCTGACCTTCTATACCTGTTCCAACGATAGGAGCCTCACTACGGAGCAATGGTACTGCCTGGCGCATCATGTTCGAACCCATTAACGCACGGTTAGCATCATCGTGTTCGAGGAACGGAATCAATGAAGCTGCAATAGAAGCGATCTGAGTAGGAGATACATCCATCAACTGGACTTCGTTCGGAGCAATTACAGGATAGTCGGCATCCTGACGGGCTTTAACGCGAGAACGAACAAAGCTACCGTCTTCATTCAACGGAGCATTTCCCTGAGCGATAAGCTTGCCGTCTTCTTCTTCAGCTGTAAGGTAAACAATACCGGTTTCTGAGATATCTACCTTGCCTTCCGAAACCTTACGATAAGGAGTAACAATAAAGCCCAGATCGTTAATTTTGGCATACACACAAAGAGAAGAGATCAAACCAATGTTTGGACCTTCAGGTGTTTCAATAGGACAAAGACGACCATAGTGAGTATAGTGTACGTCTCGAACCTCAAACCCTGCTCTTTCACGGGAAAGACCACCAGGACCAAGAGCCGACAAACGACGTTTGTGCGTAATCTCAGCCAAAGGATTCGTTTGGTCCATGAATTGCGACAAAGCATTTGTTCCGAAGAAGGTATTAATAACCGAAGAAATTGTCTTCGCATTAATCAAGTCTGTCGGAGTAAACACTTCATTGTCACGCACGTTCATACGTTCACGAATAGTACGAGCCATACGGGCAAGAGCAACTCCAAACTGGTTGTACAATTGCTCGCCAACAGTTCTCACACGACGGTTGCTCAAGTGGTCAATATCATCCACTTCAGCTTTCGAGTTGATCAGTTCTATGAGGTACTTGATGATTTCAATGATGTCTTCCTTAGTCAGAACTCTGACATCCATTTCTGTTGTAAGATTCAGTTTGCGGTTGATACGATAACGACCTACCTCACCAAGGTCATAACGCTTGTCAGAGAAGAACAAACCATTGATAACTTCACGTGCTGAAGTATCATCGGCAGGTTCTGCACTACGCAACTGACGATAAATATATAAAACTGCATCACGTTCCGAGTTACTGGGGTCTTTTTGCAGTGTATTGTAGATAATACTGAAATCGCTTTGGTTTTGTTCTTCTTTGTGGAGAAGAATTGTTTGGGTACCCGAATCAATGATCGCATCGATATGGCTGTTTTCCAAAATAACCTCACGGTCAATCACCACTTCGTTACGTTCAATTGAAACAACTTCACCGGTATCTTCATCCACGAAGTCTTCATTCCATGATTTCAAAACACGAGCAGCAAGCTTGCGTCCGACAACCTTTTTCAGGCTGCTTTTGTTAACCTTAACTTCTTCTGCCAGATTAAAGATTTCAAGAATATCTCTATCACTTTCGTAGCCGATAGCACGAAGCAGGGTTGTTACAGGTAATTTCTTTTTACGATCGATGTAAGCATACATCACGTTATTGATGTCCGTTGCAAATTCAATCCAGGCACCTCTAAACGGAATAATTCTTGCTGAATATAATTTTGTTCCGTTGGTATGCACACTTTGACCGAAGAACACACCCGGAGAACGGTGAAGTTGCGAAACAACAACACGTTCGGCACCGTTTATCACAAACGTGCCTTTTTCTGTCATGTAGGGAATAGTACCCAAATATACATCCTGAATAACAGTATCGAAATCTTCGTGTTCAGGATCCGTACAATAAAGCTTCAGTTTAGCCTTTAAGGGTACGCTATGAGTCAAGCCTCGTTCAATACATTCTGGAATAGAGTAACGCGGAGGATCTACAAAGTAGTCTAAAAACTCAAGGACAAAGTTGTTTCGCGTATCAGAAATAGGAAAGTTTTCTGCAAAAACGTTAAACAGGCCTTCATTCTTCCTTTTTTCGGGAGGAGCGTCCAGTTGGAAAAAGTCCTGAAATGATTTTAGTTGAACCTCAAGAAAATCCGGATAATCTAACGGACTTTTGATTGAGGCGAAGTTTATTCTTGGGTTTGCTGTATTGGACATCATTGGGAAGGAAAGTTTGATTGAACTTAATTAGCCGATACTCTGCTAAGAAATTAATTCAGTACTGTAGTCTAAAAATAAAGATGGAAAAGAAGGATTAAAAGACAAACTGAAGTTCTAATTTCGTAACGAGTTGTTGAATTAATAGCACAAATGTATATTCAATAAATTGCTTTTTATAAGCAACCAGTTAATTAAACCAAAATGAATAACATTATACGCAAAAAGGTTTAGAATCTCATCAACATGAGATTCTAAACCAAATGCCTGTAATCAGGGTGTGTTATTTAAGCTCAACTTCAGCTCCGCCTTCAGTAAGTTGTTTTTTCAAAGCTTCTGCTTCGTCTTTAGCAACACCTTCTTTGATTGCGCTAGGAGCACCGTCAACTAAGTCTTTTGCTTCTTTCAAACCAAGGCCGGTAAGTTCTTTTACAAGCTTAACGATAGCCAACTTGTTTGCGCCAGCTGATTTCAAGATAACATCAAAAGATGTTTTTTCTTCTTCAGCAGCAGCAGCGCCTGCAGCAGGAGCAGCAACAGCAACAGCAGCAGCTGCGGGTTCGATACCGTATTCGTTTTTCAAAATTTCGGCCAACTCGTTTACTTCTTTAACGGTCAAGTTAACCAATTGTTCTGCAAATGCTTTCAAATCTGCCATGATGAGATATTTTTAAAAGTTTGGATTGATTTTTTGTTTTGTTTTTTATCGTTCTGACAACGTTTGTAATACGCCGTGAAGAGTGTTTCCTCCTGATTGGAGTGCAGATACCACGTTCTTAGCAGGCGATTGCAGCAAGGCAATAACATCTGCGATAAGTTCGTTTTTGCTCTTGATGTTAATCAAGGCTTCGAGCTGATCGGCTCCAACATAGAAACTTTCTTCTACATAAGCTGCCTTCAAAGCAGGTTTTTCCAGCTTATTAGTTTTGCTAAATTCTTTGATCAATTTAGCAGGTGCATTTCCAGTGTTAGAAAGCAACAATGCAGATGAACCTTTCAATGAATCAAACAACGGGCTGAAATCAGTTCCTGTCGATTCAAGAGCTTTGATAAGTAACTTGTTTTTAACGACCATCAATTTGATCTCTTTGCTAAAACAAGCCTTACGGAGCTTACTTGTATCTTCAGCGTTAAGTCCTTCGCTGTTTGTTACATAAAAATGGCTGTATGATCCGATTGTTTCTTTGATTTGCTCTATGATGACACTTTTATCTTCCTTTTTCATACACTACAACTTTTTTAGTTTTCTTCAACCGATTTGGGGTCAATCTTAATACCAAGACTCATTGTACTTGAAAGATAAATGCTCTTCACATAAGTACCTTTAGCCGTAGAAGGCTTCAATTTGATAAGCGTATGAATAAATTCCTTCGCATTATCAGCAATCTTTGAAGCATCGAACGACACTTTACCAATGGATGTATGAACAATACCGCTTTTATCAACTTTGAAGTCAATCTTACCTTGTTTAACTTCTTCTACTGCTTTACCTACTTCATTGGTAACGGTACCACTTTTAGGGTTAGGCATAAGTCCACGAGGACCCAGCACACGACCCAGTGCACCAATTTTACCCATGATCGCAGGTTGAGTGATGATAACATCGATATCAGTCCAACCTCCTTTAATCTTTTCGATATATTCGTCAAGACCAACATAATCAGCGCCTGCAGCTTTCGCTTCGGCTTCTGCATCAGGTGAGCATAAAGCAAGAACCCTTATTTGCTTGCCGGTTCCGTGAGGAAGAGAAACTACACCGCGAACCATCTGGTTAGATTTACGCGGATCGATTCCCAAACGCACGTCAACGTCAACAGAAGCATCAAATTTGGTCGTCGTGATTTCTTTTACCAATTGTGCTGCTTCCTTAAGCGAATAGGCTTTCCCGGGTTCAACCTTGCTGTTTGCCAACTTTTGATTTTTCGTCAGTTTACTCATTGTTGAATTTCTTTTTAATTATTTACCGGGAGCTTCTCCTTTGACTGTAATACCCATACTGCGTGCTGTTCCTGCAACCATCGTCATTGCTGATTCAATTGTGAAACAGTTCAAGTCAACCATTTTGTCCTGAGCAATAGTCTGCACTTGTTCCCAAGTGATTTCTGCTACTTTCTTACGATTAGGTTCTGCAGAACCTCCTTTTAACTTAGCAGCTTCCATCAACTGGATTGCTACCGGAGGAGTCTTGACAACAAAATCGAATGACTTGTCAGAGTAATAAGTAATAACAACAGGTAAAACTTTACCTGCTTTGTCTTGGGTTCTGGCATTAAATTGCTTACAAAACTCCATGATGTTGATCCCTTTGGAACCCAGTGCAGGTCCAACGGGAGGCGATGGGTTTGCAGCCCCGCCTTTTATCTGTAATTTGATAAGTCCAGCAACTTCTTTTGCCATGATTTGATTAAATTAAAATAATTATTACCAGAGTGAGGTTCGTAACAACCACTACTCTTTTTCCACTTGCATGAAACCTAATTCTAAAGGAGTCTTACGCCCAAAGATCTTCACCATAACTTTGAGCTTCTTCTTTTCGTTATTTACCTCTTCGATAATTCCGCTAAATCCACTGAAAGGGCCAAATGTTACTTTGACACTTTCTCCTACCGAATACTCGAGTGTGATATCTTCACCAGCCTCTTGCAATTCGTCCATTGTTCCAAGAATACGATTAACTTCCGAAGAACGAAGGGGAGTGGGTTGGTCGTTTGTACCGCCCAAAAAGCCTAAAACATTAGGCATTTGTCTGAGACGGTGAGCAACGTCGCCCACAATGTTAGCTTCGACGAGAACGTAACCGGGAAGATAGCTTCTCTCTTTCGTGATCCGCTTTCCGTTACGTACTTGAACTACCTTTTCGGTTGGAATCAAGACTTGAGATACATATTGACCAAGGTTGGTGTTTTTGAGTTCAGCCTCAATATACTCCTTTACCTTGTTCTCTTTGCCGCTAATAGCACGTAGCACGTACCATTTCTTTGCAGACTCAGCCATTTTCAACCTCCTAGATAATCTGTTTGTAAATAAACTTCATGATATTTTCGAACCCTAAGTCCATGACCCATACTACCACTGCAATAACAAGGGAAGCAACTAAAACTACGACTGCACTGTTAGTAAGTTCTTTGTAAGATGGCCATGAAACCTTATGCACGAGCTCGGTGTAAGCTTCTTTACAATAATTGATGAATCTTTTCATAGCGAAGTGTTTTTTTTAGCACGGGAGGTACGACTCGAACGCACGACACTCGGTTTTGGAGACCGATGCTCTACCAACTGAGCTACACCCGTGTATTTTTTTAATTTCTTCTTTTTCTGAAGAGTTGGATAATAATCCTGACAGGAAAATTCCTGTCAGGATTTATTTGTGATCAGAATCTTTGTCAATAGCCCAACGCTATGGATTCAAAAAAACTGAGTTGCTTTATTAGTCAAGCAGTTCGGTGATCTGACCTGCACCTACTGTACGACCACCTTCGCGGATAGCGAAACGCAAACCTAAGTCGCAAGCTACCGGATAGATCAATTCTACAGTGATTGTCAAGTTATCACCTGGCATAACCATTTCAGTTCCTTCCGGCAAAGTGATTTCACCAGTTACGTCCAATGTACGGATGTAGAACTGAGGACGGTATTTGTTGTGGAATGGAGTGTGACGACCACCTTCTTCTTTTTTCAGGATATAAACCTGAGCTTTGAATTTAGTGTGAGGTTTAACTTTACCCGGGTGAGTAATAACCATACCACGTTTGATTTCTTCTTTGTCGATACCACGAAGCAACAAACCTACGTTGTCACCAGCCTGGCCATCATCCAAAATCTTACGGAACATTTCAACACCGGTTACAACAGATTTTTTACCTTCTGAACCAAGACCGATGATCTGAACTTCTTCACCTGTTTTGATGATACCTGTTTCGATACGACCTGTTGCTACTGTACCACGACCTGTGATAGAGAACACGTCTTCAACCGGCATCAAGAAAGGTTTATCAGTATCGCGCGGAGGCAGTGGAATCCATGTATCAACAGCTTCCATCAGTTCCATAATTTTATCTTCCCATTCAGCAACACCATTCAAACCACCCAAAGCAGAACCGCGGATGATAGGAGTGTTATCGCCATCGAATTCATAGAATGAAAGCAATTCACGCATTTCCATTTCTACGAGGTCAAGCATTTCAGGGTCGTCAACCATATCGCATTTGTTCATGAAAACAACCAATTTCGGAACGTTTACCTGACGAGCCAAAAGGATGTGTTCACGTGTTTGAGGCATAGGACCATCAGTAGCAGCAACTACGATGATAGCACCGTCCATCTGAGCAGCACCAGTAACCATGTTCTTTACATAGTCGGCGTGACCCGGACAGTCAACGTGAGCATAGTGACGGTTAGCTGTTTCGTATTCAACGTGAGCGGTGTTGATAGTAATACCGCGTTCTTTTTCTTCCGGAGCGTTGTCGATAGAATCGAATGAACGCATTTCAGAAAGACCTTTTTTTGCTAATACAGTCGTAATCGCAGCTGTCAACGTTGTTTTACCGTGGTCTACGTGACCGATGGTACCGATGTTAACGTGCGGTTTCGTCCTGTTAAAATGTTCTTTTGCCATAACTCAGAAAATATTATTTATTAATAAATAGATGTGGTTACCATCGTACTGTTTGAGCTGTTGATGGGAATTGAACCCATGACCTCTTCCTTACCAAGGAAGTGCTCTACCCCTGAGCTACAACAGCAAAGCGTCTTACTTTTGTCTATTGACAATTACTCCGGCCTGAGCCGGAGTAATTTTTGTAAAACCTGGAGCGGGAAACGGGACTCAAACCCGCGACCCTCAGCTTGGAAGGCTGATGCTCTATCGACTGAGCTATTCCCGCAAGTTCATTGACAATTTATTTATTGATGATTTACAATGCTCTTCGCAAAAAGATAAATCACAAATCACATTTTTTCAATCGTAAATGATGTGGGCAGTGATGGATTCGAACCACCGTAAGCGTAAGCTAGCAGATTTACAGTCTGCCCCATTTGGCCACTCTGGTAACTGCCCTAAATTCTTCATAGAAAAGACTAGATAATTAACAATCTTCCACCGAAGATTAATTTTCAAAAATGTAAAAGATCGTAATCATTAATTACCTGTTCAATTTTCTTTCGAGCCTCTTGTCGGATTCGAACCAACGACCCCGAGATTACAAATCACGTGCTCTGCCCAACTGAGCTAAAGAGGCGTCTCGATTTTTCAATCAAAAGCCGTCTTAACTACTTCGTTAAAACGGCTTGCAAATGTAGAAGTTTTTTTCAGAAGTACCAAATCTTCCTTGGTTTTTCTTTCAAAAAAATTTATTTTTCAAAACAGCTCTCTCAATTAATTAAAAATCAGAGAGCTATTCTACATTCCCAATTTTACTTTTTATTAATTTGCGGGTTGTTTGATTTTTTCTTTATGTCGGATCACTTGTTTTTCGATCGCATCCACTGCCGTATCGACTGCTTCTTCGAACGTATCACATACTTTTGATGCGAAAATTTCGTTTCCGGGGATATTAATTTTCACCAGGGCTTCCTTGTTGGCAACAGCTTCCGGCTTTACCACTTTCAAAATAACTTCCGCACTCAGTATTTCGTCAAAGAACCTGTCGAGCTTAGATACTTTCTTTGTAATGTGTTCTTCCAATTTCTGGCTAGCCTCAAATTTGATGGCTTGAATTCTAATGGTCATGGTTACCTCCTTTTTTTTGCCCTTGGATGGGCTTGTTGATAGATGGAATGCAACTGATCAAAAGTTGTATGGGTATAAATCTCCGTCGCCGACAGATTACTATGTCCCAACAGCTCTTTCACCGCATTCAGTTCTGCCCCGTTATTCAATAAGGTTGTTGCAAATGTATGTCTTAACACATGAGGACTTCTCTTTTTTACAGGAGTAACCCCGGTAAAAGCATTTCGCACCTTATTATATATGAATTTCGGATAAACTTCGGCTCCATTATTAAGGACTATAAGCCGCTCCGCAATATTTTTTTCTAAAAAAGCATCCCTTTCTTTAATATATCTGGTAATCAAATCTGCCAGTAATTGTCCGAAAGGAACAATGCGTTCTTTATTTCGTTTCCCCAGCACTCTGAGTATACGTTTGTTCAAATCAACATCACCATCTTTTAAACCGATAAGCTCTGCCCGCCTTATACCTGTCTGATAAAAAAGCTCGACAATCAACTTATCTCTCAAATGTTCAAAATCATTCTCGATGATGTTTTCTGAGACAAAATTAACTTCATTTTCCCGAAAAACCAAAGGTAATGGCTTTTTTATTTTAGGAGAAATGAGTTTTTTTGTTGGGTTATTCGTACACAGACTTTTATGGGAGAGAAAGCTGTAAAACGACTTGAGAGCGGATAGTTTTCTATTGACGGTTCTGGCACTATCACCAGTTTCCATCAAACTAATAATCCATTCGCGAATGGAAGTGGGAGTCACCTGTTGCGGATCAAAACTATCTGACTCCGGATCTAAGAACCGGGCAAATTGTTTTATGTCGTTATGATACGACAAAACGGTATGAGAAGAAGAATTCTTCTCATACCGTAAGTATTCTATGAATAGGTCGATCATGCAACAAAATGGATTTGATGCAAAGATAACCTAAAACCGCAAATAAAAAGCGGATTATTCTTGGTTCTGATGTAATTGTTGAACGTAGGCAGCATGGATCAGTTCTTCACGACGAACAACTGACGGTTTTGAAAAAGCCTGACGTCTTCTCAATTCTTTTACCACACCTGTTTTTTCGAATTTTCTTTTGAATTTCTTCAAGGCTTTTTCGATGTTTTCGCCTTCTTTTACTGGAACTACAATCATTGTTTTAGCGAATTGTGTTTATATTATTTCTGATTATTTCGGGCTGCAAAGGTAGAGAAAGGTTTTTGATTCTGCAATATTTTCTCAGAATATTTTCTCAGATTCCGATTAATTCCGCTTCTCTACGTTTGGAATCTTTGCACACAAATTGTTTTTCAACAGGTTACAAGCCTATTCCACCTGACTTTTTCTTAGCAGCGTCGCCATCTGGCACAGACTCTCTTTTCTTAACCTCTTTACCTGCATTAAAATGATAATTCACTTCAACAAAGGTCAGATTTTTAATCAAATTCAAGCTTGCCCGTGACATCTGGTAATAACTTCCTGCTTCTGTAACATTGGTCTGTTCGTATTTCAACCCCATTTCTACAGGAGGCATATACATGAGCGTTATGTTCAGCTTTTGTTTCATCAGAGATTTATTGATAAACAAAACTATCAAATCATTATTGTTTGACGTATACCCCTGAATAGCGGCATCTTTACACAACTGCTTTTGCAATACAGCTCCGGCTGTAAGTCCGATTTTCGGATTTACATAAACCAACGTCGAATTAATCAGCGAGTTTCTAACGGTCGTACCCACGCCATTGAATTCAAGATGATTCTTATAAAAATCCATCCAGTTCTGCCAGAAAATTGTCTTGCTTAATGGAAGTGTAAAATTGAGCTGCACACCGTAACGTTGATACAAATCAGCATTTACATTACTTATGTAATAATACTTCCCTACATTGGAAACAAAAGAAGCAATCCGTTTGTTATCAAAATGATAATATGGTTCAATTGTAATGAAATTCATTATATGAAATTCCAGTCCAAGCTTTTGGTAAATAGCAGTTTTCAAATCCGGATTACCCACATTCCACGTCAAAGAGTCCGATGCCGTCTTAAATGGAGTCAACTGATCCATCGACGGATAATCGGCAAACGTATGGTATTTTGCCACGACATTAAATTTGGGGCTGGCCGTAAACTGCAAATTAAAATAAGGAAGAAAAGCGCTTACATTTCTTGACTCACCCAAATAATTCTGATGATAGGTTTCCAAAACTCCTCCGCCTTTCATCTTCCATTTCTTTAATGGCTGGTAACTTACATACAATGAAAACCGGTTTTTCAGTTCATCATACGAGAACGAGGTTCCCGATAGTTTATTCGTATTACTTTGGCTTTTGAGACCATACCCAAGCTCCATGGACAACAACGGATTAAACTGATATGTGTAACCAGCATTGAAACGAATATAGTTACTAGACTTATCAATATTACTCGCAGACAAAAAATTATCCTGTTCGTATGTATTATCCGACACCCCACTGCCGAACCCATAACGCAAATCCGATGTCAACGTGCTCTTTTCTCCGAATTTTCCGTTATAGGTTATTGTTGTGGTAATTGAATTATTATGCCCTTTCTGCAAAGATTCCGACGTACTTCTGCTAAGAAAGACCCCATTATTTGAATTGGTCAGATTATTAAGAAAGGACTGATTCTGCTTATCTCCGCTCCAGTTTATCTCCGCAGATATTGTCTGTGTTTTACTCAGCATGTAGTCGCCGCCCAGGCTTGCGCTTCCACTGGCATCTTTTATCCGTCCATTAGGGTTATCAAAATCAAACGGATCTGAAGCTGTCGTTATACTACCATACTTCTTAATATTATCGAATGGCAGACAAAAATTATTGCCATACCCCCACCCCGACATATAAATATTGTATTTCTTATAAGTATAGGTAAGGTTCATATTGCCATAATCCTGAACAAACCATTGAGAACCGTTACTGCCTGCCAAATCGAAAAAGGTAGTATTTCCCACATAGAAATCAACCCCCGAATAATCTTTCTTGAGCACAATATTAATAACCGCCGTATAACCATCAGTTGCATATTTACCTACCGGATCCTTTATCACTTCGACCCGCTCAATCCGGTCGGGCGAAAGTGTCTTGGCCATTTGCTGATCTTTTTCAACACCATCAATCAAAATCAGCACCTTCGTACTTCCGTTTACACTGATTGACTTGTCATACCGGTTATAATTCACCCCATTCAGCTTACCCAGCAGTTCCTGCGACGAAGCTGTTCCCGCCTTCAATTCTTTTGTAATAGTAAAAACATCACGATCAATCTTATTTTGCCTTGCGCTGCCTTTCACCGCAACCTCATTTAGTTGTTTAGAATCCTCTTCCATTAAAAGAGTTCCCAGATCTCGATCCTTGAATACCATCTCGAGATTTTTATATCCCAGATAGCGAATTCGGATTTTACCGGTTTTTGCCGGCGGGGTAATCTCAAAGTATCCTTTTGAATCAGTTATACACCCTATCAGCAAACTGTCGTGCGCCGATAACAACTCTACTGTTGCAAACTCAATTGGCTGCTTTGTCTGACTATCTTTTACCGTTGCCGAAATATCAGCTGCACTTTTTGCAGATACTGACGTTACACAAATAGTCATCAATGCCAATAACGAAAATAAAAAACGTTTACTCTCCATACCCATTAAATTAATTGATTTACCTCTTTAGCTACCTAACATATTCTCTGCACAACAAAACACCTCATATCTGCTTGCCGTTATCGCCTCGTGAATTGGATCAGAGCCACCTAATTAATATGACCGTTTACACAACCCCTACCCTAATCATTCAGGCATTTATTTTTTTACAAACAGAATTTCTGTTTTGGTGTACTATTTCATTAATACACCGCAAAGATATACTACATTTACCAAGAATCAGCTATGGAATTTAAATATTAACTTATTTTAGTTTTATATCCTAAAACATCTACACATAAACCACCGAAAAAACTCCAAATAGTCATCGGTTTGTGTGAAAATTTCGTGAAAAACAGAAAAAATCGACGACCAATAAGACGACCATAAACAAGCCTAAATCCTCAAAATAAGTTTTCACAATTAGTCAATTCGTTAAAAGAGAGAGGCAAAAACAAAAAAAGAACAGAGGTGATTGCATCACAATTATTTTTTCGTACCTTTGCACGGTTTTTAATGTCGAGTTCGAAGTGGGAAAATTTGATACATATATCATTCCGTTAAAGTCTTTAAGTGCCGGTAATCACAGCTTTGAATACCAGCTCGATAATGACTATTTTGCAAAGATCGACAGTCCTGAAGTCCGTAAAGGCAATATAAAAGCGGCCGTTAACGTAAAGAAAACAGGGAATACATTTGAAATAACATTCAATTTGGATGGTATTGCAATACTACCTTGTGACCGTTGCCTTGACGATATGGAACAACCGATTTCTTGCAAAGAAAAGATTTGCGTGAAATTCGGCAAGGATTTTTCCGATGAAGATGAAGTAGTAATTGTTCCAGAAGACGAAGGAGAGATAAACATTGCATGGTTCCTATACGAGTTCATTGTACTTTCGATACCAATAAAGCATGTACATGCCCCTGGCAAATGCAACAAGGCAATGTCGGCGAAGCTCCGCAATCACCGGGCTCGCAATATGAATGAAGACGATGATGAAAATCTCGAAGATGAGAGTGAAAATTTAACTGACAACGAAGAAAGCGGCAATGATCCCCGCTGGGACAAGTTGAAAGATATATTCGATAACGATTAAAATATTTTAAAATGGCACATCCTAAAAGAAAACATTCGAAACAACGCACAGCAAAAAGACGTACTCACGACAAAGCCGTTGCTCCGACTTTAGCAGTTTGCTCAAACTGTGGTGCTATGCACATTTATCACACAGTGTGCGGCGCTTGCGGTTACTATCGCGGTAAATTAGCTATTGAGAAACTTGCAACCGTTTAATTTGTCGTTTGTCAATTGTGCAGACAAAAAAGAATTTGCCCTAAAACAAGTTGTTTTTAGGGCGAATTTTTTTAACTAACACCAAAACCAAATGAAAAAATTACATGCAAAAATAACCGGCATGGGAGCTTATGTTCCCGACTATATCCTGACAAACGACGAGTTGTCCCAAATGATGGACACAAACGATGAATGGATAATGACCCGTATAGGTGTTAAAGAACGTCACATTCTTAAAGAAGAAGGACTTGGCACTTCATACATGGCAGGTAAAGCCGTTAAACAATTGCTAAAAAAGACCAATACAAAACCGGAAGAAGTTGATGCATTGATCTGTGCAACAGTTACTCCCGACCACATGTTTCCCTGCACTGCTGTATTAACAGCCGAACTGGCAGGAATTAAAAACGCATATACGTTTGATTTGAATGCTGCTTGTTCAAGCTTTACATTCGGTTTGACAACCGCAGCTGCTCTCATTGAATCAGGAAGATACAAAAAAATAATATTGGTAGGTGCAGACAAAATGTCTTCATTTGTTGACTACACCAACCGCGCAACAGCTCCTATTTTCGGCGATGGAGCAGGTGCTGTATTACTTGAACCTACAGAAGAAGAAATCGGATTTATCGATAGCAAACTTTATTCTGACGGCATCGGTTATCCTCATCTTCACCTGAAAGCAGGAGGATCTGCAATTCCTCCTTCTCACGAAACTATAGACAATAAAGAACACTACATATATCAGGAAGGTCAGGTTGTTTTCAAACATGCAGTTAGCAAAATGGCTGACGTTTCAGTAGAAATTATGGAACGTAACAACCTAAGCCATGATGACATTGCATGGGTTGTTCCTCACCAGGCTAATCTCCGAATCATCGATGCCGTTGCCAACCGCATGGGTGTAGATAAAGATAAAGTGATGGTGAATATTGAAAAATATGGTAACACCACTTCTGCAACCTTACCACTGTGTCTCAACGAGTGGGAACCCAAACTTAAAAAAGGTGACAAAATCGTTTTAGCCACATTCGGAGCCGGCTTTTGCTGGGGCGCAGCCTATATCATCTGGGCTTACGACGGTAAAGAATCATAAAACGAGTGCCATTGAGGCACCTCAATCGCTCAACAAAAATAATTCAACATTAGTTTCATATGAATATCGTTAGAAATGATATTGATGCAGTAAATGCAACAGTGACCGTACAGGTCAGCAAGGCAGATTACGCCGAGAAGGTGGAAAAAACCCTGAAAGAGTACAAACGCAAAGCCAACATCCCAGGATTCCGTCCGGGCATGGTACCTGTAGGTTTGTTGAAAAAAATGTATGGCAAAGCTATTCTTGCAGAAGAAGTAAACAAGGTAATGAGCGATGCATTAAACAATTACTTAAAAGAAAACAATGTCAATATTTTAGGCGAATTACTTCCTAACGAAACAGATCAAAAACCAATTGATTTCGACACTCAGGAAGAATTTGAGTTCGTTTTCGACATGGCTGTAGCTCCTGAATTTGAGGTTGCACTTTCACAAAAAGACAAAGTTGACTACTACGACATCAAGGTTGACGATAAAATGATCGAAGATCAGGTCAAGAATCACCAGGGTCGTATGGGCAAACAAGTTCAGGTTGAAGAAGTTGCCGAAAAAGACATGGTAAAAGGCACCGTTGCAGAAGTATCTGACAGCGAAACAGCTATTACAGTTGAAAACGCTGTAATCATGCCTTCATATATCAAAGACGAAGCTCAGCAAGCTGCTTTCATTGGCAAAAAAGCGGGTGATGTAGTTACATTTAACCCATCAAAAGCATACACCAGCGAAGCTGAAATCGCTTCTCTTTTGAAGATTTCAAAAGAAGCTGCAAAAGAAATCACCAGTGATTTCACATTCACAATCACTGAAATTACACGCTTCGAAGAACACGCACTCGATCAGGAACTGTTCGATTTGCTTTACGGCAAAGACGAAGTTAAATCGGAAGAAGAGTTCCGCACCAAGGTTTCTGCCGAAATCAAAGAAATTCTGGACGAAAACAGCTTCTACCGTTTTTCTGACGATGCCCGCGTCGCTTTGATCAAGAAACTTGACGGTATTGCTTTTCCTGAAGCATTCCTGAAACGTTGGGTTTTAGCTACCAACGAAAAGGTAACTGCAGAACAGGTTGAAGCAGAATTTCCTCAAATGCTTGATGCTTTGAAATGGCAATTGATTCGCAACAAAATTGCAACTGCCAACGAAGTAAAAGTTGAGATGGAAGATATCGAAGCTTATGCTCAGAAAGTACTGAAAGCTCAATATGCTCAATACGGCATCACCAATTTCCCTGATGATTTATTAGCCGAATACGCTAAAGAATCGTTGAAAAAAGAAGGTACTGCTGAAAAATACTTTGAACACGTACTGGAAAACAAAGTGACTGAAATTGTAAAATCGGCCGTTAAGCTGAATACAAAAACAGTTTCTCTGGATGAGTTCAACCAACTCGGCAAAGCATAATTGAAGACTCTTCAATAAAGAAAAACGGGAGCTATTTGATAACAAATAGCTCCCGTTTTTATATTATGACCAGCTCTTAAAAGAAACTCTTAATTGCAATAATCAAAAACGTTGCCCCGTAAACAATTAAGAAATAACCCCGTTCTCTGGACGGAAGATAAGGCGGAGTTTCAAGGTTCTGACTTTTCAAAATCTTTGGAGCCAACATTTCCATCAACAAAAAGCAGCAAGCTCCGGCAAGCAACCCAACGACCATTCCTCCAATAATATCAACAGGAAAGTGCACTCCAAGATACATCCGCGAATAAGACGTCAAGACCGCCCACAAAAAGAAAGCTCCACTCAACAAATGGTTGCGTAATAAAAGGCTCAGGAAAAGCGCCACCCCAAAAGTATTGGCTGCATGAGATGAAACGAAGCCGTACATACCTCCTTTATAATCGTGCACAAAATGCAAAAGGTTCATGATAGAAGGATCGTGAGAAGGTCGTAAGCGCGCAACCACCGGTTTGATTATCGCTGATGAGATATTATCTGCCAGCAAGATAGTAAGTCCCAAAAAGATCAGATACCAAATGGTTTTCACTCCGTTGTCTTTGACTAGTAAAAACAAAAGAACAATTCCAAACACGATTGGGAGAAGAGAACCGGAAAGAGTCCAGTAGAAGCTATCGAGCCATGAACTATTGTGCTGATTAATAAATAGTAATAAATGTTTATCCCACTCAACGAGTGGTTGTGGTAAATACATAAAGCCGATTCTTTGATTTGATTATTATTAGTTCGCACAAAGATAAGAAAAAAGGGAGCATTTCTGCTCCCTTTTATATAAAGACATATTCAATTTAAGTCTTCAACAAGGCCGGTATTATTCGAGAACGATCAAATCGGTACCTTCCAAAACAGAATCACCTTTGTTGACGTTAATTGAAACAACCTTACCTTCATGGTCTGCATTGATGGCATTTTCCATTTTCATAGCTTCCAGCATAGCCACTTTCTGACCAACTTTCACTACATCACCAACGTTTACGTTGATTTCGAGGATAATGCCTGGCAGCGGAGATTTGATTGCACCTGCAACGCCGGCAGCAGCTTTGGGCGATGCAACAGGAGCAACAGCAGCTACAACAGGGCGAACGATTACAGGAGCAGCTTTTTCAACTTTCTCCATTTCAACCTGATAAGTTTCGCCGTTCACTTCAACTTCAGCAACGAAATCTTCCACTTTGTTGATAACAACTTTGTAGTCCTTACCAGCGATTTTATATTTATATTCTTTCATGATGAATAATTTTTCTGTGTGATGACTATTTCTTTACGTTGTAAGGTTGGCGCATTGAAAAAGCTTTAGAGCTCCATGGCGAGTAGCTGAAAGTTTCGTGTTTGATGGTCAAAACGTTGCTTTCCACGTCATGTACTTCATCAGCCAGTTCGTGCAATGCCAAACCGATGGCAGCATAAACCGCTTCGTCAATTGTTACTTTCTTTTTCATTTTGAATAGGAATTAAATGAAAATTAAAGTGGAATATTACCGTGTTTTTTCAACGGATTGGTTACTTTTTTGGTAGCCAACTGAGACAATCCACGGATGATACGGAAACGGGTGTTACGCGGTTCGATTACATCCTCGATATAGCCATACTTAGCAGCATTGAAAGGATTGCAGAACAAATCGTTGTATTCTTTCTTCTTTTCTTCTGCAATAGCAGCCTGAGCTGCAGGATCTTCAACAGCTTTAATTTCTTTGCTGTACAATACTTCAACAGCACCGTCAGCACCCATTACTGCGATTTCGGCAGAAGGCCAAGCGTAGTTAAGGTCACCACGAAGTTGTTTACAGCTCATTACGATATGAGAACCACCGTAAGATTTACGCAATGTAACAGTCACTTTAGGTACTGTAGCTTCGCCGTAAGCGTAAAGCAACTTAGCGCCGTGAAGGATTACACCGGCATATTCCTGACCTGTACCCGGCAAGAAACCCGGAACGTCAACCAAAGTAACCAAAGGAATATTGAAAGCGTCGCAGAAACGAACAAAACGACCTGCTTTACGAGAAGCGTTGCTGTCCAATACACCGGCCAAAACTTTAGGCTGATTTGCTACGATACCAACAGACTGACCGTTGAAACGAGCAAAACCAACGATGATATTGCGAGCGAAGTCGCGGTGAATTTCGAGGAATTCGCCATTATCGATGATAGCGCCGATAACTTCGTACATATCGTAAGGTTTGTTGGGATTATCAGGAATGATTTCGTTCAACAAATCTTCCAAACGATCAATAGGATCAGAACATGGGACAACCGGAGCTTCTTCCATGTTGTTTTGAGGAAGGAAGCTGATCAGGTGACGAATCAGTTCGAGACCTTCTTCTTCAGTATCAACTGCAAAGTGAGCAACACCTGATTTAGAAGCGTGAACGCTTGCACCACCAAGTTGTTCTTGTGTTACATCTTCACCAGTAACGGTTTTTACCACTTTCGGACCGGTAAGGAACATGTAGCTGCTACCTTTTGCCATGATGTTGAAGTCGGTAAGAGCCGGAGAATATACAGCACCACCCGCGCAAGGGCCAAAGATGGCAGAGATCTGAGGAATAACACCCGAAGCAAGAATGTTACGTTGGAAAATTTCAGCATAACCTGCCAAAGCATTGATACCTTCCTGAATACGAGCACCTCCTGAATCATTGATACCGATACAAGGAGCTCCCATTTTCATAGCGTGATCCATTACTTTACAGATTTTCAACGCGAGAGTTTCAGACAAAGAACCACCGAATACGGTGAAATCCTGAGCAAAAACATAAACCAAACGGCCGTTGATGGTACCTGAACCGGTTACCACACCATCGCCGAGGTAAGTTTCTTTATCGATACCGAAGTTGGTACAACGGTGTTTTACAAACATATCGAATTCTTCGAAACTACCTTTGTCCAACAGCATGTCGATACGTTCGCGAGCTGTGTATTTTCCCTTTTTGTGTTGCGAATCAATACGTTTTTGACCACCGCCAAGACGAGCTTGTGCACGCAAGTCAATAAGTTCTTGCACTTTAGTGAGTTGATTGCTCATAATTAAAAATATTAAGATTAAAGACCTCTCTTACCCCACAAGGAGAAAACCAGTAAACCAATCGTTAAATCCGATTTGCTCCCTCTCCGTGGGAGAGGGCTGGGGAGAGGTTTTCAGTTTATATTTATTTTTTGTTCGGATCTTCGCAAAGTTCTGTCAATACACCGAAAGTAGATTTCGGGTGAAGGAATGCGATATTAAGACCTTCAGCACCCTTACGTGGTTGTTTGTCAATCAGTTGAATACCTTCTTCTGCCAATGTATTGAGTTGATCCTGCAAACCTTCAACAGCAAATGCAATGTGTTGAACGCCTTCGCCCTTTTTTTCGATAAATTTACCGATAGGACCTTCCGGATCAGTCGACTCGAGCAATTCGATTTTAGTTTGACCGATTTTGAAGAAAGCAGTTCTAACTTTCTGTTCTGGAACTTCTTCGATAGAATAGCATTTGGTGCCTAACATTTTTTCGTAGTAAGGAATAACAGCATCGAGGCTCTTAACGGCAATCCCAATGTGTTCAATGTGTGAAGGTTGCATAATTGATATAGTTAAGTTTGATTTGATTTATAGAAAAATTTCTTTATTTAATTTTTCGACGTGCAAAGTTACTGGAATAATTATACACCGCCTAAAAACTCGGTCGGTTTTTTCTTGTTCGAGTGCTAAATTTTACAAAATTTCCAAACATATTTTTTCTTTGACTAACAAACTCATTTCAAAACCATTACAATTAAATGATTTACCACACAAACTGCTAACATTAACCTTTGTATTTATTAAACTTGTAGCCCCAACCGACTTGACGACGACCATATTTACACCAAAACCCTCTATTTATTGGATGAATGAAAAGTTTGCCTAACTTTGCACACCGACCGAATAATTCCTGCATCGTTTATCCAAAACAAACAAAGCGATTTAGGAAATCACATTAAACTAAATAATTGAGACTGAAATGAAGAAGATGACTCTGCTCATGGCTCTTTGCCTCGGGTGTACTTTTGCCTTTGCCCAGGAAGCAGCCAAAGAAAAAAAAGACAGTGTTGGTTTTGTGTTTACCACTGTGAAAGCCAATAAAATTACGTCCGTAAAGAATCAGGCCAGCTCGGGTACCTGCTGGAGCTTTTCCGGGATCGGATTCCTCGAATCGGAATTGCTGCGCATGGGAAAACCCGAATATGACCTATCGGAAATGTTCATTGTGCACTACAACTATCAGGAAAAAGCACAAAAATATGTGCGCATGCATGGTAAAATCAACTTTGCTGCCGGTGGTTCGTTTGCTGATGTAATAGACGCTATCAAAGAATACGGAATTGTGCCTGACACTGTAATGCGCGGCCTTAATTACGGAGAAGAAAAACATCGTCACGGAGAACTGGATGCCGTTACATCAGCTTACGTGGATGCAATTATTAAGAACCCCAACAAACAACATTTGTCTACCGCATGGTTTGATGGATTCAAGGGCATTCTCAATGCATATCTGGGCACAATACCCGAAGAGTTCACCTACAACGGCAAAAAATATACCCCGAAATCGTTTGCTGCATCTTTAGGCTTAAATACTGACGATTACATTTCAATTACCTCTTTCACTCATCATCCGTTTTACACCAAATTTGCCGTTGAAATTGAAGACAACTGGCGTTGGGAAGAGTCGTACAATGTACCTATGGACGAAATGATGGCGGTTATCGACAACGCCCTCAACAACGGTTACACTGTAGCATGGGGAGCCGATGTAAGCGAAAAAGGATTTACCCGTCAGGGAATCGGCGTTATTCCCGATGTAGATCCGAACAAAGCTCCCGCCGGAACCGATGAAGCTAAATGGATAGGCTTGAGCACGAAAGAAAAAGAAGATATGTTGTATAAAGTAACCGGACCGGTGAAGGAAAAAGAAATTACGCAGGATTTACGCCAAAAAGGCTTTGACAATTACGAAACTACCGACGACCACGGAATGCAGATTTTCGGCATTGCAAAAGACCAGAAAGGCAACAAGTTCTACATGATTAAAAACTCATGGGGCACCGAAAATAAATACAAAGGTATCTGGTATATTTCTGAAGCTTTTGTAAAATACAAAACAATCGACATCGCTATTCATAAAGATGCTATTCCAAAAGAGATTCGCAAGAAACTCGGCATAAAATAAGAATTCTAAGTTTTTTGAAACAGGCACGGGATGATCGCAAGGTCATTCCGTGTTTTGTTTTAAAATTGAAAATCAGTAAGTTTGTATAATAAATACGATCTTAAACTATCAACTACATGAAAAAACGAACAAAACAAGCCATTGAGGTTCTATCGCGCCACCTAGAAGATCTAAAAGCCATTAGTAACGTAAAACAAGGTAACACATGGAAGGCCTCTGTAAGAGCCACATTCAATCTCTATTTAGGAAGGGAATCTGCTCTTTCTGATAGACTTTCTCAGCTTTACTTTACTAAGGCAATTCCTATTCCAGATGCAGACATCTTAGAAAAGAAATACGATCATATTTATGACGAAACCGCAAAACAAGATTTTAGAGATCTCATCCAAAGCGCGATTAAACATATTGAAACAAATGGCATCTACAAAGCTCTTTCAAAAAAGAATTTTTTATCAAGCTTCAACAATGTACAATTAATCAGCGGCTTATTCGTTTTCACAAGCATAATATTCGGTGCTGGAAAATTTTATTCTGACATCAGTAAAAAAGAAGAAATATCTGAATATAAAACCATAATAAAAGACGTCGATAAATTACATAAAGCGGATTCAATCAAAATCGATTCTTTGCACAAAATAGTAAATTCAAAACAGATAACCCATTGATTCGATAGGAAAGTTAGCTTTGACCCTTATTTAAAACATCCCTCTCAATCCTTCTTCTATCTATCTCATAGATTTTGTATCTTTGCAGTCCAAAATCCAGTTAGTGAGAAAGTGAGGCCGTGAGATAGCGAGTTACTCACCGCCTCACTTTCTCACCATCTCATTTGCTTAACTATAAAGATATGTCTAAGAACTTCAAAAGAACATTGATTACCACCGCTTTGCCCTATGCAAACGGACCCGTCCACATCGGCCACTTAGCCGGAGTTTATGTACCAGCCGACATTTACGCACGTTATATGCGGCTCAAAGGGGAAGAGGTAGTCATGATCGGCGGTTCGGACGAACACGGAGTGCCCATCACCATCAAGGCGCGCAACGAGGGTATCACTCCGCAACAAGTGGTCGATCGTTACCACACCATTATTAAAGATTCGTTTCAGGAGTTCGGCATCACCTTCGATGTCTATTCACGTACCTCCTCGAAAATTCACCATAAAACCGCTTCCGACTTTTTCCGCATTCTGTACGACAAGGGAGAATTTATCGAAAAAACATCGGAACAATATTACGACGAAGAGGCCAAGCAGTTTCTGGCGGACCGCTACATCACCGGCAAATGTCCACATTGCGGCAACGAACGCGCCTACGGCGACCAGTGCGAAGCATGCGGCACTTCACTCAGCCCTCTCGACCTGATTGAGCCCAAATCGGCTATCAGCGGGAGCTCGCCCGTACTGAAAGAGACCCGCCATTGGTACCTGCCGCTCGACAAGCACGAACCGTGGTTGCGCGAGTGGATTCTCGAAAACCACAAAGAGTGGAAAACCAACGTCTACGGACAGTGCAAATCGTGGTTGGATATGGGCTTGCAACCCCGTGCCGTAAGCCGCGACCTAGACTGGGGCGTTCCCGTGCCGGTAGAAGGTGCCGAAGGAAAGGTACTCTACGTATGGTTCGATGCTCCTATCGGCTACATTTCCAACACCATCGAAATGTGCGAGAAAGAGCCGGAGAAATACGGCAACTGGGAGAAATGGTGGAAAGACCCCGAAACCAAGCTGGTGCACTTTATCGGCAAAGACAATATCGTATTCCACTGCATCGTTTTCCCATCGATGTTGAAAGCCGACGGCAGCTATATTTTACCCGAAAACGTTCCGTCAAACGAGTTTTTGAATCTCGAAGGAGACAAAATATCAACTTCCCGCAACTGGGCTGTTTGGTTGCACGAATACCTGCAGGATTTCCCAGGCAAACAGGATGTGTTGCGCTACGTGCTTACCGCCAATGCCCCCGAAACAAAAGACAACGACTTTACATGGAAAGATTTCCAGGCACGCAACAACAACGAACTAGTTGCCATCTTCGGCAACTTCGTGAACCGTGCGTTGGTGCTGACTCATAAATATTTTGACGGCAAAGTACCTGCCGTCGGCGAAGCGACCGACTACGATCGTCAAACGCTCGAAGAGTTCAAGTCGGTACAGGCTGAAATGGAGAAACTGCTCGAAGTGTACCGTTTCCGCGATGCACAGAAAGAGGCAATGAATCTGGCGCGCATCGGCAACAAATACCTTGCAGATATGGAACCGTGGAAGCTGGCGAAAACCGACATGACCCGCGTAGCAGCGATCATGAACCTCAGCCTGCAAATCACAGCCAATCTGGCTATCGCTTTCGAACCGTTCCTGCCCTTCTCGGCACAGAAACTGCGCGATATGATCGGCATGCCCGAATGCAACTGGGCACACCTCGGACATTTCAATCTATTGGAAGAGGGTCATCAACTGAAAGAACCGACTTTGTTGTTTGAAAAAATAGAAGACAGCGTGATAGAAGCTCAGGTACAAAAGTTGCTTGACACGAAAAAAGCTAACGAAGCCGCTGCCTACAAGGCAAACCCGGTGAAAGAGAACGTGGCTTTCGAAGATTTCATGAAGATGGATATCCGTGTGGGTACAGTACTCGATTGTCAGAAAGTGCCTAAGGCCGATAAACTGCTGCAATTCCGCATTGCCGACGGTTTAGAAGAACGCACCATCCTCTCGGGTATTGCCAAATATTATCCCAATCCCGAAGAACTCATCGGTACGCAGGTTTGCTTTATTGCCAATTTCGAACCCCGCAAGTTGCGCGGCATCATGAGCGAAGGAATGATTCTTTCTGCCGAAGATGCGGATGGCAAACTGGTGTTGATCCAACCGAGAATGACTGTAACCAACGGTGTTGAAGTAAAATAATTTTTTCACCACAAAGAGCACTAAGGACTTCACAAAGAAAAATCAAAATAACTTTGTGGTTGCTTTGTGTCCTTTGTGGTTTGATATTTAAAGCGATGCGTAAACTCAAAATAGACGAACTGAACCGCCTCTCGACCGATGAGTTCAAGCAGGCCGACAAACTGCCGTTAGTGGTAGTACTCGACAACGTGCGTAGCCTGCACAATGTTGGGTCGGTATTTCGCACCTCGGATGCCTATCTGGTGGAAGCCGTTTACCTTTGCGGCATCACCTCCACCCCACCCCATGCCGAAATACACAAATCAGCACTGGGAGCGGAGTTTTCCGTCGACTGGAAATATTTTGAACAGACACTCGATGCCGTAGCACTACTCAAAGCCGACGGCTACACGGTTTTCTCTATCGAACAAGCGCAGGGCAGCACCATGCTCACAGACCTTCAGCTAAATCCTAACGGCAAATACGCCGTGATTCTAGGACACGAAGTGAAAGGCGTACAACAGGAGGTGGTCAATGCCAGTGACGGCTGCATCGAACTGCCGCAATACGGCACCAAACACTCGCTCAATGTTTCGGTGACAGCAGGCATTGTGATCTGGGAGTTTTTCAAAGGAATAAAATAAATTCCATACTGCGTAATAAGTAGATAATCTGGTGGCACACACCGACAAGTTCTTTTGACATTCAAGCAGAAATAAGAAAAGGAAAATGACAAAATCAAATTCCTTTCCTGCTTGTACACAACTAAGTAAAAGCAAACTTCTTATTGGACTTTCAACTCTCCGCTTCCAGATCCAAATCGATTGCAGGATGCTTTCACTTTGATTGTACTACCCGCTTTGATATCCGGTAGACTTGCTTCTACGTTTTGCTCTTCTGCCGAAGTTTGTGATGTATATGCCAATTCCTTTACAACTTTCCCATCCACACTAATTGTTATTGTCTTGATATAATGCGTAGTGGGATCTTGAACTTTGTGCACAGCAACAATCTTCAATTTTCCTTCATTATAAGTAACCGTAACACTTTTAGGCGGGTGCGCCATTAATGAAATCGAGAAAATTGAAAAGAAAACAACCAATACAATTCCTTTTTTCATAACGCTTAATTATTTGTAATTTTATATTAATGAAACAGATGCAAAGATAAAGTCAAAAAAACAGTTTGATACTATTGGTTCTTATTCTTTTCAACGGCACAGTAGAAATATGAAATAACGATCAGTAATACAAACACAAAGTCTCTCTCTTCAGGAGAGGTCAGATGCTAAAATTATAAACTAAACTCAACGGTATCATGTCTATTTTCCCGTATTGTTTTGTTGTTCCGACTTGTAAATTGTGTGCAGCAGTCCGTCCACCAGCCCGAAGGTGGGCACGTAAATTTGCTGAATTCCGGTAAGATCGGCGATATGCAGAAAGATTTCCGAAGCCGGAATAATCACATCGGCCCGGTCGGGATTGAGTTCGAAGCGTGTCATGCGTTCCTCCACGGTCAGTTGCTTCATATCCTGATAAATATTTTGCAATTTATCAATATCAAGCATATCTCCTTTTTTCAACTTCGCCAACTTATGCAACTTATTGATATTGCCACCTGAACCGATAATTTCGCGTAACGAATACTGGCTCTTGACTGTGTGCAAAAAATCATTCATCCGTTCCAGTTCTCCGCTTACCACTTTATTGCGTAACATCCGAATAGTACCGATATTGAAGGATGCCGACTCTACTAATTTACCCTTGGAAATAACCGAAAGTTCAGTGCTCCCGCCACCCACATCCACATAGAGGTAATTCCCATTGCGATCGAGACGATCCTCCACATGGCTTTCGTAAATGGTGCGCGCCTCTTCCGTCCCGTCAATAATTTCGATATCGAGTTCCGCTTTTTCCTTCACAGCCGCGACCACCTTGGCCGCATTACGGGCTTCGCGCATAGCTGCCGTTGCACAGACCCGATACGATTTCACTTCGTAGACAAACATAAGATGACGAAAGGCTTTCATCAGTTTAATCAGCTTGCGCATCCGTTTATCACTGATCTTTCCTATCGAATAGGTATCTTCTCCCAGACGAAGCGGCACCCGAAGCAACATCAGTTTTTTGAAAGAAATACCTCCTTCATCTTCGCTCACTACCGAAATGAGCAAACGCACCGCATTTGATCCTATATCTATTGCCGCAATTTTTTGTTCTTCCATGTGTATGTTATTTACCACAAAGAGAATAAAATTTTGTTCCAAAACAGTTACGTTCTTATTGCAATTCCGAGAAACATAAGTTCAACACAGACAATAAGACATTTGCAGATTTTACAAAAACTCCTTTCTCAAATCATCTCATTCCAAATGTTTTAGCGTAAATTTGCCATCAGAACACAAACCTAGTTTATTATGATCTATCTAGCTGACACCGCGAATATTGAAGAAATAAAAAGTTTGCTTCACTATTTTCCGCTGGCCGGTATCACCACCAATCCTACAATTATCGGAGTCGAAAACAAGCCCCTTTCGGTTATTCTTCCGGAAATTATCGAACTCATCGGCGACAAAAAAATGATACACGTACAAATGATCAGTCGCAATGCAGAAGACATGTTGCGTGAAGCAAAAGCCTACAAGCTCAAATATGGTCTCGGAGACAATTATTATGCGAAGATCCCGGTTTCGGCCGAAGGTTACCGCGCGATGCCAATGCTGAAAGATGCCGACATAAACGTTACGGCAACAGCTATCTTCTCTCAACAACAGGCTTTAGTGGCGGCCAGAGCCGGCGCCGACTGGGTAGCTCCTTACGTGAACCGGCTTGACAATATCTCGTCGCACGGCATCGAAGTAGTGCAACACATAGTTGAAAGCATCGAAAAATTCAAGCTCGAAACCAAAGTGCTTGCCGCCAGTTTTAAAACCGTCGACCAGGTACACCGTGTAAGTATGGTTGGAAGCCATGCAGCTACTGTCGGACATGAAATTCTGGAGCGGCTCCGCAGTCACCCGATGACCGACTTGAGCCTCGAAGGGTTTGAGAAAGACGGAGCTCACCTCTATGACATCGAGTTTTGAGCATTGCACACTGAGCACACTGAATAAACAGAAAAACACCGGTTTGGAATTCATAATGTTTTCCAAACCGGTGTTTTGTTATGGCACGGTTATCCGTCGATTCTGTGTTTTCTGTGTACTAAGAAGCTGGCGGAGCCTTAGGCCGTTTCTTTTTATGGAAAGGACGTTTGTTCTTGCTTTTTGCTTCACCGCTTTTTTCGCCCTCTTTTCGAGGACGATTATGGAAAGGTCTTTTCTTTCGGTTCGGATCACCGGTTCTCCATTCGGGAGTCGGGCCGAACTCCTCGGGCAATTGCAATCTGGGTAGTTCTGCTTCTATCAATTGTTCGATGCGGTGCATCTTCTGCATATCTTTCTCGTTGACCAACGTGTAAGCTTCTCCTTCGGTGTTAGCGCGGGCGGTACGTCCGATGCGGTGTACATAATCTTCGGCATCATGCGGAACGTCGAAGTTGATCACCATGTTGATCTCCTTAATGTCGATACCGCGGCTGATTACATCGGTAGCCACCAGAATGCGGGTACGTTTGGAGCGGAAGCCCATCAACACATCTTCGCGTTGTTCCTGATCCAGATCGGACGAAATACCGCGCGAAGCATATCCATTTTTACGCAAGTCGCGTACAATTTCGTGCACTTTGCTTTTGGCTGAGGTAAAAATCAGGATGCTGGAATAATCGGGATGACGGTCGATAATCATTTTCAGCGCGACATTTTTCTGGGCATCGTGCGCCAGACAAACATGCTGTACCACTTTTTCGGCAGGCTTAGAAATCGCCAATGATATTTCGGCCGGATCTACCAGAATTTTCTTGGCCAGCGAACGAATCTTCGGAGGCATGGTCGCACTGAACATCAACGTCTCGCGTTGTTTGGGCAAATGAGTTATAATTCGTTCAATATCATCCAGAAAGCCCATGTCGAGCATTTTGTCGGCTTCGTCGAGCACCAGGTGTTCCAAATTTTTGAAATTACCGTTGCCCATGGCAAGGTGAGAAATCAAACGACCGGGCGTTGCTACAATGATATCGGCACCAGCTTTCAGCGCGTTTTCCTGTTGAGCATAATCGCCGCCATCGCCACCGCCATACACGGCAGCAGAACCGATCGCAGCAAAGTAGGAAAAACCCTGTATCTCCTGATTGATCTGAATGGCAAGTTCCCGTGTAGGAACGATAATCAACGTATTGGTTCCATGAGCCGGTTTCTCAATCAGCTTATGCAAAATAGGAAGAACAAAAGCTGCCGTTTTACCGGTACCCGTTTGTGCACAGGCAATAATATCCTTGTTGTCCAGTATTTTAGGAATAGCAAATTCTTGTATCGGAGTAGCCTCATCGAATCCCATGTAAGAGATGGCATCGAGCAGACTCTCATTCAAATTGAGTTCTGTAAACTTCATTAAGTCTTTAATTTTCTAATAACTTTCAAAGGTACGCAAAAAGTAGGGAAGCAGAAAACCTATACAATTGCGTGACACAGGCCTGTTACACTTTCACAGCAAACAAAACATCTAAAAACGGACGTAAAATAAGGTTCTCCCGAACTGATTATTTATCGCTCTCATACTGTTATCATTCTGTTTTTTATCAAACTTTCCGTAAATTTGCAGTCCGAAAATCTAAACTACAAAAAGAGTTGGATGTAAAGATATTAAGCATCCGGCTCTCAACCTTTATCGTTGATATGGAATACAATTTCAGGGAAATCGAGAAAAAATGGCAGGAGTTTTGGCAGCAAAACCAAACCTATAAAGTTGAAATGGACGAAAAGCGTCCCAAGTTTTACGTATTGGACATGTTCCCCTACCCTTCGGGAGCAGGATTGCACGTAGGACATCCGCTGGGATATATAGCTTCTGATATTTACAGTCGTTTCAAACGCCTGCAAGGGTTCAACGTATTGCACCCAATGGGTTACGATGCCTACGGTCTCCCCGCCGAACAGTATGCCATCCAAACAGGTCAACACCCAGCCGTTACCACCGAGAAAAATATCACCCGCTACCGCGAACAGCTCGACAAAATCGGCTTCTGCTACGACTGGAGCCGCGAAGTGCGCACCTGCAACCCTGATTTTTACAAATGGACACAATGGGCATTTATTCAGATGTTCAACAGCTATTATTGTAATCAGGCCAAACAGGCGCGTCCCATCAGCGAACTGGTAGAAGTATTCAGCCAAAGCGGTACCGAAGGCCTGGATATTGCCTGCACTAACGAGATGTCGTTTACTGCTGCCGAATGGAATACCAAAAGCGAAAAGGAGCAACGCGAAATCCTGATGAACTACCGCATCGCCTACAAAGCCGACACAATGGTAAACTGGTGTCCTGCGCTGGGAACGGTGCTTGCCAACGACGAGGTGAGCGAAGGTGTGTCCGTTCGTGGTGGCCATCCGGTAGAACAAAAAGTGATGAGCCAGTGGAGCCTGCGTGTTTCGGCTTACGCACAACGTCTGCTCGACGGCCTCGACACCATCGACTGGACCGACTCACTGAAAGAGACCCAAAAGAACTGGATCGGGAGAAGTGAAGGTGCCGAAATGAATTTCAAGGTAAAAGAATCCGATCTCGAGTTTACGATATTCACCACCCGCGCCGACACAGTATTCGGGGTAACCTTTATGGTACTGGCTCCCGAAAGTTCGCTGGTGGCTCAACTGACCACCGCTGAACAAAAGCAAGCAGTAGCCGATTATTTAGTCGCCACTAAAAAACGTACCGAACGCGAACGTATCGCCGACAAACGTGTCAGCGGCGTCTTTTCGGGTTCGTATGCCATCAATCCGCTCACCGGCGATGCCATCCCGGTGTGGATCAGTGACTACGTACTGGCCGGCTACGGAACAGGCGCCATCATGGCGGTTCCCGCGCACGACTCACGCGACTACGCCTTTGCCAAACACTTCGATTTGCCCATCGTTCCGCTGATCGAGGGTTGCGACGTGAGCGAAGAGAGTTTCGATGCGAAAGAAGGGATTGTCACCAACTCGCCGGCTCCCGGTAAAGAGATGGAAGGTGGTCTTGTACTGAACGGTCTGACCGTAAAAGAAGCCATTGCCAGAACAAAATTATATATTGCAGAAAAAGGATTGGGTCGTGTGAAGGTAAACTTCCGCCTGCGCGACGCTATTTTCAGCCGCCAACGCTACTGGGGAGAGCCGTTCCCTGTTTATTACAAAGAGGGACAACCCTACATGCTCGACGAAAGCAAATTGCCGCTCGAATTACCCGAAGTGGACAAATACCTGCCTACCGAAAAAGGCGAACCACCGCTCGGACGTGCTAAAAACTGGCAAACAGAGGATGGCTTCCCGCTCGAACTGAACACCATGCCGGGCTTTGCCGGTTCATCGGCCTACTACCTGCGCTACATGGATCCGCATAACGACAAGGCATTGGTTGATAAGAAAGTTGACGCATACTGGCGTAATGTCGACCTCTATATCGGCGGAACGGAACATGCTACCGGCCACCTTATTTATAGCCGTTTCTGGAACAAATTTCTGTTCGACCTCGGTATCGTTTGCGAAGAAGAACCGTTCAAAAAACTGATCAATCAGGGAATGATTCAGGGACGAAGCAATTTTGTGTATCGTATCAAAGACACCAACACATTTGTTTCGCTGAACCTGAAGAACCAATACGATGTCACTCCGATTCATGTCGATGTAAACATTGTTTCCAACGACATTCTCGATGTAGAAGCTTTCAAAAACTGGAATCCGGAATACAAAACTGCCGAATTCATTCTCGAAGATGGCAAATACGTTTGCGGTTGGGCGGTAGAAAAAATGTCGAAATCGATGTTCAACGTGGTGAATCCCGATGACATTGTGGAACGCTACGGTGCCGATACCCTGCGCCTCTACGAAATGTTCCTCGGTCCACTCGAACAGTCGAAGCCCTGGGATACCAACGGTATTGACGGCGTTCACCGTTTCCTGAAAAAACTCTGGAGCCTCTTCTGGAAAGAAGGAACCCTGCAGGTTACAGATGCTGAACCGACAGCCGACGAACTGAAGGCACTGCACAAACTATTGAAGAAGATCAAGGCCGACATCGAGAACTTCTCATACAACACATCAATCAGTGCCTTTATGATCTGCATCAACGAACTTACGTCTCTCAAATGCAGCAAGAAAGCAATTCTGGAACCGCTGGTAGTAACTCTGGCTCCGTTTGCGCCTCACGTTGCCGAAGAACTGTGGCACACATTAGGTAACACCACTACCGTTTGCGATGCCCAATGGGTAGACGCCGATGAAAAGTATCTGGTGGAAAATACAGCCACTTATGCTATTTCTTTCAACGGGAAAGTACGCTATCAGATGCAATTACCGGCCGATATGCCTGCTGCAGAAGTAGAAGCCATTGTAATGAAAGAGGAACAGTCGCAAAAATGGCTGGAAGGTAAAACTCCGAAAAAAGTGATCGTGGTACCGAAGAAGATTGTAAATATCGTTTTGTAATCGATACTCAAGAGCACAAAAAAAGCCGTTTCGGAATCCGAAACGGCTTTTTTATTAGCATGATGTTATAGACGAGTTTCTATTTCTTCTTTCAGGTCTAGTTCATTTCCCGCTGCATCAATAAACGCGTATTGCAGCAGACCGAATTCTTGAGATGGTACTATTTTGTGGCCGAAACCAAACCGGAACTTCCATTTCCATTTCAATGAATAGAATCCGGAATTAATGTAGGCTGCCACATATGGATGCACTTTTAACACAAACTGTTTGGTATTAAGCGTATTTACCAGATAATCCAGCTTCCCTTCAAGTGTATCCGTAAATAAAATGGAAGCTTTGATCTTGCCGGTTCCGAAACAGGTCGGACAGCTTTCTTCAGTATCGACAAACATTGCCGGACGAACCCGTTGACGGGTAATTTGCATAACACCGAACTTACTCAAAGGCAGCACGTGGTGTTTGGCCCGGTCGTTTTCCATCAGTTTCTCCACATGTTCGAACAGCTGTTGACGATGTTCGCTCTTTATCATGTCGATAAAATCGATGGCAATGATTCCGCCGAGGTCGCGTAAGCGCATTTGACGGACAATTTCGTTCGCAGCGGCCATATTCACTTCCAGAGCATTATCTTCCTGGTTATTGTTGGCTTTCGAGCGATTTCCGCTATTCACGTCGATAACGTGCATAGCTTCGGTTTGTTCTATAATGAGATAAGCTCCGCGTTTAAATGTTACGGTCTTACCGAAAAGGGACTTAACTTGTTTGGTAATTCCGAAATTATCGAAAATCGGCAATTTACCATCATACAGTTTGATAATATTTTTCTTTTCCGGCGCTATCAGTTCTACATAATCGCGAACTTCAGCGCACACCGCCTCGTCATTAATATGAATACTTTCGAAATCGGGATTAAAAATATCACGTATTATTCCGATTGTTCGTCCGATTTCTTCAAGGACAGGCGCTATACCTTTTGCTTTTTGAGTCTTGGCAACCGATTCTTCCCATCGTTTTACCAAAATTCGTAACTCATTATCGAGTTCTGCTACCCGTTTGTCTTCGGCTACAGTTCTTACAATAACACCAAACCTACGCGGTTTAATGCTTTGGATCAACTGTTTGAGCCTCATTCGTTCTTCCGCCGACTTAATTTTCTGCGATACGGAAACTTTGTCGGAAAACGGGATCAGCACCAAATACCTACCTGCAATCGACAATTCGGCCGATAGTCGCGGTCCTTTTGTCGAAATAGGTTCTTTGGCAATTTGTACCCATAACTCTTGACCCACCTTCAAAACATCCGAAATAGTGCCGTCCTTCG
Organism: Paludibacter sp.; assembly: GCF_009712605.1. Lineage (GTDB taxonomy): Bacteria > Bacteroidota > Bacteroidia > Bacteroidales > Paludibacteraceae > Microbacter. The sequence continues at coordinate 166,018 of NZ_WASO01000015.1, read as the reverse complement.
GGATATCGGCAAATGTTTTGGTTTTAATTATGGAAGGTGTGCGTTTACGGTCAGCCTGGGTTTGTTTAAAAAATTCGGTTTGTGAAAGAAATTGTGGACCTAAATCCTGATAGTGAAGAAAAGCCTCTTTGCCATAACCAACATCCACGAAGGCGGCATTCAGTCCGGGCATCAGTTTTTTAACCCTGCCCACATAAATATCGCCAACCATAAATGATAACGAACGCCCCTCTTTGTTGAGTTCCACCAGATTTTTATCCTCCAGCAGCGCGATCGTAATCTCTTGTTGTTGTACGTCAACGACTAATTCACTATTCACACTTTGTTGGTTTTAGAGTACTTATAATAAACAAAGAACAAACCTACTGCCAGTCTCAGGCCGCCGGTTTGCTCTTGTATGTTCTTAATAAAGACCGCTTACTTTATTTCTTCTTATGGCGATTCTTTCTGAGTCTTTTTTTACGCTTGTGCGTAGACATCTTATGTCTTTTTCTTTTTTTTCCGCTTGGCATGGTTGTATTATTTTACTGATTCAAAAAATGTCTTAGCTGGTTTGAAAGCCGGGATTTTGTGAGCAGGAATCACAATAGTTGTGTTCTTGGAAATATTACGAGCAGTTTTTTGTGCTCTTTGTTTTACGATGAAGCTACCGAAACCTCTCAGGTAAACGTTATCACCTTTTTCCAAAGACGATTTTACGTTTTCCATGAAAGACTCAACAGTCTTCAAGATAGAAACCTTATCAAGACCGGTTTCTTTCGCAATTTCATTAACAATTTCTGCTTTTGTCATTGTTGAAAAAATTAAAAGGGTTATACATTAAATGTGTAAAAATATTGTTGGCTTATGGACTTGCAAAGATATTGCATTAATTTTCAACGACAAAATCTTTTTTCTTTTTTTTTCCAGACCCTATATTTTTTTTCTAAACTTCCGCTTTACCTTTGCAAACCCATTTTTCGGATGTGGATATAACTACTCTCAAAAATGATTGCGATGATTGAAAACGACGATTTGCAGCATATATCTTCCGTTTTGACCAATTGGTACAAAAAGAACAAACGGGATTTGCCGTGGAGGAACATCCATGACCCTTACCGCATATGGATTTCGGAGATCATCCTGCAACAAACAAGAGTAGCTCAGGGATACGACTATTACCTGAAATTCACGCAACAATTTCCTGATGTCCAATTGCTTGCCAACGCTCCCGAAGATGAGGTTCTGAAATGCTGGCAAGGTTTAGGTTATTATAGTCGTGCGCGCAACCTGCAGGCGGCCGCCAAACAGATTATGACGCAACACAACGGCAAATTTCCGTCCGCTTACGATGACATTTTAGCATTAAAAGGCATTGGAGAATACACTGCCGCCGCCATTTCTTCATTTGCGTTCAAGCAACCTTACGCCGTTGTCGATGGCAATGTTTTTCGTTTTTTATCCCGTTATTTCGGCATAGATTCCCCGATTGACTCGGGAGCAGGCAAAAAACAGTTTACCGAACTGGCTAATTCATTGCTTGACAAACAACAACCCGACCTGCACAATCAGGCGATTATGGAGTTCGGAGCCTTGCAATGCACGCCAACCAATCCTGACTGCATACATTGTCCACTCGAAACCAGCTGCTTTGCAAAAGAACACGACAAAATATCCTATTTACCCGTCAAGGAGAAGAAAACAAGGGTAACACACCGCTATTTTCACCATTTAGTTTTCATTTGCGGAGAAGAAACGCTTTTGAGCAAAAGATCAGACAAAGACATATGGCAAAATTTGTATGAATTTCCGCTTTACGAAAGCACAAAACTGTGTAGCTTCGAAGAAATTCTCATGGAGAGAAACTGGCTTAGTGAACTAGTAAAGTTGAATTCTGTACATGTAAGCTATCAGTCGAAAGAGATAAAACATGTATTGAGTCATCAAATAATTCATGCCATTTTTTACGTTATCAATACCGAATGTACGACTTCAGAATTGTCGCACTTTATACCCGTAAAGATCGAACACCTAAATAAATACCCGGTTTCGAGGCTAACTGAAAAATTCCTCAAAAAGTTTAGCGAAAATTTGCCTTATTCAAAAAACAAATATATCTTTACAGCAAATTAACATTTAAAACAGATTAATATGTCGGTTAACAAAGTAATTTTAGTAGGCAATGTAGGAAAAGATCCCGAGGTAAAATATCTTGACAGAAATGTCGCAGTTGCTAATTTCCCTTTGGCTACCACAGAAAGAGGGTACAAAACAGCCAGCGGTACCGAAGTCCCCGAAAGAACGGAATGGCATAATATTGTCCTATGGCGCGGACTGGCAGAAACCGCTGAGAAATATGTAAAAAAAGGCAGCCAGCTCTACATTGAAGGTAAAATCAGAACACGCCAGTGGGAAGACCAAAACGGAAACAAACGTTACACTACTGAAATCTATGCCGACGTTATGCAATTACTCGGAAAACGCGCTGACTCCGGACAAGACAACGGATCGGTTTCTAACAACCAGGCTGCTGCCGCTTCTACCGCAAGTTCTATTGAAGCTCCCGTATCGGATGATTCGGCAGACGATCTTCCTTTCTAACACGCAAAAAGCACTATAGCTCTGCAATAAAGAGTGTCACAGTGGACATTTTTTATTAATTTTGCAAGGACAGGCTGAGGCCTGTCCTTTATTTGTTTTTATCTAATTATCAATTAATTGAATATAGCTGCTATTTTTTCGGAGATAATAGTTCATCCGTTTACCATCGAAACGGTCGGGATAATACTCCTGATGCTTTTATTATTAGTCATCACGGGATTTATTTCTGCTTCTGAAGTCGCTTTTTTTGCCCTCAATCCTCACGACATCAACGAGCTTAACAAAAAAACATTTACTTCAGATGAAATTCTATTGTCTCTCAAAGAGCAGCCGGAACGTCTATTGGCAACAATTCTAATAGCCAACAACACGATCAATGTCGCCGTTGTAATCCTTTCTACGCTATTAGTGAATCACCTGTTCGATTTTTCATCTGCGCCATGGATAGGCTTTCTGGTACAAACGGTTGTAATCACATTTTTGCTTCTGTTAATCGGAGAGATAGGCCCCAAAATTTATGCCCGTCAAAATGCCTTACGCTTTTCGCGTTTTTCTGCGTCTATGCTACGATTTTTAGAAAAAACGCTGAAGCCATTTGCCTTGCTGCTGGTAAAATCGTCCGGGCTGGTAGACAAACGATTAGCTCGCCATAATTCACAAAACCTGTCTATTGACGAATTATCGCAGGCGTTAGAACTGACCACCAAAAATGACGATGATGACAAACAAATTCTGGAAGGTATCATCAAGTTCGGCAGCAAAAGCGTAGAAGAAATAATGACTGCCCGCCTTGACATTGCCTCCATCGACATAAAATCTGCTTTTTCAAAAGTAAAGCAACAGGTCATCGAGTCGGGATATTCACGCATTCCGGTATATCAGGGCAACATTGACACTATAAAAGGAATACTTTATAGTAAAGACCTGCTTCCTCATCTTGACAAAAGCGATTCTTTCAAATGGCAGGTATTGCTGCGTCAACCCTATTTTGTCCCGGAGCAGAAGAAAATTGACGATTTGCTTAGAGAATTTCAGGCAAACAAAAATCATCTGGCCGTTGTAGTCGATGAATACGGAGGAACATCGGGCATCGTAACGCTTGAAGATATTCTGGAAGAAGTTGTCGGCGAAATTGACGACGAATATGATGACACAGAACTTCCATACACGATTATAAATAAAAACACGATAGACTTTGACGCAAAAATCTCACTGACAGACTTTTTTAAGGTCGTCAAAGTGGAAGAAACCGATTTTGATAACATAATCAGCGAAGTCGATAGTCTTGCCGGCCTGATTCTCGAATTAACAGGAGAATTACCTCATCAAAATGATCAAATTGTGTTCGGAAGATATACCTTCGACATTCTTGAAGTAGACGAACGCCGCATTATAAAAGTACGGCTAACATTGTCGGATCAGCCGGCAACAGAATAATAAAAACAGCATGAAATTCAAATATTTAGCACCATTAATTTTTTTCGTTCTGCTGATAACGGCTTCGTGTTCAAATCCGACGCCCAAGCCTTATGGATATTTTCGGATAGCGCTACCCGCAAACAACTACCGTGTCTTCGACAAAAACTATCCTTATTCATTTGACATTTCAACATTTGCCATCGATTCTGCAGTAAAGCATGAGCAGGGTGAATATTGGCTCAACATTGAATACCCAGCACTCAAAGGATGCATCTATTGCAGCTACATGCCCGTCAGGAACAACTTCAGAACCATTGCCGAAGATTGCCGGAAATTTGTTTACAAACATACGGTAAAAGCCGAGGCTATCACCGAGCAACCATATGAGAATCCAGATCGCAAAGTATATGGAATTCTTTATGAAATCAAAGGCGATGCCGCTTCGCCAATCCAGTTTATGCTAACGGACAGCACGCATCATGTGTTAAGAGGTGCGCTCTATTTCGATGCAGTTCCAAACAAAGACTCCATTGCTCCGGTACTTAATTATGTTCGCAAAGATATTATTCGTCTGATTGAAACAACCAGATGGAAATAAACTGCTGTCAATTATGTTGCTTGAGAAAAAGACAATCGCAGACGGTACGTTGATCGGTATCTGGAAAATCGAAGAAACGGAAGAACAATTTTTGCAGCTTTTTGAAGAAACGGCTCCGCTTTTAGAAGAGATAAAAGATGTTGCCAATCCGACTAAAAGATGCGAAAAACTTGCAGTAAGAGCGCTTTTCAAATTTCTGACAGGAGAAGAAAAGAGAATCGTTTACATGCCTTCCGGGAAACCGGCGCTACTCGACAGATCGTTTAACATAAGCATTTCGCACACAAAAGGATACGCTGTCATTGCACTCAACAAACACCGGATTGTCGGCATCGATATCGAAGCTATGAGCGACAGAGCTCACCGTATCAATCATCGCTTCATGAATATTAAAGAACGTGAAGCTCTTGACAAGGACCGTGAACCTGTCGTATCTTTGCTGCATTGGTCGGCAAAAGAGACCGTTTACAAACTTCTTTCGAGAGAAGGAGTGGATTTTGAAAAGGAGATTTTAATACAACCGTTTGAATTAAAAGATAAAAAACTAAAAGCTTCCGAGAGTCACACCGCTGACCGAAAGGAGTTTACAATATATTTTGAGGTTACCCGTAGCTATGTACTGACAATGGGCATGTACATATAGTCTCTGTTCACTGCAGAACTATAAAAATCAAGCGAACGTTTAACCGGAATCGTTGAAATTTGAAACTTTGAACCCGAATTTTACATTATGTCAGATAACATTCAAAACATCACCGACTTAACCGACAAAGAATACAAATACGGTTTTGTCACTGATATAGAAACCGAAATAATCCCCAAAGGTCTGAACGAAGACATCATACGGCTTATATCGCAGAAAAAAGAAGAGCCCGAGTGGCTGCTTCAATTCCGTCTCGACGCATACAACCATTGGTTGACGATGGAAATGCCACACTGGCCTCATCTGAAAATCCCGGAAATAAACTATCAGGACATAGTCTATTTTGCAGCGCCTAAAAAGAATGCTCCGAAATCGCTGGACGAAGTAGATCCGGAACTGTTGAAAACTTTCGACAAGCTCGGAATCTCGTTGAATGAACAAAAACAATTGTCGGGGATTGCCGTGGATGCGGTAATGGATAGTGTTTCGGTGAAAACTACTTTCCGCGAAACTTTGGCCGAACTTGGCATTATCTTCTGCTCATTCAGCGAAGCGGTGAAAGATTATCCCGATCTGGTAAAAAAATACCTCGGATCGGTGGTTTATTACCGCGATAACTATTTTGCAGCGCTCAACTCGGCTGTATTCAGCGATGGTTCGTTCGTTTATATTCCAAGAGGCGTTCGTTGTCCGATGGAATTATCGACCTACTTCCGTATCAACGCAAAAAACACCGGACAGTTTGAACGCACGTTGATCGTTGCAGAAGACGACAGCTACGTTTCGTACCTTGAAGGTTGTACGGCTCCGATGCGTGACGAAAACCAGCTCCACGCAGCGATTGTTGAGATTTACATACACGATCGCGCCGAAGTGAAATATTCTACTGTTCAGAACTGGTATCCCGGCGACAAGAACGGCAAAGGCGGCATCTACAACTTCGTAACCAAGCGGGCTCTTTGCAAAGGCGTTGCTTCTAAAGTATCGTGGACACAGGTAGAGACAGGCTCAGCCATCACCTGGAAATATCCCAGCTGCGTTCTGGCCGGCGATAACTCATCCGGCGAATTTTATTCTGTAGCCGTTACCAATAACTACCAGCAGGCCGACACCGGAACCAAAATGATTCACCTTGGCAAAAACACCAAAAGTCATATTGTTTCCAAAGGAATTTCTGCTGGCAAAAGTCAGAACAGCTACCGCGGATTGGTTCGGGTATCACAGAAAGCCGAGAATGCCCGCAACTATTCCCAATGCGACAGTCTGCTGTTGGGTAGTGAATGCGGAGCTCACACTTTCCCTTATATGGAAGTAAGCAACGACTCGGCTCAGATTGAACACGAAGCTACCACTTCAAAAATCGGCGAAGATCAGATTTTCTACTGTAATCAACGCGGAATCTCTACCGAAGATGCTATTGGACTGATTGTAAATGGATATGCAAAAGACGTTCTCAACAAATTGCCGATGGAATTTGCCGTGGAAGCTCAAAAGTTATTACAAATATCATTGGAAGGATCTGTTGGATAATTTTTTAATGATCAATGATTAATGGTTAATTATTAGTGACACGTCAAAGCTATTATCTTTTGCTCAAAGGTATTAATCCCGAAAAGCAAACTAACCACTAATCATTAACATTTAACCATTTACAATGTACGGAACTCTTTACCTTATACCAACAACCATGGGAGAATGCGATCTAAACCGCGTTCTCCCTTCTCATAATGCCACGATAGTAAATTCGTTGAAACACTTTATCGTCGAAGACATCCGAACAGCACGTCGCTTCCTCAAAAAGGTGAACCGCGAAATCGATATCGACTCGCTGGCCTTTACCACGCTTAACGAACAAACACGCGCTACAGAATTTAGTGATCTATTAAAGCCTCTACTTGAAGGGAAAGACGTAGGTGTAATCTCCGAAGCCGGTTGTCCCGCCATTGCCGATCCCGGAGCCGATGTGGTACGTTTAGCACAGGAAAAAAGCATCAAAGTAGTACCCCTGGTGGGACCGTCATCTATTTTACTGTCATTGATGGGCTCCGGCTTTAACGGGCAAAATTTTGCATTCGTCGGTTATTTGCCCATCGAACCTCACGAAAGAGGCAAAGCTCTAAAAATGCTGGAAAAGAGGGTTTATTCTGAAAATCAAACTCAAATTTTCATTGAAACTCCATACCGGAACATAAAACTGGTGGAAGAGATCATCCGGAATTGCTCGCCGCAAACCAGGTTGTGCATCGCCGCCGATATTACGCTCGAATCCGAGTATATCGTCACCAAAACGGTTGCCGCGTGGAAACGCCAATTGCCTGACATACAAAAAAGACCCACTATTTTTCTACTGGGAAAATAATACATTTAAAACACAAAACGGCTGTCCGATTTTATTCGTGACAGCCGTTTTTGTATTTTCAGGAAACCAATTATTCTTCTGCTTTCGGAGCAATCAGTTTGTAACCTTTACCGTGGATATTGATAATTCCAACTTCAGGATCTTCTTTCAAAAGTTTACGCAGTTTAGTGATGTAAACATCCATGCTACGTGCATTGAAGTAGTTGTCGTCAATCCAGATAGTACGTAAAGCAAAGTTACGTTCTACCATTTCGTTCACGTTGGCAGCCAACAAAGTAAGCAATTCTGTTTCTTTTGTTGTCAGTTTGATTTGCGAATCGTCAAAAGCAAGAATCTGACGTTGTGTGTCGAAGGTATATTTGCCAAGGATATAGGTATCTTTTTCTTTTACCTTTTTACCTTTTGTACGGCGGGTGATAGCTTCAATACGGAAGATAAGTTCTTCCATGCTGAAAGGCTTTGAAATATAATCATCTGCACCGGCTTTGAAACCTTCAAGAATATCTTCTTTCATTGTTTTAGCAGTCAAGAAGATAATAGGCACATCGGATTGCAAATTACGAATATCTTTTGCCAATTCGATACCATCCTTTTTAGGCATCATAACGTCAAGAACACAGATATCATATTTTTCTTTAGTAAAAGCCTTATAACCGGCTTCACCATCGGGAGCCAAATCAGTTGCATAACCCTTTGCCTGCAAATATTCCCGTAACAACATGCTCAGATTTTCATCGTCTTCGCAAAGCAAGATTTTGGTCTTTTCGTCCATAGTTAATTTTGTTTAAGAGTTGGTAGTGTGATAATAAATTTAGTGCCAATATTTGGTTCGCTTTCTACTTTTATAAATCCATGATGAGCATCTACAATCTGTTTGACATACGCCAGTCCCAGACCAAAGCCCTTCACGTTGTGAACATTCCCCGTCGGCACACGGAAAAATTTATCAAAAATATGCTTTTGATACTCCTTCTTGATTCCTACTCCGTTATCTTGAATGGAAATCATCAGATTCCCTTTTTCATTCCATGTTTTCACTGTGAGTACCAGGTTGCTTGGTGTATATTTCACAGCATTGTCCATCAAATTGTATAACACGTTCGTAAAATGAGTTTCATCAACCAAAGCGTAAGATTCTTCTGCTTCCAAGTCTGCAATCAACTGTCCGTGTTTTGCATGTACCTTGACCCAGAAATTTTCAAGGATCATATTCAGAAGATCATTGATATCCCGCTCGGTCATTTTGAGATTCCCATTACCCCGTTCAAATGTCGACATCTGAAGGACTTTCTCAATGTGAAAGCTCAATCGTTTTGTTTCATCGACAATTACCCGTGTGTAATACTTCAGCGTGTCCGTCGTTTTGGACACAGCCGGATCTGCAAGCATCTGAGCCGCCAATGAAATAGTCGAAACCGGAGTTTTCAGCTCATGGGTCATATTGCTTACAAAATCATTCTTTATTTCATTCAATCTTCTTTGCCTAAAAATCAACCATATGGAAACCATGCACGAAATCAGCAATATAAACGACAATATAGCCCATGGTAATAATAACGTCAAAGAGTTGCGAAACATGTTTTTCTTGATAGGAAAACCTACTGCCAGATAAGCCGATTTGCCGGTTACAAGGTCATTCGGGAATAATTTTTGGGTGTATTCATTTTTATGCACCACCGAAATACTATCTGCCGAACTATTATAGACCTCATTACCTTTTTTGTCTATTAAACGAAAATAATAAGGAGTTATTACTTCGTTATTTGCTAATTCTTCCTGCAGTAATGCCGTCAATTCATTTATGTTTACGCGCTGAGCTAACGCTTTAGCTGCAGCTTCTTTCATTCTTCGCCAGGCAACCGTCTCAACCAATTTGCGTGAATGAGTAAATGCCTGTGCTAAAAGAGTCTGTCTGTATTTAGATGTCGCCTGAATAGACGATGCCGGATTCGAAATTGAAACCGTAGGTTTTGATCCAAATGATGTGGTATCAATATTTACTCCGCTGGCCACCTGATTTGAGTCCATCAGCGCCGACGTTGTAAGTTTTCCCAGTTTTGCAATTTCTGCTGCTCCCAGCTCCTGATTCAGATATTTTGAAGCCTCAGATTCTTCAAGATCAAGAGCAACCTGATAAAGACTTCTCTTTACATTGGAGTCAAACTGTTCCTCCATTAATGAAGACATCTGCAAAAGATAACGGAACTGAATGAACACCAATCCGACAAAAGTAATGCTCATTGTAGCAAGGAGAATCCAAATCACTATTTTCTTCATAAATTCTCTGTTTCTCCTCCAATCAACATTTTTTCATCAATATTATACCTGACAAAATTAATGTAAAAGAGAAGGATTGATTTTTACTTAACAAGATTTAACGCGCCTAGATTTTAACATTTCAGAAAATGAGGGCTTGGATTTAACTTTTTAACCTGCCTTATAGTTAAAAGCACGAATTTGTGTTAATTTTCACCCTCTATTTTAACATTTAGACCTCAAAAGTAACACACAAATGTATGATTTGTGCCATTATCATACCGCTTTTTTCTTAAATCAGTTCGTTTTTCAGAAAAACAGCTGTGCAACTCTTTGATTTTTGAACTATTTCTTCGGGAGTTCCGGTGTCCATAATTTGCCCTCCGGCTTTTCCACCATCCGGTCCAAGATCGATAATATAATCGGCAGATTTAATCACATCCGAATTATGTTCAATCACAATCACCGTGTTGCCTTTGTTTACTAAACGATTGAGAACGCTTAATAGTACACGGATGTCTTCAAAATGTAACCCGGTAGTTGGTTCATCTAATATATATACGGTATTCCCTGTATCTTTTTTTGCCAATTCGGCGGCCAGCTTGATCCGTTGACTTTCCCCTCCCGACAGAGTAGATGACGGTTGTCCTACCTTTATATAACCCAGTCCAACATCCTGCAGCACCTTCAGCTTGTGCGATATTGAAGGAAGAGCCTCAAAAAACTCGACGGCCTGATTAATCGTCATATCCAGCACATCTGCAATAGACTTGCTTTTATAGCGAACTTCCAGTGTTTCCCTGTTGTAGCGTTTTCCGTGACATTCTTCGCACGGCACAAGTACATCCGGCAAAAAATTCATTTCGATTGTCTTGTAACCATTTCCACCACAGGTTTCGCAACGACCACCTGCGATATTGAACGAAAAACGTCCGGGTTTATATCCCCGGATTTTGGCCTCCGGTAGGGTAACGAACAAGTTACGGATATCAGAGAAGATTCCGGTATAAGTCGCCGGATTGGACCGTGGAGTTCGCCCGATCGGAGACTGGTCCACATCAATCACCTTATCCACATGCTCCAATCCTTCTATGCTCTCGTAAGGAAGAGGATCCTGCAATGAATGATAGAACTTCTGACTCAATATCGGATGCAAGGTATCATTCACCAAAGTAGACTTGCCGCTTCCTGAAACTCCGGTCACACAAATAAGCGTTCCCAATGGAAATGAGACATCCACTCCTTTAAGATTATTACCAGTTGCTCCTTTCAATGTAAGGAACGTACCGCTGCCTTTACGACGTTGAGCCGGCAATTCAATTTTGCGTTTACCGTTTAAATAATCTGATGTCAGGGTACTGCATTTCAACATTTCAGCCGGAGTCCCGGCAAAAACGAGTTCGCCACCATGACGACCCGCCCGTGGCCCGAGATCAATAACGTAATCGGAAGCCAGCATCATATCACGGTCGTGCTCTACCACTATTACAGAGTTGCCTGTATCCCTCAATTTTTTCAGAGAATCGATCAGGCGTTCGTTATCCCGTTGATGCAAGCCGATACTTGGCTCATCAAGAATGTATAACACATTCACCAATTGCGAACCAATCTGCGTTGCCAAACGAATTCGCTGGCTTTCACCTCCCGACAGCGACATCGAGTTACGGTTGAGCGATAAATAACCCAACCCCACATCCAGCAGAAATTGCAAACGCGAACGAATTTCTTTCAGAACTTCTACCGCGATGGCTTTTTGTTTGTCTGACAGGAATTGCTCCACCGTACCACACCATTCGTACAAGTCGGTAATATCCATGTTCGCCAGATCAGAAATCGTCTTGTCATGAATACGGAAATGACGCGCTTCCACATTTAACCTGGTGCCTTTACATTCCGGACAAACTGTGATCTTTACAAATTGAGAAGCCCATTTCTGCTCGGTGGCAGAAGCATCACTATCGTTTTGCAGAGCAATATATTTTATAACACCTTCATATGACGCAAAATAATTGGAAGCGCCCAGTGAGCCGTTTTTGATATTCAGCGGCTCGTTTGTTCCGTTCAGAATTTCGTCGAGCGCTTCTTCAGGAATGTCCGAAATAGGTGTTTTTTCATTGAACCCATATTTCGCACCAATAGCATCTATTTGCCAGAAGATGAGCGAATTTTTATGTTTACCAAGCGGGACGATCCCTCCTTGCGCAATACTCAGGGTACGATCCGGTATAATTTTATCGATATCAATCTGATTGACATATCCCAACCCCTTACATTTAGGACAAGCTCCCTGTGGCGAATTGAAGGAGAAATTGTGAGGCGCCGGTTCGCTGTAAGAAATACCGGAGGTTGGGCACATCAATTGACGGCTAAAATGGCGGACATCGTTGGTTGCGTAATCCAGCAACATGATAGTTCCATTGCCCTGATGCATCCCGGTTCCGATAGAAGATTTGAGCCGACGGTCATCCTGCTCGGCAACCACCAATTTATCAATCACCAGCTCTATATCGTGATTTTTATAGCGGTCGACCCGCATTCCCGGCATAATTTCTTTTATCTGTCCATCGATTCGTACATGCAGGTATCCCTTCTTTCTGACTTGCTCAAACAACTCTTTATAATGTCCCTTGCGGTTCCGAACCAAAGGCGCCAGAATATAAGTTTTCTTACCATCGTAGTGCTTAAAGATGAGTCTGAGAATCTCTTCGTCGGTATATTTCACCATCTTTTCCCCGCTTACATAAGAATAAGCTTCTCCGGCACGGGCAAAAAGCAGACGGAAAAAATCGTATATTTCGGTTGTTGTTCCTACTGTAGAACGGGGATTCTTGTTGGTAGTCTTTTGTTCGATAGAAATTACCGGACTCAATCCTGTGATGTTATCCACATCGGGGCGTTCCAGATTTCCGAGAAAATTGCGGGCATACGCAGAAAACGTCTCGATATAACGACGCTGACCTTCGGCAAAAATAGTATCAAAAGCCAGCGATGATTTGCCGCTACCGCTCAATCCGGTAATCACCGTCAGTTTATTGCGGGGTATGGTCACATCAATATTCTTCAGGTTGTGTACCCGGGCACCATACACCTCAATCAACTCATTTTCTTCTATATCTTGTTGCATTTACAATAATTATTTACAGTTTAAGATGTTGGCTTTCATTACTTTTTTCGCCACCGAGCGGATACCCGGAGAGTCTGTGTTATCCAGCAATTGCGATACACACAATTGAAGTTCGGGGAGCAGGTCAGGCTCCCGCTTACAAACCCGCAACAGATAGTGTATGCTCAAAGCCTTCACCGCTATAGCCGAAACTTCGGACAATATCCATTCGAAAGCTTTATTGATAAGCTCAACAGGCAAAACGACAGGCAAATCAGCCGTTCTCAAAATACTCAACATCAGACGCCGGGTGCCTTCTCTTTTTGTTTCGATGGCAATTTCTGTAATCCTGTCCAGCATTGGAGAAGTGAATAATTCGGGATATTTTTCAAACAGTTTTTCCAGACACCAAGCTGCATGCCATCCGATTTGCTGATCCTCGTGCTCTACGAGACAAATAAGTTCGTGTAATCGCTTAGGGTCAGAAGCCACCACCTCCGCCAAAAAGTCAATTTCTTTTCTACGTATCGTTTGAGATAAATAAGCCTCAAAACAAACCATAAGCACTGTTTATCAAAATATTAAATCCTCACAAATCAAAGAATACTCCACTCTGTTTTTGGGCAAAACCAACCTACAAAAATAGCAAAAAAGACCCAAAATCAGGCCTTCCTTCCACGCAACATCTCATGTTTTCCCGGAGGTCCCGGCAAACGTTCCACCAAAAATCCGGAAGCCTGCAACATTCTCCTCACAATGCCTTTTGCACAATAAGTTACAAAAACGCCCCCAGATTTAAGACTATGAAAAAGACGGTCAAAAATTTCGGGTTGCCACAAATCTTCTTGCTTGTTTGGAGCAAATGCGTCAAAGTAGATCAAATCGTACTCGTTTTCGGGTAATTGCATGACTGAAAAATCGGCTTCAACTTTTTTCAGATCAAACCAGGGCGTAATCGAACTCCACTCGTTCCACGAAGCATCGTGCAAAGCTGCAAAAAGAGAATCTGCATCCAGCATCGCGCCATAGTTGAGTTTCCCGGCCTGATCCAGCGACAGAGGATAAAGTTCGACCGAAGTATAAGCCACCCTGCGTTGTGATTTTTCCGCTTCAACGGCTGTCAACAGCGCATTTAGACCAGTCCCGAAGCCCACCTCAAAAATCCGGGGCGATTGAGACCGACAAGCTTCAAATCCCGCGCTAATAAAAACATGACGGGATTCCTGAACAGCACCGTGAACAGAATGGTAATGTTCATCCATTTCCGGCAAATAAAGTGTGTGCGAGCCGTCCTCCGTCAGTTGAAATTGAATCTCTTGCATAAAAAAGCGAGTTTAGCTCACAAAATTAACCATAATAATTCCAAGAAACCGGCAGATTAAGGTTGTTAATAATTAGTTCTATATTTTTTTATCTTCAGACCATAAAACTTGCCCATGAAATCAGTATCTTTGCACTAGTTTTTGTGAATTGGAACGCATACGAAACGCATCCCTGACAAACAAAAACAAAACCACTATTAATCAGACATTTGAATCAAAGATCAATTTCCCTTGATCACATCATATTACACTTACACTTCTCATGAAACTTTTAGAACAAATTGTTGCAGAAAAATTATTGAAGGTAAAAGCTGTAAAATTACAGCCGAACAATCCTTTTACATGGGCCTCGGGTTGGAAGTCGCCTATCTATTGCGACAATCGTAAAACCCTTTCGTATCCGGAAATCAGAAATTTCATCAAAATAGAACTGGCACGCTTAGTTTGCGAACATTTTGGCGAAGCTACAGCTATTGCTGGCGTTGCGACAGGTGCTATCGCTCAGGGTGCTATGGTTGCCGAAGAACTCGGCTTGCCTTTTGTTTACGTTCGTTCAAAACCAAAAGATCACGGACTTGAAAACCTGATTGAAGGTGACTTGCGTCCCGGCAGCAAAGTACTTGTTATCGAAGACCTTATTTCTACAGGCGGTAGCAGTCTGAAAGCCGTTGAAGCGATCCGCAACGACGGTAGCGAGGTAATCGGTATGCTCGCGATATTTTCATACGGTTTCCCTGTTGCAGAAAAACAATTCAAAGACGCAAACGTTAATTGCATGACATTAAGCAACTACGATGCCATTTTGGATGTAGCTCTTGCAACCGACTATATTGACGAAGCTGAAATTAAAACTCTACAGGAGTGGCGCCATGACCCTGCAAAATGGCAACCCTCTCATAAATAATACAGATGGCAACATTCGAAAGCACAGTAAAAACCATCACTTCAAACGAAGAACAAGTTTATGGCACTCTGTCCGACCTGAGAAATCTGGAACAGTCGAAACACATGGTTCCCGGTAACACCATTCAGGACATTGAGTTTTACGAAGATAAATGCCATTTTACAGTGAATCCGATCGGAAAAATCGACCTCTCTATCATAGACAAACAGCCCTACAAGCTAATTAAACTGGGAGCTGACAATGCACCAATCGATTTTCACGTAAACATTCACCTGAACAAAGCTGATGACAATCAGACAAATTTGCATGTAAATGCGCACGCAGACATTCCACCGATGGTAAAAATGATGTTTGGCGGACGCATGCAGCAATTCGTCGATCAGTTTGCAGAAGCTTTGGCCGGCATCAATTACAAATAACACGCAATAAATTCCGAAAGAAGAATAATGGCTCAGAAACTTTGGGACAAGGGAGTTAAAACCGACAAGGAGATTGAACGGTTTACTATCGGTCGTGATCAGGAGATGGATCTCTATCTCGCTAAATACGACGTTTTAGGTTCAATGGCTCACATCACGATGCTTGAAAGCATCGGACTCCTCGAAAAAGAAGAGCTGCAACAACTTCTGAAGGAATTGAAAAACATTTACGAAATAGTTCAAAAGGGTGATTTCGTAATTGAAGAAGGTATCGAAGACGTACACTCACAGGTGGAACTGATGCTAACCCGCGCCTTGGGCGAAATGGGGAAAAAGATCCACAGCGGTCGTTCACGCAACGATCAGGCGCTGCTTGATTTGAAGCTCTTTGCCCGTGCCGAAATAGAAAAAACAGTCACCAAAGTGTGCGATCTCTTCGACGTACTGATAGCCCAGAGCAACCGCTACAAAAACGTGCTGATGCCGGGCTACACCCACCTGCAGATAGCCATGCCCTCTTCGTTCGGGCTTTGGTTTGCCGCTTACGCTGAAAGCCTTGCCGACGACCTTCAACTCTTGCTCTCGGCTTACAAAATTGCCAATCGCAACCCGCTGGGTTCGGCAGCCGGATACGGTTCATCATTCCCGCTCAACCGCCAGATGACTACAGATCTGCTGGGTTTTGAAACCATGAACTATAACGTGGTGTATGCTCAGATGGGACGCGGAAAAATGGAACGTGTAGCAACCACCGCACTTGCTTCAGTGGCCGCAACACTATCCAAGCTGGCTTTCGATGCCTGCATGTTCTCGAACCAAAATTTCGGGTTCATCAAACTACCCGATGCTTTTACAACCGGTTCGAGCATTATGCCGCACAAGAAAAACCCGGACGTTTTTGAGTTGACACGCGCCAAATGCAATAAAATTCAGGCAATCCCCCAACAAATCACAATGATTGTAAACAACCTGCCATCAGGTTATTTCCGCGACTTGCAAATTACCAAGGAGTGTTTTGTTCCTACTTTTGAAGAATTGAACGATTGCCTTGACATGACTACTACGATGATGGACAAAGTAGCCATCAACGATCACATTCTCGACGACACCCGCTACGACCTGATTTTCAGCGTCGAAACAGTAAACCAGCTTGCCCGCGAAGGAATGCCTTTCCGCGACGCTTACAAAAAAGTAGGATTAGACATTGAAGCCGGTAATTTTCATCCCGACAAAAACATTCACCACACGCACGAAGGCAGCATAGGAAATCTTTGCAACAACGAAATTGCAGCTTACAAAAACGAAATTGTAGGACAATTCAACTTTAATAAGGTAGAGCAGGCTTACGATAAATTGCTGTCAGTCTAAGAAAATCACTCCATCCGCAACCGGAACGCTCCGGAAACTTTCGTGTCGACAAATGCAATGCCGAGCGAATCGCACTGCTGTTTCAAACGGTTGCTGTACCATTTTGAAATGGAATTATCGACAATGACCTGTTTCGGCTCCACAAACCGCAACAATTTGTCCATGGTAATACGCGTTTTATTGCCGACAATAAGATAATCTACCGGTATTTTGGATGCAGAATATTTTCTACGGAACAACGAATCGTTGGTAATCAGAAAATGCTTTCCGCAAAATGCAACTGCTTTCTGATTACAAAACCGCTGCGCATCAATTCCCTGCTTTATACGATAACCTGACGAAAGCTGCTTTAGTTTCAACGAGTCGGACGAGACCGCAAAACTTTGGTTTCCTGTCGTAAATTGAACATGCGTATTTTTATTGTCTGCCCAAACTATCAATTCTTTCATTTGCTCCGATTGATACGTTCTTACCAAATCATCTACCAAAAACAAGGCCACACAAGCCAGAGCAAACTGCAACATCAGATATTTCCGGGTGGAAAAATAAGCAGATGCAAACAAGACACACAATAAGGCCACGGTAAGCTGCCACCGGTCAACCCACATATTATATGCCGCATATGGCAAATGCTCAATCCACCGGATGGCGCCATTCATTCCGATCAACATCCACTTCAAAGCGAGCGCCACCCAACCGGCAATTACAGGAAACGGAGCTACCAATAACAACGCCATTGCCGCATACATGATAAATCCCGAAAGCGGCACCACCACCATATTGCTCAACCAGAAAAAGTTGGAAAACCGGTGAAAGTAAAACACGCCCAAAGCTGCCGTGCCGAGCTGAGCAGCCATCGACACACAAGTCAATTCCCAAAGCCATTTCAAAGGTTTGAATTTGACATCGATCAGTTTTTTGAATTTCGGTTCGAAATAGACAATGCTCAATACCGCCAGATAGCTCAATTGAAAGCCGACATCGAACAAGTAGGTAGGATCATAGAGCAGCATTACAAACGCGGAGAAAAAGATGGTGTTGTAAATTTGAGGTTTTTTAGCAACGACATATCCCAACGCGATAAGGGTAAACATCAAGGCCGAACGGACAACAGCAGGCGCAAGTCCGGTCAGGATAGCAAAAGCCCACAGCAACACAATGACGATGAGATGTTTGAGAACAAACGACCACTGACGTTTATCCATAAAACCGAGCAGAAAATAGAACACCGCACAGACAATCGCAACATGCAAGCCAGAGACAGATAAAACATGCATCGCTCCAGTAATGCTATAACTGTCAAGCAACTCACGAGTAAGAGCATCATTATAACCCAACATCAGGGCTCCTACAACAGCAAACTCATCACCTTCAATGTGATAACGTTTGTAAACTTCAAGCAATTTCTGCCGGAGATGAGAAGATATAGCTTTCAAGGAAAATTCAGACGAATGCCCAATCTTCCGATAACTTCCACGAAAGGCAAAAGCCGTAGCTGAGACACCGTGCATTTGAAGATAACGTCCAAACTGAAATTCTTCCGGGTTTCCACTGCCTTTGGGAACCGAAAAAGTAGTATAAACCATCAGGCGATCACCAAAATCGAACCGGGCTCGAGAAGTATCTTTGGGGAGATACAGTAACGCGACTTTATCTACGTCAACAACCTCATTTGCTTTCAGGCAGTGAAGAATAGTCACTTTATACAAAGTCGATTTTGCCTTTTCGATAGGAGCTTCTTTGACTTCGACCTCAAACACACCCTTTACGCCGTCCAATGCAAAACTGACATTCTTTTGCGATTGCTGAAACGACCATGCTCCCAAAACATAGAAAGCAAGCAAAACTCCGCTACCAAACAACCACCGAAACCGAAACTGAAGAGATACCTTTTTAATTATCGAGGAACCAACTAAAGCAGCAACAGCCAGACTTAACAACAAGATATAAACCCATACTGGGATTTCGCAGATGCTTCCCGTAAATATTCCGGCAGCCAATGTAAGAAACAAACGAAAAAAAGGAATTCTGTGGGCAAATCGTGTCATTGTTTGTCGTCTTGATTATTTTCTTCTTTTTCTATCAACTCTCCCTCTTTTTCATACTTCATAGCTATTTCATCTAATTCATCTGTTTCGGAATCCTCTTCCGAATCACTTTCCTGCGGCTGCCATCCGGTTTTACGGAAAACAAAAGCAAGTATCGAACCGGAAACAGCGCCCGACAAATGTCCTTCCCACGAAATGGATTCGTTGGGCAGAAAAGGCAGCATATCCCACACCATACTTCCGTACCAGAAAACCACCGCGAGGGAAATAGCCAACAATGAAATATTTCGCATCAATAGCCCTCCCCAGAAGATAAAAAACGCAAGCCCGTAAATGATGCCGCTCGCTCCGATGTGAATACTATCTCTGCCGATAATCCACAACAAAGTTCCCGTCATCGGCCACAACAACAAAAGCACTTTACCTGCCACATCACGGTAGAAATAATACAAGGCTGTAGACAAAATAAGGAAAGTAGAGACATTATTGAAAAGATGAGATAATCCGGCATGAGCAAAAGGGTGCAATAAAATCCCCTTTAATCCTGAAATCGTTCTGGGAACAACACCCCATGTATCCACATTCAACTGAAGCCCCCATTGAACTATATAAATCAGGACAAGCAGCAATGAAAGCAGGATCGGAAAGACCAATGCATGCAAAAAGCGACGGCGTTCCTGTGACATATTGGGATAGAACAACATACTTTCAAATTTTATATACAAATATAAATTCTTTAAAACATTACTCCAAATGTTCACAAAAATATATTGCAGTTCATATGCCGTTCTAAAAAAATCATCTATCTTTGAACTACAAATTGGTATATTGTGCTTCAACCTGAACGCCGTGACGATTTACACCAACAAACTCAGCCACAGTCAGGATGATAGCCATTTTCATCAGAACAAACAACTAAATTAATAGCAAATTTTTATGTCAGAACAGACCCTCAAACAACCCTCCATTGAGAAATTGAAAGCCCTTCAATTAGCCATGGATAAAATTGAAAAAGATCATGGCAAAGGCACCATTATGAAAATGGGCGATACCAAAGTAGAAGAAGTTCCTGTAATTTCTACCGGCTCCATCGGTTTGAACAATGCTCTGGGTGTGGGAGGTTTCCCCCGTGGACGTGTCATCGAGATTTACGGTCCCGAATCATCCGGTAAAACTACACTGGCAATTCACGCCATTGCTGAGACACAAAAAGCCGGTGGCATTGCTGCCATCATCGATGCCGAACATGCTTTCGACCGTTTTTACGCCGAAAAACTTGGAGTGGATATCGACAACCTGCTTATTTCTCAACCTGACAGCGGAGAACAAGCTCTGGAAGTTGCCGATCAGTTGATCCGTTCGTCTGCCATTGATCTGGTTGTTATCGACTCGGTAGCCGCACTAACTCCGAAAGCCGAACTGGAAGGCGACATGGGCGATTCAAAAATGGGCCTTCAGGCACGACTAATGTCTCAGGCTTTGCGTAAACTCACCGCAAATATCAACAAAACAAATACTTGTTGTATTTTCATCAACCAGTTACGCGAAAAAATCGGTGTGATGTTCGGCAACCCTGAAACAACCACCGGTGGTAACGCCCTCAAATTCTATGCTTCGGTTCGTTTGGACATTCGCCGCATCGGACAAATCAAAGACGGTGAGGAGGTGATCGGCAACCAAACCCGCGTAAAAGTGGTAAAAAATAAAGTAGCTCCTCCTTTCCGTAAAGCTGAATTCGACATCATGTTCGGTGAAGGTATTTCACGCAACGGCGAAATCGTTGACCTTGGTGTGGAATATGGCATTGTCAAAAAAAGCGGGTCATGGTACAGCTACGGCGACACCAAAATCGGTCAGGGACGCGATGCTGCCAAAAATGTCATCAAAGACAACCCGGAACTGGCGGCAGAACTGGATGCAAAAATCACAGAAGCTTTGAAAAAATCCAAATAAGAACAGAAAATAAAAAATGGGAAAAGTATTGATTATTGGCGCAGGCGGTGTGGGTACCGTCGTTGTGCACAAAGTGGCTCAAAACCACGCGGTATTTACCGAAATCATGCTGGCAAGCCGCACTAAATCAAAGTGCGACGTTATTGCCGCCGATGTAAAACAACGTTACGGAGTGAATGTGACTACCGCTCAGGTAGACGCCGACAACGTAAACGAACTGATTGCTCTTTTCAACGATTATAAACCGGAACTGGTTATCAACGTGGCACTTCCATATCAGGATCTCACCATCATGGATGCCTGTCTGGCTACCGGAGTAAATTACCTTGACACGGCCAACTACGAACCAAAAGACGAGGCTCACTTCGAATATAGCTGGCAGTGGGCTTACCAGCAACGCTTCAAAGATGCCGGGTTGACCGCCATTCTCGGATGTGGCTTCGATCCGGGTGTAACCAGCGTGTTTACTGCATACGCAGCGAAACACCACTTCGACGAAATCCATTACCTTGACATCGTCGATTGTAATGCCGGCGACCACGGGAAAGCGTTTGCCACCAACTTCAACCCGGAAATCAACATCCGCGAAGTAACCCAAAAAGGGAAATACTGGGAAAACGGACAGTGGGTAGAAACCGAACCGCACGAAATCCACAAACCGTTGAACTATCCGGAAATCGGCCCGAAAGAGTCGTACGTGATTTACCACGAAGAGCTGGAATCACTGGTTAAGAATTTTCCGACCCTGAAACGCGCCCGCTTCTGGATGACTTTCGGTCAGGAATACCTTACACACCTGCGTGTAATCCAAAACATCGGCATGGCCCGCATCGACGAGGTGGAATACAACGGCGTGAAAATCGTGCCAATCCAGTTCCTGAAGGCCGTATTGCCCAACCCGGGCGATCTGGGCGAAAATTACACCGGCTGGACTTCCATCGGCTGCCGCATTTCGGGTATCAAGGATGGTAAACCGAAGACGTACTACATTTACAACAACTGTAGTCACGAGGCAGCTTTCACAGAAACCGGAACTCAGGGTGTAAGCTACACCACCGGCGTACCGGCTACCATAGGAGCTTTGATGTTCATGACCGGACAATGGCGTCAACCGGGCGTATTCAACGTTGAAGAGTTCAATCCCGATCCGTTCCTCGAACAACTCGGCAAACAGGGTCTTCCCTGGGTAGAGCTGACAGACGTAGATCTGGAACTGTAAGTTCAATTTGAATCGAAGATCAGCGAAGCTAAAATACAATAATATGCTAATGTGCCAATGAATCTGCAAATGCAGTATTTGTTGGCACATTTTCATTATCCCCTCATTGTGAGTTATATTTGCGATCTAAATTTTATGTAAAATGAAAAACTTTTTGCTCACTCTACTTTTGCTGTCGTTTTCCATCTATGGCCTTGCCAAAAATCCGCAGAAACACATTACAGTCTCGGACACGACCGTTTATACGGTCGTAGACAAAATGCCGGAGTTTCCGGGAGGAAAAGAGGCTATGATGTTGTTTATCAAGAATAACATCCGATATCCTGATGTTTATCAAGAAAGCAATATTCAGGGACGTGTATTAATTAGTTGCATTGTAGAAAAAAAGGGTATTTTGAGCAATATTCAAATTGCTCGTGGAATTGATGGCCCGTTGGATATGGAAGCTGTAAGAGTTATAAGCATTATGCCCAAGTGGAGCCCCGGAATTCTCAGAGGGAAGAAAGTGAGGGTAAGAATTACTATTCCCGTCAATTTCAAGTTAGAATAATCATCTCACATATAAACGTAATATTTGGAATACACGATCCAAAGGGTGCGTTCTATTCTAATTTAACCCATTCCCCTTCACAAGATAATTCATTATCTTTGCAGCCCGAATAAAATAACTATCAATCAGCAAAATGGATTACAACAAAATACCTTCCCCCTGTTTCGTGCTCGACGAAGTACGGCTGCGCAAAAACCTTGAACTGATCCGTTCAGTAAAAGAACGTGCCGGCGTGGAGATCATTCTCGCCTTCAAGGCATTTTCCATGTGGAGCGTCTTCCCGATTGTGCGCGAATACATTCCCTACTCCACTGCCAGCTCACTATCCGAAGCACAACTGGCTTTCGAGGAAATGGGAAGCCTTGCCCACACCTACGCCCCGGCTTACACCGACGAAGAATTTCCGACAATAGCCAAATACAGCAGTCACGTAACGTTCAATTCGCTGAGCCAGTTCGAACGCTTGTATCCGGTCTCTCAAAAAGTGGGACATCCGGTTTCGTGCGGATTGCGCATAAACCCTGAATTCTCAGACGTAGAGACCGATCTCTACAACCCTTGTGCTCCGGGGTCACGCCTGGGAGTGGTTGCCGACAGATTGGGAGAAAAGTTGCCTGAAGGCATCGAAGGTCTCCACTTTCATACTTTATGCGAATCGCGTTCTACCGATCTGGAGAAGACACTGGCTGTGGTGGAGGAGAAATTCGGCAAGTATTTCTCACAAATCAAATGGCTCAACATGGGTGGCGGCCACCTGATGACCCACAAAGAGTACGACACAGAACATCTGATCGAGCTGCTCCGTAATTTCAACGCCAAATACCCGCACCTCCAACTCATTTTAGAGCCCGGTAGCGCCTTTGCCTGGCAAACGGGAGAACTCGTATCGTCGGTAGTAGACATCGTTGAAAACAAGGGCATAAAAACAGCCATGCTCAACGTTTCGTTTGCCTGCCACATGCCCGACTGCCTGGAAATGCCGTACAAACCGACTATTCTGAGTGCAATCGATCCTCAGGAAGACAAACCTACCTACCGCATGGGAGGCAACAGCTGCCTCTCGGGCGATTATTTCGGCGACTGGAGCTTTGACAACGAACTGAAGATTGGCGATCGTATCGTTTTTATGGATATGATTCACTACACGATGGTCAAAACGACCACCTTTAATGGCGTTTCGCACCCATCAATCGGCATTTGGACGAAAGAAAACGAGTTCAAACTAATAAAACAATTCGGTTACGAGGACTTTAAAAATCGCTTATCCTAATTCCACACATCCAATAACAATTGAATATAAACCGATTACACAAAATAAGAAGTTTTTTACGGAAAATATTTGTCAGTTAAAAAAAAGAGCGTATATTTGCATCCGCAAACGCGAAAGTAGCTCAGTTGGTAGAGCACGACCTTGCCAAGGTCGGGGTCGCGGGTTCGAGTCCCGTCTTTCGCTCAAAAAAATTTGGCGGGTTTTCCGCCTTTTTTTTCTTAACTGAAGCCCAGATGGCGAAATTGGTAGACGCGCTAGTTTCAGGGACTAGTGGTCGTAAGGCTGTGCAGGTTCGAGTCCTGTTCTGGGCACCATCAGTAAATACCCAGGTGGTGGAATTGGTAGACACGCTACTTTGAGGGGGTAGTGAGAGCAATCTTGTGTGAGTTCGAATCTCATCCTGGGTACCAGCAAAGCAAATCCTAATTAATTATAAATCAGTTAGGATTTTTTGTTTCAGAAAGAGTATGTGTATCCGGCGGTTGCTGTCATGTAGGTGGAAGAGACTACTGAATTTCCAGTTTTCTGTTGCCATACTACGTTGGCATTCAGGTTGTGTTTTTTCGCGATTACCGCATTTACTCCTCCTCGCACATTCATTATATCGATTGTCTTATTCTGGCAGGAACTTGTATTATAAGAAACTCCAAAATTTGCTCTTACATTTTTTTTGAATAGCGTTTTTGTCATATTCAGAGATGGCCCCCAGATAAAGCTGCTCATCATTGCCGCATAGTTATAACTAAAATTCACTCCGCTTGCCAGAGAAAATCCCTGCTGTTGCCATGTAATGCTATGCCCGGCATTTCCGTTAAAAAAACGGGTTACATCTCCCAGACGTATTATATCGCCTTTTTTATTTGCACTTTCCATATAATTGCAGTTAAAAGTAAGCATTTGTACCTGCTGTTTATCCTGTCTTAGTGCATACGTACAATTCAATCCTGCATTTTGTGATAATTGCGTAAAATTTAAGGTGTCCAGATTCTGGTAGGGCGTTACCTGATTGATCTGTTCAAATCCGGTGCGCAGGAATGTGTACGATTGTTGGTTGGAATACGAAAGCCCAAGATTGAGTTTTTGTGAAGGTTTTACTGTTAAATTTCCGGATAAAAGCATGCGTTGCATCCGGCTCTGTTTTGAATTATTCAAATCATCTTTCTGCAAACCGGCATTCATACCAATAATCACTATCCCTTTCCATAAGTTTTGTGTAAAATTGGCAGTAATATTTTCAAAATCATTAGTGAAAAAATAGGCTCCTAAAGTTTTGTATCCGGGATCAACTCTCTCATACGTAATGCCGATAGCCGATGCTTGCAAGGTATAGTTGAACCCGGCTTTGATGGCGTGATAAATGGAGGTTGTACTGTTAGCCGTCCCGACTAGCCGTTTGACCAAAGAGATGCTATTAGTCGTAGTGTCACCAGATAGCCGCAAGTCGTTGGTCAGGATACTGGTACTGTATTCAAAGTTCACCAATAAGTTCTGCAACAGTGGATAACTAGCTTCAATTGCAAACGCAGTGTTTTCCATCGGTGTTATCCCTGCATTTTTGTCCAGTACTGGTGATGGTATGGATGCCGGATTATCTTTGGCATGGAATACCGAGAGTCCGATCTTGCGTCCTCCGTCATTGTAAAGAGTTTTTACACCCCATCCTATTCTTTTAAAGGAAGGAATGATTAACGAGTCTTCCTTGACTGCCTTTAAAAACCGGCCATATAATGCCTGTGCCTGCCATTTCCCTTTATTATACTCCACACCGGCGCCCGTATATTGGAATCCATTTAAGGTATAAGGCGAAAACGTAGAGGACAAATCACCGATATGCAGTGTCCATTCTTTGTATTTGGGATGCAGGGCAAAACGGTTGAATTTAAATGATGGATTGGTATACTGCACCTTGCGATTACTATAGCAAAAAGAAAATGGCATGGATGTGCCCAAAAGAAAGATATTGACATTTCCTGTTGCTATCCAGGAGAAGGGGTTTGGATTTGACGCGCCATATCCCCAATTTTCGGTCAGCACCGAATTGAGCGATACGCCTCCATTCAGACCGAATGGTTTTTGAAATTTGCTTTGCAAGGCTCCTTTGATATTTCCCAGGTCCGGACTGGCTGTATAGGTTTGGGCTTTCAGGCAAATTGAAGTTAGAACTAAGGATAAAAAAATATAGATTATAGATGTTGACCGATGAACTATGCAGCCGAAGTTATTCCCGTCTGTTTTGGACGCGAATATGATTGCTTTATGATAGCCGTGATTCGAGGTCAATTTATAGGTAGCTGTGTTATGTGGCATTAATTTATAGTTCATCGTTTTTAAGCATTCTTCATTACCTTAATGTCGCATACCACGTAACTTTGCTGTCCGGCTGCCACAAACTGTTTCACCTTTATAGCTCCCTTGCGGCCATCCTGTGTTCGGAAAAGAATGATACGGGGAATAGCCGTATTATCAAATTCAGCAGCTCCGACGGACGTTGTGGAGATTGTCATTGATTTCAAAAGCGTATCGTCTGTCATGGTATCGAATTGACTCGAAGTCATCGAAGTTCCGCAACCACAGCTTTCCTGCCGGTTGATGATGCCAGTAGTAATTGCACCGGGAATGACCCGGGCAAAGGTATAACTCATCACATCCGAAGGCGAAATAAATTTATTGATAGAAAAGCTGCTGTCGAATCCAAAAAAGACAAAATCAATGCTACTACCGTTTGTGTTGTTGATCTCGTCCACTTTGAGCACTTTGCCAAGCAAAGAGGAGAAACAACTTCCAATAGTATTCTGCGCCGTATTGATTCCCAGATGTACGTTATTGAAACGATACAGATTACTGTTAGCATAAAGGGTAAAAGACTTTGAGCGGCTGATACTCTTCTTATCATTAGATGCAGTCAGACTTACCGTATATGTACCCGGGGCGGTATACATGACCGCAGATGCCGTAGCTGCTGATGATCCGGGCGATCCTCCGGGCATAGACCAATGCAAAGAAGTTGCACTGACACAGTTATTTTGAAGGTAAGCAGTAAATGGCACTTCCATATCGTTATCCTCGGCAGCCCAGGTAACACTGAAATCGTTGACCAAATCGGGCAAAACGGTCACTGTTGTATCTTTCGTATAACTTACACGACCATTTCCGGCTTTCAGAGAGATAGTATAGGTTCCCGGAGTAGAGAAAACCACATTCCCCGGGAATTGTTGCGTGGACGACGAAGGGATTCCTCCCGGGAAACTCCATTGATAAGTAGTTGCCCCGACAGTGTTATTGGTTATATGGGCAGTCGCATCCGGATACCACGATCCACTGTTGCTTATTGTAAAAGCCATGCGGATGGCAGCATCAAAAGAGAAAGTAGTATCACGACTGTTCTTCCCTCCATATTGGTTTCTGGCTTCCAGATGTATTGTATAAGTCCCCGGAGTATCGTACTGCAGCGTTCCCGGATCCCGGTTTGTAGAAGAGGCTGGATTCGCACCATCCATAGTCCAGGCATAATCCTCAGCCCCTATGGTATTGTTGCTTATTTTTACCAATACCGGTACGGAATAGTTGTTATTGACCACCTCTGCATTAAAGCCCGCCTTTACCTCAAAGACTTCTTCGTGATAGCAACCACATAACAGCATGACCAGCAAAATCAAACTCAAACAATATGTATTCTTCATTTTTCTCTTCAAAATATAATTTACAATCCCTGTTTTACCCGAAAGTCACAACGGTTGATCTCACAAGCATCACTAAGAATTATCACATCGTTTAGTGTCACTTTGCGATAAGTCTTTGTTTTTTCTTACAATTTATTCTCAAATTCAAACCGGTAGCCACTGCTTTCCACATTGCCGGGCAAAACGTACCTGAACCATGCAGGATATTTTCCCCTGCGCATAAGCGGATAAACGCCCTGTATGTAGATCTGCCTTAACTTATCGGGCACGGATGAAGCAGTGTTGCAATAACGGTTGACCACCTGATCCTGAATATCGCGGTAATCGTTGAAATAGTAATAATCAAGATAATAACGGAATGGAAGGCGGACAATCAAATCGGCACGGTACGGTTCGTTATCCGACATGGTTTTGTACCACGACATGGCTTCAACAGCTCTCACAGGAGGAAATCCCACCAGCGATGTATCCCGTTTGGTAATAAAGAATCCGCCGGCAGGAGGATATTGGGCATACAACCGCGGTTTGACATCCAGATTGTACCAATTGTCGGTGAGCTCGGCCACCGGCTGTATCAACGGCTTGGCTCCGGAGAGGTCAACGCCCCATAATTCGGCATCGTCGAAAGCTTCATCGCCTGCCACATCAGCCTGCAAAGCACCCACAAAAGTGTTGATGATTTGGTAGACCGGATGTGTTGTTACTTTAGCTGCCATTTTATCTCTGAAAGTAGAATACCGGCTTGTTTTGA
This sequence comes from Paludibacter sp., assembly GCF_009712605.1. Classification (GTDB taxonomy): domain Bacteria; phylum Bacteroidota; class Bacteroidia; order Bacteroidales; family Paludibacteraceae; genus Microbacter. The sequence goes on along the minus strand of NZ_WASO01000015.1, from coordinate 137,576 downwards.
AATTATAAGTTAAAAAAGTTCGGACCTCCGATGAAGTAGTAACTCCGGCAGCCTTTTTACTGGTAACCTGTATATCATTACCATTGGTGGTGATCGTAGAGGTTTCCTGTTTTACATTGTCACTCCCGGTTGTTGCAGGAATACCTGCCAATGTCAAGCTGTATGCCTGCGACGTTTTCAGTTCAGGCAACGTGAGCGTAACCTGCCGTTTCACCGCATCGTAGCCCAATGGCGACGCAACCATTTCTTCACCAGCCGTAAACTGCGCCTGATACCTATATTGAGAATCACTAAAAAGGTAGGCCTGCCCGCGTTTGAGTTGCACATACGCCTGACGGTATTCCTGCGGGAAGAAATATTTTTGGCCTTTCACAGGATAACACCAGGCTATGTTGGATTGCGGTATATTGTCGGGTGCTGTTCCTGTGGTAAAATTAATTTCACGTTGTTCCGACACAGCTTTCCCGTTGTCATAAACAGTTTGCCACGAGCTCCCGTTTTGTTGTTCAAAGCCCACACTAACCAACGCTTTAAGCTCAGAAACCGGAGGCAAAATCTCGGTACTCTCGAAAGAAACCGCATCATTATTGCTATTCCATGTCAACTTACCCGGAATAGTAGCTCCACCTTTGGTTACGGTGAAACTATTTAGTTTAATACGGTATACTGAACCGTTTTCCAGCGAAAATGTCTTATTAACCGGCATGTTGAAAACTGCTTGCGGTGTGGTAAACACATCCACCTGCGTCGATTTATCGGATGGTGTAAGATCCGAAATAATCTTGATGTCGTCCAAAGGATTATCCGATCCGGTAACAATTTTACATTCTTCACCCAGTGTAACTTTGAAGCTAAAGCGTCCTTTGATCAAGCCGCCCAACACGCTGAAATATCCGCCCAATTGACCCGAAAACCATGAAGGATTGGGCAGTTTGGCCTGCATCAGCACTGCCGCTCCTGCGCTTACTATTGGAATCCGTTTCTTGATAAACAATAGTTTGACCTGGATACCCAGTTCCCCTTGCAGGTAAGCATAAGCCTGCCCGTTGGCATACCATCCGTTCATACCAATGGGCTCTGAACTGCCCTCGCAATGAGCATTCCCATAATCTTTGAGCATTATGTCGAATCCGATACCGGCATTGAAATTGGCATAGAACATCAGGAAGCGAAGGTCGCCAGTACTCACTTTCAGGCTTGTCCCGAAGGCAAAACCTTTACCATCTCCCAAAGCATTGAGATCTCGCATGTAGTCGAGCGATTGCGCACTGACATTGAGAATTTGCGATACTTCAGGTGGTGGAGCAGGGCTACCCGGAATACGACTACCCACCATAAAGTAGGCATCAGCCTGGGCACTCAAGCCTCCGATACCAATCTTCAACCCGATCCGGTCGGTAGGTGTGCCGATATGCACGTACCATTCGTTCGGAGCAAAATGCAGCACCACCCATCCTGCCTTGTTGTTTTGCCCTGCACCCCGGATGATGTTGCCCGGGGTTTTTATATAGGCCTCGGCAGTGGCGTGGAGCGTACTGTTCTGAAAATCGAAATTGATCCCCACCGTGGCCAACATCGATGCCTGAGCATCAAGAGTTGTGTTGACCGGCTGTATGTTGTTTGCCAAATCGGCAAATTTGCCGTTTGCCGCAAGTGTTTGATAAGAAGATGAGTTTTGTATATTTGTCAATGTCTTTTGCATCTGATCACCCAGATAGTTCTTGGCTCCGGCTACATCCGAATAGAAATCCTTGATGAACGTAGGAGGTGCAAAATAGATTTTCCCGTAAAAACCCATGTTGGCAAGTCCCCAACTTGACGTGAACATCATTTCGAAGCCGGCATCGCCCGATATTGCTTTTCCTCCATTATAATTTACCTTGGCATTAAAGCCCAATCCGTATTTCTTATCGGGAGCATAGTTGATGCCGCACAGGCTGACGGCTGATGAGGGTGCCGCTGTTTTCAGCATGTGGTAACTTGCTCCACCACCCAAACCGGTAATGGAAAGACCTGCTGTTATCGGAATATTGAAGCCCGTTGCCATTGCCTGCACGTACCAGTAGCGGAAGGCTCCCCCCTCATCGCTCACATCGTCTTTTGCCCCGAAAGCAGCCTGAGCATCCACCTCCAGCGATTTACTGAAATGGGTAATCAATTTCAGTTTACCGGCAAACCCGTTGCCCATGACCGGATCATCACGCAGAAACGCCAGACTGCCGCTAATGGAAAATCCTCCGAAATTGACGCTATCGATGGCAACAGCCCCGATATCTACCCGTTTGAAGACGAAAGAAGTTGTTTCGTTCACCGTTTGCACGGCACCCACGAAGCCCAGTTTGGTGGCAGCGCTTATTTTGCCGGCCATCAGGTTCACCTGTGCATCCATGGTGAGTGCTATCTCATTGGACGTCGTTTTGATTGCAATGCCCGACAGGGTCACCGGAAAACATCCCAGTTTCACATCTCCCTTGTATCCGAAATTTTTTACCTGTATGTAGGGGGCTTCCGTTTGTAGCACCAGCCCCTCAAAATCAATCTCTTTGATGGAAGTAACCGGTTTTTGATCCGACTTGGCGCTCTCCCCGCTTTGTTGCCGGGTAGCGGCAATGGTGAGACTGCCGTTGAGCAGAGCCCGGGGACGGAACTTGCCGTCTTTGACTGTCATTTCGATTTGCGAGCCGGGCAGGATGTGCGCCTTGGCCTGAAACAGATCGAAATTGATATCGGAGATGGTGTTTACCTGCAGAGAATATTGATTACTATCGGTAAATACCGTCTTATAGCCTATTCCTAGCGTGTCGCCTTGTTGTTTCTGTGAAACCGGTAGTTGTATGCGGCCTTCGAATCCACCACCGGTTAACCGGGTTGCTTCCAGATTGATAAAAAACTTATTGACTGAGAACGTCCATCCCGAGGCGGTTCCTTCGGGTAAAATGCCGGACGCGGCAAAGCTGCCCGTTATTCCGGCATTGTCGATAAGCATCCGGCTGGCCTCAAACGTGACGCGCTCGTCCGAACCCTTTTTCTTAAACTCGGATGGAAGACTTATTTTCAGCTTATTGACGTAGACACCACGCCACAGATTCGCCTGCCCGGGTATCAGATTGGAGTAGCCGGCGGGAAATGACACGTCGGCCGAGTTTCGAGTATCGCTCAAATCCACCACGGCCTTATCCACCGAGATAGCAAATCGTTCCAGCCCTTTCACCGCAAATGTAGGCAGGCTTATTTCTGCCAAAATATCATTCCAGTCGCTGATAACCGTTTTGAAAGATGCTGTTACCTGTTGTGTACTATCGGCCTCCAAATTTTGGTTGAGCGGCACCAACATACTTTTCGGAAAAACCACATCGGCCGCAAGGGCTATCTCTTTGATGCCGTCGCAGGTAAGAGTGGCATAGGTATCGCTCGTGGGATCGGGTACATTGACATTGCGGGCACCTTTGAGCGTAATTGAAAAGCTGTTTTTGCCCAGTGGTATATCGATATCTTTGAGCAGGTAGAGACGGGCGTCTCCAATAAGACCGCCACCATGCGAGAGTTTTACGTTGCTGGCGCCGAAGTAAAGTTCTTTGGGTTTATTGGTCTCCGGGTCGTTTTGAGGCAGGGTGAGTTTGCAAAACACAGTCAGCTGGGTGTAGTTGGGCATAAACTTTGCCTGACTCACAGCCAGTGTAACCGAAGCCGATCCGAATTTCTTTTTCAGGCCAACGGGCAGGTCGCTGAGGTCGGAAACCGAAATCTGATCCACGTATCTCTGGTAACTTTCCAGCTCTTGTATCGAGACCACGGCTTTGGACGCCAGCGTATCTTTAGTTGCGGACACACCGGCTGCGGCTTTCCCCTCCAGAGGCAGCGCCAACAGTACGACCGCTATCAGCCATAGAATATTTCTTTTATATGTCATAACTTTACCTGACTTTTCTATTTCCGGGTTATTTTGGTTTGACCATTACTGTGTTTGCTTTGTTTTGCCGATCGGCAGTTACTATTTCGTCTTTGCTTCTACCGCATGGTTTGGCCACACGATACGCTGCGCTAATCGTGCGGCAGCGAGGGCCATAACTTTATCTGGCTTCTATAAATTCGTTCCTTTTCTCATTTCAACTAATTTGTAATCCAACATCGGATTTGAAAATCAGCAGAAGCAAGTCCTATGGGTCGGTTTATTTTCTCCACACCGATAACGCCTTATCTATATATAAACTATCCCATTCTCTCTGAGTTGATGGAGTTATAAATTTGTCATTCTTATAATATCCCCAACTGGTTTTAAAATGATCATCAAACCATTTATCATTAATCTCATAAGAATAGCTGTACTCCGGTGCAAAGATATTTTTCCACCATCCCATATCTTTTTTCGTTTTCTTTTCTACCAGATACCCGCTGAATACCTCCTTCATGGCGATTTCATGCAGCTCGGCAAAAGACAATGGCGTGTGAATGTCTTTTGTGTAATTTTTACGAGGTAAATAACATGTGGCTCCTGTGAAGAAATACCATTCTTCTTTTATTTTAAACCCATAAAAAAAACCAATAGCTTCTAATTTTGCATTTGGAGAAAAATCGTGTGATAATATTGCCATAACAGCCTTATTTCCATTATTATTAACACAAACAGTAGTATCAAGCACATTTTCGCCTTTTGAAGGATCATATTTCCAACTCTGCAAATTAGATTTTTTCCAGCTTTTTATAGAATCATTTGCCAATTGCCATATTTTTTTACTAATACTAGATTTGTAATATTTGGATATTACATGATATTTGTTGTTAGATTCTTTTTGGTTACAACCAGCAAAGAAAATTACTGATAAAATGAATACAATCTTTATATAACTATCTCTGTTTAACATAGCCATTGCTTTGGGGATAAGGTAAATTGGGTTTAATATCAAATATCCATTTATAATTTCCGATCGAATGTGAACTATAAAAGCCTCTTTTTACAGTGCCATTCTGAGGAATGTAGGCACGGCCACCTTTATTCGTAGGTAAATTAGGAATACCCGGACAAGGCACCTGTGGTGCAATTCCATCTTGTTTGCTAATAGGGTCGTTGCTTTCATCGCTTCCGTACTGCCACACTTCGGAGAACTGAGTCCAATCCGCACCTCCGGCACCGGCATCTTCGGGGGCAATAATATAAAGCCGTCCAAAGGTAACCTTCCCTTTTAAATAATCAATCATTCCCAGCGCGTAAGCGTATCCCATGGAGTGGCATACAATGTCGAGGGTGTCGGTAATGAAGCCATCACTGTTTTTGGCAATATTAGGATTTGCCATTAGCTTCTTCAAAAATGCTTCTCCCGAGCCATTGGCTCCAGTCTGTCTACGGATGTTAAAGCCGGTTGGGTTGGACTCAGTATTTAAATGTGGTGTCGCACTGCAGGCCACATCGGTCGCGACCAACGTGATTTTAATGGCGGCACCTACTATGGGAATAAGTTCAATTGCATTTGAGCCATACTTAATACCGGCTTCCACCGCACATGAAGGAACGGCATCAATCACGCCTTTACCGCTACAATAGAATTTTGCCATCGATTTTTCAACATTGTTATCCCAGTTGTGGTTAGAAGTTGTAATACTCATTTGACCATCTGCATAATACACGTTGGCACATTTTAACCTTGTTTTGAAAAGGTCATCAATACCAGCCCAATAGGGTTTACCTTCATCGACAACATCACTCGTATAAATATCATCTTTGTGTGTCTTTTCAGGATAAGAAAATCGATAACCGCTAACAAACAAAACAGAGTGGTGAGGATCTCTTGTCAAATCCCATTCGGTTAGCGTATGACATTTAAAAGTATTGCCATCCAATACCAATATATTTTTCCCTGCCGCACTTCGTTCCACAGCCAAGGTTGTAAACTGATATGCATCAATGGCTTTCCCCGTTAGTTGATAAGCAGTGTCGGCATTGTTATTGTATGGGATAATCTTCAATCCCTGAGATACCGTACCGTTTTTAATATCAGCCCTGATTTTCTTTTCGTTAACCAAGTAACATGCAGCTGAACGTTGTTTTTCTTTGGATGAAAGATTAATCGCACTAAATAGTTTATAGACATTGTTGTTCAGATCTGTAATCTGAACCAAATAGCCGCTTTGGTTGATAAATACCGCCTTGATACTGTCAATGTCCTTGTCGCTGAATTTACCAATCCACCCCTTGTCAACAGTAAAGTATTTGCATTCGCTAGTTCCATATTTAAAGGTAATTGGCTCCCCATTCTTATCAACTTTGTCGGCTACATAAGCAATACCACCAGCCATTTCCACTCCCTTATCCGTCTCAAACACCCCGATTAACAACCCCGGGTCGTGAATGAGATCCCATTGCAGTTTGCTTAACGCATCACCTGCCGGATAGTCCATCACGTTGGAGGAGAGAACGCCCTGTTTGATACCGCTGTAACTAAAGGTGTGCTGCAACTGGAATACACCGTGGCCTATCTCGTGGGCGGCAGCCAGTGCAAGCTGTGAATCGTTCAGCCCTTCGGCAAAAAGGTAACCGAATTGCTGTCCGCGGGGCATATCACCTTCCAGCCCCTTCTCGTTGCCATTTTTGTCAGCCCCTTTGGGCAGTACAAAGAGGTAAACGGTTCCGTTCTCGTAGTTACCCGAAGCCACGAAAGCATTATTAAGCTCCTTCATCTGGTCGGTATAGACACTAAGCAGCCCGCTGCCTTCCACCTTGAGCGGCGTGTCGCGCAGAGGCGCATGGTCGAAGTTATCTTCCACGCTGATGTCGAAATCGATTCCCAGCGGTTCGTATATGGCCGCCAGTTTTTCGCGTATGGCATCCTCGTTCAGCGCAGTGCCATTCACCGGCACCAGCGACAGTTTGATAGTGCGAGGTTGGTATGAAGCCACCAGTAGCTTACCTAATGTATACGATTTTCCGTTGAGCGGATAGAGCGCATACACCTCCTGGGCATCGCCCGCGGGGCCGCCTACCAGCGATAGCTCGAAACTGGTATCGGTAATCTTGCGGGTTGCGAACTGTGTGCCTTTGCCGTTTACAAAACGGATGCTGTCGGGCATTAAGCTCTTGTCTTTGAGGGTGACCAGTGCCAGTACCTTGTCGGCTTCGTCGGGCACCATCAGTTTGGAGCTTACCCGGTAACTGCCGCCGCCTGCCATGGCAAGCGATTCGTATTTGGCTTTCCATGTACCATTGTTATCGTAAACCTTATGCCAGGGGTCGAAAGCATATTTGGTCTCGTTGGTTGGCGCGAAAGTTACGGAGCCTTTCAAACCATCGACTACCGTCAGGTTGGCAGCAGCCAACAGCGTGGCTCCATTCCCGCCTGTAGAGCCTACTTTGGTCAGTTTGCCGTCTTTATCGGCCTGATAGATTGTACCGACAGCATCCTGCACCGTGGCAGGCACACTTGCCATCTCGATGGTTTGGCCGCTTGCCAGAGTGATGGTGCCGCCCCCGGTAGTGTTGGGCGTAAAGGTGGAGCCGGTCAGATCGGCAGGCGTAATGGTATAGGGCACCGTGATGGCGGGTGTTGCTTCTCCGGTTACCACCTTGCCCACATCGGTACCGCCGGTAACTATTCCCTTGGCATCGTTTATCGCTTCGTCCACATCGGCAATGTTTTTGCCCTTCGGGTCATACACCGTATTGAACGAGCCTGCAATCAGCTTGTAGTCGGTATTGACCTGAATATTCCTGAAAGTAACATGTATACGGGTGTCGGCCAGCCAGGGCACACGCACCCAACCTTCGCCGCTCCAGCTTACCTGCGTACCGCTTATTTTGAAGAGGGTCACCGGAAAGTCGCCGGCCATCACCACATCGCCCACCTTCAGCAACGAAATGGGATTCCTGTTACTGATATCGATTGCGGGTTCTTTACCGCAATCGACACCCTTTATTTGTCCAGTCTGGAGGGTGGTGGCGCGTTGGCTAGAGGTGTAAATGACCTCCCCCTGCCCCCCTCCCAAGGGAGAACTGCAAAGCACGCCGACCTTGAACTCGTATTCGGTAGCGGGTTCGAGGTTGGTAATATTGTAAAAGGCATTGGTAGCATCCGTTTCTGTCCAACTATAGTTGCCTGCAAGATTATACTTGCGGTAGGCTACCTTATACCTCTCCCCCGCCCCCTCTCCCGAGGAGAGGGGAGAAACTGCCGGAGCATCCCAGGTGAGGTTTATCTGGTCATGACTTTTTGCCTCCGCCTTCAGGTTTTGCGGTGCCGGACAAGGATCACCGTAGCGGAAGGTGTAGAGGTTGCTGTAGCCGTCGTTGCGGTAGAGCCCCACATCTTCGAAACCCGCCTTGGCCTTGGCGCGTACCCGCCAGGCATACCAGTAACCCGATTGCAGAGGCGGATCGGCCAGCGTATAAATAAAGGTGGTGGCGTTCGATACGGTGGTTTTGTATTTGGGTATGGCCGCCAAGAATTGCTGGTAAGGATCGCCTGCCGGATCCCATAGTTCGCAGAGGGTCAACTCATATTCAGTGTTACTCACCTGCGTGGAGCGCGGTGTCCAGTTGAAGACAATGCCCCCGCTACCTGAAGGGGAGGAGAAATCGGCAATCTTCGACTTGTCGGCAGGCGTGTTGAGCAGGGGAGGATCGTTGATGATGAGCCAAAAGGTTTGTCCGATACGTCCGCTCAGGCGGTTACCCGTAAAGTAGTCGTACACTTCAAAACTAATGGTGTAAACCCCTTCGGGCAGCGAGCGGGCATACGCGTCAGGAACGATACCCTGCAGGTTTTCCTGCCGGAAGTAGGGCGCCAGTTCGGTATTAGTGAACCGCTGGGGGATACCTCCATCAAGGACGATCACCGGTTCGCCCTGCACATTGTCGGTACTTTGGGCTATAATGGCATTTTGGGTTTGTACAAACAGCTTGAGCCGCACCCGCTTGTTGGCCACCGTCATGTCGGCAAGGGTAAGGTTGAGCGCCAGGTTTTGCAGGTTGGCGTTGGCATAGTCGCTCAGGTTGCACGAATAGGGCGAAGCAATGGCCAGTGATCCCTGCACGGGGTACCGCTGGGCAAAGGAGGTAAACCCCGAAAGGATAAAAAGTACAATATATAAAATGCGAGTGGGCATAAGTGTTTGATTTAACTACACAATATTCCTTTTCTTGAATTGTTTGATAAAATTCATTGTACGTTGTTTGTTACCAATCATAATGAAACCAACAGGAGTCATAATTATAAATGCAAAACATCCAAGGGTAGAATATAATAAGGAGTCGTGGTATTTATAGATGACCCCACAAGATGTTAAAAAAGAAAGGACAACTAATGCCCACCAGTAAATGTAATACAGTTTAACTTTGATTTTAATAGACCTTTTTTCGACAGCCATTAATTGAGAACCTTCCAGTTTGAAATATTCGGTCAAACGCCAACTTAAACAATTGCCCAAATCCGGATTTTTCACTACAAAATCAAAGATTGCGTGGTTTAAAGGAGTATCATTCATTCCATTGGTGGTCATTTTGAACAGTAATTTTTTCCGTTGTCTTTCAAGATATGTTTTCATTTCTTTCCCTTCATCGAAATCAATATGTTTCTGTAAATACTCGTTTCTCTCCAGTTCCTTTTTATTGGTTGGAATAAAACTGATAAGCGTATCAAAAGTCAAACTAAAGGATGTACTTGGCAAATAGCACATTATGTAAATATTTAATTATTTTAAAATACGGACAAGCTAATTTGGGGTATTAATAAAAAACGGTGTTCTATTTTGAATGCGATCCTGATGCTATTCAAAAACCGGATAGCAATTGTTTACTCCTAGTGTTACTTTCCATTTCGATAACGGAATGCCATTAAATGTAGGGTTAGCGGTAACATAAGCATTGAGCAAATCAACGGGCTGTGCAGTCAGGTTATAACCGTTACGTCTTGTGTCTGAGAGATCAGGTACGGGAGCTACCCTCATAGATGAATTCGCATAATTGAGTTCGGAACCTCCAGATGAAAAAAACAAGCTACATATTCTTGCTGCATTATGGTTGGAAAAAACTTTAACGACATTGCCAATTGCCAAACAATTAGTTATACCGAGAGCCTGAGCTGCAATACCACCAGCAAATCCCGGCATGTTGGAAATATCGTCACCACCATAACCATAAATATCACCAGAAGCATAACAGTTGTATATGGTTCCACCCATTCCGGCGATTCCTCCCGAATAAGTTCCGTTAATCTCTCCTGTTGCATAACAATTCACTATTTGACCACTATGATATCCAGACACGCCGCCAGATACATATCCTGAATAAAGACACAATTTACCTAAAGAATAACTATTAATAATCAAACCCACGCTGCAACCTGCAATACCACCCGCGTATTTACGCACGGAATTTAAGTTTCCGGCAGCAGAGCAATTAGAAATAGTGCCAATCAGATACCCTGCAATACCACCGGAATTATAACCATTTCGTATTTCGACATCAGAATGGCTATTTGCAATTGAGGCAGGCATTGCTCCGTATCCAATAATACCACCTACATATCCTGAAACATCTGGCTTAAGAAAGAGAAACTCTCCACTTGTATGGCAGTTATCAATGGTACCAGAACCATACCCGGCAATGCCACCTATATAAGCATTAGTATCTGAAGTTACACTGTTAGTCACTATTTCTTCCCATACTATACCTGAATTTTTTATTATTGCTCCTTCAATGCAACCAAAAAAACCGGCATACTGCGTGTAAGTCCGGTCATGACTCTGATCACTAATCTTCATATGGGTGATTGTCTTTCCATTCCCATCAAAAACACCTTTGAATGAGCATGAAAGGTCATTTCCAATAGGTATCCAGGGATCGGTCTCTTTTGAAAAATCCAAATCCGCCATCAATTTGTAAGCTTTATTTCCATACGCAGCATTATTTTTATTAATACTGTCTCTTAAATTTTTTAAATCCGCTAGCGTATAAATACAATATGGGTTATTAACGGAACCGTCGCCTTTGAATGTGACGGTTACCATGCATGTAGCAATTAAAGCTCCATCATTTGTAGTTATCATAATTAATGTATTTCCGCGGCTTATACCTGTCAGCTTACCATGCGAATCAAGTGTAGCAACGGAGGGATCAGTATTCGTCCATTGGCATGAAGGAGCCGGAAGATTGGCCGGAGCATATGTAACCTTCAGCGTTAGCGTATCTCCAATACGTAGCTGAACGGGATTTTGAGCAAAAGAGAGTTGTGTTATCTTTTCATTGTCTTTGGAGCAAGAGTAGACAATCAATAGATTGATAATAGCTAAGAGAAGATAAAATTTTTTCATCACAATTGGTATATAGGATTTTATGTAGTTTAAAATATAATCACTTTCGCCGTTGTGCTGCCTTTCGGTGTCTCCAGCAACATCAGGTAAGTCCCGGGCGGTAAGGAAACGTTTATCGGAACTTCGTATGAAGAGTCTCCGCTCTTTTTTATTTGCGACACAACCCTATTGCTCAATATGTTGATTAGCTTCAACTGCACATCAGCTTTATCCTGAAGATCTATTTTTACTTCAAAATTGCCGTGATTAGGATTAGGCAATATGTTAAATGAACGGATAAACGGCGTCTTGGTAGTGCCAATACTGTTCAGTTGTGACCGGTCGCTCACCAACAGCCGTTTGTCCTGTTGGGCGTTGCATTCTCCTTTATAAGAAACCATTCGGATAACATATGCTCCGGTGTCGGGCACCATAAATTCCACATACGCCTGTCCCATGGTGCTGACCTGTGCTCCCGCCGGCAGTACCCACTGAATACTGTCGGGGACGGGATGGGTCGTGTTTACTACCACAATTTTCTCGTTGACAAAGGCCTGAGTCGGCAATACAAACTCGTTATCAACGGTTGTCTCCGAGGGTTTCAGAATAACAGTAGCAGTATTGCGACATCCTTTGGTATCAGAAACAGATGCTTTATATATTCCGGCACGGGTGATATCAACGACGGCCTTTGAGGAGACAAATCCTTCCGGCCCAATCCAGTTGTAAGTAATTCCGGAGAGTCCAGCAATCTCAATATTATAACGAATCATCTGCCCGTTGCAAATAAAGCGGTCGGAACCCAGATTTAGCGGAAGCTGAGCCGGATTGGTAAGAAACTCACCTTTTTGAACCAGACATCCTGCAGCATCGGTCACAGAAAGGCTATAGTCTCCGGCACACAATGCACTGGCGTTAGCGCCCGTTACCGTCGTTCCCGTCCAACGGTACAGATAGGGAGTTGTTCCGCCTGATACAGTGGCTATAATAGACCCGTTGCAATCCAGATAACAAACGGGGTTGATTTTGTACAAACTCATATAAAGCGGAGATGCTTTGCTGATAATGGTTTGCTGCGCGGCAACACATCCATGGAGGTCGGTAACACGGGCAATGTAAGCTCCTGCTGCAAGATGATCGATGGTAGCAGTTTTGTCTCCGGTATTCCATGCGTAGGCATAAGGAACCGTACCGCCCGACACGATGGCAGTAGCATTTCCCTCGTCGGTACCACTACAACCAATGTTAGTTTTTCTGATGGCAAATTGCAAAAAGTCAGGTTCTGGAAGTAGAATAATGGAATCCTGATGGAGCGAAATACCGTTGGCATCGGTAATATTGCAGGCATAAACGCCAGTGCCCAGTCCGGCGGCAATACTGTCGTCATATCCTGCCATTGTCTCGAAAAGCCCGCTGACATTTTTCTTTCTCCATGCATAACGGTAGGGTCTTCCCGTTGTATAGGGTATGCCACCTTTTGCCGAAGCTTTGAGTGTTCCGTTGGCATTGCCGTGACATTGAACGGAATCTTGTATCGTGAGCTGCAATTTCAGCGCAGGCGGATTTTTCAACACGGAACTGTTTGTCGCAACACATCCGCTGGCATCGGTTACTTTAACCCCATAACTGCCGGCACACAAGTCGTTCACCGAAGCGGTTGGTGCACTAACTCCCGTCCAAGAATATGTATATGGCAATCGGCCGCCCGTGACATTAGCCTGCAATACCCCATCGCACACATCGTGTTCGGATATCGTTTTTTGCTTAAGCTCAACAGCCAGCAATGCAGGCTCAACAATGGTTACTGCTTGGCGGAAATTGCAACTGTGTCTGTCGGTTACAGATATCGCATAAGCTCCCTGTGTAAGGTTTTCAATGGAAGATGCTCTACTGCCGTTGCTCCAACTATAGGTATAGGGCAATACGCCGCCAGTGGCAATCACCGATGCTGTTCCATTATTGTTTCCATAACAAGTTATATCGTTGTGAGTTACCTGTAGAATCAATTTGTTCGGTTCGGGAAGATAGAAAAGCGAATCGGCATGAAGCGAAACGCCTACGCTATCGGAAATGTTGACGGCATGCCAACCTGACGAAAGACCGGTAGCCAAATTATCTGCAAAATCGCTGATAACCTGATAAAGCCCGAAGCCATCACGTTTCTTCCAGACATACCGGTACGGTTTGCCTCTGCGGTACGGAATGCCACCTGACACTGATACTTTAAGGGCTCCATTTTTATCGCCATTGCACAGAACCGAATCCCGAACCGACACGACAGCCTGCAATGCTGGTGGATTTACCAGTAACGTGCCGGCACGATCCGAGCAACCGTTAGCATCGGCAACTTCCACCGAATACATTCCCGCGCAAAGCCCGGTCGCATTATATCCCTCAGGATGAGTTCCCGTCCAGTTCAAAACATATGGTTTGATTCCTCCTGTGATTGATGCCGTAATTGCTCCGTCACACACATCATGCTCTGTAATATTTTGTTGATGCAGGGTCAATGCCAGCCGTGCAGGTTCTTTGATGGTCACACTGTCGTGAACAATACAATGGTGATAGTCTGTAATATCAATCGTGTATTTCCCGGGCAATAGCTTATCGACAGAAGATGTGTTGCTATCTGTATTCCAGTGGTAATTGTAAGGTTGAATTCCTCCTCTTACTTGGACACTGGCGCTCCCGTTATTCAGGCCAAAACAGGTAATGTCCGTATGCTGCGACACCAATAATAAGGTGTCCGGTTCGGGAAGGAAAATAGAAACCGGCACTGCAAGCTGATTATTATCGGCATCTTTTACGCTGAACGAATACCACCCACCTGACAATCCTGAAATGAGACTGTCATTGCTGTTAGCCATTTGGCGATATATGCCCTCATTGTTTTTCCTTGACCAGATATACGTATAGGGCTTACCTGATATAAACGGAATACCTCCCGATACCCTAGCAGCTATTACTCCGCGATTGACGCCATGGCACAGTACAGAATCTTTTACAAAAAGAGATGCCACGAGGGGCTGTTCTGTATCGGTAATTTTTTTTGTTATTTCTACCGGACACTGATATAAGTCGGTAACAGATAGTGTATATGTCGTATTACTACACAAATCAGAGGCAATAGAATCTCCAGATGTATTTCTATTCCAACGATAAAGATAGGGGCGTACACCTCCCATCACATTTGCCTGCAAAGAACCATCACAAGCGGTTGGCGACGAAGGCAATACTGTTTTGACAAAACCGACAATCAACGAGTCGGACTGGTTGATGGTTGCTGTATATCGGCTTGCACATTGATTACGGTCTGATACGGAAATCGTATAATCGCCGGCTTTGATGTTTTTCAGGCTGTCTGTAGTATCCCCGGTATTCCATTGTAACCGGTAAGGAAAAGATCCTCCGCTTATTATCGCTTTGATTGAACCGGTGCTGGCTCCATGACAGAGTACATCATCTTTCTTTACCCGAATGACAAGTTGGTTCGGCTGCGAAAAATAAAACAGCGAATCCGATTTCAGGGAGACTCCCATGCTATCGCTTACTTGCAGAGCATACCATCCGGAAGACAATCCTGTGATAGTACTTTCACTCTGGTTGTCCAACGGCTCATAAATACCGGCATTGCTTTTCTTTTTCCAGACATAGTCATAAGGTCGCCTTGCCTTATAGGGAATTCCACCTTCTACCTTTGCTTTTAGTGCTCCTGTAACATCTCCAAAACAAAGGATTGAATCTTTTATTGAGACAGTTGCCCGCAATGCGGGCGGGTTAAGCAAAACTGCATTTGCACTGCATGTACAACCATTAGCATCGGTGGCTTTTATCGAATAACTACCTGCGCACAATCCTGCCGCCATATTACTTGTAGTTGAAGTTCCCTCCCATTCAAACCGATAGGGTTTCATGCCTCCATCCGTAATGGCTGTAATGGTTCCAGTGCAAGCATCATGTTCAATTATCTCCTTTTGCTGAAGACTAACGGTTAATAGTTTCGGCTCTTCAATGGTAGCACTGTCTCGCAAGGCACAATGATGCCGGTCAATCACCTCAATGTGATATTTACCCGGTGGTAAATTATTGACAACAGCTGTCGTGACATTATTACTCCATTGATAGTTGTAGGGCAATGTTCCTCCCTTGACATTGATCGAAGCCTTTCCGTTATTCATACCATAACACGATATGTCGGAATGGATGGTGGATTCTGTGAGTATTGCCGGTTCGGTCAAAAAGAAAAGAGAGTCGGTTTTAAACACTGCTCCAATGCTGTCGGTAATATTCAGAGCATACCAACCGGAAGCGAGTCCGCTCATCGAACTGCCTGTTTCTGCAGGCAACACTTCATAATCACCTGCCGTGTTCAATTTTTTCCAGATATAATCATACGCTTGGCGTGACTTGTATGGTACGCCACCTTTCACTTGTGCCTGAATTGATCCATTCTTGTCTCCATGACAGGCTATTGTGTCTTTTACGATAATATTTGCAACCAAAGGAGGTGGTAAAAAAATCGAATCTTTTACAACACACATATTTTTGTCGGTAACAGTTACCTTGTATTTGCCTGAACAAAGCTTATCAGTCCTGTTGGAAGGTTCATTCTCACTTCCGTTCCAGCTGAACAAATAGGGAGTTGTACCGCCTCCGGCAGTTGCAGTTGCCGATCCGTCACATCCGGCTACCGTCACATCCGTTTTGGAAAGGCTGACAACAAGTTTGGTAGGTTCGCTGATCCCTATTGAAAGCACTTCGGGTGTAGGCAGGCATCCTTTTCTGTCGCTTATACTGACAGAATATGTTCCCGGTTGTAAATTGTTACGATTGCTAGTCGTCTGCCCGGTTTCCCACAGGTAGGTATAGTCGCCGTTGCCTCCACTTACAGCAAGAGAAATAGCCCCATTGGCATCGCCTTTACAACTCACCTGTTTCACATTGGAGGCTACCGTTAGTTGATCGGGCTGGATGAGTTGAAATATCTGGCTTCGTAATATCCTACCCTTTGTATCTTCAATTTCCACTTGATACGAACCCGCTGTAAGATTTACAGCAATGCTGTCCGATTGTGTTAGCTGAACGGTGTTTTCATTTATAATCCGGTACCATCTGTAAGTGTAAGGCAACCCTATTGATGCAGGTTCGCCTCCGGCTGCACGGGCTGCGATACGCCCCATTTCCCCGTAACACCGGATAGGATCTTTTACAACAAGGTTTACCTTCAACGGATCGATCAATCGAAATGAAGCTCCGCTCGTACATTGATTATTATCCGTTACTGAAAGTGAATAACTACCAGCGGAGAGATTTGAAGCAGCTCCGGTCGTTGAATTGCTTCCCGTCCATGTATAGGTGTAAGGAGCTGTGCCTCCGGACACAGTTGCCGTTAGCTCCCCGTCTTTACTTCCGCAAGCCGAAAGGCCATGAGAGTCTTGCAGCTGTACCAAGAGCGGTGCTGAGGGCTGGCTAATCGTGAATGTATGATCCAATGCACAATTCTTCCCGTCGTGTATGGTAACGGAATATTGGCCTGCCGACAGACCGGATTGATTGTTCGAAAAGGGCTCTGTCCCATTTTTCAGGTAGGCATAGCTGCCGTCTCCTCCGCTAACAGTAAAGCTGACAGCACCGGTGCTTTCTCCATAACATTTTACATCTTTCACTTCCTGCGAAACAATGGCAAGCGCCGGAGGCTCGGGCAACGTGATGGTATTGGCCGATAAAAGTTCATTATTGTAGTCATCTTCTACAAGAACTTTATAGGTGCCGGCACCTCGTCCAGGCAAAGAAGATGTAGTAGCAGTTTCCGAGTATAAGGTTGCTTCATTGGTACCAATCACTTTCTTCCACGTGTATTTGTAGCCACCGGTTTTAGAGATACCTCCCTTAGCCGTGGCTTTCAATGCACCGTCAGTATTACTGTTGCACGAAATGGCTTTATCAATCGCCAAAGAAACAGTCAGAGGGTCGGGTTGTGCAAGTTGAGTCGAGGCCGAGGTTACACAGCCTAACTTGTCTTTGACCACAACCGAGTAATCGCCTGCAGCAAGATTGGATGCGGTGCCCGAAGCAGAAGAAGTGCCCGTCCATTGATAGGTATAACCTCCGTTGCCACCCAGCACGTTAGCCGTGATGGATCCGTTTGCTGTATTGTAGCCTGTAGGATCTGTTGGGGTTAGTGAGACAGTCAGCACATCATTTGGTTGCCCCACCAACACTGCGCCTATAGCCATGCATCCTTTTGAATCATAAACATTTACCACGTATTGTTTTGCAGTAAGATTTGTTATGGCACTGGTCGTTACTCCATTGCTCCATTGATACGTGTACCCTCCTGCACCGCCACTGATTGACGAAACGCTGGCCGTACCATCGGACTTGCCGTTACAGGTGACATCAGTGGCTGCCAGCGTGGGGATGATTTCTGTGTACATTTCGGTAAGTAGAGCATCAATACTTTTTGTTGCACCGTAATTATCTGTTACTTTTATCGAATACGTACCCTTTGTCAGTCCGGTTGCCTGATTTCCGCTAAGAGCTGGCAGCAATATGCCATCTTTTGTCCACTGATATGTATATGAGACTGGTGCTGTAAAGGACGAAACTCTCGAAGGAGTAATTGTAATAGCTCCGTCTTTGCCCTGATAGCAAGTAACATCCTTTTGGGAGACTCCAAGTTCTATGGGCGGAACGGGATTGCTCAGAGGGACTGTTACCGTATTGCCGCTACATCCTTTATCATCGGAAATTGTCACTGTGTAAGTGCCATATTTCAGATTGGACAAAGATGGGGATGTAGTAACTGCATACGAACTACCATCTTTTTTCCACGTATAAGTGTATTCCGGAGTGCCGCCCGTAGCATTGTTGAGGATAATATACCCTTCATTTCCGTTAAAAGTTTCCGGATTATGTGGGTAGTTAAGACTGACAGAAGGTAGGCTGGACGGCTGGCTTACAAATGCCTGTTGATAATTGGAACAGCCGTTGTCATCAGTGACAATAGCCGTGTAGTAACCGGAAGACAATCCAGAGATAGTCTGCGACTGCTCGGCACGATCTTTCCAACTGTAGTGCAACGTTCCCGTACCCCCCGAAGCATTAGCCGTTACAGATCCGCTTGCTTTCCCGTAACAATCCACGTTGGTAACAGAAGTTGTGATGGAAATAGGTGAGGGATTGATGATAATCACAGATTTTGTATCGACAACACCATTGGTATTTTTCGCTTCACAACCATTGGTATCCTTTACTTTAATATAGTAGGTTGCCCCGGATAATCCGGTGATCTGAGATGTAGCTCCGTTTGTAAATGCTATCCAATCGGATGGTTCACTTTCTTCCTGTTTCCAAAGTTTATACTGGTAGCTACCATTTCCTCCAGAAGACTTAATGCTAATGGTTCCATTACCTAATCCATTGCAGGTCATATCGGATTTTGCAATGATGGATGCCTCCACTTTGGCAACGTCTTGAATCGTTACAGATGGGTTGGAAGAAGAGCAGTTGTGACTATCAACTATTACAATTGAGTGACTTCCAGGGCTCAAGGCACTAATGGTCGCAGTGCTGTTTTGATCAGACAAAGACCCCATATGTCCTTCAACAGTATATGAATAAGGAGGAGTTCCGCCGCCAGCCTTGATGGTCACTGAACCATCGTTTGTACCATTACAGGTAATATTGGAAGACTGAATAATAGATGTGGTAACTGAATTGACATCTGCTATAGAGGTTACTTGACTATATGAAGGGCAGTTATGACTATCAGTTACAACCACAGTATGATTTCCGGGAGCTAATCCGCTAATGGTTGCAATGACACTTTGATCGGTTAATGTTCCCTGATTACTACCATCAATTGTATAGGTGTAGGGGGCCGTGCCATCTTTAGCAGAAAGTGAGATGGAACCTTTTTCCCCATAGCATTTCACATCGGTTGAAATCGCCTTAAAAGTAACTGCAGAAGGTGCATTTGGAATTGTAGTAAGGCCTAATGATTGTGTAGCAGAATTGTAGTATCCAGGACTACCAATAGTTTTGAACTGAGAGTAGTAGGTTAGATTATAGGTCCCTGATGGAATTGAACACGTGTAAGTTTGAGTTGAATTTATATCATCCGGAGTTATTGTTTTAGTATATAATGCATTATCATCCTGTATATGAAGAGATTCGTTCGACTCTAATTTACGATCCATTAGTTTTATAGTCATTGTGCCATTATTTTCACCAAAACATTTTGGACCTGTTTTATTTATGATAGTGGCTACAGGCGAAGATGCAACAATTTGGTAAGTCACAATGTTAGATGTTACACTTATATTAGATGAACAGTGACATTCGTACCGAGCTCTAATATAAATATTCTGGTTAATATAATTGAGCGCCGAGACTCCCAAAATATCAAAAGCCGATATAGATATGGATGTATTATGTTGAAATTCAGACGAAAATTCATTCCATTGCTTTAAATCCAGACTGTAATCCCACATTAAATTTTTGTCAGAAGGAAAATCAGGATATTTTGATTTAACTAATATTTTATCGGTTAGTGGAAGTGAATTGTCTGGCACAGATTCTAAAATATTATCTAATACGGGATAGAATCTAAAGTTGCCACAGATTCCCATTTCCAATACTGGATTTATCATCCAATATCCAGAAAAACAAGGAGAGCAACCAGTCTCTGCATTCCAAGTATAATTTCCAGCAGTACTTGTCAGTGCAAAATCAGTTAAAATTCCGGTGGTTGTGATTGATCCTGAGAATACGGATTCATTATTGCTGTTTATATAGATTGGAATAGATTGAGTTTGTCCATTTGAAAATGAACATTCTATACCGCCAGACACTGAATTGGTTGTTTTATCAGCGTCGCTATAGTTAGGATCATCTTTGGGGATTTCATATGGTTGAATTGCCGTATATCCGTATTCTAATCTATAATACTGCCCCCATCCACTTTGATCTGTAACTATCCAAATGAAAAGGAGTGCAAGTATTCGCCAAGTATTTATAATGTTCCTATCCATAAATTAATACTCTATTTTTATTTCTTTCCATTCACCCGGCTTGCCTCCTTGTAAGGTTGACCGTAATGCATAGTGGTAGGTATTACCTACGGATATTTCTGCATCGGTAACAAACAACTGATTACCCGACAAAGTTTTCCAGGTGGTGTAAGGCTCATTGTTTTTCGCCTTGTAGATAGTGTATTCTTCAATACCGGAACCAATGATACGCCAACTAACGGTGATGCTATTCTTATTCCTGTCGATGTCCGCACGTAAGTTTTTTATCTGTGGGGCAAAATTTCTCTGGGGAGAGATTATTTTTAATACAGGGGAGAAGTCAGAAAGATTCCGGCTCTTGTCCAGAGCACAAAGGGAATAATAAAGAGCCTTACCATTGGGTGATGACAGTGTATCTTCAAAGGCGGTTGTATGTAAGTCGGTAATCCGTGCAATTGTTGTCCAGACGGAATCTTTTTCTGTCTTTCGCAGTAACAGGTGAGATGCTACATCCTCCGACGAGCTGTTGATCCATGAAAGGAGTATATTCCCTTTGTCAGTGATTCTGCATTCTGTCAGGAAAGGAGTGGTTGGCGGAATCTTATCGGGTTTGGTAACTTCTATGGGAGGACTGGGTTTTGACTGGTTCATCCGGCGATCGATGGCTGCAACCGAGTAATAAATCGAACCGTTCAGCGTATTCAGGTCTACTTTCTCTTGGAACAAGCAATTAAAGGTTAGTTTGCTGTCAACCAGTGAAGGCTCTTCTTTTTTGTTGTTGCTTTTGAAAATCAGATAACCCTTTAGATCCGATTCACGGTTAGCCTTCCACGTCAACGTTACTTTGCCAAGTGAGTCAATCTGTGCGGTTAAGCCTGTCGGTATAGCGGGTGGAATGCTATCGACAGGCTGAACCAGAAAAGGGAATGAACTCCGTTTGTTTCCTTGTTTGTCGACAGCTACGACGATAAAGTAATTGGATGGTGAAAGAGGAGAAAAACGGATTTTCCGCTGGCTAACATCTATTTTGGGAACAACCGTTTGAAAACTATTTTCGACATTATTGATGGATCTGCAAAGTTCAAAATGATCGACAACTGCCACTCCCTCCTCCGGAAATTCCCAGGTAAGCACTACCGTAGAATCATTTACGATGTCTGCATCTTTTATATTGGGGGCAAAAGCCATCATGGTTCGCCCGCTACCGGCTACGACCTCCGAGGGCGGACCCATATCTCCGAATGGAGTCACTCCTTTTACTCTGTAATGGAATACCTGATTGTTTTGGATGGTATCCATATAAAATGAACGTCCGGTTTCCTGTTTTTCATTATCGTTTAAGGTGGAAAAAGGGAGGTTAGATAGCGGATTAAAAGTGACTCCATCAGATGAACGCTCAACACGGTATGAAGAGTAGAATGACCTCAGCGACTTAGTGTCCCAGCTGAGTAAAACGGTTTTGTCTCCATAAGCGGCATAGATATCTGCCGGTTTAGGAAGTGAAGCCGGATCATCACTCCCGATATAGACGAGGGCTGTATCACATTGCAACTTTCCTTTCGGAATTGCCGGATAAATTTTGTAAAGGTATTTTTCGCCTTTATGAATGGCGGAATCCACGTAACCTAAAGCCGCCATACAGGCGGCCTTAAAACTACCATCAGCAGCCATTAATGAGAATGTGTGTCGTTGGGTAAGGTTGTTGCTTTTAGTAACAATCTTTTCCAGTTTGCCAGATGTAGCAGAAACGTCAAAGTCTTCTCCGTAAATACCCTGAGCGAGAATTGCCGCATTGTTATCTGTCTGGCAGATACTTTCCCATTCCTTTAGAGGAAGGGGTTTGAGGGGAATAGTCGTTAGCCGTCGTTTTTCAGGTGTTGATAATAATTGACCATTACGGGATACAGTATACCTTTCAATAACATATCCGCATGAGTTTGACAGTTTCCAAAGAGAGGGATTGTTTAGTCCCCATCTCAACCTTATTGAACAATGACAACTATCGATGCTCCCGATTGCATCAATGGAGGCCGAATCTTCACGTAGTCCTTTGGCATATAAGTGGGTAAATCCGCAGAACAGATATATAGCAAATATTACAAATACCTTTGTAGTTTTATTCAGGATGAACATAATGATAACAAACTGGTTTCGGACTTTTAGCTATTTATTGTAACCCTTTTTCAGTATATACAATACAGAGTTCTGGCTAAACATAGTCCATCCTGTATTTTTCTCTTTAGATATAAATTTTAGATCATTATTGATCTTTGAATCACTATAAGAACACAATTGACGTTGTACTGCGGAGTGAGTCCTATTGCTTATAAAGGATTATCCTTTTAATGTTTTATTGAACAAAAAAAAGTATACTTATTTTTTACAAACACAAAAATAGCAGTTAAGTTTGATTAAAAAGAATATATTAGTATAAAACATTGCTTTGTTTTTTATTTTTTAACTTAATGAATATATTGGCCATAAACCTACACCTAAGAGAAACATTAAAACATCATGATAACATCAGATACATCAGACAACAAAAGGATGGTTGTTGAATGAGAAGCCAAACCAAAATAATGATACGCAGTAATTGCTACGCTTCTGAATTATCAATGCGATACCAGAAAGAATTCTTTAGTCCTACTGGTGCTGAAGAAACCCTGTAGTGCCTTTTCAAATCTCAAGGAAACGTAACAATATTGTCTCTTTCCATCCTGACCTCAGATCCGACACTAATAAAGAACAATTGATTTAGAGTCATAAACTTCTGTCCGTTCAACATGAAAAAAAGTTATGCCTACTTCACAAAGCACGATGTTCCTGATTAATTCGAACTTTTAGTATATCCAGCTCTTCCACTTCTCACCAGTTTGAAAACCAGCTACCATTACAATTTTCTCTTCTATACCAACAAAAAAACGACAAACAACGATAAAATATCGTTATTTGCCGTTTTTATTTATGATAAAGAGTCCTACCCTTCTACGCCAATCCGTCAAGAGTAATAATTTTCCCTTCTGAGTCGTATTCGAGTTCTCTTACTTTCAGGCTGCGCAACCAGGTGCGACCACCCGATGGAACGCTGTCGTGATGGAACAAATACCATTTTCCTTTGAATTCGGCAATAGCATGATGAGTAGTCCAGCCCACTACCGGGGTGAGAATGACGCCCTGATAGGTAAACGGACCGTAAGGATTATCTCCGATAGCGTAACACAACAAATGAGTATCACCTGTAGAATAAGAGAAATAATATTTACCGTTGTAGCGGTGCATCCATGAAGCCTCAAAAAAGCGGCTTTCGGTTTGTCCTGCTTTCATCGGCGTTCCATCCTGATTAAGAATAACGACAGGGCGTGGTTCTTCTGCAAACCCAAGCATATCGTCCGTTAAACGTACTATTCTGGAAGGAAGAGCCAGCTCGTCTCCTTCTGGCAAATAAGCGCTCTCGAGTGCCTTGTTGTCTTTGTAGCGCTGTAATTGACCGCCCCACAAGCCTCCGAAATACATATAATGAGTACCGTCTGTATCTTCAAACACAGCAGGGTCGATGCTATAACTGCCGCGAATGGGATCGGGCTGTGGAACAAACGGACCTTCAGGTTTATCTGCAATAGCTACACCCAGACGGAAGATATCATTCTGGTCTTTCAGTGGGAAATACATGTAATACTTCCCGTTTTTGCAGGCTACATCACAATCCCACAACTGACGGCCGGCCCAAAGAATGTCGCTTACCTTCAGCACTACACCATGGTCAGTCACAGGTTCGTTTTCTATATCAGAGGTTGAGAAAACGTGATAATCATTCATATCGAAATGATCTCCGTTATCATTTTCCGGAATACCCGACTCACGGTCGTGTGACGGATAAATGTAGAGTTTACCATCAAAAACATGCACCGCCGGATCGGCCATAAAATCATTCTCAACTAAGTATTTAGGTTGTTTCATCTATATATAATTTTGATTTTAAAGGACAAATGGAATTGAATAAATCGGCTAAACTAACTCAATGTTACAATTACCGATAGTTATCGGACACCTTATTAGATGTATGTGCAACATGAATGTTTCACTTTTTCACTTTAGTTTTTTGCGCCATTTTAATCATTTCGTCCACTACGCTCTTACGCTGATTTTTACGGTCAAAGAGAAGCGGATAATCCATACGGCCACGAATAGGAAAGCCATTGAGCCACGTTCCGGCATCGTTCAATCCCCATACAGTAACACGATCTACCACGTCACTGTATTTTAAGAATAAGCCGAACATATCCAGTACGCGCTTGTTCCATTTTTGCTGAACATCGGCAGGAACTCCATCACGGTAAGGATCCATTTCTTTTGAATATTTGAAACTTGCAGAGATATTTGCTCCGTCATACGGACTTGGGAGAATGGAAACATCCCATTCGGTAATCAGAATATGTACGCCGGCAGCCTTGAGCTTCTTAAAGCTTGTTTCTGTAGCCTCCAGAGTAGGATTAACCATGTGCATGTGCGATTGCGAACCTACAGCATCGATACGGCAACCAGCAGCTTTCAGTTCTTTTACCAATTGAACAATGGCATCGCATTTTGCCGGAGTTTCAACATTATAATCGTTGTAATACAATTCGGCATTAGGATCGGCTTCGTGTGCAAACTGGAAAGCATATTTGATAAAGTCTTTACCCAAAATCTGGTAGAACTTGCTTTTACGGTATGTACCGTTATCTTCAAACGCCTCATTGACAACATCCCATCCTTTTACACGGCCTTTATATCTGCCAACAACCGCATAAATGTGCTGACGCATCCGTTCTTTCAACACTTCGGGAGAAACATCTTTCCCGCTATCGTTCACAAACATCCATCGTCCGATTTGCGAATGCC
Source organism: Paludibacter sp. (assembly GCF_009712605.1). Classification (GTDB taxonomy): domain Bacteria; phylum Bacteroidota; class Bacteroidia; order Bacteroidales; family Paludibacteraceae; genus Microbacter. Next base: position 112,404 of record NZ_WASO01000015.1, on the reverse strand, counting down.
AGATAAGGCAGTGCCCCGTAACTGTCTGCTTGTTTTTTTCACCAAAAGCAACAAATTTATCTGCATCATCCCAAACATATTTGTTTTCCTGAGGATGAGTAGGTTGTGGCTTCATGCAATTTTCGGCAACTACTGCGCTGAATTCATTCGCTATCAAATCAGTTTCGACAGGATTAACACCATTCACTTGTTGCATATTAATTGCTACACCCATCAGAAATTTTCCTTTGGTAGCTTTGGCTAAAGTTTCTCTGGCCGACACGTTTGTTGATGCCAGAATAATCATCGCAATAATAGCGGAAATTGTTCTTGTTTTCATTGTTATCAGTTGTTTTGGTTATCGTTAGGGCGTTGTATTTCATATCAATCACGAATTCCATACCTAAAAAAAGTGCGAAATTCGTGATTAATATATTCTATAAAAAGACCAATATGAATTGTAATATGCAATTATTTTTCTACACGACGGGCTTTCAGGTCTGCTTCAATTTTAACCTCCATTTTTTTGTCAATCGCATAGAAGAAAAGCAAACCAACCCCAATCAAGAAGGGGATTGAAGGATACACACTCACAAGCATTCTGGCACCGGTAGCTACCGTTTCTGGTTGAAGTGCATGACCGGCAGCACCGCTTTCGTTAGGAACATATCCGTACAAATGCAGAATCCAGGTAACCAAAGCACCACCAATCGAAAGTCCGGCTTTAAGACCTACCATCATTGCAGAGAAGATAATTGCGGTTGCTCTGCGGTTTGTTTTCCATTCTGAAAAGTCGGCCACGTCGGCAATCATAGCCCAAAGCACCGGAACTGTGATTCCATAGAAGAAACCATGCAAAATTTGCGAACAGAACATTAAAGCCACGCTGGTTGGAGCAAAGAAGTAAAAAATCAGGATAAAGATGGTAGAGACAAACAAACCAAAACGATAAACATCACGTTTGCCATATTTATCAGCAAGTTTTTTCGACAGTCCGATACCAATCAACTGGAATACGATACCGCCACCGTTGAACAAGCCAAAACCTGTAGCTACAGGATCAGAACCCGAAATATTAATTCCCAAATGACTTAAGAGTGCCAATATAGGACTAATAAAGTTTGTCAGAGCCGTTTTATCTACATAATTATTAAAATAATAGACGTAAGATCCGCCCTTCATGGCAAGAGTAACAAAAATCAAAATGGTCAACGAGAGCATGATTAACCAGGGTTTGTTCTTAGTAAGGTCGGAAAGGTCTTCCTTTAGAGATGATTTTTGCTCTGCTGTAGGAACAATACGTTCTCTGGTTGTAAAGAAAGTTATGAGCAACATAATTGAACCCACAACCGCCAACCAGGTCATAACCGCTTCAATCCCGACTGCTTTATCTCCGTGGCCGGCATATTCTATGATAGGCAACATAAATACCTGAACAAAGAACTGTGCAAACATTACGGCAATAAAACGATAAGAAGATATACTGTTACGTTCGCTCATTTCACCGGTTAGCACACCGCTCAATGCCGAATATGGCAGGTTGCTGGATGCATACAGTAACAACAGGAACGTATAGGTAACAGCTGCGTAAATAAGTTTCCCTTTGTAGGAAAAGTGTGGAGTGGAAAATGCCAAAAATGCCACAACCCCGAGAGGAATAGCCGTGTACAGAATCCACGGTCTGAATTTACCCCATCTGGAGTTTGTTCTGTCAGCGAGGGCTCCAATAATCGGATTGAAGATAAATGCTGCAACTAAGCCTACAGCAAGCATAATGATTGACGCATCGGTATTTTTCAGACCATAAATATCAGTGTAAAAATACGCTAAATAGGTAATCAAAGTTTGGAAAACCAGATTGGCAGCCAAGTCACCAAGACTATAGCCAACCTTTTCAAATACAGACACTTTTTGAGATTTCAAATCCATGATATTAATTTAATTATTTGTATATAGTTTTTTATTCAACACTAAATTATTCTATCTAAATAAGTTCCGGGGAGACACATTCAAAAATGCTCTGTATCTTTAACAAAGACAGAACATTCGACTCCATTCATCGCATCCAAAATAAACGGAAACAGGCAAAATACTCAAAGACTACAAAAATGCCCAAAAATAATGGTTCTGGCTTTTTATTTTGAGTAATTCAGTTTCGATTTTGAATAATTTTCAACAGAAGAAAAGAATAACGTAACCTCTTTCTGTACGAACTTCCATCTCCATCAAAAACCTCTTTCAATACAGCTCACTTGTCCTGAACGGAGATGCAGGAAGACCTTCCTTGTTGTACAGGTTAGCTCCTTCCGGATTATTGCTCCAGGCATACCGCACCGCTACAGGCTGAGTTACTTTATTATTGCTGACAATAACTGTATTGTCCACAATATGTGCTTCGGCAGTCAAATAGTTGCCATCTTTTCCGCAAATTTCAAAACAATTCAATGTTTTTCCGTTCTTTGCAACGAGACCACTTCCGGCATTTGTAAAGCTCAGAATCACCTGATTACCTGCAATTTTCAGCATGCGGTAAATCGGTCCCAAATATACAATTTTATTCTCACCGTAAGCTATTTTTCGGGCGGCTAATGCCAGACGATACCCTAAATCTCTTTTATTCAACGGGTGAATATCATTCCACTCACCGAGGTCGATGCTGACAGCCATACCGGTATTGGGCACTACAGAAAGCGTTTTAAGCTGTGTTTCGCGCAAGTAGGCCCAGTCATATTTGGTGCTCTCGGTATTCACTTCGACAAAATTGGGCAATTGCGCATAAATAAAGGGGAAATCGCCCTGCTGCCACTGATTCCGCCAGTCGCTTATCAACGTTTTGAACAGAGAAAAATGCTCGAAAGCCTTGCTGGTATTCGATTCTCCCTGATACCACAGAACACCTTTGATACGATAATTCAGCATTGGAGCAAGCATACTGTTGAAAAGCGCTGTCGGAATTTTACCGGTAAACAAACGCTCTTCCAAAGGATCGACAACGAAACCGGCTTTATATTTCCAGTCGCCCTCCAGATTAATGGTTTGTCCGCCGGCGGTCAATTCGTATTTTTTGCCGGGAACAAAACCTCCGTGCCGTATGTAGTTGATTATTCTGACAACAATCGTATTGCTTCCTTCATGCAAAACGCCCTCCGGTATTTTGTAGTTTCGCTCCGAATATTGTGATCCTATGCCACCGATAAAACGCCCGTTGATAAAGACGGAATCGGCATCCACGATCCGGCCCAACCGGATATTTGCGGCTTTTCCGGCCATAGATGACGGCACTTCAATCTCTCGTCTAAACCAAAACACACCGTTTTCGGCACCAAACTTACCTTCCGGCCAATATCCCGGAACATGCATAGTTGCCCAGTCGGAGGTATTCAATTTCGGGTCCGTCCATGCCAGTTCGTTTTTATACCCTGCATCATTTTGGCGCAACGTACGATTCCAGTTTACAATCCTATCATTATCCTGACGGTTGATCTTTTTCATCCACTCCGGATCTTTAAACCGCAACGCATCTTCGTAATATTTCGGGAACGCTTTGATGGCATCTTCGCTAATCCAGGCTTCTGCAGCAGAACCTCCCAGAGAAGCATTAATCAAACCAATTGGCACTTTATAGATTCGGTACAGGTTCAAAGCAAAATAGTAACCTGCAGCGGTAAACATGCGCAGGTTTTGAGGCGAAGAGCTTTTCCATTGTCCGGACTTGTAGTCGGTATCGCGCCCGTCGAAACGGTATCCCGACGGGACATAAAACTGCCGTATGAATGGATTCCCCGACTGCGCAATATCATCGGGATAGACCGTGGTCAATGTTCCCATGGAGAATCCCATATTGGATTGCCCGGAGCATACCCACACATCTCCAACAGCAATATCCCTGACGGTTACAGAGTTATTCCCGTCTATTTGCATGGTGTAGGGACCGCCAACTTTAAGATCGGAAAGTATGATGCTCCATTCTCCCTGCTCATTTGCGACTGTGTGATAGGTGGCTCCGATAAAATTCAACGTTATTTTTTCGCCTCCGGAAGCCCAGCCCCAGATTTTCACTTTGGCATTTCGTTGCAATACCATCCCGTCGCTAATCAGTTTTGGCAACTTCACATCTCCGTAAGCAGATACATAAACTAAAAGTACGGCTAAGATTAATAATTTGAATTTCATTTTGTTTCTATTTGAGTCTATAAAATGAGACCGACAGAAGAACTGCTTTACGCTATCGCGCTCACTAAAATACATTTATTGCTGCAGCAGATGATCAACCAAAGCTGCAAGGTAAATATAACCGGCACAACCATCGACCACCACTTCATTTTCATACCAAATAAACGGCCAGTCTTCTTTATTTTCGTAAAAATCGGGTTTGATAAGGTAATTTCCTGGCACCATTCCGCCGGGAATAGAGGTGAAGTCGGCACGATTGTTACCATAAGTGACCCGTTTGGAATTGACACCCACTCCGGAAACAAACGAGATACTGGATGCCGGATGACATCCCAAAATATAGTTCAATCCGCGGATAGCATACTCCTTGCTGATAATATCGGGAAAGTACTGGTACAGTTTCGCATTATTCAGCGACCAGTCGACAATGGAGAAATTACTCCCGGGAGAATAGAACCCACCCTGCCCCAGAGGCACTCCATAAGGATTCTTTGCAATCAAAGCATCCAACTCTTTTTTTGTGTTCTGAGCAATCGCCCTCAGGTCGTTTTTGTATTCTTCGCCCATGAAAGGAATGGCCTTCAACAAAGTTCGGACAGAGCTTGCTCCGAAGGACATTCGCTGCGAACCTCCACCAAGACTCTTTTTTACTTCCGGCCATATTTTAGCAAGAAAATCGGAATATTTTTTGTCTTTGGTCGCCAACAGCAGTTCAATCGTCAGCGTAGCTTCCTGACCAACAGACATCGATCTCATAAAAGCCGGAGAAAAATCCGGGATATCGGTTTCGACCGGCGTTTCCTGCTTGTTCAAAACATTGTCGTTCCATACTTTCTGCGCCGTAGCCAAACATTCGGAAGAGAGGCTATCGTTATACGATTTCAAGGCACGGCTGGCAGCGGCCAATGCGGTGGCGGAACCGACATCGCCCATCGGACTGTGGCTCGTAAATGCCCAACGGTCATCCATCGTTCCGGAGGTGAAACCGTCTTTCTGGAAAGGTTTGAGGTTCGGATTATATACCAAGCCGTCAGTCAGGTTTCCGGCATCGCCAATCATATCATATTGCCAGAGGTGGGGTTGTACAATACCGCGGATAGAGTGGCCGAATGCACGAAACTGAGCCATCAGCGCCAGCGTTCCGTGTTCGATCTGTTGCAACACCATCGGGATGATGAATGGCGACATATTTGCGTTCTTTGTTGACCATGGTTTCATCATGATTCAGTTTCAGATCTTCCCATGCGCTCACCAAATATCCGATCACAGTGTTGTGCGATCCTGTCTGAATATCAAAATCTCCGGCATCAAACCATCCTCCGATATTCAATCCCGGAATATGTTCGTAAGGTTTGTATTTGGTTTCGGTGGAATGTCCCATCCGGTAACCATCATGAATCAGCGTATCGGTAGGTGCCTGAAGCGCATCATCCTGATGCGGATTGCCATGCCATACACGGTAAGCCTCTTTCACAAACATGTGATCCATTTGCACCGGCAACCAGGTATCGAGCGTAGGGTGCCAGATGTTGGCATACACATCTTTGCCGATGGGGAAAGGATCGGAACTGTAGTTGCCATATTTGATTTGATAAATACCCGTTCCTTTGACGGAAGAGAAATCGAAACGAAGGTAATTGTAACGCAGAAATTTACCCCAGTTGAACAGGTTCCCATCAAGAACTTTCTCCTGAGCTCCGTTTTCGTTCATCCGGTACAACGAGGCTGTAGCAAGCGCTTTGTCGTTGGGATCGATTTCAATTACAGCCACCTTCTGCTGGTCAGGATAATATCCCACCTGCGAATGAGAGATTACCGGTTCTTTCACCCAGTTGGCGATGCTGTTGGGAGTAAACATCCATTGCACTACGGTGCCGGTTTTGCCGGCTGGAATAAGTTCGCGCACCACATACCATCCGTTAGGAGCGAGGTTTCGACCGTCCAACAGGCTAATCTGACTGGTAAGCGATTCGACAGAAACCAGCGATTTAGGATCGTCGGGCGAAAGAGTCAGCTTTTTACCCGAAGCAAGTGGAGCAACCTTCGCATAAGTATCGCCGAAGCGTTCGTTGGTCAACAGGTTGTTGAACTGCGGAATCTTTTCAGAGAAGGCATCGGCTACCGTCGGACCGGCAGCTACTACGGGACAAATACCGGTTTTCTGATCCATCAGATAGGTTTTCCTGAAATAGGTGGCCGGCAAAAATTCGATATTCATGCCGGCTTTTCCCTCCAGTTTTTTAGGTAACGGTTTGTCGAGCGTAACGGTAATAAGACATCCGTTTCCTCTCCCTTCCACTTTAATTTTGCTGGTAAAATCATACTCTTTGTAGTAGAGTGTGATCGAGACCGAATTGCTTTTGGTATCGACGGTTCGGTTAGTTGCCGTTGGAACCAAATCCCACTGTTCGGGTGTAGGGCTGAGGCGGACAGCACCGCCGGTTACGGTACGCACACCATGTTGTATCATCTCTATCCCATTGACCTTCTCATCAAAAAAACCACCCGCATTGTACGAGTCGTTGTAAATCATCAGATCGACGCCCCGTTTTTTGAATACGCCCAAATCGTTCAGCTGAAAGGCACTCTGCTGGCTATAACCGAAAGCTGTTGACAGTGCCACAGCTACCACAACATGCAGAATTTTCTTGAGTTTATGGCTTGTGCTAAACATGGGATAATGGTATTAAATCGGTTGTGCACAACATTTTAGATATGATGCTATTTATATTTCTTGTTTTTTAGTATTTGACCTCTCCCCAACCCCTCTCCCGAAGAGAGGGGCTTTACATCTGGATTAGTGAGTCTTATCTCATATTTTTACTGTCGTATTCCTCCTCTCCTTGAGAGAGGAGGTTAGGAGGAGAGGTCGGAATATAACAGTATTAATCAATTTCGATCTTTCTATTTCTGATCGAGAGCTATTTTCCAATGGTCGGCCACGGCTTTCAGTTCTGCTTTTGTGAGGTAAGTGACGGCACCGTGTTTGGGACTTTTGAAATTAGTCGTTTTCATCTCGCCTTCGTTGAAATGACCGATATTTTTGAAATGAACAAAATCGGTGGTTTCGCTGAATCCCATGTTACTTGGGCGGGCACCATACACATCATACATCAACACGTATGTGTCGGTTCCGAGACGGCGGAAAAGGTTGGGAGCTTCGGTCGATACCTTTTCGGGATCGATACGGCCACCTTCGACTTTATAATCACCGTTGATCTTATTAGAAACAGCATGTAGCACTTTGGCATCGTTTACGTAAAAGAGTTGGTAGTTATTCCCCACCTTGGTGATATCGCCATCCAAACCGTCAATGCCGGTAATTTGTTTGGGTGTGGTTTCGAGTTTTGTAAAATCGGCATTAGCATAGGAGTAGTAAAGATGACAAGATTTGTTGTTATAACGAATCGTGAAATAGACCATCATTTTCTTGGCAACAGGATCGTAAACGGTTTCGGGAGCCCACGAGCAGTCGATGTCGCCAAGCTCGGGAAACGCTTTATCGACGCGAAAATCGGAATGCGACCAATGGATCAGATCGTACGATTTCATGAGTACCAACGCCCGGTTATTCCCCCATCCGTATTTTTCGGCAGGACGTTCAAATTCGGTATCGCGAAAACCAGCGCGTTTGCCAAAGATATGCAGGTCGGTCATGGCCAGATAAAAGGCTCCATCGGGGCCACGGGTGATATGCGGATCGCGTACGCCTTTTTGTTCTGCCAGTTGGGAGCCGATAAATACAGGCTTACCTCCGTTCACATCCGTAAAAGTGTATCCGTCGGGACTGATGGCCATGTAGGCCGACTGATCCTGATCTTTGAAATAAACCAGCAGGTAACCTGCCAGATCTTTCTCGTTGAACTTTTTCTGTTTTAATGGCTTTTGTGCCTTGGGGACAATAACAATTCCGGTTTGCGGAGCGGAAGCTTTTTCCTGTGCAAAACCCGGAAGTGAAAAGAGGATGCTCAGTAAAGCAATCGAAAAGAGGGAGAAGTAATGTTTTACCATTGTGTCTGTATTAGAGATGTTGATGATCGCCGTATAAGATCGGCTGTTGTTTCAAAAGGAATAAGTTGATAGAGATGATCCTTTCGGACACTCGTTCATTCAACTTATTCCTCTTTTCGGTGGGATTATTTATTTAAACAATCTGGAAGCAAATTCATTGAGAGCACGTCTCCATGTCAGCCATTCGTGAGCAGTTCCCTGCGATTCGTGGAAAACAACCTTAATCCCGTGTTCTTTGAGTGCATCTACAGCAGCTTTCGGACTGTTTTCTGCGGTTCCGGTACTGATAAAGAGCAAGTGCATTTTGTCGTTGAAAGCCTTAGCATCTTTGAAAACACCATTGAACGAAGTTTCAACCTGCGTTTTCATATCGGGAGCCGGAGCTGCATTGTTGCCACCCATTCTCATGCCCATAAAGAAACCACTAAAAGTACCCATCCATGCAAATTTATCCATGTTGGGAAATACCGTAGAAGTTGTTTGTCCTCCTCCTCTTGATAAACCAGCCATAGCGCGGTGGTCACGATCAGCCTGAGTGCGGAATGTCTTTTCAATAAACGGCATCAGGTCTTTCACATAGATTTGAGTAACATCGTTGGTTGCAGCTTTGCGCACATCCGGGTTGGTTTTAATATCGCCGCTTTCCATTACCACAATCATCGGAACAGCCTTTTTAGCAGCAATCAGCCCATCCATGATGTTGCCCATGTGACCTTGATTCGACCAGCCATTTTCGTCTTCGCCCCAACCATGAAGCAGGTACAGAACCGGATATTTCTTGGTCGGATTTTGTTCGTACTCAGCCGGCACATAAACATTCACGTGACGTTCCAGTCCGTTGAGTTCCGACCAGTAATACAAAGAACGGATCTGTCCGTGAGAAATGTTTTTATTGAAACGGTAATAGTCGCCTTCCGGTCCTTCGGGAATCTCAACACCCGACGATTTCCAGTTGCTTCCAAAATAAGCGTCGGTGTTGCGGTCCATCACCGGCACTCCATCGATGAGTACTGCATAATAGTGAAACCCTACGACCTGAGGATCGGAAGTGCATGTCCACATACCCTTTTCGTCCTTCACCATGTCGTATTTTTTGTTGCACAAATCGATCTGTACTTTTTGAGCAGTAGGTGCATTGACACGAAACATCACCTGACGTGTAGTGGCATTGACGGCCGGATACTGCGCCAGAAAGATATTGGTTGCACTCGGTTTGAATCCTTCGGGAAGCGTTTCTTCCTGCGGACCACGTTGTTGAATACCGGCAAACTGAGCCGATACTATGGCACACATAACCAATGCTACCATCAAAAATGTGATTCTTTTCATGATTATAACTCAATTAAAAGGTTAATATGATAATAAATTAAAGATATCTGTTACCTAATACAAGTTTATCGCCCGAGTCGTCGACCTCCCATATCTGAGGTTTACGCGGACCATTTCCTTCTGCATGATGAACAATGTACAATCGTTTTCCTTCAAAGGTGGTAAATAACATCCCGTGACCGGAGTTATCGCCTTTGAATGCCTCCATCGCGTGTACCCACGGACCTTTTATGCTACCAGAGGTTGAATAGGAAATGCCTTGTGCGTACCGGTGTTCGCCCCAGCTCGACCACAACATTCCCAGTTTGCCGGTTTTGGTGCGGAACATTTCGGGTCCATCTGTCACCCAGCCGGGCATTTTGAGTCCAAAAGTAGCTTCGCCGATGCTGTTCATCTCTTTCGACCATGGTGCGGCACTGGCGCGAAACATAGTAGTGGGCTCGGCTGTCCGACGCGTTAAGTCTTTCGATAGCGGAATGTAGTCCATTGTGCCGTCGATAAGTTGTGTCCATTCGTGGACAAAAACCATGTATGCGGTGCCGTTCTCTTCATAGAGTGTTCCATCGATTATATCCCAGTTTTCGGGGCCAAGGCAAAATTCGTGTTCGGCCACCAACGGTTTGTACGGACCTTCGGGCGAGTCGGCCACCAACAGTTGCGTTTGGTTGCGCGGTACGTTGTAACGGAGAGGCACATATTCGATCAGGTGGTTGTGATCGCTCCACGTGCCGGCGTAATAATATTTATCGCCAATACGATGAATTTCGGCGGCTGCAACAAAAAGACCGTCCATCCAGGTGCCCGACAGATCGATAATAGAATAGGGTCCTGTCCACATTTTCAAGTCTTTGCTTTTGTACAACCGGCCGCCGGTTCCGGTAAGATAATATGTATGGCTCTTTTCGTCGGGGAAAATATATGGATCGCTCATGGAGATTTGTTCCAGTGCCACCGTTTCTATTTTTGGTTCAGGCCGCGGCGTCATGGGTCTTCTGGCTGGTCTTGGTGTGCCTGTAGCAGGGAGCATTCCTCCAAAATTTCGTTGACCCGGATCTGCAGGAGGAGCCTGTTTGCCGGGAACAATTTCACTCCGGATTTCCGACTGATCGTGTTGTTGAGCCGTGGCGACTCCCTGAATTGTCGTAAGCGACAGCGCAATCAACAGAAAGACTGTCCTTATGTTTTTCAAGCGTATCATGGTTAAGTATATGCAATAAATTAGTTTGTATATTGATAGGGTTCAAGCGACTCGAAGCCACGCATTCCTTAGAAGATCGTTGGTGGGTTTGTTGGTTCGGATCATTCCAAATCCTTTTGAACCCGGCAGGGAGGAAATAGTTACTGTATGAATCTGCTGATTTTTAACTACAGGCTGTGAATTGTTTTCCGAAGTCTGTACCATCATAACCGACGGCAAAACGGCGGGCATGACAAGAATAAAGGACTTCTTCATGAATTTTCAAGATTAATTAAAATGCTAAATATGTGTGACATACAAGCATTTTCAACAAAATAATTATATACTAATGACCAAATGTAAGTAAAAAAACAATCCGTTATAACGCTGGGTTCTGTTTTTTTTCAGTCCCGTCACTACAGGTTGACGACGTTATTGTACAATTTAAAATTGCGGATCAAATTCCGAGGATCATTTTCTTACGGTTCTATCGACAGCACTACCGTAGAATTGAACTTTAAGGTGAAGATACCTTACGGGTAAAACCTTCCTGCTTTTGAGTTTTCAATCGAAAATATGATTTCTCTATTCAAGAAAACCGGTAAAGTATCACTGCGTTGCAGAGAATACCTTGCCCGGTTTTGTAGAATCTATTCCCCGTTATGCAGGAATCATATTTTGGCTCTTAATTCTGCTTTTTGACTGTCAGAACATCACCCTTCTTCATCAAAACATCATACTCAAATATCTTTTTCATCTCACTTTGTGACAGTGCCGTTGTGGCATGTACGATAGGAGTGAGAATATTCGGAACATCGTAAAATGGATTCGGATTGTTGCCGTTTGCTTTTTTCAGCCCGGCTCCGGTTAACGGAACGTATGATCTCAGACGGCAGTTACCATCGATCGAAGCTTTTACTGTAGCGTCAGCAAGCTCTCCCTTTGCCCATTTCATATCAACTTCAAAACCACCCTTTGCCCTGAGGCCCTTTACACTTCCGACGCTCCATCCTGTCGGTAAAGCCGGTAACAGTTGTATAGCTCCGTCGTAACTTTGCAGCAACATTTCTGTGATTCCAGACGTACAGCCAAAATTACCGTCAATCTGGAACGGTGGATGCGAATCGAATAAGTTAGGATAGGTGCCTCCTTTTTGTCTGCCACCTGGTTGAATGGCAGGAGTTAACTGATCGGTTATCAGTTTGTAGGCATGATTCCCGTCGAGCAGGCGTGCCCACCAGTTTACCTTCCAACCCATAGACCAACCCGTAGATTCGTCACCGCGGGCAATCAGAGAAGTTTTGGCAGCTTCGAACAACGCCGGCGTTCTGTAAGGAGATATTTGACCGGAAGGGAAAAGTCCATATAAATGAGAAACATGACGGTGATTATCTTTAGGATTATCCCAGTCGTACATCCATTCCTGCAACTGACCCCATTTACCGATTTGCATCGGAGCAAGGCGGCTCATTGTTGCTTTAATTTTTGCCACCATCTCATTATCAACCTTCAACGTTTCTGCCGCCTTTACGGTAATATTGAAAATATCGAATACCAATTGATTGTCCATGGTTGTTCCTGCCGAGATAGAATAATCGGGATGATCTGTCGGAGCATTTTCAGGAGAAACTGACGGAGATATCACCAACCATTTAGTTTTAGGTTCTTCTACCAGAAAATCGAGGAAGAACTGCGCAGCTCCTTTGATGACGGGATAAACCGTTTTGAGATATTCCTTGTTGCCACTGTATTCGTACTTATAAAACAAATGTTGCGACATCCATGCGCTTCCCATCGGCCACATTCCCCAGAAAGCACCGTCAACTGGACCGTTGATACGCCAAATGTCAGTATTGTGATGCAACACCCAACCATTGGCTCCATACATATCTTTAGCTGTCTGCTGACCGGTTTGCGAAAGCTCTTTCACCATCTGAATCAGAGGTTCGTTCATTTCGGTCAGATTGGTCGGTTCGGAAGGCCAGTAATTCATCTCGGTATTGATATTCACTGTATATTTGCTGTCCCATGCCGGCATCAGCTGATCGGCCCAGATACCCTGTAGGTTCGCAGGCTGACCGCCGGGACGGGAAGAAGAAATCAGTAAATAGCGACCAAACTGGAAGTACAATGCCACAAACTGAGGATCGTTGCCCTTGGCAAACTGTGCCAACCGAACATCCGTCGGATTTTTTGCTGCATCGGTAGTTCCGAGATCGAGGCTTACGCGATTGAAATATTTCTGAAAATCTGCCACATGAGCCTTAAGCATCGCTTCATAATTCTTTTTCAATGCTTTTTGCAGATAATTATCGACTCTCGCGCCGGCATCGGCAGTAATATCTTGATAATTATTGAAATTGCTGGCCATAGAAATGTAGATGGTAACCACATTGGCATTGGCAATATTCAAAGTCGAATCCGTTGCTGATACAGCACCACCATCAGTGATAATTTTTACTTTTGCCTCAAATTTCACTCCTCCTTTTACCGTTTCCTGATCGCTGGTAATACCTGTCAACACCAGTTCGTTTTTACCGTTGGTTTTTACAGAGCAGGTTGGAACGCGGTCCCTTCCGGTGGGGCGATCCATTGACGCCGTAAAACTGATAGCACCCCGTTTATCGGCTGTAATCCGTTCAACAATTACCTGATCGGGAAACGAAGAAAATGTTTCCGTTTTGAAGTTAACGCCGTTACTGGTATAACGTGATGAGGTAACTGCTCTTGCCAAATCAAGTTCGCGGTAATAACCTGTATAGTTGTTGTTGCCCGGAGCACTCAGTCGGAGATTTCCTACCGTCTGATAGGACATTCCATGAGAAGTTTTACTGATGAAATTTTGATTGACAAGATCCTGCGCTTCTTTATATTTTCCCTCAAAAATAAGTTTCCGGACTTCGCTCAATGAAGCTTTGGCATTCGGATTATCATTCCGGTTGGGACTCCCCGCCCAGACGGTATTTTCATTCAGCTGAATCGTTTCCTTCGCCGGATCTCCAAAAACCATCGCTCCCAAACGACCATTTCCGACCGGCAGAGCTTCCACCCACTGTTTGGCAGGTTTATCATACCACATAACCAGCTTATTCTGCTGAGCTTGTACCCATTGCACCGAGAGACACATGCTCAATGCAACACAAAAAAAACTTACTTTAAAGAGTCTCATTTTCAATATTTTATTGATTACACCATTTCACTCATTTAAAAACTCTTGAGGCAAAGTCGTGCAAGGATTTGCGCCAGACCTGCCACTCGTGATCGCCGGGGAACGAGGCAAACTGTACCCTCAGTCCGCTATCCTGAAATTTCTTCACCTCCTTTTTGGTAAACTCAAAACGGGGATCCTGTTCGCCCACAGAGACGTAAAACAGCTTCAATTTCTGATTAAACGATTTTGAGTTGCTCAGCAAGCCCGGAATTTCTTTATCTGCATCAAACACTTTCCCGTTCGGGTTGGCGATGCCGCCGAAGATTCCCGAACTGAAAACACCGACAGAGGAAAAGCAATCGAGACTGCCCAATCCCACGTAAAAAGCCTGACCACCGCCCATCGAAAGGCCGCATAACGCACGGTGATTGACATCGGCCAGTGTACGGTAGGTCTTGTCGATGAAAGGAACGATATTTTTCGTCATTTCTTCTTTGAACGCAGCCATCGCTGCATTACTATACCCGCCTCCACCTTTACCGGTTGTTACATTTCCGTTAGAAATCACCACAATCATTGGTTTGGCTTTGCCTTCGGCAATCAGGTTGTCGAGGATTATATCCGTTTTGCCCTGCACTGCCCAGCCGCGTTCGTCCTCTCCGCCTCCATGCTGAATGTATACCACCGGATATTTTACTTTTGCATTAACATCGTATCCGGCAGGAGTATAAACAAACAATCTGCGCCAACTGTTGGTTACCTTCGAGAAGTAGTATTGGGAACTAAGAGCACCGTGCGGAACATCTTTTACTTCGTAAAAACCGGCACCTTTTTCAGGAATATCGATTGCGCTGGCCATGCGTCCCATGCCGTAAAACGTTTCGCTGGCAGGATCAACGACCTTAACGCCGTCAATAACCAACGAATAATAGTGAAACCCGGGAACCTGAGGAGCCGTGGTAACCGTCCAGAAACCCTGATCGTCTTTGGTCATATCGTACAGTTTTCCCAAATCGATCTGCACCTTTTTCGCGTCGGGCGCTTTAATTTTGAAGACTACGCTCAGGTTGTCCAAAATACGCGGATATTCGACACCGGCAATATTGGTTACCGCCGGTTTGCCGGGGTTCACCTCTTGCGCACTGACCTTTCCGATCAGCAAAATCATCAGGATGAAGAACAACACTGCTGTTGTGATAAATTTCTGGATCATAATCGTTTTCTATTTCTTGAATAATTTAGGTACAAAATCGTGCAATGCTTTCCGCCATACATGCCATTCGTGAGCTCCGGGGAAATAGTTGTATTCCAACTTAAGTCCCTTTTCTTTAAATGTTTCAATGGTTTTCTTTGTGTATTCGTACGAATGATCCTGCTCTCCGCTGGAGATATAAAGCAATTTCAGTTGCTTGTTAAAGTTTTCGGGATTGGTGAAGATGCCGGGAATTTGTTTTTCAGCATCAAAAATATTGCCGTTCACCCCACGAAAAGCGCTCGAGCTGAAGGCTCCCACCCAGGCAAACTTATCAGGATTCAGCATCCCGATCCAAAAAGAGGTACCGCCGCCCATCGAAAGTCCAGCAATGGCACGATGTTCGCGATCGTTCTCAATCCGATAGTTTTTGTTCACAAACGGAATAATTACATCGACCAGTTCGTCTTTGAAAAGATCCATGAAGTGGTTGGTCGATTCGGTGTTGTAACCCGCACCAATGTTGCGAATAACATACTCGTTGGTAGTAACAACAATCATTGGAACGGCTTGTTTCTCTGCAATCAGGTTATCCATAATAATATCCAGATGCCCCTGTTTTACCCAGCCGGTTTCATCTTCTCCGGCGCCGTGTTGCAGGTAAAGCACCGGATATTTCTTCGTCGGATTTTGTTCGTATCCGGGAGGGAGATAGACAAAAATCCTGCGCCACGAGTTGGTTTTGGATGAAAAATAGCGTTTGCTTTGAACCGTTCCGTGAGGGACATCTTTTATAAGATGAAAGTCAACTCCCGCTTCCGGAATCTCGATACCACTTGCTTCGCGACTCATGCCGAAAAAAGTGTCGCTTGCCGGATCGGCAACTGCAACACCATCAATCACTAAAGAGTAGTAGTGAAAACCCGGAACCTGAGGATCGGTAGTAACCGTCCAGAATCCATCACTACCTTTCTCCATATCGTATTTCTTTCCCAAATCAATCTGCACCTTTTGTGCTTCGGGTGCTTTGATCCGAAACGCAACCCGCAGGTCGGGCAAAATACGCGGATATTCGGCGCCGGCAATATTGGTTACTGCCGGTGTCGAATTATCAGATTGCTGTCCGAAGCAGACAATGGAAGTCTGCAACAGAACAGCAAAAAATAATAGAAACGTTCTTTTCATCCAATCAATTATTTATCCTGAAATAACAATGGAGCAAAGCCATAGAGGCATTTACGCCAGGTTTGAAAGACATGTGCAGTGCCGGGAGCTTCGTAATACACGTGCTTTATCCCGTTCTTTTGCATCTGTTCATGAATGGCACGCCCTGCATTCGCTCCCTCTTCCGAGCCCTGACCAATATAAAAGACTTTGACTTGCTTTGAAAAAGCATCCGGTTTGGTAAGCAATCCATTGTAAGCCGTCGCTATTCCCGAGAAACCAAAAGGAGCAGCGCTGAAAACGCCGATACTTGCAAATTTATCGAGATTAGTTTCGGAAATCTGATAGGTTTGCGCACCTCCGAGAGATAGGCCGGCAATAGCCCGATGCTCCCGGTCGGAAAGCGTACGGTATCGTGCATCGACCATCGGAATGATATCTTCTATCATCACTTTGGTAAAAGCATTCCAGAAAGGATCCATTCCACCCGGACGTTGAGCAGCATTAGCAGATCCGGCAGGACTCTGAGCTCTGCGTGCTGCAAGATTAATTCCCGCAAGACCGCCATCTTCCATAACAAGAATCATCGGTTTGGCCTTGCCCTGAGCAATGAGGTTATCGAGAATAAAATTGGCTCTGCCCTGACTCTCCCATGCACGACGATCCTGATTCATGCCGTGCAACAGATAGAGAACCGGATAGCGGGTAGTGCCATTTTGCTCGTATCCAGGAGGAGTATAAATATAGGCATGACGCATTTCGCCGTTCGATTTGGCCTTGTACCACACCGAACGAACATCGCCATGTGGCACATCTTTTATATCGTAAAAATCGACGCCTTGCTCCGGAATTTCAATGCAACTATAAATATGACCCGCATCATAAAATGTTTCGCTCGAAGGATCGTTGAGTTCAACGCCGTCGATTTTAATAGAATAGCAAAGAAATCCGGGGGTCTGAGGTTCTGTTCTACCTGTCCAGTAACCATCTTCTCCCTTCGTCAGAGCAGTATTACCAAGACTCACCACAACACTTGTTGCTTTGGGAGCATTGATACGAAAGATTACGCGGTGCTGAGCATCGACACGCGGATAATCGGCACCGGCAACATTGGTTGATGCCGGTTTCGAATTATCAGCTTCCTGTCCGAAACAGACAAAAGCAGTCTGCAACAGAACAGCACAAAGTAGCAGAATCGTTTTTTTCATCGAATTAATTATTTATCCTGAAATAAAAGCTGTGCATAACCATACAGGCTCTTGCGCCATGTCTGGAATTCGTGAGCGGTGCCCGGAGCTTCGTAATAGACGTTCTTTACACCAGCTTTGTCGAGCGCTTCATGAATAGCACGACCGGAATTGGGACCTTCTTTGGAACCCATGCTTACGAAGAATACCTTCACCAGTTTGGCAAATTCAGCCGGTTTCTGCAACAACCCGTTGTAACCGGTTTCCACTCCCGGGAACCCGAACGGAGCGCTGAAAATACCGATATGCGAGAACTTGTCTAAGTTGGCCTGCGAAATTCCGTAGGTTTGAGTACCTCCAAGAGAAAGCCCTGCAATAGCACGGTGTTCGCGATCGGAAAGCGTACGATAGTTTGCATCGATAGTCGGAATCAGATCGGCAATCATTACTTTACCGAATCCATCCCAGAAAGATACCATGCCGGCTGGTGCACCCATAGGACCACGCGGAGCCTGACCTTGGGGAGCTCCCGGCTGACCTTGTGGACGAGGTCCTGCAGGACGACGTGGGCCTCCACCCATACCGGCAGCAATGCCGCCGTCTTCCATCACAATAATCATCGGTTTGGCTTTTCCTTCAGCAATCAGATTATCGAGGATAAAATTGGCACGTCCCTGAGTCGACCAGGCACGACGATCTTCGCCCATACCATGTTGCAGGTAGAGCACCGGATAGCGTTGTTTTACATTCTGATCGTATCCCGGCGGAGTATAAATGTAAGCATGACGATATTCGCCTGTAGACTTGGCAAAATACCAGAATGAATTAACATTACCGTGAGGCACGTTTTTGATGTTATAAAAGTCAACACCATCTTCGGGTATTTCCATCCCGCTCATCATTTTACCTGCACCAAAGAACGATTCGCTTGAAGGGTCAGCAACCTCAACTCCGTCGATCTTCAGGGTATAATAATGAAAACCGGGATCTTCGGGTTGTGTTACTCCTGTCCAAAAACCGTCTTCTCCTTTGGTTAAGGGTGTATTGCCCAAACCTACCGAAACAGTTTGTGCTCCCGGAGCACGAAAACGGAAATAAACGCGGCGCTGTGAATCGACACGCGGATAATCCTGTCCGACAATGTTTGTCGAAGCCGGCTTTGTATCGGCCGGATAGTTATTTTCTTGGGCAAAGCTAACGGCACTGATTGCCAGACTTAGCATTGCCATCACAATTTTCTTCATGATCTTATTTGATTAAACATTATACCGTTTAATTCATTTCTTAATTTTCGCATTTGACCTCTCCCCTAGCCCCTCTCCCGAAGAGAGGGGGAAAATCTGCAAAATGAATTGAATTCTAAATATTTCACTGTCTTGCTCCTCCTCCCCTTGGGGGAGGAGGTTGGGTCAGACGATAAATATCTGACTCCGACACGAAGTCGTCGTGAGAGGAGAGGTCTGCAATTAAAATTTCTATACACTTAATCGATATAATGTCTGTTATTTGAAAATTAAAGCTGCAAATTGATTCAAATCACGTCTCCAGGTAAGCCATTCATGAGCCGTACCCTGCGATTCATAATAGGTATATTTCACACCTTGTTTTTCCAGCATATCGCGGAAAGCTTTTACCGAACCCGGGAATGGTGCCGGTTCTACCGTACCCAAACCAAGCCAAAAGAGTTTGATTTGCTTGTTAAGCGCTGCTCCATCTTTGAACTTACCGCCCATAAATTTATCTACATCAATGGCTTCGGTACGCGGATAGTTGGATGTTCCGCTGAAACCTGCAATGTAAGAGAATTTATCCAGATTGTTCATCGTAATGGTGATAGTCTGGTTAGCACCCATCGACAGACCGGCCATGGCACGGTGCTCGCGATCGGAAAGCGTACGGAAAGAAGCATCGATCATCGGGATAATTTCGTTTATCATCACCTCTTCAAATGGGAAGGCACTCTTACTTGGTGCGCTTGCATTGGCTTTGGTTGCATAACCATTATCCATGACGATAATCATCGGCACTGCCTTTTTTGCAGCAATCAGGTTATCGAGAATCAAATTGGCTTTCCCCTGAGTAGGCCAACCGGTTTCATCCTCACCGCTACCATGTTGCAAATAGAGCACCGGATAACGTTTCGACGGATTCTTATCGTATTCGGCCGGAGTGTACACAAAGCAACGACGCCATGAGTTAGTCACCTTCGAAAAGTACATTTTCTGACTGACCAAACCATGAGGTACATCCTTCTGTGCATAAAAATCCTGATCGGGAGCCGGAATTTCGATGGCACTACCCCAACGGCTGGCACCATAAAAATAGAGACTTCCCGGATCGGGCACCGAAGCACCGTCTACATTGAGCTGATAATAGTGAAAACCTTCAACCTGTGGAGCAGATTCACCTGTCCAGACGCCTTTATCGTCTTTTTTCAGGTCGTACTTCACGCCTCCGATATCAAGCTGAACCTTCTGCGCATTCGGAGCAGGAATGCTGACCCGAACCCGTCCTTCGGAGTTCACCTGTGGAAACATTTTCCCCGGCTGGTTAACCGACGACGGTTTAAAATCTTCCACGACAGATTGCGCCTGAGCTACTTGACAAGAAACAGCCGCAATAAAGGCTATAAATACATGTTTGATATTCATAAGCTAAATGCCTTGATTTATTTGAAAAGAAGCGGAGCAAATTCGTGCAAACTACGTCTCCACGACTGCCATTCGTGAGCAGTTTCGGGAGAAACATAAGAAACGCCTTTGATGCCAACTTTTGTCCACTCTTCGGCAGCTTCGCCAATACGAGCTGAACCACCTTCGCGACCGCCAAAGCTCATAAATACCACTTTGGTATTTTTCTTAAACGAATCGATGTCTTTGATTTCGGAAGGAACAAATGTTCCGCTGCTGAACATTCCAACGTATGCAAATTTGTCAGGGTTTGCTACAACGATAGAGTGAGTTTGCATACCACCCATGGAGAGCCCTGCCATAGCACGGTGTGCCTGATCGCCAACCACGCGGAAGTTTGATTCTACGAAAGGAATCAAGTCGTTGAAAAGTATTTTTTCAAATTCAGCGGCAAAGTTTATTCCGCCGCCAGGGCCTGCCATTCGGGGACCGTTACCGGGAGCCGGTGGTGCAGCATTGGGTTGCCCTGCACCGGGACGAGGAGCTCCGGCTGGCCTCGGACCACGTGGCATTCCGCTCATATTGATACTGCTGTTTTCCATCACAATAATGAAAGGAACGGCTTTTCCTTCAGCAATCAGGTTGTCCATAATGAGACCTGCGTGTCCCTGATTTCCCCATCCGGTTTCATTTTCGCCCATACCGTGCTGGAGATACAACACCGGATATTTTTTGCTGTCTTTATCGTATCCCGCCGGGGTATAGATGTAAACACGGCGAACGCTTTTGGTTGTATTTGAATAGTACTGCATTTCGCGCAATTGACCGTGAGGAACGTTTTTAACGGCATAAAAATCCTGATCTTTAGCAGGAATTTCGATACCACTTCCCCAACGACTTGCTCCGTAATAGTACAAACTTCCCGGATCGGGCACCGAAGCTCCGTCAATATTGAGCTGATAATAGTGAAAACCCTCATCCTGCGGAGCCGATTCGCCTGTCCAGACTCCTTTTTCGTCCTTCTTCAGGTCATATTTCACGCCACCGATGTCGAGTTGCACGCGTTGAGCTTCAGGAGCCGGAATACTCACGCGAACCTTTCTTTCCGAATTCACCTGAGGATATTCTTTCTCTTGTTGGGTAGTAGGAGTTTTTTTGAAATCTTCCACCGCGGCAGTCTGAGCCAAACAAAGCCCGCTGGTTAATGCTGCTGTCAACAAAACAGCTATTGATCTGTATTTCATGAATTTATTTTTAATACTGTTATTGAATTATTCAAAATGATTATAGGATATATTACCTCGTCCAACCTTCCAGGTTGTAATTAGGTGAAGGATTATATTCACCGCAGGTCAGTGACCTGCGGTTATGAAAATAATGCCTTTCAGGCTATCAGGCAAAATATCAGATACTTGTTTTATTTGAAAAGCATTGGAGCCAGTTCTTTCAGGCTACGACGCCATGTAAGAAACTCGTGAGCTGTATTTTCGGAAACAAAAGAGACCGCATTGTAACCGGCTTCTTTCAAAGTAACGGCAGCTTTTTTAACCATATCAGGATTTTCACGGCTACCACAGCTAATGAAGATCAGTTTAGGAGTTGCTTTACCTTTCAGTTCTGCAGGATTGTAAGTACCTCCACTCAACAATGCGTAGTAAGAAAATACATCGGGACGAGCAAGTGTAATCGCGTGGGTTTCCATACCACCCATAGAAAGACCAGCCATAGCACGGTTTTCTTTATTGGCAAGTGTACGGAAATTGGCATCCACATAAGGAATCAATTCGTCAACAAGCACAGTCTGGAAAGGAACATAGCTGAAACTGCCGATAGTAACGGGTTTAGCATCATTGGTCATACCGTAAGTCATTACAATGATAAACGGTTTGATTTTACCTTCGGCAATAAGGTTATCCATAATCAGATTGGCATGTCCCTGGTTGCTCCACGCAGTTTCATCTTCGCCCCAACCATGTTGCAGGTACAAAACAGGATATTTTGTCTTTGCATTTTTGTCGTATCCGGCAGGAGTATAAACAAATGCACGTCGTGAAGTGTTGGTGCTTTTGGAAGGAAACAGAATTTGTTGTACGTTACCGTGAGGAACATCCTTCAGGGCATAAAAATCTTTGTCGTGAGCCGGAATTTCGATACCGCTTTCCCAACGGGTAGAACCGTAGTAATTCATTGCGCCCGGATCGTTAAATACGCCACCGTCGATGGTCAGGTGATAGTAGTGGAAACCTTCGTCCATCGGGCCGGCAGTTGTTCCCATCCACGAACCGTCTTCTGCTTTGGTAAGAGGAGTTCCGCCTTTAGCGCCACCCAATCCGAGGCTTACTACAATGCTTTGAGCCTGAGGAGACACTACACGAAAACGGGCATAACCCTGTGAATTTACCTGTGGGTACATTTGTCCCGGTTGATTACATGTTGAAGGTTTGAAATCTTCGATAACGGCAGATTGGTTTGCCTGAGCCAAGCAAACACTACTGGTAAGTACTGTCGCAAAAGCAACAGCTAACATTTTGATTTTCATGGTTATAATATGTTAATTATGGTTGATAAAAACGTACATTTATTTGAATAATAGTGGTAGAAATTCATGTAAAGATCTGCGCCAGGTAAGCCATTCGTGCGCCGTTCCCGGTGACTCGTAATAGACATTCTTTACCCCTGCTTTGTCAAGCGCTTCATGCAAATCCTTAATGTTTGAGTTGCCTTCGCGTTCAACAGAACCAGTACTCAGAAAGAATGTCTTCACCATACGGTTAAATGCAGGAACATCCTTATAAATAGTTTGGATCGCCTGATCGTTTAACCCGGGACTGAATCCTCCGATATATGAGAATTTATCGAGATGTGCAAGGGTTATGGTCAGTGTCTGAAAACCACCGAACGACAAACCAGCCATCGCACGGCTTTCCCGATTGGGCAGCGTGCGGAAATTTGAATCTATGAACGGAACCAGATCATCCAGGAAAATGGGATAAAAATCACTCCCGAAATTCATCAGAAACTGAGTAAATTCCTTTCTACTTTCTTCCGAAGCTCCCGGAGCCGGCATTGCCGGACGCTTTTTCATATAAGCGATATTGCCATTATCCATCACAATAATCATCGGCTTACACTTTCCTTCAGCCAACAGATTATCGACAATATTGTTCATCTTTCCCTGAATAGACCAGCCACGTTCGTCTTCTCCCATACCGTGTTGCAAATAAAGAACGGGATATTTGACATTCGGGTTTTTATCATATCCGGGGGGAATATAAACAAAGCAGCGACGATAACGTTTTTCATTTTTCGAATAGTAAATCACCGATTCCACTTTCCCGTGAGGAACATTTTTGGGAAGATAATAATCGACTCCAGCTTCGGGCACCTCTATGCCACTCTGCATGCTACTTCCGCCAAAGAATGATTCGCTCGACGGATCGGCAACGGAAACACCGTCAATCAAAATCGTGTAATAATGAAAGCCAACCACCAAGGGATCGGTGGTTACCATCCAAAATCCATCGGACGACTTTGTCATTTCATATTTTTTGCCAAGGTTCAATTCAACCTTCTGAGCATTCGGAGCACTGACCCGAAAGATTCCCCGTAATTGAGAATCAAGGCGGGGGTATTCGGCTCCCGGCACATTGGTCGATGCCGGTTGCGAATTGTAGGAATTCTGCGCCTGCAATCCTAAACAGCTCAGACAAAGAAGTAAGCTACCCACGAGTGCATATTTTCCGGCAAATAGATTTTTAAAATTCATAAGTTAATCCTTAATTGCTTCTATTCGAATCGTATCCAATCGACTTCAACCGGTTTGCTATCCTGCGAAACAACACACAAGTTGTAAACTCCTTTTTTCACGCCGGAAACAGGAACTTTAATGGTTGTCCAGTCACTACTTTTCGGAACATTGATTTTGGCAACAACGGCTCCATTAGCATCGTTAAGTTTCAATTGCAAAGAGCCTCCTGTTGCTGATGTTGCTCTAACCTGAAGCGACTTGGCACCTTTCTTGGCAAAGTTCACAGCATTATATTGCACCCAAGCTCCCGAAGCATCGAAAATCGTTTTCCAGCCTTTGAATGTATCGGCTGTATCAAGAAATGCAATCGTTGCTCCCTTTTCGCTGATTTTGCTGTAACGATCTAGTTGAATTTCTTTCGTAGCATCCGACAAACCAACACCACGGAACGTAGGAATAACTTTTTTGATAGTACCATCGGCATTGAATGTCAGGCTATCGACTCTTACCGAACGGTTTTTGTCAAACTTGGGAGAGTAGTCGCGGTCGTGATAGAAGAGATACCACTGATTTTTGTAGTTGACGATAGAATGGTGATTGGTCCAGCAGTTCGACGGAGATTCGTCCATGATGACTCCAACCGGCTGATAAGGTCCCATAGGACTGTCGCTCATGGCATATTCGAGGCGTTCGATTTGGTTGGCAACGTGCGGATAGGTGAGGTAATATTTGCCATTGCGTTCCATCGCAAACGGACCTTCAATTAGCCCTTTGGTAGGTAGATTGGTGATAGTTTGTACCGGTCCATCCACTTCAATCATGTTATCTTTGAGTTTGGCAACACTGATACGCCCCATGGCTGTAAAAATGTAGGCTTTACCGTCTTTGTCCAAAAGTACGCAAGGGTCGATACCACGAATACCTTCCACCGGTTTGTCCAGTACTGTATAAGGACCTTCAGGCTTATCAGCTGTAGCTACGCCGACTCTGCCTCCAACAGGGAAGTAGAAATAATATTTGCCATTTTTGAACACACAATCGGGTGCCCACATATCGTAATTGATCTTGGTCAACCAGGGCACTTTGGTCTGCGTAACAATCACTCCGTGATCGGTCCAATCCGTAAGATTATCGGACGAAAACACGTGATAATCGGCCATGCAAAACCAATCTTTCCGTAGGTTTTTATCTGGAGGCGTAGGTATGTCGTGCGATGGGTAGAGGTATACTTTTCCGTTGAAAACACGTGCTGTGGGGTCTGCACTAAACTGGTTGCGGATAATCGGATTTTGAGCAGTCACATAAGAAACAGCTAACAGTCCGAGCATAGCGCCAAAAATCAATTTCATCTTATTGTTTTTCATTTGTATTATGGTTATCAGAAATTTGTTACAATTTATTGTTATTCAGGTTAATTTCAATCTTATCAATATCAGGAGCCCATCCTTTTGCATTGGAAATCCGTATCGTATTGTATCCTTTGTTCAGTTTCACCGAAAGCGACTTCTTTGCCACCACACCTTTCCCGCCCGAATTCAGACCGGCAAGCGGGATTTTCTTTTCGTTGACAGAAAGCGTTGCTGTTTTGGTATTTTCGGAAGTGTAATACAAAGTGAGCGTATAATTTCCGGCAGCTGCTGCATACACATCGCGGAACTCAATATAGTTATCTTCGCGGTTGCCGATTTTGATTACTTTGGTTTTTCCGGAACAAGCCGCATCCGTCAGCGGCCTTGCCTGATCGGGAACAATTTCACTATTCTCCGTCAGGTTAAAGTTGTTGATCCAGGCATATTCGGCCTCAAAGACGTCCTGCAATTTCGTTTTTTGTGCTGTCACCTTCACCAACGATATGCCATGCGCGGGAATGGTAGCCGTATATTCCGACTCCATGGTTCCCAAATCGGTACGAGCCCAGAGATCACGTACTTTGGCAGCACCTATAATATTGAGATCTTTCCAGCTAACGGAGCCCGAGGTCGGTGTTGTCTTTAAGTTGAGCAGCGCTACCGCAAACTCTTTGCTTTGGCGACCGTTGAGATGTTTTGCCCACACCTGTACACTATCTTTTTCGAACAGCAGATGAGCCTGCAAACCGGTCGGATCCTGATTAACGGCAATTACTTCGGGGTTGGTAATAATCGATTTGGTTTCGTCGCTGATTTTGGTCATGTCGAGCCCCAGAGCCAACGGCGAAGAGAGAATACACCACATGGCAAAATGGCTTTTATCTTCTTCAAACGACAAACCACGTCCTACCTCCAGCATATCCATATCGTTGTAATGTCCCGGACTAGCATACGGAGCCAGAAATTTATTCTGGTTGATGATGCCGATAATGCTTTTCCATCGCGCCTTCGATCCGGGAACAAAATTGATATCCTGCGACATACGCCACGAATCGGCAATGGTAGTTACCCATGTTCCGGGGAATTGCCAGCGACAAACATTGAAGTTGATGTCGGTACGGCCGGTATTGTTCATTGCCTTACGGATTGCGGTGTAGCGGGTTTTCTCATCGAGTTTTTGCTTCAATCCGCCGCAATAGTCCACTTTCAGAAAATCAAATCCCCAGGTTTTGAAGAAGAGATCGATATCCTGCTGATCGTGACCGTAAAGTCCACCGCCAACGCCTCCGGGTTGTCCGCTATACTGCGACCCGCAGGTATTCTCGCCGGCTTCGCTATAAAATCCTGCTTTCAATCCTTTTGAATGGATATAATCGGCCAGATATTTCATTCCATTAGGGAACTTGATCGAATCGATACGCAGGGTTCCGTTCGGATAGCGAAGATTAAAAAAGCCGTCATCAATATTAAGGTACCGGAATCCGGCAGCGGCAAGACCCGATGAAACCATTGCGTCAGCTTGTTTTTTTATCAGCGCCTCGTCAATTTTTGCTCCGAACTGGTTCCAGCTCGCCCACCCCATCAACGGCGTACGTGGAGTTGAAGTGTTTGATTTCCCTTTGGAATTAGCCGGCATAGTTGCCAACAAGAAGGACAAAACAACCAGGCCAAGACTTAATTTTCGCATAACAGTTTTTTCAAGGAGTTATTTGGAAATCTTATCGGAAATACGGAAATAATCGAAATCGACATAACCGCCCGGGGTTTTGGTCGAATAGTTGAACAAACCAAAGCGATAACCCATAAAATGCGGCATCGAATACTCCATTTTCAGTTGAGAGCCTATCGGAAGCCACGTTTTACCATCGAGACTGTAGAAGAAATATCCGATATCGATTTTATCCCTGAAATCGCACTCCGCTTTCAAATAAACTATTTTCTGTGTCAGTGGAACAGTTTGTGCCTCAACCGGAACCCGTGCCGAACCGTTTACCATTACAATCGATTTGGTGCCATTAGCAAACTTCACCCCTACCTGCCCGAATTTTCGCTGCAAAAGGGCAAGGCCGGCAAAATCACCCTCTTTCATATTCGTTACATCAATAGCCGTAATGCCAGAAGAAACCGGACCGAAAGTACGTTGTGTCAACGTATTTTTTGCCTGCAAGAACAGAGTGTCAACGCGTCCGGTTGTCAGGCGCAGATAGCCTTTGCGTTTCGTTACCGACCAAAGAGTGTTATCGGGATTGTGGTTCCACTGCCAAACCAATGGCAAAGCAGGTTCGCCGGGTTTGCGGGTAAATTCGTCAGATGCGACAATACCCGGATTGATGCCTTTGCTTGCAGGAAGATCGAGCGATTCCGGCAATTTTCCGTTTACACCAATCATCGGCCATCCGTTTTCCCACTTCATGGGTACGATATACGGAATGCGACCGACCGCTCCGTGATCCTGAAACAAATAAGCAAACCATCTTCCATCAGGAGTATCTACTATACCACCCTGAGCCACACCCTGATCCTGAAAAGCGACTCTGCCTTCCCAGGGCCCGGTAAGCTTATCGGCTCTATGAACAAGAACGGTACGCATTCCGCCGCGCGGCCAGCATATATTGAACAAATAGAATTTGCCATCATGTTTGAACAACTGAGATCCTTCAGCAGGAAGCATGACATTTCCGGCAGGTGCGCTTGCATTTTCGATAAGTATTTGATTTAACCCTCCTTCTTTCACACCGGTCAAATCATCGTTCAGTTCGATAATACGCAACTTGCCCCCCCCAGTTATCAAGTAGGCTCGATCATTGTCAAAAACAAGTGTGCAGTCATGATATCCCGGCTTAAATTCACTCACCTTCCAATTACCTTTTTCAATGTCATTGGTTCTGAAAATATACGTTTTGTCGGTAGTTTGAGCATATGTTGCAATGTAATAAGTCCCGTTATGGTAACGGAGGCTGCTAGCCCAGGAGCCTTTCCCGTAGTTGTTCTTACCATTATTCAGATCCAGAGCATCCATATTGCCGAGAGTAGAATAAGCGTAACCTACCATCTTCCAGTTGACAAGGTCTTTCGATTTCATGATTGGCACTCCCGGATTCATGTGCATCGTAGTACTACTCATGTAATAGGTATCGCCCGCACGAATCATCGACATATCGGGCACATCAGCATATATAATGGGATTATGGGCTTTACTGTCCTGCGCAGAAAGTATTGTGACATTCAATAAACAGACACATAGCAAAATAAAATTTTTCATCTGATAATAATTTTCTTTTTAAGGTCTTATTAAACTCCGTGTTACACCATTTCATCATCTTCAAGGGCCTTGAAAAATGGATTATTGATGATGCAACATCTCATCAATCAGCAAATGCCAATTGTTTTTAGCCAAACAAACCAATGTTTTATTTCAAAAACAATGGCTTCTAGTATATTATTTTTAGAATAAACGTATTACAAGAGCTACCTGCCTCAAAGAGACAGGCATCTTCGGGTGCCATATAAAAAACTTCTGTTGCTTCAAAAGAATGAAAGCAAAGCCACCCGGGAATAATACGTCGTCAGTAGAAAGGTTTATATCTTCAAAAAATCCCGCTTAATTCGGGGATATATCACCTGTCTGTTTAAGATCTGATAAACAGATAGACCTTAAACAGACAAAGTATGTATTGTCGATTAGATAGCTTTTCTTTCACTTGGTTTAAATGCACTCTTGTTTTTTTATAACAAATCTTATCAACAACTATTCTCCAACAATTTTCCAACTCAATACCGTTCCATCCTTGCGGTTGGGTAACGTTCCCGGGCGATCGGCAGCGTACGGTTCGCCGGTTCCCGGAGTCAGCCCTACGTAACGATTGGTTTTCAACGACAGCAACATGCATTGATTGTGCAACATATCCTCCCACTGAAATAAGCCTCCGTCCGATTCCTGCTTCATCAGCCGCACATCACCCGAAATACCGATACCCACAACAGTAAGGAAGCCGGTGCCATTCAATGCTTCCAGCGCTACCCTACCCTTACCTCTGTCGTGCACCCGGAACTGGCATCCGCCACCCTGAGCTTCTTTGGAACCCGCTGTTGAAGAGTGCATCATTCCGTGGGGATTAGCCCATACCGGAGCATCTGTTCCTAAATTAATCATGGTAATTATTTTCCCAACAGGAATATTGTGCGAACGGTCAGCAAGCGGCTCCACAAGTTTGAAATCTTCAAAATCGGCATATCCGCCTTCTTTGCCCAGCGTATTATAGGCAAACAAGGCATAACGCGAACCCTGGAAAGTTTTCAATTGATACGGTAAACGGATAGAATCACCGATGTTGGTAAAGTTCGTTCCATCGGTGCTATAGCTAAACTGAGCAATGTCCTTTTCGTAATCGCCGGATGCACGCAGACTTATTTTGCCGGAGGTCAATTTTTCTTCAATAGTCCTGTTTTTGTATTGATCGTAGAAACGAAGTACAAAACCGTCAGCATTCTTCATTACACCCACACTGGCATAAGGCATATTCAAATAAGCCAAACCCGCATAGTCACCCGGTTTCAAAGCACTTGCATCCAGCACGGCTGTGGCATACGACTCTGGGCCAATGACGCGTTGGGTCAAGGTATTTTTTGCCCAAAGAAAATCGTTGGCAGGCAAAGTATGCAACCGCAATGCTCCTTTTTTCTTGTTAAGCTCCCATTTGGTAGCCACCGGATTATGGTTCCACTGCCAAACGGATTGCAGTGCTGGACCTGAAAAATCATCGTTGCGCTGATAAGGAGCTGAGGGCATCGTCTGTGCAGCCACATTGGGTTTGAGCCAGGTACGAGGCGAACGGCCCAGATTGCCCGGAAGTCCGAAATAGGGCCAGCCATCCTGCCAGGTAACCGGCGACAAGCATGTGGTGCGTCCCACCGACATAAAGTCGATCATCGAAAATCCCCACCAGTCGCCATTGGGCAAATCGACAATACCGCCCTGATGCATTGGCACAGCACCGAAATAATTGTCGGCAGCCGGAGTAAGTTTGAATTTAAAACCGGAAGCCGGAACCTTGGACCCAAGACCTACATTATCCGTTAACCATCCCCGCTGAAAACCGAAGGTCTCTTCGGCTCTTATAACAGTGGTTTCATACGGACCGTAAGGCTTGTCGGCACGGGCACACTGCATACGCCCTGTGGGAGAATAGTTGGCACTGATAATGTAATATTTGCCCTTTATTTTGTACATATGATGACCTTCGCCCATATTGTTCCCGGCAGGAATAATAATCTTGTCGCTCCCTTCGACAATGCCGCTAAAATCGGGTTTTAGCTCAACCAAGTGAACCTCGTTGTATTTGTAAACGGCATAAATTTTCCCATCTTCGTCAAAGAGAATGGATAAGTCATAAATCTCTATATTGAGCGGTTTATGTATCCACGGCCCCTTGGGATCTTTGGACACAAATACCTGCATCCCATGGTTATTCACGTTGGTAAAAATGTAGAACATACCGTTGTGATAGCGGATACACGGTGCCCAAATACCCTGTCCGTATGCCTCCTTACCATTTTCGAGATTAAAATCATCTCCTAAATTCAGATTTTTGAAACAATAACCTAAGAATTCCCAGTTAACCAAGTCTTTGGAGTGCATCACGACCACTCCCGGCATAGCGTGCATGGTGGTACCTGCAAGATAAAAATCATCTCCCACACGAATCATATCAGGATCGGAGAACTCGTCGTAAAACAGAGGATTGGTATAAGTACCATTACCGTTGTCGGCGGTCCACGTCTGAGCAAAAGAAATGCATGTAGACAAGGCAACCAAGACAACCAGCATGAGGCTCTTTCTATGGTGCATGGCAATAAAGATTATATAAATTAGATAATTAAGACATTAATGTATAGCTGTTTGCACTCTATGACCTCTCCCCTACCCCTCTCCAGAGAGAGAGGGGAAAAATCTGCAATATAAATTAAATTCTAACAATCCTACAGCCTTACTCCTCCTCCCCTCGGGGGAGGAGGTTGGGAGGAGAGGTCTGGTATTAAGATTTATTTTTTTGTTTTGATTCTAACCACAGTTAATGACATGGCCGGAGCCGAATATTGGAATGATTTTCCGATCTTGACCGTCGATGCTACCGGGAGTACATTTTGCGGATTATCAAACGTATTTTCGACATTGGCATCCCCGCTCAAAACTGTCTGCTCGGCCTGCGGAATAATCGTTCCGAACTGACCCAAATTGATTTTCATCGATTTTGGAGCGCTTCCGAAGTTGACCATTTTCAATATGACATCACCGGTTTTGCTGTCACGCACACAAGATGCCGCCAGATTCACATCCTTTTCGTCTTTCGCAATCACTTTGTCGAAATAATAATCGCCCTGATTGGCCGAGAACATCTTCTGCACATAGTAATTCGGAGTCGGATTGATCTTTACATTGTCAAAAAAGATCATGTCGGTTTTCCACTGTGTAAAATCTTTTTTTGCCAGCAAAGGAGCATACGAAGCCATGCGTACTACATCGCCATTTCGTTCGAGTGCAGTCATATACGCCGCCTCAGCGATCGCATTGCGCAGTTTGTTTCCCCACGAAGCATATTCGCCCAGATAAACCTCAGTCGCATTGCGTTTATAAGCATCATAACGATGCTGATGAGAGATAAACCATTCTGGACTAGTATAATAGTGTTCGTCTACAATAGGAATTTTCAGGTCATCAGCCAGCTTCCATCCTTTGGTAAAGTCTTCACCATCGGGAGCCGGGCCTACAGTTCCCACTACCGTAATCTCAGGATGTTTTGCTTTGACAGCTGCAAAGATCATTTTGAAACGCTCTTCAAATTCGGGAGTAATCTTATCCTCATTGCCAATGCCAACATACTGCAGATTGAACGGAGCAGGATGACCGGCAGCGGCACGTTTGGCTCCCCAGACGGATGTTGCAGGACCATTTGCCCATTCAATCAGATCCAGCACTTCCTGAATGTACTCCTGCATTTCGTTCATCGGCAACGCCTTTTGACCGATTCCTCCTACCTGCCATGTACCTCCCGAATTCTGACAACTTACAGCTGCCGGCAAAACGGGAAGAGGTTTGGCACCGATGTCTTCACAAAAACGGAAATATTCGTAATAGCCCAGCCCCGCAGTTTGATTATAGCCCCAAATATTGCGTTGTTCCTTGCGGGTTTCGAGCGGACCGATGGTGTTTTTCCAACGATACATATTGCCTAATCCATCACCATGCGCCAAACAACCACCCGGGAAACGGATAAAGCGAGGCTTCATATCGGCCAGCATTTGTGCCAAATCGGCACGCATTCCGTTCTCACGGTTTTTAAATGTTTTTTCCGGGAATAACGAAATCATATCCAATCCCACTTTTCCTGTATTGGTAGCCAACACGACCAGATTGGCGGTATCGCAATTCGCCGAGGGAGTAAGAGTTGCAGTATATTTTTTCCAATCGGAAGCAGCCACCGATACGGTCGTCTGTGCAAGAATTTTTCCTTTCAATGTTTGGAGACAGATGGTAAATGACACCGGTTCGTTTCCAAGCTGACGGGCAAACATAGAAAAATTATACTTATCGTCCGCCTTTACTACCATGCCCTCAAAACCGGAATTCTTTATTCCCACGCCCGAAATACCTGTATATTTTGCCTCATGTCCTATATGTTCGATATCCAGCAACACGTAATGCGGATTGTTGGGATGGATGGGCGCAGCTGTTTCTACATTGATTCTGCCATAAGAAAATCCGGGAGCAACATATTCCCAATACGAAAAGGGATTCCACGTTTTCTGCTCGGTAGGATTGTATTCGAACGAACGGTTCTGTACCATTTCTGCATACAACCCGCCATCGGCAGAGTAGTTGATGTCCTCAAAAAACAATCCGAAAAGATCGGAACTGATTTTTTTACCCCCTTTGGCAGCCTGCGAAGTTGTAGAAAACAGCAAGCATGCAAGGATAATTACAGCACAGGATAGTTGATATCTGAAGTTTTTCATCGAATGAAGTAAGTGTTGGTGTTGATATTAATATGAAGTGTTACTGTTGGTAAACCTTGAAAACAATAGCAATCGGATTCGGAATCCGGTTCGGTTTCCCGATTGTCAAGCCCTCGGAGTTCTGGTTCCAGTTAATTTTCTCATTGCTGCCAAGCAATTCGATTTTCCTGATCTTGTTTTGTCCGTCGGTCTTCAGGTTTTTAACAACCACATTGGCATCCGGAGCTCCCATAACCGTTACGTACAGAATCTTTCCATTTTGATTGAACCGGATATCTTTGGCCGAAAATTTAATTTTTCCTTCGTTAAAGCCCTGTGCATTGATCGGATTTTTGGCTTCGGCAGCCGGTCCTTCTCCAAAAATTTTCCACGGACGGGTATCGAAAATACTTTCCTTGTTGATGTCCATCCAAGCTGCTATTCCTTCCACCACGGCAATTTCCTTTTCGTCGATAGTACCGTCGCCGCGCACAGGGACATTCAAAAGCAGGTTACCGTTTTTACTTACCACGTCAATCAGCATCTGAATCACATCTTTGGCCGATTTATAGCGATTGTTTTCATAAACAGAAGTATTGTAATGCCAGTCGCCTATACACGAACAGGTTTGCCAGGGAAGATCCTGTATTTTATCCGGAGCACCGCGCTCCACGTCCCAAACCATGCATTTCTTCTGGTTATCTGTCAATATTTTACCAAACAAAACAGCTTCCAGCTTCCCTTTATGCAATGCCATATTGCTGTTATAAAAATGAGCAGCAATTTTCAGTCCGGCATCACTGACGGGATAAAGCGGCAAAGCTGTATCATCGAAATACAACAAATCAGGATGAAACTGATTAATCATGTCGACGGTTCGGTTGTAAAATTTCTCGCAATACTCCTGCGACGGAATAGCAACGCCATTGCCCCAATCCCATTGACTATGTATTTTAGTGATATTGTCGCTACCTTCGCTCAACGGATGGTTTTGAGCATACAATTCCTGCGGATCGAGACCTTCCCACCACGTTCCTTTTCCATCGGCTTTGGTAAGTTTGCCATCATACGGAACGCCTGCAAGTTCACCTTGTTTATCGGATCGTTGAGCCACTTCGTACCACGACCAGGCATGAGCCGCATGGACACTCAAACCAAACGGCAAATGATTATCCTTAGCCGCCTTTGCCCAGCCGGCCAGAATATCTTTGTGCGGACCTACCCTTACCGTATTCCACTCCTGATATTTGCTGTTCCACATATCCAGGTTATCGTGATGGTTAGCCATGGCAAAGAAGTATTGAGCGCCGGCACGCTTGTAAAGAGCCACTAATTTTTCAGGATCCCAGTTTTCAGCCTTCCAGCTATTAATCACCTCTTTGAACCCGGCTTTCGACGGATGCCCGTAATGCTCTACATGCCATTTATACTGATAACTTCCCTCATTATACATCGAGCGGGCATACCAGTCGCCCTGCCCCGGCTGGCATTGCGGTCCCCAATGCGCCCAGATGCCGAATTTAGCATTTCGGTACCATTCGGGCGTCTGATATTGCGACAACGATTGCCACGTTGGCTCGAATTTGCCCGGAGCTACCGGTTCATTGTTCGAACGAACAGGAGAACTGTACGACTCCTGTGCCTGAGCTGCACCGCAACAAAGGGCAAAAACAATAAATAGAACTTTGATTTTCATGGTATAATATATCTTTATTGTATCCTGTTGTAATTGAAAAAATCCACATCGACATAGCCACCAAGGGCTTTGGTTGCATAATTGAAGATCGCAAATTTACTCCCCATAAACATCCGGCGATAATCGAAAATCATTTTGTATTCCGTACCAATCGGCTGCCAGTTTTTATTGTCATAACTGTAATAGAAGGTTGCCAAATCCTTGTTCAGGTTAAAGTCGCCGTCAATACGCAAATAGATAACCTTTCTGGTCAATTCAATACGGGCTTTTTCGTCTACCTTCACACCTTTAATTGCTTTGGTAGAATTCTCCAGTGACACAGAATTTCCGGCCATTGTCAGGTATTTTTTATTACCTCCCATGACGACCGATAAAACACCGGCATCGCCGTTAAAGGCGCTGAATCCGGCAACATCTCCGTCTTTCATTTTCGACACATCCAACGACACCACACCGCTGCATTTAGGTCCTTCCATACGCTGCGTAATGCTATTGGGTGCTGCAAACAGATTGTCGACTACCCTGCTCGTTTTTAATCGGAGAAAACCTTTTCGTTCGGTCAGCGACCAGGCTGCATCTACCGGATTATGGTTCCACTGCCAGTTGATTTTTAATTTTTTATCCGAAAAATCGTCGCTTTCCACAATGCGTTTTCCACTGTCGTAGGGTTTCAATGGCGTTGCCCAATTCAGAGGCACTTTTCCATTTTCGTCGCCCAGCATCGGCCATCCATCTACCCAGCGAACCGGCATCAGGAGCGGTACACGCCCCACCCCGTTGCGATCCTGAAAAATCAGTCCGTACCAGTTGCCGTTGGTATCGTCGGTAATACATCCCTGACCGCAATAAGGAAATCCGGCAAAATTATCCTGTAAAATCACCTTCTTTTCATACGGCCCGGTAATGTTATCGCCCCGGTAACAAACCTGTCGGCGGGGCTTACCATTAGGCCACGAAATCATCAACAGATAATATTTGCCATTGTGCTTTATAACCTGACTTCCTTCCAACAAACCGGTCTCTTCCGAATCGCGTTTGAAAATGGTCATGTTCACTCCATCCGGCTTTACATCCGAGAGGTCGCTTTTCAGCTCCCGCAACGAACCGGTACCCGAAAATACATAGACGCGACCATCGTCGTCGAAGAAAAGAGACGCGTCGTGAAAATGTTGTGTACGGGTTACCAATTGCCATTTATCCTTCGACGGATCGGTGGTGGAATAAATATATGCCCGAAACGGCTTATCGTTTGGAGAGAAAAGCACGTAGTATTTCCCGTTGTGATAACGGATGGACGATGCCCACTGTCCGCGACCATAAACGGTTCCTCCATTCAGGTCGTAACTCGGAGTATCGGTCAGTTTATCGAACACGTAACTTGCAATTTCCCAGTGCACCAAATCTTTCGATTTCATTACCGGTGCTCCCGGCATCAGGTGCATGGTGGTGCTTATCAGGTAAAAATCATTACTGGTTCTTACAATCGACATATCGGGCACATCGGCCCACATCATTGGATTGGTGAACGGAGTACTTTCTTTTTGTTGAGCTCCGACACCACAAAAAATCAACAAAAACAATAAAACACAGCATTTTCTATTCATGTCGTATATTCCTATAAAATCATTTTACTTCGACTCTCTCAATAGTCGGATATAATAGATGGATGCCGTCATATTTTTTTGTTGAGGAACAAACTTCACTCTGACAAAGTCTTTCCCGGCAACGGCAGCATCAGGAATTGGATATTCCACGTTCTGAAATTTATTGCTGTTCCATTTGCCTGAGAGGTTCTCCGAAGTCAGCTTCACATCGTCGATATAAATATCGAAGTTTCGCGGTCCCCTTTCGTTACCCCAATACCGGATTGACAGGCTCAGATTCGTCTCCTTGTTGGTGCTCAGGCGATAGCTGAAATAACCACCATCGCGGGCATCACGCCAAAACTCGTCCTGATTGTTGCCTGTATTGGAATTTTCTTTCTGAATAAAATGGTCAGCCTCGGGTTGCTGTTCGCCCGGAGCGACAAAGTCCACGGTACGCTTTTGCAAAGCCAGCTTTTGCTGTTCTACCTGAGCTAGCGAATCGGCATAAGAGCGATACTGACTGTCAGACAGACGCATCCAGTAAATTTCGTAGCGTGCATCGTGAATCTTGTAGAATGGTTCAAGCAGCGCATCAATCTTATTTGCCATTTTGATGCCCGATAAACTGAATGTCATCGGTTTTCCAGCTACAGGAGTAATTTTATCGGCCAAAGTCGACTCGTTATCTTCAATAATAACGGGAGCTTCGTTCAACGGCATTTTTTTACCTCCGGCAATATGACCCCAACGGCTGTCTCCGGCCACCAATCCGGTAAGATCATTCGTGCCGGTTTTGGCAGCAAGCACAATCGGACCGTGCATAAAGGCAATATAGTTGGGTACGTTGGGCAATTGTACCACAGAGTTGTGCATCGGAAGTTCAACCGTTACCACATCCCCTTGTTGCCATGTCCGTTCAACAGCAACATATGACGACGGATGAGCGGTATAAGCAACCGCTTTCCCGTTGACCGTTATTTTGAGTGCACCATCGGCCACCCAGTAAGGATAACGGATCATCAGTTTGAAACGGGCGTTTCCGGCAGTAACCGTCAGTTTCGTTTTCTCTTCATTCGGGAAACTGGTCGTTTGTCTGATTTTCAACCCTTTTTCCTTCCAGTTCAGTTCCGAAGCAACAAATAGGTTCACAAACAGTGAATCGTGTTGATGGGTATAGATAAACTGTCCGTATTTTCCGTGATTTTCCATGCCGCTACCCACGCAGCACCACATTCCTTCGTTGGGAGCCGAATAGACGCGGTAGTGACGCGGACGCGCCGGAGTAAAATAGACATATCCGCCGTGATCGGGATGTTGGGTCGAAAGAATATGGTTGTACATGGTTCGTTCGTAATAATCGGCGTAGTTCGCCGACGGATGCAGGCGGAAAAGATCTTCGGTGAGTTTGAGCATGTTGTACGAATTGCACGACTCGGGACCTTCAACATCGTTCACAAAATCGGTGCAGGAAGCAACGCTTGGGAAAAACTCGCGACGGCTGTTTCCTCCGAACGCAAGGGTACGGTTCGTAGTTACCGTTTCCCAAAAGAATTTTCCGGCTTGCAGGTAAGTGGCATCGTTGCTCAACTCCCCTATCCGTTCAAATCCAATTGCTTTCGGCACCTGCGTATTGGCGTGTTTGTTGTCCAGATTATCTTTGCTTTGCGACATCGGATCGAGCAACATTTTATGCGAGAAACGTTCCGCCGCAGTGAGGTATTTCTTATCGAGGGTCATCTGATAAGCATCGGCAAGCACTTCATTCATGCCACCGTGTTCGGTATCGAGCATC
This sequence comes from Paludibacter sp., assembly GCF_009712605.1. Taxonomy (GTDB): domain Bacteria; phylum Bacteroidota; class Bacteroidia; order Bacteroidales; family Paludibacteraceae; genus Microbacter. Next base: position 74,248 of record NZ_WASO01000015.1, on the reverse strand, counting down.
GATTGCATCTGAGTTTCGGAAAGCGATGCGGTAACCGCAATTGCCCAGTCACAGAACTTAAGGAACATCGTTTTAGCTTGCTCGTTTCCGGTATATAACCAGGCATCCCGGAGTCCGGCATACATTTTATGCACGTTGTACCAGGGAACCCATGCCGCACGAAAAGCAGCAAAATCGCCTTTCTGAAATGTGCTCCAGATGACTTTACTGTTGGGAACAGCTCCCACGTACCCTTTGCCCCAATCGCTATTTTTAGCGGTATTTGCATCCTGACAGGCTTTCAGCTCGGCAATCATGTAGTCCATCCGTTTTTTGCATTCAGCATTGCCCGTTGCAGCATAATTGATAGCTAAAGCCGACAGGTAATGGCCACCCACATGTCCGTCCAGGCCGTCCCAGTTGACATAACTCTTCGCTTTCGCGGGTAGTCCGGCTTCTTTCCTGTAACCGGCCAGCAAGCGATCAACATCATATTTCAGCAAGACCTGAATATTTAAATCGCGGGCATGTTTGAACGGACCGTCAAGTAAGGTTACATCCCGCAAAGGGAACTCGTTGGGATATAGTTTTGTCTGTGCAAAGGCATTACCGGATGCCGCTAAGAAACAGAAAAAAAGCAATGATGCTAAAACGGGCTTTTTCATACTATGATAATTTTTTCGTTTAAGGTAGTATGGAACTCCACGTTGCTGGAATTATTTCCCGATAGCCACAGGAATCTCTTGGGAGTTGTGGCGCAACATGTTCGTTTCATTTGTAATTATTTGTCAGTATTTATTGTTGTTTGATAATCCGTACTGCCATATAAGGTTTCGCAGGCAGTTCAATCAGGCTGTGTCCCGAAAACAATTTATTGATCGGGGTGATAGTCATGTTCCATGTGTCGATCACATCGACATGAAACTGCGACGTTGTGGGCAGGTCAATCACAATGCTGCGGGGTTGGGCATCATTCAGATAGCCGAGGTAATATTTTCCTGTTATACCAACGCAGGAAAAAGGCATCCACGTAAACAACGGAAGCGGTTGCAGATCGGACGGAGCAGCGTCAAGGATAGCATGTAGAAATTTTATCCGGTCGGGACTTTCGCCACGCAAGATGCCTCCTTTCGACCACCATAAAACGTCCGACGATTCACCGGGCAATTTGACAGGATTCTCTGTAACGTAGGTTTCTCCGTGACCAACATAACCACCGTTGGTTACACCTCGCCAGAATTTTTCGGTCAAAGACTGAGCTGTAAGGTTTCCCCACGACCATGGAATGTTACCCTCGTAGCGGCATTCGTCAAAAATAACCGGTTTTTTGTATTTCATCCGGTACTCTTTGGCCCGGTAGGTATCTTCGGCCTGAATGCATGCATGTGTGATATAGGGATTGCTATGGTCATAAAACTTCACCCCGTTGTGAATGCCCAACAGGTGGTGAAACTTATCTTTCGTTCCGAATTGTTCCACATAATAATCCCAGTCGCTCAGCTTTTTGGCCTCCATAAAATCCCACTCATTGGCCATGCTCCACCACACATTTTTATAGGCGGCAAAACGGGCTATAATGTAGTTAATGTAAAGATCCTCGGTGGCCCGATCCAGCTTGCTGAAATTCCATCGATCGTAAGGATGAAAAACAATCAGATCGGCCTCGATGCCCAAAGAATCGAGTTGCTGAATACGCTTTTCGATATTCCGGAAAAAGGCTGGATTCAACCTGCTGTAGTTCCAGTCTTTCAAAGGTTTTCCTTCGAAAGGATAAAGCGGAGGTTCGTTGTTATTCCAGTCGTAACTTTTAGGGAAGATACACATCCTCATCTTATTGAAATAGCCTTTGGATAACGTTTTGAGCGTAAGGTCGGCCAGACTGTCGCCCTGATGAACCCAGGCGTAGCAGGTTGTTCCGAACGGATGGTAAGGAGTGCCGTCGGCATAAGCAAAAAAGAACGTGTCCTTGACTGCCACCGGCCCGCGATTTCCATTTCGGGCCGCTGTGCAAACAAAAGACCCTTTTACGCCATTGAGCTTTTTTGCGTTGCTGGTGGTTGTGTAGTTCCATTTCCCCTCTTTGGCAGGCATAAACCTGACCTTATAAATTCCGGCACCATCATAAAACCCCGGCACGGAAATTGTGTCGTTACCGTTGATAAAACTCCCCGTCAGTTTGGTTTCTACAAAGGGATTTCCTGCAGCAGAACCATGAAGGGTGATCTCAAAGACTTTCCATTTTTCGATCTGTGTTTGACTACCGAAAGAATAGAAACAAGACACACAAAAGCAACATAGCAACCAAAATTTGTTCATCACGGGATTAGATTTATTTTATTACTGTTATCGTAGAATAGTATTATTTTGTCGGGGTGAACTTATAAAATACCACCCCATGTACAGGTACTTTCAGAGAAAGTTGTCCGTTGGTAGCGTTGATTACGGATACATTCTTTTGTCTCCATAAATCACGCACGACCTGCTTTCCGGATATTCCGAGTTTTGCAAAATCCTTGTATGAAAGTTGGGCTATATCAAGACCGAAATTGCAAAAACCAACCGCTTTGCTACCATCTTCGAGTTCTTTCACGTAAACACGTACATCGCCCATCGTCTGGGCACAGACAGCCTCTTTCCCCAACGGATCCTGGTTTACTTCAATCACCTCATCATTCGTCAGCAAGCTATAGGTAAAATCGTCCAGTTTTTCCATATCGCAGCCAATAAGAAGTGGTGACGAGAAAAGGCTCCACAGACTAATGTGCAGGTATTGTTCATCGGGCTTCAGCTTACTTTTATGCGGATTTCCCCAACCTACAGTACCTACTACCAGCATATCAGGGTCGTTCCAGTTGCCCGGTTTTGCCCATGCGGCAGATTTATCCTGATCAAGAGCAATGCTTTTCACGCTTTCCCATGTGTCGGTAATATCGTTTGTGGTACGCCAGCAATTGCCACTCACCGAGTCGCCCCATTTCCACACATCCGACATACCGTACTGGCATAAACTGTAAACAATATCGCGGGGCTGCTGACGGAGGTATTCACCCATCACTTTATACGGCTTGATTGCGGTATTCAATTGGTTACCACCTTTGTAAGACAAAGAAGATACTTTGTTCGGATCATTTTCGGGCAGTCCGTCGATTACGTTTCCGTAGCTGCACCAGTCGTATTTCAGATAGTCGAAACCCCATTTTGCATAGCTTTCGGCATCCTGCTTTTCATAACCATAGCTCCCGGCGCAACCTCCGCAGGTCCAGGGACCGGGACTGGAATACAAGCCGATTTTCAGTCCAAGACCATGCACATAATCAGCCAGCGGTTTCATGTCGCCAAAGCGGGCGTTTGGAATAATATATCCGGCTTCGTCGCGGAATTTGCCCCGTAACGACTGATCTTTCGAGTCGCGGTGATTCTGCCAGAAGTCATCAATATTAATGTATGTCCAACCGTGATTGACAAGACCGCTTTTTACCATCGCATCGGCAGCTCGCTTCACCTTATCGGCAGAAACTTCGCCGGCAAAACAGTTCCAGCTATTCCATCCCATTGGTGGAGTGAGTGCAATACGATCGCCGCATACTACACGAAGTTTTTTACTTGCTTGTCCTTTAGCATTTTTAGCGCTAAGCACCACCTCGTATGTTCCCGCTTTAGCAAGAGAACCGGTGATAATTCCGGTTTTAGAATCAATTTTCAGACCTTCGGGGAGACCTTTTGCAGAGAACGTCATCGGACGGTCGCCGGTTGCTGCTACAAAGTATTGAAACGGAGAACCCGGACGTACACCGAAAACCGCAGCACTATTGATGCGGGGTTTGTCCGACGCTTTGGGTGTCAAGATATATGGCACGCTGCTTACCGGATTGTAGGTTTTGAAAGTAGTAACACCTTTTGCCTCGAATTTAGCATTCGCCCAATCGGCATGGTCGTAATAATTACCGTTGCCGCCATCGGTTACCATCAATTCGAGCTTGTTTATGCCGGTAAGCTGTACCGAGCAAGCCTTTGCTGCATCTCCCAGTTTCATCAGACCGCTGGTCCATATTTTTTTGCCGTCGCCAAAGAGTTGAAACTCAACCGCAGGATCGTGGCCGGCAACCTCATCGTCGATCCCCACCTGAGCAGTAAAATTAACCGCCTTGCCTTCAAGCAAAACCAACAACGAACTCACCGAATGGGTTGAAAAACCACGCTCGAATGTTTTTCCCGCAATCGTTATTGTTTTACCATCCAACGATTTATTTTTTCCGGGCACGCCGTAACCCTGTGTGGCGGCACTGAGATCCAACTGGTCGAGCCAGACGGTTTGTGCGGAAAGAGTTTCGGTACCAGACAGCATCGAGGCTATCACAAACAAAAGAAATGTCGCAAATTTCAAATTACTTATCATGTTTCAAGTATGTATTTTATATCAAACAAAGGGAATATTAGACTGAATAACAGTATCGCCTATTGAACGGGCGTAATCCGGTAAAGTCCGGCGCCGTGTTGCTTCAATTCCCGACTGAATGCTCCGCTAAAAGTTCCCAGATCCTTATGCGCCCAAAGGTCACGCACTTTCGCTTTACCCTTGATACCAATGGATTGAAAATTAACCTTCACATCAGCTTTGTCCGGAAGATCCATTTTGCCTTTATCCACAAGTGCTCCAAAAACAACCGAGCCCGTTTCCTGCGTCACATAACCTGTCGCAGAGAAGGTGTCATACCCTTCCGGTAAGTCGTAAATAATCGTTGATTCTGCATGAGTGCCAATGCCAGTGACGGCTTGACCATTCACCTGCAACGGTTTACCATCGCAAGCCTTATTTACCTGAGCAGCTCCCCAACCGGCAGTCGCACTGATCCACTTCAGGTCGGTCAGTTTCAGATCTCCTTTCGGACCGTGAAGTACAGGATCAACCCAGGCCACATGATCCCAGTCGTTACCGTTGCCACCGTCTTTCACAAAAAGCACCAGTCGTTTACCGTCTTTTACCGACACTTCCACTTTTTGAGAACGACCCTTGCCTGCGATTACAGGGCTTGCATAGTCGGCATTCGCAAAATCGATGTTGTCGCCTTTGCTTTGGGCATTGAAAAGGGCCACGTATTTATCTTTACTTCCGGGCACATCAGCAGTCCATACTATCAGATTCTTATCGCGGTATACCTGACGGTTGTTTTTGCTGTGCTGGTTCACTTTCAACATTTCGGGGTTCGTCAGCATTTCTTTGGTGAAGGCGTCGATCTTGGTCATGTCGCCACCGAAAATCAGCGGCGAACGACCGATAGCCCAAAGGCTCATCAAGGTATATTGTTCGTCTTTGGTGAAATGTGTAGGTCGGTTGAATTCGATCAGCCCTAAAGGCAACATGTCGCCATCGGGGAAATGGCCTGCGTCGCGATACGGAGTCCATACATCCATCCGTTCGAACATCGCCAGCAAGGCGCCCCAGCGATCCCAAAAATCGTCGGTGATACGCCACATGTTGGCATGATTCATAACGTGTTCTCCCATCTTCACCGGCGTTGCACCGGGCGACAAACTCAACACGATGGGACGACCGGTTTTGTCGATAGCCTTGCGCAGGGCTTCAATTTCAGCTTTCTGCACATCGTCGTAAGGGCGTGAAATATCGTCACACTTTATAAAATCCACACCCCAGTCGGCATACATTTTTACAATAGAATAGTAGTATGCCTGTCCTTCCGGTTTGGTAGCATCCACACCGTACATATCGGGATTCCAGGCGCAGGTAGAGCTTTTTACGGCAATGTCCTGAGCCTTTGCGTTTGTTCCCAATACCGGCAGATTTTTATCGACCGCTATACGGGGAATGCCCCGCATGATGTGAATACCAAATTTCAATCCTTTGGAATGCACATAATCGGCCAGAGGCTTAAAACCTTTGCCGTTGGCGGCCGAAGGAAATTTTTTCAATCCGGGAGTAAGACGGCCGTACTCATCCATCGTAAGCATTGCACCCGGTTTATACGAATGACCTTTCGATTCAGGTTCGTACCATTGTATGTCTACGGTCAGATACTTATAACCGCTTGGCAAAAGGTATTTGACCATCGCATCGGCCTGTTCCTTTACCTGTTGTTCGGTTACGGTTGTTCCAAAACAATCCCAACTGTTCCATCCGAGCGGCGGAGTGGCGGCAAATTGCCAGTACTTGGGGGTTGTTTGCGCTTGTAAGATGCAGAAACCTGCAAGCAAAAACACACAAAGAAGTTTGAATGATCTAAGGTTCATAATTCGTTAATTTATATCTGATTGTTCATTAATTCAAAACAAGGGAAAAGTTACTGAGATAGCGCAAGGTTATTCCTTGTTTTTTCAAGCATAAAAGGAACAAATGTACACTTTTTGCCTGATTCTATCAATCTATTATTGACCCAATTACAATCATTTTTCTAATGTTTCAAAATTATTCTGTCCGTCAACAGGAAGTGCTATCCACTAATAGGGAATAATCAAAACGCTGATTGTACAATGAGAATAAAGCATTTCTTTACGTCAACATTTAAGCTGTTAAAAATATGCATCATACGATCACCCAACAGAATCCACACAACTATAAAGTATCAATTTTTACTTCAATAGATTTATTTAGCATTATGCTGGATAGAGGGAGCACCGAAATAACTTGGATGATTATTATCCGGATTTACTACGATCTTTTCAACCACCACTTCAGGATCAATCATAATGATTTTCAGGGTATGGATACCCGGTTCTTTTACATCCACCTCAAAGTCAAGCCAGCGCATATTGTCAAAAATCTCATTTCTTCGAAATTGGCTGGCGCCAATTAACGCAATGTCTTTGTTAAGTGGTGGATAAGGCTTTAAGACCGTTGATCTTGCCAAGATTTCGGGAGTATATTCTTTAAACTCATCATAAAATCCTTTTCGTGCGTCCAATACCTGTGGCTCCTGACCGTCTAATGCAACAGCGATTCTCAAACCACGCTGAGGATAGACATCCTGAGTTGGTAGAATGCCCAAGCAAACAGTAGTTTTTCCGGCAGTTGGGAGGAATACTTTATACTCAAGTTTCGGCCCATCAGAGGCAGTAGTACTTGGGGTGGTTACGGGGTAAATACCCATACAAGCTCTACCTTTTCCTAGGTCAGGCAAAATGATCCATTTTGCATTTTTGCCCGGAGTACTAACATTAAATTCCTCAGCTGGGATGGTGAATTCGCCCGTAAAGTTTCCAAAATAAGGTTCTTTTACTTTGGGCAAGGCTGCTTTTACGGCACTAACCGATACAGAAACACGCTCGTTGCCTTTCCTTATTTCAACAATGCCATCCGATTTGCCTTCGGACAATGTTTTCCAGTCAACATCTACCATTAGTCGTACATCCTTTTCAACCTTACCCTTGGTCATATTTAATTTAATCCATGGCTTATTGGCTTTTGCTTCAAACAGAAAAGAACCGACGCCTCTATTGAAGATATCTATATAATATGATTGATTTTTAAGTCTGTCAAATACAGGAAGCTGAGGTTTTCCTGCATCACCTGGCCATGCCGCTTCAGACCCTTCGACAGCAACACCCAAAGTTGGTTCGGGAAGCGGCGTGACATTTTTCACTTCGGGCAGTTTGCTTTCCCGGGGCATTTGCCAACTAGTGTAACCGATATGAATATCGGACATCATGTTTTTCCACTTCCCATTGGACATTTGATTGTTATAATAATCACTTAATTCTTTATCGAGATTGAAAAGATCTTTTGCTCGTTGGGCATAATCATTGGCACTGACCCGTCCTTGTTTGGCGTAGAGGTGATTTTTACCTATTGAAAGATAAATTTCGGCAATGCCCGCAGAAGCTTTGGTTGGATAAAGCACCAACTGGTAGTAAGCATCTTTTGCTTCAGGTGCAATTTTCGTTTCCAACGCTTCGGCTTTTGCTACCACATCGCGCCAAAGTTTAAGCATCCGGTCGGCTTCATTGTAGTTGACATAGCTGAATATTTGGGGTGATTGAACCTCTGCCTTTCTTAGAAGATTGTATTTTGAATACTTAGAAACAATATCAGCAATTTCTTCGGCATGTTCTTCGCCAAAAATACCTTTAGCCCAGTTAATCGTATAATTCAATGCTTTGTCTACCGGATAAGCATCTGGATTCCAGGCAAAATGCATAATGAAATCGATAGGAAGTTCCTTCGGTTTCAAATCGCCTACGTTAATGATCCATATACGGTCGAGTCCGCTTTGGTAAGCCAGATTTAACTGCTCACGAAGTTTCGGAATAGTGGTTGTATTAACCCAACGGTCGTTATTTGGCCCTCCATTCATATCGATGTGATAATACAATCCGGCGCCACCTTTCCTGTTTTTTTCTTTTGGAGGCAAAATACGTCGTATATACCCCCAGTTGTTGTCGCAAAACAGCAGCGTAATATCCTCCGGCACATTGAATCCCGCATCGTAGTAGCGCTGAACTTCGGTAAAAATAGCCCACAACTGAGGATGATTAGCCGGATCGTCATTATAAACCTTGTGGATAATATCCCTCTGACTTTTTATTACATCCTGCAACGTTTTGATATTTTCGAGGTCATTCCCTTTTCCCATGGCCACATCACCATCACCACGCATACTCATAGTAATCAGGTTCTCATAATTTTTGTTCCGGTTGAGACCGTCAAACCAAAATTTTTCAAGATTCGCACTATTTGTAACAAAGTCCCAAGCACCGATTTCTTCCTTGCGTTTAGTATATTCCTTTTGAGCCCGCATCATAGGTTCGTGGTGCGAAGTTCCCATCACAATACCATATTCGTCGGCTAAAACCGGACTCATAGGATCATCTTCATTAAATGCATTGCTCCACATGGCTGGCCACAAGTAGTTGGTTTTTAACCGTAAAAGCAATTCAAACATATTTACATACATTTTGGAGTTCACACCGCCGAATTTAGCGTTGCACCAACCGGTGAAAGAGGGAGATTCATCGTTGATAAAAATACCGCGATATTTTACTTTGGGAGAATCCTGAACGTAACGCCCTGCCTTAACATATAATGCATTACTTCTTTTTGCAGGAACATCAGCCCAGAAATACCAGGGAGATACTCCAATTTTTTCGGAAATGTCGTAGATTCCATAAATAGTTCCGCGTTTGTCGCTTCCGGCAACGATCAGGTTTCCATCCACCGTCTGAATAAGAAATGATTCCCATTGACCTTTAATGTCTGAGACATCTATTTTCTTATCAGCTACAAGCTTGTCTATCAGGCGGCTTTTACCAATCGTACCGATAATAATGGAACCTGGCTCGGGAGTTACGGCTTGCTTCACGTTGGCTGCAACACCAGAAACTTTGCGAACATCATCACCCAAGTCGTTTGCTGCACGTATAACGCCTTTCCAGTCGGCAGGATCGACAATTATTTGTGATGCAGCTCCATTAGCCACAATTTTAAAAGATTTTGACGTCGCAATGTGTTGAATGAATTGAGATGGAGTTCTGAAATTGACCTTATCTGATGCATTGACAGAAACTGATTTAATCAAAATAATCCCTGCAAGAACGAAAAGATACTTTAGTTTACTGTTACCTTTCATTACACGATTTTTGGATGTTACTTAAACTGCCACCAGTCGAAATTGAACAGGTCTTTTTCTCCTTTGAAAACGAAATAAAGATCGTGAACGCCTTTTATGCTTTTCACTTTGGCCGTAATCGTTTTCCAAATATCGCCTTCGCCCGAAGTTGCGACATTAGCAATGCCAACTACCGGGCCATCTTGTTTATCTATGCGGATTTCAATTTTACCGCCATAAAGAGATTCAATTCTTAAATCGACAGATGAGCAACCTTTTGAAAAATTCACACCCTGAACCATAATGTAATCACCATTATGAATGGCTGTCACAAACATGATATCACCCAACTTTTTACCTCTGTTCCATATATCATCACGTTCCCAGACTGGTAATTTATCTGTCTTTACGCCTTCGCTGTATGCCATTGTTTCGGCTTCGTTTTGCCTGTAAGGATCTAATGTTCCTATTTGTTTAACACCAGTAGTTGACCACCACGGCAGTTTCTGAATAGTTCCGTCGGCATTATAAGTCATTTGCTCGACACAGATAGAACGACGCTCGTAATGTTTGGCCATGGTTTGTTTCATAATGGCATAATTAAACCCGAACACATACGAATTGCCTTTGAAATCGATTATCCCAGGATGATTACCTGACGATCGTTTATCCGGATCCATAATTGTCCCCTTGCATTTCCATGGGCCTGTCGGACTATCACTCATAGCATATCCAATTCCTTCGGGACAACAACGCGATGCCCATGCCAGATAATAATGTTTGTTTTTCTTCCACAACCACGGACCTTCGGTATAGGCAGCCTCAGGCGGAGTTCCGGTAAAATCAATTGAAGCAACCTGAATATCTCCCGCAAGAGAAATCATGTCATCATTCAATTTAGCAAAGTAGCAAGGTCCGTTTCCTCCCCAGTAAATATATGCCTGACCATCATCATCCACAAACACAGTCGGATCGTAATCACCAGGGTTAGACCGGTAGATGAGTGGTTTTCCGAGCTCGTCGACAAAAGGGCCATAAGGATTGTTGGATACTGCTACACCAATTGCCATTTTCCCCTGATAAATTGTAGGGCAGTATAAATAAAATTTGCCGTGCCGCGCAACGCATTGAGGTGCCCATGCGCTATGACCATCTGCCCACTTAAACGTTTTATATGGCTCTGAAACACCTGCAATGATTCCTCTGTCAGTCCAGTTTACCATATCGGTAGAAGTGTACAACATCCAGTTTTGCATCACAAACCGCTCGGCATTATCTTCGTCGTGACTGGTGTACAGATATACCGTATCGTTGTATGCCAACGGTGCAGGATCGGCAGTATATTTGGTTTGTATAATAGGGTTGTGAGCATTGCCGTAGAAACATGCAAACAAAGCCAGTAAGCATGCGAAACCCTTCAATGTTGTGTTCATTTGATTTTCTTATGCGGGTTATTAGAAATTATACCGTTTAATTTATTTCTTAATTTCAGCATTTGACCTCTCCTCACGACGACTTCGTGTCGGAGTCAGATATTTATCGTCAGACCCAAACCCCTCTCCCGAAGAGAGGGGCTTCACATCTGTATTAATAAGCTTTATATCAAATTGTTACCGTCGTACTCCTCCTCTCCTTGAGAGAGGAGTCTAGGAGGAGAGGTCTGAACAAAATAGTATTAATCAATTTCGTAATAATCTATCCGAAATAACCTCTATTATTTAACCGTCACTTTTTTACCATTGTAAACCACCTCTTTTTCTGTCTTATTGCCATTAGCTGCAATTTTCACAACGTGGAATTTCCGTTCTGCAAGCATGCCCGGGAACGTTCCTTTGCGGTCGGCAATAGTCAGGCTTTTCGATTTATCATCCCATTTGAAGGTAATGGTAGAGTAAATCCCTTTTTCGTAATTGTAGTTATCGTTTTCGTCTTCGTACAACGTGAATTCTCCGTTTGCTCCTTCAAAAACGCGGATTTCAAGGTCATCCCATTTCTTTTCAGTTGCAAATTGTACCTTAGGACCAAAAGGAATGATGCTTCCTGCTTTTACGAACAAAGGTATTTTATCTATCGTGGTGGTAAGCTCAATTTCTTGTCCGCCGTTATATTTTGTATTCGTCCAGAAATCAAACCATGACGTCCCGGCTGGCAAGTATGTCTTTGCCAATTTTGGCTGGGTAAAGTCCACCGCAACGGCTTTGTTGTCTTTCTTGTCGTTTTTGTTCCAGCCCGAGTTTTCGTCGGTTTTCACAATCGTTTCTGGTGTGTATTGCGCATGTACGACAGGTGCAACCAAAATAGATTTTCCAAACATGTACTCATCATTCATGTTACGAACATTGTTATCCTGAAAATCCATTGCCAGCGCGCGCATCATGGTCGACTGATCTTTGGTTACGCTCCATGCTGCAGAATAAATGTAAGGCAACATGGCATAACGCAGGTTAATCGATTTGTCTATTGCATCGAAAATAGGCTCGCCTTTCGTCCCGAAATTGTATATTTCACGGGGCACATCAGTCCCATGCGAACGCATCATCGGCGTGAATGTTCCAAACTGAAGCCATCTCACATACAACTCCTGATACAATGGATTCTTAGCTCCGCTTCCATCGCTCCAGCCCCGGTTGTAGCTACCGGCAAAAAATCCGCCTATATCAGTGTTCCAGTAAGGAATACCGCTCAATGAGAAATTAAGTCCGGCAGGAATTTGATTCCGTAACGATTGCCATGACGAGTTCACATCGCCCGACCAGGTATTAGCTCCGTAGCGTTGTTGCCCGGCAAAGGCAGAACGGGTAAGAATGAATACACGCTTGTCGGAACTTACACCACGCTGATGTTCGGAAACTCCGCCAACGGCCATCAGCGGAAATGCGTTGCGCACTTTACGGAAAGAGCCGAGATAGGTTTTCAGGTCAAAATCGGAAGGCTTGAAATCCAGATGATCTGGTTCTGTAGAATCCATCCACCAACCGTCGATACCCAGAGAAAAGAGTCCTTTATTGAGGTATTTCCAGTAAATATCACGAGCCTCTGGGTTGTACGGGTCATACGGTTGCACGCCCGACGGATAATCACGGTTGGGAGGCCATGCTTCCGTCCCCGATTGTGGCCATGTGCCGAAGTTCAACAACATTCCTTTCGGTTCCATTTCTCGGAACTGTTTTGTTTGCGGTCCGAACGACGACCAGATCGAAATAATAAGGTGTGCATTCATATTGTGGATGTCGTCTACCATCTTTTTCGGTTGAGGAAATTCTGTATTCAGAAATTCCATAGCATTCCACAGGTAGTTATTGCCCCAGTATTGCCAGTCCTGAATAATCCCGTCGAGAGGCACTCCCAGTTCTCTGTACTTTTTTACAACGCCCACCAGTTCGTTCTGGCTTTTGTAACGTTCTTTGCTCTGCCAAAAACCATACGTCCACAATGGAAACATAGGAGCCTGACCGGTCAGGTCGCGCATGCAGGCCACCGAGCCATCCAGACTGCCGCCCACCATAAAATAGTAGTCGATGCCATCGCCCACGTCCGACTTAAAAAGAGTGGTTTCCGGTTTATCTTCAAAGGTGGTAGGAGAATAGTTATCCCAGAACAGGCCATATCCTTTGGTTGAGACAAAAAACGGCACATAATCGTCCGTATTACCCTGCACCATGTGGAGCGTCACATTGCGCTGCGACATTTTGCCGCCTTGCTGCTGTCCCAGACCATAAATTGCTTCGTCTTTATCGAGTGAAAATTCCTGCCCCACGCTATATGTCTTGGTTCCGGCATCGTTGAAAGGAGTGAAGGAGGCACTTTGCTCTTTTTCGTTCAGCAATGCATTGCCGCGGACATCCTGAAACGACACTGTACCGTTTTTAAGGTTCAGCACAACGAGCATTTTGCTACTTTTCAGCAAAAGCCGGTCACCCTGTTGCGCAACCGAAATTTTTGTTTTTTCAGGGGTTTTCGTCACCGAAAGGCTTTGCTTGTTGAAATCACTTCCGGCAGGCCATTTCAGTATTCGCACGATGGAGGGAGAGTAAAAGCGGACCTCAACTCCGGTAGAATTAATGACTGACTTAGCACCCTGGTCGGTTTTTTGGAAGGTCAGAGCCTGGAGACTAATCACCGACACCATGACAAAGCATAGCAGAGAGAAAATACACTTCATGACTTTTTTAGATTTGAGTTAATAATCGAATATGGCTTTTGATTGTTTGCACTATCCAAAAACATAAACCGGACACTTTCCCCGTTTTCCTATTTATGTTTTCCGTCACAAAAGTACATTTTAGTTGCTACGCCCACTTGTACTTATGTTACAGAAAAGTGGTGAATTTGTTACACTTCTTAAATTTCAGGCCATTAACACGCTTTTTTACGCATTTTCAGTCTTAGACAACACTTAAAAACAGTAGTCCATTGCCTTGAATTATTCCAATATATCCGTACCTTTGAAAGCCTCAAATACAAGTCGGATGGCATCTTCTTTCTGGTCAATTTCATCCACGTTATCGTAGCAACAAGATTTGTATTCCATTTTTTGTTCACTATGAAACGAGCATGTTTATTGAGGAACCAAACACGAATGAACAACATCATGTGAGTTAGCTTCGATGATTTCGGAAGCTCAATTCTATCTGACCTAAAAAACACTTTTGTACGGATGAAATACAAGCTTTTGCTATCCCTGCTCTTATTCTGTGTGCTGACCAAAGTACAGGCACAGGGAGCAAGACTGTTTACTTCCGCTGATGGCCTTCCGGGCAGTCAGTTCATCTTCATGAATCAGGATAACAAAGGCAATATATGGATTTGCAACTATGGCGGGTTAGCCCGTTTTGACGGATTCGGTCTGACTTCCTTTTATGAAGCAAGAGGCCAAAACAGATTACGAAGCAACACCGTCTATCGCTTCACCACCGATCCTCTGGGACAATATTGGATCGGAACCACTCGCGGCTTACAGCTTTTTCATCCCGAAAAAGAATCCTTCGAGCATATTCGTCTGGAAAAGGACGAAGATGATAATACCTCACGCAAAGGGAAAGCAATCACTATTTCCGACATCATACTTTTACCCGGTGGCAAACAATTGCTTCTCGGAAGCGGAATAGATGGCTTCTACATTATCGACATACGAACCCATAAAGTGGCGGAGAAAGCCACCGCCGCTCTCAGACAAGCGCTGAAAAATATCGTACCAAGGCGCATCTACGTCGATTCCAAATCGCGTCTCTGGGTCGTTGGCTCCAACCTGGAGGTGATTGACCTGAAGAGTTTTCGTCCGCTGCCAATCAACTCCAAAGGATTCGGCATACAATCGTCTGACATGGAAATCACCGATTTTCTCGAAGATAAATTGACTCATACACTCCTGATATGCGATAAGTGGAATGGAGTTTTGATCTTCGACGAAGGCAAACGTCAATTGAGAAAATTAACATCGAAACCCACCAAATTCACGAGTGCTCAATGCCTGATACAACGCAGGGACGGCACACTGCTGGTTGGATGCGAAAGCAATGGCATCGGCAAAATAGAGCTTGCAAAAAATACCATTACCGACTACAAAATACAGGATACACCGCTCGATCTGGCATATTGCAAAATCCACAGCATGATTGAAGATCGCTGGGGAAATCTTTACATCGGCATCTATCAAAAGGGCATGTTGGTAGTGCCATCGGCATCGGGCAATTTCAATTTTCAGCAAATTACGGGTGCATCCGCCATTCCTATTCAATCTGCGGTCACCTCTTTTAACCATGCCAATAACGGGAACATCATGGTCAGCACCGACGGCAATGGCGTTTTCTATGGTAGAAGCTACGATAACCTGCAGCAACTGCACCTACCCTCTTTCTGCAACAACGCCGTACAACATATGACGACTGACCCTACAGGGAGAATATGGATAGCCACCTACGGAAGCGGGCTCTATTGCTACGATCGCGGAGTCGCAAAAAAGATTCCCGACACAAAAGACATTATCAACAAAAACAGCTGCTATTTGGAATGCGACCCGACTCGCAACGCATTGTACATCGCCAACATCGGCACGGGGCTTAATCGCATCGACCTTCGTTCGGGAGAAATGAGCCACATCGCAATTGCCAGCCCCTGGGTGTTTGCACTGAAACTAGATTCAAAAGGCCGCTTATGGATAGGGAGCTCCAACTGCGACTGCTACGATCCGAATACAAATCGTCTGTACAACTACCGACTGGAAGCAATCGACAACAGTTCGGTACGCACCTTTCTTGAAAGCAAAGGATTAATATATATCGGCACAAACAACGGTCTGTTTGTGTACAATGACAAAAATAATTCATGCCGGCACTATTCGTTAGATTCCGACAACAAAGCCATTTCGGTGCTAGCACTGGCTGCGGGCAACGACAATGCCATCTGGATGAGCACCAATAAGGGGATCGTACGGTTTGACCCCGCAAGTGAGAGTATGCGCCTGTTCGCTTCATACGACATCCGAAAAATAGGAGACTTCCACAGCAACGCCGTATATTGCTATGCCAACGGAACAATCGCTTTCGGAGGCGATAACGGAATTATCACCTTCAATCCGGTTTCAATCATCAACAGCAAGACTGAATGGAATCCGATACACTTTAGTTCGCTCAATGTAAACGGAAAATCGATAACCTACGACTTCAATGCCGGTCACAACTTTCTTGATGCGGCAATAGGCTATGCAACCCGCATCACCCTTCCCTATAATCAGAACTCCTTTTCCATACGCTTTACCACACCCAACTATGCAGCGTCCTCTCAACTTCGCTACGTTTATCAGTTAAAAGGTTACGAATCCGTGTGGCACTCGGCCACGGCCGACAATCCGCTGGCGGTGTACAACCAGCTGCCTCCGGGGCACTATACGCTCCGCGTGCAAAGCATCAGCGAAGGCAAAAACCTGCAAACCACCGAAACTTCTATCGATGTTATCATCACCTCTCCCTGGTATTGGTCGTGGTGGAGCAAACTGTGTTATTTCATCATCATCCTTTCGCTCGTATACAGCCAATACCGCATCTATCAAATACGTCAGCGAAGTAAAAAACGATTACGTACTGTTATCGGCGAAATGCTTCGTATCAAAGAGAACTACCTCAATGTAATACAATCGCAGCAGGTTGAACCATCCAAGTCCGTAGACTCGGGAGACGACAAATTGAAAAAGAGAGTGATGGATGCTATTTCGAGTCACATCTCCGATGCGGATTTCGGCGTAGAAGAACTAAGTCATGCAGTCGCTTTGAGCCGCGTTCACCTGTACCGGCGCACCAAGGAGTTGTTCGGAAGTTCGCCCAACGACCTGATAAAGTCGGTGCGCATGAAAAAAGCAGGACTAATGCTTATTCAGGACAAAATATCCATTTCGGAGGTAGCCTACGAGGTGGGTTTCTCGGAACCTTCCTATTTCTCAAAATCATTTAAGAGCTATTTCAACATGTCTCCCAAAGATTTTGTGGCTCGTTATCGCGACAATGCCAATGACGAAATCGTGCAACAGCTGTTTGAATTATAAGCAAAAAACTGTGACACCCGCCTAAACCAGCAAGGGTATCACAGCTTTTAACATCAACCAGGACAATACTTTTCTCGATACGATCCTGTACATTACAATGGAAGAAAATCTGCAAGACGAAGCTAAATTACTCAAATAGCTTTTCCTTTATCAGATCACTGTAACTTCAATTGCATCTGCTTTCCTGAATAATCCAAAGTCTTAATACTTTTCTGACCATTGCCATTCACCAAAACAATGTGGAAACGACGGCTTGTTAGCATACCCGGATAAGAGCCTTTGCGATTTTCGATGGCGAGCGTTCCAGCTTTATCATTCCACACAAAGCGAATGGTTGAGAACGCGCCTTTTTCGTAATTGTAGGTATCATTTTCATCTTCGTACAAAGTAAAACTGCCGTTTGCTCCCGGATAAACTCTGATTTCAAGGTCATCCCACTTTTTTTCGGTGGCATACTGAACTTTGGGGCCAATGGGCAAAATGGTTCCTGCTTTCACGTAAACCGGAATCATATCCAGACTAACCGTACTGACCGTTTCCTTGCCTCCTTCCAACTTCTCTCCTGTGCGGAAATCGTACCATGCGGCAGCCTGCGGAAGATAGGTCTTCCAATCCTTCACTCCGGCCTCGGTAACAGGCGCTACAAGCAACGATTTTCCAAACATATACTCGTATGGATACTTCAAAGCAGACGCATCGTTACTAAAATCCATTACCAGCGGGCGCATCAGCGTAGAACCGTTTTTGGTAATTTGCCAAGCTTCGGAATAAATATACGGCATCAGGCTATAGCGCAAATCCAATGCTTTGCGCATGTTGTCCTCCACCGTTTGTCCGTATTTCCACGGTTCGGTTTCGGTCATGTAGCCGTGTATGCGGAAAACCGGATTAAAGACACCCCATTGGAACCAACGAGTCAATAGTTCCTGATACTTTTCATCGGTGTATTGCGAACGCCCCGGACGGAAAAAGCCTCCGATATCGGTTGTCCAGTAAGGAAATCCGGTAACAGAATAATTTAATCCGGCTACAATCTGGCGTTTAAATGTATCCCAGGTTCCACCAATATCGCCCGACCAGTTGATGATGCCATAGCGTTGCTGTCCCAAATAAGCCGAACGAGTAAGAATACACACCCGCTTTTGGTCGGAAGTTGCACGTTGGCCTTCATACACGGATTTGCTCACAAAATAGGGATAAGTGAGGCGGTAGAAGTCGCCAATGCCAAAGGTAGTCTTTTCTCCTTTCAAGGCATCGTTTTCAGGCTCAACAGCATCCATCCACCACGAATCCACACCGTTATCGAACATATTCGTTTTCAATACACTCCAATAATCTTTTCTGGTATCGGGATTAAAATAGTCGAGCCATTTGGTATTCGGAATAAAGCGATTTTTGGCAACAAACTCTTTCCCTATATCCGAGTTTTTATCGGGATTCGACCAGATTGAAATATTGAAATGGGCATTCAAATCATGCAGTTTCCCGATAAATTCTTTGGGATTCGGATAATTCTTCTCATCGAATTTTGGCACGCCCCAACCATTATTGCCCCAATATTGCCAGTCCTGCACAATCACATCCACGGGCAAATTGCGTTTCCGAAACTCTTCTATCGTTTCTACCAATTGCTTGCCTGATGAGTAACGTTCGCGGCATTGCCAAAAGCCATAAGCCCATTGAGGTAATAATGGGGCATTGCCCGAAAGGGTGCGATAAGCAGCAATGACATCGTCAGCCGAGCCAGAGAAAACCACGTAATCCAATGATTTGGCAACCGGGGAACGGAAAGTTGTAGTATTAGATTGCGCCTTCCACGACAAATGTGGCGTGTTATCGGATTTGCACAACACCTGCACCTGATGCTCTCCGGCAGTCAACTGCACCAAAGCGCCCACGGTAGGCGGCAGCCACATATTACTCTGATCGACAACCGGTTTACCATCGATGGATACAAAATGACGGTTCCCCATATCGCCAAGGTCAAGAAAAAGCGAATATTCCCCATTCTGAGGAACATTGAATTTTCCGTTATAAAGCGATTGATTTTGAGATACTTTTTGAGTACCAGCTGTCGTAGTTACTTCTGCTTCCTGAGTTCCGGTAGCCGCCTGCTCCTGTTTATTCAGGGCAATGGCATTGTCGGCTGGATTGAAATCGGTGAGACCGTACTGATGCCACAACAGACCGTAGCCCCGGCTGGAATAGATAAACGGGATCGAAATCTGGGTGTTGACCTGAGTCAAACGACGGGCAACGCCGCGCAGGTTATAATGCCCGTCCTGAAACTGCCCCAACCCAAAAATTGCTTCATTGGCCGGAGAATCAAACGTTTGTTCAACCATAAAGCAGGGCTCGCCCTGAATGGTGCCGGGCTCTAACTTGCGGGAGCCTGCCGATTCATTCACCAATGGTTTACCGGTAGCATCAAAAAACGACAACTTACCCGATTGCTTATCGACAGCGACACTAATTTTAGCGACTTTCAGCTGCACCGAAGTAGCCGATTCCTGCACTTTAAAGGCTGGTGTAGGGACATTGGATGTAAACACTAGTTCCTGCAGGTTATCTTCAGCACCTTTGTAAAACTTTATTCTTACAGCATTATCTGACAATGGGGCTATGCTGAGTGTTCCATCCGATAAAGTAACATTCACTCTGTCTGAAAGTTGTTTCAGATTTCTCACCACTTGTCCCTGACATATAAGAGGGAAAAGACTTATCAACAAAAGGAATTTTATTTTCATATTATTGTTTCGTTGCAAAATTCGCAAGCTATTCACTTATACACCTACTATTTAACAAAATAAGATTCATTAGGCCCAAGATAAGAAGGCTTTAGTCCTCCTGTGTTTACAATGATCTTTTGGACAATTACACCAGGATCAATCATCCATACTTTTAAAACATGCCCCCCCGGCTTTGATATTCTGAGAGTTGTTTTACACTGTCTGGCTTGTTTTACGACTGTTTGCGCCCAGTCAGGGTTAGACCAATGCACCTTGAACTTATCAGGAACATTAGTAATGTACGAGGGTTTTTCGTCATCAAATGACACTGCCATTTTAATGTCCCTATCTGGCATGTAGTTTAGCAATGGAGAGGTAATCAATGTAATCTCGGCACTATCTTTTGAAAATAAATACAAAGGATACTCCAGACAGGGAGCATCTTGGCCAGGGGTAGCAGCTGTTGCATTTGCCGGGGCCGTAGCTCTCATTCCCGATAACGTAAGTCCATAATCCTCAACTTTAATCCACTTACGATTTCCATTGTCAATGTTTTTGGAATAATGTTCTGCTTCTATTGAAATGTGTCCGTCACTTTCAATAAAACCTTTCATTATTTCTTTGCCATCAGCAGGATTAAACGCACTGACCTGCACTAAAACTTCGCTTCCTGCACCCGAAATTTTTATTGTACCTTCTGTTTTGCCAGTTGGTAAATGTTGCTTGTTCAACTTAAGCCAAATACGTTGATCTTTATCGCTTATAGTTCCCTTAGCTTCTCCAATCGTTAACCACGGAACATCTGTCGTTACCTTATAATCAAAAGGTAGTTTACCCTTGTTAAAAACGTCAATGTAATGTTGTTGATTACTGAAAATATCAAATTGACGCAACGAAGCCTTTGAAGCTGAGTTAGGCCAACTCAACTCCGTACCCTCCAGACCTACACCCAATAGCGCTGAATCGGGCACTTGAATTTCTGCAAGTTTAATTGCCCCTAAACTATTTTTCCTTGGAGGCATCCAATCGGTATAGCCAAGGTGAGTCTGATCCATAAAGTGATTCCAATTTCCATTGGCATACATATGGTTGTAATAGGACATTAAGGTAGTATCAGCCTGGAACAACAATTTGGTTTGTGCAGCCATCGTATTGGTGGTTGAGCGTTTCTGACGGGCATATAATTCATTTTTTGCAGCTGACAAATACAATTCATTAACAATAGCACAAGCTTTTACGGGGAATAAAACAATCTGAAAAAATGCATCACGTTTATCCTTTGGCAATTTGTCGTAAATAACTTCTGCTCTTGCCTGAATATTTTTATAATCCGAAACAACAGTTTCGAATTCGTTGTAGTTTGTAAGGCTGTATGTCGATGCCGTTAGCGATTCTGGTTTTCGACGACCATTGTATTTCCCATACTTAGAAAGAATATCAGCTATTTCTACAGCATATTGCGGTCCAAATTCTCTGGCAGCCCAAAGTCGTGTAAACTCGTTTATATTTGAGTTATTCCACCGATTTGTATTCCAACCGAGGCTCATAAAATATTCCATTGGCAACTCATACCCTTTCAGATGCCCTACGTTTACAATCCAGATTTTGTCTGCACCATATTGCTTGGCAAGTGACATTTGATCCCATATTTTAGGAAGAGGATTTGTGTTAATCCATTCGTAGCTCCTTGGATCACCATGATAATCAAAATGATAATAAATCCCGGCCCCACCACTTCGCTTGCGCTCGGCATCATTAGGCAACCGACGGATGTTGCCCCAGTTGTCATCAGCCCAAAGCAACGTAATGTTGTCGGGGACACGCATCCCGTTATTGTAATATTCCATTATTTCTTTATATAAACACCACGCCTGAGGCACTTTTTCGAGACTGGTGTTCATTTCTTCACTGATAATTTTCTGCTGATTTCGAACTATCTCTTCAACCATTGAAATATTATCTTTCAGGCTACCGTGCATTTCAGAATCATTGGCACCCCGAAGTCCCATTGTGACGATGCTTTCAAAGTTTTTATTCCGACGAATTCCTTCTTTCCAAAAATTAAGAAGCGTATCAGGATGTTTCGTATAATCCCAATTGCCAAGAGTTCTTATATAACGACGATCCCATTCTTGCTGGGAGCGAACCATAGGTTCCTGATGGGAAGTACCCATGACAATGCCAAATTCATCGGCAAGACGCGGATTCTCTGGATCATCTTCGTTAAAAGCGTTACTCCACATGGCTGGCCAAAGATAGTTGGCTTTAAGACGAAGCAATAGCTCAAAAACCGTTGCATAAAACTCATGTCCGTAATTTACGACATTCTTGCCTACAGGTGGATTTTGGCTTGGCTTAGCCATGCCATATTTTTCTTTAAACCAGCCAGTTAGAGCCGGTGCTTCATCATTGATAAAAACACCCCGGTATTTTACACTTGGACCTTGTATATTTCGAATCGGTTTTACATAAAGTGCCTCCTGATGATCGGCTGGGACATCTGCCCAAAAATGCCAGGGCGAAACGCCAATCTGCTCTGACACATCATAAATACCAAAAATCGTACCCCGCTTATCACTTCCTGCAATAACAAGGGCTCTATCGACACCAGGCAGTGGACTATTAACTACTTGAATCAAAAAGTTCTCCCACTTCCCGATAATACTCTTCACATCTAGCTTGCCTCGTTTTACGAGTTGGTCAATAACCGGACTTTTTCCTATCGTTCCTACAATTACGAGCTCTTTTTGAGTGGGTGCTTTATCATAAACAATTGAGGGTTCTACGCTTGTAACTTTCCCAATATCGGCTTTCAAATCTTTTAAAGCTCGAATAACTCCAGGATAATCTTTTGAATTAATCAATAATGTGGTTGATTTTCCTGCTGCAGATAACGTAAAGTCGTTTTTTCCTTTAGTTGTCGAAACATAACTTTCTACACCGATAGCCCACAAATATGAAGGCAAAAGCAATGCTATCAGAAAGAAATAGAATTGTTTTTTCATGCTCGATTCAATTATTATTTATTGAATTTCCACCAGTCGAAATTGAACAACTCGCGTCCGGCTGTGATATTCTGTCCATTAAAGAAAAAATAGACGTCGTGCTTACCGGTTACCTCTTTGCTGAGGTTAGAAGTAAAGCTGACAAATTTGTCCCAGCCTCCGGTGCGTGGAAGATTCACAGATGCAATGACAGGACCGCCAACACTATCGAGACGAGCTTCCAAGATACCACCATCTACCCCAGCGGCTAAAGATGCCGTAAAGGATTTTGGCGACTGATTTCCAAAGTTCACCTCACGAACTTTAATGTAACCTTTCATACGGGTACCCGACACGTACACCCCAAGTTTATCGTTTTGAGAGATGGTACACTTTTCCGACCAGGCCATTGTTTCAGCTTCCTGACGTTTGTACGGGTCGATAAAGCCAACCGGTTTTGGGCCTTCTTTCGTTGCCGTAACAGCAGGAATGGTACCATCGGGATTGTAGGCAAACTGTTCCACGCAGGCTGCACGACCGTAACTTCCACCGTTGGGTAGCAAGCCGCTATGATAGAAGAGGTAGGAATTTCCCTTATAATCAATAATGCCACCATGGTTGGTGAAACTGTTCAGCTTTTGATTTTCCATGATCTTGCCCTGATACTTCCATGGGCCGGTTGGACCATTGCTGGTAGAATATGAAAGACATTCGCCCCCCTTGCCCATTCCGGCATACATTAAATAATAGAGATTGTTACGTTTATAGAACCATGGACCTTCCACATACATATCTTTGTTTGGATTTTCCACGCTTTTGTTGCCTCTGGCACCACCAAAAGACTCAACAGTAACCGGAACTGTAACGATATCACCCGAATAAGAGATCATATCTTTGTTCAGTTTTACGTAAAACAAACTTCCGTTTCCCCAGTAAAGATAAGCCTGACCATCGTCGTCGATCCATACGGTTGGATCGATATTCGACCAACTACCATTCATAATCAACGGCTTGCCTATTGCGTCCTTAAACGGGCCGGTTGGGCTGTCGGAAACCGCCACGCCGATTGCCATATCGTTTTTGGTGCTTTGAGCACAGATGTACCAGTAGAATTTGCCGTTTCGTTCGATACACTGAGCAGCCCAGGCACGGTCGCGTGCCCATTTGAACGACTCGAGCGAGATAGGAGAACCGTGGTCGGTCCAATTCACCATGTCGGTGCTGGAAAGGACACGCCATTTGGTCATATAGTAAAAATCGGTGCCCGGAATATCGTCACCCACATAAGCATACATCGTGCCGTTATAAACCATAGGAGCCGGATCGGGACCGAAATGTGTCTGCATAATCGGGTTCTCGGCCTTGGTGACGCCCCAGAAAAACACTAAAAAAAGTCCAATCGCAATAAGTTTTTTCATCGTATCTTATCTATACTATCAGGTTAATAATTTATTTAGCAGCAAATTGCCACCAGTCAAAATTGAATGCATTCACATTCTTTCCTTTGAATACAAAGAACAAATCATGAACACCTTTAACGGCTTTGATCTTGCAGGTAAGAGTTTTCCAGCTTTGCTCACCACCGGTATTGGCAACAGGTAAAGTGCCCACCAGTTCTCCATTCTGACCATCCAAACGGATTTCTATGCTGCCACCGGATGTTGAGGCAACACTTGCCTGAAACGATGATGCACCTTTTCCGAAATTAACGCCACGTACGTTGATAAAGTCGCCGTTATCAATCTGACAAACATTCATACCGCCAGCTTTGCAAACTTCTGTTTTAATACCACTTTGAGCATTAAAGGTTTCTGCTTCGGTACGTTCAAACGGATTGAGATAAGCTTGTTGTTTCACGCCATCCACGGTATTGACCATCACATTAATGGTTCCATCGGGATTGTGGCTGAACGAGTCCAGACAAATATTCCGTTTATAGGTCGGAGGAATGTTAGCCTGCTTCGCAACGATGCGGTTGTGATACGCCTCATACCATACACCATTAAATTTGAAAATTGCCTGATGGTTGTTATTATCATTGAGCGGCGGTTGTTTTGAGATGACTCCTCCGTAAGTAAAACCAGAAGTTGGACTGGTACTTTTCATATAGTCGATTCTCATTTCAGCTCTGGGATTTGAAGAGTATGAAAAATAGTAAATCCCATTTTCCTTGTGCATCCACGAAGCTTCAAAGAAATTTTGGGCTGTCAGTGGAATAGCCGGGCCATCTACACTGACCATGTCTTTGTTGAGCTTGATGACACGAACATTATTATCTCCATTTCCCCCGAAATACATATAAGCCTGACCGTCGTCGTCGATAAAGGTCATCGGATCGAAAAGCCACATATTTCTGGCCGGCATCACACCCGGAGTCTCAGAACTAACCAATGCTTTACCAATCGGATCCTTGAAAGGACCTAATGGATTGTTGGCCTCAGCAACTCCGATACCATTGCCGCCATTGCCGAAATAAAGGAATATTTTTCCATCGCGGGTTGCAGGTGATGGAGCCCAGCTTTTGGGAGCCCATGCTGCATCACGTGGCACCTGAAATACGATACCATGATCGGTCCAGTTTTTCAGATCGCTACTGGAAATACAGACAATGGAGTGCATCTGATAACTGCTTTTTTCACCGGCAGGATTATCATCGTCGTTGGAGCAATAAAGATATACTCTGCCATTATAAACCAACGCGCCCGGATCAGCCAGATAACGATGAGATGCTATAGGGTAATCAGCTTTAAGAGATTGACTTACCCCGAACACAGACAAAACAAGAAGAACGAAATAGCGAATTTGCGAATTCATATAATTGATTTTTGTAATTATCATTTGGTAAATTTCCACCAGTCGAAATTGAATAGATTTCCGTCACCACCTTTGAATACAAAGAAAATATCGTGGACTCCCTTCACAGCATTCACCTTGCAAGACTGGGTTTTCCAGCTTAAATCATCACCGGTGGCTTTCACCGGTAATGTGCCGAGCAATTTACCATCTTTGCTGTCGATGCGAATTTCGATTGTGCCTGCAGAGGCTTTCGCAGCAACACTTGCCTGAAAAATCTTTGCTCCTTTGCCAAAATCGACGCTGCGCACTTTGATGTAGTCGCCATTACTAATTTCGGTAACATACACTCCTGTTTGCTGATCTTGTGCCGTTTTCAGGCCTTCGGACCAGGCAATGGTTTCGGCTTCTGTTCTTTGATACGGATCAAGACTGGCAGCACTCTCAACAACACCCTTGCTTGTCGGTGTAATCAAAGGAATGGAACCGTCGGCATTGAAATTGAACGGCTCGATACATACCGAACGTTTGAATCCACCACCACCGGGCAAACCTCCATCATGATAAAAGAGATACGACTTACCTTTGAATTCGATATATCCCGGATGGTTGGTAAATGCTCCGTGATTTTTAATCACATGCATGATGGTATCGCCGTATACCCACGGACCGGTAGGCCCGTTGCTTGTGGAATAGGCCAAATGCTCGGGCACGCCACCTGCCGGATAAAGCATGTAATATTTTGCGTTACGTTTGAAAAACCAGGGGCCTTCCTCGTAAGCAGCCGTGCGGTTATCTATTTTCTTGGCACGATACCCGAAATTCTCATCTTTCAAATCTTCTTTTACAATACCTAATTTCTGATCGTAAGAGATCATATCTTCATTCAATTTTACATGCCATAAATTGGGATTTCCCCAATAAAGATAGGCCTGACCGTCATCGTCGATATAGACCGTCGGATCGATGTAACCATACCCGATCAGCAAAGGAGCACCAATGGCATCTTTGAAAGGGCCGGTAGGGCTATCGGCGACAGCTACCCCAATCGCATTTCCTCCATTTTTCATGTTGACCGGAACATAGTAATAGAACTTGCCATTGCGGGGAATGCACTGTCCAGCCCAGGCATCACCGCGTGACCAACTGAATCCTTTATACGAAAAAATAGTTCCCCTATCAGTCCAGTTGACCATATCTTTCGAAGAATAACATTTCCAGTCGTTCATCGTAAAAAAGTTACGAATAGTTTTGTCCTCATCGTGCGATGTATAAAGATAAACCGTTCCATCATACACCATTGGCGCCGGATCGGCGGTGTAATTGGTTTGAATAATGGGATTGTCGGCCTTTGCGGCTGCTATCGACGTCAAAGCTACCGAAATAGCAATGATGGTATTTTGTATTTTGCTCATATCTTTTTCAAAAACGGATTTTTAAATGATTATCCGATATGTCACCTAATTGAGTTTTATGTCGTCTGAAAGACGAGATTTTCATAACCGTATGCCATTGGCTTACGGGTTGTCAAGGCCCCGCTCTTCTATGCCTGAATTGAAAATCGACGTAGTCAAAGGCATTACTGTTAGTAAAGTCCGACCTTTCAGGTCGTGTGGGTTCAAGCTATGCTCGCACGCAGGTCACAGACCTGCGGTTATGAAAATGGGGCTTTTCAAGCCATTAGGCAAAATATCAGATACTCATATTCTTTTATTTCAATTGAAGGCTATAGCTAAAGTGTGTATTATCCGACCAGATCAAATATTTCTCCAGAGGTTTGGGTCCACAACTATTCGATCCCACACCCATTGTTTTGGTCGAGATTCTGAATACGGTCGCCGAACTTGCCGGAAGATCAATTTTGTATTCCACCGGATTCATCTGTTCGTCGGTATAGGGCAATGCAGCCACCTGCATCAGGTTTTCGTCGGCTTGCACCAATAAGCCCGGCATTCCGGCACCTTTCAGTTCGGCCCATCTTACTTCCTCGTGATTGCCCTGCTCCATCGGCTTTTCGTATTCATACTGATTGTTCACGGCCAATTCGTACAGACCAACATCGGCAGCACTTTTACGGTCGGCATAGTTCTCCTGCGGACCACGACCGAAATAAGTCATGCGATCAAGTTTTTTGTCCAACAACATACGTACGCCGATTTCTGCCAAATTGATGCGCAAGCCCGTAAACTCAATTTTATTATCAACTTTCACCTTACCGTCGCCTGTGATGAGGTAAGTAGCCGTATGATAAGCCCCGAATCCTTCTTTACCTTCAGCCTTAACCGTAGCAGTGACCTTGACAGATGCGTTATCCACTACCTCCGCTTTGAAATCGACCAAAGAGTACTGAAGTGCATTCACACCGAATTTTTCCCATTGGCGGAATGCCCAGTCATCGTCAGTGCGGTGAGCCGCGCGCCAGAAGTGCAATTTGGGTGCTCCATCGGTAACCAACAGGTCTACCCCATTTTTAGTAAGCTGGCTCATGAAGCCGGTTTTCTTATCAAACACGACAGAAAAACCATTACCCGAAATCGTTGCGAGATCTTTGTTTTGAACTAGTTTTACAGGCTGAGTGGCTTTTGCATCTACTGCCGGAAGCGTATTGACCGGAAGCTTAAATTGAGCCGAAGCTACTTCAAAGCCTTTGTCTGCCCAAAGTGTTTTTTCTTTTTGTTTGTAAGAAATGCGAAGGAAATATTCCGCTCCGGCTTTCGGATGTTCTATTTTGTATGGAATCATTGCCTGAAATACCCCTTTGCTCCATGTTGGTCTCATTTTTATCTGACCGTTGTCTATTTCCTGTCCGTTTTCGGTCAAACTCCAGGTCGCATCAAATCCATTCAACGAGATGAACTGGTATTTGTTTTTAATACGAATCTCCCCCGTGGAGGCATCGCTCAGTTCCGTATCGATCCACTGGAAGGCTTTTTTCATTTCCGGATAATGCGGTTTCACTTTGGGCCCTTCGGTCGAACGATCGTATGACACTACTCCTTTGTGAATGAAATAGTGGTCGTTAGGAGCTTCACCAAAACCACCGCCGTAAGCTAATATCGGATGCTTGGGATCCCGTTTGTTCCACAATGCCTGATCCTGAAACTCCCAGATCGCTCCACCCAGAATTTCGGGATTCTCATCAAACGCCTTAGAGTATTCGTCAAGAGAACCCATTGAGTTGAACATAGCGTGAACAAATTCGCAGATATACAAAGGTTTCGTCAAACCCCAGTTTTTCACCATATCGACATAATCGGCAGCGGTACCGTACATTCTGCCATCGAAATCGGCAGGATTATTTTTCCCTGTTCCAAAACGTTCGTAATGCACAAAACGCGAAGGATCAAGACTTTTTACAGTATTCAAGGCTGCAACAAAATTGGAACCGACCCGGCCGCATTCATTTCCAAGCGACCAGATGATTACCGACGGATGATTTTTAAAGTTCTCAACATTGGCAACGTTGCGGTCAATAATGGCATCTTTCATTGTCGGTTCTTCATCGAAACGACCGTCGTACCCGTGACATTCGCAATTTGCCTCAGCCACCAACCAGATACCCCACTCGTCGCACAACTCGTACCAACGGGGATTATCGGAATAATGGCTGGTTCGTACGTGATTGCAATTGCCCTGTTTGATTACTTCGAGGTCGCGGATCATCTGTTCCTCGGTAACGGCATGTCCCACATCAGACCAGTGTTCGTGACGGTTTACGCCTTTCAGTTTGATAGGCACACCATTCACCGTAAATACTCGCCCTTTGATTTCGAGCTTGCGGAAACCCACTCTGGACGAAAGAATTTCCCCCTCCGAACTATTCAACACCATCGTGTACAAATTAGGAGTTTCGGCGGTCCATTTTGCAGGATTGTCTACAGGGAATTTCACCGTCAGTTGTTCTTCCTGTTTGGACGCAAGAGCTTTGCCGACGGCACTTCCTTTGGCAATAACATTTCCTGCCTTATCATAGAGTGTTGCAGTAAATGTCTGTGGTTTTCCAGTTTTATCACCATAATTCTTCAGCTTTGCCAAAACCTCGACAGTAGCATTTTTATAATCCTTATCGAGATCCTGTTTTACAAAGAAGTCGCGGATGTGTACCTGTGGGGCACTCCAAAGAGTTACATCGCGGAAAATTCCGTGCAAACGGAACATATCCTGATCTTCGAGCCAGGTGCCCGAACTGTACTGATACACCTCTACTGCCAGCGTATTTTTGCCCGGTTTTACATATTTGGTCAGATCAAAATCGGCAGCATTACGGCTATTGACGCTGTAGCCCACCTTTTCGCCATTGACCCAGATAAAGAAGGCACAATCCACACCGTTGAAGGTGATAAAAATACGGCGGTCATCCCATTCGGCAGGAACCTCGAAATCGCGGCGATAGCTTCCTACCGGATTGCGTTCTTTGTAGGAGGTGTACCATTTTTCGGGTTCGCTCATTACACGTGGAAAGTCTTTTTTGATGGTATAGCCGAGGTTGCGGTAAAACGGTGTTCCGTATCCATGCACTTCCCAGTTGGACGGAACGGGAATCTCTTTCCAGCCCGAAACATCGAAATCGATTTTGTAAAAGTCTTTCGGACGTTTGTCGGGAGTTGGCACCCAATTGAATTTCCAGTTTCCGTTCAAACTGCGGCATTGCGATGAAGCAAGACGATTAGCCGCCAGCGCTTCCTGCAAATTGGCATAAGGCATCAGGGTAGCGTGGTAGGGTTCCTTGTTGATTCCCTGACATTCAGGGTTTTCAATTTCGGCAGGATAATCAATACCAGATCGCAACTGCAAGGACTCTTGTGCGAATGTTGTCGTAATTATCCCCGCAAAACAGAGCAACAACGACACTAAAATTAATTTTAAGCGTGACATAGTTATTTTGAATTGTATTTTATTTATCGAATAACAACCGTGGCTTTTTTCAGGTCTTTCGCATCCGAGCTATTGCCATAGAAAATTTCATATTCGCCCGGAGTAACCATCATCTTACGCTGGCTCCAGTCGTAGAATTCAAACGAAGAAGAAGGCAAATCGATAGTGACATTTGTTTTTTGCCCTGCATTGAGACTAACGCGCTGAAATCCTTTCAATGTTTTGAGCGGACCGTCCACATCGTTCACCTTACGGACATACACCTGTAAAATTTCCGTTCCCTGACGTTTACCTGTATTAGAAACCGGAATCGTCACTTTTACATCTTCATTCGCACTCAGCGTATTTTTGTCGAGAGTAGCATTACCGATAGTAAATTTGGTATAGCTCAAGCCATAGCCAAAAGGAAAGAGAGCATCAGTCATGTAACGGTAAGTGCGTCCTTTCATCGAATAATCCTCAAAGTCTTTCAACTGAGCGGAACTTTTGTAAAAGGTGATTGGCAGCTTGCCCGAAGGATTGTAATCCCCGAAAAGCACGTCAGCAACAGCCTGGCCTCCCAATTCGCCGGGATACCATGCCTGAAGAATGGCATCACACGATTCGGTTTCGGGAGTCAGCGCAATGGCGGAACCCGAACAATTGACAAAAATCACTTTTTTACCGGCTTCTTTCAATGCTTTCAGACAGTTACGCTGAACAGCCGGAAGATCAATATTGGTACGGTCGCCTCCTTTGAAACCCGGATACGACACCGGCATTTCTTCTCCTTCAAGGCTTCCGGACAAACCACCGACAAAGACCACCGTTTCAACACCTTTCAACTTATCAATCAGCTTGGTATAATCCACATTGAGTTCTTTGCCGAAATCAAGTTCTATGTTTGCCTGCCAGTTGTTTTTCTGTGCATATCTGATTTCGATTTTGTATGTTTTGCCGGCTTCTACCTTGAAAGGAATACGCGAAGGCAATGTCCGCCAGTTGCTATATTTCTGAAGAGACTGACCGTTTACAATCAGTTCGAAATCACCGGTTGCTCCTCCTTTAAATACCAGTTCTTCCGATACTTTTGGGGTAAATTCGGCTTCAAAAAGCCCGGAAAAACCTTCCAGTTTTACGCCCGAAGCAAACTCGTGCTGACCGGCAGTCGTCATTTTAATTGGGTTGGAGATTTGTACGGTAGCAACAGGATCGCCGCTACGGTCGATATTATTCCAGTAGGTCACCTTAAATCCTTTTTTATTACCGGACGAGAGCTGATCGAAATAGCTTTGTGTCACTTTATCTTCTACAAGGTCACAGCCTTTGTCATACATTATTTTTTTGTCCGAAATCTTTGTTTTTATTCCGTCAAGGATAGAAATGGTATGCACCGGCGTTCCGTTGTAGTTACCCCAAAGCATCGGTTTATCGTTGGCATTCGGACCGATAACGGCAATCTGCTTTCCCGTTTTCGACAACGGTAACAGATTCTTTTTATTCTGAAGCAGTGTCATTGCTTCGCGAGCCATGTCCAGTGCCAGTTGGCGGTGTTCCTGATTGTTCAACACCGATGCCGGTATCTGAGCCCAGGGAACAATAGAGTTATCATCGAAATCGCCCAGATCGAAACGGCCTGTCAGTACACGAAGCAAGCTTTTGTTAATATCGGATTCTTTAATCAAACCTTTGTCGACAGCTGCAGGCAGGTCTTTGAATGGATAGTTTTCCCATACACACTCTACGTCGGTTCCTGCCAAAACGGCCTTTGATGCGGCATGAACAGCATCCGACGATACTCTGTGGCTGGTAAAAAAGTCGGTTACGGCACCACAATCGGAAACTACCATGTACTTATAGCCCCACTCATCGCGAAGGATACGTTGCAAAAGGCGGGTGTTTCCGCAACAAGGTTCATCGTCCAGACGCTGGTAAGCACACATCACCTGACGCACATCGGCATCCTGCACCAAAGCTTTGAAAGCCGGCAGGTAAGTTTCGTACAGTTCGCGTGGGTTTACATTGTTCAAGTTGAGTTCGTGACGACTCCATTCCGGTCCGGAGTGTACGGCATAGTGTTTGGCACAAGCCAGTAACTTACGGTATTTTGCATCGGCAGGCCCTTGCAAACCCTTCACCACCTGCACGCCCATTCGTGAAGTGAGATACGGATCTTCGCCGTAGGTTTCCTGTCCGCGTCCCCAGCGCGGATCCCGGAAAATGTTGACATTCGGGGTCCACACCGAAAGGCTGAGGAAGCGCTTGTTCTCATTGCCCCGTTGCAACCACAAATTATATTTGGCACGACCTTCATCGGAAATAGCATTGTAAATACGGTACAACAGCTTGTCGTCGAACGAAGCGGCCATACCCACCGGTTCAGGAAAAACGGTGACACTATCGTTGTTGGCATACCCATGAAGCGCTTCGCTCCACCAGTTGAACTTCTTAATTCCCAAACGGGGAATCGCATCCGACTGATCGCACATCAGTGTCGCTTTTTCGGTAAGCGTCAATCGCGAAATGAGATCTTGAGCGCGCGCCTCGGAACTCAGATTCGGGTTTTGATAGGGCAACTGTTGACCCCAGGATGTTGCAGACAACAACAGAAAAGCAGATACACAAATGCCTTTCCCAAAAGTTTTAAACATTGCTGTTTCCATGAATATGTAATTAATTATCAAATTTTATTTGTCCTTTGCCTGCGGCAGGCCTTCCTTTTTGGCGCAAAAAGGAAGCAAAAACATTGACGGAAAGAACTCGTTCGCTCGGCCATGAAACTTTTTCGCATCATCAAACGTTTGCAACTGGCCTACTCACTCAAACAGCTTTCCGTCTGTTGGGTATTCTTTGTTTATCCCTTCGGGTCTGTTTTTCTCAAATATTATAAAAATAGGCCTTTCCTATTTTTATCTATCTTGCTCATGCAGATTGGAGCGGCCTTGTCCGGTGAGACAACCAACGGTCAGCGTAAGCTAAAAAACAAGTGAAGCGACGCAAAAATCGTCCTTGTTTGAAGTTTCCGACAAAAGGAGGAAACAAGTTTGGGCGATTTCCGTTGATGAACGCCGGTTTTTTGAGCGAAGCGGGCATAGCCTTGAATTTTTTGTTTACTTTTTGTTTCAAGACAAAAAGTAAAAGGAATTGGCTTGAGACCCACATATAAGCAACTATAACAGATCTTATATCCCAACCAACAGTTCAAAATCCTCTATCTACAAGTCATTAAAAGGTTGCGAAAGTCGGACTAATTATGTCACTATTTGCATCACAACAAAGGTCGCAGACTGGCAACAAATCCTCCTCTCCGGAGCATCTTGATATCTACCGATGATGATTTATCTACCACCAGATATTGCGTAGAAAATTCTTTGTCGTGTTTGCCATCGGCAATCAGCGTCAGCTTATATTTCACTCCTTCAGGGAGAAAACCGAATTCCAGTTTTGTTCTCTTTTCGCGCATATTCTCAGCACTGATACCTCCGATGTACCAGTCGTTGCCTTTCTGACGGGCAATAATGATGTATTTACCTGGATAACCATCAAGTAATTTGGTATTGTCCCACGTATTCGGCACCTCTTTCAGAAATGTGCGGGCAGCATCCGGCAACGAATAATACCCTTCGGGTCTGTCGGCAAAATGCTCTATCCCTGATTCAAATACAACGCTTAATGCCAGTTCGTGACCATAGGAAGTGGTGTGAGGGAACTGGGAATTGGTAAACGTTACCGGCGTATAATCCATTGCGCCAACCACATTACGGGTAAATGGCAACACGGTATTATGCTCGGGGGCTGTCGTGGTAAATTCGGGTCCGTTGTTGTACCATTCGGCACCGCGAACACCTTCGTATGTCATCAGGTGTGGATAGGTGCGAGCCCAGCCGCGCGGCACTAAACAACCGTGAAAATAAACCATCATTCCAAACTTGGCTGCATCGTCCAGAATATCCAGATAATACTTAATCATATCCTGCTTTTCGCTTTCAAAAAAGTCGATCTTCACCCCTGCCACGCCCAGATTTTTTAGTTTGGTAAACTCTTCAACGCGATTTTCGTGAGTCAGCATGCGGTCTTTCGGCGTAGCCGACACCCAGGTATGATCTCCGCCGGAGTTGTACCACATCAGCGGTTTAAGCCCTTTGGATTTGATGTATTTAAGCGCATCTTCCAGCTTTCCGCCATTGCCCATAGCATCCCATTCCCAATCGAGTAATGTATAAGGCCAACCCATTGCTGCGGCCAAATCAGCAAATTCGCACACTGTTTTGTAGTCCTTCGTACCGTGGTTGTCCGACCAGTAGTTCCACGAAGCAATGCCGGGTTTGATCCAATCGGTTTTAGCCACAACAGAAGGAGGACAAACATCGTCCACCAACGTTGATTCTACAATATCGGAAAGGCTTCCCACCACAATCACGCGCCAGGGTGATTTCCAGGGCAAGGTAACGGTCGGTTGCGACTCGCCTTTCCCACGGCCATTCCATTGGTCGGGAAAAGTAATTTTATATTCGGTAGCTGTTCCTGCATTTGAAAGCTTAGATCCGCAGTAATTACGGTCGAGATCGGCTTCGTGAATCAGGTACCAGCACGATTTATCAGGAGTATTGAACAGAGCCGGATAGCCCCAGTCCTGCTGCACTTTTGCATCTACCATCGACGAATAAAGCCCTTCATTGGCCGTATTGAATTTTTCCAACCATCGTTTCGTGCTATCCGGTATGGAATAAGCTGTAAATTCGTCTTTTACCACAAACGAACCCGATTTTTCGGGAAATTCGTAACGGAAAGCCACGCCGTCGTTGTAAGCTCTCATTATAAGGTTCAACTTTGCTTTGGAAGGCGTTTCAAAAGCAACCGTCAATTCGTTTGCCTGATTGGTACAATGCGCACGTTTACCATGCAAAACCGTATAATCATCATGAATCGAAACAGGTTTACCCGTCCGGATCAGTTTCAATGCTTTAGAAAAATCCTGATCGCTGCGCAAAAGACCGAGATTGATTTGCGGAATGACTTCAGTCGGTGTCACTCCGTTCTGGTACGAGACCTTCAGATACCAACTTCCGGCATCCGTATTCTGACGACTACAGAGTTCGACGCTAACCTTTTGATTGGGAGATACTACTTTTGCATTCTGTGCAAACGCTCCTGTGTAAAACATACCGGCAAAAGCCAATAAAACGGTAATTATCTTTGTGTTCTTCATGTGAATATAATTTTCTTATTTAAATGCACATGAAACGATCCTGACAGAACAAGATCGTTTCATGTAAATACACTGACTACTTAAGCATCTATGCAAAAGTCGTTTGCCAACCAAAGACACAAGTCTTCAGCTTATTCCTTTATCGTGTTATTTTCGTCCGCTATTGGTGATGTGGAAATAGTCGAACGAAACATCAAACGGAGTTGCTGGTTTGGTCGTATCGGGATCAAACCAGAATGTATTTTTCATACTTTGAATGATAACCCCGTCACATGCTATCAAACCCACTTTTATGTTTTTGAGGAAACTTTTTGCTGTGCCGAGTTTCTCGAATTTTGTTCCATCCAACGAATAATAAGCGGTATAAGCACCACCATTCTTTTCCAATTTCAAAATCAAAGAGTTGCTGCCCGTAACCTCTTGCCGGAGGTTGAACGAAGCTGCAGACTTTGCAATTCCATTCTCTTCTACCACCAGATCAACAGTTCCGGCTTGTACTCCGGGGCCACGTCCCTGACGCGAGGTCTTGGTTACTGCACGAAGCATTAATTTTACAAAGTTATTGTCATCCTGATAAGCAACAAGACCAGCGTTTTCGGGCTGAGACGGAACTCTCGAACCTACCAGCTTTGTTTCGGCCACCCAATCGTTGTTTGCACTTTGCAGGAGAACATTCTTTGCATCATTGCTGCCTTCGGATATATCGCCTTTTTCGGTAGTAATAGTGAGCGAACCCGGAACCTTGGTAAAGCTGTAATTCGCACTGTTTTCCCGGAGCCACTGCCACTGTTTTCCTGCAGAAGCCGCATTGAAATCATCGCTTTCCGAAGCAGCATCAAAGTTAAAATAATATGTGTTGGTTTCAAACGTATTATTGTCGATAAACTTCACAATTGCAGTCCCCGGAATCTCTTTAGCCTGTTCGATATCCACCGAAATGCTATTGTCAAACGCCGTTGCTTTGATAACCGGCAATTTAGCGTTTTTCTTCAGCAAATAACTATATGCCTTCTCATCTTTATTAAAGCCCTGAATTTCTTTTCCGTTGATTTTTATCGATTTGGGGGTAAGATCAGGCATTACTTTTACGGGATAGCTATTGGAAACGGTGGTTCCGTCCA
This sequence comes from Paludibacter sp., assembly GCF_009712605.1. Classification (GTDB taxonomy): domain Bacteria; phylum Bacteroidota; class Bacteroidia; order Bacteroidales; family Paludibacteraceae; genus Microbacter. Next base: position 37,485 of record NZ_WASO01000015.1, on the reverse strand, counting down.
CTGTTACAGAAGCGATGATCGATGCGACTCCGGCACTCTTAGCCGTTACTTTGCCGGTGTTGTCAACGCTGGCAACCGCAGGGTTATTGCTTTTGTAGGTTACCTGAGCTTTGCTGAGATTACAGAAGCTATCATCCGACATGGATGCCGTCACGCTGGTTTGCAAAGTATTGCCCGGACGCAAAACAGTTTTGTCGCCTTCGGCTACGACAGTAGATAAAACTGACTTGTATGTGCCAGTCATGTTAGCCGAAACTTCGCCTTTAATATCTCTGGAAGAAGCGCCGATTTCAAAGACATATTTACCCTGATCGAACATGATCCGTTTGTTAGCAGCATCCCAGAACCAGAGGTCAGCACAATCAATATCTATCGAAACGGTTTGTGTTTGACCTCTCGGAATGGTCACTCTCTTAAAACCTTTCAGGCGTTTGATCGGTCTTTGGAGCGAAGCTGCACTTTCCGGAGTTTTCACATACACCTGAACAACTTCGTCTCCATCCACATCGCCTGTGTTTTTAACATCGGCAGTAATGGTAATTTTATCGTTTGGAGTAATGGCGTTTTTGCTGATCCCGAAATTGCTGTAAGCAAAAGTGGTATAGGAGAGTCCGTATCCGAATTCGTAGGTAACATCCTTATCGAAATACATGTACGTACGGCCATTTTTACCGGTAGCGCCGCGCAATGTATAATCGTTGAAATCGGGCAAATCGTTCAATGATTTGTACCAGGTAACGCTTGTTTTGCCGCCCGGATTTACTTCTCCGAACAAGACTTTAGCCATAGCAGCACCCTGATTCTGACCATTGTACCCGGTAAAAATCATACCGGAAATGTTAGGATTGTTTTTGAATTGTTCGGCTTCTACCATGCCCATACCCTGAATAACCACGATTGTATTCGGGTTGACAGATGAAATCGCCTTTATCAATTCATTCTGATTGCCCGGCAAATTAATAGAGAACCGATCGGATTCTTCACGTCCGGTTGTCTGATCGGTACCGACAAACACCAAAGCCACATCGGCAGAAGCTGCCATATCGAGCGTTTCTTTATCGGTAGCAGGCACTTCGGCTTCGTGATAAACCAAAACAAGAGTTTGTGAGCCGGTGATCCCCAACGTGTTGATTTTCACAGGAAAGTTTTTGGCTCTTCCACCAAAACCCATGAATCCGCCGTTTGCCTGAGGAGTTCCCTCTATTTTTTTAGAGGCCAAAATATTACCGGTAGCCGAACCGACACGAATCTCGATTGTTCCTCCTTCGGGAGATACATTCATGCTCAGCCGAATTGAATCTACATCGGTTATATCTACGTTATTATAAGCTGTCCAGTCTCCATCTTTGATACCTTTCACCGACTTGCTGCCAAATCGTTCGGTTGCTATCAAACCGGGAGCCGAAGCATCGAACTTGGTTGCATCAAACTGTTTTACGGTATTATTTTTAGTGACGGTAGAGAATCCGGAAATCATGAAAAAGTCAGTCCGTTTTTCAGTATTTCCACCTGCTTTAGAAACCACTTCAGTGGTATAGTTGTTGTCTGCAAGGTATCTTTTTATGCCCTCAAGCGGAGTGATTCTGTATTTAGCTTCAATTTCACCTGAATAATCGCCTAGCTCCACCTTATCGGCCTGCGGACCAAGCACCGCAATGCGTTTGATATTCATTGCATTGAGTGGCAGTGCCTTTTTCCCGGTCTTTGCTAAGATATTATTCTTGAGTAACACAGGCGTTTTAGTGGCGATTTCCAATGCGAGGTCGTTATGGGAAGGATCGTTGATTATATTGGGTTTAATACCTGCATACGGAACAATATTCTGAGGATCGAATTCGCCCAATTTCATTCTGATGGCAAACAAATTAATCAGCGCCTTATCCATGTCGGCTTCGGTAATCAATCCTTGCTTTAACGCCTCCAGAGCACTGGACTGGTATATACCGCCACAATCGGAATCGACACCTGTTTTTAAAGCCATGGCAGCTGCCTCAGCTTTCGATTTTGCATAATGATGACCGTTCAGAATATCGGCCACCGCATCACAGTCACCGGTTACATATCCGTCCAATCCGTAGGTTTTGCGAGCAATCGAATCGACAAGAAATTTACTGGACGACATAGGAACGCCATTCACGGCACTATACGCTGTCATAATTGCAGGAAGTTTATCCTTCTCAATTAATGATTTGTAAGGATACAAATAGAATTCCCGCATATCGCGATCATCCATATTGGCGCTTCCCGTATGCCTGTTAAACTCCGTATTGTTGGCAAAGAAGTGTTTGCCGCAAGGAACAGCTTTCAAATACTTCGGATCGTCTCCCATCAAGCCACGGATAAATCCGCTGCTTATTTGCGAAATCAAAAATGGATCTTCGCCAAAGGTTTCTCCGGTGCGTCCCCAGCGTGGATCGCGGGTAGGTTCCACCACTGGCGACCAGTATGTGAGGGTAAAAATGTAGTTGTGGTTAAATCCTCTTGCCTCATTACCAATCACGTTTGTTTCGCGCTTAATCAGCTCAGGATCCCAGGTGCATCCCACAGCGACACTGTTAGGAAAGGAAGTGGAGGTCATTCCGCTATTGTCGTTCCGGCCGGCAACACCGTGAAGAGCTTCTCCCCAAACATCATATTTTTTGACTCCTAAACGAGGAATCGGAGGCATGGTATTTCCCAACTGACTCTGCTTTTCTTCCAAAGTCATTCGGGAAACAAGATCGGTAGCCCGTTCTTTAAATGAATAAGAAGTATTGAGATAAATCGGTAACTTGGGCTTTTCAGCTTTTACCAAAAGACTTTGGGGATTGATACCGATAAGGACTAACAAGAGAATCAACAGTTTTTGTCTGCAAAAATGGTCTTTCATTTTCTCACACGACACAAAAAAAAGTTTCATTTTATAGATATTAGATGGTTATTTCAATATAATCAAAGTCATCACGACTTTGATAAAACAATGTAATTTCGCTCCTATGGAGCTCTAAAAAAATACTGATTAACTATTTCTACCATAATATCGCTTCTCCGAAGCTTAATAAATGCTCCTTTAGGAGTATTTCCCGATAGCTATCGGGCGGTAGTAATTATCATTTTCACGAACCAAAAGCTCCGTAGGAGCGACATTATAAAAAGTCAAGATGACTCCTATTCGTAGTATCGGTTTTATACCTAAACGGATATTGCCTACCTCAACAATTTTTACAAAACCTTATACACCCCGATAATAACATACGGTTCTTCGCCGGGCTTCAATGCCGGCATTCTCAATGTACCCAGAAATATGGCATGGTTCAGATAACTATACGGACTTTTCTCAGGTACTTCGAAATCCAAGACCGATTTACAGTAAAACGATTTAGTTGCAGCATCGACATGAATCAAAGCCTGGTTAAGAACCTGAAAAGTGTATCCATCGTCCGTTTTCATGAGGTAACGGGCATTCAGTTCCGTGTCGCCATCGGGACGAACCAACTGCCAGTCTTCACCTCCGGGCAACACTACGCCTTTAATTTTCGGCCCGCTGAAAGTGCCACCTGTTATTGGAATCACTCTCCGCACTCCTCTTTTGCTTTCGCCGACATTAATCATGCCGCTAATCTTCACCTTTGCCTCCCACATAAATTCGGTCTTGAAATCTTTGTACAAAGAGTCTGGCTTAACCGAATTATTGCTTTGAGCATTTGTACTTTGAAAGGCACAAAAAATAAATGCCGCGATATAAATTAGTTTTTTCATCTTTCTGAATTATTTTGCCCAGGCTGCACCTTCCGGGCTTCTTCTCCATTTGAAATAGTTGTCCAACACTTTGAGCGATTCCAGACTGGGTACTGGTCCAACATGAGGTGTTTGTTGCAAGTACATGACAGAAGGTTTCCCTTCGTTAAATGCCGGCCATTCAACACTTCCATTGCCGTTTGGTGTCCCGTATTTTGCAAAGTTTGTCCAGTAAGTACCCATGGCTTCCGATATCGCGAGGTCCGATTTTGTAGTTTGGGGATTAGAAGGGTCGAGGTGCATAAATACATATGCTACATCCTGTCCGTGAGGCGATCCGAAGCCATATTGTGGCGACTCTTTCGGATAATCGGGATGTTGATCGAAATAGTACAAAAAGGCTTTTGACTTACCAGTTTGTGTCTGAAGACGAGCCCAGCTCCAGGTATGCCAGCCAAAGGCAGCATCACGTGCTAAGTCGCGGGCTGTTTTAGGCACCGAATTTTCTGCTGCCGGATAGGCTTTTATAAGGTCATCCGCAAATTTGCCATAACGGCCTTTTACTCCTGCAAAATAGTCTTCAGGCTTTTTTTCGTGCGAAAAACTGGCTCCTTCATCAGAGTTGTAACCAATAAGCACCGGAACATCGTTGTATTTGCCGGCTTCGTACAATTTATACTGGTCATCGGGAATAACAACACCATCTACAATCGGCCAGCCACCGGGCATTCCAAATCCCATAGGGAGTTTGTCTGCTGAGATTTTCCGCAGCTCGGCAAGAGATGTCACGCCGGCTTTCTTCATATAATTTTCGCCTTCGGCTTCTGCCTGCTTAAGCGTTTGCATGTTTTCGCCAGGGAAAGAGACCAAACGGGTAGGTCCGAAAGAGCCTCCGCTTTGAGAAATGGCTCCCTGAAAAAGACCTTTTGCCTTGGGCGATGCACAAAGCATACTAACAGAAATAGCACCGGCAGACTCTCCAAAAATAGTAACCTTGTTCGGGTCACCACCAAAAGCTGCTATGTTTTTCTTAACCCATTGCAATGCAGCTATCTGGTCGAGTAAACCATAGTTACCCGAAACGTGGTCAGGGCTTTCGGCACTCAATTCGGGATGAGCTATAAAACCCAGCTGACCAACACGGTAGGCTATGCTAACCAAAACAACTCCTTTTTGTGCCAGCTTTTCTCCGGAATAACCCGGTTCTGAAGTAGAGCCGAAGCTAAATCCTCCTCCATAAATCCAGACAAGTACCGGAATTTTGTCACCTGCCGATTTTGCAGGAGTCCAGACATTCAGATACAAACAATCTTCGCTCTTCCCAGATGGAGTGTTGCCTCCCTGAAAAGGAGCAGGTGCAAATTTATCTGCCTGCTTTACACCTTCCCAGCTTTTTGCAGGCAGAGGTGCTTTCCAGCGAAGATCTCCGACAGGAGGCGCTGCAAAGGGAATTCCTTTGTAAACCGTAAGGCCGTTTTCATAAATACCCTGAACCAAACCTTTGTCTGTTTTTATCGGGCTCGGTTGTTGTGCTGATATGAATTGAGCACTAAACAAAAATGCAGCTGCAATCAAAGAAACGTATTTCATACGATAATAATTTTTTGTCTGAAATAATACTTGCTATTTGGTAAACTGTATTGACTTTACAAACAGGTCACCTTTGCTTCCTTTCGGGAATTTCACAAACACATCATGGTGTCCCGAAACAGGTTTCACCGGTACAGAAAAAGTTTTCCAGTCTGCAGCACCTGTAACATTAACCGGTATTTTTGCTATCAACGTTCCGGTTGTCAGGTCATCAAGCCAAATCTCAATCATGCCTTTTGCTTGTGAAGTTGCCTCCAGTTTAACGGTTTTTACGGATCCTTTTCCCAGCTCAACACCGGATATCATAAACCATCCTCCGTCAACCGAGGTATTAGTCACACATTTATAATTTCCCTTTACCTGTTTTTCTACACCGTAATAGTTGCTATATCCGATAGCCGGCATAGAAGAATAACCATCTTTACAAATGAAGAAGTCAAAATCGGCCGGTTTTCCTTCTGCAAACAAACCAACACTCGTTCCCACCCAAGAGTTATAATTTGGCTGAACCTTATCCAGCTCAACTGCGCTGACAGGAGCACCAAGTGAAATCCAGTTACGCCCGTCACCACTGCAATATGCGGTCAGATTGTGTTCGAAACGCGCCAGTTTCAACCACACAACGTTACCGAATCGATTGTCAATGCTACGCGTTTCAGCATTGAAGTTCAGTATAATTTTCTTCCCGTTATCAAATCCGGTATAGAGTCTGACAATCTCTTTTTGATTACCACTAGTAAGGTAGATACCTGCCTTTGACGCAACATTAATTGCATTCAAATCTACCTTGGTTACCACTGTATAGTAATGATCTGTCTCTTTTTGCACCAAATGAGTACGGGTAGAATCCGGTGTTAATCTCACCCACCCTTTTCTTGCCGAAAGTGAATAGTTTGCAGCCGCTTTCTTTGTAAGGAAGTGCCAGTTATTGCTTAACACGCCAGCCTCAAAATTATCACTTTGCGCGCTTCTCCAAAGAATTCCGGATTGTGGTAATTTAGGTTTTGCAATAGGTTGAGTCGTCGGAGCCAATCCCCAGGGACGATCTCCTTCCCAGATAACCGGATAGAGAGAGGTTTGACGACCGGTTCCCGACCAGTCATCGTTATCATATTTCTCGTAACTTTGAGCAATACACCACCAGGTACCGTCTGCCAGTTGATAGGGTGCCGACATATGGTTAGGGCGGCGGAAGCCGACATTAGGATCGGTAATAGGTTTGAAAAATTCACCCAAACGTTCCCATTTCGTGGAATCGGCGGTCAGTTCTTTTGATCTCAGTACATATTGCCCGCCGGAAACATCACCCGCGGGGAAGTAAAAATAATAACCATTGCGTTTGCACATTACAGGACCTTCAGCCCAGCTATATTGAAGCTTTCGGTTCACCCAGTCAAGGTCAATAACCTTTCCTGCTAACTGGCCATCGCGTCCAAGCGCTTGTATACGGTTTGTTTTCTGTCCATTCTTAATTACCATATATGGAGTTCCGTCATCATCGACAAAGATAGAGTTGTCGTATCCTAACGGTCCGGTTTCCGGATTGGTTTTTACCTGTACAGGATCCGACCATGGCCCTGTGGGAGAATCGGCTTTACAAAACCATTGACCACCAGCTGAAAAATAAATCCAGTAAGAGCCATAGAAATATGTAATTGCTCCCTGCCAAATACCGGCAGAAGGACGATCTGTTACCCAACCAGCTTTGGACGGCGGCAATACTCTTCCGATTACTTCCCAGTGTACCAAATCTTTGGAATGATAAATGGGCATGTAAGGGGTAAAGTGAAATGTTGATCCGCAATGATAAAAATCGTCCCCCACTTTTAAGAGTGTTGGATCCGGATGATCGCCGGGCAACACCGGATTAACATACGTGTTTACTTGTTGAAAATTTGACTTATCCGAACCGGATTGTGCTTGCAAGCAAGAGAATGAAGACAAAAGCAATAGCCCTGCAAGAGAGCAAAATAAATTGCGCATTGGAATGTGAATTATGTTTGAATTGGTTGTTTTATCAAAGTTGACTGATATAGTCCAAAAGACGTTTTAATTTGTCTGGTTTACTGAAATTGATACGATTCTCTTTTATATATTTCTTAATCGCCTCTTCGTTCTGAGGAAACAGATCTGTTAGACTTTTCACATTTTTCAGCACAACAATTTTACCCTTGGCCTCTAACAAATAGAGCGGATCAACCCAGTCAAATCGTGCAGGTTTAGGCTCGATGTAGCCTCCGGCCTTCACTTCTGGTTTGAATTCCGCTTGCCTGAACTCGTAAATGCCATTCGATCCCTTTCGCCCGATTACCTTTACGGCTTTGGGTTGATTTGAACCATCTGCGCTAAAATTTCTATAAACATAAACAGAACCGTCAAGCTTTACGCTATCAATGCCAGCCGGATTTACCAAATGAATTTTACCTTTACTTACAAATTCAAAATTACCATAATAGCAATTCAAACGGGTAAGTGATTTTATTACAGTTTTATTTGAAAGGGAAAACGAGCCTTCGGCATTTGTCTCGTTAACATACGGTGTTCCTGCTATTCCGGCTTCACTTGTAAATCCTCTATCCAGAATCACCTTATCCTGCAAATCGGAGGCCTGAAGCATTAATTCATTTTGAGCACACAAGTGTATCGCTCCTATGAAAAGCATAGAAATTAGCGCAAAGATTTTCATACTGTTATCATTTTAATTGTTACGCAGACATAACATTCAGCGTCAATCCATTATAATAATTCCGGAATAATCATTTACTTTATATCAGCAACAGGATACCCTAGCAGTGAAAGCATTTGGATAGCATATCTTTTGCCCAATGTACGGTAACCTTCGGCCAGAAAATGAAGGTGATCTTTAGCTGCCGGACATCCAGTTGAAGATATGACGTATGAATTGGGGATCACCTTTGGCAATGTACCAATAATGGCATTCATACTTGCACAAGCACCACCCTGATCTGCACTCACTAATTCGCCAGCCAACAAAGGAACTTTTTTAGGTTTCAGTTTCAGATCTTTCATCAGGTTATCATAAACGAGCTTCACTTTTTTAGTCCAAAGAGTATCGTTTGTGTTCGACTCTCCCTGATGTATTAAAATTCCTTTAATAACTCCGTCTTTTTGAGCCAGCTTTGCCATCTCAACCAAACGTCCATAAGGATTTCCGTCATAATCTTTTACCATATTGAGCATCCATTGAGGTGCTGTTGCCAAATACGACTGATAATTATCTTTGTCAAATAGTTCAATTTTGCAGCCGCCTATCGCCACATTGATAATTCCAATTTTTACTTTTTCAGGGAGATTGGCGACCAAAGTCCGTCCAAAATAATCCGCCGGGGTCAATCCGGTCTTACAACGGCACAAAGGAGGAACTGCCGGATACCATTTACCTTTAGTACGTCCCAAATTAGCACAATCAGTAGCTTCCAGCACCTGGAAACGGCTATCTACAAGTGTATCCTGAGCTTCTATGCGGGCATTACCTTCCATGTTTGATTGTCCAAAACAGAGGAAAACATAGAAATTCGGGTCTTTTGCAAAACCATTTATGCTTAATAAAAACAACCCGAAGAATAGAAAGAATTTCATTTTTTTTATGATCTTATTTTCGTTTAATAACATGTAAATCTTCATTATACCAACACTTCTACAAAACAGCATACGTTCTACGGTGTAAATTTTTGTCTCTTTACTGTTCGTAGTTTTGATGACGTGTTGTATCATTACGTATCAAATATTCCAGATTATTTACCGGACGTTCGATTTCATACGGAATCGGCATTTTACTGAATTGCTGAAAATAAAGCAAGCAACCATCTTTCCACAATTGAGCATTCCTGCTTTGACTCCTCAGTTTACTCTGGACTTGAACAAATCGTTCCTCATCAACATACGGTTGCACCGTATCCCAAATCTTTTGAAAATCACGAACCTGATGCAGGCCTTTGTTATAGCGATAACACAATTCATCCCACAAAGAACGGCCATTCTTCATCTTAAAACTCCAGGGCACATGATGAAACCACAACAAATATTCGTCAGGACAGGTCTGTTCTTTGTCGAACAAAGTATGCAAAGGTTCGTGATACTGGCTGACTGCATCGCTACCGGCATGAGTTCTGTCAAATCCCACGCCGACGGAATCTGCCTGATGATAATATGGTGGCGTCCAGTCTTTTCTCATTTTTTTTGGAGCCCACCACGGACCAGGTCCATAGTGTTCATTGGCTGACATAATGTGATGCAACCCAAGCGGCATCATATAGTTTACGGCAGCTTCCCGGCTGTCGAGCATCATCTGCTTTACCGGGGTTAAAAAGTTAGTTTGCCAATCGCTGTTTTCGACAACGGTTCGTTTGAATGTCAGCTTAAGCCATTCATCGGCAATTTGCCCGCTTGTAAGTTTGTTGTCCCACGCCAATCGGCCGAAAGCATACCAATTGGACTGAGCAAACTGATGTCCGCACCAGTTTACGTCCAACCCCACATTGGCAACGCCTGCAATGGCTGTATGTTTTTGAGGGAAAAGGCTTCCATCCGTACAACGGGCAACGGTGCTCCCCTCTCCTTCCTGATAGGTATCACTTTTCAGAAATTCCTCCCACATGGTGGAAAGAAAAACTAAATGAATGGAATGTCCCAAATATTCCTGTGTAATCTGAATCTCAGGCATCAGGGAAGTCTTTTTCATTGCGCCGAACAACGGACTGAACGGTTCGCGGGGTTGAAAATCAACCGGACCGTTTTTCACCTGAATAATTACGTTATCGCGAAACTGCCCATCCAAGGGCAAAAATTCTTCATATGCCTGTTTCGCACGATCGTTATCGGACGCACTGTAGACAAATGCCCGCCACATCACAATTCCACCATAGGGTTTAAGCGCATCCGCCATCATATTTGCTCCATCGGCATGAGTTCGCTTGTAGTCCTGAGGACCTGGCTGGCCTTCGCTGTTGGCTTTCACCAAAAAGCCTCCAAAATCAGGAATTATTGCATATATTTCCTTCACTTTGGCCTGCCACCATTTTATTACGGACGGATCTAAAGGATCGCAGGTTGCCAAGCCTCCAACCTGAGACGGAGCAGAAAATTTAGCTGACAAATAGACCTTCACACCATAAGGGCGGAACTCGTCTGCAATTGCCTTAACGCGCTTCAGATATACGTCTGTCAGTACATCTGCATTGGCATTCACATTGTTGAGCACTGCCCCATTTATGCCGACTGATGCATTCGCCCGGGCATATTCTCTCCAGAGCTTTTTGTCGGCTTCGGTAACATTCAATGAATCTTTGGTGTTTCTCCAAAAAATAGACCGTCCGGCATATCCTCTTTCAATTGTTCCGTTCTGGTTATCCCAGTGGTTCAACACTCTACGCTCATAAGACGGATTAAATACACCGGGGTTGATTGTTTCTCCCGTTTGCTGGTGGCGCAAAAGATCATAAACGCCATACAAAACACCCAAATCGGTATTTGCCTGAACTCCCTCCGGAGTCAGTTTATATCCATCTCCTTTTACCTCTTTATCTTGTTTTACGATAAGTTTTACCGAAGCTCCGGGTTGCCCCTGCCAGCCATTCAGTAACTCTTGCCTTGCAATTTCTGTTACTATCGATTTTTTACTACACACCACGCTAACGGGCGCAGAACTCTGACACCGCAGCCAAAGCGCATGGCCATTTTCGGCCTGTAAATTCACGGAAAGACAAAACAATATCAAGAGACTTGATACAATCTTTATCATCTCAATTTTCATGGTTAGAACAAAAGGGTAATTACTTCACAGGATTCCCTGCAAATTCAGCTATAGTCAAATCCGCTCAATGCCCGATTATTGGGGACATCAAACAGAAACAGGATGACATCGGTACTTTACAATACAAAGTTCGATGAAGATCATGTTTGTCATTTCTAATTATCCACATTTTTGTTCTAAATTCGGATAATTATAGGGGTGATTTTATTCCAGCTCTATCACTTTATCCCCTTTTGTAATGCCATTTTCGTTGAATGCATCGACAACAAAATAGTATTTCTGTTTACTGTTCAAATTACCGATTGTAACAGAGTTCTTTCCCAGAATTTGATAGTTGCTGTACAATTTATCTTTCTGTGTTCCGTATCTGACATTGTAGCCCACAACATCCGGTTTGGATGGCCAGCTCATTTTAACCACACAGCGATCGATCTGGCTACGCACGGCATCGACTTTATCAGGTGCTGTCGGAGCTTTCCCTCCTGCATTCCCAAACACGCGTAAACCTGCCAGGGCAAACGTACCGTCAGCCATGTGATAGATGGTCAGTCGTACATAACGAGCCTTCACCGGCATTTTCAATTCTATATAATCGTGGGGAACATCCGTCGTATTCTTCGTTTTATCCGCCAGTGGCTTCCAGTTTGTACCATCGGTAGAATATTCGAGCAGGTATTGATAATAAATACCAGGTTTACGACCCATCGTTTTGGTATTGTTTTCGGCAAAATTGATCTGTACGGCATTGACAGTACTCAGCTTTTGCAAATCCATGGCAATCCATTCTCCTTTGTTACCTGTTTTTGCACTCCAGTAAGTTCTGATCTCCTCGTCGGCAGCATACCGTGCCGGATGTCCCTGCAACTCGGATGAAGCAGCAACAGGTTTGTTGTACGAAAGCAACATCCATTTCGGAAACAACTCTTCGGGACTGCTAATTTTCTTATTGGGCACTTTATACGGAAAATCTCCAAATCCGGTATAAACGTACATCACTCCATCATTATCAAAAAACGTTGGGAACAAACCCAAACGACGTTCAAACATATGTTTTTGAGAAATCGTCATGGTGGAGATGTGCCAATAGTTGCCATACACGTCCTGAAACGTACTGCTGTGTCCGGCAGCGGCGATAAACCCTTCCGGCTTTGCAGAAACAGGATTATGCGAAGCAACTGTGAACGGCCCCAGCGGTTTGTCGGAAACATACACACCATCGCAGTAGCTCTTGAACTGTGTTCCCGGAACTGCATATTGCAAATAGTACTTTCCGTTGTGTTTGGTCATCCACGAACCTTCCACCCATGGGCTCTCGTCTTTTTCATTGTAATCGCCAAAACGTTCCCATCCATGCTCTTTTTTGTTACTATTGAACAAAGCAATTGGCTGGCCGATGGGATTCAATGTTTTGTTATCGAGTTCTACAGCATAGATCGGATTTTTATCGGAACAACCATAATAGAAGTAGAGCCGTCCGTCATCATCCACAAACAGATCCGGGTCGGTCATCCCAATAGGGAATGCCGCATTGGCAATTTGCCATTTTCCTGATTTCGGATCGGCCGTTTTATAGATAGTTAAAGGAGCATCATTCTTGGAGGCCATAAAATAAAGCGTATCCCTCATCACAACTGCAGTCGGAGCATAATCTTCAATAGGAAGATCTTTGGTAGTTATCAAATCCCAATGAATCAAATCTTTCGAATGAAAATATCCACCCGATTTGGAAGCAAACAAATAATACTCATTTTTGAAGGTAACCATAGTTGGATCTGCCGCCTCACGTCTGGATGGAGCATCCAGGCAAAACCGGTAGCTAAGGTTCATCGGGTTGCAAATAGTTGTCTGAGATGGTTTGCTCACCGGCTTATTTTGTCCGAATGCCGCAAAGGTGCCCAGAAAACAGGCAAGGATAACAGATGTTTTTCTAAATGGTAGCATAGATTAGGAAAGGTTTATTTGAACAACACTTGAGCAAAATTGTAGATATTGTTTCTCCAAACAGGCCAGGTATGTCCACCGGGATATTCGCTGTAAACATATTTTATTTTCATTGCATCCAGTTTGCCACGCATAATCTGACAGTTTTGCCATGCAATATCCTCTTTTCCTCCCTGCGAAAGCCAAAGCTTTTTCAGGTTTGCATTCACTTTATCAACGTTGTTTTGCAAATATTCATACTGTCTGTTTGCCACGTCGTTGAACATACTTTGAATCCAACCGGAACTAAAAACTCCCAGATAAGCAAACATGTCGGTATTAAACAAACCCATGTAAAGCGTTTGAAGGCCGCCCATCGACAAACCGGCAAGGGCACGTGATTGAGCATCGGTTTTCACTCTGTAGTTTTTCTCAACAAAAGGAATAACGCTTTGTTTCATCTCTTTTTCAAAAAGCTTCAATCCTTCTTCTCCAAAATTACCTGCCGGAAGATTTCCATCGGGCATTACCACAATCATCGGGACGGCGTTCTTTTCGGCTATCAGATTGTCGAGAATAAGATCGGTTTTCCCCTGAGTAGCCCAACCGCGTTGATCTTCGCCACCGCCGTGCATGATGTAAAGTACCGGATATTTTTCACTGGTATTCTGATCGTATCCCGGAGGTGTATACATGTAGAAATTACGCCATGAATTGGTAACTTCCGAATAATAGCGTTTGATACGGATATCACCGTGAGGTATGTTTCGTGTTTCGTAATAGCTGTCTCCACGGAAAGGCACCTCAATTCCGCTGGCCTCACGGCCCATGCCGTAGAATGTTTCGCTGGAAGGATCGCAAACTCCAACTCCATCAACATTAATGGTATAGTAATGAAATCCTTCGCTCAACGAATCGGTTGTAGCTTCCCACACACCGTCGGCACCCTTCACCATGTCGTATTTTTTGCCCAGATCGAGCTGCACTTTTTGTGCTTCGGGCGCTTTGATGCGAACAATAGCACGTCCATCAGGTAAAATCTGAGGATATTGAGCTGAACGGATATTGCTCTCTGCCGGACGACCGACATTACTTATCTTATCGAAAGTAGATTTATCAACCGGTTTAAACAGCAGTTGTGAGAACATGTACAAGCTATTCTTCCATACTTTGAAATCGTGATAACCATGATCGACATAATAGATGTGAGGAACATTGTTGGCTACCAAATAATCATGTGTACGTTTGCTGTTGGTTATCAAACCGTCTTTATCTCCGCATGAAATCCATAACAACTGGAGCTTTTGTTTTGCCAATTCGGGATTCGGCAAAATATCTTTTGGCATTTTGGTGTTGGGAGCCGATGAGAAGCCGCCTACCCAGGCAAATTTGTCCATGTTGCCGAGGCCAAAGTTCAATGACTGACCGCCACCCATTGACAACCCGGCAATAGCACGATGTTGGCTATCTTTAACAACAGGATAGTTTTTTTCTACGTAAGGAATGAGGTCTTTCAGCAAATCCTGCTCAAAAGTAGCAAAAGCCTGAACTTTCACTCCATCATAAATATTTCCAATTGCCCTGTCGTCTTTCATAGCGCGTCCGTTGGGAAGAACTACAATCATCGGTTCTACCTTTTTGGCAGCATATAAATTATCCAGAATCACCTGTGGCTGTCCTTCGCGGAACCATTCTTTTTCGTCGCCACCAATACCGTGCAACAAATAAAGAACCGGATATTTTTTATCCTTAGAATATCCCGGAGGAGTATAAATCAGAGCCTTTCGAACAGTTCCTACGGTTTTTGATTTGTAACTAATAGTATCGATTTTTCCGTGAGGGATATTTGTCTGAACAACATCAAATCCTAACGGAGCCGGCGATACGGCATTTTGAGCAAATGCCGAACAACTAAACATCAGTGATACAACAAAAAAAGAGATAAGCTTTTTCATGAAACCAAATAAAATATATTATACTATAGAATTGTTTAGATTAAAAAAAACAGAAATGGTTTAATTTCAGATAACACATTATCGAGATCCGAATGCATAAGTGTTATTTAAACAACTGCGGCAATGTCGTCGCCAGATACTGTTTACAATTCATCCACGTATGTCCACCATCAACGATATAAGAAACTGGTTTTAATCCCTTTTCTTTGAACATCGCGATGTTCTTTTTGACACTTTCGAACAGAAAATCTTCTGTGCCCACACTGAGGGTAAAAAGCTTCAGTTGCTTGTTCATCTTTTCCGCATCGGGTGCGTAATTGGAAAAATTCTTTCTGAACTCTTCTGTTTCCGGGTAAGGTGCATATGCGCATACGTAAGCAAACTTATCGGTATTCGTCAGACCGATATTCAATGTTTGTCCTCCGCCAACCGAAAAACCGGCAATGGCTCTGTTTTGGCTATCGGTCAGCACCGGATAGTTAGCTTCCACAAAAGGAATGACATCGTTCATCACATCCGGCGTAAAATCGGGCATCGGTTTGGGACGTACATTGCCATACGGCATCACAATAATCATCGGTTTGGCTTTGCCCTGAGCAATCAGATTATCGGCAATCAGGTTGGCTTTTCCCACTTTTGTCCAGGTCTCTTCGGTATCCGAACCGCCATGAATGAGGTAGAGAACCGGATATTTTGTTTTTCCATTTACATTGAATCCCGGCGGTGTATAAATCACCAGCGGGCGGGTTGTGCCCAATGTTTTGGAATTGTAGTACCGGTAACTGATTTTACCATGAGGAACATTCTGAAGCGAATGAATCAACGGGGTATCGCCCGGAATATCGACCAAACTATACTTAAAGCGCTCGTTGGCAAATATGGCCGTATTATTCGGATCGGTAACCTGCGTATCGTCAACCCAGAAACAATAGGGATAAATATCGGGTTTCACCGGATCGACCGTAACACTCCAAATGCCGGAAGCATCCTTTTGCATCGGGAGTTTATCCTTGAGAAACTGAGCCTCCAACAAAACCTGTTTGGCATTTTTTGCGGAAAAACGAAAAGTAACGCTATGATTGGGATGCACTTCGGGTGAAACGACAACAGGATTTCGCTGCGCTTGCGCCGAAAATGCGAGAAACAGGATGGCAACTAATAATTGTATCTTATTCATCGTAGTGCTTATTTAAAAAGTAATGGAGCTGTTACAGCCAGATAATTCTTTACGTTCATCCATGTATGACCACCAGTGGTAATAAGATTTTTGAAATTAACCTTCTTCAATTTGAGGTAGTCCATATACTCCACCGTTTGTTTGTACAAAAAGTCCTCATTCCCCACGCTTACCCAAAGCAACTTATACATTTTATTCGTCCGTTCAGGATTATCAACCAAATATTTATAACTCGATTCGATTTCCTGAGGAGTCAGGTAGGAGCTGTAGGCACACACGTACGAGAATTTATCCATGTTACCAAATGCAGCCCGAAGCGTTTGACCTCCGCCACGAGAAAAGCCTCCGATAGCACGATTTTGGCTATTGGCAACTACACGGTAATTTTTTTCAACATACGGGATGATGTTCTTCATCAAATCATCTTCAAACTGTTTGGAGCGAACAACAGCCTCAGCACTCTCGCGTCCCATCGGATCACCGGGTTTCAAACCGCCTTTTTGGTCGGCTATCTGAGCGGCTACATTTCCGTTGGGCATTACCAATATCATGGGATTTGCTTTACCCTGAGCAATAAGATTATCCAAAATCAAATTCGCACGACCCACTTTGAAGAATGTCTCTTCGGTATCGGTTGTACCACTGATAAGATAAAAAACAGGATATTTCTTTGTTGTATTCTTTTCGTAACCCGGCGGAGTATACACAACCAACGAACCTGTCGTTCCTTCTGCCGAAGGATAATATTCGTAGGTTACGGTTCCGTGAGGCACATTTTGCATGGCATGGATCAAGGGCGTATCGCCGGGCACATCCAGCAAGCTTCCTTTGAAACGTTCGTTCGGGAAATAGTATTCATTTGCCGGATCCATAACCGAGATACCATCCACAATGAAATTGTATGGGTAGATATCCGGTTTCACAGGACCGATGGTTACGCTCCACATGCCGGAAGCATTTTTAGTCAAGCTCACAGGTGCTTTCTCGCATTGAGCACTCAGTTTAACGTCAGTAGCCGTAGGCGAGTAATATTGAAAAGTGACCGTTTTATCGGCATTGATCCTGTACGGGAAAGCCATCGGACCGCGTGGCGGCTGACATTTCACACCTACCGAAATAGCCAATGCCAAAAACAGAAAGATAAGTTTTGCAAATTGTTTCATACGTATTAGTTTAGTGAACTCGTCCTTATTTGAATAGCTTTGGCATAATTGTGGATAAGAACAGTTTACAGTTCATCCAGGTATGGCCGCCTTCAGAAGAAAAATATTCATATCGAATTCCTTTTTGATCGAGAACTTTCATGTACTCGTTCACAACCCTGAACGTGATATCCTCTTTTCCCACCCCAAACCACAATAGCTTGATATTTTTGTTCGTCAACTGAGGATCGGAAAAAGGAACCGCATTGTTACGGTCAAATTCTTCTTTTATCATACCCGGGGCAAAACCACACACATAACTGAAGAGGTTTTGATTATTCAATCCCAGATACAACGTTTCGCCACCACCGCCAGAAAATCCGGCAATAGCGCGGCTGTCTTTCTCTTTCTTAATCCGATAGTTACTTTCCACAAAAGGCATCAAATTACCCAAAAAGTCCTTTTTGAACTCTTGCAGGTTTTCCCAGGTGCGTAAGCTCCCTGCCGATTTACTAATAACCGGATACGCTCTCCCATAAGGCATAACAATAATCATCGGCACTGCTTTCTTTTGAGCAATCAGGTTATCGAGGATAATATTGGCGCGGCCTACCTTTGTCCAGGTTTCTTCCGTGTCGGAAGATCCATGCAACAAATACAGCACCGGATAGTTCGTTTTCGAATCATTTTCGTATCCGGGCGGTGTGTAAACCACAACCGGTCTTGTTCCCAACTCTTTTGAAGAATAGTAGCGATAGGATAGCGTGCCATGAGGAACATTTTGCACCGTGTGAATCAACGGAGTATTTCCCGTTATTTCCACAATGCTATTTTTGAATCCTTCGTTGGGAAATATCACCTGATTCACCGGATCGGCGACCGAAACGCCGTCCACTATAAAGCAATAAGGATACATATCGGGCTTCACCGGACCGCATGTCACACTCCAAATGCCCAAAGAGTCTTTGGTCATTGGCACGGCCGATCTTTCAAACTGGGCACTCAATTTCACCTCTTTTGCCTGTGGTGCAACAAATCGAAAAACAACCGTGGTGTCCGGATTTACCTGAGGAGAGACTACTTCGACAGGAACTCGTCTGGCCTGCTGCGCATAGCTAACAAAATATAATGCGAATGCTGTGGTAAGCAACAAAATTCGCGAAATGTTTATCCGTTTCGATTTCATTTTGCAGTAGATTTGGTTGTACTTTCGATCCATTGAAGGAGTGGTTCCATCCATCCTTTATGTCCGAAAACAAACCCATGACCACCTTTGGGGTAAATATGCATCTCAACCGGCACGTTGTGATGACGCAATGCTTCAAAATACACAATACTATTATCTACATCTACTGTTTTGTCGTCTGCAGCCTGTGTAATGTATGTAGGAGGAGTGGTTTCGTCTACCTGGAGTTCATTAGAAAACAGATCGACAGTTTCTTTGCTCGGATTATTCCCCAATAATTGAGTACGCGAACCACTGTGTGTCAATTTCTCCTGCATTGAGATCACAGGATAAACGACGACCTGAAAATCGGGACGCAGACTGGTGCTGTTCGGATTTTCAATCAAAGCCTTCTTAAAATGAGTAGCTTCGGTTGAGGCTAAATGCCCACCGGCAGAAAAGCCAATAATTCCGATCTTATTCGGATTGACACTCCATTTTACAGCATTTTCGCGTACCACTTTGATGGCTTGTTGCGCATCCTGCAATGGTCCGATCGATTTGTCGTTCATAATGGCATCATCCGGCAAACGGTATTTGAGTACGAAAGCCGCTACTCCGTTTTTGGCCAACTCTTTGGCTGTCATAACACCTTCGCCGCTATATACTATCACACTGTAACCGCCACCAGCACAAATAACGACTGCGGCTCCGGTTTCTTTTCCCTTTTCGGGGAGAAAAACTTCAAGCGTAGGAGTGGTTACATTACGATACATTCCATTACTGAAACTCTCTTTTACCAAAGTCGTAGCAGCTGCTTTCGAATTGGGAATAGCGCCTTGATATAAAGGAATAATTTCCTGTGCTCCGACCGACAAGGGCACAAGTATCGAAGCAAATAAGATTAATAATAATTTTTTCATATGGACATATTTTTGAGTCCCTTTGAAAAACAAAGGGAAAGTTTATGCCGAAAACAAGACCTAGTCAATTATTTCTTGCATTAAGCTTTTTGTACTATTTATTTATGATTTAATTGCGGCTTAATTATCTGATAATTGCCACTTAAGTGCATGAGTGCAAACAGATAGAGTAATCCATCGTAGTATGGATCAAAATAGCCATCCTCATAGGGTTCGAGTTTTGCATTCCACAATGCATCCACAAACTTCCAGCTTTTGGTTTGTGTCCCCATGATAGATGCTGCAGCGGCAGTAGCCACAAAACCGATAGAGTGGCGTAGTTTTTTAAATCCGCCGGCTTGCAGGATAAACTCAGGGCGGGTTCCATCCATATTATACTGATCCACAAACGAATCAATTCCTTCTTGAAATAGAAAGTTCTGTATTCTTTTGGAGTAATCTTGTTGCCATTTGTTGTCTTTGGCAAACCAGGAATAATCCATTGCAATATTCATCGGCACTCTCCAGGAATCATATCGGAAAGCCGCCGGCATCCAACGGGTAGAACGGATTTTCCCGTCAAAATCGGTGTAGTCGGCATTCAACCCTGTAACCGGATGACATGCCTTATGAAGATAAACCCTCGCTGAATCGGCACAATCGCGATAAAACTGCTCGTGCCCGTCTTTGCCATATTCAGCCCAGATTTCAAAAAAAGCAGGTAAATTGTAGGAAGGATCGGTCCAATTATACCCATAATTGTCCGGAGTAAAAGTAATTAGCTTATGCTCTACATTCATAATATTTTTCACGCCTCCTGTGCCATTTTTACTCCACATGGCATCAAGAATTTTTCTGGCTTCGGCATAGTAATTTATGCCGGTATCATTGCCCCAACGATTGGAGGCAAATAAGAGATCTGTTATAAAGTAGAGTTCTCCGTCAGATGCAGATCCCTCCGAGTTATGTTTCAAAGTCTTAGGATCGACACTCCATGCAAAATAAGCATCATGAGGGCCTCCGTGATGTTGCAAATATTTGCTTGTCCATCTCCAGATACGATCGAAAACATCTTTTTTATTCAGTTGCACAGCAACCATCATACCGTATGAAAGGCCTTCTGTGCGGGCATCATGATTCTTAACATCCGAGACATAAGCCATAGAATCGCCCACCTCAAAATAAACTTTATTAGGACCTTCAAACACATCATAATATGCCTTTGCCAATTTGGCATCAATATCTGCCTGTTTATAACCGGCATCCTTAAACACATTCCGATACTTACCTGTTTTCCAGGCACCTTTAGACCATGGAGTCATTTCTCCTCTGGAATCTTTAACTTCTTGTTTTAAATTAATAGTTACTGTGTTCTGCTGTCCATACATTATCCCGAACATCAAGGACGTAAAAAAAATAAGAGATCCAATCTTTTTCATTGTTTATTGTTGTTTTTCAAAAGTATATAAAAACGCGCCACAAAACCATCTTGGCTCGTTGTTTCATTTATTCAAAAAAATAACAAAAAGACCTCTACCTCACGTAGAGGTCTTTTTTAAAAACCTTTCTAATTAAACTACAGTCTTAGTTCCTAACTAATACCTATACCTTGGACACAAAATATAAATTTTCACACATCAATTTTTCACATCAATAACCTGTCAAGATATTGCAAAAGGTTTTATTCGTATTTCACATCTAAATGTTCTATATCTGCAATTTCATAGATTGAATCTCAATCTCCGGTTCAACTTGTTCGTTGATTACTCAAAATCAAGACAAACATACAAGCCCTTTATTTTTCAGTTACATAATATAACCTGATGGTTGTATTATAAATAAAATTGTACTTATTTTTCTCTTTATACTAAGATTCAAAAACAGATCTTTGTTAAATATCAAATTAAAAGAAAGGAAAGAGTAGCCATTCCAAACCTTTGTTACGGCTACCTTTCCCTTCTTTTTTAAGTGTCAAGTAAACATTTCTGTTTCCAAAAAAACGTTCTATAAATATTTACGATTATTTATAAGCTGCATTTTGGTCACACAATGGGTTCTTCATCAACTCGTCAGTTGGAATAGGCATATCCATTTTCTTGATATCGAAATCAAAGTCACGATATGTGTGATAGTCATCCCATACTAAAGGATCATCATTTTTATGTCCTACCCCTTTAGGATAGTTGTGAGTAATGTGATCTTCAATATATCCTGAACGAATTAAGTCTGGAGCAAGACACCACTCTGCATTAAATTCTCGGCGACGTTCTTCGCCCAAAGCGACCAACCATACCGGAGATGTAAAGCCCTTTTTAGCTATCAATTGAGTATAATATGTCTTAGCATCCGGCACAGTAACTGCAGCTGTATTGAATGGAAGAGGATAACTAGCTAATGCAGGCGCTTTAAAGAACGTAGCAAGCTGATTATAATAAGGAAGATATGTAGATGTCAGTTCATCGGCATGACCAACTTCCAAATTACCCCATGCACGATCTCGTATTTGCTTAACAATACCCCATGCTGTTGCATCATCTGGATTCACACGGAATAAACATTCAGCATAGTCTAACAATACATTAGCATAACGTTTATAATAAATCTGTTGTGCCCCCCAGGGTGCCTGATAATTTGAACGGGTAGAACGCCAGTATTTATTAGTCCAGATTGAAGGTGCAGCTTCGCCTCCCATGTTAAAATGATAATGGGTATTTAACCCATCAGGCACTGTAAGACTTTGTTGCAAATAGGGATGATAACCATAGTTGGTTGTAGATTTAAAGGCAGGATCGATGTTAGTGACTGCACCTGTAACAGCTGACGCCTCGCGACGTTTATCACCCGGTTCATAGCAACTCCACCATTCCCATGAAAGATACAATGTACCCCATCCACCAAGAGAAGGACATGCAACAAATTGAACCATCCAGTTGTGAGCCTGTGACAGATTAGACCATTGGTTCCATTGTGAACCTTCATCAAGAACTTCTTCCCAAATACATTCTTTTGTCCATACAGCTCCCGGATCCCACAATGTTGTAAACGATTTATTCAATTCGTATTTTTTACTATCAATTACCTGTTTTAATGCTGTAGCTGCTAATGCGTAGTCTGCTGTAGCTTCTGCAGGAACACGATACGCTTTCCACATATATGCTTCACCAAGGAATGAAAGAGCAAAACCTTTTGTAATACGACCATATTCTCCATCCATTGGATCCCAGTCAAGTTCATCAGCGGCCGCTTTCAAGTCGGTAATAATGAAATCCCACATTTCAGAATAGTCTTTTGCACGGGCTTTTGCCGGTGTGTTAATGTAGTCTTCACCGGTTGCCAACATAGGTACGCGACCAAACGCTTTTGCCAGCCACATATAAAAGAACGCACGAATACCCCGCGCCTGACCATCCAGTGACTTTTTTAATGTAGGCGAAATAATGTTTGGATCTGCGGTTGCAAGACCAGCAAGAAAGTCATTACAACGTGTAATTGCGTTGTAAGCATGTTTCCAACCTGACAATAGTTCAGGACTACCTGGAGTCCATTTTTGTTGATTCCAGTCTTTATCCCAACCAGTTGCCTGTGTATCCATAGTAGGGTGACCTCCGATAAATAAGTTCGGTTTGATACCCCAGTCTCCGTCAGTTGCATCCGGTAGCATCATCGTGTAGCAACCTACAAGTCCACCCTTGGCATTATCCACTGTTTTAAACATCTGATCAGCAGCCAAAATAGTAGTCTGATCTATTTTTAAAAAGTCCTTACTATTACAGGAGTTCATTCCAATCAGGAATAAAGCACCAATAAGGGTGAAATATAATATTTTGGAAATTTTTTTCATAACGCTTATTGTTTTTATGTAAAACACTTAGAATTGGACATTCAAACCTAAAGAATAAACACGTGGCATCGGATAACGACCCGTGTCTAACCCTGTAAAGAGAACGCTACCTTGTCCGGCTTCCGGATCACCATATTTGTTATAGGAAGAGATGCAAAGTACGTTTTGAACAGAAGCGTTAACACGCATACTCTGAAGATGAAGAGCCTTCAACACTCTTTTATCGAAACTATAACCCAATTGAATTGTTCCAATTTTGAAGTAATCGCCATTTTTAAGCCATGCATCAGAACCGCGCATGTTGTAGTTCTTATCAAGGAACGACAATCTTGTATAAGTACCGTTGGTATTTGTAGGAGACCATGCATTCTGAGCAACTTCATTTAAAATATTCGGGGTAGTACCGTTATCACTCGGGAACATGTTTGTTAAAGTCATTGCTGAATAAGAATAGATTTGAGCACCGGCAACTCCGTAGCCATAAATCATCATATCCCAATTCTTATATGAAGCGGTGAGGGTCAATCCATAGTTGAGCTTGGGGAACCCATTGCCAAGAACAGTCATATCCTTTTCATCAATGAAACCATCGCCATTCAAATCCTTAAATTTATAATCACCGGGAACTGTTGCAGAACCATTGTTGTATCCTGCTGTGTGTCCGGCAGCTTTAGCTTTTGCATTATCAGCATCAATTTCTGCCTGATTTTTATAGATATGATCTACCTTGTAACCATAGAAAGAACCCACGGCATATCCATCTCGCATAATGGAGTGATTGTTCCAGTGTGTTCCGGAAGGAGCACCTACTGCACCCTGGTTAGAACCATCTCCTGAAGCACTAGTGTTTTCAAAGAAGATATCATTTCCAATCCCTTTAATTTTGTTTTTGATACTTGAACCTGTTACAGTAGCACCAAAATTCCAGTCTTTATTCAACTGTTTCTTATAATTAATGCTGAATTCGATACCTTTATTGTCAATTCCACCCAAGTTCGTATATACTTGATTGTAACCTGAAGATGGACGAATATTCAAATAATTCAACAAATCTTTAGAATCACGGGTAAAATAATCCACAGTTATATTCAAATTATTATTAAATAATCCGAGGTCAATACCGATATTCTTTTGTTCATTCGTTTCCCACTTCAACTTGGGATCAACTAATGTTTTAGCTGTACCAACTACCGTGCTTTTCGAAGAAGATCCGGCTCCTAAAACTCCGTTTTGGGGATAAAAATTATACATAATATTAGCTGATGTTAACGCAGGAGTGGCCAAATCACTATTCATATTACCTGCATTTCCGGTTTGTCCCCAGCCCAAACGAAGTTTCAGGTTGCTGATAGTTGGGAAGCTTTTCATGAAATCTTCTTCCGAAATACGCCATGCAACTGCAGCCGAAGGGAAAGTACCCCAAGTGTTCTCTGCGCCAAATCTGGAAGAACCATCCCGACGCATAGTACCTGTTAAAATATAACGATCTTTCAAACTATATTGCAAACGGCCAAAGTAAGATAAATTATGAACGTCCAAATCATAAGCTCCATTACCTGTTCTTGACGTAGCAAGATTAGTCAAAGAGATAGAACGGATGTTATCTCCCGGAAAATCATAACCTGAAGCATTACTCCAGTTACCGAATTCTTTACTTACAGAATTACCGGCCATAAGAGTCAAATTGTGAATAGCATTCTTCCAATTATAAGTCAAATAACTTTCAAGCTGAGTTACGTTATAATTGCTATTGTTGATTCCCAGGTTATATTTTGTATCATAGTTGTAGAGGACAACCTGCGTCACACCATCAGGCATGTAACGTTTTTTATTACCCCAGAAATTATACCAGTTATCTGCAGAAAAGTTATACGATCCGACAGTCTTAAATGTTAATCCCTTTAATAATTTAATATTGGCATAAGCGCTGATAATGGTCTGGTTATGCTTGGACTTTCCAGTTTGTTCCATCTGTTCTGCAACAATATTATTACCCAGATTACCATCATAAGACCCTACGTTACCTTGAATTGGGGTACCATAAGTTCCATTCGCATTTTTCACATTCGGACTTACATAAGCTCCAGTTGCAGGATCAATATAATCCATCGTGGGACATAAGAAAGCCCAGTCTCTGATAGAGGAAAGGTTACCGTTATTACCTATACCTGCATTGCTACCGTAAGATTCGCTATGAATAAAATTAATATCTCCACCAATTTCAAGAAAATCTGCCACTTTAGTCACGGTACTTGCACGTCCGGTTAAACGTTTAGCATTTGAGTTAATAACAATACCGTCATGATTCAAATAACTCAAAGAGAAGTATTGTTGCGTTTTTTCTGTTCCACCCTGAGCTGATAGAGTATATTGTTGTCTGAGTGCAGGACGTGTCATTTCTTTTTGCCAGTCGATAGTCTTTCTTTTTCCATCATATTGAGCTGAAAAAATCTGATTTACAAGTGTATTTCCATCATTTGCACGAGCTTGGCGAATATTTCTTGCATACTGATCCGCATCACCAACATCTAGCTTCTTAGCCAAATTTTGAAGACCATAGTCCGCTGTAAAAGTAATGTGTGCAGAACCGACCGAGCCGTGTTTGGTTGTAATCATAACAACACCATTGGCACCAGCAGAACCGTAGATAGCAGTTGCAGAAGCATCTTTCAAAATTTCCATACTTTCCACATCACTTGGGTTAAGGAAGTTGGCATCTTTACCAACTACGACACCGTCAATTACATACAACGGTTTGGAATCCCCATTAATAGTGGCAACACCACGGATTTGAATAGAACTGTTTGCATCAGGAGAACCATCTTGTGCTGAAATTACAACACCAGCAGCCATACCCTTCATACCTTGGACGATATTTGTTGGAACTTTTTTCAACATTTCCTCTTTATTCACAGAAACAACTGATCCTGAAATGTCGCTTTTTTTGGATGTACCATAACCAACAACAACAACTTCATCCAATTGCTTTCTATCGTCCATTAAAACAATCTTCAGGTTTTGACTTTTTGAGGTAATAGCAACTTCCTGTTGCAGCATCCCAATATAAGAAACAATAAGAGTTTGATTTTGATCTGAAACAGAAAGGGTGAATTGACCATTTACGTCTGTCACAGTTCCTTGCGAGGTATTGCCTTTAACAATAACGGCGGCTCCAATCAAAGGCTCTTGTTTTGAGTCGGTAACGACACCTTTGATTACGTGTTTGTTTTGAGCATACGCGCATATGCTCACGGATAACATCATTAAAATCCAAAATTTTTTCAGGAACAATTTCGTTCTAAATTTTAGAAAGAAACTAATTGATGAAATCTCACAATTTTTCTTCATTGCATTAGAAATTAAATAGGTTAATAACTCTACCACTAAGGTGATGATGGTAGTAAAACTGGTTTTTCTTGCTTTTATAGCTTTAACTATCAAGCGAAAGCTACTTCTTTAACTGTCATTGTACATCATGGTTTTCAATTTAATTTTGGTTAACTACTACTGATAAATAATTATCTCTATGTCTATTTATCTTTTTTCAGACATGAACTTCACACTGTCATCAAAACAAAGAACTCATTCCCTGATTTATTTGGTTCAATTTAAATACAGGGAATAACAAACTTTACGCAAAAATTCATGGCACCAAAATCGCAATCCTATAAAAAAACAATAACAAAAGCGGATAAATCATCATTTAACTCGTACATATAGGATGCAAAAATGGGATTTTAAATTATATTAAACATGCAAATTTGGATATTTATATTTTAAATTTGAATAAAAACCCATGTCAAGCAGAAATCTAACCACAATGACACTCGAACAAAAAAATCAACATAAAATATTAATAAACAGCTAATTAATAAATAACAAAATCTAACAACAGACTAAACTCCATAAGATTCAAAAAAAGACTTTATGCCTCTAAAATATCTGTAGGTGATTTTCCGAAATGTTTCTTAAATACAGTGCTAAAATATCCGGGACTAGCAAAACCTGTAAGTTCACTTACTTCCGTAATTGAATATTTTCTGGATTTTAAAAGCTCTATTGCATAGTTCAGTCGGATACTTTTAATGAATTCGTTCGGCGATTGATCTGTTAACGTCTTTAATTTTTTATACAATAGAGAAGCACTCACATTCATTGCAGAAGCAAATTCTTCTTTGCCGAATTCCGTTTTTTCAAGATTCGCCCGAACAACCGACAAAGCTTTCTTTACAAACTGATCATTATTTTTGTTTTCAAGAATAGGCTCTTCACCACTATCTCCGTCTATCATTTTTAGGGCTTTTTCCCTAACGTTTACCCGATTCTGCACTATGGATTTTATACGTTGCTGCAAAACAGGAACATCAAATGGTTTTGTCAGATAATCATCTGCACCTAAGCCTAACCCGTGAAGTTGATCCGCTTGCTCCGATAGAGCTGTCAACAAAATTACCGGGACATGAGACGTCTGGAATGTTGATTTAATTAAAGAGCATAATTCAAAGCCATCCATAATCGGCATCATAATATCAGAAACGACCAGATCAGGTATCTCTTTCTGAATCATTTCCCACGCCAGGTGACCATTCTCAGCGGCATGTACTTCAAAATCATTACCGAGAGCAAAAAGTAGGAAGTTTCTAAGATCGCTATTGTCTTCCACAACAAGTAACTTCATTCTCTTGAGGTTGTCGTCCGGGACTTGATTTGAAACTGGCAAATCGGGAGATTCTACAGAAAAATCCGTATCCTGTTGATTTGATGATATCTTCATCACTTGGCATTCTGTTGCCACATCTTTATACGGAATGACGATTTTAAAACAAGAGCCAACGTTCTCTTTACTTGAACAACTTATTTCACCACCATGTAACAAAACATAGTTTTTAGCAATCATTAACCCGATGCCAGATCCAACGATTTTAGCATTAACAGCATTGTCTCCTCTGTAAAATTCATTAAACAGACCCTGCTGTGCTTTTTCACTAATACCAATTCCCTGATCAATAACTTCTAAAGTCCAGTTCTCAGGTGTGCAATTTAAATTAAGAGTTACCCGGCTTTTAGGATGCGAATATTTAATCGCGTTTGAAATAAGATTCCCAAGCACCTTCTCCATCATTGTTTCATCAATCCCTGAATTATACGCCGGCACATTCGTATTAAATATAAGCTCTATGTTTTTGGATTGTGCATACGATTCAAACATCATTTTCTGCAATTGAATCATATTCACAATATCAACATCACAAAGAGAGAGATGCTCTTTACCGACATCAAGCTTTTGGAAATCCATTATTTGAGTAACAACTCTGGATAACCGTTTGGATTGTTCCGAGGCTAATCGAAGATAGTACTTTCCAGCCTCCGAAATCGTAACATCTTTATTCAGCTCCTCTATAGGTGCTTTTATCAATGTAAGTGTCGTACGAATCTCATGTGCAGTATTAGCAAAGAATTGAACCTTTTCTTCTACATGTAATTTTTTAATATGCTCAATATAGTATTTTGACAATATATATATTACACCTGCTACTATCAAAATCAACAGGATTACAAACCACCATCTTGCCCATACAGGAGGTACAATACGTATGTTTATTGATCGTTCTGTAATTATATGATCCATGGAATTATCATACAATCGAATCTTTAAAACATAGCTTCCGCTAGGGAGATTAGTGTAAGTTATTATTTTCTGGCCATTGGGCAGACTCCAGGACTTATCAAATCCCTCTAATTGATATGAATATTTGGAATCCGAAGTATTTTGCCCCAAGGCCAACAACTCAAGAGAAAATGTATTTTGGCTATAACTTAACTTAATCTCAGTCAAACTATCCAGAGGACATTTCAATTTAAATGCCGGATTCTCCTTTATCGACACCCCCGAAATGGTAAGATCTTGTAAATATAAACTGGCTCTTGACACGACATCTCTGATCGCGGCAGGACTAAACATTACTGCTCCATTATTAGTTCCCCAAATTAAGCTTCCGTTCTTAAGCTGACATTGTGCATTAATATTATAAGCAGCCCTACTTAACGACAAATGGGATGAATAGGTAGTAGCACTATAATTTTTAGGATTAAACTTACAGAGTCCCGCTTCTGTTCCTATCCAAAAACAATCGCCAATTTTCATTATTCCATTAATGAAATTAGACGGCAAACCCGACGTTGTGGTAATTTTCTCAATTTTCTTTGTCGCCAAATTGAATCTTATCAAACCATCTCCCCGGGTTGCGACCCAAGCCTCTCCGTTTGAGATTGTCATTCCCTGTGCCAAGAAGCCCTGCTGTAAAATTGCTTCAACCCCGGTTTTCTTATCCAAAGAACATAATCCGTAGGAACATGCTAGTAACATCGTACCTCGCTTATATTCCACAAACGCAGACACCGGTTGCTCCTGATAAATGCGAAAACGATTTTCTTTTACGATATAACAGGCAATATTTCCACCTGATCCTCCAATCCAAAGATCTCCATCAGAATCCTTATAAATATCATGAATGAAATTATTGACAAATGGAGACTTTCCTGTATTTTGACCGTAATGTGCTATTTCTCGTCCCGAAGTTCCGTCCAAAACATAAACACCCGAAGCATATGTTCCGGCCCAAATATTTCCTTTATTATCCTCGCATAACGCCAGAAAAACCTGTGCTTGCTTTCGCTCGTTATGATAAAAGGTCGCCCAACGGTTAGAACGAACATCCCACTTCGAAATTCCATTATTGGTAGCGAACCAAATATTACCCCTTGAATCTTCAATTATTTTATTGATGAAATTATTACACAGAGAATTCGCGTTATTCACCAAATGTGACACTTGAGTGATAAGTGATGGCCTTTGATCAAAAAAAGAAATGCCGCCACTATATGTTGCAGTCCAGACTCGGTTATTTCGATCACAAAAAATATCGTACACTCCATCTCCATGAAGAGAGAATGCGTTATCACTATCCTCTTTGTAAATATCTATTATTCTATCTGCTTTTTTTCGGTCTATTTTCCAGATACCTTGCCCATCAACACCAACAAGCAATGTGGAATCCGAGTTGGCTGCTATCGCCAATACTGGCTGGTGCGGAAACACTGTGGCATTAAACTGAGAAAGTATCCGTTTATTGAAGTCATATTCGTACAAACCACTTGAAAAAGTTCCAATCCAAAGTTTATTTTGGTTCTTATCAAAGTATAATTTGGCCAAAACATTCGGATTACCCAGTTTTACTAACGGCTTATCAGTTCCAGTTTCTGTATCTAGTAATCTCACATTATCCAAATATCCAACAATCAAATATCGTTTATCATACCACGCAAATGCTCTTATTTCAACCCGCTGCTTCCCAATTAAAGAAATCTTTTGCTTGTAGTATCGGTAAAGCCCGCCAAATCTGGTCGCAATCCAAAATGCGCCTTTATCATCAGCCTGAATATCATTAACAACTAAAAATTTATCATTCAGCAATTTGCCAAAATTAACAAATGGAACAAACTTATCTTTGATTGCATTATAATAGAACATCTGCCCGTCATTTGCACAAACATAAAGAACATTGTTTGAATAGAGCAATCGTGACGAAATAAATGCAATATCATATGGTAATTTGTAGAGACGACAGTCATTCTCTGTTAGTCTCAATATTCCGGTTTTCGCTGATGCCCAAACAAACCCTTTCTTATCGCTGCAAATGGAAGAGGTTTCTCTTACAGAAATGCCGTAAATGGAATTCACGCTGTAAAATTTTGTATCTGCAGCAGATACAGTGCAAAAGCATATGATTACAAATAAAAAAATATATCTGAATCTCATTGACTAGAATTTCTTATATCCGTTCAGTCCTAAAAAATCAATGCAACACTAATTAAACATTTAAATTAGCGTGTATTTCTCTAGAGGAAAAGCAAAGATATATAATTCGAAAGATAATATCCTGAAAAAATGTTCATGAAATTCGCACATAAACTTCTAAAAATAGATATTCTTCTATCCAATTTTTCAAAATAAAACAGAAAGACACTCTCTACTGCATCGATTAATAAAGCATTTCATCGAATATATAAAATTAGATTCACACAATAAGAATAACATTGCAATCCTCTCCTTTAGCATGGTTAATTTTTCATAATACAATATCATCATCAACCCCCTCCACATTTTATAACAAAACTCAAAACGCAGGCCTTAAACTTAAAAATTATATCACATTTAACCTTTCAATAAGATCCGGATCTTTAAAACGAAAAAAGAAGACATCCCGAAAGACATCTTCTTACAACTAATATTCATGTAGTCCAAAGAAACTGAGATTCAATGCACAAATCAGTCCTTAATGCCAACCGCCGCCGAGTGCCCTATATAAAGTAATTTTTTGTTGAACTATCGTATTGTACGTGTTATAAAGAGCCAATTCACTCGACAACACATTGTTTTGTGCAGACAATACCTCCAGATAGGTTGCATATCCGTTGACCAATAACTCCTGCGAATATTCATAGGCCTTCTTCAATGCGTCCACCTGCTCTTTCTGAAATCCAGCCTGCTGCGTACTGTATCGAATCGAGGCTAACGCATTTGACACTTCATTCCCAGCTGTCAGCAAACTCTGTTTGAAATTCAGCAAAGCTGATTCTTCCTGCAAACGGGCAATCTCTTTCTGAGTTTTCAGGCTTCTTCCATTCAAAACAGGCTGCGTGAGACCTGCAACTGCATTCCAAAACAGCGAACCAGGTAAATTAAACCAGTTTGTAATACCTTTTGCGTCAGGTCCAACTGCCCCCGATAGAATAAATTGAGGATACATGGCAGATCTAGCCACATTAAATTGCTCATGTGCAGCTCGTAAGGCAAGCTCAGCGACCTGTACGTCCGGCCTGTTACTCAAAAGCTGAACAGGAAGTCCTGCAATCAGCAGTTCAGAATGGAAAGCAGTTAGATCGATTCGGGAAGGACGATCAATAGAAGCTGGAGCTTTACCCAAAAGCATACAGAGATAATTTTCGTAACTTGCTATCGAAGCTTCAATCTGAGGCAGATACGCTTTTGCCGTCGCCAATTGCGCTTTCGCCTGCAATACGGCAACCTCCGTGACTTGAGCTGACTTCTTCAAGCTCTTAACGGTTTCCAGATACTTCGTATAACTATCAATATTTCTTTTCGTTATTTCTCTTTGCTTATCCAACGTAATAAGCTGATAATAGGCTGATGCAACATTTGCAACAATTTGAGTTCTCACTGCATTCACGGTGGATTGCTGTTGAAGATAAAGTGCCTGTTGTGCTTTTTTTGCACTCGAAAGTTTATTCCAAACATCTATTTCCCAACTGGACGATAACGACAATTTCAAATCCGTAAAAGGAGGATTTACGGCGTGAGCCGAATTACCATATTTTGAATTATCAGACAGAGTACCACTCAACCCAGCATTGAGCGTTGGAAGAAAGGCTGCATTGCTCTGCTTAACAGACTGAGCCGCCTGGTTCAACTTTACAATTGCCATTCGGATATTCAGATTGCTGGCGAGCGCTTCGGTTATCAGCTTTTGCAAATACGGATCATCATAAAAAACCTTCCATGCAATTGTTGCGCTATTTTTAGCGGTATCTCCATTTATCGAATCACGAAATAACGTTTTATAGCCGGCCAAGCCGGGACTGTTATATTTTTGTACCGAACAAGCACTGAAAGCTATCATTCCAGAGAGAACGAATACACTATAAATGTTCTTTTTCATCATCTTCCGTCAATTGAAATTTAGTTCACCATCTCCTTTCTTCCTAATTACGCCATTTCTTCCTTCGAGTCCTCTCATCAAGATTCTCAAAAATAATGTACATGGTAGGAATCACAAAAATTCCGAAAATCGTTCCTATGAGCATACCGCCGGCAGCTGCCACACCAATAGAATTATTTCCCGATCTGCCGGCACCCGTTTCCAGAATCAGCGGCATCATACCGAAAATAAAAGCAAAAGAGGTCATCAGAATCGGGCGTAAACGGGCCGTTGCACCTTCGATTGCGGCTTCGACTATCCCCATGCCGTGTTCCCTCCGCTGTCGGGCAAATTCGACGATAAGAATACCATTTTTACCCAAAAGACCGATCAGCATAATGAGCGACACCTGCACGTAAATATTGTTGGTGATGCCAAAAATATTGATAAACAGAAATACTCCAAACACCCCGATCGTGAGCGACAACATCACAGACAAAGGCAACATATAACTTTCGTATTGCGCACACAAAACGAAATACACAAATAAGAAACACAGAATAAAGATGTAGATTGCCTGGCTACCCGATTTAATTTCTTCGCGCGACATGCCCGAGAACTCTATTTCATAACCGACAGGTAATTTAGAAGCCTCTTCCCGGACAGCAGCAATGGCATCACCCGAGCTAAATCCCTTTTTTTGTTTACCCTGCACGGTGGCTGCTGTAAACAAATCATAGCGGGTAATGGTTTCCGGCCGATACACTTTTGAAAAATTGATAAGGGTAGTAATCGGCACCATCTTTCCAGACTTATTACGGACCATAACCTTAGTAAGAGAATTCAGGTCTGTCCTGTCTTCAGGTGCGGCCTGCATTACAACACGGCAATATTTAGTATAACGATTGAAATCAGAAACCATCATACCTCCGTAATAGGCCTGTAAAGCCTGAAAGACATCGTTGATAGCCACTCCTTCCATTTTACATTTATCAACTTGTATATCGAAC
Organism: Paludibacter sp.; assembly: GCF_009712605.1. GTDB lineage: Bacteria > Bacteroidota > Bacteroidia > Bacteroidales > Paludibacteraceae > Microbacter. The sequence goes on along the minus strand of NZ_WASO01000015.1, from coordinate 3,574 downwards.
TGGAATTGAGGAAAATTCACATTGAAGGATGAATTAACAAAATCGATTTCCGGACGAGCTGAAAGGTTACTCATAAAGTCTTTTACCACCTGATAAAACTTGGTAATATCACCACCGGTTTTATCCTCCACCTGCACCTCGAATCCATCCGAAGAACCAAAGCCGCGAATTGGAGGCGGAGCATAGAATATGATTTTCCCTTCCTTAATTTTTCCTGTTTTCTTATTGAGCATTTCAATGACATCCGTTGTCGAGGTATCTCCGCGCTGTTCCCAGGGCACCAACGAGCAAGTCATCATTCCGTGCGAACTGCCGTTGGTTCCGCTCAACATACTTTGACCGGCAATACTCATACGAGCAGCAAACAAATCACTCGCATTCATCGTACTGTCAATTTGTTTCATTACATTTTTTGTGCGCTCAAGAGAAGCTCCCGGCGGCAGAGTCACATCGGCACTAATCATTCCCTGATCTTCATTTGGCACAAATGCTGTCGGTGTTATTTTTATCAACAAATAGGCTCCCAAAGCAAACGTTACTATTACAGCGACAGGAATCCATCGATGCTTTGTGAAAAGACTCAACGATTTCTTGTATTTATAAATAGTTGCATCAAAAGCCACATTGAAGTTGGCATGTAAACGGGAAATAAAGCTCTTTTTTTCTTCTTCAGACGAAGACCTTTTAATAAAAAAGGTACAAAGCACCGGACTTAACGTCAACGCATTGATAGCTGACAATGTAATTGCGACAGCCAACGTAAGTCCGAACTGACGATAGAAAGTTCCTGCGGGTCCCGACATAAAACTCACCGGTATAAATACGGAAGCCATCACCAGTGTGATCGAAATAATTGCTCTCCATATTTCGTCCATAGCCTTGGAGGTAGCCTGCACGGTAGACAACGACTCGTCATGATCCATCTTGGCATGAACCGCTTCGACTACCACAATAGCATCATCCACCACAATACCGATGGCAAGCACAAGGGCGAAGAGCGTCAGCAGGTTGAGCGAAAAGCCCAACAAATTGAGCATAAAGAATGTACCTATGATCGCGACTAATGCCGAAATCCCGGGAATAAGCGTCGATCTCCAGTTTTGAAGGAACAAAAACACTACAAAAAAGACCAAAATAAACGCCTCTATAAATGTTCGTTTTACCTTATGAATAGATGCCTCTAAAAATTTATTAGCATCATTAGGAATGGCATATTTCACTCCGGGAGGGAAGCGCTTTGACAAGGTCTCCAATTTTGCCTTAAGCGCATCTACCACATCACGGGCATTGGAACCGGCCATCTGATAAACCGACATACCAACGCCTTCTTTTCCGTTCACCTTCGTATCAACGGTATAATCATATCCACCCAATTCTACGCGGGCAACGTCTTTCAGCTTCAATATCCGCCCATCATCATTTGCCTTTATAACTATGTTTTCGTAATCAGGAACTTCCGTAAATTTCCCTTTGTAAGTCAGCGTATATTGAAACTGTTGATTACCGTTCAACCCCAATTGTCCGGGAGCTGCTTCCACATTTTGTTCCTGAACCGCACTGATTACATCACTCGGCATTAGCTTATAAGAAGCCATTTTTACAGGATCAAGCCAGATACGCATCGAATAGTTACGCGAACCGAAAATATTAACCTGCCCCACCCCATTAACACGCTCCAATTCGGGAGCAATATTAATACGAGCATAATTCTGAAGGAAAGTCTGATCAAACTTTGGGTTATCGCTATAGAGAGAAGCAACCAGAAGTTGGTTATTCATCATTTTGCGGGTAGTAACACCGTTTTGTGTCACAGTTGTAGGTAGCTGACTCAATGCTGCAGAGACACGATTCTGAACGTTTACCTGTGCCATATTGGGATCAGTACTTAAATCGAAATAGACGCTAATGCTAGCGCTACCGTTGTTTGTAGCATTCGACACCATGTAGGTCATGCCTTCCACACCATTAATTTGCTCTTCCAATGGCGTAACGACACTCCTTAAGACAGTTTGAGCATTGGCTCCCGGAAAATTCGCGCTTACACGAACCATAGGCGGGGCAATATTAGGGAATTGCTCTACCGGGAGGCTTATATAACCCAGTATTCCTAAAATACAAATCAGAATAGAGATGACTGTAGATAGAACCGGACGACTCAGAAATTTTTGTACCATTGTGTCTATTTTTTAGGAGCTGCAGTTCTCTTTGCACCTTTGTTTCTATCGTGTGCAGATACCGGAATAATCTTATCTCCATCCTTCAAACGGTTAAGACCATCCACTACAATTTTATCACCCACATTGACTCCATCTTCCACAACATACTGGTCTGATGTTGCATTTGCCACCGTAATGTTAGTTGCATGAATAATTCCATGAGGATCGACCACAAACACCATTTTTTTATCCTGAATTTCGTAAGTTGCTTTTTGCGGCACCAACAACACATTGGTGTAGAACGTAGGTACGATTACTGTCCCGCTGGTACCGGTATGCAACAATGCATGAGGATTCGGGAAAACGGCTTTCATCTGCAATGATCCGGTAGTTTGGTCTACAATACTACTTCCCAATTCCAGTTTACCTTTATATTCGTATTTCTGCCCATCTGCCAAAATCAGTTCTACAGGAGGAAGCTTAGCCACCTTCTGTTTCAAAGTACCTGATGCATTATTGCATAGCTGAATTAATTTCTTTTCATCAAAAGAAAAATAGGCAAAAACGTCTCCGCTACTGGCAACTGTTGTTATCGGATCTGCTAATCCTGCAGTTACAAGACTTCCGGGCTTTAGCGTTATTCGCCCCACCACCCCTGAAACCGGACTTTTTATAACGGTATAACCCAAATTAATTCGGGCATTTTCATACGCGGCTCTTGCCGCCTGAAGATTACTCTGTGCAGTCTGCAACTGATACGGACTAATAATTCCTTTATCAACCAACGGTTGCAGCTTCCTCACTTCCAGTTGAGCATTGTCATACGCAGCTTTTGTCGAATTCACCGTTTGACGATAATCAGCATCGCTGATCTTCAAGATAGGGCTCCCTTTTCTTACGTTGTCTCCTTCCTTCACATAGATACGTTCGATATAACCATTCGCACGAGAATAAATATCAACAGTATTTTCACTCTCAATTTGAGTCGCAAAGCTTGTGAACACAGTTGCATCACCTCTTGTAATGGAAGCAACCTGATATTTAGACGGACCTTTTTTCTCTTTATCAGTTTTCTTACTCTGACAAGAGACAAATATTCCTACAAATACCAATAAAAAAGAAAGAGAAATGAATGACAACCTATTATCATACTGTTTCATAGCGATAGTGTGTTTATATTATACCGAATAGATGAGACAAATGTAAAACTTTTCAACGACAGTGTCCTCCATTTATTTAATTTATTCCATTACGAATTTATTAAAGATCAGGATCGTGAGTCTATGAAAAATATGATTATAAAACAACGAGAAGGTTTAAAATAGAATCTGTATTTTAAAGAGTAAGAAGTGGGTCTATAAATGCAAAAACGCTTCACATCGTAAGATGCAAAGCGTTTCGTAAAAGTGGCGGCTACC
>NZ_WASO01000014.1 GCF_009712605.1 Paludibacter sp. | reverse complement strand
ATGGAATCTTAAAACAAGAGTTTTTATTGGAGGAATATCAGGTCGACATCCAAACAATGCAATTATTGGTGAAAGATGCTGTGCGAATTTACAATACGCAAAGACCTCATTATTCTTGCCACATGAGGACTCCTGAGCAAATGCATGAACAGAAAGAGATTGAAATCAGATCCTATAAAAACAAAGATAGATGTCGGGCTAGCCCGACATCTATCTCATAAAGCATATTAATTTTGTCCTAGTAAAAGCTGTAACGTTATTTCAGGACTAGACATTTCCAAACTAAAGTTGGATGTTACCATCCTATACGAAACAAATGGAGCCGCTAAAACTGATTATCAGGTGATTGAAAACAAAGACAAAAGTATTGCTCAACTTGTCAGAACATTACGAAAAATGTACAACTCAGAGCAGATTCTATTTTGCTTTGAAGATACAGGCGTTTATTCGTTACCGTTGGCTTGTTGTTTAAGTGATAACACGTTGTCGTATTGGCAGGTTCCTGCCATTGAAATAAAGCGCAGCAAGGGTATCTGCCGTGGTAAAAGTGACAAGACTGATTCAAAAGACATTGCTCTTTACGCCTATTCACACATGCATAAATTTAGGCCAAGTTCGTTATCTCCAAAATCAATCCAGAAGCTGAGAATTCTGTTTGCAGAAAGAGAAAAGATACTCAGAAGTCTATCCTCTTTTGAACGGACAAAAGAAAACCAAGACTATGTACCCAAAGAAGTTTTTCAATGCGTGACAGCCATAAATCGATCGGTACTATCTCAGCTTCACAAGGCTTTGAAACTTACCGAAACTAAAATGATGGAAGTGATCGAATCCGAACAACAGCTAAAACAAAAATCCGAACTTTTACTTTCTATCCCCGGAATCGGCATGCAAACAGCCATTTATCTGATGATTGCAACAAAAGCTTTTGAGTCGTTTGATAATTGGCGGCAATTAGCCTGTTATGCCGGAGTGGCTCCTTTTCCGTATCAATCAGGAACCAGCATCCATGGACGAACTAAAGTGCATCCCCTGGCTGATAAAAAGCTAAAAAGCCTACTTAATATGTGTGCCATTGTTGCTGTTCGTTATGACAAAGAACTTAAAGCATATTATCAACGTAAATTAACTGAAGGTAAGCCTAAAATGCTTACAATAAACAATGTCAGATGTAAATTACTTGGACGTGTATTTGCCGTTATTATATCGTGAAAAGCCTTTTATTAATACATTCAAATTTGCATCCTGATTTTTAACTCAAAAACCTTGTTTTTTATCATAGAATGCGGCGTGTATCATTTTTTTATTTATTGATTTAAATAAACTGTCAATTGATTTGTCTTCAATGTCAAAATAATTTATATTGTCAACAACTTTCCTTGTTAAATTGTTTTCTTCTACATTCTTTCCTAATTTTTCCCAAGCTTCTTTCCAAATGCTATTTGTTTCTAGCTTTTTTAATTTTTTAGTGGTTTTTTTTAATGGTAGTATGTGTGTAATCTGTTCATAATCATCATAAAAATCCATTAAATCAATGAAGTTTTTTGTAGATAATTCATTGATTTCGCATAGAAATAGATTGTCTGCGTCTTCAACAAACTCTTTGTTGTTTCTTATGATATCTAAGGATTCTTTATTGCACTTTCTCGTCATGTATTCAAAACATACTAATTCTTTGACGTCATTAATAAACCCTGAAGTATAGTGCATTATTGCATCTTTTTCATTTATGTGTCCACGTTCAATAAGAATTGTTGCTATTTCACAAAATGATTGTTTCTCGGAAATATCCTCAGTTCCGTCAAATGGATAACGAAAAATTTCGCTCTTTAAAAAGAAAGCAACATCTTCATCTTCTTCAATATTTGTAACTTCAAGCAATTCAATTAAGAAATAGAGATATCTTCCTTGTGTCCAACAATTAAATGTAGTTTCTTGTGTATCATACTCAAAATATCCAATATTAGCATTTGTAAGTCTATGAAAGTCTTTTAAAATTTTATCTCTAAAAGATTTTGATAAAGTTGGATCAACTTTAATTATTTCTATTAATTCAAAATTGAATAATTGTTCAAAATATATTGCATTTTTTATAATCAAATTTAACCAGTAGGTTTTCTTCCAAATAAAATTATCTATAAAGTCAATAATTGATGGATTTTGAAATTCTATTAGTGTGTATTTTTCTTCAGTTAATTCGTCAACTCCATCTTTAAAGGAAAACAAAGTTCCTTCTAGGCTTCGTATAGTATATTCAAAATCATCGTAACTAAATGACTGATATTCTTGGCTATTTTCAATTATTGAATTTACAGCTTTCTCTAAGTTCTTAACAGGTAATTCACCTTCTATTAAAAACCGGATTATAATAATTAATTTATAAAGCTTGTTTGGGAAATTGTCGTATACATCTTGCCATACTCTCAAGGGGTTATTAAGATTCTCAATAAAATAAGAATAATAACTATTATCTTCAATTTGTATATTTCTGAGAATATTTTCATCTGTTAGTTTTTCAATTATTCTAGGGTTATAGTTTTTATGGTCAATTATTTTTTTGTAATCAGAGTTAAGTAAATTATTTATGTATTTAATTGGTAATCTGCTATTATTTATATAATTATACAATATCTCAGTTCTAATCCTTCTCGTAAATGAACTTAGCTCAATTATATGTTTTGTTATTGTATTACTAATTTCATTAATTGGAAACAAGTCCTTATGGGCTTGGCGTAGTATATATTCTCGGGAGGTGATAATTAATTTCTTATTTGTTGACTTTTCTATTTTCTTTATCAAAAAAAGAAGGAGTTGAGCGTAATCATTTTTTTTATCCAGTTTGATATGTCCTAAAAAATCATCAATATAGAAAATGCAGGGATCTTCATTGTAAAGTAAAGATTCTGCCTCCTGAATCTTTCTATATGATAAGCCGATTAATTGATATTTATTAAAATATAAATAATGAGAAATGACGGCATGAGATAATGTCGTTTTACCAATTCCAGGATTACCAGAGATAATTACAATATTATTGGATTCAAGGTGATTAATAACTTGGTCATATTGCTCTATCGGTACAAAATTTACAAGAGAGAAAAGTAGTTCCTCGCCAATAAATCTTGAATGATTTAGTATTCCTAAGTGAAATATTTTTTGATGAACATTGATGCTTTTCATCCATAATTCAGGGTATTTGAATTCAATATGATGGTTTATTGGTAAACTTAATAAATAGTTTAAGTCGCTTGTAGTCAAAATGTTATTTGGATTAACCTTGTTTTTAAATACTTCAACGATTTTATCTTTATTAGCGACAGTAAGGTCAAGTGATATAACAAGTAAATAAGTTGAAAATTTCATTTTTTTTATCTTGTCGTTTTCATTCTTTAGTACAGAGATAAGATTGTTGAAGTTTTTATACCTCTTGCATTGAACGATTAGCATATTATTCTTCGATTCAGAATATCTAAAATCTATCCCATTGTCTTTTCCCTCTGCAAAATTTTCAAATATTCCATATTGAGTTCTGAGCAAATCCCTTGAAATTTGTTCAAATCGTAACGGTGATAATAGCTCTGTAAAATTATAATTGTTCATGATAGGTTTCTTCTTGTTTGGTTTTAAATAGCGGCGAACATCGATGTATTTTGTTTTATTACTACTTAAATTCCTGAAATAAGGATCTTCATCCAATACTGAAATAAAAGAGGATGTGTTCACATACACAACCCGTGAAAATATTGAGTTGCTTCATGTCTTCTTTTATTTTTCATAGATAAAAATAGCTAAATTGACAGGATGAGGCGGATTGCTAACCCGTGTCCTCTCATTGTTTTTTATATTGGTATTAAGCTTTCAAAACTACAAAAAACATCTCATAAAACAGCTTTTAGGTTAAAATTGATTTTATAAAAACGAAAAATGAAAGGTGGCTGGATCTTTCTTCATGTCTTAATGGTTAATGCATATTAGATTGTTTGTCAATTGAATAGTTGGTTGCCAGCTTTGCTGTGCCTTTGCTTCTGGAGAATTATTTGATCTTTTCCGCTTGCGGTTTTCAAACCTTTCCTTACCTTTGCCGTCGCATTTGGTGATTGTTTCCTGAGCGGGAGACAATCCAAAAGGGAATCCGGTGCGTTTGTCGCATGAACTATTCCGGAGCTGTACCCGCAGCTGTAAATCCCATAAACGTATCTGAAATTCCATTGCCACTGTTTACTAAAACGGGAAGGCGTCAGATACGGGGATGAGCCAGAAGACCTGCCAATGTTTTTATCAACCGGAACTTCGGGAAAAAGGTTCTATGGGCATGTCTCTTACTTCCATTTGTAGTCATACTCCGAGCTGTTTCCCGAGCATTTATTTACTGTTTACACAATGCTTAAACGTTTATTGCTCCTCGGATTCGTCTTTTCATTCGGATATGCGATGGTATTGGCTGTACCTGCCAAACGAATCATTTCTCTATCTCCCTCATTAACAAAAAACCTGCAATATCTCGGTGATGAACAGGAGCTGGTGGGTTGTACCAGTTATTGCAAAACTACCCGCAAGGTGAATGTGGTGGCTACTGCTGTCAAGGTGAACGTGGAAAAGGTGGTGTCGCTAAAGCCCGATCTGGTGGTGGCTTCGTCGATGACTCCTCCCGAGACCGTAGCGCAATTGAAAAAGTTCGGTATTCAGGTGGTGATGTTCCCCATGCCGAAATCGTATGCCGAAATTTGTTCGCAGTTCAGGCAACTGAGCCGGTTGGTGGGGCGCGAAGCCGTTGCCAACAAGGTGTTGCAGTCGGTGCAGCAGCGCATCGACCGGGTGAAAGCCCGCAAAGCCGATGGACGGAAGATTTTTATCCAGCTGGGTGTAGATCCTCTGTTTGCCGTTATTCCCAATACTTTTCTGAACGATTATATCACGTTGGCCGGTGGCCGGAACATTGCCGAAGGCATGAGAACCGGTTCCATCACCCGCGAAGCCGTGTTGCTGAAGAATCCGTCGGTGATTTTTATTGTCACCATGGGAAATATCGACCGGGAGGAAAAACAGCGATGGGAGAAATTCTCTAATCTTGAGGCCGTGCGTACAAAAAAGGTGATTGTCATCGACTCCAACATGGCGTGCGTACCAACACCCGTCACCTTTGCTGAAACGCAGGAGCTGATGATGAAGGCGTTGAAATAGTAAACAGTAAACAGTACTCAGTCGGCTCAATCGTAAATTGTAAATGAATAAATTGTCAATGAACAAGAACGGACTTATACATATATACACGGGTGATGGCAAGGGAAAAACCACTTCGGCCATCGGACTGGCGACCCGTGCGCTGGGCCACGGACAGAAGGTGTGCTACTGCTCTTTTCATAAAGACCCGGAAAAATACGGCTACAACGAAATGCAGAGCCTGCGTAAACTGGGAGCTGATGTTTTCAATTTTGCCAAGGGACATCCGCATTTGAATCGTTCGTTGGACGAGAATGTGATTCGGCAGGAGACGCACGAGGCGGTAGCGAAGATCAAAAACGAATTTTTTGCTGCGGGTTACGACCTTATGATTCTGGACGAACTGAATATTTCGGTACGCGACAATTATCTGGAAGAGAAACTGTTGCTCGACCTGATCAAAGCAAAACCGTCAACGCTGGAACTGGTTATTACCGGTCGGGGAGCTACGGATGCCGTGATGGAGCTGGCCGATTATGTGAGCGAAATTAAAAAGATAAAACACCCTTACGATCAGAAGATTCGTAGCCGGGAGGGAATAGAGTTCTAAATACATTAGGTGTTACAATTGATTTGCAGATTTCAATAGCAGACCTCTCCCCAACCCCTCTCCCGAGAGAGAGGGGCTATGTATCTGAAAAGTGAGTTGTATCTTGTATCATCACTGTCGTGTTCCTCCTCGCCTTCGGAGAGGAGGTTAGGAGGAGAGGTCAGAACTGAAAATTTGTTGCTGAATTATCAATAATGAAGGTATTCAAACTATATCGTGTCGGTTTCCTGGTACTGCTGCTGGTGTTTCTGATAGCAGCCTCGGTTTGGTCGTTGCTTTCGGGCGACATCAACATCTCGTGGAAGCAGTTGCCCTACGTGTTGCAGCATTCGGACAGCATGGAGTATTCCGTGTTGATGAACCTGCGCGTTCCGCGTCTGTTGCTGGCTTTTGCCGTGGGAGCATCGTTAAGCTTGTCGGGTGTTATTTTGCAGGGTATTTACCGCAATCCGCTGGTAGAACCCTTTACACTCGGAATCTCGGGCGGTGCTTCGCTTGGTGTGGCACTGATAATCGTATCGGGAACGGCATTGTCGCTGGGTAGTTTTTTACTTCCGGTAGCCGGTTTTGCCGGGGCATTCGTTACCATCTTTCTGGTGTATGTGCTGGGAATGGGCAAGAGTGCAGCCAATATCAACCGAATGTTGCTCACGGGCGTCATGATCAGTTTTGTTTGCTCGTCGTTGCTGATGTTTTTGCTGTCGATATCGACCACCGAAGATATGCACAATATAATTTTCTGGACAATGGGTTCGCTGGAACAACCCGACGGAAGACTTATTCGCCTGATGTTGTTCGGTAGTGTCGGGGTCTTTTTGCTGACGCACCTGTTTGCTCATGCACTCAATGCCTTGCGTTTGGGTGAAGATGAAGCGATACATCTGGGCATCAATGTAAAACTGACGATACGGGTGCTGTTTGTGCTGGCATCGTTGCTGACAGGCTTGTGTGTCTCCATTGCCGGTATTATCGGTTTTGTGGGCTTAGTAATTCCACACCTGATGCGGCGTGCCGTAGGATCGGACTACCGTATTTTGCTCTCGGCAAGTTTTCTGGGCGGCGGTCTGTTTCTGATCGTTTGCGACGTGTTGGCCCGTACGCTGATTGCGCCCAACGAACTGCCGGTGGGTGTGCTGACGGGGATTACCGGAGGCATATTGTTTATCATTCTTTTAAGCAGAAAGGGTTCGGCATGGAAGAAATGAAAGAACCACTGTTGGAGATCGACAGCTTATGCGGCGGTTATAAGAGCTTTCGGTTGCAAGAGGTCGCGTTTACGCTCAATAAAGGCGATTTTGCGGGCATTATCGGACCGAACGGTTCGGGCAAAAGTACGCTGATCAAAACGCTGCTTGGAGATTTGAAACGTTCGTCGGGAACGATGTTGCTTGAAGGAAAAGAGCTGAGTGCAATGCCGGTACGACAAAAAGCGCAGGCCATTGCCGTGGTGACGCAACACATTGAGGATACGTCGATGTCGGTATTGGAATATGTATTGCTGGGGCGCTTGCCATACCGCGAACTGTTTCAGTTTTTTGAAAAGAAAGAAGATGTGGCGAGAGCCGAAAAATATATGGAGCTTACGGGTATTCTGAAATACCGTGATCAACCGCTCTCGTCGCTTAGTGGTGGCGAACGGCAACTGGCGGCAATGGCCCGGGCGCTCACGCAGGAGCCGAAGCTTTTGTTGCTCGATGAACCGACCTCGCAACTCGACATCAGCCATCAGGTGCAGGTGCTCGATCTGGTGCGGGAACTCAATTGCGAACTTGGACTGACGGTGCTGATGATTATTCACGACCTGAATCTGGCCAGCTCTTACTGCAACAGATTGTTGTTGTTGGACGGCGGTAAGCTTCATACGCAGGGTGCACCCGACGAGGTGTTGCAGTTCTCCATCATCGAAGAGGTATACAAAACCGTGGTCGTCACCCGTCCTAATCCCGTTACGGGACGACCGACCGTTTTTCTGGTGCCGCGTCATCAGATAGAAAAATTGAAAAAAGAAAGAGTAATAAACGAATAGTTTTTCTAACCTTTTCTAAAGTTTAGAACTTTAGAAAAGGTAGATAAAAAAATAAATCTGTTCCAACCAGCCGATTCCGGATAGTGCTGAGAGGAACCACATTCAATTCAACTAATTATTAAAAACAAATGAGAAAACTGTTACTATCGGTTGCGGTTTTGACGGCAGGAGCTTCGGCTTTTGCTGCCGGACTTAAACCTCAGGACGGCGATTCCATTCGCTCATATCAAATGAATGAAGTGGTTGTAAACGCTTCACGTTCCGGAACTTTACTGAAAAGTATTCCACAAAAAGTAGAAATTATATCGGGAAGTACGCTCAAGTCGCTTCCTAACGACAATCTTGCAGAAGTGTTGAAACGAGCTACCAATCTGGATATTATACAATATCCGGGGTTATCGGCTCAGGTTGCCATGCGTGGCTTTTCGCCCAGCGCTCACAATCGTAGTGTAGTGCTCGTGCTTATCAATGGTGAATCGGCAGGTACAACCAATCTGGCGACTATTGCGGTCGATAATGTGGAACGCATCGAGGTGATAAAAGGCCCGTATGCCGTTTTGTACGGTTCTGATGCCATGGGTGGTGTTATTAATATCATCACAAAAAAAGCAGGTAAAAAATCGCAGGGAAGTGCATCTGTCGAAGCTGGTAGTTTCGGTTATAGCAAGCTGGGGGCTAACTTTACCGGTGTGGCGAATGATAAGTTCAGCTACGGTTTGGGCTACAGTCGCCAGCAACAGACTAAAGATTACCGGATTGGCCAACATAATTTCCTGAAGATGACTGAAGTCGATAAGTTGATCCTTGATAAGGCTTCGTACGGCGATGCAATGGACAACACTCAGTACGAGCTGAACGTTGCTAATGCGTTTGCCGACTATAAGGTGAATCCGCAGTGGAAAGTGCGTGCCGAAGGTAGCTATACCTATGCTTACGATGTGGAGACTGCCGGTAATTACTGGGGTTCATACGGACAGAGCAAAAAGGACGTGAACCGCCTGAACCTCTATGCTTCGTTAGAACAGCAAAATGCATTGAACCGCTTCCGTTTTGCACCTTACTACACCAACGATAAAAATCCGAATTATTCGGACAACACTGACGCCGGATTTATCAACTTTACAAGCTCAACCAAAGAATACGGTTATCAGTTACAGGACGGTTATAAATTTGGTAACCTCAATTTTACAGTAGGCCAGGATATTAAGGTGTACGACTATACGTCGAATAACTATTCGGCCAAAGGCGTTGAAACAGCGCCCTATAAACCCGATAACCGCTTTACCAACATTGCGTTGTTCGGACAGGCCGTTTACAACTGGAATGGTTTGAATGTGAATGCAGGTCTGCGTTACGACCGTTTTAATTACCATATCGATGCCAATGCTGCGTTGAATGCTCCGGATGCCAATGCCCATTACAATACTGTCAATCCGTCGGTAGGTGCGCAATATGCTTTCGCTGATTTCAAGGCTCACGCTTCTTACGGAACCGCTTTCTATGTGCCCGATGCTTATCAGATGTCAGGTAAATATACCATGAAATATACTTATGGCGGTGTTACCTATTCGACCGATTATATCGGCAACCCTGATCTGAAACCGGAGAAATCGCGTACTACCGATTTCGGGTTGAGTTATACCTCTGCGGCTGCAGGTTTGAAGCTTGATGTTACCTATTTTCATACTTTGTACGACAACAAAATTGTGAACCAATACGTGACTGCCGGTACTACGTTTACGAATGCCAACCAATCAACGATGAACGGTCTTGAACTTGTTTCCGCATTTAACTTCGGAAAGTTTATTGACTCGAAACTGTTGCTCGAAGCGTATGCCAACTTCACCTGGATGTTGAAAAATAATTTTACACAGATGGTTAAAGGTCAGGAGCAAACATATGATATGCAGTTTGCCCGTAAAACCAACGGCAACTTCGGATTGAACTATCAGTACGGCAAAGTAAATATGCGCCTGAACGGACGTTTGATCGGAACCCGTCTCGAAAAAGATAACTTCAGTTACCTTCGTCCGGGCATCAAATCGACCGATTACTATACTCATGGAGGATATGCAGCTTCCGACAAAATGTTGCAGTTGCCGGCTTATATGGTGTTCGATTATTCGATCGGATATGCCTATTCGCAGAAAGTCAATTTTGGAATTACCGCTTCCAACCTGTTAGATGAAAACTATACAGAGAAAGACGGATACAACATGCCGGGCCGTAGTATTGTGGCAAAACTGTCGTATGCGTTTTAAGAGAAGAAAGAGCAAAGACAATCTGAGGGGGAGGTTGTGGAATAACGTTGCAGGTATTTATATGAAATATTCGTGTTAATGTTGTGACACAACCAACAGAAAGTTGCTGTCTTTATTCTTTAATCTTTACTCTTTGTTCTAAAAAGAAATATGAAAACAAAAATATATACTCTTGTCTTGCTGTTGCTTGTAACGCCGGTCGTTTTATTCGGAGGAAGTAAAAAGGTACAGTCGGTGAAAAAAGAGATCACCGTAGAGATCGACTATGGGAAAGTACAGGCTCTGAAAACGGTCAAAGTAGCCTGGTTTCCCGGCATCGCGGTGCTCGGCGCTTTGCAGGAAGCTGCTGAAACGGAAACCCATCCCGTTGGGTCGTATGTGTTTGTGACGGCGATCGATCAGGTAAAGGGTGAACGAGGCAAAATGGCCTGGTACTACCGCATCAATGATAAAGTACCGAAAAAGCTGGCGCTTTATCAGACGCTGAAACCCGGAGACACCGTAAGCTGGCGGTATGTAGAGGATGTCTGCTCGTGGAAAGTGGACAATCCGTCGAAAGGCAAGTAGATCTGTTTTTACGCAGAAGGCGATTTCAAAACTATAGAGAGTTTGCGCTTCCGGCACTTGACTTCAAAATATGGCAATCGACAGATTGTGAGTGTGTTTTGAAGAAAATGTTTCGGGAGCGCAAATTTGCCGTTTAAATCTAAAATAGGAAACAACTTAATCTGCTGAAGTCAGATTGTCTTTACTCTTTGTTCTTTTATCTATTATCTAAAACAAATATGTCTCATATCATTTTCATCACCGGAGGTGCCCGATCGGGTAAAAGCCGCTTTGCGCAGGAGCTGGCCGAACAGCGTAGTGAAAATCCCGTTTATCTGGCGACGGCACGTGTGTGGGATGATGATTTCCGCAAACGAATTGAGCGTCATCAGAGCGATCGTGGTCCGCACTGGATCAACATCGAAGAGGAAAAACACCTCTCGTCTACACCTGTCGAAGGCAAAACCGTGTTGCTCGACTGTATCACCCTCTGGTTGACGAATATCTTTTTTGATAACGGGTTCGATATGGAAAAATCGCTGGCAGAGGCCAAAGCGGAGTGGGGGCTTTTTGTGACCAAAGAGATGGATCTGATTGTGGTGAGCAACGAGTTAGGAATGGGTGTACATCCGGTGGAAGAGTCGGCGCGTAAGTTCGCTGATTTACAGGGCTGGATCAACCAGCATATTGCCGCCATGGCCGAAGAGGTTTACCTGATGGTGTCAGGCATCCCGGTAAAAATAAAACAGCAATAATAAACACAAAGATGCAAAGTCACGAAGAGGTAATCAATATTTTTAGTGACTTCGTGTTTGAGAAAAACAACATAAAATGACTTTAAAGGAACAACTTCAACACAAAATTGACCTCAAAACCAAACCGGTGGGGGCTTTGGGTACGCTTGAACAGCTTGCATTACAAATCGGTTTGATTCAGGACACGCTGACTCCCTCATTGAATAATCCATCTTTGCTGGTTTTTGCTGCCGACCACGGACTTTCCGACGAGGGCGTAAGTCCTTACCCGAAAGATGTAACATGGCAAATGGTAATGAATTTCGTGGCCGGAGGCGCTGCAATCAACGTCTTTTGCCGTCAGAACAATATTAACCTAAAGGTAGTGGATGCCGGTGTCGATTACGATTTTCCGGCAGGAATCCCTGTCGTGAATGCTAAAGTGGCCAAAGGGAGTCGCAATATGCGTCGTGAACCAGCCATGACTGCGGATGAATGCCGTGCAGCCATCCAAAAAGGACGTGACCTTGTGACTGCCGAAGCCTCAAAAGGCTGTAACGTGATTGGATTCGGAGAGATGGGTATCGGCAATACTTCGGCTTCTTCATTGTTGATGCATCGATTCCTGAATATCCCTATTGAAGAGTGTATTGGAGCTGGTACCGGTTCGCAGGGTGAACATTTTACCAGAAAAACGTCCATTCTGAAAGAGGTGTCGGAAAAGTATAATCCGCAGACACCCGAAGAAACGCTGGCAGTTTTCGGTGGATTGGAAATAGCCATGATGGCGGGTGCTATGCTCGAGGCTGCCGATCGGAATATGATTGTTCTGGTGGATGGTTTTATTGCTTCAGCAGCAGCATTGTCGGCGGTAAATATTCAGCCGGAAGCGCGTCAAAAAATGATTTTCTGTCATTCTTCAGACGAGCGCGGACACCAGATGATGCTTGACGGAATGCAGGCAGACCCGGTATTGCATCTTAATCTTCGGTTAGGAGAAGGAACCGGTGCTGCATTGGCTTATCCTTTGGTACAGGCCGCCGTCAATTTCCTGAACGAGATGGCCAGTTTCGAGGATGCCGGAGTATCGAATAAAGAATAAATTGTTGGTATAAATAAAATTGGGACAAAAAGTATCCGGAATCTTTATTCTCTCGCTAATGCGGGATCTACACTACGTTTCGATTTGCTCTTTGTTCTTTTGTCTGATTTGATGAAGAAACAATTACATATATTTCTCAATGCGATAATGTTTTATACGCGCATTCCGGTTCCGGTGAACGTGCAGTATTCCGATGAAATACTTAACCGTTCGACCCGTTATTTTCCTTTTGTAGGCTGGGTGGTCGGAGGCGTCGGAGCTGGTGTTTACTGGGCGTTGAGCTTTGTAATGCCGGACGCATTGTCCATTCTGCTGAGCATGCTGGCAACCATTTTCGTGACAGGAGCTTTCCATGAAGACGGTTTTGCCGACTTTTGCGACGGAATGGGCGGTGGTTATACACGGGAAAAGATACTGACTATTATGAAAGATAGTCGTATCGGTACTTACGGAAGCATAGGATTGTTGGGAGTGTTGGCAACAAAATTTACGGCTTTGCTGTCCATTCACGATGTTTCAATTCCAGTTGTACTTTTGGCCGGTCATTCGTTGAGTCGTTTGATGCCGGTAACGGTGATTTATACTTCGAAATATTCCAGAGAAGATTCTACCAGCAAAACCAAACCTATTGGCAAGAAAGGGAAAGACTATGATTTTGTGATGGCGTTACTTTTTGGGCTGGGCTTACAATGGCTGATGCCGCTCTCTTTTGTGGCTTGTATCATACCGTTCATGCTACTCACCACCTTTATTTTCAGGCGGTATATCACAAAAAAGATAGGCGGTTATACAGGAGATTGTCTGGGGGCTCTTCAACAAATTGCCGAAGTGGAATTTTATCTCGGATTTGTTATATATCAAACACTTATAAAATAGAAATATTAAATATTCGCAAACTTTGCATGTGCAAGAAACATAAAAGTGGAACATGATCGTTTTTTATGACTGGTAGAGAACTCACCCCGAAGGGATAAATAAAAAATACCAAACTGACGGAAAGCTGTTTGAGTGAGTAGGCCAATTACAGAAGGTTGTTAATGAGAAACTATTTCATGGCTGAGCGAACGAGTTCTTTCCGTCTATGTTTTTGCTTACTTTTTGCGCCAAAAAGTAAGGCCTGCCGCAGGCAAAGAACTAATTGAGTCCGGCAATAAAAATGAAGTAAAATCTCCAATCAAAGAAAAAGCCAATATGACTTTATTCTACACCTTAATGTAGACAGCATATAATGCAAACGAAAATTGAACACATAGCGTTGTTGCTACAGAATAAGACTTTTAATGGCTGCTTATAGCGGTTAAATATATACGATTTAGCTAACCAATGATAGATGAAATGAGCATAATCCGGGATACTCTAACCAGAATGAATATTCCCGATTTCAGCTAATTTTGTTTGATTTTTCAAATTTGATTTATGAAACAGACAGTTGTAAGACATACTAAAGTAGATGTTCCTGCAGGAATTTGTTACGGGGTGACCGATGTGCCTTTGGCGAAATCAGCGCCTGATGAGATAGCGCGTATAACCCGGGAACTGCAGAAGGAACAATTCGATGCCGTATTCACCAGTCCGCTTAGTCGGTGTCGTGTATTGGCAGAAGCAATCCGACCCGCACAAGAGTTGATTATCGATCATCGGCTGCTGGAACTCAATTTCGGAGACTGGGAGATGGTTCCCTGGCAACAGATATATGATCAGGAGTATGGGAAAAAATGGTTCGACGATTACATTCACCTTTCATGCCCCAACGGACAGTCGTATATGGATATGGCGAATGAGTTGAAATCTTTTATAAATGAGTTGCAACAACAAAATTATGATCATGTGCTGATTGTTGCTCATGCCGGCATTATCAGAGTCCTGATGAGTCTAACCCATCAACGAAATCCGCTGGAAATATTTGATATACAGGTGTCATTTGGCGGAATTTTTACATTCAATATTTAATGAAGAACGATCAAATAAACATCCCATTACCTGACGAGTCGTTACGGGCGAAAATTCAGCATAAGCTCGATAACAAAGCCAAACCGGTCGGATCGCTCGGTCGGTTGGAGTCGCTGGCCTTGCAGGTGGGAATGATTCAAAACACCCTGACGCCGGTACTTTCCAATCCGGTGATGCTGACCGTAGCTGCCGATCACGGAATAACCGCCGAAGGAGTAAGTCCCTGTCCGGTAGAGATAACCTGGCAGCAGGTACATAATTTTCTGAGTGGCGGAGGTGGCATTGGGTTGCTGTCGCGTGTCTATGGTATGGAGTTGTGGGTGGTCGATGCGGGAGTTAACTACCGTTTTGTACCGCATCCGCGTCTGGTCGATGCCAAAGTGGCGATGGGTTCCAAAAACTTTTTGCATCAGCCCGCAATAAACAGAGAGCAATGTATGCAGGCTTTTAACAACGGGCGTGACATCGTACGTCGTTTTGCCAAAGAGGGTAGCAATGTGATCGGTTTTGGCGAGATGGGAATCGGCAATACCACGCCTGCCTCGGCCCTGATGTCCATTATTTGCAATCTGCCCGTAGACGAATGTGTTGGCCCGGGTGCCGGTCTCAATAGTGAAGGGGTTCGCCATAAGGCAGATGTAATAAAAGCGGCTATCGAACGGCATGGCGTGTCGGATGATATCTTCGAAAATCTGGCACGTTTTGGCGGTTACGAGATTGTTACCATTGCCGGAGGAATGATCGAAGCGGCCATGAATCGCATGGTGATTCTGGTCGATGGGTTCATCACAACAGCAGCGATGCTCGTGGCAAAAGAGATTAATCCGGCTGTACTGAATTATGCCATCTTTGCTCATGAAGGCGAAGAGCAGGGTCATCGCAAAATGTTACGCCATATGAATGCTTCGGCTGTGCTTCAGTTGGGTCTCCGCCTGGGCGAAGGAACCGGTTCGGCTGTGGCTTATGGTGTACTGAAAGGTGCTGTTGCCGTTCTTTCAGAAATGACTTCGTTCGAAGAGGCACAGGTCATCAATACCAGCCATATCAGATTCAATTAATCTTTAACCATTAACCATTAATCATTGATGAAGTTGCGTCCCGTGATGTTTGTGGGTACTGGTTCGGACGTGGGGAAGAGCGTGATTAACGCTGCTTTTTGCCGCATCTTTTTGCAGGACGGCTATCGTCCGGCACCGTTCAAGGCACAGAATATGTCGCTCAATAGCTATGCCACACCCGAAGGACTGGAGATCGGTCGGGCACAGGCGGTGCAGGCCGAGGCGTGCGGCATTCCCTGTCGTGCCGATATGAATCCGGTACTTCTCAAGCCTACAAACCATACCTCTTCGCAGGTAGTGTTGAATGGTAAACCGATTGGAAATCAGTCGGCTTTTCAATATTTCAACAAAACCGACCGTATGGAGCTTTTCGATCAGGCGATGGCTGCCTGTAACCGTCTTTTGGTGGAGTACAATCCCTTGGTGATTGAAGGTGCCGGGAGTATTTCGGAGATGAATCTCTGGGATCGCGACATTACCAATATGCGGGTGGCAGAAACGCTGGATGCACCTACTTATCTCATTGCCGATATTGACCGGGGTGGGGTGTTTGCCAGTGTTTACGGCAGCATAAAGCTGTTGCCTGAAGCGCAGCGCAGGCTGATTAAAGGCGTTATCATCAATAAATTCAGGGGTGATATTGCCCTGTTTGAAGATGGCCGAAAAATGATGAAAGAGATCAGTGGGGTGCCGGTGGTGGGCGTGATTCCTTATTTCGACGATATTCATATCGAGCAGGAGGATTCGGTGGTGCTCGAGCATCGCAAAGAGAAGCAGGTTGGTGGCAAGGTGAATATTGCGGTGGTATTGCTGCGGCACATGTCAAACTTTACCGATTTCAACCGCCTGGAGCTGCATCCGGAGGTAAATCTCTTTTATGCGGCTCATCCCGACGAGTTGAAAGAGGCTGACATTGTGCTACTGCCGGGTTCTAAAAATACCATCGATGACTTGCGTTATCTGCGTCGTTCGGGCATGGCAAAGGCTGTGTTACAACATCACGAAGTAGGAAAAGCGGTTTATGGCATTTGCGGCGGTTACCAGATGATGGGTCTTTCGGTGGAAGATCCGCTGGGCATGGAGGGCGATATTGCCGCCGTGCCGGGACTTGGCATATTGCCGGTGTACACGGTGTTGACGGAAGAGAAAAAGACCGAAGCTTGCCGTTTTTCTTTTCTGGGTAGCGAAGCCGATTGCGAAGGCTATGAGATTCACATGGGCGAAACGATAGCCGAAATACCCAGTCCGCTTTGCAATACCGATAAAGGAGATGAGGATGGTTATTTTCTTTCGGGGAGGAGTTTCGGAACCTATCTGCACGGCTTTTTTGATAATTCCTGTACCATCGACTATATTCTTCGTCAGGTACCGGGATACGGAACGAAAGAAGCAACCTCAACCGATTACAGTGCGTTCAAAAACGAACAATACGACAAACTGGCGGCGCATGTGCGCAATTGTGTCGATATGGAGTACATTTATAAAACAATGCGTGAATGATTGAGGGACACGGCAACGATTTGTATCGATACGGAGATAAGGTAAAGAGCGATTTTAGCTCGAATGTTGCTGCGCGTCGGGTACCGGATGCTCTGCTTGCCTTTCTGGCAACACAATTGGAGACAATTGCGACTTATCCCGAACCGGATTCGGAAACTTTGCGAAACGCTTTAGGTAGCAGGCTGCATGTGGATGCCAATCAGGTGTTTGTGGCTAATGGTTCGGTGGAGGCGTTTTACACGATTGCCGCTGCATTCCGTCAGAGCCGGTCGCTGGTGCTGATTCCCTCTTTTGCCGAGTATGAGGATGCCTGTCGGATGCACGACCACACGATTTTCTACAAAAGCAATGAACAGTTGTGCGAAGCTGGAATTGTTTGTCCGCAATTGGTTTGGCTGGGTAATCCCAACAATCCCGATGGCCGGTTATATGCCGCAAAAGAGATAGAGGAACAGTTGCTGCAAAATCCCGATACCGTTTTTGTGGTAGATGAAGCCTACGGAGAACTCTGCTCCGGCTTTGAGTCGGTGATAGATTTGGTGAATCGGTTTGACAACCTGATCGTGGTGCATTCGATGACCAAACAGTATGTTTTGCCCGGTTTGCGACTGGGATATATGGTGACGAGCCGCTCGCTCGCTGCTCGTTTACGTTCATTCTCTGTACCATGGGCGGTAAATGCACTGGCTCAGAAGGTTGGAGTATACTTAATAAACAACGAAGAATTATATTTTCGAAACAAAGAAAATACTCTTCGTAGATCAATTGAGCTACAAAAACGGTTTTCTGCGCTTCCGGGGATAACCGTTATACCTTCACCCTGTAACTTCTTCCTGTTGCGTACAGATGGTTTGGAAGCTTCGGTAGTAAAGGAAAAATTGTTGAACGATTTTGGTCTGCTGGTACGCGATGCCTCCAACTTTCGCGGTCTCGACAATCACTCTATCCGTATCTCGGTGCAGACAGAAGAAGAGAACGAAAAGTTGTTTATAGCGATGGAGAAGATGATAGGAATTAGGAATCAGAAATCAGGATCTAAGAGCCAAGACAAATCATTAACCATTAACAATTAATCATTAACCATCACTTTCGGATGTTATCTCCTCTCTTACCTGCTTTCCTGCTCGATGCTTTTTTGGGCGATCCGCGACGGTTGCCACATCCTATTCGTTTGTTTGGAAATATCATTGCCTTTTTTGAGAAGCGCTGGAACCGTAACGGACATCGTCGACTGAAAGGTGTATTACTTACAGTGATGCTGGTGGCTGGTGTGTGGACAATCTTCTTCGTGGCGGAGCAATTATTGCAATCCTATCCGGTAGCGGCCTATCTCTTTGCTGTCGTTTTTATCTTTTACGGATTGGCCAACCGCAGTCTGATCAGCGAAGCGCTGGAAGTAGAAAAAGTGTTGAGTAACGAAGGTCTCAAAGCAGGTCGCAAGCGGCTGAGCTGGATTGTAGGACGGGATACGTCGCAATTGAATCCCACGCAGATTCGTACCGCTGTGCTCGAAACACTGGCCGAAAACCTGAGCGATGGAGTGGTGGCTCCTCTCTTTTATTATGCCATTGGCGGCGTACCGTTTCTGTTTGCCTACAAAATGGTGAATACCCTTGATTCGATGATCGGTTACAAGAGCGAACGTTACCGGCAGTTCGGTTGCTTTGCCGCCCGCACCGACGATGTCCTCAATTTTATACCGGCACGCATCACCGCCCTGTTGATGTTGTTGGTTACGTTCCGTTGGGATGTAGCTCCCTTTGTGCTGAAGTATGGCCCGAAACACGCCAGTCCCAATTCGGGCTATCCCGAATCGGCCATGGCGGGGATTCTGAAGTGCCGTTTCGGCGGACCGAACGTCTATCACGGAGTGTTGGTGGAGAAACCCTATATCGGGGAGAATTGGCGGGAAATTTCCGCGAAAGATATCCGCAAAGCGTGTGCCGTCAACTTCGCCGTGGCAACGGTGGCTGTGGTGGTTATTATCCTGTTACGGAGCTACGGAGCGTAACACCTCTTTGCCGAATGCCATACATTCGCTCCGTTTCAGGTTGTCGTACTCGTCCATGTTAAATGCCTGCAACTGTTTGCGCGCATCGGGTTCCATCAATCCCCAGGTGATGCGCCCGAGAAATACTTTGGAAGCAACATTGCTTACGCTGGCCAGTTTGGCGAGGTGGTTTTCGATTAGTTGCTGATACTGAACCTGAGTGACAGGCTGTTTCATATTACCGCATACGGCAAACAATCCTTTTATCTTGCCTTTCAGCTGCTCGTTGTGCTCTGTTAGGTAGCGTTGAAGTTCGGGTGTGGTTTTGCCTGCACGTATCGATCCGCCCACAATCACGTATTTGTAACCCGATAAATCGGGATTTTCTCTCACGTCAAATACTTTTGCAATACCATCCATTCCTTCCGAAATCCAGGCGGCGGCATCGCGTGACGAACCGCACCAGGTACCGTAAAGCACCGCCCATTCTGCTTTTGAAGTTGTGGGGTAAAAGTCCATTGCCCATATTTTACGGGGCAGTAACAAGGCTCCCATCGTTAGCAGGCCGCCTTTCAAAAAATCGCGTTTCTTCATGTGGTAAAAGGTTTATAAGTTGTTTTTTATTTCGTTGTTCTTCATTCTTCTGATACCGGAGGTACCCGATACGGCGTGTTGTATCATAGCGGCGGCTACCCGGTCGACATGTGTGGGTACGTATTGTTTCAGAAGTCCCATTTTGTTGAATACCGACAGAATCTTGGCAGATATTTTCTCCACAAAGCGGTCAGTGTCGGGGCGTAGCAGCAAACCGGGTTGCACGATAACAAGCTTCTCAAAACCGAGTAACTCGATGGCTTGTTCCAGTTCGCCTTTCATGCGGCTGTAGAAGATCGCAGATTTTGCATCGGCATTCTGAGCCGACATGAGCACAAAGGTTGTAATGCCATTCTGCCTGGCAATCTTAGCGAAGTTATATTGGTAATCGTAATCCACTTTCCACTGAGCCTCTTTGCTTCCGGCATCCTTTAAGGTGGTGCCTAAGCAGGAGAAAGCTACATCTCCGTTGATCTGTTCTGCATATTCGTGTAGCTTGTCAAAATCGACAATGACCTGTTTGAGTTTGGGATGCGTCTCTGCAGATGGTTTGCGCAGAAGCAACACAATCTCTTCAAAACGCTCATCGGCCAGTAGTCGCCTGACCAGATATTTCCCCGTGGCTCCCGAACCACCGATTACGATTGCTTTCATACGATAATAATTTTAATTTTTAATAGACGTATGGAACTCTATGTTGCTAAAGATTATTTCCCGATAGCTATCGGGAACTCTTCGTTATTATTGATACAAATTTACATTTTCTTTTTTAATTGAAAGTCGGGCAAACAAAAAGCCCGGAATCTTTGCAAATTCCGGGCTTTCATAACAAGTATCTTGTTTTATCAGATCTTCATATTCATTGCAGCGCGAACCTCTTCGAGGGTGGCGGTTCCCACTTCTCTTGCCTTTTGTGCGCCATTGAGTATCACCTGACGTACGTAATCCATATTGGATTCCAGTTCGATACGTTTCTGGCGGAAGGGGCGCAGGTATTCGTTGATCGATTCGGTGAGCATCTTTTTGAGTTGTCCTCCGCCTCCGTCACCGATTTTTGCTGCGACGGCTTCCGGTGTTTCGCCCGTGCACATAGAGATCAGTGATAAGAGATTGGCAATCTCGGGACGACGTTCGGGTTCGTAGGTGATGAAACGTTCCGCGTCAGTCTTGGCTTTTTTGATCAAAGCAGCCGTTTCGTCTTCGGTGGCGCTCAGCATAATGGCGTTGTTGCGGCTCTTGCTCATCTTCTGTCCGCCGTCCAGACCGAGAATCATTGGTGACTTGCTCAATAGCGGTTGCGGTTCGGAAAATACAGGATTGTTGGGCGCAAATTTATCGTTGAAGCGACGGGCAATTACGCGGGTCAGCTCTAAGTGAGGCAACTGATCTTTGCCGACCGGAACCACGTTTCCTTTGCAGAAAAGAATGTCGGCGGCCTGGTGAACGGGGTATGTGTACATTCCGGCGTTGATGCTCTTTAAGCCCGAAGCCTGAATTTCTTCTTTTACCGTCGGGTTACGGTTGAGTTCGGCGTTGGATACCAGCGTAAGGAACGGAAGCAGCAGCTGGTTCAATTCGGGAACGTAGCTGTGAGGGAAGATGAAGGTCTTGCCGTCGGTAGGATCGATGCCGGCTGCCAGATAATCAAGGGTCAACTGACGGACGTTCTCGGAAATTTTATCGAATGAATCGCGGTCGGTAAGCACCTGGTAATCGGCAATGACGATAAAGGTTTCAACGCCCAGGTTGTGCAGGCGTACGCGGTTTTGCAACGAGCCGAAAAGGTGACCGATGTGCAGACGGCCGGTGGGACGGTCGCCGGTAAGTACACGGTATTTTTCGGGATGTACGCTTAAATCCTCTTCCAGTTTTCTGCTTCTCTCAACGGTAGCCTCGTAGGTTCCCAGTTCCATTTTTTCTGTATCCGACATATTGATGTTGTTTTTCTTTGTATTTTAGGAAGTTATAATTTTCATTCTGTGTTGTTCCGGCTGCTTCAGCACGCTGCCGAATGCTTTCGCAAATTTACTGATTATTCTGAAAATACGGAGAAGAATGGCCGCTTAGTTTTACAATTCTCCCTTTTCAAACTTCTCTATCAATTCACCGCCTACACTCACATTGGTGGGGTGGTCAGGCAGGTTGCCGCGGGTGTACCAGGCAGCTTCGGCAATTTCGTTCTGATCGATGACTATCGGCTGGTTTTCGTCGGCTTCGGCTGTGAAACCTACCATTACCGACCCCGACAACGGCCAGGGCTGACTGGTGTAGTACCGAATGTTCTTCACATCGAGTCCTACTTCCTCTTTCACTTCCCGGCGCACGGTCTCTTCCAGCGTTTCGCCCACATCGGCATATCCGGCAATCAGTGAGAACCATCCGGGTTTGAAATTGGCGTTGTGTGCCAAAAGAATTTTATCTCCGGAAGTGATGGCAACGATAATGGCCGGTGAAATTTTCGGAAAGAATAGCGTGTGACATGCAGGGCACATCATTGCCCGTTCGTCGGATTTGTGTACGGTTTTGGTCCCGCATTTGCCGCAAAAACGATGTTCGGCATACCAGTTGCGCAGGTGATAGCCCACCACGCCGACCCAGGCCACCTCTTTACGGCTGGCGGTACGGAAGAAATTAATCTCCTGATAGGTGATGTCTGATTCTTTTGCCGATGGAGCATCCCACACAAGAAAACACGACACCTCGTTAAGGGTGAATAAAAAGGTAGCCTCCGTTTGGTCGGTGATGTTGGTGAAATCTTTTTTCTGCGGAAGCTCGAGACCGTTGTTGTCGCTTTTCAGTAACAGCGTATTGTCTTTGTAATGAAGAACGAAGTCTTTGTCTTCTATTGTTTTGCCGGCTACAAAATGGTTGTCGAAGCGGTGCGGAAATATGTCCTGAATCATACTGATAATAGAATTTGCAGGGGCGACGATTTGCCCCGGAGTAGAGTGCAAATTTACGCTTTATTTTCTAAAGATGCAGTGATAATTTATAATCGCAAACCGGCAATTTTTGCTTGAAAAGAAGTCTGATTTCAGGCATATCCGAAAAAAGATAAGAAAACGATGTTTCTTCTTGTTGTTGAAAATATTATTAACTAAAAATAGATATTTGTAAAAAGAAATTTGTAGATTTGAAGCGAAAATGGAACTGTTCATGGTGAGTGTCTGTAGTTTGCAACTGTCAGAAGCAGAATTTGCAGAATGATTGAATTTACAGAATGAGTTCAAAATAAATACTGATTAATGGAAAAAGATCAATTGACCTATACTATTATTGGTTGTGCTATTAAAGTTCATAATGCTTTGGGAAATGGCTTTCAGGAAGTTATTTACCAACGCTGTCTTGCCATTGAGTTGAGACGGGCAGGCTTGGACTTTGAAAGAGAAAAAGAGCAAAGTATCTTTTACGATGGAATCAATGTCGGTACCCGTAGAGCAGATTTTGTTGTTGAAAATAAGGTGATTGTTGAGTTAAAAGCGATGATTAACCTTGAAGATGTGCATCTGGCACAGGCAAAGAACTACGTTGTGGCATATAACTTTGCAAAGGGATTGTTAATCAACTTTGGAGCCACAAGCTTGCAGTATAAATTGATCTTTAATCAGCATTTTCGCTAATGCACGAATTCTGCAAATTATACTTTAGAAAGCTAATTGATGTGTAAATTGACAGTATTATATGCCTTTATGTGTAGGATGTAATATTCAGAAAGATATATTATTTATAGACAAATCAACATTATGAAAGTGAAAAGCTTCAACATTATCTTCAAAAAAGAGACAAAGAGAGAAAAGAAAATATGCCTATACGCAATCTCAAGTGAAAAAGCGATCGCTTTAGCAAGAGAAATGGATATAAATGATATAGTCAGAATTGAAGAGAAGCAAATACAACCAGATGACAGAAGGTTTGCTTATGCAAAAGATTTGGGCGTAAGTTTTCCTGAATCTTTTACAATTGAAGATTTATCGACTTTAATTGAAAATAAAAAAAATGATGATTCGGATATTCCAGATTTAGGTCTAATTACTTTTGCAAAAAACAAGAATGTTATTTTCAACAAATATATAGGTGACAAAACCCTAAGAACACTGATATTTAAAAAATTGGAAAACGAAGACCAAATTGCATATTTTGCTTTTTCTATATATAAATGGTTGTCAGATGATAAACATACTAATTTGGAAACACATAGATATAAAGAGAAATTTTATGAATTTGCAAAAGTAAATATAACTGATGAACAGTTTTTAAAGTCCATGAAAAAATATATTGGAGATGATCTTACTCAATTTGGTGTTGTAAATTATGTTGACAATGATGGTGATTTGTTAGATAGAGGATCTGTTTCATCCATAAATACAATTGCCTATAAAAAAGTTGCAGAATATTTACATAATGAATTTGGAATTATGAAAACGAAAAGTATAAAGCAAAAATTAGAAAGCCAATATGTGCAACAAACCAAAAACAAAGGTTGCTTAGTATTTTTTCTTGTAGGCTTATTTATTCCAGTTATTGTTATGTTGGCTAAACTTACATTGTGACTCCTCTTTCCGTGCAATTGGTTTTTCTCTACGAAAGAATTCGTCCAGTAGCAAGTCATTAATGCCTGAATTCTGTTAATTCAATCATTCTGTAAATTCTGATGCGGACAATTGACGTGGTCGTTTGATAATTATTTGGTCTACAATGATAATTTGCCTCTTTTTGTTGTATATTTTCACCGTAAATTGACAACAAAACCGAAAGGAGGCAACACACCATGAAAGCGTCTATACCATTAATCATTACCATTAGCCGTCAGTTGGGCTGCGGAGGAGCAGTCATTGGTCAGCAGGTGGCCGCAAAGCTGAATATCCGTTATGTCGATCGCGAGATTATCAGCCGGGCGGCGCAACGACTCTCCGTCGTGGAAAAAGAGATTGACGAAAAGGATGAGAAAATTCAATCGTTCTGGAAGTCATTCTTTCAATTGAATGCTCTGGCATCCGATGCCCCTCTCCCTCCCGATATGCGTATCACCACTACGGGAGAAATTTTCAAGGTAGAAAGCGATATTATCCAACACATTGCAAAGGAGCAAGCCTCAGTAATTATTGGGCGTTGCGGATATTATATTCTGAAAGATCATCCCAATGTAATTACGGTTTATCTCCATGCCGACAAAGCTTACCGTGTGGATCGCATTGCCCGTCAGACAGGCATGACCGACAAGGAAGCTCTCGAAATGATAGAAAAAAACGACAAGGAAAGGGGAAACTACATTGAAACGTTTACAGGTAATAAATGGCATGATGCCCGCCAGTTCGATCTTTGCATCGACACAGGCAAGACCGGAGTGGACAATGCAGTGGAACTCATTCTCAATTATGTAATCATGGTTCATTCGTAGCCTGTTTGGAGGTAAAATAACTTCTTGTTATCTTTGTTGACAAGTGATACCCGCCTTGCAAATTGCATTCAGCGTATACGGCGGGTATTGTTGTGTTTGGTGAATAGATTACCGGCACTCGTTCAAATCAACAGAATATCTCTTTTTATGCGAAATTACCTCCTTTCTATTATCATGGCATCGGCAATTGTGTTGAGCGGATGCACACAGTCAGGCAAATCTACTCCTGTAGCAGGCAATGCCGATAAGAATGGCTTGTCGGATGCGGCACCGAAAAAGCAGGAACCGGTTGACTCCATAGCTTACAACAAGAAACTGGCGGTGCTGGCAAACGGCGACACTACCGGAAGATGGCCGGTGAAACATTTGTCTTATCCCATGAAAGGAGCTATTTTGCCGTATAATCGTATTGTGGCTTATTATGGTAATCTCTATTCAAAGCGCATGGGCGTGCTGGGCGAATATGCTCCGGACACGATGTGGACGATGTTGCGCAAAGAGATGAAAGCCTGGGAAGCTGTCGATCCGTCAACTCCTGTAATACCGGCAATTCACTACATAGCGGTAGTGGCTCAGGGTAATCCCGGCAAGGACGGGAAATACCGTATGCGGATGCCTGCCCATCAAATTGACTCTGCGCTGACTATTGCAAAAATGGGCAACGCCATTGTATTTCTGGATATACAGGTGGCGCTCAGTCACCTGAAAGATGAAGTGCCTTTGCTGGAAAAATACCTGAAAATGCCGCACGTACATTTGGCTATTGACCCTGAATTTTCTATGAAAGATGGTAGTTTGCCGGGTAAAAAGATAGGAACGTTCGATGCTGAAGATGTCAATTACTGTTCGGAATATCTGGCCGATCTGGTCAAGCAATACAACCTTCCGCCGAAAATTCTGATTGTACACCGCTTTACACAGGGCATGGTGACCAACTACAAGCAAATCAAACACCATCAGGAAGTTCAGATGATAATGAACATGGACGGGTGGGGCGCTCCTTACCTGAAATATGACACTTATCGTCAGTATATCTTCCGTGAACCGGTGCAGTTTACGGGCTTCAAATTATTCTACAAAAATGATATCAAAAATCCTCCGCATCACATGCTGACACCGCCGGAGCTGATCAACCTGCGCCCCAAGCCGATTTATATTCAGTATCAATAATTCACTGTTTGCGAGTTCGGAAAATTGATTCGGTAACCATTTTTTGCAGAAACAAGGAACGATTCTTCCATAAAATAGTTAGATTTGGGGAAGCGTAAGAATAGGTCTGTGCGACTATTGTTCAGGCCGGAATAACGATACGGATATGGTTATTGAAGATTTCAACAGGATAAAAGAACAGTTGGGTTTTGAAGAAGGTATTCACGGAAAAGAAGAATACTTCAACTCGGTAGTACTGGTGCTTCTCATGCCGATAAACGGTGAATACCATTTTGTGTTTCAGAAGCGTGCCGCCAATATTCGGCAGCCCGGCGAAATTTGTTTTCCGGGCGGCAAAATAGACGAAACAGATACATCGCTGGAACAGGTTGCTTTGCGCGAAACCTACGAAGAGATGGGTATTCCGGCAGACAAAATTGAAATCATTGGCCGAATCAATACGCTGGTGGCTCCGATGGGAGTGACAGTAGATGCCTTTGTTGGTATTGCGGATGTCAGTTTAGAAGAGCTTGCCGTAAACGAGAGCGAAGTGGAACGGGTAATTACTCTTCCCGTTACCTATTTCCTTGCCAATCAACCGGATCGGTATAACGTAAAAATTGAGGTGCATCCTACCACTGTCGACGACAAAAGCGGTAAAGAAATAGTTCTATTGCCTGTGGAAGAACTTGGGTTACCGGCTATCTATAAAAATCCTTGGGGAAATTATCTCTACAAAGTATTGGTGTATAAAACCCACGAAGGTGTAATTTGGGGAATCACTGCCCGCATTGTCCACGAAGTAGCCCGAAAAATAGAAAGAATAATAAACTGACGAGTCAAACCCTACCCCCTGTCGGGTACTCCTCTTGAGATCAATGGGATATCAATCTGCGATTGTAGCAATAAGTCGTAGAATAGAGCTAAAACTCAGCGAACAGTGCTGTCCCCTTTAGATAAAGGGGACGAGCGAAGCGGAGGGGTTTGATAGTTTAATATACAGTGTCTTCTGATATTCCCTCCAATTCTCTACAGTTAATTACATCTTCTCTTTCTTCTCAAAAGTCTTTTGCATAGCCTTAATCAAACCCTGAGGTGTCCAGGCCGGAGCAACCATTCTTCTGACAGTTTGCAGTGGATAAACGGAATCACGTTTTGAAATCAGTGTAAACGAGAGCTTCATTTGCTTGTGTAACTCCTCTGCAGCCTGATGGTTCCATATTCCGTAAGGATAGGCAAAATATTCTACCGGCTTGCCAGTAATTCCTTCCAGTCCTTTTTTCGGATCGGTAACTTCTTTCTTCCAATCAGCCGCTTCCTTGTATTTGGTGACCATGGTATGATCCCAGGTGTGCAATCCGACGGTGTGACCTGCCTTGGCCAGTTGAGCGATCTGCTCCTTGCTCATGTAGTTCTTCTTGTTGTAAGTTATCGTCATGATGAAGAATACACCCCTGAAACCATGTTTTTCGAGTACGGGAGCCGCAATCAGAGCATGCTCCACACGCGAATCGTCAAAGGTAATCATCACCGGTTTTGATGGCAATTTCTCATTATGTGCCAGGTATTCATACAGCTGATCGGGTAAAATGGCATGATAACCGCTGTCAGCCAGCGCACTGATCTGAGCTTCGAATTGAGCAGGACTAACCGTGTAATCATCTTTGCGCCCGTCTTCAATGCGATGGTAGCAAAGAACAGGTACTTCCTGTTTAGCAAGTATTTCGGAAGCACTATTGATGGTCTTGTTTTGAGACTGGTGACTTTGCGGCGATAGAGGCGCAGAGGATGAGTTACTACCGGCACTACGGTTACAAGATACAATGAAACATCCTGCGAGCAGGATTAAGATAACAGAAAGGATCGATTTATGCATTGTACGAAGACTTTAATTAGGACAAAAATAGCGGATTTTACCGGTAATTTTCAAAGTTACATTTATTTCGTTTATGAGATTTTCTAATATTTATGCAAAGTGTTTATTTGTAGAGTGATAGTTCACTTGCTAAATGTTCTGAAATAGTATAAAAACGGTATGAGCAAAGAACAAAACAACACAATACACGCGAAATTTGCTGCGTTATTTAAGAAATTATTATCGGCGATACATTTTAAATTTCAGTAAAACACATCTAAAAGTAACATTTATGAAGAAGTTGTTATTTTTCATGGCCTTTGCGGCCACTTTGCTCGTAACATCGTGTACCAATACGGTGAATGAGCCTGGCGCACGAACAGTGTCAGTTTATCTGACCGACGATCCGATGTTTCATCGTCCGGATATGCCCTGGCTTCGCTATAAGTCAGTAAATCTTGATGTCAAAGCGATTCAGTATATCGGAAAGGATTCTATCTGGAAAGATGCGACTTTTACCGAAGCTGTTTATAACATCAAAATGCTGGCGAACGGCGACAGTGCGCTGCTCTCAAAAATCAATATTCCAAGTGGCGAAACGGTACGTCATATTCGTTTTGTTTTGGGTAAAAACAATTCGGTAGTTTTGTCTGATGGTACCACCAAACAGTTGATCATTCCTTCTAAAAGTGATAGCTCTTTGGTAGTCAAAGCATGGGAAACGGCTCCGACCGGTAGCTACAGTATTATGCTCGACTTCGATATTGCACGTTCTATCATCAGAGACAGAAGTGGAAATTATATTCTGATTCCTAAGATGAGAGGCTTTATAATGGAATGTACACAAAGCATCGAGGGCTTTATTTTACCGCGTAAATTACTCACCAAGGTGTTTGTGGTCAACGGAACGGATACGATTTCTACTCTCTCGGATACGCTCCGGATGAATTATTTCAAGTTAAACGGATTTGTCCCTGGTTCATACACGGTTAAATTTATGCCGGTTGACAGCGGATATGTAACATTGACCAAAACAGTAACTCTTTCGGGTCACAACAGAGCGATGCTTGGCGAAGTGAAAGTAACTCATTGATGCTTATAAAGTCCCGGACTTATTGGTTCGGGACTTTATAAGTGCACATTTAAACTTCGTAGCGTGGATTCAATCCAATAATTGAATTTGAATTTCAAAACAAATAACTTATTCGGCTCCAAAATAGTAATAAACATCTAAAATTCAATTCGTATGCAAAAACAGATTTTTATAGCGCTTTTCGCGTTGATGGGGATATCGGCAGGAGTGGTTGCTCAGACGGCAACACCGGAAATTAACCGTACTCAGACAGAGCAGCAGCGAAGAATTCACGAAGGCGCAGCTACCGGTCAACTGACACGTCATGAAGTAAAAAAGCTTGAAAAACAGCAACGTAAAATCGAACGGGATAAACTGAAGGCAAAGTCTGATGGCGTTGTAACACGTCACGAACGCCGACACATACAAAAAGAACAGGAAAAAGCTGCCCGCAAGATTTACAAAGAGAAACATGATGCTCAGGTACGCCGCTGATTTGCCTGTGTATCTATAGTTCAAAAAATATGATTGTCCGGATAATAACGCCACGATTCATCGGGGTGTAAACGCGAAGATAGTCAATATATTCCCTGAACCGCGTAGCGGTATCCCGTTTGCAGGAAAACGCTTACAGCGTTATGTAAAAACTGCTACCTTTCTCCCCGTCGGGATTTATCCCGACGTTATTATTGGGACAACACCTCCGGTGTTTAGCGGTCGCTTTGCGGATAATCATATAAAAAAATAAGCCACGATGATTGCAAATCTTCGTGGCTTATTTTTTGTGTTAGCGTATCAGGTTTTCCAATTGGCTGAAGCATTTTTTGCCTTGCAGATAATACATCCGTAAAAGGCTTTTGGTGAGCACGCCTGAAGGTTTGGCAACCGTTGCGAGGCGCAGGTTGGTTTCCCGTTTGGCCGCAAGATCTTTACGGAGGGCTTTATAATCTTTTCGGGCTTTAGGAACCTGTAAAGCGTGCTTGAATTGCCCCGTCAAAAGCATTTGCATTGCAGCCACATAGTCGAGCACAAAGCGAGGTAAAGCAATCTTTTGCAATTCTTCGTCGGTCATATTTTTGTATAACATGCTCCAGTTATTGCGGAAATTGAGATAGGTCTTTCGGCTGTTTTTAGCACTCATGCTGCCCCCTCCAAGGTGATAGACGGTGCTTTGCGGAATACATAAAATAGAACGTCCGCGGCTTTTCAAACGCCAGCACAAGTCGATCTCTTCCATGTGAGCAAAAAAGGTATCGTCGAAGCCACCGGCATCAAAGAATTCTTTGGAGCGTATGAACAGGCAGGCACCTGTTGCCCAGAAAACTTCCCGTATGGTGTCGTATTGACCTTTGTCTTCTTCCAGAGATGAGAACAAGCGTCCACGGCAAAAGGGGTAGCCCAGCCGGTCGATGAAGCCGCCGCAGGCTCCGGCATGTTCAAAGCGAGCACGGTCGTTGAGAGCCATTATCTTAGGCTGGCAGGCTGCAACTTCCGGTTGTTCATCCATTATCTTTTCCAGATTCTCCACCCAACCAGCTGTGACTTCCACATCAGAATTGAGCAAAATAAAGTATTCGGCTTCAATTTGAGCCAAAGCTTTGTTGTAGCCTCCGGCAAAACCATAATTTTTGTCGAGCTGAATCAGGCGCAACTGCGGGTATGTGCTTTTCAAAAACTGAATAGAATCGTCTGTAGAACAATTGTCTGCAATTACAATCTCGGTATCGGCGGTGGTGGTGTGTTGCACTACCGACGGCAGAAAACGTTCCATGTGGCGTTTTCCATTATAATTCAGTATAACAATGCTGATTTTCATTCTTTTTCTCTTTTGTGTTTCCAGCGTTTATGTGACCAGAGGTAAAAAGCCGGATCACGTTGTATGGTTTGCTCTACTTTACGAATAAAGCGTTCACATATTTCATAGGGTTGCAAAGAAGCCGGATCGCTCTCAATAATCGACAGTGTAGCTTTGTAATAACCCCGTTTTACAACCTGACAATCAATATAATATACTGAAAAATCAAGTTGTCGGGCTATTTTATCCATGCCTGTAAGTACCGGTGTATCCTGATGGAGAAAGTTGCTCCAGTATTCCAGATTGTTTACCGAAGGCGTTTGATCCGAGACCATGGCAACAACGTGAGGCTGTTTGCTTTGCTTGATCCGTATCATCGCTCTTAACGTGTTGTTCTTCGCAATATTGAATGTGCCGAATCGTTCCCGCGCTTTAATGAAAAGCTCGTCGATGCCGGGGTTTTTTAACGGACGGTAAACAGCTGCCAGTGTTACACCCGGGCGAAACCGGCGTTCAAGCGTTGAGAGCCAGTCCCAGTTGCCATAATGACCAAGAAGCAGAATGATGTTTTTCCCTTTGTCGAGTTGTTCGTAAAACAGATCAAAATTGTCGATTGTTATCCGTTTGTCTAACTCTTTTTCTGAGATGCGGGTCATCTTTATCAGTTCAACGCCATAATCACAAAGGTGGCGATAGAACTTATTTTCTATAGCTTTGAGTTCTGCGTCATTTTTCTCAGGAAATGAATTGCGAAGATTCATTCTTACAACATTCAGGCGGTAGCGAACAACTTTGTGAACAAAGAATGCTGCAATATCCGAAATCAGGTAAAGCACAGGTAACGGCAAACATGCAAGTGTTCCTGCAAATGCGTAGAAAATGTAATAACCTAATGTATCGCTAAGTTTTTTCATCAGCCAACTCCGATTTATTTGAGGGGTATGGTATATCCGATATTGTAAGTGAAGCCCCAGACGGTGCCACCTGTGATGCCATATCCGGGAACATACCATGGAGAATAGGTTTGGGCGCCGGTCGATAATCCCATTTTCAGGCGTCCGCTCCATCCCAATGTTATGTTTTTGAATACATTGAGCCTGACTCCGGCTACAAACTCACCCCATTTTGCAGAGGCTTTCAGATCGTTGGCATTTGTCACAGTGCCGGTTTTCCAGTATTCGTCTGCCAAAGGAAGGTTACGAATGTCATAACTGAAAGGCGAAAAACCGAAACGCAGTCCGACAAACAGGGTAGATTGTGCGATTTGTTTCGGATTGTTTGTTTTCAAAAGATTGACGTTGATCCCGATACGGTTGTACATCCCCTTGGCGATATATTGACCTCCCTCGTCGGCAATATGATTGATATTGGCATAACCAATTTCCCATACAGGAAACCATTTGTTGCGGAGGTTCAGGTCAGCGGAAGCTTCGAAATAGGATACTCCCGAGCTTTGTAATTTGCTGATAAAGGGGCCGGCAACGTCAGCCTGAACCGATATTGCCCTGAGCAAGGGCTGTGGTTCTGCCTTTTTTGCTACAGGCTTCTTGGCTGCCTGCTTTACCGGAGGTTTACGATCTTTGTTTTGTTGACCCATAACTCCCGGAATACAAACGATCAGCACCAACAAGCTAAAAATATATCTGGAGATTTTCCCGTTTTGTAGTGCTGACATTATCGTATTTTACTTTTATTCGTTTTACTTTGTGCTGAGTGTAAGATAATTTGGTAGAATCCAGTTTGTGCGTCACCAAGCAACCACATTCGAGCGACAGATACTTTTGGATATTAGCGTGAATTACAGTCAGCGTATCGTAAATGGTGTTGAACCGGATGACAAACCTGCTGGTATCGTTCATCTTCTGCAAAGGCATACTGATAGAAGTCACCGACTTGGAGTTAGAATACAGCAAAGAATCATTTCCCAAACCTTTTACCCAAATACTGTCAACGGTAAACGTTTTGGTAGTGTCGTTCTTAATTGTGTAAAAATTAGACGTCATTACTACATAACGATTTTCGTGACAGCTGTTGTCGTTGGTGCAGGCTATATAAGCAGCGGCCAAAAGCAAGAATAAGGCTATAGAAAGCAGTTTGTTCATTCGTTTAACGATATTCCACCAGATCAGATAAAGGTTTGCGTTGTTTTTCTTCCACCACTAAGTCGTCTGGGTTGGAAGGATAACCAACCGGAATTAAAGCAATGGGTTCCATGTGTTTTGGGATAGACAATGCAGCCACGCATTTGCGTACGTCGAAATTGCATATCCAGCAAGTACCTAATCCCTGATCGGCAGCCGCCAGAGTGAGGTGTGTAATGGCAATGGCCACATCCACATCGCAATAGTCTTTTTCGTCGGAAGAACGTTTCCACGATCTGTTGTGGTCGCCGCAAACAACGATACATGCCGGCGCAGTGCTGAACCATTCGCGTGGATAGCAATCCTGTAACTGGTTAAGCAGAGCTTTGTCTGTTACTACAATCATTTTCCACGGTTGGAAATTTACAGCCGAGGGTGCGATACGTGCTGCTTCAAGCAGATATTCAATCTTTTCCTGTTCTACGGACTGTGCCTTGAAACTACGCACAGAATGACGTTTGCGGGCAAATTCTATAAAGCTCATATGATATTCAAAATTAAAAGTTGCAAGTTCAAAGTTAGAAAATTTATCCTGTTCGGTAAAGACAAATTATTGATGGGCTATTTTTTTAAGCGCAGCTTCGGTAGCATCCAGTAAGGGTTGTGTCGAAATCTCTTTACCTACAGCTCCTTTCATCCATATCTGTGGCGTAAATCTTCCCTGAGAATAGATTCGTTCTATTTCAGAAGCCAGTGTTTCTTTTGTGAAATGTTGCTCTAGTTGGAACTGGATCAGAAAGCCAAAAGGATAGTTTGAAAGGTATAGAGGATCATTGATCATGTGCGAATAAATGCCCAGAATAGGGGAGTCTTTATCTCCGAGTACCGGTGCATAAAAACGGTTCCATACGTCTTTAGCGCATTGTACTACGGCATCTCTCAGTTCGTTTGCCGTAGCATCAGGATGTGCGTAAAGCCATTGCCATGTGTGCAAATCAACAAGCGAAACTCCCATAATTTCGTAAACATCCCAGAATGTATCGAGTGTTTGAAGTGCTTCAAGGTTTTCAACTTTGCCTGAATATCCCAGTAGGTCTAAATCGCGTTTTTGGAAAACAAAGGCAAGCGCCTCTGTATGAGCCGTGTTTGGGATGCCACGCAGCATGTAATCGTCAACGTCATGCAGACTAATGGTTTGTTCCACGTTATGTCCGAACTCATGAGTGGCAATGTTATAGCCTTTATAATCCATTCCGTTAGCTCCCACGCGGGTACGCAACCGTACTTTTTCGGATTTGGATTCCGATCCCATGGCATGACCTGATCCTCGTGCCGGATCTATAGCAACGTTTTGCGCAATGCGGTGTGCTTCATTTTCGCTAAAACCAAGTTTTTTCAGAATATTTGCCATGTCAGCACCATAAGCCTGTGCTGTCGGATATAACTTCTGCGTTTTAGCGGTCAGTTCATCTTCCGGGATAACGCTTCTTACCTTGAACCCGTCGTACCAGATGTCGAACGGTTGCAGTTTACGTCCCAGTCGCTTGCTGATCACCGCTGCAACTTCTTTCACTTGCGGCGACGACAGGTATGAAGTGAAAAGCTGTTCAACCTCTGAAGAAGAGATTTCCATTCCATGATCGAACGAGCGTTGTATGTAAGTCGGGTAGAGCGGGCTATAGGCGTCTGCTGCTTTCTGAGCCTTGAATTGGTTCAATAGGATGCTGTAACGTCGGTTACCTTCAGCAGCAAGAGTAATTTCTTTACCATCTTTCCATGTCTTATTCTGGTAAGGATTCCATTCATATGCAGGGTTGTTGATAACGTCGGCAGGAATGGTTTGATCCACAATGTGTTTCATTACAGAATAGATCATCTGTTGTTTTTCAAGGCCGCGTTTTTTGTCAGCATAATCCGATTTGAGTTCGTCACGCAGGTTCCAGTGACTAAGCAGTTTCATCGAAGCCGGGAATAATTTCTCCCCTTTGTTGTTTACGAGATGCCCCATCATGATGTTGTACTCGGCAATGTAATTCTCTCCTGCCATTGAGGCAGCCGAAATGTTTTGATTGAGCGCTGCCGGTACACGTTCGATAAACATGTCACCCATGCGTGCATAACCCCATTGTTCTCGGTTCCACAGTTTACCGGCCTCATTTTTCTCTTGAAGTGAGTAAAACGGAAAATTCAGCATGGTGATGAAAGCAATCTTGTTGGCAAACATATCATCCTGAAAGTGTGCAGCGACATCGTAGCCGGCAAAAAGTTCGTCGACCGGCGTGATGGCTGGACCATCAATGTGAACCGGCATCTTCAGGTGGACGTCCATCGTGCTGTAACCGCCTGTCAGCGTTTCAAATGCTGTTGATAGTTTCGAATATAAGGCTTTTTTTGTTTCCGGTGTGGATGCGTAATTATCATTGCAGAAACGTGTGAAATCAGCTTCGGAGCCATCCTGTAAAGTCCAGAAAGATGCAGTCTGGTGCACACCCTTCACCATTAGGTCATTGTTGCCAAATTTGCTAACCATGCCGGTAATGGTGGTTTCAACGGTTTTGGGAGAAATAGCTTTAGAGTTGGCAGCCATAGACGATACACAAACAGATGTCAGTAGTGCCATAACGATGAGTTTAAACAGGTTCTTTTTCATTCTTTTCAGGCTTGGTGACGGCTAAATGCCGGCTGGAGATTATCCTAAACGTTCATTCATCTCTTTTTTCAACATATCGAGAGCGATGTCGAGAGTCGTTCCGCTGGCAGCGTTATAGGTTTCAATAATAAGTTGTGCCAATGCTATACCTGATGATCCGGTCGGCAGTCGTGTGGCGCAACTGTTGACCAGCTGCAGCATACTTTCTTTGGCATTTCTCACCATAATCCAAACGTCGTTGCCGACATACAGCTGTTGCGACACATTGTGCTCGTATTCGTTACGTATAATTTCGAGTAACTGGCTTTGAAGTGCGGCAGCAGTCATCGATGCGCAAGGTTGTCGCATGGCAAGATTATCCGGAATCATTCTTTCAATGAAAAGCGTGAGCCGTTCGTAGGCCTGCAATCTCGCCGGAGTGATAAGTTCTGCAGACGTGCGTAAAAACTCGTAACGACGGCGTTTCTCGTTTTCGTTGTGCAGTTGCTTAAGAACAACGTATGTGGCAAATACTACCAGTACTGCTGGTAAGGTATATTTTAGTATGTCGAGAAAAATGTCCATCTGATTTACTATTTAATCATTTACGATTTACAATTTGTCAAAGCCCCTGGACTTTTCGTCTTCAAATCTTAAATCGTCTTTTCGATATTGTAATTGTTACGTTCGGCAGAGTTTCTGGAAATGAGCTCGCCTAAAAATCCGGCAAGAAACATCTGCGTACCTAAAATCATGGTGGTGAGTGCCAGATAAAAGTAAGGTGTTGATGTAACAAGCGGTGACCGGGTTCCTGTTGAAAGAGCGTACCACTTCATGCCTCCGACAACCAGCACGGCAATAAATCCGAGCAGAAACATTACGGTGCCCCAAAAGCCGAAAAAGTGCATTGGCCGTTTGCCGAATTTTGCCAGAAACCAGAGCGAAAAGAGATCGAGGTATCCATTTACAAAACGGTTCAATCCGAATTTAGAAGTACCGAATTTGCGGGCCTGATGTGAAACTACTTTTTCCCCGATTTTCTTGAATCCGGCAACTTTCGCCAGATAAGGAATATAGCGGTGCATTTCGCCATATACCTCAATATTCTTGATCACTTCGCTTCGGTAAGCTTTGAGACCGCAGTTCATATCGTGCAGTTTCAGGCCGGTTACCTTGCGGGCAGTAGCGTTGTAGATTTTCGAAGGAATATTTTTAGTCAGAGTACCGTCATGACGCTTCTTTTTCCATCCCGATACCAGATCATACTTTTGGTTAACAATCATATCGTAAAGTTCGGGGATTTCTTCTGGACTGTCTTGCAGGTCGGCATCCATAGTGATTACAACATCACCCTGGGCTTTGTCAAATCCGCAAAACAGAGCCGGTGATTTCCCGTAGTTGCGGCGGAATTTGATGCCTTTGACAACATCGGGAGCCTTCTTTTGCAGTTGTTCGATGACTTTCCACGAATGATCGGTACTGCCGTCGTTGATAAAGATTATTTCGTAACTATAGTTATGTTTCGTCATAACTCTGGCAATCCAGTCAAAAAGCTCCGGAAGCGATTCTTCTTCGTTGTAAAGAGGTACTATTATTGAAATATCCATATTTTTATATCGAAATGGGTGTGATTTTTATGTGTTATTGGAATGGGTTTGCTTTGCGTTGAACAAAACCTGCGATGATGAGCGAAATGATGCATCCACCTAAAATGAAGGATACAAAAAAGTCGCTTATCACATAAAAGTGTGGTTGCATAATCTTGTCAATCATGTTTATGTTCTCAACCGAGACATTAAATTTTTCATACATCACTTTCGCAGCTTCTGCGGCCTGAGCGAGAATGTCCTGATTAATAAAGCGGAAATACACAAACTGAACCAGTTCTACTATCATGCCTGAAAAGAAGTAAAGTCCGCAGCCGAGACCCCATGCAGCGCCGAGACTAATGACCCCGTTCAGCTGTTTGTCCCGGTAATTTTTGATAACATAATAGATTAATACAGGTATACCAAACAGCATGATGAAAGATATGACCGAGAACAGAGCGAGATGAGTTAATCCTAAAAAGAATCGTAAACAAATATAAACTCCTAAGTACAAGCCATATTGCATGGCATATTTTGTTTTGCTTGGTTCCATTTATTGAATCAGTATCAGTGTCGTTTAAATAAAAAAATCCCTACTTTTTAACGTACAAAAGTAGGGAAAATTTTTTGCAATTAAAGTGGTTTTTCTTGTCTGTCGGCTGAATCCGTTATTGCATGGCCATACTAACCGGATCTGCGTGAATGGCCGCCATTCCGCATTTCCTGACACATTTACCACATTGAATGCATTTGGAACGATCAATCACTGGTAAACCGAATCCGGCTTGAGTGATGGCTCCTGTGGGGCATATATTTATCAAGGGGCATCTATGG
Source organism: Paludibacter sp. (assembly GCF_009712605.1). Classification (GTDB taxonomy): domain Bacteria; phylum Bacteroidota; class Bacteroidia; order Bacteroidales; family Paludibacteraceae; genus Microbacter. Next base: position 538,132 of record NZ_WASO01000014.1, on the reverse strand, counting down.
TTTTGAGGACATAGATTGCTGTCGATTATCAAAGCCATATTTTTTATTTTACTGCTTCAGCCTTTTTCAACAAGACTTCATTGATTGCCTGTTTTAGGGTCTCTTTAGGTAGCGCTCCCATTGCCATTTGAGGTTTTTCTCCCATCGGGCAGAATAGAATGCTGGGGATGCTTTGTATTCCGAATAAGGCAGCAAGCTCTTGTTGTTCTTCTGTGTTTATTTTGTAAAAGTCGACTTTGCCGGCGTATTCATGCGAAAGCTCTTCCATGATGGGTGAAAGCATTTTGCAGGGACCACACCAATTGGCATAAAAGTCTATGATACACGGTTTGTTACCCAGAAAAACCCAGTCTTTGGGATTTTTCTCGAAGTTCATCACTTTGGTAAGAAAATCTGCTTTAGTTAGTTCTATTGTTCCCATTTTATTTTCTGTTTGTTTGTTGTTCACTGTTTTTGTTTCTTTTTTTGCACTGCACGATAGCGTCGTGAATGCCAATATGATGCTGAATAATAATGTGCGGGTCATGTGAATTCGTTTTTGAAATTATTCTGTTGTATCAGGTTTTTCTTTGTCTTTCTTTTTGTCCGGCTTACCCATGCTGAATAGCAGACCTCCCATGAGTGCTCCGTATAGCGTGCTATTGACCGGCGAGCTGGTGATGGGGCAGTGCCCGGACGTACATCCTACGAAATTCCAGTAAAGAAATCCTCCTATTGCTCCGACGGCAATACCGGCAACTATCAGTATGTTCTTTTTTATGAATTGAAGAATTTTTTGTCTCATTGTGTATATTGTTTAGAAAATATCAGATGATTTGGAGCTAAATGAACTGTTTGAGTATTTCAGGAACACAGAGTTGATGCTGTGTTATTTGTTTCTGCACTTTGTCGCCTGTTTCGGTCAGTACAAAAAACATATTCCTTTTGTCTGATTTGCCTAGTTGGCGTTCTAAAAGGCCTTTATCTTCAAGCGACTTGATGACTTTGGATGTCTGTGAACATTGCATTCCAGCCGCTTCTGCAATCTCGGAAGCACACAAGGATTGATTGTTCAGCGTACAAAGAGTCATCGCCTCATTCAGATTTAACCCGAATTCTTGTATCAGTTGTTGCTCGCATTCTCCGATGGCTTTGTAAATGTTACGCAGCGTGCATATACAATTTGCTCTTTGTGTATCGTTCATTTCTCTTCTATTTTGATGCAAAGGTAAAATGATAATTTCCAAAATAAATAATTTCCAATGGAAAATAATTATAAAAAAATAAAACAGAACAGCTACGAATAGATATTCTGTTTTATTTCAATGAATTATATTATAGAGAATTGAGAATGCTTTTTACTTTTTCTGAAATCAATCTGCCTTCAGCTTTACCGGCCAACTGTTTGCTTGCAACTCCCATTACTTTACCCATTTCTTTCGGGCCTGTAGCGCCAACCTGTGCTACAATAGCCTGAATGGCAGCGGTCAATTCTTCGTCACTCATTTGCTGTGGAAGATAAGCTTCGATTACGGTGGCTTCAGCCAGTTCGGTTTCAGCTAACTCAGGACGGCCTTGTTCTGTGTAAATAGAAGCAGAATCCTTACGCTGTTTTACCATCTTTTGCAGAATTTTCACTGCCTGTTCGTCCGTAAGTTCTCCATCTGATCCTTTGGCTGTTTTTGCTTCAAGAAATTCTTTCTTAATTCCACGGAGAGCTTCCAGTTTTACTTTTTCTTTGGCAAGCATTGCAGCCTTAATATCATCACTCACTTTTTCAAAAAGTCCCATAACGTTTATTTTTCAGGTTAGTATCCTTGTGTAACGGATTAAAATTATTTTTGTTTGCGCAGATATGCAGGCGTATTCTCAATTTCAGACAAAGTGTCGTCATTGTCAATATCTTCCAGCATGAAGCTCAATTGCGACATGTCTTTTTTTATTGTGTTGCCGTAGAACCTGTCCATTTGCTTGTTGGAAGCCGGTTGCAGTGGTTCTGCCTGAGGAGTAGGGGTCGGAGTTGCTGCCGGCGCAGGCGTGGGCGATGGTTTAGGCGCTTCCACTACAGGCGCTGTCGCAATCACAGGACGAATTATCTCCAGTTCCGGCTCTTTCGACTTCTTTGCAAAATGAAGTTCTTCGATATTCTTGTCTCCAATCATATCGGGAATCTGATCGATGCCGAAACCGGTAGCTATAATTGTAATTTTTACCTTGTCTTCCAATCCGTCTTCGAAACTTGCACCCCAGATCACTTCCATATCCGAACCGGTAGATTCCATGAAGCGGTTGATTTCGGCCACTTCTTCCATCTTGATTTGGTTCGAGTTGGAACAATAGACATTCAGTAATATTTTCTTAGCACCACGTATATCGCTGTTGTTGAGCAGCGGAGAGTGAAGCGCATCCTCTATGGCACGGCTTACACGGTTTTCACCTTCTGCAAAACCGGTGTTCATGATGGCAACGCCACCTTCTTTCATGATGGTGTATACGTCGGCAAAGTCAACGTTGATATACCCGGGAACGGTAATGATTTCGGCAATTCCTTTTGCGGCATTGGTCAATACATCATCGGCCTGAGCAAATGCATTCGACAGTTCAAGGTCGGGATAGATCAAACGGAGCTTTTCGTTGTTGATTACAAGCAGAGCATCAACGTATTTTGCCATTTCGTCCACGCCGTCCAAAGCCTGAGCGATTTTCTTCTTGCCTTCGAAAGCAAACGGGATAGTTACGATACCTACCGTCAGGATGCCCATGTCTTTAGCTACCTTTGCAACAACAGGCGCAGCTCCTGTTCCTGTTCCGCCACCCATTCCGGCAGTGATAAAAACCATTTTGGTGTTGGAACTAAGCACTTTTTCAATATCGGCTAACGACTCCATTGCTGCATCTTTTGCGCGTTCGGGACGTCCGCCGGCACCCAGTCCTTCGGTAATTTCCGCACCAAGCTGAATTTTAATGGGCACGGGCGACTTTTGAAGAGCCTGATTGTCGGTGTTGCATACAATGAAGGTTACGTCGGTGATGCCACGGTGAAACATGTGGTTTACCGCGTTACCGCCGCCACCTCCTACACCGATTACTTTAATGATAGAAGTGGTTTCCATCGGAAGGATGAAATCAATTAAGTCGTTGTCCTGTCCCATAGTATTGTTGAGTTATGATTTTCAATTCGTTAGAATTAATTCTTGTTTTCGTTCGAAGATTCCTCTTCTTCGCTGAATAAGTTTATTAAGCTGTTGGCAACTTTGCCTCCGATTTTATTGAAAACGTTGTTGCGCTTGATTTTAGGCGGTTTAGCTGGCTTTTGCGGTTTTTCCGGCTTGCCGGTCTCAATAGCTTTTTCTTCTTCCTGATAGGCACAGTCCATATCAGCCGACAATAGGAGCCCGACCAACGGAGAATAACGAATGTCATAATAACGTTCGTTGGTGCCGTCTTCCAGATGCAGGTTGTGTGTCCCGAGACGAACCGGTAGTTGTGTTTTTTGTTGTATGAGGGCATCCAGGTTTTGCAGTTTGGACGCATTCCCGGTAATAATAATGCCAGCTCCCAAATGTCCGGCTAACCCTGATTTTTGAATATGTACAAAAATCAGATCCAGAATCTCGCCCGCACGTGCTTCGGTAACCATAGCGAGCGTTTGAAGCGGTATCCGTTTCGGCTCCATCCCCGGTATTTCCGATTTTATAGTGATGCGCTGCGATGGATTTACTGTGGATCGTATTGCATTGGCAAACTGAATTTTGATTTGCTCGGCAATATTTTCCGGTAGTTCGAGACTGGTAATATCTTTGGTGATATTTTTTCCGCCTAACGGAATTACCGATAAATAACGCAGGTAACCGTGGTGGAAGATTGCAAGCGAGGTACAATGAGCCCCGAAATCGACTAATACACAGCCCTGCTCTTTTTCAATGTTGGATAAAAGAGCGTCTGCCGTCGTTACAATTTGAATAGGGGTGTTGACCAGCCCGTATCCGGTTCGTTCTATACACCGCTCAATATTGGTTTTGAGTTCAGGTTTGCCTAATATAACGCGGTAGTTTGCCACGATCTTTTCGCACAGACAACCAATTGGTGATGGTTCAATTTCATCATCAACTCTGGTTTCCTGCATGTAGACTTCGTAAATGGCGCCTTGTTCAGTTTTTGCGTCTCTAACTTCACTAATCATTTCGTGAAGGAGTACGTCTGTAACTTCAGCACCGCTGTTCAATTGACGCCCGTTGGATGCTTTGAGCGTTTTAAGTGAACGCCCGTTAAGCCCTACATATATCTGCCCGATATCTCGTCCAATGCGGTTTTCCAAAAGCTTGAGTAAGCGGTTTACGACAGCACTGGCACTACTGGGGTTGATAATTTCCCCATAGCGGACACCTTCCGAATTGCCGGTTTCGACACCCAGAACTCGTAGCTGACCTTCTTCGTTTTTCTGAACGGCCATTGCTGTAATTTCGGAACTTCCGATATTAAGGGCAACGTATATATTGTTTGTATCCATAATCTTTTTCTTCCTTACCTTAATTCTTATTGTATTGGTTCGCTACCTTCCACTTCCTGCTTTACGGGAACGGGTTCATCCGATTTCTTTGAACAAATCACTTTGTCCCTGTATTGCAAATCTATATAGGAATATCGGTTCCATCCGATCGTGTTAAAAGCTTTGTTGTAAAGCTCCATCAGTTTCCCAAGCTTTTGTTCGTATCGGTCTACAGATCCTAAGTTGATAATATAGTCACCGACTCTGGGAACTAACTCCACTGTAGAATCGTTTTGTACATAAATTTGTTCAATCTGAGCGTTCCAAAACTCATTCCCCTGAAGAAAGCGAATGAAAGGGAATAGCTTGTAGCGGATATATGTTTGACTCACAGTTCCCGAAACGATAGGTACGTATGTGGAATATCCGGGTACAAATGGCATTTTGTGAAAATCGTTGTCCAAATAGTAATTTTCGGTAGTCATCACATGTACGATAGGCTGTCGTTGCCAGACGCTGATTTTGACATTTCCGTCAAGTGTTTTGTAGCAATCTACCTTGTCAATGTACGGGTTTTTCCTGATTTCGCGTTCAATTTTTCCGATATCGATATGTTTCATCGTTTGACCGACCAGATTTAGATTGCGGCTCTCAAGCAATCTGAATACTTCTTTTGAGGTGATGAATCCAATTTTTGAGCTGTCTTCCACAGTAACCTGCACACCATGACAAACCTCAGTCGATAATCTGCCTGAAAACGAGACTCCGGCAAAAATCAAGTAGGAAACGACTAATAAACAGCCGATTGAAATGAATACTATTTTCCAGCGAATTTTCATAATATAGGAGACAAAGATAGAAAAAAGTCTATTGTGAGAGATGTTAATATTAAGAAAAAACAACGTTGAAGTCATTTTTCTTGTTGGCTCATTTTAAATAAAACCGTATTGAAAGATAAAGTCTTTTGTAATTGGAGGTTGCCTCCATTTTAGTTTTGCTATCGTAAATCGAAAAACATTCGTACTTTTGTGCCTTAATTAATTAAATGCGTATTTCCTTTCAGATGGAATTCAGATATAATACATTCAGCTATTTTATAGTTTTAGTTTTCAGTGTTTTGCTGATAGCTTGTGCGAACAGGGGAATGGGTCCTACCGGCGGACCTAAGGATATTACTCCTCCGGTTTTGTTGAGAAGTGTTCCTGCTGTGCAACAAACAAATGTAACAGCGAAACATATTGATCTTTATTTTGACGAAATAGTTCAATTAACGAATCCGTCAGAAAAAGTCGTTGTTTCTCCGGCGCAGATTGAACCGGCAACGATTAAAGCTATCGGTAAGAGAGTGTCGATTGTGTTGAACGATTCACTCAAGGCAAATACGACCTACACAATTGATTTTGGAGAATCTCTGGCTGACAATAACGAGAAGAATGTACTGAAAAATTTTGCATTTAGTTTCTCCACAGGTGCGTCTATTGACACGATGCAGATTGCCGGTACGGTTCTGGATGCTCATACGCTCGATCCAGTTCCGAATATTATTGCCGGAATTCATGGAAATTTGAATGATTCTGCTTTTACGCATATTCCATTGCTGCGAGTTGCAAAAACCAGTGAAAAAGGAACGTTTTCAATCAAGGGGGTTCGCAATGGAAAGTACCGGGTGTTTGCTTTGAATGACCAGAACGGTAATTTCTTCTTTGATCAGCCGGCTGAAGGTGTAGCGGTGTATTCCAATCCTGTTCAGACATCTTCTAAAATGGATGTGCGAAACGATACTATTCGAACAGATTCTGCTAAGATTGATACCATAATGAAAGTGAACTATGTCCGGTTTTTGCCGGATACGCTTGTTTTGCGCTATTATAAAGAAGAGTTTTCGCGTCAGCGCTTAGTGAAGAGCGAACGGTTAACTCAGGATAAGATAACTCTCTTTTTTGGTGCGAAAAATGATACGCTGCCTGTTCTTAAGCCATTGAATTTTAAATGGAAGCAACCTCCGTTGTTGCAACGTAGTATAAAAAATGATACGTTGTCTTATTGGATTAAAGATACAATTGCGGCAAAGATGGATACGCTTAAAATGGCATTGTATTATCACAAGTCAGATTCGGTGGGCAACCTGATTGCCACCACAGATACTCTTTTGTTCAAATTTCATCACCCCAAAAAAGCTTCTGCAGCGACGAACAGCAAAGCGGGGAAAGAAACTAAGAAGAAAGTTGAAACATGGAGAATTAATTCCGATTTGGGACAGGATGTAGATATTGATAGACGCATTTATTTCAAATTTGAGTCGCCGGTGGTGAAGATCGATTCATCCAAACTGCATTTTTACGTGAAGGTGGATACGCTTTGGAAGCCTGCGGTCATGCATCTTAAACGGGATGATGATGTCGGATTGATTTATTCCATGTCATATCCATGGAAACCAGATACCCACTATAAACTGGAGATGGATTCGGCGATGTTTACCAACTGGAAAGGCTTGGTGAACGATACTTACAAGCAAGCGTTCAAAGTAAGGGCTTTGGAAGATTATGCGTCGCTTATAATCAACCTTGCTCCGTTTACAGAGCATACAGTATTGGAGTTGCTGAATAATAAAGATGAAGTGGTAAGAACCCTAAAGGCAAAACCGAGCCAGAATACATTCAGTTATTTACTCCCTGGCGATTATTACCTGCGAATGTATATCGACGCGAATGATAACGGACACTGGGATACCGGTAATTACAAGCAGAAGCGTGATCCGGAACAGGTCTATTATTTCCCTTCAAAAATCACATTGCGGGCCAATTGGGATATTGAGCAGGACTGGAATCCGACAGAAATTCCACTTGACAAGCAAAAGCCAAGAGAAATAGTAAAAAAGCCCGAGAAATCAGGTAGCAGCGGAGGCCGCTAATTGATATAAAACAAACCCCGAAGAAATTCAACAGATTCTTCGGGGTTTGTTTTATATGGTATAATCAATATCAGAAAGCGATCGGTTTGAGCTTTAGTCCCGTGTTTTCGGGAAGCCCGAAAATCAGGTTCATGTTATGGACGGCCTGTCCCGAAGCCCCTTTCAACAGATTGTCGATAACGGATATTATCAGCAACTTATTGCCATGTTTTTCCAGGTGCAACACACATTTGTTGGTGTTGATCACTTGTTTCAAATCCGGGTTACTGTCAGCAACAATGGTAAACGGATGGGCAAGATAATAATCGCTGTATAATTTCTTTGCTTCTTCGATAGTGAGATCGCATTCGGTATAAACCGTTGCAAAGATTCCTCTGGCAAAGTCTCCGCGCACAGGGATGAAATTAATCGGAGCTTCAAATGATGATTGTAATTGCTTTATCGACTGTGTTATTTCGGCAAGATGTTGGTGCTCAAATGCTTTGTAAACCGAAATGTTGTCGTTCCTCCAACTGAAGTGTGTGGTAGAACCCGGTTTCACCCCGGCTCCGGTAGAACCCGTAATGGCGTTCACATGTACTTCGTTCAATAAACCGTTTTTTGCTAAAGGTAATACCGCCAGCTGAATCGCGGTAGCAAAGCATCCCGGATTAGCAATATGTTGAGCTTTGACGATGTCATCATGATTAAGCTCCGGGAGTCCGTACACAAAATCGTGGTCATCTCTTTTTGCCCGGTAGTCGGTCGACAAGTCAATGATTTTTAGGCTTGCCGGCAATTCATGACTGTCAATGAATTTCTTTGTATCGCCATGCGCTGTGCAGAAAAAAAGCAGGTCTATTGCCGGTAACAATTCCAGACTATCGGTAAAAACAAGGTCGGTTTCTCCGAGCAAACCGCTGTGTACTGCCGTAATTTTGTTTCCGGCATTGCTTCCGCTGTGTACAAACGTAATTTCTACTTCAGGGTGATTGATAAGCAATCTGAGCAATTCTCCGGCTGTGTAACCGGCTCCGCCAATTATTCCAGTTTTTATCATAGTGTTGGTATTATGCGTATATAAAAAAGATATTTTTCCGGTACATTATTGCAGCTATCCATAGAAAGAGCAGAAGATATGTAACAGCGTAATAGCTGAATTTCTTGTTTTTATGTCGGATTGTGTACATCAGTATCCAGTTGATAAACACTCCGCCCATTAATTCAAAAAGATGTAACCGCATTTCCGGAACACGTCTTAACCCGTTCTTTGCGGCTCTTTTGTCCCATGAAAACAAAATGCAGCTAAGCACATTGATGATCCCTAAATATAAAATAACATATTGACTCATTAGTCGTTGAGTAGATCCGGTCTGAGGAGTTTAGTTCTTTCCATGGACTGTTGAAATTGCCATTCGTGAATTTTTCTTTCATGGCCCGACAGCAGAATTTCCGGCACTTTCCAGCCATTAAAGTCAGCCGGCCTTGTATAAACCGGTGGCGCCAGTAAGTTGTCCTGAAATGAATCAGAAAGGGCAGATTGTTCATCTCCGATAGCGCCAGGAATTAAGCGAACAATGGCATCAGTCATTACCGCGGCTGCCAATTCGCCACCCGTCAATACATAATCCCCGATGGATATTTCTTTGGTAATCAGGTGGTCTCTTACGCGTTGATCGATGCCTTTATAGTGCCCGCACAAGATAAGCAAATCGCCTCCCATCGAAAGCCTGTTGGCCAAGGGTTGTGCAAATTTTTCCCCATCCGGCGAAGTATAAATTATCTCGGCATAGTCGCGTTCTTCCTTTAGTGCTGTGATTGCTCTGAAAATCGGCTCTACCTGCATTACCATTCCGGCACCTCCTCCAAAAGCATAATCATCCACACGGTGATGTTTCTGGTCCGGCGAATAATCACGCAGGTTATGCACTACAATTTCAACTAAACCGTTGTCTTGGGCACGTTTTACAATAGAATGATTCAGAGGACTTTCTAATAATTCGGGAAGGACTGTGAGTATATCAATGCGCATATCTGCAATTTTGTTGCAAAAATAGCGATTTTTTGACGGGAAAGCAATTTCCTAAGTAGGATGCCATTCCAATTCAGAATTTGAGTGTAACTTGCTCTCTAAATTGATTTAAAAAGAAAAATCTCTAGCAACAATGCTTATGGATCGTTTATGAGCATTGTTGCAAGAGATTGAAAGAGTGGTTTACAGTAAATCGGTAAACCAATGCAGGTATGCGAATTGAGAACTGAGACTTACCAATAAAAACAGACCGGCCAACCAAAGCAGCAGAGCCACCCATTTTGACGTCGAAGATAGATGTGCGTCGCCCGATAGTACTTTTATGGCAATGTAAAACAGCATGTAGACAGGGACTCCGATTAAAACCAGAAGTGCCACAAGTACCATAGCAATGTTACCGGTGCTCAAAAAGCATGCGCTGACAGCTTCATTCGGGAAGTGGACAAAAAACCATGATGGTTCAATTAGTGAGAGAATTAATGCAATCACCAGTCCCATAACTATAATAGCTCCGGTCAGGCCTACAACGCCAGCAATAAAAGCAAACAACCCTTTGAAAAATCCACGGGCAACACGGTTCGCTGTTGAACCAACCTCTTGAACTCCGTGCTGAAATTCGTTTGATCGTACGTATCCTTCTACGTTGTCTTTTACACGGTAGGCTTCAGCTTTAATTTGCTCTTTTTTTTTATCAATATTTTCGGGTTTCACATAATCCTGAAACCGTTCTTTTACCTTGTTGGCTTCTGCTTTTATGTTTTCAATTGTTACATCAATTCCGTGCATCTCCATGCGTTGAGCAGTGGTTTCTGCTTTAGGAATAACAATCCAAAATAAAAGATATACAGGGACAAAAGTGCCAGCACTGGCTAATAATAATAAGCCGAAGAGAATTCTCAGCCAAACTACATCAATTCCTAAGTAGATAGAAAGTCCGCTTAAAACACCACCTAACAGTGCTTTTTCGGGGTCCCGATAAATACGTTTCGAAGATGAATGATAATAAGTTGAAGCAGATTCTTTCTTTTCCTCAGATTCGGGCTCTTCTTCTCCATAATCGGAGGGTCTTCCCATTATCCCGATGATCTCATTTACGAGTTCAATGGTAACCACTTGCCCTGATTTATTGAGTCGCTCTGTAAAGAGTTCGGCAATTCTCGCTTCAATGTCAGTCATAATCTCCGACTGTCCGTTTTCTTCCTGCAAGTGCTTAGATACAGCTTCAAGGTATTCGCTCAAAGCTTGGTATGCATCTTCATCAATTTGGAAAACAGTACAGTTCAGATTGATAGAAATTGTCTTTTTCATAATGGCGGTAGTTTTTTAGTCTTGCTGACTTTTTATATATGCAAAATTAATTCTTGTCTTTATAAAATATTCTTTAGTTGTTGACATTGTTACGAATTGCCGAAATTGTTTCGGATAATTCGTCCCATGCTTTTTCCAGTTCCAGTAAGAATAGTTCTCCCTTTTCTGTTAGTGAATAATATTTTCGGGGAGGACCCTGCGTGGATTCTTCCCACTGATAAGCTAGCAGATCACTATTTTTTAATCGCGTGAGTAACGGATAAAGGGTTCCTTCAACTACAATGATTTTGGCTTCTTTGAGTGCTGTGATAATATCTGAAGCATATGATGGCTTTTTGTCCAGAATTAACAGAATGCAATATTCAAGAATGCCTTTTCTCATTTGAGATTTTACATTATCTGCGTTCATGTTGTTCTTATGTTTGATATTTAATCGAATAAAGTTTTATATGTCTCCGTTGATTTCTTTTTACAGTACAAAGATAATGCAAAAAATAGTACATTGCAATACATAGAACTATATTTTTCCATTTGAACGCGAAAATGAGTCAATTGTAAAACTTTGCAAAATGTTGTTTGAAACTTATAAATGGACTTGCTTTGCTCGTTTTTTATGTATAAATTTGCGCCCATAAATGAATAAAAATTCACAATGGGAAAGAAAGACCGTTTAGACAAAATCAAGGAGATTATCGTTTCTTTCAATATCAGCAGTCAGGATGAACTGCTGAATGTCTTGAAAACAAGTGGTTTCGATTTGACTCAGGCCACGTTATCCCGTGATTTGAAGCAGCTGAAAGTTGCAAAAATTCCGACAGTAAGTGGTTATCGTTACTCTCTCTCGAGTAAAGTGGTAGAGTACGGCCGCGCAAAAAGTAACACAAAATCGACAAACCGTATTCCCGGAGGCATCCTTTCTATTGACTTTACCGGCACAATGGGGGTGATAAAGACAAGTCCCGGTTTTGCCAGTGCTTTGGCTTGGAGTATTGATAATTATGCAGATAACCGGATTTTGGGAACTATCGCGGGTGATGATACAATTTTTCTGGCTCTCAATGAAAAATCGTCCAGAAGAGAAGTCCTTTCCCTATTATCAGAACTTTTTCCTGAAATAAAAGCAGAAAAAACGACGTAAAAAACAATTGTTCATTGAAAAACAGAGGGCAGTTTGTAGCTACCTGAGTTATTATCAAGTTTCATTCCTAAAATGTAAAATATAAAATGTCAGAAGGAGCAAAAGTTGAAATTGTGGTTGCCAATGAAAGCCATTTAGGGTATGTTAATACCATATTGGACACGATTAGTGCAGCAGCCGCAAAAAGAGGAACCGGTATTGCTAAGCGTTCGCCCGAATATATTGAAAAGAAAATATTGGAAGGAAAAGCTATAATAGCATTAACCGAAGATGGTGAGTTTGCGGGTTTTTGCTACATCGAAAGTTGGGGCGATAAGCAATTTGTCGCTAATTCAGGTCTTATTGTTGTTGAAAAATTCCGAGGACAGGGATTGGCAAAAGCCATTAAGAAAAAATCGTTTGACTTGTCGAGAGAAAAATTTCCAAACGCAAAATTGTTTGGATTGACGACAGGACTGGCGGTTATGAAAATCAATTCTGAATTGGGTTACAGACCTGTGACTTTTTCAGAACTGACACACGACGAAGCCTTTTGGAAGGGTTGCGAAGCATGTGTGAATTTTGATATCCTGAAGCGCAATAACTATAAAATGTGTTTGTGTACAGGTATGCTGTATGATCCGGAAGAACATGCTACAGAAAAGAAAACACAGAGTGCATGGAAAAAAGTGTTTTCTCAGCTTTTCCCCAAACCCAAAAAGAAGACCGACAAGAAGGTGGTGAACGTAAAGTCAAAAGAATAAATAATTATCCTTCGCTTGCGAAGATACGATATAAAATATTATAGTATGAAAGAAAAATTAGTTTTGGCATTTAGTGGCGGGTTGGATACTTCGTTTTGTGCCAAATATTTATCAGTAGAGAAAGGCTATGAAGTTCATACGGCAATTGCAAATACCGGCGGATTTTCAGATGTGGAGTTGAAAAGTATTGAAGAACGAGCCTTTAAACTTGGGGCAGCTACTCACGCAACGCTTGATGTTACCAAGGAATATTATGAAAAAAGCATCAAATATATGGTATTCGGGAATGTACTTCGTAATGGTACATATCCTATTTCCGTAAGTTCTGAGCGTATTTTTCAGGCAATTGCAATTATTGAATATGCAAAGAAAATAGGTGCTAAATATGTAGCACACGGAAGCACTGGTGCTGGTAACGACCAGGTTCGTTTTGATCTTACATTTCAGGTTTTAGCCCCTGAAATTGAAATTATTACTCCGACTCGTGATATGACCCTTACTCGTGAATATGAGATTAATTATCTGAAGGAACACGGTTATGTGGCAGATTTTACAAAAATGGAATACTCCATTAATAAAGGCCTGTGGGGAACCAGTGTGGGTGGCAAAGAGACATTAAAATCGGATCAGACATTGCCGGAAGAAGCTTACCCAAGTCAGATTACAAAGAACGATGGAGAATTACTGACGATTGATTTCAATAAAGGCGAAATTTGTGGAGTAAACGGAGTGGCTTTTGAAGATAAAATTGAAGCCATTCGTGCTGTTGAAGCTGCCGGAGCTGCATATGGAGTCGGTCGTGACATGCACATCGGAGACACTATTATCGGAATTAAAGGTCGCGTAGGTTTTGAAGCAGCCGGAGCTCTTTTGATCATTAATGCTCATAAAATGCTTGAAAAGCATACGCTTACCAAGTGGCAACAATATTGGAAAGATCAGTTGGGTACCTGGTACGGCATGTTCCTGCATGAAGCTCAGTATCTCGAACCTGTAATGCGTGATATGGAGAAGTTTTTGGAGAGCACTCAGCAAAATGTAACCGGCACAGTTAAAATACAGTTGCGCCCTTACAGCTACACGTTGATAGGTGTTGAAAGTTCGTTTGACCTTATGAAAACGGATTTTGGAGAATATGGCGAAGTGAATCGTGCGTGGTCAGCTGATGATGTAAAAGGCTTTACCAAGATTCTTGCTAACCAAATGAAGATTTATTACAACGTACAAAAAAGAAACGAAAAATAATAACTCAGAAAATTCGTGCAAAAATCAGCAGCTTTTCCAGGAAAACTGCTGATTTTTTTTGTCAAAGCGATAAAATCGTTGGTCTGGGATAAGAACTCCACGAAAAAAATAGTATGTTTGCTTAAACTTAATAATTCGATTATGAGTTCACGCGTTAAATTAACTATTCAAGGTCTTATAAGCAGTAAAACGCAATACAATACTTATGCGTTGGTTTTGGGGGATGAGAGCCGCAAACGTCGTATTACAGTGATCATAGGACATGCTGAGGCGGAATCTATCGCATTGCAATTGCAAAATATAAAAACCCCACGTCCAATGACACATGACTTGATGTTGAATGCTTTATCCGGATTTAAAATTGAATTGGTGGAGGTAAATATTCACCATTTTGAAAAAGGGATATTTCATTCGGAACTGCTTCTTCTGAGTAATGAAAAGACACTTGTTGTTGACGCCAGAACATCCGATGCCGTTGCATTGGCAATACGTGCGTCGTGTCCCATATTCATAGAGAAGGACTTGTTCGATCAATATTCCATATCGTTAGACGAAGAAGAAAAAGAAGCGGAAGTAGTAGAAGAGGCCGATCAGGCTACTTATGAGGAACCATCGCTTGAAGAACTTGAAAAACGCTTACAACATGCTATTGCCAACGAACAATATGAAGAAGCAGCCCGTCTTCGGGACGAGATAAACCGCAAAAGAAATCCTAAAGATCCCAATCAATAAAATTTAGTAATGAAGAAAAATTCGATTCTGCTGCTTGGCGCTTTAATGAGTGCCATGAGTATTCATGCAGTATCTATAGTTCGTGTGACTATAGAAAACCCATCAGTATGGGAACAAAATAATGTCCCGGTAGTTGTGCCTGTCAGCAAATTAAGTGCTAAAAGCGGAGAAAAAATTGTTTCTGCTGCAGTTGTTGTGAATAAAAAGCAAATAGCTTCTCAGTTAGATGATCTGAACCGTGATGGTTCTGCTGATGAACTGGCCTTTCTGGTCAATTTGAAACCGAAACAAAAACTCACAGTGTCGGTGAAAGTGGCGGCAGATAGTTCTCTTTATAAGCAATTTCAGGAGAAAACACATGCTCAAATGTGGAGAAAAAACAAGCAAACCAAAGCGATAATTCCAACTATTGAAGAATCATCAACGACAGGGAATTTATATCAAAGTTTGCATCATCATGGGCCTGCTTTCGAGTCGGAATATATGGCATATAGATTATATTTTGATGAAAAACAGACTGTTGATTTATATGGTAAGAAAAAACATCGTCTGGAGTTGATGGATACGAAATGGTATCCTACGGACAAGCAAATTGCCGAAGGATATGGAGATGATATACTTTGGGTAAAAGCAACTGCCGGTTGTGGAACACTGAAAGGCTGGGATGGTGCAAAAGCGACTCATATTTCCCCTGTAAGTAATCGTACCGGGCGTATCATTGTAAGTGGTCCCGTACGCTCTATAATTGAAATGGAAGCGGATGGATGGCAGTATCAGGGTAAATCTATTGATATTAAACAGCGTTACATTATTTATGCCGGTCATCGTGACATTGAAGTGCAGGTTTCGCAAAATGCAACAACAACTTTGTGTGCAGGAGTTCAAACATTCTTTGATTCTTATGAAAAATTGACAGATACAAAAGGAATAGCCGCAATTTGGGGTACTGGCCTCCAATACCCGGTGACGGACAATCCGAGAACTAAACCACAAACTGTAGGATTGGCGGTATCTGTTCCTTCTGCCGTATTGAAAGAGTCAACGCAGGACAAAGATAACTTATTGCTTTTGCTTGAAGGGAAAAATTTCACCTACCATATTACAGCTGCCTGGGAGCAGGAAGAAGGTGGTTTTAAGCAGTCAAAGAGCTTCTTTGATTACGTAAAGAAATGGAATCAGGAACTACAAAATCCGGTAAAAGTGACAGTTCTTTTTTATTAACAAACAATGTTTTATACATAAATGGCCTGGTGGATAACTCCATCAGGCCATTATTTTATTCAGCTTCCTTTATGGGTATTTTGATGCTGAGAGTGTCTTGATTTATGTTTTTGTAGATCAGCGTCTGATAAATCAAATTGTTATTATTCAGAAGTTTAATTCGGTGTATTCCTTTGATCCATAGTGATGTGTCAAAGTCAAGATGGATTTCATTTAGAATGTTTTCGAAGGCAGAGCTATATACAATATGTCCGTATTCACTCTCCACAACTATTCTGAATATGCACCTTTCATCAGGTGCATGGAAAAGCTGACTTTTCCCAATGTTTTCAGTCATATTTATGAGATGTACTTGAGAAAATGCCAATTATCTTTTATAATCAGCAAAAATTAATAAGATTCCCTTCACTGTATACATAAACAAAAAGAAGCTAAGAATCAGGATGCCATTTCTGATTTTTATCTCTTCTCATTTTAGACAAAACGATCGACAGTTTGAATTAATTTTCTGCTTGCTTCATACTTTCGAGAACGCTTTGCCTGGTTTTTGGAAGGTAGCAGGAGCGACATCTCGTCGATCCCGCCTACACTAACCAAAATCTAATAACCAAAACTCTAAAAAGAGCAAAGATTATTGGGAATAATGTCTTGAAAAAACTCTTTAAATTTCTCTATGATTATTGAATGCAATTAAAATCCTCAAGGTTTTATTGGAGGATTAGTAGGATCATCATCTCCATCACCAAACACAACAGTGCCTTTGAAACATCCGAAGGTTAGGGTGAGAAGAACAAAACGTAATGTCTGTATTGTTTTCATAAACAAATTAATGATTATTGTTTCTGTAAAATTATTGGTTATTCGTTGATATTTGATTAAAAAACGGCAAAAATAGCATACCTATTTAAGAATTATTACATAATTCATAATGTGCAGTATACTAATGTTATATGTCGTATATTGGGCTTTTCTAGATACCTATTGATAAAATAGGCCACTTTTGCAAGGGGAAAACAGGCTTAAAAATTGGCGAGAAATTCGGTTAAATTAACTTCGTGTGGAATATTCAGTTTCTTTCGCAAGATGGTTCTCCGCATGTTATAAGATTTTGGGAGGATATCTAAAAGTGATGCTATAGATATATTATCGAATCCTGCCAGTAGCAGGCAGCAGATTAAAATATCGCTTTCGAGTAAATCGGGGAATGAAGTGGCTAACCGTTTTGAAATATTATTGTAAAGCAGGTCTACATTCTCGATAGTGTTTTTATAAAGAGCAGAGAGTGCTTCGTTTTGTTGGGTGACAAATTCTTTTTTTGTTTTGGTATTTTTGAAAACATCATCTTCTTTAATGAATGTAGATGCATTTTGCTTCAACAGGCTAATTGCCTTCAGGGCGTTTTGTTGTATATCAAACTGCTTTGTGAGAATGGTATTTTTTTCCTGTTCTTTTTTGACAAGTGCTTCTTCTTTAGATGTTAATAGCCGTTGTTGAATCAATAATTTTCGATGCTGACGATTTTTGAAGATGAATAACAACATGGCTACGCAGCTCAAAAGCAGAAGTAAAATAAGAATCAGAATATTTTTTCTTTGATTGTTGATAGTGAGAGACTGATTTTCACTTTGGTATTTTTGGTAGTTGTACTTTTTTTCTAATCCGGCAAAACTCTCAGAGAGGGACTTTTTATTCAGAGAATCAAGGATAAAAGCGTATTTCTTTTCGTATGTAAGAGCATTTTTGAAATCTCCCCGTTTTTCATGCAGGGTTTCCCATAATTCATAGTAGAATTTGATCCTATCCTCAGAAGGTGAGCACTTCGATAAATAGTAATGCGCAGAGTCTAATGCTCCGGTTTTAATATAAATTGAAGCCATGTTTATCCATTTGTTATAATCATAGCAGTCTGATGTCTTTGTGGATAAACGTGAATATTGAAGAGCTTTGGGATAGTCACCCATTTGATAATAAGTATAGCTGAGTTGTATGTATGCAGAAGATAATAAAAGGGGTTCATTTGTGTGTTTTGCAAGCTCCTCTGCTTTTAGATAATAAGCTAAAGCTCTATCAACACGTTTTGACATAGAACTGTTTACTCCCATATTTAATAAACAAATAACCGCGTTACGAGTGTCTTTTTGTTTTTGAAATGCCCGATAAGCCATATTTGTATAGCGATACATACTGTCCAGTTTATGCTGGCTCTTATACATTAATGATTTCGCATCCCACACGCAAGCCTGAAGCTTAAGGTTTTTACTGTTAATGGCATATTCCTGAGCTTTGAATAAGGCATCGGCTTCTCCTTGCGCGTTTCCCTTGCTTTTTTCGCATCTTGATAATAAATACCATGCGTAGCCGGCATTTACAGGGTCATTATTCCCAAAATAATTTGTTGCGTAACGGATTAGAGTGTCCGATGAAACTTCTATGTCGTTTTTTAAAAGAGCCTTATTCCAGAGTATAGCAAACAACGCTTTGTCTCCATTTGCGAGTTGTTTGTAGTTGGTAATTTTTTTGAGCAGCTTGAGCGCACTGTCGGGTTTTATTTGCATAAGGCTGTCAGCCTGTGTAAGTAAAAGCTTTTGTTCATGTGTAGAATGACTACATGACATGACTAACAGTGCATACATAAAAAGCAGGCACAGGAAACGGTACATTAAGCAGAATGGTTTAAATGGTTATTAATTTTGGCGGAACAAATTTAGTGAAAAAAATGTTTTTGAAAAATTATATCAGGGAATGATATAATTTACCTTGTTGGGTATTCCTTTCTTTCATTCTGCGTTGTAGTTTTACAACGAATTCGTAATTTTTTACTTTCCAATCTGGAGCTAAAAGTAAATGGTAGGGAGACAGAGACGTAAACCGTTCAATAGATATATCGGGATGAAGTAATTCCAGAAAATCAATACACAAATCAATATACTCATCAACTGAAAACAGACGGAACCATTCCGGATGTTTTATATATTGTTGAGCCATTGCAGTTCCTTTGATTAGCTGAAGTTGATGCAGTTTAATGGCGGTAAGTGGTAATTTTGATAAGTGCAAGGCGTGTGAGAGTAGGGTAGGCCGGTCTTCGCCGGGAAGTCCCAGTATAAGGTGTGCGGCTGTGTATATACCTCGTTCCGCGGTTGCACGAATGGCATTTTGCGCATTTTCAAATGTGTGACCGCGATTTATAAAGTTGAGAGTTTTATCGTTGGTCGATTCCACGCCATATTCAATCATTACGTAGCATTTGCGAGATAGTTTTTGAAAATAATCGAGAAGTTCTTCATTAACGCAGTCAGGTCTGGTGCCAATTACAAGGCCGATCACATCAGGATAAGTTAACGCTTCTTCGTATAAACTGATTAAATGGCGGAGTTCGCCGTAGGTATTGGTATAGGCCTGAAAATATGCCAGAAATTTTTGCTCTTCGTGCTTCTTTCTGAAAAACGAAATGCCTTCAGTTATTTGTTGCGTTACACTTTTATCCTGCATGCAATATTCAGGGTTAAAAGTTTGATTGTTGCAGTAAGTGCAACCTCCTTTTCCTACTTTTCCGTCCCGGTTTGGACATGTAAATCCGGCATTGATGGAAATCTTCTGAACACGAACACCTAATATTTCCCGGAGTCGTGTTGTGTAATCGTTGTAGGGTAGTGACATAGGAAGGCTTTTAAACAACAACAGAGCATAAGACAAGTTGAGTCTTAATGCTCTGTTAGTTATGAATTGTGCAGTTTTGTATTATCCGTTCATTGTTGCCAGAAATTCTTCATTGGTTTCTGTGCGTTCGAGACGTTCTTTCAAAAATTCCATTGCTTCAACAGGGTTCATGTCGGAAAGATACTTGCGCAAAATCCACATTCTGTTGAGTGTTTCAGCATCGTGGAGCAAATCGTCGCGACGGGTGCTTGACGACATAATGTCCACAGCCGGGAAAATACGCTTGTTCGACAATTTACGATCGAGCTGTAATTCCATATTACCGGTTCCTTTGAATTCTTCAAAGATCACATCATCCATTTTTGATCCGGTTTCAGTAAGCGCGGTAGCAATGATAGTGAGACTACCTCCGTTTTCAATGTTACGAGCTGCTCCGAAGAAGCGTTTTGGTTTGTGAAGAGCATTTGCGTCAACACCGCCGGACAAAACTTTTCCGGAAGCAGGCGCTACCGTGTTATAAGCACGTGCCAAACGGGTAATTGAGTCCAATAAGATTACCACATCGTGACCACATTCTACCAGACGTTTTGCTTTTTCAAGAACAATGTCGGCTACTTTTACGTGACGTTCTGCTGGTTCGTCGAATGTAGATGCAATCACTTCGGCATTTACGCTGCGTTCCATGTCGGTTACCTCTTCAGGACGTTCGTCAATAAGAAGTATAATCATGTAAACTTCAGGGTGGTTTGCCGATATGGCATTTGCAATATCCTTTAATAATATAGTTTTACCGGTTTTCGGTTGAGCAACAATCAAACCACGCTGACCTTTACCAATCGGTGAAAACAAATCGACAACACGAACCGATAGCGGGTCATTTTTGCGGGTTGTCAGGTTGAATTTTTCATCCGGGAAAAGTGGAGTAAGGTGGTCGAAAGCCAAACGATCGCGCACAAATTCGGGAGTGCGGCCGTTGATTTTTGTAACCTTTATAAGCGGGAAGTACTTTTCACCTTCTTTTGGAGGGCGAATGGCACCTTCTACGGTATCTCCTTTTTTAAGCCCGAAAAGTTTTATTTGCGACTGAGAAACGTAAATGTCGTCAGGTGAAGTAAAATAGTTATAATCCGGAGAACGCAGAAAACCATAACCGTCCTGCATTGGTTCAAATACGCCGGATCCGGTAAGAATGCCTTCAAATTCGTAAGGCTTTTCGGTCGGTTCGCTATTTTGCTTTTTCTGGTTGCCCTGATTGTTTTGGTTCTGATAATTCTGATTAGAATTATTGTTGCTATTTTGTGGGCGTTGTTGCCTGTTTTGCTGATTTTGATTTGTGACAACAGGAGCTTCAATGATCTGAGGCTCTTGTGATACAGTAACTTCTGCAACCGGAGAAAATTCTTGTTCTTCGGGCGTGCTTTCAGCTACAATCTCCGAAGTGTCTTTTACGGGTTGTTTTGCATAAACAGGTGCTGGTTTAGGCATATCCTGCTTGGGTTGTTGATTCTTCTGCTTTTGCTGTTGTCTTGGTTTTTGATTTTGAGGAGTTGTTGTTTCCTTTGAAATCTCTTGCTTTTGAGAGGAGGGTGAAGTTGCAACAGAGCTTTCTTTTTTAGGGGAGGGAGTTGGTTGTGCAGGAGATGCAGCTTTTTGTGGTTCCCCGCTACTTCCGGCAACTGGTTTGTTGTTGCTTTTCATGCGTGTTCTTCGTTTTTTTGCATCATCACCATCTTTTACCTCCGCTTTTTTTTCTGCGGCTTTGGTAATAGCCTGCTCATCAAGAATCCTGTAAACCAGCTCATCTTTTGACAACGACTCGAAGCGTTTAATCTGCATGTCGTTGGCAATAGCTTTCAGGTCAGCAAGATCTTTTTCTCTTAGTTCTAGAATGTTATACATATTTTTGTTTGTGGTAATTTTGTGCTGAGCACAAGCAGTTCTAATATCGGAATCGTTCAGAGTCCGGAAGTATTTTTGTAAATTGAAATGGGATTTTTGTGAATGATAGGTACAAAAGACGAAGTAGCTCGTGAAGTTTTGCGATGCAAAGATATATATTTTTTATAAATCACACAATATCTTTTGATAAACTGATTTTTATCATTTTTTTTGAATTGTCGTCGATTTTAAAACGATCGTCGATGCGATATCCAATAACCCAAACAATCTGATCTTCAGATGTTAGTAGCCAACAATTTTCTTTTTCAAGCAGATTGAATTTCTTATCGATAAAAAAATCACTTAATTTCTTTTTGCCTTTCATTCCTAAGGGATAAAAGAAGTCTCCTTCTTTAGGGCGTCTTATCTTAAGAGGAAAAGTGAGCTTTTCAAAATCGATACAGGCAACATTGTTGTTTTTTACAATGCTGGTTGTTTCAATACTGATAGGTTGTGATAAAACAAGATTGATCGGTTTGTTTATACTGAATGTATCTTCTGATATTGAATAAGTTGAGCTATCAACTGATATATAGGGAGTTACTAATAGATAATTTCTGTCTTTAATTGCTCTGTGTGTTGAGGAAAAGAATGACTTACCTGATTCTCCATCAATATGATACAGGATGTCATTTACTGTTGCGTCATTGAAATTATAAGGTTTAAGCAGCTCAAAGAGAAAATAATGTGTATTTGTTTGATTTCGCAATTTGCTTATGGAGATTGAAATGTAGCCCTCATGATCAATTACAGCCTCTTTTTTAAACGATTCAATAAGAGTATTTGCCACTTCACTCAGTTCTCCTAATCGAGTGAAGTTGTCCATCATTATTTGCCTGAATGAAGGATTAAATGATTCGAAAATCGGAATCAATGAATGTCGAATTTTATTGCGAATAATCAACTGATCGAAATTCGACAAATCTATTCGCGATTGTAAATGGTTGATGGATATGTAGTTGTTTATATCGTCTCTGGAGACCGATAGAAAAGGTCGTATAATGCTGCCTTGCTTAGGTTGAATTCCCAACAACCCACGCAACCCGGTGCCTCTGGAAAGGTTGATGAAGAAAGTTTCAATAGAGTCATCAAGGTGGTGAGCAATAGCAATTGCATCTGCATTTTGCTCTTGTTTTAATACGTCAAACCAATCATACCTGAGATCGCGTGCTGCCATTTCAATTGAAATTCCTTTTTCTTTGGCAAACGTTTTAGTATCAAATGATGTTGAGAAAAAGGGGATGTGCCATTTTTCGGCAAAATCTTTTACGAAAGCTTCGTCAGTATCCGATTCAATTCCACGTAAATGGAAATTGCAGTGAGCTACTATACATTCATAACCAGCATTATGTAAAAAATGAAGCAATGCGATGGAATCAGCTCCGCCGCTAACTCCCACAATCAGTTTTGCTCCTTCGCTGCAAAGTTGATGGGCTTTAATATACGATATGACTTTGTGGGAAAATTCCATTTGGGGATTTATCGCTTTTCTATAAGAGCTTCAATTTCAGTTTGCCGGGCTTGTATGTAAAGATTTTGAGGTTTGTTTATCAGTCCGTTCACTTCTCTTTCAAGACGTAAGATTTCAGGCTGAATTTTACTTCTTTCTTCTGCTGACTCTGTAGCGCTATAGGCTGAACGCTGCTGGTTCAACTCACCTTGTAGTCTCGTTTGTGCTTTTTCCAACGAATCTGCCTGTAAATATATTTCACGGGCTTTAGCACTCTTAAACTGGTCTATTGATGTGTAGCTAATAGTGTCATTGACCCTGAATTCCATAGAGGGTTTGACAGTTGCAGGCAAATCCTGTTCTACTGTATTGCGAGCGATCGTTTTGGGTGCTTTACCTTTTTTGTAGCTTTTCAATTGAGCTGCAAGTCTCAGGTAATTAGTGTCGGAACTCTGTATTAGCTTTTTCTCCGGATTGGTTAGGTATTTGTAAATCATTACTTTCCCTTCCGGCTGCGAACGGTCTGTGGCAAACCAACCAAGATTATTGATCTCATCAACCACCATCAAATAATCATTTGCCGTAGAGTTGAATGGAAACCCTAAATTCTGTGGCGCGTAATAATTGTTGTCTTTTGAGTTGAAACGGGTAATAAACAGATCGTATCCTCCAAGCGAATTAGCGCCTTGCGCTGCAAAATAGAGCGTAACTCCGTCGGACGAAACAAACGGGTAATTAATTATATTGCCGGTTCCGTTTACCTGATCGCTCAGAGGTATTGGTTCGCTCCATGAATCAATCATCTGAAAAGTACCGTATAGACCGAGCTTGTGCTTCAAACTGTCTGCAAAAACAACTCTGTCGCCGCGTTGTGATTTATAAGCCATGGCACCATCGGGAGCATTTTTGCGTATTTGCTTTGAAGGTATTATCGTGCCAAGATCTTTTCCCATTGAGTAATATTTGTAGAATTCATTTTTGGCAACCTGCATGCTGTCGATAATAGTAATGGACTCTACGTGTTGCAATAGCTGCGCTCCGATTTTGGCTTTTTCAAGTAGTTTGTTGAGTTTTGCAGCTTCTGCCGGCATCGCCTTGGGTGATGAAAGATAAGCCTCAATATTTGAAATAGCTTCATCAAAATGATATTGTTCAAAACACAATTCACACAACAAAGGATAGGCAGCTGCTATTTTTTTATTGACGGCTATTTGTAAGGATTTAATCGCTTCCTCTTTATTCCCGAGTTTGTTTTGACACTGTCCATATCCATAGTTTGCGGCACCATCATTGGGGCGTTTTTTGAGAATATTCCCGAAAACCCGTGAGGCTTCGGAATATCGCTGGCTGTTGAGCAGGCTCTCACCTTCAGCTATGGTTTGTGCGTTGACAGAAAGAGAAAAAAAGAAAAGAACCAAAGCGATAATAGAGTGTTGGCGCATAGTTCAATATTTTGAAAGAGGGTTACGGAAGCCGTTTTGTTGCCTTTTTTGTGAGAAACAATGATGCTTCGTCTCAGTTAAATGATTGAGAATAAAATTAGTGAGTTTTCAAACAGATTGTCCTGTTTTGTATGCAAAAGTAATTTTTTTCATCGGATGCATCACAAGAAACCCGAGATTATTTTTGTGTGCAACGTGAAAATTACATTGTTCTGTTGGAGGGCTCTTTTTTTGTCAATTAATTCAGATTTTCATTGTTCTACACTAAATAAATGATACCTTTGTGAAAAATTTTTCAGTACAAATATAATTATGGATTCAATTAACTGGTCGGAACTTTCATTTGGTTATATGCCAACGGATTATAATGTTCGTTGTACTTACAAAGATGGCCAATGGGGAGAAATTGAAGAAACAACCGACTCTACTATTACGTTGCACATGGCAGCAACTTGTCTGCACTACGGACAAGAGGCATTTGAGGGTTTGAAAGCATTTCGTGGTAAAGATGGTAAGATTCGTATTTTCCGTATCGAGGAAAACGCGAAACGTCTACAATCTACATCAGATGGTATTATGATGGCGAAGTTGCCAATCGAGAAATTCGAAGAAGCCGTGAAACGAGTGGTGAAATTGAATGAACGTTTTGTGCCTCCTTATGAAAGTGGAGCCTCTCTTTATATTCGTCCATTATTGATTGGTACGAGTGCTCAGGTTGGCGTGAAGCCTTCCAATGAATATTTGTTCATGATATTTGTAACTCCTGTTGGACCTTACTTCAAAGGTGGTTTCCAGACAACTCCGGTAGTTATTCTTCGTCAATTTGACCGTGCGGCTCCACTTGGAACAGGTACATTTAAGGTTGGCGGTAACTATGCTGCCAGTTTGGTTGCCGGAGAGAAAGCTCACTCAATGGGTTATTCGTCAGTTCTTTATCTTGATGCTAAAGAAAAGAAATATGTTGACGAATGCGGTCCTGCTAATTTCTTCGGAATCAAGCAAAATACATACGTTACTCCGGAATCGACTTCTATACTCCCGTCTATTACCAATAAAAGTCTGATGCAATTGGCTGAAGATATGGGTATGACCGTTGAACGTCGTCAAATCCCTGAAGAAGAACTGGGTACTTTTGAAGAAGCCGGTCAATGTGGTACGGCTGCTGTTATCAGCCCTATTTCCCGCATCGATGATGTGGATCAAAATAAATCGTATGTCATCTCTAAGGATGGTACTCCGGGTCCGATTTCAAGAAAATTGTACGAACATTTGCGAGCCATTCAGTATGGTGATGAACCGGATACTCATGGCTGGGTTACAGTTTTAGACTAATCTCATAATTGATTATATAAAAGCATCGCTCGCTGTGGGTGATGCTTTTTCTGTTATTATCAGTGCTTTTTTATAGTTTGATATGCTCTTTAACTCGATAGACTTCGCGTTCTTTTTTTGCATTGTATTTCTGCTTTACTGGTTTCCTCTTCGAAAATCTTTAAAGGGACAAAACTGGCTTCTGATGATTGCCAGTTACTATTTTTATAGTTGCTGGGATATCAGGTTTCTTTCTCTGCTTGCATTATCAACATTTCTCTGCTTCGTTACCGGCTTGCAGATTCATAAAACAGAATCAAAGAACGGGAGAAAAACATGGTTATGGTCGGGCGTCGCGATCAATCTGGGACTTCTCGGCTTTTTCAAATACTATAATTTTTTTGCCGAATCGCTGTCGGGTTTGTTAAAGACGGCCGGTTTTGCCACTGAAATATCTTCTCTCAATATTATTCTTCCGGTCGGAATATCGTTTTATACGTTTCATGGGCTGTCGTATATTTTTGATATTTACAACGATAAAATAAAGCCTACCCGTAATTTTGTTGACTATTCGCTTTTCGTTTCGTTCTTTCCGTTATTAATTGCCGGGCCAATCGAGCGCGCAACTCACCTTTTGCCTCAGGTATCGCGACCACGGGAATTTAACTATGATCGGGCGGTAGATGGCTTGAAACAAATTCTTTGGGGATTGTTCAAAAAAATGGTAATTGCCGACAATTGTGCGCAATATGCCAATCAGATTTTTACTCATTCCGAAGCGTATTCGGGAAGTACATTGGTGGTGGGAGCTGTCTTTTTTGCAATACAGATATACGGCGATTTTTCGGGATATACTGATATTGCCTTGGGTACGGCGCGTCTGCTGGGTTTTGAACTACTTCGTAATTTTGCTTATCCCTATTTTTCGCGCGATATTGCCGAGTTCTGGCGTCGCTGGCACATATCGCTTTCCTCTTGGTTTCGCGATTATCTCTATATTCCGTTAGGCGGAAGCCGTGGCGGTATGTGGGCAAAAATCCGCAATACCTTTATCATTTTTGTGGTGAGCGGATTTTGGCATGGCGCTAACTGGACATTTATCGTTTGGGGTGCACTGAATGCTCTGTTTATGATGCCTTTGGTGGTGTTCAAAATGAATCGAAATCATATTGATGTTGTGGCAAAAGGAAAAACATTGCCATCATTGCGTGAAGGCGGAGAAATGCTTTTGACATTTTCATTGGCGGTTTTTGCCTGGATATTTTTTCGTGCCGAGGATATGAGTCATGCATTTTCATATTTAGGAGGAATTTTCAGTAAATCGTTATTTTCTCTGCCTCAGGTATGGCCGTGGTTGACCATCGTTTTTGTGCTTTTCTTTTTTGCCGTCGAATGGAGAGGAAGAGAATATTCGTACGCTTTGGGAGGAGTTGCCGGCGATTTGCATAAGGCTTGGCGCTGGAGTCTTTATTATGCCATCTTTATTGTGATAATATTATTCAGAGGTAGTGGGCAGCATTTTATTTATTTCCAATTTTAAGAGTGTATGATGCAGCCGCAAATGAAACGTTTTCTTAAGAAGTTCCTTCTGTTTACTTCTCCTATACTGCTCTTCTGGATTACGGAAGCTTTTATTTTACCGCCCAATTTCTTTACGTACAGGCTTTGGGAGAGCCTGCTCTATTCGAGTCAGATTCCACGCGTGGGGCCGTTTTATCCGAATACAACGCTCGATATGACCGAGCAAGGTGATTTGGGGCACCATACGGCTAAAGCGGTTAATAAAAAAGTGGTATGGAAAACAGACGAGTGGGGGTTCAGAAATGATCATTTTATTGCCAATCCTGATGTGCTGATAATTGGCGATTCATTTGTGGCAGGAACAGGATTGAGTCAGGATGAGACATTGACTGCTAAATTAACGAATCTGACAGAAGGGAAATTGCGCATATACAACATGGCGCCTTCCACGCTTGATGATATGATATATCTGATCCAAAACGGCATCATGCACAAACCAAAACTACTTATCTTTTCAATGGTGGAACGCAATGTGCCAAAACCGGTAACGGGGCAGTTGAGTCGACCATTCGATATCAATACAGCTTCGTATAATGTGAAGCGAAAATTATATGGACTGACTGGTTTTGACGCTTTTTACGATCGATTGACTCGTTTTTATAATGTGCGTTGGGCACAGGCGCGTATTAACCGTCAGCAGGGGGGAGGATTGGTATCACCGGTAGATCATCACATGTTGTTTTTGCAGGGGAAAAAGTCGTTGGCAAAAGCCGATGCACGGCTGAAATCAGTAACCAAAGCGTTGGTTTCTTATAAGAAATATTGCGACTCTCAACAAATCGATTTTTTGTTTCTGCCGATGCCAAACAAAGAAACAGTTTATTACGATTTAGTACCTTTTCCATCGCAACCGGATTATTTATTCCGGCTTGACTCTATTCTTAAACGCGAAGGTATAACTACTCTAAATATGCTTCCTCTTTACAATTATGAACGCAGTAAAGGTTCATTGCTGTATCATTCCGATGATTCGCACTGGAATGGATATGCAGCACAACTGGTTGCAAATGAGCTAAAAAAATATTTGAGCACCAAAAGCTTGTGATAATTGAGAAATGTAAATTCACTCTGATTTACCTCGATGAAGAAGCCTTATATTTCGGTGAATTTTAAAATAATTTCTTCTTTGCCTTCAGGTTGCGAAATCTCATAAGTGCCTTTGTAAGTCAGTTGTACATTGTTTAGATTGGCCGATGTTGCCAATGATCGCAACAAGGAAAGCCTGTCTGTGGCATTGCATTCGTGATTGAACCAGCAATTCCAGTAATTTGACGATTGTCCGTCAAACTGGATGATAAACAGCGCATGATCAGAAAATACAAGGTCTTCGTAAGCATATGCAATATCAAGTCCGGTACCGTCTTTAACCACAAAACGGACTTTTTCTAGTTCATAGAACTCAATTTTATCTTCAGGGAGTAATGCAGCTTCACTCATCATTTCTGTTGTCATAATAATTTAAGCAAATAAATGGAACCATAATTCTGTTTGTTTTACTTCATCGGCCTCGTCATACGTCTGGCATTTGAATAACGACATGGTGACAGCTTCTTCAAATTCCATCTCGGTAAAACCGATACCTTCGTTGTGGAGCAGTTCAAGTAAGTCAGACTTAGAACGGCATTTGTAACATGCTTTCCGTAATGGTGCGTGCTTGCTCACATTGCGGATGAAAATCAGTGCATTTTGGAGTGACATGGTAAGAATAATTTCGTTTTAGTACTTTAAGTCATATGCAATTATTGTGCCATTCTGTATAATATGCAGATTATTAGTGCTATGTTGCTTTTGGGGGGATTGTTAGGAGAAAGGATGGGCTACAATTTTGTATGTTCTGGTGTCCATTTTTTACATAATGGTGTGTTTTGTC
This sequence comes from Paludibacter sp., assembly GCF_009712605.1. Classification (GTDB taxonomy): domain Bacteria; phylum Bacteroidota; class Bacteroidia; order Bacteroidales; family Paludibacteraceae; genus Microbacter. The sequence goes on along the minus strand of NZ_WASO01000014.1, from coordinate 509,106 downwards.
TGCTTTGCAGCATTGAACCGGGGAGGAATTATTGAGATCGAAAGTTCTTGGACTGATTTATTTGTATGAAAATTGACAATGTGAATAAGATGTGTTAATGATTGGAAATCGCATAAATCTTCATTTAACTTCATTTCTGATTTTGTTATAATCTTTTACGTGCTAATGCGGAATAATAGTTTCTATATTTGTGTTCAGTAAAATGAGCAATGTTCATGTTTGCTTGTTACAACTGAAATCAATTGAGATTAAAAGAATTGCAAATGTTCAATATTATTCGCCTTCGGGAAACTGTTTCGACAAATAACTATCTTCGGGAGTTGCTTGTTTCGAGCCGGGAACAATTGTCGGAAGGTATGGTAGTGAGCGCCGATTATCAGACCAAAGGCCGGGGACAAGTGGGCAATGTGTGGGAGTCGGAAGATGGTAAAAATCTATTATTTAGCATGTTGCTGTTTCCAAGCAGTATTGAAGCTAATCAACAATTTGTGCTATCCAAGATGGTGTCGCTGGCAGTTGCCGGTGTTCTCAAAGAAGAAATCGACGATGTGTTTATTAAATGGCCTAATGATATTTACTGGCGCGATAAAAAAATTGCAGGAATCCTGATTGAGAATGACTTGTGCGGTTCCAATATTCAATATTGTGTAATTGGGATTGGATTGAATGTTAATCAGGAATCTTTTGCGAGCAATGCGCCTAACCCTGTTTCACTAAAGCAAATAACGGGCAAAACATACGATAGGGAAGATCTTTTGAAGCGAATTGTAAAGCGCATTTATATGCTTTATATTCAGCTATTGCGAGAAGAATTGAATTGCTTTGATGAAGATTATAAGACTGCACTTTACCGTCACGACGGCTTCCATGAATATCGGGCAAATGATGAAAATTTTAAGGCCAGTATAGTGGATATTCTGCCAAGCGGACATCTGGTATTGCAAACAGAGAAGGGAACGCAACGAACATTCGCCTTTAAGGAAGTGAGCATTGTCCTTTGATGGACAATGCTTTTTTTTATGTGGTGAATTGATTATCAGAAAGGAACATCGTTGCCCGATCCGCTTAAGAACGGAGGCGGAGCAGGGAAGTCGGGCATAGCAGGTGCTGCCGGTTGATTGAATGATTCTTCGTTGCTGATTTTTGATACGAATCCTTTGTATTCATCCTGTTCTTCGTCGTCGCGGTTCATAAACTTGGCGTACTGTCCTTTGAATCGGAGTTGCACGTCATCGGTTGCCCCATTACGGTGCTTGGCAATGATAATTTCAGCAATGCCCAACAATGAATTTCCCTGGGCATCTTCCGTAATTTTGTAATATTCTGGACGGTGGATGAAACAAACCATATCCGCATCCTGTTCAATAGCACCTGATTCACGCAAGTCGGACAACTGAGGACGTTTGCCTTCGTTTCCGGCACGTCCTTCCACACTACGGTTCAACTGCGAAAGTGCAATGATAGGAATGTCCAGCTCTTTGGCAAGACCTTTTAAAGAACGCGAAATCATACTTACTTCCTGTTCGCGGCTACCGAAGTTCATTCCGCTTGCATTCATAAGCTGCAAGTAGTCAATGAGCAGAATCTTCACATTGTGCTCTTTTACCAATCGACGTGCCTTGGTTCTAAGCTCAAATACAGATAAACTTGGAGTATCGTCCAGATAAATCGGTGCGTCAATTAGTTTTTTGAGACGGTAGTCAAGTTGTTCCCATTCGTAAGGAGCCAGCTGACCGTTCTTTATCTTTTCCCCTTCAATTTCACAAACGTTCATCAGTAGACGGTTTACCAACTGAACGTTGGACATTTCCAACGAAAACATTGCTACCGGAGTGTTGTAGTCGACAGCCATGTTTTTTGTCATCGAAAGTACGAACGCAGTTTTACCCATAGCAGGACGCGCCGCGATGATGATAAGGTCGGAACGTTGCCATCCCGAAGTCACTTTGTCGAGGGCGTGGAATCCTGTTTGTACGCCACTTAACCCTTCCGGACGATTTGCTGCAGCCTGAATACGTTTTATGGCTTCATCAATAACTGGGTTGATTTGTACTACGTCTTTCTTGACATTCTGCTGCGATACTTTGAAAAGCATCCCTTCGGCTTCCTGCATCAGGTCGTCTACGTCGGTGCGCTCGTCAAAAGCTTTGCTTTGGATTTCACTTGAAACACGAATCAATTCGCGGGCAAGATATTTTTGCGCAATAATACGGGCATGAAATTCGATATGTGCTGCCGAAGCTACTTTTGCGGTCAGCATAGTGATGTAGTAAGCGCCGCCTACTTCGTCCAGTTGCCCGTTCTTCCGCAATTGCTCGGTAACGGTGTGCATGTCTATCGGTTCCTGCTTAATGGCGAGATCGACTATCGCGGTAAATATTTTAACATGCGTGTCTTTATAAAAACACTCAGGACGTAAAATGTCACTTATAATAGAGTAGGCATCCTTTTCAAGCATAATGGCTCCCAACACGTCTTCTTCCAGCTCGACAGCCTGTGGCGGGAGTTTTCCGTATTCATTTGCAGTCGGGATAAAATTGTTGGAAGGAGCTTTTCTTCTCGAGTTCTTTGTGTTAGTTTCCATTCTTCAGTTTCAAAATTGGGGTTTCAAAATTACGAAAAATCTTAGTCAGGAAATATAGTTTGGTGAAATAGTTTTGAACTGATTGTTGATAACTTTTGATCTAGTGAAAATTTTATTTTGCAGGCATGAATCTGTTGGCTATTTTTGTACACTATTTATACAAAATGCTCATGATTACTTTTCCGAATGCTAAAATAAACCTTGGCCTGAATATCGTAGAAAAACGGCCGGATGGTTACCATAATATTGAAACAATTTTTTATCCGATAGGATGGAAGGACGCGCTGGAAATCGTGCCTGCGGATAAAACCACTCTGACTATTTCAGGTATTGCAATTGACGGAGACCCGGATAAAAATTTGGTGATGAAAGCGCTTCGGTTGTTACGAGAGGATTATGAGATTGGAGATTTATCTGTTTTGTTGCAAAAAAACATTCCGTTTGGAGCCGGATTGGGTGGTGGTTCTGCTGATGGCGCATTCATGTTGTCGTTGTTGAATAAATATTTCGAATTGCACATATCGGAAGATGAACTGGCAAGCTATGCCGTTAGATTGGGAGCAGACTGTCCTTTCTTCATTTATAACCGTCCGGTTTTTGCTACCGGCATCGGAGATATTGTTGAGCCGGTAGATGTCGATCTGAAGCAAAATCATTTTGTTGTAATCAAACCGGATGTTGCAGTGCCTACGGCAGAAGCATATTCTAAAGTCAAACCGCACAAACCTCAGGAATCTCTTAAAACATTGATTGCTTTACCCGTTGAAGAATGGAAAGATGTCGTTGTAAATGATTTTGAACAGTCAGTTTTTGCGCAACATCCGGAGCTGACGGACCTGAAATTGCTTCTCTATAAACAAGGAGCTCTTTATGCATCAATGTCGGGTTCTGGTTCTGCATTGTATGGGATTTTTCCGCCTGATGTTAGACCAGAGTTAAACTTACGCAATTGTGCCATCTGGAGGGAGCTAAAATGAGGCAAAATAAGGGTTTCAAAACGATTAGATTGTTAATAAATAAATTCTAAAGGTTTGGCGGTACGTACAAAAAAGTGTAACTTAGTGCGCTTTTTGAAGCAGAGTGAATAAAATCAAATTTTGCATTTTAAATGATTGATAACGATAGAATTATAAAAGTTAATATCGAGGAGGAAATGAAATCATCATACATCGATTATTCGATGTCTGTGATTGTTTCGCGTGCCTTACCCGATGTTAGAGATGGCTTTAAGCCGGTTCACCGCCGTATTTTATATGCCATGAATGAGTTGGGTGTGAATGCCAACAAGCCCTATAAAAAATCAGCGAGAATTGTCGGTGAAGTTTTGGGTAAGTACCACCCGCATGGCGACTCTTCTGTCTATTTTGCTATGGTTCGTCTTGCTCAGTCATGGTCCATGCGCTATATGATGGTTGATGGCCAGGGTAACTTCGGATCTGTAGACGGTGACTCTCCTGCAGCTATGCGTTATACCGAGTGTCGTTTGCAAAAGATTGCCGAAGAAATGCTTGTCGATATTGATAAGAATACGGTTAATTTTCAACCGAACTTCGACGAATCTCTTCAGGAACCGACAGTTTTACCAACACGTATTCCTAACCTGTTAGTTAACGGAGCTTCGGGTATTGCCGTTGGTATGGCTACCAATATGCCACCTCATAATTTATCGGAAATCATCGATGCAACTATTGCATATATTGATAATAATGAGATTACGATTGACGAGCTTATTAAATATGTAAAAGCTCCTGATTTTCCAACCGGAGGTATCATTTACGGTTATGCCGGTGTGCGTGAAGCGTTCGAAACCGGTCGTGGACGTATCGTGATCCGTTCGAAAGTGGAAATCGAAGCTGAAGCAAATGGTCGTGAAAAGATCGTAGTGACAGAAATTCCATACATGGTGAACAAGGCAGAGCTTATTAAAGCAATTGCTGACATGGTGGAAGATAAAAAAATAGAGGGTATCTCCAATATTAATGACGAAAGCGACCGTGAAGGTATGCGTATCGTAGTTGATATTAAACGGGATGCCAATTCCAATGTTGTTCTCAACAAACTTTTCAAATATTCGGCATTACAATCTTCTTTCAGTGTCAATAATATTGCACTGGTACATGGCCGTCCACGCACTCTTTCTCTCAAGCAACTGATTACCTATTTTGTCGAGCATCGTCACGAAGTTGTGGTGCGTCGTACACAATTCGAACTTGCGGAGGCCGAAAAACGTGCACATATTCTTGAAGGTTTGATTATTGCAAGCGATAATATCGACGAAGTAATTGCAATTATTCGTGGATCAAAGACACCCGACGAGGCTCGTACCAGCTTGATGGAACGATTCTCTTTAAGTGAAATACAATCGCGTGCTATTGTCGAAATGCGTTTGAGACAGCTTACTGGTCTTGAACAGGATAAATTGCATGCAGAATATAAAGATATTCAGGCATTAATTGCTGATCTTAAGGATATTCTTGAGAACAAAGAACACCGGATGAGAATTATTGTGGATGAACTTACTGAAATCAAAAACAAATACGGAGACGAACGTCGTACCCAAATTGTTTATGCTTCTGAAGAATTCAATCCTGAAGATTTTTATTCTGATGATGAAATGATCATCACAATTTCTCATCTTGGTTACATCAAACGGACTCCGTTAAGCGAGTTTAGAGCTCAAAACCGTGGTGGGGTAGGCTCAAAAGGCAGCGATTCCAGAGACGAAGACTTTATCGAATCAATCTATCCGGCGTCCATGCATAATTATATGCTGTTCTTTACGCAAAAGGGACGTTGTTACTGGTTGAAAGTATATGAAATACCGGAAGGAACTAAAAACTCTAAGGGTCGTGCTATTCAGAATCTTCTCAATATTGAATCTGATGATAAAGTAAATGCCTTTATACGTATCAAGCAACTTGAAGATCCGGAATTTACACAATCGCACTATCTTGTATTCTGTACTAAGCAGGGTGTGATTAAGAAAACCAGTCTGGAAGCTTATTCTCGTCCACGTTCGAATGGTGTTAATGCTATCACTATTCGTGAAGATGATGAAGTAATACAGGTTCGTTTGACTGATGGTCAGTCTGAGGTTGTAATGGCTAATCGTAATGGTCGTGCTATTCGTTTTAATGAAACGAAAGTTCGCGAGATGGGTCGGACTGCAACCGGTGTTCGGGGGATGACTCTGGATGACGACGATGACGCCGTAGTGGGAATGGTTTGTATTAAAGACCCGGCAAATGAAACGGTTTTAGTTGTTTCCGAAAAAGGATATGGTAAACGTACCTTGTTAGACGAAGTGGACGAGAATGGTAATGTAGAAGCCGTTTACCGTGTCACTAACCGTGGTGGTAAAGGTGTGAAAACAATGAATATTGGTGAAAAAACCGGTAAATTGGTGACTATCAAGAATGTTACTGATGATAATGATTTGATGATTATCAATAAATCGGGTATTACAATTCGTGTGAAGATGGCCGACATTCGTGTAATGGGTCGTGCAACACAGGGTGTTCGCCTGATCAATCTTGACAAACGTAACGACGAGATTGCATCTGTTTGTAAGGTCCAGTCAGAACCGGAAGAAGAAGTATCTGCAGAACCTGTTGAATTAAATGAAGAAATAAACCAAAGCACTCAGGAAGAGTCAAATTGAAAAAACTCAAATAAGTTAAACTCTCAAAAAACCTTGTTATGAAAAAACTATTTTTATCTGTAATGCTTATTGCCGGTTTTACCTGCAGCGCATTTGCACAGAAGGCTAACGTGACCAAAGCAAAGCGTGACGCCACAGCGGATACTCCGGACTTTAAATCAGCGGTAGCTGCTATCGAAGCGGCTTTGGCTGATCCTACAACTAAGGATCTTGCTGAAACCTGGTACACAGCTGGTTATGTTTACAACGAAATGAACTCTAAAGAGTACAAGAAAGAGTTGTTGAAACAACCGTTTGATCAGGAAGTAGCAGGTTCAAGCATTGTAAAAGCATTTAGCTATTTCCAGAAAGCATATGACTTTGATCAAAAACCGAACGAAAAAGGTAAGGTTAAACCTCAGTTTTCAAAAGATATTAAAGCTTTGTTGCAAACATATTATACTGATGGTCAGTTGATTCGTTACGGAAGTAACTTGTTTGATAAGAAAGATTTTGCAGGTGTTGTAAAAGCATTTGATACATACCTTGCAATTCCTGATTTTCCTGCTTTCAAAGCGAATGAACTCAAGAAGGATTCTACCTACAAAATGGTGAAATATTACGCTGCTATTGCATCTATCAATGCAGGTGATACAGTTGGTTCTATCAAACGTCTGGAAAGCTTGATGAATGATAACTACGAAACAAAGAATGTTTATGAACTTCTTTATCAACAGTATTTTGCAAAGAAAGATACTGTAAAATATATGACTATTCTGAAAGAAGGGTTTGATAAATACCCGGCTGAACCTTTCTTCCTGCAAAACCTGATCAACAATTTTATCTACTCAGGTAAAAACAAAGAAGCTTTGGAGTATCTGAATCAGGCCATTGCTAAAGAACCTAACGTTGCTCAGTATCACTTTGTAAGTGGTCGTCTGAAAGAAGAAAGTAAAGACTACGACGGAGCTAAAGCTGCTTTTGAAAAGGCTATCCAGTTAAAACCTGACTATGCAGAAGCAGAAAATGCTATCGCTCGTATGTATTACAACAAAGCAGCTGCTATTCTGCAGGAAGCCAATGATATTAAAGATATGGCTCTTGTAAAGAAAAAACAGGACGAAGCTCAAAGCTTGTTCAAAGAATCATTGCCGTATTTCAAAAAAGCCTATGAAATGAATCCTAAAGATGCAGAATTGAAAGGCGATTTGAAACGTATCTACTATCGTTTGCAAATGAACGCAGAATACGAAGCATTGAACAAAGAATAACAACAATACTTTTTCAACTTGAAGGCCGTCTCTTAGGGGACGGCCTTTTTTCATTCTCCGCTTTGTTTACTATCTTTGCAAGAATAAACACAAGGAATGGTAAAAGAAACACTACTGGGGAAAACCCTTGAGCAATTGAAAGAAGTGGCTTTAGCCAATGGAATGCCGGCTTTTACTTCAAAGCAAATGGCTGATTGGCTATATGTAAAGAAGGTGACGGATATTCAGCAAATGACTAATTTGTCAGTTACAAAGCGTGATGCGCTGTCACTTAAATACGAAATTGGGAGAAAAGAGCCTGCTGAAGTATCAGTTTCTCAGGATGGTACAAAGAAGTATCTTTTCGAAACGTCAAACGGTAATTTTATTGAGAGTGTTTTTATTCCAGATGATGACCGGGCAACTCTGTGTGTTTCTTCGCAGGTGGGTTGCAAAATGAATTGTCTCTTTTGCCAAACGGGAAAACAGGGCTTTTCTGGTAATCTTTCAGCCAATGAAATTCTGAATCAGATATTCTCAATCCATGAAAGTGATCAATTAACCAATCTTGTTTTTATGGGAATGGGAGAGCCGTTTGACAATACGTTGGAAGTGCTGAAAGCGCTTGAAATTCTGACTGCTCCCTGGGGATATGCATGGAGTCCGCGACGGATTACTGTTTCAACCATTGGTCTGATTCCCGGAATGAAACAGTTTTTGGAACATTCCCAGTGTCATTTGGCCATTAGTTTGCATTCGCCTTTTGATAAGGAACGACTCGAATTAATGCCTGCTCAGAAAGCCTATCCTATTGAAAAAGTATTGGAGGTAGTCAAACAATATGATTTCAAACATCAGCGCCGTATTTCTTTTGAATATATTGTGTTTGATCATCTGAATGACTCAATGCGCCATGCGCGTGAATTGGTTCGTGTCTTGAAAGGAATTCCTTGTCGGGTGAACCTCATACGCTTTCATGCTATTCCAAATGTAGATTTGAAAGGAGCGGGTAATGAACGGATGGTGTTCTTGCGTGATTATCTGACTGAAAATGGTATTACAACTACAATACGCCGATCCAGGGGAGAAGATATTCTTGCTGCATGTGGAATGTTATCCAGCAGCAAACAATCTTCGGAAAATGAGATTTAAGGCATTGCCAATTTTTTGAACTTGAAACTTTGAACTGATATACAATGGAAGAAAAAAAGATGATTATCGGGATAACACATGGCGATATTAACGGTATCGGCTACGAAGTTATTCTTAAGACCTTGCTTGAAAACCATGTTTTCGAATTTTGCACACCGGTAATTTATGGTTCGCCGAAAGTAGCATCCTATTACCGTAAAACATTAAATATTGAACACCTTGGTCTGACGACTATCAACGATGTGAAAGATGCCGTTGGGCGTAAAGTGTATATCATAAATTGTTGTTCAGAAGATATTAAAGTGGAGCTTGGGCGTTCAACCGAAATGGCTGGTCAGGCGGCATTTGCAGCTTTGGAAGCCGCTACACGCGACCTTGCAGCAGGAAAAATCGATGCTATTGTCACTGCTCCAATAAATAAAAGCAATATACAATCGGCTCAGTTTTCTTTTCCGGGGCATACGGAATATCTCGAAAAAACATTTATCAATCAGGGTAAAGCACTGATGCTGCTCGTTAGTGAAATTGCCCGTGTGGCTGTTGTTACGGGTCATATCCCTATTTCGAAAGTGCCGGCAGCCATAACTCAAGAATTGATTATCGAGAAGCTCCGGGTATTGAATCAAAGTTTGAAAGAAGATTTTGGTATTACACGTCCCCGTATCGCGGTTTTAGGACTTAACCCTCATTCGGGCGATAATGGCGTAATTGGAACAGAGGAACAGGATGTGATTATACCGGCTCTGAAAAGATGTGCCGATAGGGGCATCGTTTGCGTGGGGCCTCTGTCCGCCGATGGATTGTATGGCTCGGGAGCTTTTAGAAACTACGATGCAGTGCTTGCTATGTATCACGATCAGGGACTTGCTCCTTTCAAAACCCTTGCGATGGAAAACGGAGTCAACTTTACAGCTGGCTTACCGGTTATTCGTACATCGCCGGCGCATGGCACCGCTTACGAAATTGCCGGGCAAAATATTGCTTCCGAATCGTCTTTCCGTCATGCTTTATTCCTTGCGTACGATGTTTGTAAAAACAGGAAAAACTATCAGGAAGCATTTGCTAATCCGCTGAAAAAGCAGGATGTAGAGCAAAATGGCTACTCCGAATGATTTTATTTGAAAATTTCAGATGCCTGCTGGAATGTTAATTTTAAAGGGTTGATTCTGAAATAGCTACTTGTTTTTGCAATATAAAATATAGAAAAAAGGCGTCTCTTGTTTGGCAAACTGGCAAAAATTCGTACCTTTGCAGCCGGGTAAGTCCTATACGACCAGCTCCCTTTGAATCCCCCAGGGCTTGATCGCAGCAAGGGTATTTGGTTGTAGCGGTGCGATGTAGTTAGCTTACCCACCTGCCTCTTTAGCTCAGTTGGCCAGAGCACGTGATTTGTAATCTCGGGGTCGTTGGTTCGAATCCGACAAGAGGCTCAAAATTATATAAAGCCGTTCATTACGAACGGCTTTTTTTTGTGGTAAAGCAGTCAAAATGCTAGGGTAAAATGACGTTTACTTCATGGAAGATTAATTTTGGCGTAATTTACGCTGATTATCTGTATTCTTTGCTCTTTTGCCTTTGCTCTGCAAATAATAAAAAAGTATCTTTGCATCATTAAATAAAAAACCATTTGTAAGGTTCAAAAAACATGATTAATATCACATTTCCCGACGGTTCGGTTCGCCAGTTTGAAAAAGGTATAACCGGACAACAATTAGCTGAAAGTATCAGCTCTCGTTTGGCTCAAGAGGTGTTGGCCATTAGTGTAAACGAACAAATTTGGGATCTCACCCGTCCGATTGAAGCGGATGCTTCCATTAAGTTGCATAAGTGGGATGATGAAGAAGGTAAATACGCTTTCTGGCACTCTTCAGCTCACTTGATGGCCGAAGCTTTACAGGCTCTTTATCCCGGTATTAAGTTCGGCATAGGTCCGGCAATCGAAAACGGTTTCTACTATGACGTTGATCCGGGAGAAACTGTTATTAAAGAAAATGATCTTCCTGCTATTGAAGCAAAAATGATTGAATTGGCTGCTAAAAAAGAAGCTATCGTTCGTAAAGATATCTCTAAAGAGGCTGCCCTTCAACTTTTCAATGCAAAAGGAGACGAGTATAAAACAGAACTTATCAGCGATTTGGCTGACGGTACTATTACATTGTATTCTCAGGGCGATTTTACCGATTTGTGCCGTGGTCCTCACTTGCCAAATACAGGCGAAATAAAAGCCATTAAACTGCTTAGTGTTGCCGGAGCATACTGGCGTGGAGACGAAAAACGCAAACAGTTGACTCGTATCTACGGTATTACTTTCCCGAAAAAGAAAATGCTGGATGAATATCTGGTTCTTTTGGAAGAAGCAAAAAAACGCGATCATCGTAAGATTGGTAAGGAACTTGAATTGTTCATGTTCTCTGAAACGGTAGGAAAAGGTTTGCCTCTCTGGTTGCCCCGCGGTACAGCTTTGCGCCTTCGTTTGGAAGACTTTCTGAAACAAATTCAACGTCGTTTCGATTACCAACAGGTTATTACTCCGCATATCGGAAACAAACAGTTGTATGTTACTTCTGGTCACTACGCAAAATACGGAAAAGATTCGTTCCAACCCATACATACCCCGGAAGAAGGAGAAGAGTATCTGTTGAAGCCGATGAACTGTCCTCACCACTGTGAAGTTTACAAGTTCAAACCGCGTTCATACAAAGATCTTCCTTTACGTTTTGCTGAATTCGGTACGGTTTATCGTTACGAACAAAGTGGAGAATTGCATGGACTTACCCGTGTGCGCAGTTTTACTCAGGATGATGCTCACCTTTTCTGTCGCCCCGATCAGTTGAAAGACGAATTTTTGAAAGTAATGGATATTATTTTCATCATTTTCAATGCTTTGGATTTTAAAAACTTTGAGGCTCAGATTTCTTTACGTGATCCGAACAACAGAGAAAAATATATTGGCTCGGACGAAAACTGGGACAAAGCGGAACGTGCTATTATTGAGGCTTGTGAGGAAAAAGGCCTGAAAGCTAAAGTAGAACTTGGTGAAGCTGCTTTCTATGGTCCCAAACTTGACTTTATGGTGAAAGATGCTATCGGTCGTCGCTGGCAGTTAGGAACCATTCAGGTGGATTACAACCTGCCGGAACGCTTTGAACTGGAATATACAGGCGAAGACAACCAAAAGCATCGTCCGGTTATGATACACCGTGCACCATTCGGCTCTATGGAACGCTTTGTTGCTGTGTTAATCGAACATACAGCAGGTAAATTCCCGTTGTGGTTGACTCCTGATCAGGTGGTGGTATTGCCAATCAGTGAAAAATTCAACGATTATGCGCGTAAAGTTGCAAAAGAACTCTTCTTGCAGGATGTTCGTGTAACTGTAGATGACCGCAATGAGAAAATCGGACGTAAAATCCGTGATAACGAGTTGAAACGTATCCCTTATTTGTTAGTCGTTGGCGAGAAGGAAATGGAGGCCGGAGTGGTTGCCGTTCGTAAGCAAGGCGAAGGCGATAAGGGTACAATGACTCCCGAAGAATTTGCGGCAATGATCAACACCGAAGTTGCTAAAATGATGAATGTATATTAATTTATACTGATAGATAAACTGAATAAGCGTCGTGGCTGCAATAATTGTAGGTCGCGACGCTTTTTTTTGTTGGATTTTAGGCTCATAATCAGTGAAATAAATTTATATATTTGTAGTTATTTGTGCAGCTGAACTTAAAGCTTTATAGATGAAAAAACTATTCGGAGATACTTTTATATTTATTGCGCTTTTGTGTATTGCATTGACAAGTAGTGCAATAGTAAACTCTCAGACTGAGATGGGGAAATGGCGTGCTTACTTTGCATATAATGCAACCAATCAACTAGCATTGACTCCTCAAAAAGTTTTTGCCATTAGTTCCGGTGCCCTGTTTTCTGTTAATAAAGCAGATCAAAGTATTGAAGAGTATTCCAAAATTACAGGCCTTAGCGATAATGGAATTAATGCGATAGCATATGATAAATCGCATAATCAACTTCTGATTGTTTATTCGAATGCCAATATTGATCTGTATTCCGAAAATGGTATTGCCAATATCCCAGAGTTTCATGATAAGCTGACTTCTATCGATAAAACGCTGAATAGCATTTTTTTTAATGGTGATTATGCGTATATGTCGTGCAAATTCGGAATTTTGGTAATCAATTTAGTAAAAAAGGAGATTGCCGATAACTATGTCATAGGCTCAAATGGAAGTAATATTTCTGTGTTGGCCACTGCTGTATTTGGAGGTAAGATATATGCACTCACAGCTTCCGGATTAATGCAGGCCAACGCTGACGATCATAATCTTGCTAATTATCAGGTCTGGAGTAATGTACCTGCAATTCCCGCCGGAACGAATAACAACCTGATAGTTTTTGGAAATGCGTTGTGGTTGCTCCAAAATGGGTCTGTATATAAGTCGGTAGATGGAGCTGTGTGGAGTGCAGTCGGTTCTCTTTCTGGTGTTTCCCGTATGCAGACAGATGGTACAAAGCTTTATTTTATCTCGGATGCGGCATCAACTACTTACGTGTACGATGAGAATCTTACTTTGTCAACGATGGGAAATCTATCTCCCAAAATGATAGCTTATGATGCGACCTTGAAAAAATATTGGTTTGTAAACGGAGATGCCGACGGTATTATTGAGGCAGATGCGGGAGGGATAGCTGCTAATAAATTCAGACCATTCGGCCCTTTCGATAATAATGCATGGAAAATGACATTTGCGGGAGATAAATTATTTATGGTTCCCGGAGGGGGATGGGCATCACAATATAAGCATCCGGCATCAGTAATGATGTTCGAAAATAACGAATGGAGCTATATCTCCGGAACTTCGATTGCGACCCAAACAAATGTACCGACCTTGCCGGTATATGATTTTATTTCGATTGCAGTAGATCCGAAAGACAATACCCATTTCTTTACATCTTCCTACGGAATGGGATTGTATGAATTCAAGGACAATAAGTTCTATAAGTGGTACAATAGTAAGAATAGTGCTATCGAATCAATTTTCCCGGGACAAAGCCTCGAATTGTATTATCAACGCTTGGACGGCCTTGCTTTTGATAAAGCAGGAAATCTTTGGTTTGCGAACAGTATTGTGAATAATAGTGTTAAATATTTAACCCCGGCGGGAATCGTAAAATCATATCCGTTTGATCTGATTTCAAATAAAACCAATGTGCAGGGAATATTGATTGATAACCTGAATCCAAACAGAAAATGGGGAAATATTGCCAGAATCAATCAGGGTATTTTTGTTTTTGATGATAATGGAACGTTGGATGATACGTCAGATGATAAAAAAGTATTTTATACCTCTTTTGTTGATCAGGATGGAAATACTTTTACTTCGGATTACTACAGGTGTCTTGTGCAGGATAAAAACAACAAGATATGGATTGGTACAGGAAAGGGTCCCATTGTAATTTCCAATCCCGATAAAGCTTTTTCTCCCAATTTTACTATTTCCCGTATTAAGATTCCAAGAAATGATGGAACAAATAATACCGATTATCTGCTGGGTACGGAACAGGTAACTTCTATTGTTGTGGATGGTGCAAACCGTAAATGGATTGGTACCGTAACATCGGGGCTCTATTTGGTATCGGAAGACGGAACCGCTACGATTGCTCATTTTACTGCTGCAAACAGTCCGCTTTTATCAGATAATATTATTTCGTTAGAATTGAATCAAACGACCGGAGAATTGTTTATAGGAACAGATCAGGGTTTGATATCATATCAGACGGATGCGAGCAAAGGCGGGTCTGCATTTGATACAATGTATGCATATCCTAATCCTGTAAGAGAGTCTTATTCCGGTTTGATTACGATTACCGGATTGGTAACCGGTTCTGTTGTTAAAATAACAGATGTTGCAGGTAATCTTGTTTATGAGACCACCTCGAACGGAGGAATAGCAACCTGGAATGGTAAACGAACAGGCGGCAAACGTGTAAGTACAGGCGTTTATCTTGTTTCAGCAGTTTCTCCTGATGGTAGTCAGTCCGGAATGACGAAAATATTGGTTATTCATTAATAAAACTCAATAAAATAACAGGGGAGGACTTGATTCTAATTTATCAAGTCCTCCCTCGTTGTTTGTCTTGTGCTCTTATTCTTGACGGTATTGTCTCGTTTTACTGTGTTTGCGACTATAAGTGAAATAGATGATGAACCCTATAGCCATCCATCCAAACAAACGATACCAGGTGTCTTTGGGTAAGGATGCCATTTGAACAAAGCAAACTAATGCTCCCAAAATAGGAATAACAGGCACCCATGGGGTTTTGAATCCGCGGGGGGCATCAGGTTCTGTTTTTCGCAGTATGATAATCCCGATACATACGATTACAAACGCAAGAAGTGTGCCTATCGAAACCAGCTCTCCTAACAAGCCAATAGGAAAAAGCCCGGCAAAAAAAGCTGCAAAACAACCAGTGACTATTGTTGTAATATAAGGAGTTTTGAATTTTGGGTGTACTTTGGCAAAGCTTTTCCAAAGCAATCCGTCACTGGCCATTGAGAAGAATACCCGCGACTGCCCTAAAAGCAAGACCAAAACAACCGAACTTAAGCCTGCAATGGCACCGATTTTGATGATTGGACGAAGCCATGCAAGACCTTGTCCTGCTGTATCTATCGCAAGAGCAATAGGAGCCGGTACATTTAATTCTTTGTAATTGACAATGCCTGTCAATGTAAGGCTTACGGCAATGTAAAGTATGGTACAAATGATTAGGGATGCTAAAATACCGATCGGCATATCTCGTTTCGGGTTGATTGCTTCCTGCGATGTGGTTGATACTGCATCAAATCCGATATAAGCAAAGAAAACTACTCCGGCTCCGGTTAAAATACCCGACCATCCGAATTCGCCCGGACCTGTGTTTGCGGGAATAAACGGA
The DNA here is from genome assembly GCF_009712605.1 of Paludibacter sp. Taxonomy (GTDB): domain Bacteria; phylum Bacteroidota; class Bacteroidia; order Bacteroidales; family Paludibacteraceae; genus Microbacter. Next base: position 493,529 of record NZ_WASO01000014.1, on the reverse strand, counting down.
GTCCAGTTGTGAGTGTCTATGTATGCAATGCCAAATCCGATAAATAGCAGAATGACAATCACCTTTATCATTACAATGATGTTGTTGAACTTTGCCGATTCTTTAATACCTATTACTAATAAAGTGGTCATTAATGCTACAATAAACACGGCAGGAAAGTTGATGATAGCTCCGGTGGTGTGCCATCCTTCTGCATCGAAAACAAAAGGACTTTGGCAAATCGAACTGGGAAGATGTAATCCTACGTCCGCTAAAAGACTGCTTACATAACCGGACCAACCCACGGCAACTGTTGCAGAGCCGAAAAGGTATTCCAAAATCAAGTCCCATCCGATAATCCAGGCAATGAACTCACCCATGGTGGCGTAGCCATAGGTATATGCGCTACCAGAAACAGGAATCATTGATGCAAACTCGGCATAACACAAACCGGCCAAAAGGCATCCGAAAGCAGAGATAATAAACGATAAGGCAATAGCCGGCCCTGCGTGTAACGCAGCTGCCGTGCCGGTAAGTACAAATATCCCGGCTCCAATCACGCAACCTATTCCCAATAGTGTGAGATTGACAGGTCCCAAATGACGACGGAGCTCATTGTGTTTGCTGTCAGCTTGTTCGTCAAGCTGTGCTAACGTCTTTTTAATGAACAGATCTTTTATCATAATTGTATTGTTATCGAGAATAAAAACTACACTTTGCTAATAAAAACAGTATTAAAATGAATAAATCGATACTAATAGCTTGCAAAAATAACCATTTTAATTCATTATCTTGGTGTCTGTTGCTATCTTTTTTGTCTTATGCAAAGCTTGAATATGCTAATGCTATGTCTCGTTTTAGGCAGATTGAAAACGATGAATGCGTGTCGTATTTATGTGGTAAATCCCAAAAAAGTGATACCTTTGCATGTATACGGAGTCATGCTGTGAGTGATGGATGTAAATGTCTTATAATCATTTCATTGTTTTTCTGAAAATAAGAGATTGTTATGAGATTTTTCTTCGAAGAATCATGGTCTTTGACTCATTTATTTATCTTCAATTCTAACCCGGATAAGGTCATTGGTAGAAAGCCTGAACTTATCAAGTTTATATTCAAATAATTGACAAATGAGAGATTTTAATGCGTTGTTTAAAGAATATACCTGCAATTTGAACGATGATCAGGTAAAAGAATCAGTATCGAAATTATTGTCGGAAAAAGCAGCCGTAAATGCTACAAAAGAAGTGTACAAGACTTGCTTTAATCTGATAGACCTGACGTCACTAAACACATCAGACAGTACTTCTTCTATTGAAGCATTTGTAGATAAAGTAAATGCTTTTGCAGGCGAATTTCCAGATATGCCTTCTGTGGCTGCGGTTTGCGTTTACCCGTCGTTTGCAAAGACCGTAAAAAAACGGTTGAAATTGCCATTGGGTATAGCAGCTGTTTCGGCTGGTTTTCCTTCTTCTCAGACTTTTCTTGAAGTCAAAATTGCAGAAACTGCTATGGCTGTGAGCGATGGTGCTTCTGAAATTGATGTGGTGATTTCGGTTGGTAAATTTCTGGAAGGCAATTATGAAGAATTGTTCGAAGAACTGGAGGAACTGAAAGCAACTTGTCGTGATGCACACTTAAAAGTTATTCTGGAAACGGGTGCTTTGGTTTCAGCCGAAAATATTAAGAAAGCATCTTTAATTGCGATGGCAGCCGGAGCTGATTTTATAAAAACATCGACAGGAAAGATGTCGCCTGCGGCTACTTTGGAAGCTGCTTACGTAATGTGTGGAGCCATTAAAGAGTTCTACAATAAAACAGGGCAGAAAGTTGGTTTCAAACCGGCGGGAGGTATTTCTACAACAGAAGAGGCTGTGAAATACTATACCATTGTAAAAGAGGTTCTTGGAGAAGAATGGCTGAATAATAAGCTGTTCCGTTTTGGAGCTAGTCGTCTTGCAAACAATTTGCTATCGGATATTTACGGCAAAACAGTTTCGTATTTCTAAATATAAAACTCTGATGATAAAACATACCGTAAGCTTGTTGCTGTTATGTGCTTCCTTTGCATTAGTATCTGCTCAAAAAAATAACTCGTTACCGTTTTTTATCGGAACATATACGGGAGAGGGGAGTGAAGGTGTATACCGTTGCTGGCTGGATACTGTTTCAGGAAAACTATCTACTCCGGAATTAGCAGCACGTGTTGACAATCCGAGTTATTTGGCGGTTTCTGCTGATAATCGTTTTTTGTGGACGGTTGGAGAAATGAATAAAACCTATTGTTTGTCGGCATTTTCGATAGATAAATCAATGTCGTTGAACTTCATTAACAGCCAAAGCGGCGAGGGAAGTTATAGTTGTTATATCGCCGAATTGGAAGCTGGTAAATGGCTTGGAGCGGCAAGTTATGGTAGCGGTTTAGTGACATTTTATCCTTTGAATAGTGACGGTAGCATTGGCGCATTGGCAACCGTTGATAAACATTGGGGCAAAGTAACCAGGGCGCACTGTATTTTGCCTGATCCCAAAGAAAAATACATCTATTCGGCAGATTTAGGTCTTGATAAAATTTTGATTTATACTGTTGAAGACGGTAAGCTAAGCCCGTTTGCTGAAGTGAATCTGCCCAAAGGTATGGGGCCGCGTCATATTGATTTTGATGCTTCCGGTAAATGGATGGCGGTGGCGAATGAGTTGGCTAGTAAGGTGACAATTATTAAAAGGGATTCCGCGCAAACTTTTACCAATGTAGTGTCTCATACCACTATGTTACCCTCCGGTTTCACAACGAAAACATCTGCTGCTGATATTCATTTTTCTCCGGATGGCCGTTTCTTGTATGCTTCTAATCGCGGACATAACAGTATTGTTGTTTATGCTTTTGATAATACCTCTGGAGCATTAAAGACTCTTGGATGGGCAACACAGGGCATAAATCGACCTCGTAATTTTGTTATTGACCCAACCGGCAAGTTTTTATTAGTTGCCAATCAGGATGGAAATGACATTGTCGTATTCAGAAGGAATCAACGAACGGGAATGTTGTCTCCTGTAAATGAAAAGGTATCAGTTTCCCATCCTGTATGTATAAAATTTATACGCATAAAGCATTGATTTCTGAAAATAAGGCATTATGATTCAGCTGCATCAGATTACAAAGAGTTTTGGTTCCCTGCAAGTGTTGAAAGGGGTTGACCTGCATGTCAATAAAGGAGAAATTGTTTCGATTGTGGGGCCAAGTGGTGCCGGAAAAACAACATTGTTGCAGATTGTAGGCACACTTGATCGTCCTAATGATGGATCCGTTATAATTGATGGTACGGATGTTTTCTCGTTGAAACAAAGGGAATTGTCTCTTTTTCGAAATCAGCATATTGGCTTTGTATTTCAGTTTCATCAGCTTTTGCCTGAGTTTACAGCATTGGAAAATGTAATGCTCCCGGCCCTTATTGCGAAAAAAAACTTCCGAAAAACCGAAAATGAGGCCAAAGAACTGCTTGATTTTCTGAGTTTGAATGATCGGCTTACTCACAAGCCTAATGAACTCTCTGGTGGTGAAAAACAACGGGTTGCAGTGGCCAGAGCGCTGATGAACCATCCGTCGGTAATTTTGGCCGATGAACCCTCAGGCAGTTTGGATTCAAAGAACAGAGAAGAACTGCACCGTCTCTTTTTTGACGTCCGTAATCAGTTCAACCTTACTATTGTCATAGTCACTCACGACAAAGAACTATCAGCGCTTTCAGATCGTATTATTACAATGAAAGACGGTTTGGTTCACGATTCCTGATATGCGGGTATTGGTGACGGGAGCAACCGGTTTTCTGGGTGGCAATCTGTTGCGCATGTTGTGCGACGATGGTCATTACGTTCGCTATTTAAGCCGGCAGGGAAGAGTAGCACGGACAGCTTTAGACTATCCACAGGCTGAGTGTTGTGAAGGTAACCTGAATGATCCATTGTCGCTTGAGAGGGCTTGTAAAGATATCGATTGGATATTTCATGCAGCCGCAATTGTTTCTTCACTTGAACGAGACCGGAGCCAAATGGAGCAGGTGAACGTGGAGGGAACCAAATCTTTATTCTATGCAGCAAGAAAAGCCGGCGTGAAACGTTTTGTGCATATCAGTTCGGTAGATACAATAGGAATCGAAGAAAAATGCGCCATTGCGAATGAGGATGTTTTGTGTGATTTTTCAAACCTTCGCAATCCTTACCCAGACACAAAATTGGCTGCAGAAAAATTTTTATTGCAAAATAAAAATACTGATATACAGACTGTTGTGGTTAATCCTGGCTTCATGATCGGGGCATATGATACTCACGGAACGTCATCGCGAATAGTATATGAAATATTAAACAACAGTGGTCTATTCGCACCTTCAGGGGGTAACAGCTTTGTTGATGTGAAAGACGTGTGTAGGGGAGCAATTTTGGCCGCAGAAAAGGGACGGAGTGGGGAACGCTACATTTTGGCAGGGCATAATCTTACATACCGGGAGTTTTTCGAAAAGGTGGCGGTTCTTTGCCATCGTCCGAAACCATTGGCAGTGCTGCCCGCTTTTATTACTTTATCTGCAGCTTCCGCTATAGAAAAAATATCGTTGATAATTGGTGAAAAGCCGATAGTAACTAAAAATGATGCTGTTTTTAGTTTGCTGCCACACTATTATAGTTCACAAAAAGCAGAAAAAGAATTAGGCTATGTGATTCATCCTATTGAGCCTGCAATTGAGGACGCTATCACGTGGTTCAGCTCCGAAAAAAAATCAAAATAATTTTACTTCTTTTTAGGCAATTCAGATACTTTTCAACAATCGCAAACCTTCTTTTGAGCGATGCTTAATTTTTTTTATCTTTGCATGATGCTAAAAAAACTATTTGATGTAATTGGTTGATTAAATGGATGTTTGGCTACAAATGAACAAATGAAAAAAATCGCATTTATTATAAATCCCAAGTCGGGTACAGGTAGGAAAACGAAGTATCCGGATCTGATTCATAAGTATTTTTCAGAAGCTCTTTTCGAGGTGGACATACATTTCACCGAATATGCTAATGATGGTTTTCTTCGGGCAAAAGAATATGTTGCTGAAGGATATGATGCTGTCGTTGCTATTGGGGGCGATGGTACGGTTAATGAAATCGCACGTGCCGTAATGAATTCTAATACAGCATTAGGCATTGTTCCCTGCGGTTCCGGCAACGGGTTGGCTTTACACTTGAAATTGCCTTTGCAGGCATCTGCTGCTTTGAAGAGAATCAGTAAAATGCGTGTAAACAACATAGATGCAGGACTACTCAACAATCAACCATTCTTTTGCACTGCCGGCATTGGCTATGATGCTTATATTGCCAATCGTTTTGCTGAAGCCGGAAAACGCGGCCCGGTTGTATACGTGGGAGAAGTGATTTTTCAATATTTTGACTATAAACCACAGACTTATAAGCTCACTTTTGATGATGATCCTCCAATTGAGAGAACCGCATTTTTGGTGACTTTTGCTAATGCATCACAATGGGGTAATAACGCTTCGATAGCTCCAAAAGCATCAGTAACAGATGGGTTTATGGATGTGGTAGTAATGTCGGAATTTCCAATATATGTTGCGCCAAAAATTAGTTTGAGATTATTTACCAAACAGTTGGATAAAACACGATATGTGGAGGTTTTTAAGTGCAAAAAACTCATGGTTGAACGACCCAAGGAAGATTATGTGCACTACGATGGAGAGCCGGGCATAATGGGAGAACAATTGGAGGTGCAAATTTTACCAAAAGTGTTGAAAATTTTGGTTTAAGTGTTTGAAAATTAAAAGTATAAGGATAAATACAGATAAGCATAATGGACATCAACGAAGAGGATATCAACGAGGGTATAGAGTCGGAAGGAACGGATGATACAGTAGAAGAAGTTTCTGAACAATCAAAACATTCCGATTATCATATCCCCGACGTACATAATGAGCAGGTGAAGCATCATTTGTCGGGAATGTATCAAAACTGGTTTCTCGACTATGCTTCGTACGTAATTCTTGAGCGTGCAGTACCTCATATTTATGATGGATTAAAACCTGTTCAGCGCCGTATTCTACACTCTATGAAGAGGATAGATGACGGTCGTTATAATAAGGTGGCTAACATTGTGGGGCATACCATGCAATTTCACCCTCACGGTGATGCTTCTATCGGTGATGCTTTGGTACAGTTGGGGCAGAAAGACCTGCTTGTTGATTGTCAGGGTAACTGGGGAAATATTCTTACCGGTGATGGTGCTGCAGCTCCCCGTTACATTGAAGCTCGCTTATCAAAATTTGCTCTTGACGTTGTATTTAATCCGAAGACGACACAATGGAAGCTTTCTTACGACGGTCGTAATAAAGAACCTATCGCTCTGCCTGTAAAATTCCCATTATTACTGGCTCAGGGTGTTGAAGGTATCGCCGTGGGTTTGAATTCCAAAATTTTACCACACAACTTTAACGAACTGCTCGATGCTTCAGTTGCATACCTGAAAAATGAGCCGTTTACATTATATCCTGATTTTCAGACCGGAGGCTATGTAGATGTGTCACGCTACAACGACGGAGAGCGTGGCGGTGCAATAAAAGTCCGGGCAAAAATCAGTAAAATTGATAATAAAACTCTTGTTATCAATGAGATTCCTTTTGGAACAAATACCAGCAAACTGATCGAATCGATATTGAAGGCCAATGACAAAGGGAAGATAAAGATTCGTAAGGTAGACGACAATACGGCGCAACATGTTGAGATTGTGATTCATTTGCAGGCCGGAGTTTCGTCGGATAAAACCATTGATGCACTTTATGCGTTTACGGATTGTGAAAAGAGTATTTCCCCAAACTGTTGCGTTATTGAAGACAACAAGCCGCGTTTTATTACCGTAAGCGAACTGCTGCGGACAAGCGCGGATCATACATTGTCGTTGCTTCAACTGGAATTGCAGATACAGCGTGCTGAATTGCTTGAGGCTCTTCATTTTGCTTCTCTGGAGAAAATATTCATAGAACAGCGTATTTACAAGGACAAAGAGTTTGAAGACAGTAAATCGATAGATGAAGCTATTGCGCATATTGACAAACGGATAGAGCCATTTAAGGAGTTGTTTTTGCGTGAAGTGACGCGTGAAGATATGTTGCGTTTGTTTGAGATTAAGACCAGACGCTTCCTGAAATTCAGCTCGGAAAAGGCAGAAGAAGAGATTGCGGCAATAAAGAAACAAGTTGAAGAGATTGACTTTCACTTGGCGCACATCGTTGATTTTACAATTGACTGGTTTGTCCGTTTAAAAGAAAAATATGGTGCTAAATACCCGCGTTGCAGTGAAATCAGAAGCTTTGAAACAATTGAGGCGGCTAAAGTAGTAGAAGCCAACGAAAAATTGTATGTTAATTACGAGGAAGGTTTTATCGGAACAGGACTGAAAAAAGATGAGTTCGTGAGTAACTGTTCTGATATTGATGATGTTATCATATTCTTTAAGGATGGAAAATATAAGGTGGTGAAAGTGGCAGACAAACTGTTTGTCGGTAAAAATATTCTTCATCTGGCTATCTTTAAAAGAAACGATACACGTACCATCTACAACGCAGTTTATCGTGACGGCAGAACAGGTGCATTTTACATGAAGCGTTTTGCAGTTACCGGTACCACCAGGGATAAAGAATATGATCTGACGCAGGGTAAACCTAACTCAAAGGTTGTATATTTCAGCGTTAATCCAAATGGTGAAGCAGAAGTAATACGTATTGCCCTGAAGCCGAAACCCCGGTTGAAGAATCTTTTGTTTGAGAAAGACTTTAGCGATATTGCTATAAAAGGGCGTCAGTCAATGGGTAATATTCTGACCAAGAACGATATTTTGAGAATTACCCTGAAACATAAAGGTGGTTCAACATTGGGCGGTCGTAATGTCTGGTTTGACAGAGATGTTTTACGCCTCAATTACGATAACAGAGGAGAATTCCTTGGCGAGTTTCAAAGCGATGATCAGATTTTGGTTATTACAAAGAACGGTGATTATTATACAACCAATTTTGATCTTACGAATCACTATGATGCTGATACAATGATTATTGAGAAGTATGATGGTGATAAAATATGGTCAGTTGCTTTGTTTGATGCAGAACAAAATTTTCCTTACCTGAAGCGTTTTAACCTTGAACCTTCTCAAAAAAGAGTAAACTTTCTCGGAGATAATCCGGCTTCTACCATGTTGCATATCTCCAGTGAGGTTTATCCCCGGTTCGAGATTGTCTTCGGAGGTAAAGATGCTGAAAGAGATCCTATAACGCTTGATGTAGACGAGTTTATCGGAATCAAAAGCTGTAAAGCAAAAGGGAAACGTATTTGTACCTGGGAAATTGCGTCTGTCAATGAATTAGAGCCGACCCGTTATCCAGAACCGGTTGAAACCGAGGAGAGTGAATGGGAAGAAAACGGCACCGAAGATATTGGTTCACAGGATGGTGTGGTTGATGAAAATGAAGAGACTCCAGCTCCACCGGCTCGTTTAATGCCGGCAGAATCAGTATTGCCTGTAAATGCTACGGGAGATGATGATGAAGAACCTCCTCTGATAGACGAAGTGACAGGACAGACGGCACTATTTTAAGAGCGATTGATCCTATTAACAAATAAAATTCAGGCTCATGCTACAACGTACTAAAATAATTGGGATATTTTTGTTTATCTTATTGTTTATAAGTGCGATACTTCTTTGGGCTCTTTTGCCTTCCTGTCCTCGTGATATTGAGAAGATACAAAAGGATGGGGAGATACGCATTGCGGTACGGATGAACCAGATTGATTGCATGATGCGTGGTGATACGATGGCCGGTTTTCAGTATGAATTGGCCAAAATGTTTGTTGATAGTTGTTTGAAGGTTAAAATCAAGTGGGTACGTGTACCTGATGTCGCTGAAGCCATTCTATTGATGGAAAAAGGGAAAGTGGATTTGATTGCCCAGAATATCCCCAGAACAACGGATGTGTTGCAACATATCTCGATTTCTACTCCCGTTTTATTGTCTAAATCGGTACTGGTGCAGCGAAAATCATCGGGCGATGACGATACAATATATGTAAAGAATCAGTTGGATTTGGGTAAAAAGCAACTTTGTATTGTACGTGGCTCTTCATATGCACAACGAATACAACATTTGGCGGAAGAAATAAGTGACACAATTTACGTAAGTGAACTGAAAGTGCATGATGCAGAGGAACTTATTCTTCTGATTGCTAAAGGTAGTATTCGCTATGGTGTGTGCGATGAAAAGATTGCTAATTATTTTGTAAAACGGTTTCCTGGCATTGATACGAATGTTGAAATAGGGTTCCCGCAATTGCAGGGGTGGGGGCTCAATAAGCGTACTCCCGGGTTGACCAAATCGGCCAACCGTTGGTTAGAACATTTTACAAAATCGGATAAGTTTAATGCTTTATATGCAAAGTATTATAACTAACGATTTATTTTAGCCCTTTCTACAGCTGTTTGGTAGGCTGATACAGCCCATTCAAATTGTTGATCGGGTGTAAGTTCGCTATTGTCAAGAACCACCGAGTCTTCAGCCTGACGTAAAGGGCTTTCCTTTCGGTTTGAGTCTCTTTCGTCCCTTTCTATTACGTTTGCAAGCACGTCATCATAATCAACATCCAGGCCTTTATTTAATAGCTCTTTATAGCGTCTTTCTGCTCTTATTTCCGGTTTCGCGGTAACAAATATTTTTAATTCTGCATCAGGGAATACTACGGTACCAATGTCACGGCCATCCATCACAACTCCTTTGCTCTTACCCATTTGCTGTTGTAAATATACCATTGTTTGGCGCACGAATTTTAGAGTGCTCACTTTACTTGCAGCGCTTGCAGCTTCTAAAGAACGAATTTCATTTTCTACATTAACGTTGTTCATGTAGGTGTCTGCACCTCCGTTTGAATTGGGCTTGAACTCAATTATAAGCGTTTTTATGCTTGATTTTAGGGCAGGTTCATCTACAACACCATCTTTTATGAGTCCGTTTTGCAGGCAATAAAGCGCGACAGCTCTGTACATCGCTCCGCTATCAATGTAAGTATACCCGATTTTTTTTGCTAACCCTTTGGCAATTGTACTTTTACCGCACGAAGAATGTCCGTCGATGGCAATGTTTATTTTTATGTTTTCAGACATATTGTTTTTTATTTGTGATCGTTATAAACCGAATTGATTCAGAGAAGTGGTGAGTGAAAAATTATAGGAAAGAGCTCCGATTTGATATTGAGAAACGCTAAAACCAGCTTGAAATTTCGATATTTTCATGCCGAATCCGCCAGCAAAGCCCGACATTGATCGAACGTTATTAACAGACATTTCTGCCGCTCTTCGGAAATTATAGGATACTGTAATATAAAAATTATCAGATGGCAGAAAGTCGACTCCCAAGATCAAATGTCTTAAAAGCATTCCGGTAAAGTTGCTCTTTACATTTTCAACAGCATAGAGCGAAGTGTTCAATTTTGAATAGGAAAGATTCCATTGTTGGAGGTTTGTCGCTGTTATTGAGATTCTTAAAGGTGCATGTGCGAAGCGTTTGGACGCACCCATCAGTATCTCGAAAGGTAAACGCTCTTTGTGTTGTGTCCCATCCGAAGAATAATAACTTTTCAATTCAGCACCTATGTTTTTAATGACAAGACCTCCACTCCAAAAATTTTCGTCGTTATTGTAATTAATTCCGATATCGGTGGCAATACCAAAACTGGAATAGCTTTCGTATGATGAGTATATGGGTTTAACAATGGCTCCCAAAGTCCACTTTTCAGTGAGATTTTGGGCATACATCAAATTGAGAGCATAATCACTTGCTGAAAATGTGCCAAGTTGTATATTCTCTTCCGTAACCTCCTTCAATTGTCCGTAATTTACAAATTGTATCCCGGCTGCGATATAACTTTTGTCATTCAGGGCCATACCGTAAATGGCAGATCCAATATGGATTCCGGCAGGATAGGCAGTATAGTTTAATCCAATGCATTTGTCAGTCTCTTGCGTTAATAATGCCGGGTTGGAAAAGCTTAAGTTGATATCGTTATCTCTGATGGACACATTACTTCCCCCCATAGCTGCAAGACGTGAAGAAGCAGGTAAATTCAGGAACGAATATACAGCGCTGCCAGCTTGTGCATAGGTTGTCAATGCCAAACAAAACATTGTAAATGAAAATAATATGCGTTGTAAGCTGGCCATAAATCAAGTGAGATTGTGTTCTGAATCGAACAATCTAAATGCTCTTTTTAGCCAAGAAAGCTTCGGTTAAACTCTTCCCGCAACAATTGTTTTATCTCTTTCAAAGAGTAGGGGGCTCCAAGTTCTTTCTGAATGGACGTCACGCCTTTGTCAACAAAACCACAGGGATTTATGTATGAGAAATAATTCAGATCAGTGTTTACATTTAACGCAAATCCGTGCATGGTTACAAAATGACTGCTTCGCACGCCAATAGCACAAATTTTACGGCATTTCTCGGGGTAAGCCGTGTTTAACCACACTCCGGTTGCACCGTCGAGTCTTTCTGATTGTATACCAATGCGTTTCAAAGTGGAAATGACAGCCTCTTCCATGTTGAAGATGTATTGTTTAAGCCCCATGTCAAAATTCGCAAGGTCAAAGATAGGATAACCCACAATTTGTCCGGGACCATGATAGGTAATATCTCCCCCGCGATTCGTTTCTACATATTGAGCGTGTACAGATCGTAGCTGTAAATTTCCGATTAACAGGTTATTGGCTGATCCGTTTTTGCCGAGAGTAAAAACGTGGGGATGCTCGCACAAGATAAGATAATTCGAAGTCGTTTCATTTTTTAGCTTCTGTTGAATGGTTTGTTGAAACAGAGCTTCTTGTTTTTGCCAGGCTTCGTTGTATTCAATTATATCCCAGTCAAGTGGAGTTATGGAGTTATTCATCCTGATATTATTTTTCAAATTCAACCTGCTCTATTTTCTTCATCAGACGCATAATTTTTGCCTGTCGCTTCAGTAAATATGGGGAAGGGTGCGCAGGATTGAATTTACGGGGATTAGGCAAAGAAACAGCTATTAATACAGCCTGGGAGCGTTTTAGTTCTGATGCGTGGCAATGAAAATAGTTCTCAGCAGCCGCTTCTACCCCGTAAATACCATCTCCTGTCTCAATTACATTCAAATATACTTCCATAATTCGCTCTTTAGACCAGATGGCCTCAATTAACAGCGTAAAGTAAGCTTCTAAAGCTTTGCGAACGTAGGTTCTATCGGGAAAGAGAAATACATTTTTTGCCGTTTGCTGTGAGATAGTGCTGCCGCCTCTTATTTTTTTACTTTTAGCATTGTGTTTGAGCGCGTTTTCTATCGCTTTTTCATCGAAACCGAAGTGTTCCATAAAAAGATTATCTTCCGAAGCGACAACAGCCTGTACCATATTGTGCGATATCTTATCAATGGGTACCCACTTCTTATCCATCTTAACAGGTTTGCCATCAAATACTTGTTCAATGCTTCGGATCACCATCAGAGGAGTGATAGCAACAGGGACAAAACGCAATACTACAACGGACAAAATGCTGAGCAAAAAGCCAGCCAGCAGGGCAATGCCGATGTAACGAAGAATCTTTTTTATCATAGTTACAAATTCAGTTTGAGCACTACAAAGATAATTATTTTCGTTTATTTGACCGAGCTGTATCAATTCGTGAATGCGGTATGTTTTAGCTATCTTTGTAGCCATTTTATATTAGATCGAAATGAAATTTATCAGTGAGAGTATTTTAAAATACAAAGGATGGAAGTTGGTGAATGATATTGACTTACCTGCTAAATGTGTTATTTGTATTGCTCCACATACCAGTAATTGGGATTTTTTTTGGGGGAATATTTTTCGTCATGTATTGCATTTGAGAGCACATTTCCTGATGAAGAAAGAATGGTTTGCTTTTCCGCTGGGTAATATAATGAGGAGCTTGGGAGGAATTGCGGTAGATCGTTTGCAAAATACGTCATTAACCGACTCTTTGGCTGAAATTTTTAGCCAACATGATTTATTCCGGTTGGTTATTACCCCGGAAGGAACCAGACAATTGAATAAGGAGTGGAAAAAAGGCTTTTATTTCATAGCACAAAAAGCACAGGTGCCAATAGCTTTGGCATTTATAGACTATAGTAAAAAAGAGATTGGTTTTGGAAAACTGTTTATTCCTACAGGTGACGTAGATAAAGATATGATTGAGATCATGTCATTCTACAAAGATAAACAGGGAAAATTTCCCGATAGATTTCAGGTATAATTAGTAGTAAATATAAAAAGAACAAAAGTGAATATATCTTCTGCCGATTTTGTAATAAGTAACAGTGATGTAAACAAATGTCCTAATACAAAGCTCCCTGAATATGCTTTTATTGGCCGTTCAAATGTGGGCAAATCATCTCTGATAAATATGCTTACTAACCGGAAAAATCTGGCGATGACATCCAGTAAACCCGGGAAGACTCTTTTAATTAATCACTTCATAATCAATAGCGAATGGTACTTGGTTGATTTGCCAGGCTACGGCTTCGCTCGGGCCGGAAAGGGACAAAGAGATAAGCTACGCATGCTGATAGAGAATTATATCTTATTGCGCCAACAACTCACTAATCTTTTTGTTTTAATTGATTGCCGTCATGAAGCTCAGCAAATAGATTTAGAATTTATCAACTGGCTGGGCGAAAGCGGGGTGCCATTTTCCATTGTGTTTACTAAAGCAGATAAACTGTCAGGTAGCAAACTGAATGAAAATATAAGCGCCTACAAAGCGAAGTTACAAGAAGTTTGGGAGGAACTGCCTCCGGTATTTATCACGTCATCGTCAAATAGCCGAGGACGTGAAGAGTTACTCGATTATATTGACAGTATTAATAAAGAACTACGTAACGTATAATTATTGCGCAAATGGCGTTCGGTTAAGGATCGAGCGCCCGAGCGTAATTTCGTCTGCATATTCCAGCTCATTCCCAATAGAAACCCCTCTCGCTAAAGTCGATATTATTACATTACTTTCGCTGAGCTTCCTGAATATGTAATAGTTGGTTGTATCTCCTTCCATTGTTGGACTTAAAGCCAAAATAACCTCTTTTACAGGCTCAGTCTTTACCCTTGCAACCAGACTTTCTATTTCCAGATCTCCGGGTCCGATACCGTCCATAGGAGAGATTATGCCGCCAAGAACATGATACAATCCTTTGTATTGTTGAGTGTTCTCAATCGACATTACATCTTTTATGTTTTCAACAACACAAATAGTCTGACTATCACGGGTTTCATCTCCGCATATTAGGCATATTTCCGAATCGGAGATATTGTGGCATATCTTGCAGTATAATATCTCATTCTTGAGGCGGATAAGCACATTTCCGAAGTTTTCCACATCTTCCTTATCCTGACGAAGAAGATGCAGTACCAAACGGAGTGCGGTTTTTCGTCCGACACCGGGTAACTTAGCAAATTCATTTACGGCATCTTCTAAGATAGAAGAAGGATAATGTAGTATGTTCATGCTGTATAATGTTAGTTTTTAGAAGATTGTAAACCATACGCAATCTCAGTGATGATCCCCTTTTTGACGTATATTGGTCGCGAAGCCTTGCGGATAGCCGGACGATAATAGCCAAAAACCACGGCAGTAAGAAAGACTGAAATTCCACAAATCAGATAGATAGTAGAAAGTCCAACTTTCTCAGCTGCATATCCTTGTAATAAACATCCAATAGGGGTGAATCCAAGAAATGCCATTGTATAATAACTCATCACACGGCCTCGTTTGTCTTCATCTGTAAGGCTTTGAATCAATGTATTGCAAGATGCCAGACATGCAATATAGGAAAAACCGATGAAAAAACAAATAACCAAAGAGAGCCAAACCGTATGAGTTAAAGAAAATGCGACTAATGAAATGCCCTGAATTGCGCAGGCAAACATGACAATTTTAGCCAAGCCTAAGACGCTTTTTCTTGCAGCAAGGTACAGCGTTGAAATAAGAGATCCGACCCCTGTAGCTGCGATAAAATATCCATACAAATCACTTTGTCCGTGTAATTCTGATTTTACGAATGCTGGCAGCATCATAGGAAATGGGAAGGAGAGCAAGGCTAATACAACTATGAAAATCAATATGCTACGGATAGGTAAAAAGCCAACGCTGTAATTAAATCCTTCTTTTAATTCATTCCAAACATTCCCGTTGATAGCAGAAGTCTGGCGATGTCCGGTCTGGATATGAACAAGAGCAATGATTACACCGATAAAACTGAGTCCGTTAATCAGGAAACAGATTCCTTCTCCTACCAAAGCGATAAGAATTCCTCCGATAGTTGGGCCGATCAGCTTGGTGCAATTAAAAGTTGCCGAATTGAGCGCTATAGCATTCCCTAAAACTTTTGCCGGTACCAGTTTGGTATAAAAAGCTTGTCGAACCGGAGCATCTAAAGAATTTATCAAGCCAAGGAATACGCTAAGTATAAGAATATGAATAATTCTGACGTTATCGGTCAATACCAGAGCAGCCATTAGCAATGCTTGAATCATCGATAATGCTTGCGTTAGTATAAGTAGCTTTTTCCTGTCAAAACGGTCGTTTACTACGCCCATTAAAGGAGAAACAAACAGGCTTGGTATTTGAGTTAGGAAAGCCACCGTTCCTAAAAGCATGATTGAACCGGTTAAACGATACACGAGCCAGCTCATAGCGACCTGTTGCATTGAAGTCCCTATCAGAGATATGATCTGTCCGTTAAAGTATAGCCTGTAATTTCTATATTGAAGAGATTCAAATATAGAAGTAAGTGCAGTCTTGTTATTTGGAACCAGTTCAATTAGCCACTCTTTAATGTGTTGTAAACGTGTAACTAATAACATTGAATGAGTAGGAATAGAAATTAAAAAAAGCCGTCATTTTACTGACGGCTTCGTTTCTTATTTTATCGCAACATTCTTTTTGAGAAGCTTGTACCGCTCAGCATAATCATTTCCCTTTTTTGATCCCAACGATTGCCATACGGCAGTAATCTTGCTGATCCTGTCAGGAGATGAAGGGTGAGTACTTAAAATAGCCGGAGTGTTATTGCTTTTTCCTTCATCTTCCATTTTTTTGAAGAATCCGGCGACGCCCAAAGGATTATAATCCGTAGCAGTTAAAACTCTTACAGCAAAAGCATCTGCTTCAGATTCATCACTTCTGCTGAACGCTAAACCTCCAAGATTCCCTGCAATTTGAGCTGTAGTTGTTGCTAACTGGCTTGCATTTTTGCCCAGAATCATACTGGTTAATGCTGCCACGCCATACTGTTTTGTCATTTGGCGGGTAGAATGCCGTCCTGAAACATGCCCAATTTCATGAGCCATCACTCCGGCAAGTTCAGCTTCATTATCCAGATATTGGATTAATCCCCTGTACACATACATCTTTCCACCAGGACAAGCAAAAGCATTAAGAACATCAGCATCAATTAATTTGACGCTCCATTCAAAATCTTTTGCATGCTCAACCTGACCCGATTGAAGTATTGTATTCATAATCTGGCGTACCTGAGCATAGGCTTTGGCATATTTAGTTTCATCCATCAAAGGATATTCCTTGGTATCAGTTTGAATTTGCTCAAACATTTGATTTCCAAGTTTTTTGTCGTCATCTATTGTGTACAGGTTTACCTGATTCAATGTTGAACATGACAACAAAGAAAATAATGCAAGAATAGATAAAAATTTAGCTTTTGCTCTCATCGTTCAAAAGTAGCTTGTTTATTCAAAAGCTCCCATTTTCAGCATGTTGACCTCATTTTGACTGAGAAAGCGCCATTTGCCGCGGGGAAGATTTTTCTTTGTCAAACCGGCGAAGAAGACACGATCCAGACGTTTTACACGGTAACCTAAATGATCAAAAATACGACGAACAATACGGTTTCGACCAGAGTGTATTTCGATCCCAACTTGTTGTCTGTCATCATCATTTACATAATGAACTTCATCAGCGTGGATTTCTCCGTCTTCCAGTTCAATTCCACTTACAATTTGCTCCATGTCAGCCTTTGTCAGTGGTTTGTCCAGATATACGTGATAGATTTTCTTTTTATTATATTTCGGATGAGTGAGCTTGGATGCCAAATCTCCGTCATTGGTAAGGAGTAAAACACCGGTTGTGCTTCTGTCCAAACGGCCAACCGGATAAATTCTTTCTTTGCATGCATTTCTCACCAAATCAAGAACTGTATTACGTTCTTTTGGATCGTCTACAGTTGTCACGAAATCTTTTGGTTTGTTAAGCAGAATGTAAATCTTACGCTCTGTTTGAACCGGTTGTTCATGGAACATAATTTTGTCCGTTGGCATAACTTTAACTCCAAGTTCCTGAACAACTTTACCGTTAACGCTTACAACACCGGCTTGTATGTATTCATCAGCTTCGCGGCGCGAGCAAATACCCGCATTAGCAAGATATTTGTTTAAGCGGATTGGTTCGTTCGGATCAACTGCTGGTTGCTCATACATTTTGCCATGAGAAAAACTACCTTGGCGGGGATTGTTGTATCCGCCCGGGCGTTGTCCGTATCCACCTCCACGGTTGTTAAATGGACGGTTGGAGTAGGGGCGTTGACCTCCATCTCTGTAATTGTTACGTTGGTAGTTATCGCCTCCTTCTCTGTACGATGGTCTGCGTTGTTGGTCATTACCATCTCTATACTGCTGTTGACGAGGTTGGTATGAATTCCCGTCTCTGTTGTAGCGATTGTATGATTGTTGTTGCCCGTCGCTATTCTGATTATATGAACGATTATTATTATTATTATTATTATTATTATTGTTGTTATAATCTCTGTTATAAGGACGGTCAGAGTTTGGACGGTTGTAGTTACGGTTGTAACCACCGCCATTATTGTCACGGTTATAAGAAGGACGCTGTTGATAGCCACCTTCCTGATTGTTGTAATTGCGGTTGTACGGGCGTTGTTGTTGATTGTCATTTTCTCTGGGCCTGTCAAAGTTCGAAGATGATACAGGTCCGTTGCCCGGGTTTCTTGAAATACGCGGACGCGAATGTCCTTCTCTTTTGTTACCATCACGGCTGGCATTATCTCCCGAGTTATATTCGGGACGTTGCCTTCTTTCGTCTCTAAAATCCATTTTAAGAAGTAATTAATGTAAATAAATTAAGCAATACATGCTATTCGGCTATCGAAAATATCCCAAATACTTGCAATAACCCTAATTAGCTTTGTTGATAAATATAAAATATGAATGATTCTAATTACAGACTCTCGTCTATCAGTTTGATTTTCTTTTCAATTAAATTGCGTTCTTCTTTCAGTCGTTCGATCTTGTGTTCCAGCTCTTGAACTATAAAATCAGATTTTTTTGATTTTGCAGAGATAAAGCCCATGTTGTTTTCATAGGTGGAAATTTCTGCTTTCAAACTATCGTAAATTCGTAATAATTTTTCACGTTCACGATATAACTGATTCGGATGTTCTCCGTCTGCAATTTTTTCGATGTTGTCTTTGAAAGATATTAATTTTCTGTTTATTGCATCAATGTTTAATGCATCCATTTGTTTGTTCACAGCATCTTTGAATGCTTTGAAAATCTTGTCTTTTTCCTTAAAAGGAACGTGTCCGATAGTACTCCATTTTGCAATAAGGGCTTTTAATTCAGTTAATGATTCCTGAACATCTTCCCCTTTGACAAAATTCGCTATGCTATCAATCAAATCTTTCTTAAGTGCAAGGTTGGTGTGTTCTTCTGATTTTTTTGAAGAAAACACTTTTTCTTTTTGTTCAAAGAAATAATCACAAGCAGAAACAAAACGTTTCCAAAGCATATCAGAATATTTCTTCTGTACAGGTCCAACAGTTTTCCATTCTTTTTGAATGTCAACCATTATTTGTGTTGTCGCTTTCCAATCCGTGCTGTCTTTTAGCGATTCAGCTTTTTCACACAATGCTTTCTTCTTTTCATAGTTTGTGTCGAGTTCAGCTTTGGTTGCTTTCATAAATTCGCTCTTGGAGCGGAAGAATTGATCGCAAGCAGAACGGAAGCGTTCGTATATTTTTATGTTTTCTTTTCTTGGAGCAAAACCAATGGTTTTCCATTGTTGCTGAAGGCCAACTATTTCAGTAGTTTTTGCTTCCCAGTCTTTATATGTTTTTAATGTGGTAAGATCTATAGCCTCCACTTGCTCGCATAATGATGTTTTTGCAGTTAGATTGACTTCTTCCTGCGCTTTCAATGATGCGAAAAATTCCTGATGTTTCTTATTGATGACCGTTGAAGCATTTTTGAAGCGATTCCACAATTCTTCTCTAAGTTCGCGGGCTACAGGACCTATTTCTCTCCATTCTTCGTGAAGTTTTTGAAGCAGGCGTGATGCAGCAACAACATCCTTTTCTTCAGTAAGTTTTTCGGCCGTTTCACAAAGCACTGTTTTCTGTTCCAAATTCTTTTTGAAATCATAGTCGCGCATTTCGTTGTTGATTTTTATCAAATCATAGAAACGCTCCATGTATAAATTGTAGGTTTTCCACAATTCATTGACTTTGGCTTGCGGCACCTGACCAATTGCTTTCCATTCTTGCTGAAGTTTCCTGAATACAGATAAAGATTCTCCCAAATCTCCTGATTCTGCAATCGTTTTTAGTTGGTCGAGAATCGCCACTTTCTTAGAAAGATTTTCTTCTCTTTCTTTTTCGATTGCATCATAATGGGATGCTTTTTCTTCTCTGTATTTTTGAAGCAATTCTTTAAGAGCAATCTCGTTGTTATCAGCCTCGGGTTCGAAGGCCGATTCTTCTCCGCCATTCTCAATAAAGGCTTTTTTCTGATTTTCTATCTCGGCTTTATTTTTCTTGTAGAATAATTGCCTGATTGCATCAATCTCATCTTTTTCTATTTCAGCAATAGACTTATTCATAACTTCTTTGAGCTTTTCTACTAATTCCGTTTGAGAAAGAGCAACATAAGCTTCAGTAAAGTTGTTTGTTGTGTCAACATTCTCTTGTTCCTGATCTACAATTCCACTTTCGGTTTCTTGTAAAGCAATTGATTCCTCTTTGCTAACTTCATTTACCGGAAGTTGAGCTTTGTTGTCATCCATTAAGTCCATACGCTGTGTAATATTTAGAGTATTTAGGAGCTTGTGAAATCCGGAATATAGAACCAAATCTCACTTATTCATATAAATGCAAAAGTAATTACTTTTTTTGTGACTACAAACAAAAATCCAATTTCTGAGACTCTAAAACACAATCTTTATTTGGTCATTAAGTGAGCAACAATAATTAGTTGTGTATTATTCCGGAATAGTCATTTTAATACAATCTTTATATCTTTGCAGTTGTTTTTTTGTAATGAATCAGTAAGCAGGTGGTTTGCGGATTGCAAATATGGCTTGTATTAATAAATTTGATAGATGAAAACTATTTTAATTACCGGCGGTGCCGGCTTTATTGGATCTCATGTAGTCCGTTTGTTTGTTAATAAATATCCGGATTATCACATTGTTAACCTGGATGCATTAACTTATGCAGGGAATCTTGAGAATTTGACAGATGTTGCCCAACAATCTAATTATACGTTTGTTAAAGCCGATATAACAGATACTGAAGCTATTCAAGCATTGTTTAATCAGTTTGATTTTCATGGAGTTATTCATCTTGCTGCAGAGTCTCATGTGGATAGATCAATTACAGACCCGTTTTCTTTTATCCGAACAAATATTTTAGGCACAGTTAACTTGATTCACGCCGCAAAAGAATCATGGAAAGAAAAAATGGAAGGTCGTCTTTTTTACCACATTTCAACCGACGAAGTGTATGGTTCTCTTGGTAAAACCGGAATGTTCGCAGAAACAACTCCGTATGATCCAAGGAGTCCATATTCCTCATCTAAAGCCAGTTCCGATCATCTTGTAAGGGCATACCATCATACATATGGTCTTCCGGTTGTAGTTTCAAACTGTTCTAATAATTATGGCTCTCATCAATTCCCGGAAAAGCTGATTCCTCTTTCAATTAACAACATCAAACATAATAAGCCGATTCCAATTTATGGTAAAGGTGAAAATATTAGAGACTGGTTATTTGTTGAAGATCACGCGTCAGCGATTGACACCATTTTTCATAAGGGTAAGGTCGGCGAAACTTACAATATCGGAGGAATAAATGAATGGACTAATATTGATTTAATTCATTTGTTGTGCAAAATTATGGATAAAAAGTTGGGACGTCCGGATGGAGAGTCTGCGAAGCTGATCACTTTTGTGACAGACCGGGCAGGCCATGATTTACGTTATGCTATCGATTCGTCTAAGCTACAAAGAGAACTTGGATGGCATCCTTCTCTGCAATTTGAAGAAGGGCTTGAAAAAACAGTAGATTGGTATTTGGCAAATGAAAGCTGGATGGAGAACATTACAAGTGGTGAATACCAGAAGTATTATGCCAAACAATACGAAAATAGATAAATAATTGTATTCAAATAATATAACAGAGAAATCAGCACATCTTAATGCAGGTTTTTCTGTTTTCAAAGCAACCCTAATTTTGATTCAATAAATTCTACGAGCACATGGCTACAGCAAAAAAAATATCCTATACAGATTCTTTGAAAGAACTTGAAGAAATATTGGCAAAACTTGAGTCTCAGGACATTTCTTTAGAAGAATTGTCTCCGTTGGTAAAAAAAGCTTCGCTGATTATTGAACGCTGTAAGCAACAATTATTTGATACAGATACAGAAATTCAGCAAATGCTTGATGATATCAATTAATTCAGCAGAGCAATAATTTTAGGGAGAAAGATTATCAATCCGATTACAACAGAAGTGATCGCCAATATCAATACAGCTCCCGCAGAAATATCTTTCACCAGTCCTGCCTTAGAATTCCATTCGGGAGAAACCATATCGACCAACGCTTCCATCGCGGTATTTAACATTTCAGCTGCGATTACAACTCCACAGCATAATATCACAATCGCCCATTCCATCGCACTTATCGACAATAGTACACCCAACACTATTGTTACCAATGCAACAATAGTATGTATTTTGATGTTGACATGATTTTTTGAGTATGAAGCTACGATTCCTTTAGCGGCATAGCCAAAACTTCTGAGTAAGCGACTGAACGAAAAGCCCGTTTGTGCCATAATCTAGTGATTAAAGAAAGTGGCAATATTTGTTGCAAATAGTTTAACGGCAATAGCAAGTAGAATGATGCCAAAAAACTTTCGCAGAATATAGATTCCGCCTTTCCCTATAAATTTTTCTATCTTATCCGTGAGTACAAGTACCAAATATACAAACACCATGTTGAGCAGAAGTGCTATTATGATATTAATTGTTTGATATTCAGCCCTAAGTGAGAGTAGGGAGGTGAATGATCCGGGACCTGCAATTAGCGGGAAAGCAAGTGGAACAATAGATGCAGCTTTCTCTGGTCCATCCATTTTGAATATCTCAATACCTAACGTCATTTCCATCGCCATAAAAAATAGCACGAAGGAACCAGCAACCGCAAAAGACTTGATGTCAACACCGAACATGCTTAGTACAATATCTCCGGCATATAGAAAGCCGAGCATTACCCCAAATGATGCTCCAACAACAGTCAGAGGATTAATGCGTTGTTTCTGTTTGATGCTCAACACAATAGGAATTGAACCAAGAGCATCAATAATTGCAAACAGTACAACGAAAGCGCTTGTTATTTCTAGCAAATCAAAATGCATAATAATATATATTGATTTTTCGGCTATCGAAAACGATGATGTGAATATCGTTTTCCGGAGTCGATAAAAGTATTCTTACTTGTTGGCGATTCTCTACATCCAATGCTTGAAATCAGACTGTTTAGCTTTGCGAACAAATTTGCGTACAACGAAATATTTGCTTGTTCGCGACGTTAATTTGTTGATATACAAAATATAAAGATAAAATTAGTCTGCTAATGAAATTCTTAGAATATAGCAAGTAACTAATTTCAAAAAATGCTTCCTATCTAAGGACTCTTGTGTTCTAAGTCAATTTAATCTCCAAATATCCAGGTTCTAATTTTCCGAATACAGTCTTTATCTCTTTTCTAAAAGAACCACATTCTCCACGTGATGAGTATGAGGAAACATATCTACAGGTTGCACGCGTGTAACCTTATATTGTTCATCCAGCAGACTTAAGTCTCTGGCTTGCGTAGCAGGATTACAACTAACATATACAATTCTTTGCGGAGCCGCAAAGATAATGGCATCAACGACATTGGTGTGCATTCCTGCGCGTGGGGGATCTGTTATGATCACATCCGGATGTCCATGCTCATTGATAAAGTCGTTGTTCAGAATGTCTTTCATATCTCCTGCGTAAAACAAAGTATTTTTCACGCTGTTTAGCTCTGAATTTACTTTTGCATCTTCGATAGCTTCCGGTACATATTCAATACCAACCACTTTTTTCGCTTGATGAGATACAAAATTGGCTATCGTACCTGTTCCGGTATAAAGGTCATATACCAGTTCATTCCCCGATAATTGCGCAAAATCTCTGACAACCTTATATAATTCATAAGCCTGTTTCGAATTAGTCTGATAGAACGATTTAGCTCCAATCTTGAACTTCAAATCCTCCATTTGTTCAAAGATATGATCTCTGCCGTGGTATAAAACAACATCCTGGTCTGTGATGGTATCGTTCACTTTTTCATTGACAATATAAACCAGAGATGTGATGTTCGGAAACAACGATAAGAGATGATTCAATAGATTTTCACGCTTTTCTTTATCCTCTTTAAAGAAGACCATGATTAGCATCAATTCACCCGTGGTGCTCGTGCGAATTATCATATTTCTAAGGAACCCAGCCTGGTTTCTCAGGTCGAAAAATGCAAGTTGATGCTCTATGGCAAAGCTTCTAACCGCCAATCGGATTTGATTTGCAATATCGTCTTGTAACCAACATTTTTTTATGTCTAATACTTTATCGAAATAAGTTGGAATATGAAATCCCAAAGCATTCATATCTTCAAATTGAGTGTTGGATTTGATTTCTTCGTCTGTCATCCAGCGTTTATTCGAGAAAGTGAATTCAAGCTTATTTCGGTAATGTGTGATATCCTTTGATCCCAGTATTGGTGAAATATCGGGCAATTCAATTTTACCAATCCGGGTAAGATTGTCTGTGACTTGTTGCTGTTTGTACTTTAGCTGAGCTTGATAGTTTAGATGTTGCCATTTGCAACCACCACATACTCCAAAATGTTCGCATATTGGTTCTACTCTTTCTGTTGAATAGGAGTGGATATGTACAGCTCTTCCTTCTGCATAGCTGTTTTTTTTACGGGTTAGCTGAATGTCCGCAATATCGCCGGGAGCAACATAAGGAACAAAGATGACCATGTCATTATTCTTGGCGATCGCTTTTCCTTCAGCGGCCACATCCAAGATAGTTACATTTTCAAGAATGGGAAGTGGTTTTTTAGTACGTCTCACAATAAAATCAATTTAGAGTGCAAAAGTAGAGTTTTATAATCTCCTATGCAAATTGGAATGAGACATAATTTCGTCAGAGTTGCATAAAACCATACAAATTTCTTATCCGTTAGTAAATATCGCACTCTCAGTTGCTCTAAATGCGATCAAATATGAATTAATCAATTGAAAAATAAGAGAATATATTCATTTGCAAAAAGCAGAATAGTTAGACCATCCAAACGAAATAAGTGAAATCGTCCTGATCGAATATTTTTCCAACATTCTCTCGAAAGTTTACTATTTCACTTTGCTTGTGTTTATGCCGATATTTACATATGTAATTTACATTTGAAAACAAACAAGTATATTACAATTGTAAAGCAGCAAACCGGATTGTTTTATGATAAGGTTAATCAAGATATTTTGATGTGAATTTCCATATGTGAAGTGAGACTTCTACAAGCAATTAACAAGCGTATAAACTATTTATATAATAAACTATATTCTAATGAATTATCAGTATTTATTCAATTTTATAATTAATAAAAAGATAGTATTATCACTGTTTTAGACTTAAGTTACTGATAAAGTATGCATATATGTAATTAAATAGCTATTAATAAGCATTATAAAGCTGTTCACATAAACTAAATAATTAATATGTAAATCTTATTTATACCTCCGTAAAGTGCTGATTAATCTGCTTTTTGATCTATCTTTGTTATATACGCTACATTTTACAAATGTATTTACAAATGGATATAATGTACAATTGTAATGTATTTCATTTGTGAAGAATATTGTTTACATTTGTAGTGTTTAAAATCGAGTGCCAGAGACTTGTTTTTACAATTATCAAAGCACTTGATGGCGCATTTAGCCCTATTATTGGTAGAAATCCTTAATGTTGAAGTCTTATGAAAGATCGCATATCAAAATTGATGGAAGTGGAGCAAATATCTCCTACTCGATTTGCAATTATGATTGGAACACAACCATCGGTTGTCTCTCATATCTTGAATGGACGTAATAAACCAAGCCTGGAAGTTGCTCAGAAAATCCTGAATGCCTTTCCGACAATCAATCCAGATTGGCTTATTTTAGGCGTTGGAGCAATGTATCGCGAAGAATTGCCGTCTCGACAGGGTTCATTATTTGATATTAAGCCTGAAATATCCAGTAATACTGCTATTTATGAGCAAAAAACGGTTGATAAAAATTTGCAGGAAAAAGAAGTGAAGCAGGTAGAATCAGAAAAAGTAATAGAAAAATGCGCTGTTGTGAAAGAGAAAACCGTTAAAAAGATAACCGTATACTATTCCGATATGACTTTTGAAGAGTTTCTTCCAAATGCACTTCAAGACAAGCAGTAGAAGTTATCGACATTTCTTGTAAGTTAAGAGATAACTGCGTAATTTTGCAGTCAAATTATTACATATGAAAAAATGCTCGTTAGATATGGTTGTTTCCGCGAATATTCCGCTGGGAAGCAGCCATTTTTTATTGAAATTTACTCATAAAGAGAAACTTCCAGAGATGCTGCCAGGTCAGTTCGTGCAGGTCAGGGTAGATAATGCTCCCGGAGTATTCCTTAGACGTCCTATATCCGTTAATTTCGTTGATAAACAGAGGAATGAACTGTGGTTATTGGTTCAAAAAGTAGGAGAAGGAACCCGAAAGATGTCTGAATATAAGACAGGAGATGTAGTAAACATGCTTCTTCCATTAGGAAATTCCTTTACAATGCCACAAAGTACTCAATCCCGTTTATTATTAGTGGGAGGTGGAGTCGGAATAGCTCCATTATTATACATGGGATCTTTATTAAAGCAGCAAGGCTGTAATCCGATGTTTTTGTTAGGTGCCAGATCTGCTGACGGTTTGATGCAAATAGATGATTTTAAGCAATTTGGTGATGTTTTCATAACTACCGAAGATGGAAGTGCTGGAGAAAAGGGTTTTGTTACGCAACATTCTATATTACAGCAACATATTGATAAAATATACACATGTGGGCCGACGCCTATGATGCAGGCTGTTGCCAGATTTGCTCAGAATAATGCTATTGAATGCGAGGCTTCGCTTGAAAATAAAATGGCTTGTGGTTTTGGCGCTTGCTTATGTTGCGTAACACAGACTCAAAGCGGTCATAAGTGCGTTTGTTCTGAAGGTCCGGTATTTAACACAAAAGAATTATCATGGCAGATTTGAAGATAAGAATAGGTGAATTAGAGTTCAAAAATCCGGTAACAACAGCATCCGGAACTTTCGGTTTCGGAGAAGAGTATACCGATTTCATGGATCTAAATCGAATAGGTGGTATTTTTACCAAAGGAACTACTATTCGACATAGAGAAGGCAATGCTTATCCACGTATGGCGGAGACACCATCCGGCATGTTAAATGCTGTAGGACTGCAAAATAAAGGTGTTGACTATTTCATTTCGTCTATTTATCCTCGCATAAAAGATTACGATACCAATATAATGGTTAATGTTTCCGGGTCTACCATTGAAGACTACGTGGCGACAGCAGAGAAGGTTAATGAACTGGATAAAATACCGGCAATTGAGCTAAATATATCGTGTCCTAACGTGAAACAAGGCGGCATGACTTTCGGTGTAAGTTGTGCCGGTGCGGCAGAAGTCGTTCGTGCTGTTCGTAAAGCCTATTCCAAGACCCTGATTGTGAAATTATCGCCTAATGTGACAGATATAGTATCTATTGCTCAGGCCGTTGAAGACGAAGGTGCTGATTCTGTATCATTAATAAATACATTATTAGGAATGGCGATCGATGCCGAAACCAGAAAACCATATCTTTCAACGATAACAGGAGGCTTATCCGGGCCTTGTGTCAAGCCGGTAGCATTGCGGATGGTATGGCAGGTTGCAAAGACAGTTAAAATACCAGTAATAGGCTTGGGGGGAATCATGAATGCGGCAGATGCAATTGAATTTTTTCTTGCCGGAGCAACTGCCATTCAAATAGGTACAGCAAATTTTATAGACCCGGCTATCAGCGTGAAAGTTGTTGAAGGTATAAATGAGTATCTTGACAGACATGGGTATTCTTCTATTTATGATATAATCGGAGCTTTAGAGGCTTAATTTTAATGAAGAAAGGCTGGTACATACCAATGTTTATACTATTATCCATAGTTTGGGTTTCTTTATCGTATAAAGTACCTGATATAAAGTATAATACGAAAGGCGAAGTTATTCAAAATGACTCCATTGTTTTACTATTCGCCGGAGATATTATGGGGCATGTACCTCAAATTGAAGCTGCTTATAATAAATCTACAAAGACTTACGATTTCAATCCTTGTTATACTTATATAGAGCCTTATATTAAATCGGCAGACATTGCTATAGCTAATCTGGAAGTTCCTTTGGCAGGAAAACCATATAGTGGTTATCCTTGTTTTTCAAGCCCCGATGCTTTGTTAGATGGAGCTGTAAATGCAGGATTCAAGGTTATGCAATTAGCGAATAATCATGTTGCAGACAGAGGAGGGAATGGGATTGATCGTTCTTATATTACGGTTAATAAGAGAGTAAAATCAACGGGAGTATATCTCAATCAGGCACAGAGGGATTCTTTGTACCCATTGATAATAGAAGTGAAAGGCTTGAAAATAGCATTCCTAAACTGTACTTTTGGCACAAATGGACATGTAGTTTCTGCACCTAGAATAGTTAATTTAATTGATACAGTACAAATTAGAAATGATATTCAGACTGCTCGCAAAAGGGGAGCTCAATTTGTAGTAATGACCATTCATTGGGGAAATGAATATGAATTGAAATCAAACGCTATTCAGGAAAACATGTCATCTTTTATGACAAAAGCCGGAGTTGATGCTATTGTAGGTTCCCATCCTCATGTAGTGCAGAATTTTGCGATGTTGAGTCGTTCAGATAGCTCTAAAGTGCCTGTATTTTATTCCTTAGGGAACATGATTTCCAATCAACGTTGGCGTAATTCTAACGGGGGAATATTGGCAAGGTTTACCATTCTAAAGAATAGCTGTAAAATTAAAAAAGTAGACTACCTACCATTTTACGTTTATAAAGGGACCTTGAACCGTAAGTTTCAATACTATCTAATTCCTACAGAGAAATACAGAAATGGATTACTATCTGTAAGTTTGCCTGCCCACGATGATTCAATGTTGGTCACTTTTGATCAGGACACGCAAAAACGTCTCTCCAATCTGCAAAGATTTAAATAATCAATCAATTACACTTTCGTTCATAATTGACAAAGGAGTACGAATGCGGGCATTTTTCTCCGGAATTTAGGTCTTCTCGTATTGTTTCGGTCCATTGGCTATAATCTACCAAAGGAAAAAATGTATCGCCATCGAGACTTGCATGAATATGAGTCAGGTAGAGGCGATCAGCTAATGGTAAAGCTTGTTTGTAAAGCATTCCTCCTCCAATAATAAATACTTCGTCCTCATCTTTGCAAACTTCTAAAGCTTCTTCGAGAGACCCCATTACAATGCAGTTTGGAATTGTCTGTACCGTTTTGCTTAAAACAATGTTTTTGCGATTGGGTAAAGCGCCCTTGGGAAGCGATAAGAACGTTTTGTGTCCCATTATGATGGTATGGTGAAGGGTAAGTTGTTTGAAGCGCTGTAAATCACCTGGAAGATGGCATAGAAGAGCGTTATCTTTACCAATTGCATCGTTGGAGGCTACAGCTGCGATAATTGAAATGTGTGGCATAATCAGGATCCGATTTGTGGTGCAAAAATAGATAAAAATACTCTTAAAAAAATTGAAGCGTGGCATATTATTGGTACTCTTTTCTGAAGATTATTGTTGAAATAATCATAGAATATTCTGATTTTGATATTGAATACTAACAGCTTATTGCATGTTTGTTAAATTTGATCATTGCTTACGTTGTTATGAGATGCTATTTAAGAGCTAATTGGCACTCATTCGTGGAGTTGTGAAAATTGTGATAAATTGACGCAATATTTAGCTTATTTTTTGAATATCGAAGAAAATAAGCCTTGTTTGGTTTCCGGTTTAATGAGATAAAATGCTAAATTTGCGATTAATTATTAACATCATTATCAAATACTACACCATGGCTAAACTAACAAGAGAGGATGCCTTAAACTATCATAAACAAGGCAAACCCGGTAAAATTGAGGTGGTTCCTACAAAACCTTACAGTACACAAACAGATTTATCTTTAGCTTATTCACCAGGTGTGGCAGAGCCTTGTCTCGAGATCGAAAAAGATCCGGATACAGCATATGACTACACAGCCAAAGGCAACCTGGTTGCTGTCATTTCTAATGGGACAGCAGTTTTAGGATTAGGTGATATTGGAGCTTTGGCCGGAAAACCTGTTATGGAAGGTAAAGGCTTATTATTCAAGATATTCGCAGGTATTGACGTTTTTGACATTGAAGTCAACGAAAAAGATCCTGAAAAATTCATTCAGGCTGTAAAAGCTATTTCACCTACTTTCGGAGGTATAAATCTGGAAGATATCAAAGCACCTGAATGTTTCGAAATTGAAACCCGCTTAAAAGAAGAGCTCGACATACCTATAATGCATGATGATCAGCACGGAACTGCTATTATTTCGGCAGCGGGGTTATTAAATGCGCTTGAAATTGTAGGTAAGAAAATAGAAGAAGTAAAAATCGTCGTAAACGGTGCCGGTGCAGCAGCAAATTCCTGTGCACGCCTTTATATTTGCTTGGGGGCAAAAAGAGAGAATATTGTGATGGTTGATAGTAAGGGTGTTATTTGCGATACACGTAGCAACCTTACAGAGCAGAAAAAAGAATTTGCTACTTCTCGAACAGATCTAAAAACCCTTGCAGACGCAGTATATGGATCAGATGTTTTCTTAGGATTATCTGTTGCCGACGTGTTGAGCAAAGAAATGGTTCGGACAATGGCTAAAGACCCTATTGTCTTTGCATTAGCTAATCCGAATCCTGAAATCTCTTATGCGGATGCAATGGATTCGCGCGGTGATATTCTGTTTGCGACCGGACGTTCTGATTATCCTAACCAAATCAACAACGTACTAGGATTTCCTTATATATTCAGAGGTGCTTTGGATGTAAGATCCAGAACTATCAATGAAGAAATGAAAGTTGCAGCTGTGCGTGCTATTGCCGAATTGGCTAAAAAGCCGGTTCCAGATGTAGTTAACGCTGCGTACAATTTAAGCAAACTTAGTTTTGGCCGCTCTTACATAATTCCTAAACCTTTGGATCCCCGATTGCTTACAACAGTAGCACCAGCGGTAGCCAAAGCTGCAATTGATTCAGGTGTGGCCCGCATTCAGATTGAAGACTGGGAAGCATACAAGGATAAGTTGCGCGAACTGATGGGTTCGGACAACAAGATGTTGCGCCACTTTGTTGAGATGGCTCGCCAAAGTCCGAAAAGAGTGGTATTCTCAGAAGCTAATCTTTTGAATGTGCTTAAAGCTGCTGAACTAGCTAAAGCAGAGGGCGTATGTTATCCCATTTTGCTTGGAAATGAAGAGCGTATTGAAAAAATGGCAGCAGAAAACAATATCGACCTTTCAGGAATTGAAATAGTCAATTTGCGCCATGATAGGGAAGAAGAGCGTCGTATACGTTATGCGTCATTGCTTACAGAAAAGTGTGGTCGGGATGGTATGACTCTTACAGATGCTCTTGAAAAAATGTTTGAACGTAATTATTTTGGTATGATGATGGTAGAAACCGGCGATGCAGATGCGATGATAACTGGCTCCTACACAAACTTTACTGAAAGTATTAATGCAGCAAAACAGGTGATAGGAATCAGAGAAGGTGTAAATAATATCGCAGCAATGCATATTCTTAACACGAAAAAGGGAACATTCTTCCTGGCGGATACCTTATTTAACAGACATCCAAATGCAGACGTGCTGATGGATATTGCTAAATTAGCTAATGATGCTGTCAAATTCTTTAATCATCAACCTGTTATGGCAATGATCTCTTATTCTAATTTTGGTATTGACAAAGCAGGAAGCCCAGCCAGTGTGCATAATGTAGTAAAACGACTTCATGCAGAGTGCCCGGATATGATTGTTGACGGAGAAATGCAGGTAAACATTGCGCTTAACAAGAAATTGCGTGATGAAAAATATCCTTTCAATAAATTAGCCGGAAGAGATGTTAATACATTAGTATTTCCTAATTTAAGCTCTGCGAATACAGCTAGTAAGCTTTTGCTGGAGATGGGCTTAGCAGATATGATTGGTCCGATTCAGATGGGATTGAATAAGCCAATTCATATTCTTGATGTTGAAAGTTCTGTTCGGGATATCGTGAACATGACTATTGTGTCAGTATTAGATGCTATTGTCGTAGACCAAAAACGAAATAATAAAGTTGGAGATTTAGTATAAGGATGTTACAGATTGATGATACAATTATAAGCTTGGACCTGTTCGATCAGTGCTTTTGTTGCGATTTGAAAGCATGTAAAGGCATTTGTTGTGTGGAAGGCGAAGAGGGGGCTCCCGTTGAATTGGATGAAATAGCTCAAATAGAAGAGATTTTACCATTAATATGGGATCAGCTGACGCTAAGTGCACAAAAGGTAATTAATGAGCAGGGAGTGGCTTATATTGACCGGGAAGGTGATATGGCAATTTCTATTGTTCATGGTGCTGAATGTGTTTTTGCATCAAAAGGAGAAGATGGTATTTGGAGTTGTTTGCTTGAGCAATTGTACAATTCAGGTAAAACAACATTCAGAAAACCAATTTCGTGTCATTTATACCCGATACGCACAAAAAAGTTTCCCACTTTTCAGGCCGTAAACTATCATAAATGGCATATTTGCAAAGATGCTGTTGTTGATGGAAGAAAGAAGAACTTATTATTGTATCAATATCTCAAGGAACCTTTAATTAGAAAGTTTGGTCAACAATGGTATGATCAGCTTATTGTTGCTGCTGAGCATATTGCAAAACAATAATTAAAGATTCATAACAAACAAGCGCCCCGCTTAATTTTCAATGAAGATTGAGCGGGGTTCGTTTATTTTTATCTGTATAATTTACTATTTTTGCACAAAAAAAGAATCACATGTTTAGAACGCATACTTGCGGCGAACTTCGCCATACTCATGTTAATGAGACCGTCACTTTAGCCGGTTGGGTACAAAAAACGCGCAAAATGGGAGGTATGACCTTCGTGGATTTGCGTGATCGCTATGGAATTACTCAATTAGTTTTTAATCAGGATGTTAATGCTGGATTGTGCGAAAAAGCAAATCGCATGGGGCGTGAATGGGTTATTCAGGTCAAAGGTGAAGTAGCGGAGCGAAGTAATAAGAATCCGAATTTATCTACAGGTGACATTGAATTAATTGTCAATGAATTAAATATAATCAATGAATCTAAGACACCGCCATTTACTATAGAGGATGACACAGATGGAGGTGATGACCTGAGAATGGAGTATCGTTATCTTGATTTGCGCCGTTCTTCCGTTCGTAAAAACTTGGAATTAAGACATCGTATTGCTTTTGAGGTACGTCGTTATCTCGATCAACAAAATTTTCTGGAAGTAGAAACCCCGATTTTAATCAAATCGACACCAGAAGGAGCCCGAGACTTTGTGGTGCCATCCCGAATGAATTCTGGTGAATTTTATGCCTTGCCTCAGTCTCCTCAATTGTATAAACAATTATTGATGGTTTCAGGTTTTGACCGTTATTTTCAGATAGCAAAATGTTTCAGAGATGAAGATTTACGTGCTGATCGTCAGCCTGAATTTACTCAGATAGATTGTGAGATGTCTTATGTAGAGCAAGAAGATGTGCTCAATTTGTTTGAAGGGATGATGATTCATCTTTTCAAGTATGTAAAGGACATTACAATTGATTCTTTGCCTCGCATTACGTACGCTGATGCTATGAGGTTATATGGTTCAGACAAGCCGGATATTCGTTTTGGAATGACTTTTGTCGAATTGAAAGAGTTGGTTGGGGGACATGATTTTGTCGTATTCGACAGCGTTGACTATGTTGGAGGTATTTGTGCTGAAGGATGTGCTACTTATACCAGAAAACAGTTAGATGAGCTTACCGATTTTGTAAAACGTCCTCAAATTGGTGCAAAAGGACTGGTTTACATTAAGTATGAAGCAGATGGAACAATTAAATCTTCAATCGATAAATTTTATACCGCTGATGATTTGAAGAAGATAACAGACGCTATGGATGCTAAGCCAGGAGACTTGATCCTGATTTTGGCCGGATCAAAAGTGAAAACACAAAAGGCGTTGTGTGAGTTACGTTTGGAAATGGGGAATCGCTTAGGCTTACGGGATAAAAATAATTTTGCTCCGTTGTGGGTAATTGATTTTCCTTTGTTTGAATGGGATGAAGAAACACAGCGTTTTTATGCCATGCATCATGCCTTTACTTCTCCAAATCTTGAAGACACTCCATTTCTGGAATCAGATCCGGGCAGGGTTAGGGCATACGCTTATGACATGGTTATAAATGGAGTTGAGCTTGGTGGTGGTTCTATTCGTATTCACAGCAGCGAACTTCAGCATAAGATCTTTCGTTTAATGGGCTTTTCAGAGGAGGAAGCACAATACAAGTTTGGATTTCTTATGGATGCGTTCAAATATGGGGCACCACCTCATGGAGGCTTGGCTTTTGGGTTGGATCGTTGTGTGTCTCTTTTTGCAGGGTTGGACAGCATTCGTGATTGTATTGCATTTCCTAAAAATAACTCGGGTAGGGATGTGATGAGTGGAGCGCCTTCTCAAATAGAAGAATCTCAGCTGAAAGAACTCAACATTCATATTACAATGCCGAGTGTTGAATAAGTAAAATAATGCCTTTTATAAAGCAAAGCAGAGCTAATAGCTCTGCTTTTTTTGTATCAACGTGTATTTAAATGCAACGTTCTGGTCGAGGTTGGTCTTGGTGAATGTGTTTTTTGAACTCAATTACAAACATATAAAATGTTATAAATAATTTATATGTAGATTATTGTATAAGTATTATTTGAAGTAATACCACTTGTTGCACATGATAGTGTTTGATGTTTTGTTTAGGTAGCATTTCTGTGACTGTGTAGATCACAGAAATGCTTATCTGGAATGGCCCTTGTAAGGTGGCATGAATGGGTTGGGGCAAAAAAAAGAGGATGTTCAATCGAACATCCTCTTAAAACTTTTCATTTCTCTTCTATTATTGAACTTCTACTACTTGGTAAGAAGATTTCAATGTAGTGAGACGGTTTTTAGCTTTTTCTTTGTACAGCTGTGGGATTACACCGTGTCCTACAACTGTTAAACGACTGTTGTCAACACCCGCTTTTGTAATAGCTTTTGCAACAGCCTGAGCGCGTTTTTTACTTAATTTCAGGTTGTAAGCTTTGCTACCAGAATTTTTATCAGCATAACCATCAATGGTTAATTTTGCATCTGGGTTAGTTTTCAGGAATGCAACGGTTTCTTCAATTGAAGCTTTCTGATTGAGATCTTTTACGCTAGAGTTGTCAAACCCAAAGAAGATTTCTTTAGCAAATTCTTTAGTAACTGTTTTTGTTACTTTTGGAGCTGGAACCTTAACAAACACGGTATCGTGTTTTACAACTTCTTTGATTTGGATTACTGGCTCAGGAGCAGGTGCGGGAGCTGCTTTAGATGTAGCTTTGAAGTGGTATGTAAAACCAACCTGGAAAGCTGTGAAATCATCAAAGAAAAGGCCTGCTTTTACTCCATTGAAGCCATCACGAACTGCGTTAGTTGCTACTTCTGCGTTCAGATCAAATTGTTTTGAAAGATGGAAGCTTCCAAGTAAACCTGCGCGTACAATAGGAGTTACTTGTTTTTTTGCTGCAACTTCATGTGCTGAACGAACGCCTAATCCAAGACCTCCAAATGCGGTAACATCAAAGATTCTGTCAGGATTGTAACCACCCCACCAGTTGCTCAAGTTTACAGTAAGATCACCGGTCAGGTTAGCACTCCACCAATGAGGATCCGTTACTCCTGTTGCCGAAACTCCTTTCCAGCCATGACGAGCCCAGCCTAATTCGCCACGTACGCCAATTACCGGATTAAAATCGTAACCTAAGCCGAAAGTAGAAAGCAAACCTCCATCTTTTCTGAAATTGATAGAATTTCCGCTTTGCAAAATGTTACTTCCTTCACCCAAAAATAAGTTGTAACCGGTATAGAGACTCATATACCAACCTGGCTGAAAAGTAGCTTTGGCTTCTTTTGCATCAGCTTTTTTGTCAGCTTGAGCATTTGCTACTGCAATGAAAGCAAACAGTAGCAATCCACATGTAATGATTTTTTTCATTTTTCAAAAATTTTAATTAAACAACAGCTTGATTTTTTTCACTTTATACTCTATAGTAAGTCTAAGAATATTTTCTTAAAATTAGAATTCTTATGGTCAGGATTTATCTAAGGTTGATTTGAAGAAAATGCCTTTTCTCTCATAAAAACAAATACGAAATGTAGAAAAATGGTGGTTTTTTATACTCTCAGTCAAATAAATTCGAAACAAAGATAGTGCTAATATTATATCTGACTTTCTGAATATAGTTAAAAAAAATCAAATCAAAAAAGGATTGAATAATAATTAGTGAAAAGACAAACAGTCAATGAGATATAGGAATGAAAAATTCTACAAATGCCCATTAATACAAGTGGTTATGATATGATAATAAACAAAAAATGGATCAAATTGATTTTATTTTTACTTATATTAAGTATTTCGACTTTAAATATTAGCATGAAATAGTGAATGTTTATTGATTAAATACCTCTTGAAATGTTAATAATGAATTTATTTTATTCGATTCAGATTTTTATTTTGGTGTATGAGCCGTCATTCCATTGGCAACCAACAAAGCATTGATTGATGGTTCCTGACCTCTGAATCGTTTGTATAAGGTCATGGGTTTTTCGGATCCTCCATTGGAAAGAATATTATTGCGGAAAGAATTAGCTACGTCCTGATTAAAGATGCCGGCATTTTGAAAGGCTGCAAAAGAGTCGGCAGCAAGTACTTCAGCCCATTTATAACTATAGTATCCGGCAGCATACCCACCTGAAAAGATATGTCCGAATGCCGTACTGATACACGTATTTTCAAGAGAAGGTAATAATTGTGTCTGCTTTTCAGCTTGTTTTTCAAACTCAATCACATTAGTAGAAAAGTCTTTTTCAAGCATATGCCATGCCATATCGATGAACCCAAAATTCAATTGACGTACGCATTGATATCCTACATTATAGTTTTCTGCGTTTTTGATTTTACGGATCATCTCCGAAGGAATTAGTTCTTTCGTTTGATAATGGAATCCAAAATCATCAAGGAATTCTTTTTCAATAGCATAATTTTCCATGAACTGAGAGGGGCATTCTACAAAATCGCGATGTACGGACGTTCCCGAGTGCGATAGATACATTGTATTGGAAAAAATGCCATGGAGGGCATGGCCAAATTCATGCAGGAATGTTTTCACTTCATCGAAGGAAAGAAGTGCCGGTTTTGTTTTCGTAGGACGGGTAAAATTCATCACCAGACAGATATGAGGACGATGATTGTATTCTCCTTCTTTCCATTGTCCTTTGAATTCTGTCATCCATGCTCCCGGTCGTTTTCCTTTTCGGGGGAAAAAGTCAGTATAGAGTAGGGCAAGGTATTGTCCATTGTGGTCAAATACCTCAAAGGTTTTTACTTCCGGGTGATAAACGGGAATATCAGCGTTTTCTTTGAAGGTAATACCGTATAATTTAGTTGCTAATCCAAAGACTCCCGTAATAACATTGTTGAGTTCAAAATACGGACGCAATGAATCTTCATTGAAAGTGAATGTTTGATCTTTGAGCTTTTCTGCATAGTAAGCCCAATCCCAGGGCTGTAATTGTTCTGTAAATCCGAGACTCTTGGCATATTCCTGCACAGCTTCAATTTCTTTATCAGCTACAGGTTTATAAGCGGCTAACAGTTCATTCAGCAGTTTGTATACATTGTCACTTGTTTCAGCCATTCGGTCTTTCAGTACATATGCTGCATATGTTTTATAACCTAATAACTGAGCAAGTTGCAGTCTGTTATTGACAATGGAGCGCATGATCTCCTGATTGTCATTGGCATCGTTATGGATTCCTTTGGTGCAAAATGCCATGTAAAGTTGCTGCCTCAACTCCCTATTATTTAAAAATTTCATAGCTGGCACATAACTCGGAGCTGTCAAATCGAACAGCCATCCATTTTGTCCCTTTGCAGAGGCTTTTGCTGCTGCAGTTTCAAGATAATCATCAGACAGTCCGGTCAACAGATGTTTATCTGTAATAATCAGGGTATAGTCGTTGACTTCTTTCAGAATATTTCTATCGAAAGTCAAAGACGCAGTGTCAAGTTTTTCTGTAAGATCTCGATATGTAATTTTATCTGTATCACTCAGATTTGCTCCGTTATCGGCAAAACTATCGTATGTTTTTTGTAGTAAGGTTTGTTGTTCTGCGACTAATTCTAAATTATCTTTTTGAGTAAATACATGTTTTACCCGGTCAAATAGTCGCGTATTCAGGGAAATATTATTGGAATGCTCGGTCAGCATCGGAGAAATCTCTTCTGCAAGTTGTTGCATCTCATCAGTCGTTTCTGCACTGTTAAGATTGAAGAATGTATTTGTTACCAGAGAAAGTAAGCGTCCTGAATTTTCGAGGGCTTCAATTGTATTCTGAAACGTAGGAACTTCTTTATTCTCAACAATATCATCAATTTCGGATTCATGTATGCGTATGGCTTCCTTAAATGCCGGTACATAGTGTTCGAGCTTGATTTTATTAAACGGAATAGCTGCGTGTGGGGTATCGAATGGATGTAAGAACGGGTTTCTCGGAACATTGTTCAATGAAGATTGCGTAGATTCTTCTGTCATAATTTTAAATGTGTGTGGTTATAATCTATAGCAAAGTTAGTTTTTTATACTAAAAGGATGAAATAAAAAAAGCGTAAGCAGGGTAGTTTTACCATGCTTACGCTTTCTTAAATTTGCATCAGTATTTAGTACTGAGGATTATGATTGTTATTGAGTTCGTTGACATCAATTTGCTTTTTATCCATCATTCGCCATGCATAAAAAATATAGGACAAAACTACCGGAATAAACAGAGAAACAACGCTCATTACCTTTAATGTAAAGAGACTTGAAGAACTGTTTCTAATCGTAAGCGAACTTTGTAAGTCAGACACTGATGGGTAGAACGCGGTATTGTTATAGCCAAGAATTAACAGCAGAGATAATACAGCTAATACGGTACCTAAACCAGCAAACCAAATTCCTTTTGTGCTTCGAGAGCAGAACACGCCAATACCAATGCCATATAACAGAGCAACAACACCTACAAGCAACATTATTCCAATCAAAGGCATTTCTATTAAGTTGTGGAAATACTTAGCGTTTTGCATGTAAACTTCTCCGGTTTCAGGATGTACTGCAAATCCTTTTGCACATAATGTCCATATACAAAAGGTAAGGAATGTGACCAGAAAAAGAACGGCATTGATTAATACCTGTTTCCGGGAGCGTGCATTAATAGCCTCGTGGCGTATGTTGTTGATAAAATAAAGGCTTCCCAACACTCTGGCAAGGAAGAAAACAGCAAGTCCGAGTAGTACATTACGAGGGTTAGCTACAGCTTCAAGTCCATGTAACGGGTTTTGCCATGTCGAAATCACCGGCATCATCGGTTGATAGATATTTTCTTTGTTCACAAGAAATTCGCTACCGGTAAAGAAAGTTCCCACCGCGGTTCCAAAGAGCAGCAAGCCGACAAATCCATTGAGAAGCAAAAAAGCTTCATATGTTTTATGACCCAGAATGTTGCCCTCTTTTTTTCTGAATTCATAGCTAAAAGCTTGCAAAACGAAACATATTAAGATAAGCATCCAGGGCCAATAGGCGCCTCCAAAGCTGGTTGAATAAAATAGCGGAAAAGAAGCGAAGAATCCGCCCCCAAAAGTGACCAGCGTAGTGAATGTAAATTCCCATTTTTTTCCAATAGAATTTATCATAAGCGTTCTTTCTTCGTCGGTTTTTCCAATGGTATACAGCAGAGATTGTCCTCCCTGAACAAAAAACAGGAAGACCAGTATGGCACCGAGCAACGATACTAAAAACCACCAATATTCTTGATAAAAAGCGTAATCCATAATTGTTGAATTAAAAATTATTTAATCGATAGTATTTATCAGTCACAATGGACCTTATTGTATGTGTTCAGGCCCTTTTCGAATTTCGTGCACCATAATGCTCACAATGGCAATGAAAAGCACGATAAACAGTATGGCAAAAAATGCGAATGTTGTCTGTATAGAGCTCACTGGTATGCTGGATACCGCGGCAAACGTTGGCAGAAGATCCTGAATAGCCCAGGGCTGGCGTCCGACTTCAGCAACAATCCAACCAGAAAAAGACGTAAGGTAGGCCAAAGGTATAGCCCATAATGCAAGCTTCTGAAGCCATTTCATGTTTTCAATTCTGCGACGGATGTATAGAATGAAGATGAAATACAATAGGAAGAAGCCTCCGAAAATTACCATAAAACGGAATGAATAGAAAGTAAGCGGTACATTCGGAATCAACTGTTTTTTGTCTTTAATATAGCCGTAGCCGTAGTAGGGTGATGTCGCTGCAAAAACAGCTTTGTTGACTGAAGCCAGAGAATCATTGTGCTCTTTTTTGGCAAGCTTATAACCTTTGAGAGCGTTTTGAGCCATTTTGCCGAAAACTATTTTTTCGTCTGTTGTGACAGGTTTGACAGCCTGACCGTCAGGTCTTGTTTCCAGATAGCCACCATCCAATAAGTCTTTAATGCCGGGAACGTGGGCGTCAAAATCTCTGAAAGCTAAAAAAGACAACAGTTTAGGAGCCGTTATCTTAATAAGAAACGGATTTGTAGCATCGTTATATTCTTTTTTGGCCGGATTCAGAATACCCATTGCAACCAATCCTTCTCCTGTATGTCCCTGATAAAGGCCTTCCATAGCTGCGAGTTTCATTGGTTGCTTTTGAGCTACCTGATAGGCTGAACCATCACCACTGTACATCGCCAGTATTATTCCCAATAGTCCAAAAGCAGCAGCTATCCGTATGCTTTTATGCGCAAATTCAATATTGCGTTTTTTCATCAGATACCAGCAACTGACACCGATTACAAATGCAGCCCCAACAATCCAGGACGATGTAACGGTGTGGAAAAATTTATTCATTGCCATAGGAGAGAAGAGTACAGCCCAGAAATCGGTCATTTCGCTGCGAACTGTATCAATATTGAAAGAAGTGCCTGTAGGATACTGCATCCAGGCATTTGCAACCAAGATCCATAACGAAGATAAAGTGGCACCGAACCATGTGAGCCAGGTTGCTGCAAGGTGAAAGCCTTTGCTGACTTTGTTCCAGCCAAAAAACATGATAACAAAGAACGTCGATTCCAGAAAAAAGGCCATGATACCTTCAATAGCAAGCGGGGCTCCGAAAATGTCGCCAACAAGCCAACTATAATTGGACCAGTTAGTGCCAAATTGAAACTCTAATATCAAACCTCCGGCTACACCCACGGCAAAGTTGATGCCAAAAAGACGCATCCAGAACTTTGTCATTGTTTGCCATTCGGCTTTGCCGGTTTTATAATATACAGTTTCCATTACAGCCATAATAAAACCAAGGCTCAATGTCAACGGTACGAAAATCCAATGATCCATAGCGGTCATTGCAAACTGGGCACGAGACCAGTCAATGATAGATAAATCGAGTGTTTCCATGCGCAAATAAAATTGATTGTTAGGCGACTACACCAGAATTTAGAGAGTTATGTTTGTGAAATTGTATTTATTTTAAATAAAATTGAGCGGCAAATATAGCTATTGAAATAATCAATTCCAAGTTTTTGGTGATATTATAATAGGTTGCTCGCTAATTCCGAAAGAGGACTTCGTTCTCCTTTTGTAAGATTGATATGAGCAAAGAGCTCTTGCCCACGCATACGGTCAATCATGTAAACCAGTCCGTTCGAGTGCATGTCAAGATAAGGCTGGTCTATTTGTTGAATATCGCCGGTAAAAATAATTTTGGTTTCTTCTCCGGCTCGTGTAATGATAGTCTTGATTTCGTGCGGTGTAAGGTTCTGAGCCTCATCCACAATAAAAAATGTATTGCTCAGACTTCGTCCGCGAATATACGCCAGTGCTTCTATAACCAGTTTCTGTTCGCGCTGCATTTCTTCTATTTTGTAGACTTCTTTTCCCTGATAATTAAACTGATGCTTAATAACATTCAGGTTGTCGAATAAAGGTTGCATGTAAGGAGATACTTTGCGCTTATCATCGCCGGGAAGGTAGCCTAAATCTTTATTTCCAAGAGCAACGATAGGGCGTGCAAGTAATACTTGCTGAAAATTTTCCTGTTGTTCCAAAGCAGCCGCAAGTGCCAATAGTGTTTTTCCGGTTCCTGATTTTCCCGTAAGAGCAACCAGTTTAATATTATTATCCAGCATCACGTTAAATGCAAAGGCTTGCTCTGCATTACGGGGTTCAATCCCAAATACCTTGTTCTTTTCAACCCGTTCAACTTTCTGAGAGAAAGAGTTATATCGAGCCAAAACGCCTGATTTACTGCTTTTAATGATGAAGCACTCGTTTGGCTCAATGTCGGAACTAAAACTGAACTTTTCCACCGGAATACCCTCTTTTGATTTATAGAGATCATCCACCAGGTGTGCTTCTATATGAGAGAATGTAGCATGTTTTTTATCGAAAATATCTGCGCTGGTAACCTTGTCTGAGATGTAATCTTCAGCAACAATTCCCAGTGATTTAGCTTTTAGTCGAAGGTTGATGTCTTT
Source organism: Paludibacter sp. (assembly GCF_009712605.1). Classification (GTDB taxonomy): domain Bacteria; phylum Bacteroidota; class Bacteroidia; order Bacteroidales; family Paludibacteraceae; genus Microbacter. The sequence goes on along the minus strand of NZ_WASO01000014.1, from coordinate 451,120 downwards.
CGAAATGAAGATTGTATTCTTATATTTTTTCTGTAGTTGATAGGCTACCGCCAGAATGCGGTGATCGGGCGTTTTTTCAGAGAAAGTTTGTTGCAACGCTTCCGGATAATCGTATGAAGTTACGATATACAATTTACCCAAGCTGTCTCCAAGGCTTACTCCTTTGGTGAAAATCGAATTATCAGCCAGCAGATCAAGATCCCGGGAGAACTCTCGGGCATTAAAATTAATGTCATCATTTCCCTTTTTAAACTTGTCAAGCTCTTCGAGAACAGTTATCGGAATGTAAATATCATTTTCCTGAAAATTGTAGATGCATTTATAGTCATGTAGAATGACATTGGTGTCGAGGATAAACTTCTTGATAGCCATAGTAGTAAAATTTAGAAGAAATTAGAGTAGCTGTATCAGGACTGATTTGAAAAAATAGTATTCTGAATACAACAAGAACGTAAATGCTCGCTGTAAAGATAGCATTTTTTCTTATATTGAAGCTTTGATGCTACTTTTATGTGAATTTACGTTCTTGTAAGGTTTAATGACTTTCAAATTAGTCATTAAGCTCCGATTGCTTTATGTTTGATTCTTCAACCCAAGAGAAAGAAGGTCTTATTTTTGTTGAAGTATCGTGTCTATCTGAGCGATTTCTTCTTCAGACAGGCGCGGGTAGTGCAATGCGTCAATGTTATCCTGTAATTGTTTCAAAGAACTGGTGCCGACAATAACAGAGGTAACTGTCGGGTGTCGTAAGCACCAAATTAACGCCATTTGTGCCAACGTCTGGCCTCTCTGGATGGCAATGGAATTAAGAGCAGTAACTTTATCCAGAATTTCGGGCGATATCTGACTTCGTTGTAAAAAACCTGTTGACTTTGCAGCTCGTGAATTTTCGGGTATGCCGTGAAGATATTTGTCGGATAATACTCCCTGGTACAGAGGCGAAAAACCGATAAATCCTACGCCATGATCATCTGCTGCTTGTAGAATTCCTTCTTCTATGTCTCGTGATAACATGCTGTACCGGTCCTGATGGATCAGGCATGGAGTTCCATTTGCTTTCAGTAAGGAGTAGGCCTCAATTGTTTTATCCACAGGATATTTCGATATCCCGACATACAATGCTTTGCCCTGTTTTACTATGTCAGATAACGCATTCATAGTCTCTTCCAAAGGAGTATTCGGATCATACCGATGCGAATAGAAAATATCCACATAATCCAGCTTCATCCTTTTTAGACTTTGGTTTAGGCTGGCGATAAGATATTTTCGGGATCCTCCGTCGCCGTACGGGCCGGGCCACATTCTGTGTCCTGCTTTAGTGGATATAATCATCTCATCGCGGTATCCGGGTAAATAATGATGAAGAATCTTTCCGAAGTTTTCTTCAGCACTTCCTTCGGGAGGCCCATAGTTATTGGCAAGATCAAAGTGAGTTATGCCATTGTCGAATGCAAACTGGATCATTTTAGTTGCTTCGCTAAAATCGTCGACATCACCGAAGTTATGCCATAAACCTAATGATATCCGGGGTAGAACGAGGCCGCTTTTTCCGCACTGTACATAAGGAACTTTATTTTCGTAGCGGGTAGGTGAGGGTTGTGTTTCCATTGATAGGAGTGATTTGTTTGTATATGCACAAAAATACAATAAAAACGCAGAGTCTGGTGTGATAGAAATAAAAAACGGTACAAATTGAAATCCTTCAGTTTGTACCGTTTTGTCTGTTAATCAGAGATGGCTTTAGACCTTATTTTCCCGCAATTTCCATTGTGTCTGAAGCGATCATAAATTCTTCATCGGTGGGAACTACAATTACTTTTACAGCAGAATCAGGTGTGCTGATAATGTGTTCTTCGCCATGAACGGTAGCATTCACTTCCGGATCAATTTTGATGCCCAGAAATTCGAGGCCGGCGCATGACTGAAGTCTGGAGTTGTCTCCATTTTCGCCTACACCACCTGTAAATACTATAGCATCAGCTCCGCCTAAAGCAGCCATGTAAGCTCCGATATATTTCTTGATACGATAATGGTACATGTCCAGTGCCAGTTTGGCATGGTCATTACCATCCTTAACGGCTTTATTCACATCCCGCATATCCGAAGATACTCCGGAGATACCCAGTAATCCGCTGTGTTTGTTGAACAGGGTAGATGCCGAATCAGTGCCCAGCATTTCTTTATCCATCAGGAAAGTAACCACTCCAAGATCTATATCTCCGCAACGGGTTCCCATAAGCAGACCTTCTACCGGAGTAAAGCCCATTGATGTATCTACCGATTCGCCATTTTTGATGGCAGTAATTGAACCGCCATTACCAATATGGCACGTAATCAACTTTGAATTGTTTACGTCGAGACCAAGAAGTTCGCAGGCACGCTTTGAAACATAGCGGTGACTTGTGCCATGAAAGCCGTAACGACGGATTCCATATTTTTTGTAGAGCGAGTAGGGAATACCGTACATGTATGCATACGAAGGCATTGTCTGGTGGAATGCCGTGTCGAAAACGCCTACCTGAGGGACATTGGGCAATAACTCGCGAATAGCATTAATACCGGCCAAATTGGGCGGGTTGTGGAGTGGGGCAATCTCTATGCATTCTTCAATTTTTGAAATTACTTCGTCATTGATGAGTACGCTTTTGTTAAATGTTTCGCCACCATGCACCAAGCGGTGTCCAACGGCATCGATTTCATCAAGAGATTTGATAGCTCCATGTTTTTCGCTCAACAAAACGCCCAGAATGTATTCTACGGCTATTGAGTGAGTCAGGATTTCACCTTCAAGTGTAACTTTCTGTCCATCAGGACGAGTATGTTTCAGGAAAGATCCCTGCATTCCCAGTTTTTCAACGCCACCTTGTCCGAGAATGGTTTTGGATTCCATGTCGAACAGTTTATATTTAACGGAAGAACTTCCGCAATTCAGTACTAAAATCTTCATGTCTTTGATTTTAATGATTATTGGATGATTTTTCCGTTTTCATCATACTGATAAAAACCTTTTGCATTACGAATGCCATAATGTTTAGCACGATACAGGCGAAGCAAAAGCGGTGATGCCTTGTATTTAATGTTACCGTATTCGTTGAAAAGATTTTCCATCAGCGGCACAATTTTTTCAATTCCCAATTGATCGGCAGTACGGAAAACACCCTGACGGTGACCAAAACCGACGGTAAGTACTTTGTCAACATCGGCAACAGTAGAGATTCCTTCCATAACGATAGAACATGCTTCGTTGAGCATAATCAGAAACATACGGAGACTAACCAGCCCTACTGATTCCGATACTGAAATAAAATCGTAATTGATCAGTTCGGCAAAACGACATACTTTTTCAAAGGTGTTCTCTGAAGTATATAAACCTCTCACGATTTCCAAGACATGCGAGTCAGGAACGTTGGTAAGGAAATGTACTCCTATGCAGCGTTCCGGATGTTCCAGTTCGTTAGACAATTCGGTAACTACAATAGTAGAAACGTTAGAAGCAATAATCGCTTCAGAGTTGAGAACTCCTTCCAGTTTTTTGAATACTTCTTTACGGCGGTCAATGCTCCTGATACCGGTATGATCGTCGTAACGAATAGTTTCGATCACGAAATCACATCCTACAAAATCAGAATAATTCACGGTTCCTCTGATACGCGAAAGAATGGCCTTCTTTTCTGAGTTTGTCAGTCCCCAATTCATTACCCGGGCATCCAATTTCTTTTCAATTCTGGAATATGCATTGCTGATGCCTTCTTCTGTTGGTTCCAGAAAAACAACTTCCATACCACGGCTGGCAGCTATGGTAGCTATAATACTGCCATCTTTTCCACAGCCAACTACGCCTATTCTGGAAAACAGAGTGCGTTTGCGGTCTTTGTGGCTTAGTCCGTAATTTTCGATGGGTTCGTTAGGTAATTGTGACATAATATATATTTACAATTTATTCATTTACGAGGTACAAAGAAAATATTGTTCTGAACTCCATTGGTTTTATTAACAGATAGTTGATAACGTAATGGAATTTTGAAACAGTTTTTCAATGTTGTATCAATCTTTATTTTGCCTGTTTTACTCCGATGGCCTGATTTGCGGTAATGGCGATCATTTGTACAATGTCATTTACAGAGCAACCGCGCGACAAATCGTTAATAGGAGCTCCCATTCCCTGAAGAACCGGTCCGATAGCTTCTGCGTTACCGAGGCGTTGAACGAGTTTGTAGCCGATATTACCGGCCTGCAGATCGGGGAATACAAGAACATTGGCGTGACCGGCAACTTCGCTTCCCGGAGCTTTACTTTCGCCAACAGAAGGTACCAACGCTGCGTCAGCCTGAAGTTCGCCATCAATTTGTAAATCGGGTGCCATTTCCTGAGCAATGCGGGTTGCTTCTACCACTTTGTCTACTAATTCATGTTTGGCACTACCTTTTGTTGAGAAGCTGAGCATCGCAATCCTTGGCTCAAAGCCTCCGATAGTACGGGCTGTCTGCCCTGAAGTCACGGCAATTTCAGCAAGTTCTTGTGCGGTTGGGTTTGGGGTAACAGCCAGGTCGGCCATTAATACCAATCCGTTTTCACCGTAAGGGCTATTGGAAAACAAAAGTAATGCACCGGAAACAACAGATGTGCCGGGTTTTGTTTTGACAATTTGCAGAGCCGGACGCAACACATTTCCGGTGGTGTTTCTTGCGCCGGCAACTTCACCGTCAGCATCGCCGTTTTTAATCATCAGCGTTCCTATATATAAAGGATCTTTTGCCAGCTTCTGTGCTTGTTCCATAGTAAGACCCTTGGCTTTTCTTAATTCAAACAGAAGGTTGGTGTATTCTTCGTATTGTGTATAGTTTTCAGGATCGAGAATAGTCGCTTTATCAATGTTTTTTAATTGAAATTTAGCGGTTAAACTGTGGATTTCATCCGGATTACCGATCAGGGTGATATTGGCTGCTTTTTTCTCCAGGATTATATCTGCAGCCTGTAGAGTACGTTCCTCGGTTCCTTCGGGTAACACAATGTGCTGAACATTTTCCTGAGCCCGTTTCATGATTTCTTCCAACAATTTCATGACTATTTATTTTAATATTAGATATTTATATGTATAAATGTTGCTAAAATTTATTGATACAAAAGTACAATTAATCTTTTGCGTTGCAAAGTCCACATTGCAATTTTGTATCAAAAATATCAAATTGACATTGCAAAATATCAAAAACCTTATTTTTTATTATAATTACCTCGTATTTCTTTATCGTTAGGTAGTTTTTTTGTACCTTTGCAGGTCGAAAAGATACCATATTTATTCTATCTCTACGCTTTAATAATGGAACATAACAAACCGATGCATTTGGTGCTCGAAAATGGCACCACTTTTTACGGTAAGTCTTTCGGGTACGAAGAGCCAAGAGCCGGCGAAGTCGTCTTTAGTACGGCAATGGTTGGCTATCCTGAAAGCTTAACCGATCCTTCGTATTCGGGACAGATTCTCACTGTCACTTATCCGCTAGTTGGTAATTACGGAGTCCCGCAGGGCATTACAGAAAACGGCTTATCAACATTTTACGAATCGGAAATAATTCATGTCAGTGGCTTGATTATTTCCGATTATTCGTTTCAATACAGCCACTGGAACGCACAAAAAAGCCTTAGCGACTGGCTGAAAGAGAACAAAATCCCAGCAATTTATGGTGTTGACACCCGTGAACTGACTAAAATTATTCGCGAGTATGGTGCCATGAAAGGAAAACTTATTTTCCCCGACAAGGAAGATGTGGAATTTGTTGACACTGACAGCGAAAACCATGTTGCAAAAGTAAGCTGTAAAGAGGTAATTACATACGGCAACGGCAAGAAAAAAATTGTGTTGGTCGACTGTGGTGTAAAACACAATATTTTGCGCTGTTTCCTGAAACGTGACGTTACTCTGATTCGTGTTCCATGGGATTATGATTTCAATACCCTGGAATATGACGGATTGTTTATCTCAAATGGTCCGGGCAATCCTGCTTATTGTAACGTGACAGTGGAAAATATCCGCAAAGCAATGACAACAGACAAACCTATCTTTGGTATTTGCATGGGTAACCAATTGCTTTCAATTGCAGGTGGTGCAAAAACGTATAAGCTGAAATACGGCCACCGCAGTCATAACCAACCTGTGCGTATGGCTGGTACCAACCGTTGTTTTGTAACTTCGCAAAACCACGGTTATGCAGTTGACAATAATACACTGGGTAGCGACTGGGAACCTTTATTCATCAATTTGAATGATGGCACCAATGAAGGTATTCGCCATAAAACGAAACCTTATTTCTCTGCGCAGTTCCACCCGGAAGCTTCCAGTGGGCCAACCGACACTGAATTTTTATTTGATGAGTTCCTCAAATTAATTGACTAAGTGCAGTTAATTTCAGACTGTTGAAAATATGTGTTTTATAGCAAAAAGTCAAAACGAATAAAGTAACAATGAATATAAAAGACGACTTCTTGTCCACAGACAATACCCGATTGTCAATTAAAAAGGTTTTAATTCTCGGATCCGGAGCTTTGAAGATCGGAGAGGCCGGCGAATTCGATTATTCCGGCTCTCAGGCGTTGAAAGCGCTGAAAGAAGAAGGAATTGAAACGGTGCTCATCAATCCGAATATTGCTACCGTTCAGACTTCTGAAGGTGTGGCCGATAAAATCTATTTCTTGCCAATCACCCCGTTCTTTGTTGAAAAGGTAATCAAAAAAGAACAACCGGATGGGCTTTTACTCGCTTTCGGCGGCCAGACTGCTTTGAACTGCGGTGTAAAGCTTTTCGAATCGGGCATTCTTGAAAAATATAATCTGCGTGTGCTGGGAACTCCGGTTCAGGCCATTATCGATACGGAAGACCGCGAACTGTTCGTCAAAAAACTTGATCAGATTGATGTAAAAACCATCAAAAGTTTTGCAGTAGAAAATATGGCAGATGCCAAAACGGCTGCAAAAGATCTGGGTTATCCTATTATCGTCCGTGCAGCTTACGCTTTGGGCGGTTTGGGTAGCGGTTTCTGTAACAACGAGCAGGAACTTGAAGCGCTTGCCGAAAAGGCATTCAACTATTCTCCGCAGCTTTTGGTCGAAAAATCGCTGAAAGGTTGGAAGGAAATCGAATACGAAGTGGTTCGTGACCGTTACGATAACTGTATCACGGTTTGTAACATGGAAAATTTCGATCCACTGGGAATTCACACCGGTGAGAGTATCGTGGTTGCTCCATCGCAAACACTTACCAACAGCGAATACCACAAATTGCGTGAAATTGCCATCCGCATTGTACGCCATATCGGAATCGTAGGTGAATGTAATGTTCAATACGCATTTGACCCTGATTCGGAAGACTATCGCGTAATCGAAGTAAACGCCCGTTTGAGTCGTTCTTCGGCACTTGCATCGAAAGCAACCGGTTATCCTCTTGCTTTTGTTGCTGCAAAACTGGCTTTGGGTTATGGTTTGTTTGAACTGAAAAACTCGGTAACAAAAACTACTACTGCGTTTTTTGAACCCGCTTTGGACTACGTAGTGTGTAAGATACCTCGTTGGGACTTAGCAAAGTTTCACGGTGTTTCCCGTGAAATCGGCAGTAGCATGAAGAGTGTGGGGGAGGTGATGGCTATCGGTCGTACCTTCGAAGAGGCTCTGCAGAAAGGTTTGCGTATGATTCAACAGGGAATGCACGGTTTTGTTGCGAACAAAACGTTGTCGATCTCTGATATGAACAAAGCGCTCTCGGAACCTACCGACCGTCGTATTTTTTACCTGTCGCAGGCACTTCAGAGCGGATATACCATCGAAAAGATTCATAATCTCACAAAGATTGACAACTGGTTCCTCCAAAAACTTCAAAATATCGTTGATGTTGCCAAAGACCTGAAACTGACGGAATCGTTCAACGATTTGTCGGATGATCTTTTGTTGCGTGCAAAACAGATGGGTTTCTCTGACTTCCAGATTGCCCGCCTCATGTTTGATATTCACGAAAACAAATCGCATATTGGAGATGAAGTGCGTGCAGAACGTAAACGTCGTGGTATTTTACCGGTTGTAAAACAGATCGATACTCTTGCAGCCGAATATCCTGCACAGACCAATTACCTGTATATTACCTACAACGGCTCGGCAAACGATGTGAAATACCTTGGCGACCACCGTTCGGTTGTGGTTTTGGGTTCGGGAGCTTACCGTATCGGTAGTTCGGTAGAGTTCGACTGGTGTAGCGTAAACGCTTTGAATACGATCCGCAAACAGGGTCTGCGTTCGGTAATGATCAATTACAATCCGGAAACTGTTTCGACCGACTACGATATGTGCGACCGTCTTTATTTTGACGAGTTGACCTACGAACGTGTGATGGATATTTTGGAACTCGAAAACCCAATGGGAACCATTGTTTCTGTGGGAGGTCAGATTCCAAACAACCTGGCTGTTCGTATGTCGGATTCGGGCGTGAATATCCTTGGTACCAAAGCTCCCTCAATTGATAATGCAGAAGATCGTCACAAGTTCTCCAGTATGCTTGATGATCTGAAAATCGATCAGCCGCGTTGGCAGGAACTTCGTTCTCTGAGCGACATTACAGAGTTTGTAAAAAACGTCGGTTTCCCTGTATTGGTTCGTCCTTCTTACGTTCTTTCGGGTGCAGCAATGAATGTCTGCTCCAATCAGGAAGAGTTGGAAGAATTTCTTGAACTGGCAACTGAAGTGTCGCAGGAACATCCTGTGGTTGTTTCTGAATTTATTGAAAATGCCAAGGAAATCGAAATTGACGCTGTAGCGAATAACGGCGACATTGTGATCTATGCAATTTCGGAACACGTAGAATTTGCCGGTGTTCACTCTGGTGATGCTACCATTCAGTTCCCTCCGCAAAAGATCTATGTGGAGACCGTACGACGCATCAAGCAAATTGCCCGTCAGATTGCGAAATCGCTTAATATTTCGGGTCCGTTCAATATTCAGTTCCTTGCGAAGGATAATGACATTAAGGTCATAGAGTGCAATCTTCGCGCTTCGAGAAGCTTTCCGTTTGTTTCTAAGGTGTTGAAAATCAATTTTATTGATTTGGCTACTCAGGTAATGCTCGGTTTGAATCCTAAGAAACCTGAAAAGTCAGCATTCGATCTCGACTACGTGGGTATCAAAGCTTCTCAGTTCTCGTTCACCCGCCTGCAAAAAGCCGACCCTGTGCTTGGTGTCGACATGGCTTCGACCGGAGAAGTAGGGTGTATCGGTCACCAGTTTGACGATGCATTACTCACAGCAATGCTTTCTGTCGGCTATCGTATTCCGGAAAAGAACATCATGGTTTCTTCGGGAGAATCGAAATCGAAAGTGGCTATGTTAGATGCATGTCTTTTGTTATCGAAGAATGGTTACAACATTTATGCAACCCATGGCACACAGCAATTCCTGCAACAAAACGGCGTGGATGCGATAGATGTCAACTGGCCGGATGAAGACGGCGAACATAATGTGATGCAAATGATTGCCGATAAAAAATTCGATCTGGTCATTAACATTCCGAAGAATTTGACAAAGCGTGAGCTATCAAATGGCTATAAAATCCGTCGTGGAGCAATAGACTTCAACATTCCATTGATTACCAATGCCCGTTTGGCAAGTGCCTTTATCAAGGCATTCTGCAAAATCACGGCAGACGATATTGATATTCGGAACTGGGCAGAATACAAATAATTTTGCCAATTAGTTTTTACAAACAAACGGTGCAAAGTTCATCTGAATTTTGCACCGTTTTTGTATATTATTACTATCGGGTGATGCGACTTCCAAGTCGCATGATATAATACAAGTATCAAGTATTCATAGAGTCATACGCCGAACCCCAATCTGCTTTACACGCTACGATGAACCGAGGTAAAACTAAAATGCGTCAATTAAAAAGAAAAGATTACATTTTACAAATTTTTGTTGTTGCACGAGTCTTCTCGCGTAGCTATGGCAAACTTTCCTGATTTTACAGCCTGAAAACCTACGCTTTTTTAGATGCTGAGTTTTCTAATTTCTGTTTTTGGGGTTGTTAAATGATCTGGACATTTTGAAAAATTATTTCTACTTTTGACAAATAAATGCAGCCCGTTTTTAAGGTGCATTATCTTTTGAATGTGCGATCAATCTACATGCATTCCATTCACTTCAACTTAATTATGAAACACGTTCTTTTTCTTATCCTGACATTTCTCTTTTCATCACAGATTTTATCTTCTCAGAATTTACTGCCTCTTGAGTGGTCGCTCAAATTCGACTCGACTCCTACCGTGACGCACCCAATAAATTTACTTCTTTCATGGGAACGGCAGGGTGTATATGCCCGTGACGGAAAAGGTTGTCTCTCTTGTAATTTTGATTTAAATAAAGCACTACAAAAAAAGCCGTTGCTACTGAAGGTCGGATTGCAATGCCGTGTGGAAAAGATATTCGTAAATAACACACTGATAGGAGAAAATATTCCGGAGCATTTCTATTCAAACCGGAATTTGCAGAAAACGTATCTTCTACCGGAAGGTTGCTTAAACGACAATGACAAAAACCAGATTCGGATATACCTCTCGTCTCTTTCCTACACAGGAGGTGTCAGCCACAATTCATGCACGCTTTCGCCAGTAGACTCATCAAAATCAGTTCAGAGCGTAGCTATTCAAATGGATCCGTCTGACCATCTGTTTACCAGTAAATCCCCGGCTATCACCCTTCATTACAAAGTACACACAAAAACCACTCTTCGTTTGATTGTTAACAACGACTTTCACCGACATATTGTCGAACGAACATTTACCGTTTCGCCATCCGACACCATGTTAACGGTAAAGCTAAGCAAAGAGATCACTCAGCCGGGCTTTTACGAATGTATTGCCCTGTTGAAGGGACAAGACAACTTGGGCGATGTAGAGTGGTTAGCCTATCGGCCCGAGGAAATCAGATGTAAAGATACCCAACCCTCCGATTTTCGGTCGTTTTGGCAAGAGACTTTGACCGAACTGAAGAAAATCGACCCGCGGTTCGCCATGCATAAAATAGACAGTTTGAGCCGGGGGAAACGCGATGGTTATGTGATTGAGATGCAATCGCTGGGAGGACTGACCATTCGGGGTTACTACTTCGTGCCCCGGAAAGAAGGTCGCTTTCCGGCCATTCTTCATGTTCCGTATTACGGACAGGGATTTCAAAATGTGGATCAGTTTATCAACGGTGGCGACAATGTCATTGAGCTGGCACTTTGCGCGCGGGGTCACGGATTGAGCGCCGACAAATTCAACCCCGGATTTGGTATACCCGGAATATGGGGCTATAAACTATACAGCAAACAGGGAAATGCATACAGGGGTATTTATATGGATTGCGTCCGGGCTGTCGACTTTCTGTTTTCCCGACCAGAAACCGATACTTTACGTGTAGGGGTTCGTGGTGGCAGTCAGGGTGGGGGGCTTACGCTGGTTACTGCCGGTTTATGTGGTAAACGGATTGCCGCTTGTGCCTACTTCGATCCGTTTCCGTGCGATATCCACGATTTTATAAACATTCGTACTATCTGCCAGAAAGAGCTCAAAGGCTTTCTCGATTATTACCACAACCCGTGTTCTTTTGAAGAGGCACTAAAAGTACAGGATTTGATCAATACCAAAAATTTTGCATCATGGATTACCTGTCCGGTGCTTTTTACGACGGCCCTTTTTGACGATGACTGCCCGCCTCATGTCGGTTTTAGCGCTTACAATACTATTAAAAGTCCCAAAGAGTTCAAAATTTATCCTCGCGATTGTCATGTGGACGATAGACCTTACGGTGCGCTCAGTGAATGGCTAAAGAAAAAATTCGGATTGTAAATATTCGATCACCTTACCGATTTTACTGTTTGAGAACCTCGACTAAACAGGCAGAGGCTTCTAATTTTTGTTCATGCGATGCAGTTGCTTTGTTTTACCGCCCGGCTGATATTGTTTGTTTGCTCCAACGTGTGGCTTGGCCACACGATACGCTGCGCTAATCTTGCGGCGGCGAGAGGGTTTACCAATAAAACGGTGCAAAATTCATCTGAATTTTGCACCGTTTTTGTATATAGTTTCTGCCGGCTTTGGGCTTTTGGAAAACTTTGCGAACTTTGCAATAGAATCGGCCGAAACCCGCGGTTAAACCTAAAAAGCAGAAAATAATGGAAGTGCGCATTGAAGATAGCTGGAAGCAAAAACTTGCACCAGAATTTGATAAACCTTATTTCGAAGAATTGACTCGTTTTGTGAAGAATGAATACACCAACGGACGTGTTTATCCTCCGGCAAAACTGATCTTCAACGCGTTTGATTTATGTCCTTTCGATAATGTCAAAGTGGTTATAATAGGGCAGGATCCATACCATGGCCCCGGGCAGGCGCATGGTCTTTGCTTTTCGGTTCCCGAAGGCATTGACTTTCCTCCGTCTCTGGTAAATATTTTCAAAGAAATCAACGACGATCTGCACGTAGAAATACCTCAAAGCGGTAATCTGGAACGTTGGGCCAAGCAGGGCGTTTTATTGCTTAACGCAACATTGACGGTGAAAGCACATCAGGCAGGATCTCATCAGAATAAAGGCTGGGAACAGTTTACCGACGCAGCCATACGTGTTTTGAATGAAGAAAAAGAACATCTGGTATTCTTACTCTGGGGCTCTTACGCCCAACGCAAAGGAGAGTTTATTGACCGTAAACGTCACCTTGTACTTCAGTCTCCGCATCCATCTCCTTTGTCGGCTTATCGGGGGTTTTTCGGTAACGGTCATTTCAGCAAAGCAAATTCATATCTGGCAGAGAATGGGTTAGAGCCCATTAATTGGTAATCTCCGAAGTCATTTTTTACATTGAAAAGCCAGACCATCGGCTAATCGCTGTTTTTTCTGTTGCAAAGTTCTTGCTTTGGGCGTGAATCGTATTGTTTTTACGTTTTATTTCTTAAATTTGCCCATTAATACCGCAAATATTTATCATTTCCAAATCGCTGATGTACTTGTCAAAACCTATATTCAAACGGATTTTGTTGGCATTGATTGCAGTTGTCACCGGCAGTTGGCTTTTGATGTCTTGTATTACTTACAAAGACATTAATTATTTACAGCAGCCGAATCCGGATGTTATCAGGTATAAAGATTCTGTGCGTTTTGAAGATTATAAGTTGCAACCGGGCGACCGCCTTAGTATTGTCGTCCATTCTCTCAACGAAGAAACCAATAAGCTTTTTCAGGGCAGCGAAAATATGGATGGCTCCTCAGGCGGTGGATCAGCAAGCGATTTATTTACTTATAGAGTCGATGAAAATGGCGACCTTCTATTTCCTTACGTGGGGAAGGTGAAAGCCATGGACAAAACCTTGCGGGATGTAAAAGATGAATTAGAAAGCCGTACAAAGAACCAATTTGGCAACTGTTACGTTAGGGTCACTCTTGCCAATGCTTTCTTTAGCGTTATTGGCGAAGGCGGCAACGGGCGTTATCCTCTCATCAAAGAAAAACTGAATATTTTTGAAGCTCTGGCAATATCCGGTGATCTGAACTCATTGGCCAACAGGAAGCAGATTAAAATATTACGCCAGACACAATCAGGTACTGTAGTAAAGACGTTTGACGTACGGAGCAAGGATATTATGCACACCCAGTTTTACTATATTCAGCCCAATGATGTGATTTATGTGCAAAAACTTCCATCTCACTTTTTTGGTGTAACATCCTGGTCGTCATTACTTGGAACCGTCTCAACGACCATCTCTTTGTTGTTGTTGGGTATAAGTATTTCTAAATATTTTTAAGCATGGAAAGAATAAAACAAATTGCTATTTGGTCAATTGCAGCTTTGCTTTTGTTTAGCCTTGCTTCGTGTGTGACAAACTACACCACCCAATATCTTCAAACACGCAAAAACCTGCCTCAATACAGCAAAAAGGACTATCAATGGTATGTCTTGAAACCGAACGACCAAATCGCGGTTCGTGTACTTTCAATAAATGAAGATATAACGCGTTTGTTCCCTTCTTCGTCGGCATCGTCAGGACAGTCGGGTAGTGGAATGTCGTACAAAATTTATGCTGACAGTACAGTGGATTTGCCCTTCATCTCTCATTTGAAAATCGGAGGATTGACGTTGGAAGTGGCTAATCAGGTGATAGAAAAGAAAATACAAGAGTTTGACAAGAATGCGTCTGTGGTCATTGCCCTTAATAACGATGTGTTTTATATCATTGGAGAAGCCGGCAAGGGACAATTCCCAATTTATAAAGATAAGCTGACTATATTTCAGGCACTCGCTTTGGCAGGAGATATACGTACAAACGGAGACCGAGGAAAGATAAAGGTTATTCGTGAAACATCGAAAGGTCCTGTGGTAAAACAATTTGATATACGTTCAAATTCATTGCTCGATTCGGAGTATTACTATGTGTATCCGAATGATATAATCTATGTAAGTACAGCCCCCGGAAGTTTCTTCCGCATAGAGTCGTTCAGTTCTCTCATGTCGTTAGTTACAACCTCTGTTACTTTTCTGGTTTTGGTATTGAATACCATTAAATAAGTCAGTCCGATTAATTTTTTCATTTATGGAAACGAATAACAACAATCAATATCAAAACTATCCACTTTCCAACAGTGATATGGAAGAAGACGAATCCGGGTTCGACATCATTGAGTGGTTGTTTAAGATTCTGCGGCATTGGTATTTGTTTGTCATTGCGTTAGCCATAAGTTTAAGCGTTGCATTTATAGCAAACCGAACATGGAAACCATCTTATCAGGTGAGTGCCCGTGTAATTTTGGGAGGTGGTCAGGCATCAGCGTCGCAACAAATGGTGATGCAGGGTGTTAACCTTAATATGGCGTATAAAAACAATGATAACCAAATGATTATGTTTACGTCAAATGATTTGGTTGAACGGGCTATTAATAAAATAAACGCGAATGTTGATTACTATACAACCGGACATTTCAAGGTAAGCAATCTGTACGGTTATGCTCCGATTGAAATAAAAGGTGACAATATATCGGATGCTGTATCAGGATTGGAATTTGATTTTAGGGATATTGATGGCGTAACTTACGAGATAGCTCATCAAAAAGACAAACAACTTGGAGAGTTGCGCTATACCGGACGATATGGTTCACTTTTGAATACTCCTTATTTCTCTGTTGTTGTCAACAAGACGGATAATTTTGAACCGCGGAAGAAAATCAATTTTGCGTTTCTTTCCAATGCCTATCTAATTGATTATTTCACACCACGTATTTCCTTAAGTTTTGTTACTCAGAATTCTACGGTTTTGGCCGTATCTCTTGTTGGTACTGTTTATCAACGGGATATTGATTTTCTGAATGCTTTGTGTGACGAATTTTTATTGGATAACCTGAATCGTAAAAATGAAGAAGCAAACAGAACTATCTCGTTTATTGATAAACAATTAAGCGATATTTCAGATTCATTGAAAACCTCGGAGAGTCATCTGCAACATTTCAGGAAAGCTAATCAGATTCTTGATCTGAATGCATACGGTTCAACTATTTTAGGTCACCTGACATCGTATGATGAAAAACGATTGCAATACAACTTGAAAGAGTCGTACTTAAACTATCTGACAGACTACATAAAGAAGAATGTCAATAATCAGGAGTTGTTAACGCCGTCAAGTCTTGGTATTGTGGATCCGGTGCTTACAGGCTTACTGACGCAGTATAATGAAACGATTCGGAAATTACTTCAAACCACACCTCAAAATCCTTTTTACGCCAAATATCAGGAGGAACTAAATAAACTGAAAGGTTCTCTCACGGATGCATTGCGCAATGTACGTGCGGCTTTTTCTATAGAGAAAAAAGATATTGACACACAATCGCGTAAAGCATCAGGGCAACTTGCGACTTTGCCTGACATCGAAACGCAGATGAATAGTTTTGAGCGTCAGTTCAAGATGAACGATACATATTACACGTATTTACTGCAAAAGCGTGCCGAAGCTCAGATTCAACGTGCTTCTAATGTGCCTGATAATACCATACTGGAACGTGCCAGAATGATATCTATCACCAATGGGGGTGACAAAAAGAAAAGCATGATGATGGCCTTGGCTTTGGGGCTAATCATTCCTTTATTGATCATCATTCTGAAGGAATATCTGAAAACCAAAGTAATGGATAAGCGGGACATTGAAAAGTTGTCTCCGTTCCCGTATATTGGTAGTTTGCCACATGCTACTCATGATGACGCTACTATTACGGTGCTTAAAAGGCCCAAATCAGCCATTGCTGAAGCATATAGAATGGTTCGAACCAGAATTAAGTTCGTTTCAAGGCAAATGGATGCTTCATGTGTAATTGTTACTTCAACCGAATCAGGTGATGGTAAAACTCATTTTTGTCTTAATTACGCCAGTATGTGCGCCATGACGGGAGAACCTACTATTTTGGTTGATATGGACTTACGTAAACCGTCAGTATCCAAACGGTTATCACTTGAAAATGAGACAGGCATCACAAATTGTATGCTGGGGCAGGTGACATTGGACGAGGCAATTATAAAGAAATCACCGGAAATCAATTTCGATTTGCTGCTGGCCGGCACTATACCTCCAAATCCGGGCGAAATGATACGTTCGCCAAAAATGCTTGAATTGATTAAAGAGTTGAAAAGTCGTTACCATTACGTGATTATTGATACCAGTCCTGTAGGGATTGTTTCGGATGCATATCCGCTGGCGCCCATTTCAGATTGTGTGATTTATATTACCAGAAGCAGAAAAACAAATAAAAAATTCTTCAAGTCGGTTATTAATCAATTAAAAACGGACAGGATGCAACATGTCGGAGTTGTGTTGAATGATATCGATGCTAAAACCGGAGGGTACGGATACAATTATAGCTACCAACGTTACGGTTATGGCACTTACGGTAATAATCCGGTTACAAAAGATTATATTAAAGACTATTACGAAGAAGAATAATAAGGAATTAAAATGAAACGAACATGTTGCTTCACAATGTCCAAAACTAATGTGATAATTTCCAGTAACATGAAGTTCCATACATCCTTAGATGAAATAATAATTATAGTATGAAATTAAACTTGGAGAAAACGCATATTGCTGTTATTGGCCTGGGATATGTGGGGTTGCCATTGGCAATAGAATTTGGCAAAAAATATGATGTTATCGGATTTGACATCAATACAAGCCGGGTTGATGAGCTTAGCAGATGTGAAGATCATACACGGGAAGCCAATATTGAGGATCTTAAGCAAGCATCAGAATTGAAAAAGGCAGGAAGTGCCATTGGATTATCTTTCAGTTCGAATATTAACGATCTCAGGGGTGCTACTGTATTCATAGTGACAGTTCCGACTCCCATTGATGCGTTTAATAACCCGGACTTAACGCCATTGATTAAAGCAAGTGGTACGGTGGGAAGTGTACTGAAAAAAGGCGATGTGGTTATTTATGAATCAACAGTATATCCCGGATGCACAGAAGAAGATTGTGTGCCGGTATTAGAAAAACAATCGGGACTGAAATTCAATGTTGATTTCTTTTGCGGCTATTCTCCCGAGAGAATTAATCCGGGCGATAAAGTTAATACGCTTACCAAGATAAAAAAGATAACTTCGGGCTCTACTCCTGAGGTAGGCGACTTTGTGGATGCCCTTTATGCCTCTATTATTGAAGCCGGCACTCATAAGGCTCCCAATCTGAAAGTGGCAGAGGCTGCTAAAGCAATTGAAAATGCACAGCGAGATGTAAACATCTCATTTGTAAATGAATTGGCTTTGATTTTTGACCGTGTTGGCATTGATACTGCCGACGTGATTGAAGCAGCAGGCACAAAATGGAACTTTCTGAAATACAAACCGGGATTGGTAGGAGGTCATTGTATCGGAGTTGATCCGTACTACCTTGCACATAAATCAAAAGCGCTCGGGTATGATCCTCAGGTTATTTTATCAGGTCGCCGTGTGAACAATAGCATTGCCGATTTTATAGCAAATAAAGTGCTCAAACTGATGATTCAAAAAGATCATAAGATTAAGCATTCCAAGGCATTGATTCTTGGTTTTACGTTTAAGGAAAATTGTCCTGACGTGAGAAATACCAAAGTAATTGATATTTACAAAGAGCTGAAGGAATTCGGTTTAATAGTAGATGTTTATGATCCCTGGGCGAATGCGGAAGAAGTTAAACGGGAATATGATTTGGATTTGTTGCCAGAGTTAGACCCGTCAATACCTTACGAGGCAATTGTAGTTGCTGTAGAGCACCGCGAATTCAAGGACATAGATTATAAAAAATACAAAGATTCGGGAGCTGTCATTTTTGATGTCAAAGGTTTCGTGGACAGGAGCTTAGTTGATGCCCGTTTGTAATAAACGCAATTTGTAACAATACAAGATCAGAACATGCAAATAGCAATTGTAGGAACCGGATATGTGGGGTTGGTTTCAGGAGCCTGTTTTGCCGAAATGGGCGTAGAGGTAACCTGTGTGGATATTGATATACAGAAAATTGAGAATCTCAAAAAAGGGATTATTCCGATATATGAACCGGGGCTGGACGAAATGGTCATTCGGAATATCAAGGCGGGGCGATTGCAGTTTTCGACATCGTTGCCGGAGGTTCTGAACGATGTTGAAGTTGTTTTTAGCGCTGTAGGAACGCCTCCGGATAAAGATGGAAGCGCTGATTTACAATACGTTTATGAGGTAGCGCGCACAATTGGCTGCAACATGAATAAATATGTTTGTGTCGTTACCAAAAGTACGGTTCCTGTAGGTACTGCTTATCAGGTGAAAGCCATTATTCAGGAAGAATTAGACAAACGTGGAGTTAATATTCCGTTTGATGTAGCCTCTAATCCTGAATTTTTGAAGGAAGGTGATGCTATAAACGACTTTATGAGTCCGGACAGGGTAGTGGTAGGTATTGAATCCGACCGTACGCAAAAGCTTATGACCCAGTTGTATCGTCCGTTCTTACTGAATAATTTCCGGGTTATTTTCATGGACATTCCTTCTGCAGAGATGACAAAATACGCTGCAAATGCTATGTTGGCAACACGTATCAGCTTTATGAACGATATAGCCAATCTCTGCGAAAGAGTAGGAGCGGACGTGAACATGGTTCGAAAAGGAATCAGCTCGGACAATCGCATTGGTACGAAGTTTCTTTATTCCGGTATCGGATATGGGGGTTCGTGTTTTCCTAAAGATGTGAGAGCTTTGATAAAAATAGCTGAAAAAGAAGGGTATACAATGCGGGTGTTGCAATCTGTTGATGAAGTAAATGAACTGCAGAAAGAGGTATTATACACCAAACTTCATACGCTCATTCCTAATGGGTCATTGAAAGGGAAAACCGTTGCTTTATGGGGATTGTCGTTCAAACCAAATACCGATGATATGCGTGAAGCGCCATCGTTGGTATTGATCCGTAAACTATTGAATGCAGGATGCAATATTCGTGCATTTGACCCTGTGGCTGTCGAAGAAGCGCAAAAGGCCATTGAAAGGAGCAATATTGATCCGGTTTTGAAAGAACGAATTTACTTTGCTGCTGATATTTACGATACGGTCAATGATGCAGACGCTCTTATGCTGGTTACCGAATGGAAAGAATTCAGAATGCCCAATTGGGATATTGTTAAGAAACTGATGAAGAACCATATAGTGCTTGATGGCCGTAATATCTATGACAAAAAAGAGATGTCGGAACTGGGATTTACGTATATGGGAGTAGGGGTTTAATTTCGTCCTTTCAACATGATATTATTACAGAAACAAGATTATTATAAAGTTACAGAGCATCTTCAACAGATAGCTGTAAACCATCTTTTTGCACGATTTATTATAGAGCAAAAAGTTGATGGAAAGGTCTTTGTGGATAATCCCGAAAATCCTACATCGTTCTACATTCTGCATCCCTATTCCATGTCATTATTGTTTGGAAATGTGGATAATAAAGAGTTCAACAAAAACCTTGTCGATTACCTGTTGAATACGAATAAACAAAGGCAAAGGTATGAATGGCTTCAGGCACCAGAAACGAAATGGCAGGCATTCCTTTCGGAAACTTTTGGAGATCGTTTTATTGCAGTGGAGGAAAATCGTGGAGCTGTCAATGATAAAATTGAAATCACCACTCGGGTAAATTTCAAATTCAATAAAGCGAAATTTGATGCCATTAGTGCAATGACTCCTATTGATAAGCAGGTGGTTAGAACCGAAACAGCGCATTATGATGCCATTCATGGAGCTGTAATACCGGAAAATTTTTGGAATACCAGTGACGACTTCTTTCAAAATGGAGTAGGCTTTACGTCATTATCCGATAATGAAGTGGCATCTACGGCTTTTTCTTCATTTATTTTCGACGATACACTTGAAATCGGAATTGAAACCACCCAACCGTATAAAGGAAAGGGTTATGCTTTTGCAGCTTGTTCTGCTTTGATAAACTATTGTATTGAAAATAATTATGAACCGATTTGGTCTTGTAAAAAGGATAATATTGGTTCGTATCGGTTGGCTTGCAGGCTTGGATTTGAACCAACGCTCACCTTACCATTTTACAGGTTGAATTATTAAGAGGTACAAAGCAGTATGAAAAAAATATTGTTGTTGATAAGTATTGTTGCTTTAAGCTCAATCGTTAATGCTCAAAAAGCAAAGACGGCAAAAGCGACGGTATCAGATAAAGTCATCACTGAATGGTTCAACAAAGGCGACTGGAAAGGCGGATTCAAGGCACAGCCAGCACCATCGGTTGATAAAGCCTTGCTTTACGATCATTACAAAAAACATCCCGAACGTTGGCAAAAGGTATTTGACTACCTAAACAATAATGACCTGATGAAGTTGCCTTTGGGAAATAGCAATCTTGATGACAATATTATAGTGAAAGTTCAGGAATATACCACGCATGAATTTGGCAATCAGGTTTTAGAAGTGCATCGGAAATATATTGATTTTCAGTATGTCATTACCGGATGTGAGTTTATGGGTTGTGGCAAATTATCAGAAGCCAAAGAGGTATCTCCTTTCAACGAAAAGAAAGACTGGGGTGGCTACAACTTGCCGATTTTACCGTATTATGTAGCAAATTCAGGCTATTTCTTTATCTTCTTCCCGCAACAGGTACATCTTACAAACCTGCAAGTGGGTGATAAAGCTCCGGTACGAAAAATTGTTTTTAAAATTAAAGTGGATTAAACGTGCAAAGTTTCCTGGAGTTGGCCGAAAAGCGACAGAGCGACAGAATGTATAATGATCAGCCTGTTGAAAAGGAAAAGCTTGAACGCATTTTAGAGGCGGCAAGGTTATCTCCGTCTGCATGTAACGGACAACCGTGGAAAATTATAGTAGTTGACAATTTCGAACTAAAAAACAAAATTGCTGATGCTACATCCAGCAAAGCGTTAGGATTTAATCATTTTACAAAACAGGCACCGATCCATTTGGTAATCGTAGAAGAAAGCACCAACTTTTCATCCAAGATAGGAGGATTGATAAAGCGCAGACATTATCCGGATACGGATCTGGGTATTCTGGCAAGCCACATTACCTTAGCAGCGACTGATGAAGGTTTGGGATCATGTGTCATAGGCTGGCTTAACGAAAAGAAAGTTCGGAAATTATTGAAAATTCCCGCATCCAGAAGAGTTGCCTTGTTGATATTGTTAGGTTATCCAAAGGCGGCTCATCGGGAAAAAATACGAAAATCCATCACAGACATTGTTTCGTATAATATATATTGATGAAGTGGACATGAAAATATGTCGGTTAATATAATGTTCAATTGTTTAATTTTCAATTAATAATGATTGGCTATGAAAAGTATTAAAGGAACACGTACAGAACAAAACCTGCTGAAATCATTTGCAGGTGAATCGCAAGCCCGTAATCGTTACACTTACTTTGCAAGCGTGGCAAAGAAAGAGGGATACGAGCAAATTGCTGCCATTTTTGAAGAGACAGCAAATCAGGAAAAAGAACATGCAAAACGTATGTTTAAGTTCCTTGAAGGTGGAATGGTTGAGATAACTGCGACTTATCCTGCCGGTGTAATCAGTACTACTGCCGAAAACCTGAAAGAAGCAGCCGGAGGCGAACACGAAGAATGGAGCGAACTTTATCCTTTCTTTGCCCAGATTGCAGATGAGGAAGGATTTCCTCAGATTGCAGCCATGTATCGGATGATTAGCGTTGCGGAAAAGGGTCATGAAGAACGTTATCTTGCCTTTTTGCATAACATTGAAGCTAATGAAGTTTTTGAAAAAACGGATGAAGTAACCTGGCAATGCCGGAACTGTGGTTATGTTCATACGGGTACAACACCTCCTGAAATTTGTCCTGCATGTCTCCATCCGCAAGCTTATTTTGAAGTGATAAAAGAAAATTACTAAAGCTTATCGTTGTTTAAAATTTAAAATTTTACATCTTAGCCCCTGATAATTTATATTATCAGGGGCTTTTTGTATTTATTTATCATTTATTACACATGGTAGAGGGGATTATAAAGCAATGAAATATTAAATAATTATATTGTATAAAAAGTTAATATACAATTATATAAGTACTATTTTGTTTTGCTTGTGGGGTTAAAGTAGGGGTGCCTTTATTTTGTATTATTTATTGTAGTATTAATCTCGGGTTCAAATACTTGACAACTCAATTTTGGCGCAATAACTTTGCATTGTATTTGTAAAAATTACCCTAAAATCATCTATATGAAAAAAGCTACTTCTCTTCTTTTACTCTTCTTATTTGTCTTATTCTCCTCTTTTAAAAATACACCAGCCAGAACTGTTTCAAGAATTGAACATCGAGCAGATTCAATTATGAAACTAATGACGCTGGACGAAAAGATAGGACAACTCAATTTGCCGGGAGCCGGGGATTTTGTAACAGGTCAGGCACAAAATTCTGATATTGGTGGTAAAGTTAAACAAGGATTAGTTGGCGGATTGTTCAACATCAAATCGGTTGCTAAGATTAAAGCTATGCAAAAAGTAGCCGTAGAACAAAGCCGTTTGCATATTCCTCTTATTTTCGGGATGGATGTTATCCACGGTTACGAAACCACATTTCCTATTCCTCTCGCATTATCCTGCACATGGAACCTGCCGATGATAGAAAAAACGGCACGCATTGCAGCAATTGAAGCCAGTGCAGATGGTATATGCTGGACTTTTTCTCCAATGGTGGATATTGCCCGTGATCCTCGCTGGGGACGTATTGCCGAAGGTTCCGGAGAAGATCCCTATCTCGGCTCTTTGATTGCAAAAGCAATGGTAAATGGATATCAGGGAGATCTCTCTCATAACAATAACATAATGGCATGCGTAAAACATTATGCGTTGTATGGTGCAGCCGAAGCCGGACGCGATTACAACACGGTGGATATGAGCAAACGCAGAATGTACGAAGATTATTTACCTCCTTACAAAGCCGCTATTGATGCCGGTTGCGGATCTGTAATGGTTTCTTTCAACGAAATTGACGGGATTCCCGCTACAGGCAACAAATGGTTACTGACAGACGTGTTGCGCAAACAATGGGGCTTTAAAGGTTTTGTAGTTACAGATTATACAGGTATTTCCGAAATGACAGCTCATGGAATGGGAGATTTGCAGGCGGTATCTGCTTTGGCTTTGAAGGCCGGAGTTGACATGGATATGGTAAGTGAAGGCTTCCTGAAAACATTGAAACAATCACTTCGTGAAGGAAAAATAACACAAAAAGAGATTGACGACGCGTGTAAATCAGTATTGATAGCAAAATTAAAGCTGGGACTGTTTGAAGATCCCTATAAATATTGTAATGAAAATCGTGCTAAAACGGAGATTTTCACGCCGACTAATTTGGATTTTGCCCGCAAAACAGCCGCAGAAAGCTTCGTCTTGCTAAAGAATCAGGCCAATTTATTGCCTTTAAAGAAGAACGGAACTATTGCTTTAATCGGTCCGTTGGGCAATAACAGAGAAAATATGTGCGGCACATGGTCTGTCGCTGCCGATTTTTCCAAGCCTGCAACCCTTTATGAAACAATGAAGGCGGCAGTAGGTGATAAAGCTAAAATCGTGTATGCACGAGGATCCAATATTTTTGCCGACGAAGAAATGGAAAAAAGAGTCAGCGTGTTTGGCAAAACAACGAATCGTGATAGCCGCCCGGTTAAAGAAATTTTGGATGAAGCGCTGAAAGTAGCTTCACAAGCCGATGTTGTAGTGGCAGCTATAGGTGAATCGTCTGAAATGAGCGGCGAGTGTGCAAGCCGGTCTGATATTTCTATTCCGGACACACAGAAAGAGCTTCTCAAAGCTTTGGCTCAAACGGGTAAGCCGGTTGTATTGGTGCTGTTTACCGGACGCCCGCTCACATTGGGTTGGGAAAATGAAAATATTCCGGCCATACTGAATGTTTGGTTTGGAGGAACAATGGCCGCCGATGCCATTTCTGATGTCTTGTTCGGAGACGTTAATCCGAGCGGAAAACTGACTGCCACATTTCCACGCAATGTGGGTCAAATTCCTATTTATTACGCACATAAACCGACCGGCAGACCGGAACATGAAGAAGACCAATTTGAAAAATTCCGTTCTGTTTATTTGGATGTTCCCAATTCGCCACTCTATCCTTTTGGATACGGACTTAGTTACACTACGTTCGATTATTCCACTCCGGTGCTTTCATCATCAAAATTACACGCAAATGGCAGCATCACCGTTAGCTGTCAGGTTACAAATACAGGCAAAAAAGACGGTGCAGAAGTAGTTCAAATGTATTTGCACGATTTAGCAGGCAGCGTTACACGGCCGGTAAAAGAGCTGAAAGGTTTTGAAAAGATCTTCCTGAAAGCAGGAGAAACCAAAACCGTCAATTTTACCATAAAACCGGAAATGCTAGCCTTCTATCGTGCAGATATGACTTTTGGCACGGAACCCGGAGAATTTGAGGTGTATGTAGGCGGAAACTCCAGAGATGTAAAGAAAACGATGTTTACACTTGAACAGTAAAAGCTTATTGCTATGATTCGGTTATTAATTCTTTTATTAGCAACTGCCTGTATGCCGTTGTTATCTGCTCAGCAATATGTTGTTCCGGAATCGCTGCAGGCTACAGGTTATGATGCGCACGTTGAAATAACGTATGCCAATCTGCCCGGTTTTACTTACGAAATTTATCTTTCGACGGATAATGGGTCTCATTTTCAGAAACGGGCAGAAACTAACGCTGGATTTTACCTCGATTTTCTGGGTAAATCTGTCGGAGAAAGAAATTTGGTGTACAGAATTGTTCCCAAAGGAATGAACTTGATGGACAAAGCTGCTGCAAAGTTCCAATGCAAGGCAACGACCCATAAATTTACTGATGACCAGCTGATTGATATGGTACAACGCTATACCACTCGCTATTTCTTCGATCTGGCTCATCCGGATTGCGGATTAGCGCGTGAGCGAAGCAATGATAATCATGGAGATATAGTGACGACAGGTGGTACCGGTTTCGGGATTATGGCATTGGTGGCAGGCGCTCAGCGTAATTATTTTCCACGGGAACAAGCCCTAAATAAAATCGATCAGATTGTTTCTTTCCTCGAAAGAGTCGATCGTTTTCATGGAGCTTGGGCGCACTGGTACAATGGCAACACAGGTAAGGTGTTCAATTTTAGCCAGTATGACGATGGAGGAGATCTCGTCGAGACAGCCTTCCTAACACAGGGCTTGCTTACTGCACGTCAATATTTCAAAAACGGAAATGATCAGGAAAAAGCACTATCGTCGCGTATCACAAAACTGTGGGAAGAAATAGACTGGAATTGGTATACGGACGGCACAGACTCGCTTTACTGGCACTGGTCAAAAAATTATGGCTTCAAAATGCGTCATCGGATCAAGGGCTTCGATGAAACCCTGATTACGTATGTATTGGCTGCATCTTCACCTTCACACCCGATTCGTTCCGAAGTGTTTAATTGCTGGAGAACCTCGCCATATTATCAAAATGGCAAAAGCTATTTTGGAATACCGCTGTCGTTGGGCATGGAATACGGAGGCCCATTGTTTTTTACCCATTACTCTTTCCTTGGACTTAATCCCAAAGGGCTATACAATCAGGATGCCAATATCTGGGAACGAAACAGAAATCATGTTTTGATTCACCGTGCTTATGCATTAGCAAACCCGAAGAAATACAAAGGCTACGAAGCCGATAGTTGGGGATTTACTTCTTCTGACGATCCGTTGGTTGGGTATACTTCGCATCATCCGGGCACACCTGATGAAAATGGCACTGTTTCGCCAACAGCAGCGCTTTCGTCCTTGCCTTATGCTCCACAGGAAGTGCTGCCTGTATTCCGTCATTTCTATTACGATTTAGGTAACCAATTATTAGGCAAATATGGATTTTATGATGCTTTTAACCTGAACATGGTAACAGGCCAACAGGTAGTTCGTTCTTATCTGGCAATCGATCAGGGACCGATTGCTGTGATGATAGAGAACTACAGAAGCGGCTTACTCTGGACTCTCTTTATGCAAAATGAAGAGATTGGTAACGGACTAATGAAATTGGGATTTCAGTACAAATGAAGGATTGATACTGAGATGTCATAAGTTAAGAAGATAGATATTTATGTATTAATTAACACAAAATCAAACCTATGAAAAAGAAGATTTATCTCTTTTTGATGCTATTCGGATCGTTTACCACGTATCTGATGGCACAGACCAATGTGTCTGGAATTGTGAAAGATGCCGATACAAAGGAAGCACTAATTGGAGTTAGTGTTGTTGTTAAAGGCACTACTTCGGGCACCATTACCGATATTGATGGGAAATTTTCCTTGTCGGTTGCACAAGGGAAAACATTAGTTCTCTCATATATTGGGTATGAATCTCAGGAAGTTATTGTAAAAGGTGGAAGTTATACTATTAATTTGAAATCAGCATCCCAAAAACTGAACGAAGTAGTAGTAATAGGTTACGGTACAAGTAAAGCAAAAGACCTGACAGCCCCAATTGCGGTTGTAAAATCAGAGGATTTGATAAAGCGGACTACCTCTTCGCCCATGAATGCGTTGCAGGGTAGTGCAGCCGGTGTGCAGGTAGTAACTGTAGGCTCTCCGGGATCGTCTCCTACGGTTCGTATCCGTGGTGTCGGTTCTCTGAACAATGAAGGTCCGTTGTATGTTGTTGACGGCATGTTCTTTGACAATATCGACTTTTTGAGTAGCAACGATATTGAAGATATGTCTATCTTGAAAGATGCCTCAGCAGCAGCCATTTATGGTGTTAAGGCCGCAAACGGTGTGGTATTGATCACGACCAAAAAAGGAAAACTGAATACACCTACCAAAATCACTTATGACGGATATGTGGGATTACAAACGCCGGTTCATATGCTGAAAATGGCAAACGGAAGCGAGTATGCTGCTATGGAAATAGCCAAACAAACTTCTTCCGATCTGGCGCATGTTACATTGTCTGCACAAAAATTTGGAGGTAGTGGTACTAATCCAACAACTAATACAGACTGGTATAATGAAATCTTGAAAAAATCAGCTCTGACACATAGTCATAATGTTAGCATAGCCGGGGGCAGTGAAAAGGCTACCTATAATGTCGGAATGAGTTATTTGGATCAGGATGGAGTTATGATTTCAAAGAACAACTACAAGCGCTTCAATATTTTAGCTCAGACCGATTTTCAGGCTTATAACTGGTTGAAAGTAGGGTATAAGGTAATTTTATCGAATTCTACGTTGTTCTCGCCTAATAATGCTGCATTCTCGTATGCTTATTATTCATCACCTTTATTTCCGGTATATGATCCGGCTAACACCACAGCAACTCCCACCGCTTATGCTTCTTCAACAAGCATTGGCTTTGCCAATGGTGCATTTTCGAATGCGGTTGCTGCTGCCAACTATTATTACGACAAAACTACCAGCTGGCAGGTAATGCCTACAGTGTATGCTGAAGTTTCGCTGATTAAAGACAAATTGACTTTCAAAACACAACTGAGCGAAAAATACACATCGAATCTTGAATTGAATTATACACCTGCCTATTTCGTTGATAATTATCAGAAATCATCGGATAGTAAGCTCTCCTTGCTTGCCGAAACAAAGGACAACTGGAATAATTATATTGTAGATAACCTGTTGACTTACAAGGAGGCTTTCAATCAACACCATATTACTGCAATGGTGGGACAATCTATCAGAGATGAACGTTGGAGACAACTCAAAGGAACTGCTCCTGATGTACCGGGTCCGCAGGAAGAATACCTCTATCTCGCATTGAGCCAAGCCGCTGCTACAAGTGCTACAGTTACAGATAACGGCTCTGATTTTCATGGTTTTTCATGGTTTGGCCGGGCAACTTACGATTATGCTTCCAAATATCTGCTTTCGGCAACTTTCCGAGCCGACGGAAGCTCTAAGTTCCAGCAGCATTGGGGATATTTTCCGTCAGTAGGTGCAGGCTGGATTATTTCCGAAGAGAGCTTTATGAAACAACAACATTTTCTGGATTATCTGAAAGCCCGTGTAAGCTGGGGTATGCTCGGAAATGATGGAGTTCCCAACAATATTAACTTCGCTACAACAACTACCAATAACGGTGTTTATGGAAGTACTGCAACTGCCGATGGTGCATATGTTCCTGGATATATTATTGATGCCATTTTCAGCAAATATATGAAATGGGAAGTGGTAAAAGAGTTGGATGCCGGAATCGATTTTTCAACTTTGGGTCAGAGATTAACAGGAACTTTGGATTATTATCACCGTGTTACCGACAATCTGGCATTCAACAAACAATTGCCGATGACCAACAAACAAGTGTATGGTAACTGGGGTAAAGTGTTGAATCAGGGGGTTGAAGTAACGTTGAACTGGGCAGATAAGATTGGTAATTTCGGCTATCATATTGGTGCTAACCTTACTACTGTTAAAAATAGTGTGCAGGATTTAGGCGGATTGGCATACATGATGACCGGTGTTGCTGAATTTCCTACCCGCATGGAAGTCGGAAAGCCTATCAATTATTTCTACGGATACCAGGTGATTGGTGTATACCAAAATCAATCTCAAATTGATGCTGATCCAATTGCTAAAGCAAATGGTCTGACTCCCGGTGATTTCAAATACAAAGACCAGAATGGCGACGGAGTGCTTGATGCGAGTGATCGTGTAAATCTTGGTAATTATCTGCCTAAAGTGACTTATGGTGCCAATTTAGGATGTAACTACAAGAACTTTGAGGTGAATGTGATGCTACAGGGACAGGCCGGAAATAAAATTCTGAACATGAACCGTGCTCGTCGTCTTTGGTACAGCGATATGAATGGCGATGCCAAATTGGTGACTAATTTATGGTCGGGCGATGGTTCTACCAACAGTTATCCTTCGGCATACGGAACTACCAAGGCATGGAACAATGCCGCCAGTTCATTCTTTGTTGAAAACGGATCATATCTGCGTATTCAGAATATCCAACTGGCCTATACCTTCAAGCTTTCGAACCAACAGGGAGCTCCGCAAATGCGTTTGTCACTTACGGCTGACAGACCTTTAATATTCACAAAATATAGCGGATTTACACCCGAAATTACCGGAGCAATTAATGATCTGAGAAATTTAGGTTATGATAATCAGGTTTATCCTGCATCAGCTACTTATAGTATTGGATGGAGACTTATTTTCTAAACCATTAAAATCTAAATTATTATGAAACGATTAATATATCTTTTTTTACTTCTGGTGGGAGTAATTGCAAGTAGCTGTTCCAATTATCTGGATAAACTGCCCGAGAACAAGTATAATAACATGAACATAGACTACACCAACCTGTCGAATATGTACGAACCGGTTTCTGGCGTTTACAGAACGGCATGTGGAGAAAATCCCGGGCTGGTGCACTGGATGGACTTCGGTATTCGCGGCGTGAGAGGCGATGATTTGGATAAAGGCTCGTCGGCCAGCGATCAGTCTACACTAACCGATATTAAATATTTCCACAATTCCTATGCATCCGTACAGACATTCTGGGGTACAAACAATTGTTGGAATGACTATTATGGGCTTGTTATCTATACCAATAATGCATTGGCCGAATTGGCAAAATTTGCAGCAAATATTTCGACTAGCGATGCAACGAACCTAAAATTGTACAATCAATATCAGGCTGAAGTTCGGTTTATTCGTGCGTTTGCCCATTTGACTATTTCAAGAATTTTTGGGAATGTGCCCATCTTGACGGATAACTCTACCTTGTCGGGCATTGGTAAGAGTTCGTTTGCCGATGTTCGCAAGTTCATTATGAGTGAAATGGATTTTTGTATTGCCAATCTGGAGGATGCACGTCCTAATCAATCTGCTCATGTTGGTGCTGTTACCAAGTATTCCGCTTTATTGCTGAAGGCCAAAGCCGCTGCAGACCTTGCAGGCAGCGATAATGCCAATGCAAACTGGGATATTGTGCTGGATTGTACCAATCAGATTATCAATAGCTCAAAATTTTCCTTGTATTCCGATTTCTACCAATTATTCAAGAAGCCGGGTAAATTATGCAACGAATCGCTCTTTGAACTGCAATTCAGCGATTTCGGAACCGGATCAGGAACCAATGTTGAACCCGGAGCTTTCTGGGCATTCCAGGGTCCTCGCGGAGATCAGAGAGGTAGTGCAATATCAGGTTGGGGATTTATGACACCATCACAGGCAATTGTTGATTTCTTTAATACCCGCCAAGATAGCATTCGTAGTAAAACTACCATCATGTCCTGTGGCGCTGATGGAAACTCGTACGTTATGACTCCAAGCGGTGACAAGATATGGGGAAATTCCGATGGTCTGAAGTATTTCAACGGGAAGGCATATCTGCCAAGTTCACAAATGAATGCAGGAAGAACCGATTATGGTTCCAACAACAATGTAAGAGTTTTGCGTTATGCCGATGCTCTGTTGTTGAATGCGGAAGCTAAAATTCGTAAAGGACAAAATGGAGATGTGCCATTGAATTTGGTAAGAAATCGTGCAAAGCTGGCATCCATTACAAATGCTACGTTGCAAAACGTTTTGGATGAACGTCGTGCTGAATTTGCCTGCGAATGGTGGGGCGAACGTTATAACGATTTGCTTCGCACCGGACAAGCTGCTACGGCACTCTCTGCATTTGGATTTACGTCAGGAACAAGTGATTATATTCCAATTCCACAGACGCAGATCGACCTTGACCAGAATCTTAAATAAATGCTGTTTTTATTGCCGTCAACTCTTATTATCACGAAGGTTGACGGCCATGAAACAAACCTTAATTTTATAATGTAACAACATGAAAAATCTATTATTTATATGTTTCATTGCGGCTGGTTTTATATTGGCAACAAGTTGTACTACAACGAACAATAGAGAACTTAATATGCCATCTATAACTACCGTAGCTGCAACAATAACTGCCGGACAGGTGAGTGCCGGAGGAAATATTCCAACGGATGGAGGCTCTATTATTACTGAAGCCGGCATTTGCTACGATACTATCTCGAATGTTACAATAGCTAAAAACAAAACTGTTGTTGCTCATACATTTGGAGGTCCTTTTTCTGCTGTACTGGATAAAGCTAAAATGGGTAAAACGTACTATTATAGAGCTTATGCTACTAATGCAATCGGCACAACCTATGGGTCTGAAATGTCGATTTATGTTCCTATAGCAATTAATGGTTTCACAAAATCTTCTCAGGTAGCACCCTCAAATCTTGTTGGCTATTGGGCATTTGAAAATAGTTATATTGATAGCGTTTCCAATACTGTTGGTACGGGAGTAAACACAACTTTTGTGCCCGGAGTGAAAGGCAAAGCGATGCAAGGTGGTGCTAACGGATATATGATTTCCAATATGACTACCGCTGTGAAAAATCTACAGAGTTTCACGATCTCATTCTGGTTGTATACCAGCAATACAAACAATGGATTGATTACCCCAATATGTTTTTCACGTTCTGATCAGTTCTGGGGAGCATTTGAAATGTTCTATGAAAATGGAGGAAGAACAGCCACCACCGCCAACTTAAAGGTACACGTTAATGCTCAAAGCGAGGCTTGGTTTACTAATGGATGGATTACGAATCCATGGGATACCTGGGTGCCTATTGAATTAACCTACGATGCCGCAACTTCGACATTTACTCTGTATCAGAATGGAGTCTCTGTTGCTACTACTATTGCCTCTGGTTTGGGTAATTTGGTATTTCCAGCAACAGCGACAAACATCATTTTTGGAACTGAACAATTTCAGTGTACACCAAGTTTGGGTACAGCAGGCGGTCCTCAAGGTTGGGCAAGCTACTTAACGGGCAAATTGGATCAGGTAAGAATCTACAATAAAGCATTAAGTGTGTTAGAACTACAGGCTCTTGCAGGTTTGGAAAAATATGGTTTGTAGTTTTTGATTAATATGGTTTTAGAATGAGAAATGGGTACATAAAGTTTGTACCCATTTCTTGTTTCTTCAATATGATTTTGACAATTTTCGTAATACCCGGTAGCAATTTAACGGCTATCCGGCATTAAAAACCTAAAAAATGAAGTGTTTGAAACTTTTCATATTCATTGGTATTGTTGCAATTTGGGGAATGCACTCAGAAGCTCAAACCAAAACAGTCAAAGGGCAGATAACCGAGTATAAAATACCCGTTGTCAAGACATATCAAATAAAAGGTGTAGTGACAGACAGCACAGGCGCTCCATTGTCCGGAGCACAGATTATGGTTAAACACGGGGTAGTTTCCGCTTCCAGTGATGCCCAAGGCCGTTTCACAATGATGGTCAGCCCGGATGACAAGGCGCTGATTTGCTATTTTCCGGGAATGAAATTTACAGAGGCTCCCATCTCACCGACTACCAAAACGATCACCGTTCGCATGTTGCCTGATAACCAAAATCATTCTATCACGCGTCAGCAATCACAGGCAACTCTTTGGTTCGACCCGAATAACGATCGTCCGAAAACGTATTGCAACCCGGTAAATATCGACTATAACTTCGAATATTTCAATCACAGCAACAATAAAGGCATTTCGTGCCGATCTACCGCCGATCCGATGATTGTGCCGTACAAAGGAAAATATTATCTTTTTTCAACCAACCAGTCAGGTTATTACATTTCGGATGATTTGACAAAATGGAAATATATCTTTGCCGGTTTTCAATGCAAACCCAATGACGATGATCAGTGCGCTCCCGCGGTGGAGGTCTTTGGTGATACATTGATTATGCTTGGTTCTACGTACAAAGATTTGCCGGTTTGGTACACCACTCATCCTGACGACGGCCGGTGGAAGCATCTGGCAGAAACGGCTCTTTTGCCTCACTGGGATCCTGATCTTTTTCTCGACGATGATGGTCGGCTGTATCTTTATTACGGTTCGAGCAACGAATTCCCAACGAAAGGTGTTGAATACGATCGTGCATCATTTCGTCCCAAAAGTGTCATTCACGATTTGATACTGTTGCATCCCGAGCTTCACGGATGGGAGCGTTTCGGAATGAACAATGACGATTCTCTAACGTTGAAACCCTTTGTTGAAGGTTCGTTTATGACAAAACACGATGGGAAATATTATCTTCAGTATGGAGCTCCCGGTACCGAATTCAAAGTGTATGCCGATGGTGTTTATGTGTCGGATAAACCATTAGGGCCATTCGTGTACCAGCAGCACAATCCGTTTTCATACAAGCCCGGAGGTTTTGTGTTGGGAGCCGGGCACGGTGGCACTTTCAAAGATAATTACGGAAACTACTGGCACATAGCTACCTGCATGTTATCACTTAGAGAAACTTTTGAACGTCGTATCGGACTCTATCCGGCAGGTTTCGATAAGGAAGGTACTTTATTTGCCAATACGGCGTTCGGCGATTATCCGACCACGATTCCACTTGCTTCCGAAGATCATGCGAAAGGCAACTTTACCGGTTGGATGTTGCTTTCGTTGCACAAAAAGGTGTGGGCATCGTCTTCGGACAGTATTTACCTGCCCGAAAACGCAGCTGATGAGAACATGCGGACGTATTGGGCTGCCGCCACCGGCAACCCAG
This sequence comes from Paludibacter sp., assembly GCF_009712605.1. Lineage (GTDB taxonomy): Bacteria > Bacteroidota > Bacteroidia > Bacteroidales > Paludibacteraceae > Microbacter. The sequence goes on along the minus strand of NZ_WASO01000014.1, from coordinate 416,986 downwards.
GAGAGTGGTTTGCTATGGATTTAGGCGCTGAAAAACAGGTTAATGCCATTCAGGTGAATTATTATGAACACAAAGCAAACCAATGTGGTAAAGCAATGGATGTGTATCATCAGTACAAAATCTATGCATCGCTTGATGGTAAGGATTGGCAATTGGTTGTGGACAAAAGCAATAATGATCTTGACGTTCCTCATGACTATGCGGAGCTAAAGCAGCCCTTGACAACACGTTACCTGAAAATTGAAAACGTCCATTCGGCAAGCGGCAATTTTGCGTTGATGGATTTCCGGGTATTCGGCAAATCGGAAGGACAAACACCTGCCGGAGTCAGTAAATTTGTAGTTGTAAGAGACAAGAAAGATGCCCGTAATGCAGCGATAACGTGGCAAGCTGTAGCCGAAGCATACGGTTACAATATTCGTTTCGGAACAGCTCCCGACAAGCTTTACAATTGCATTACAGTTTATGATGCAACGTCTTACGACATGAGAGGCCTGGATAAAAATACAACCTATTGGTGCGCAATTGAAGCGTTAGGCGAGAGTGGGGTATCACCGTTGTCAAAACCGGTTAAATGCCAATGAATATGAGAAAATTGAGCTTTTTATTAGCCATTATCATTATTGTTGCATCATGTGGCAAAAATAATGAACCTGTTGTGCCGGATGTTACCTCTTTGTCTGTTGTTAGTGTGCAGGTAAACGGCACAGCACTAACCAATAACGGAAATTTCCATGGCGTTGCAGCTGGTGTTCAGGTTGCAAAGATTGTATTCAACAATACAGTCGATCCCGGTTCCATCGTTACCTCTGGCTTGTCGTTTGGAGGTACAATTGGTTCAAATTATAAGGCTACGCAAGGTGATAATAAACAGACTATTGTATTAACATCGACTGCTTCGGCAACACCATTGACTTCGTTTACATTTTCAATAAATACAGGTGTTAATCTTGGGGGCAAGATCGTAACCGGTTTCTCGTCTCAATACATGACTGCCATTGATAGTACTGCAAAATTTCCAACCCTTTCGGATAATGATTTGTTGACATTGATACAGCAAAAAACCTTGAGTTATTTTACCGATTATGCTCATCCGGTGTCGGGTATGGCACGTGAGCGGCTTGGTTCGGGTGAAACTGTGACCACCGGCGGTTCCGGGTTCGGATTAATGGCAATACTGGTGGGTATCGAGAGAGGTTTTCTTACCCGTTCCGATGGTTTTTCCCGCATCAATAAAGTGGTTAATTTTCTCAATACACAGGCCGATAAATTCCATGGCGCGTTTCCGCATTGGATGAACGGAACGACCGGAAAGGTAATTCCGTTCAGTACGAAAGATGATGGGGGAGACTTGGTAGAAACCGCGTTTATGATGCAGGGATTGTTGACTGTTCGGGAGTATTTCAAAAACGGTAGTCCGGGCGAACAAAACATGTGCGATACCATTCAGAAACTGTGGCAAAATGTGGAATGGGACTGGTATCGCCAAAACGGGCAGAACGTTCTTTACTGGCACTGGTCGCCCGATTACGGTTGGGCCATGAATATGCCGATTGCAGGCTATAATGAGGCTTTGATAGTATATGTTTTAGCAGCTTCGTCTCCTACTCATTCAATAACTAAAGAGGTTTATACCAACGGTTGGGCTAAAAATGGCGGAATTGTGAACGGTAAAACATTCGAAGGGGTGACTTTACCGCTGGGAAGCGACTACGGAGGCCCGTTGTTCTTTGCTCAGTACTCTTTTTTAGGGCTCGATCCGCGGAACCTGAGAGACCAATATGCCTCTTACTGGCAGCAAAATACGGCTCATGCCAAAATTAATAATTTGTATTGCATTCGTAATCCGGGAGGCTATTACGGCTATAGCGCAGATTCTTGGGGATTGACGGCAAGTGATATTCCAAACGGATATTCGGCAAGTTCGCCCACCAATGACCTGGGTGTGGTTGCACCAACAGCAGCCCTTTCGTCCATGCCTTACACGCCTAACGAAAGCCTTCGTGCAGCACGTTTTTTCTATTATATGTTGGGCGACAAACTCTGGAGCAATTACGGCTTTTATGATGCATTTTCGCTCAATACTCCGTGGTTTTCAAACTCATATCTGGCAATCGACGAAGGACCTATTGTTGTGATGATAGAAAATTATCGTACTCAGTTACTGTGGCACCTTTTCATGCAAAATAGTGATATTCAGCAAGGCTTAACAAAGCTGGGCTTTACGTATTAATGTTTGGTTTGTAGTGTTTTTGACAGATAATCGCTCAATACCCTGAAGCGGAAAAAAGCAAGGCCAACAAAACAAATTACGGCGCAACAAAGAAATGCAAGCGACAAGGATGTGTGCTCGGATATGAAGCCTATCAGGATCATACCGGCACCCATTCCGAGGTCGAGCGCCGTGTAAAGTGTTGAGTTAGCTGCTCCGCGGTGAGCCGGTTCGGCAACATTATTTACCATCGTTTGAAAAACCGGGAAAACCACTCCGTTACCAAAGCCGATCAGAATGGCCGATATGAAATATCCGAACGGATTTTTTAGTAATGCCAATACTGCAAATCCGAGAATATCAAGCAGAAGGCAAAATGTAAGAATAACGGCAGGTCCGCTTTTGTCAAACGTCTTGCCAACGGTAATTCGCGAAATGGCTATTCCGGCAGCAAAAACCAGAAAAAACAGAGAGGTATCCTGTACCCCGATTTCCTTACCGTAAAGGGCCACAAACGATAATAAACCTCCGTAAGCAGTCATGATAATCAATAAATTAATTGAAGGTAATACCGCTCTCGGTTCAAAGAGATTGTGCAGGTTAAAGCTCATATTGGCCGCATGAGGTATATTTTGTGGTATTTTGACAATGCCGGCACAAACAATTGCGATAATTGATATGACAAGCATTCCGGCAAACATAATCAGGTAACTTCCGTGATGTACCAGCAACAATCCGATTACCGGTCCTACGGACATGCCGAGGGTAGTAGAAAGCGTATAAAAGCCGATACCTTCGCCTCTTTTTTCATTGGGAATAATGTCAACGGCGACGGTTGACCCGGAAATGGTGGAAATTCCCCAACCGAGCCCTTGCATGAAGCGAAGCACCGTGATCAATGCAATGGAAAGAGCAAACATGTAGCCGATAAACAGTGCTGAATAGAGCGTTAATGCACTAACGAGTATCATCTTTCTCCCGAATTTATCAAGAGCAAAGCCAGACACGGGACGAACCGTTACCGAAGCGATGGTATAGGCAGCCAGCACAAGTCCTATGGCGCTTTTGTCGGCATGAAGACTGTCGGCTAAATAAACCGGAAGGGTGGAAATGAGCGAATAATAAGTAATACACAGCAGGAAATTCGACAGGGTCAACAAAATGAAGTCCCTGTTCCATAATGTTTTATACATCTTTTTTGCTTCTTAATCTGAGTTTGCAAAGTTACAGGTCTTATGAACAGAGTGTTATTGAACAAGAATATAATTAGCGTTTTTTTAATTTAGAACCGGATGGCTCCAAATTACCAAAATGATTTATATTTGTATCATTATTTAGTCCTGATCAATAATGGTGTCGAAAGAAAAAATCAGGCAATATTTCAACCTTAATCACCATGCGTTATATTCCATTGTGCAAACAAATCACCGCACTCTGTTTTCTATGTCTTATCTTTCTTCCGCTCTCCGCAGACGGTGCAGAATTTGCCCCGGTAGTCACCAATTTTACTAAAAAGGAGTACAAAGCGGCCAATCAGAACTGGACTGTGGCACAGGATGCTCACGGGTTTCTCTATTTCGGCAACAATAATGGTTTACTGCGTTACGACGGTGCCTCTTGGGAACTTTTTCAGGTGCCCGGCAATCGTGTGGTTCGCTCCGTATTGCCTGCTGCCGACGGGCGTATTTATGTGGGTTCGTTTGAAGAGTTTGGGTATTTTCAGCCGCTTGCTACAGGCGAATTGCGTTACCATTCCTTATCGCAACAACTTCGCAATTACAAAATGCAAAATGATGAAATATGGACAATTATCTCGTGTCAGGGTAAAATCTATTTTCAATCGTTTGCTTCTTTTTTTGTTTTTGATGGCAAACAGGTAACAGGCCATCATATGTCAGGTACCTTCCTGTTTTTCAATCAGTATCGTAATCACATATATTCGCATGTCGATGGGAGTAGTCTTTGCCGCTATGATCCGGCGAAAAACAAATTTCATCCTGTAATAGAAGGAGAACGGCCGAAGTCGTCAATAACGGCGGTATTGCCTTACGATGCCACAAAAACACTGTTGGTAACAACTCATGACGGACTTTTTATTCTGGAGGGAAGTAGATGTAAAAAGTTTGAAAGCCAGGCTAATGAATTCCTGATCAAAGCCAATGCCAACAGGGCGATTGTCACCAAAGATTCGGTATTTGTTATCGGTACGATTCTGGATGGGGTAGTGGCGGTCAACAAAGCGGGCAAAATATTGTGGAAACTCAATAGTACCAACTTTTTACAAAACAATACGATTCTTGGAATGTATTGCGATAGAGCCAATAACATATGGCTGGCATTGGATAAGGGGATCGCGTTTGTACGTACAGGTAGCAGGGTGAAATATGTTACATCGTTTCAACCTTCTATCGGAGCCATTTACGGACTTGATAAGTATGGCCCGGATATTTACATCGGTACCAATCAGGGGCTTTATACAGGGAAAATCGGCAGCTTGCGTGAAGACGATAAGAATGTGAATGTTTCGCTCGTTCCCCGCATCAAAGGTCAGGTGTGGGATTTGAAACGTTTTGGCAATCAGCTCTTTTGTTGCAATAATGAAGAGACTTATTGCTTGACTGGCAATAGCATTAGTATTGCAGCTCCGGTGCATGGTGGAGTTTGCATTAAACAGGGAGTTATCAACGGGCAGGAAGTGTTGGTACAGGGCACTTACACGCAACTTTGTATCTACCGGAAAGATGCCAGAGGACAATGGGTGTTTAGCAATGTAGTGGATAACTTCATCAATCCGATCCGTTATCTGGAGATCGATTATCAGGGAACCATCTGGGCTGCCCATTTCCATGAAGGCTTGTATCGCATTGTGCTCGATCGTGACTTACGGCATATCCGGGAGATGAAGAATTACACCTCACTCGGAGGTAGAACCCACACTTCAATTAATGTATTCAAAGTAGCTAACAGAGTGGTTTTTACAAATGGAGACAGATTTTATACCTTCAATGACCTGACCAAAGAAATCATCCCGTTCCGGGCATTGAATGCTGGCTTGCGTAGTTTTGCTTCTTCGTACCGTATTGAGCCTTTCCGCGATAATACCTATTGGTTTATCCGTGACGATATGGCGGCTTTGGTACAGGTGGAAAATGAAAAGGTGAAAATATTGGACGTGGTAAATTACAGTTCTTTTCCTAATGAAAATGTGGATAAAAACCAGTGCATTGTCCCGTTTTCGGATTCGCAGTGCATGATTTGCCTTGAAAACGGACTCGCATTCTACAACCTTAACGAACACCAGTCCAAATGCGGAATCCCTTTCAAATTGTGTTTGAAAAGCGTTACGGCTTATCGTGCTGACAATTCGGCAGTACAATCAGTTGCATTAAATGAACCGGAAGCTTTGCCGTTTGCATTCAATAGTCTTCAGTTTACCATAGCGTATCCCAATTACGGCAAAATTGAAAATGTTCGATTCCGTTACAAATTAGATGGTTGGGATAAAAAATGGACGGATCTTAAAAATTCGGTTGTACAGGAATACGTTCGTCTGCCATACGGAAAGTATTGTTTCAGAGCCGAAGTTGTTGCTTCTACCGGCGAAGTGATAGACAGATTGGCATACGATCTGGAAATCTTACCTCCGTTTTATCTGAGCGTGTGGGCCAAAATCATTTATTTTCTGTTACTCGTGGTTGCTGTAAGGGCTATTTATCTGTTAATCAAAAAAGAGCAGGCAAAAAAACGAGATAAAATCGAGCAAAAGCACATAGAACTCCGCCGTCAGGAAAAAGAGAAAAGCGAGCAACAAATCATGAAACTGGAAAAGGAGAAATTGGAAACCGAGGTGATGTTGAAGAGCAAAGAGCTGGCTGGATCCACCATGTCTATTATCAAGAAAAACGATATTCTGGTTCGTATAAAAGAAGAACTGACTCTTCAGAAAGAGCATCTGGGAAGCCAGTATCCGAAAAAGTATTACGATAAGATAGTTCATATTATTGATGAGAATCTATCGTCGGAAGATGATTGGGCCGTTTTTCAATCTAATTTCGATCGTATCCATGAGAACTTCTTCCGGAATCTGCATAGCCGTTATCCTGAGCTAACATCCAACGACTTACGCTTATGCGCCTACCTGCGCCTGAATTTATCGTCCAAAGATATTGCCAACCTGATGAATATCTCGCTTAAAGGCGTGGAAGCCGGACGTTATCGATTGCGTAAAAAACTGAATATTAGTGCCGAGAAAAACCTGACTGAATTTATGATAGAACTTAAATGATTTGAATGTCTTTTCATTGTTCTGAAGAGGGTTGTTTTTTAACTAAAATGTCTCCCGCTTCCTGAAAAAAGAGTATCTTTGTGGCTAAAATTTCAAAATGGCCTCATTCCAAGAGAACTATTTCATATAGACAATGCTTGGCACGCCATTTGTAATTAACATGAACATATAAAAACACATAAACCTCCAATAAATCATGGGATTTAATGAAATCTTAAGTAAAATGTTCGGCAATAAGTCGCAACGCGATTTGCGCGAAGTAATGCCGTACGTAGAAAAAATCAAATCAGCTTACGAAGAAATATCCAAATTAAGCAACGATCAGGTACGTCAACATACAGAGGCTATCAAGCAAAAGATTGCAGACTACATAGCTAATGAAACCAATCGTATTGCTGAATTAAAAGATAACATCGAAAACGAGCCACTCGAAAATCGTGAGAAAATCTATGAAGAAGTAGATAAGCTCGAAAAGAAAGCACTGGAAAAGCTGGAAGAAGTTTTATTGGAGGTACTTCCCGAAGCATTCGCCATCATGAAAGATACGGCTCGTCGCTTCAACGAAAATACAGAAATAGAGGTTACTGCCAATGATTTTGATCGTCAATTGGCTACAAAAACCGATTTTGTACGTATTGAAGGCGATAAAGCTTATTTTGCCAACGAATGGATGGCAGGCGGCAACAAGATGAAATGGGACATGGTTCACTACGATGTACAGCTCATTGGTGGTGTCGCTCTTCATAAAGGTAAAATTGCCGAAATGGCTACCGGTGAAGGTAAAACTCTTGTGGCTACACTTCCTGTATTTTTGAATGCGCTGGCCGGACGTGGCGTTCACGTGGTAACAGTGAACGATTATCTTGCCAAACGTGACTCGGAATGGATGGGCCCGATTTATATGTATCATGGTCTTAGTGTTGACTGTATTGATAAACACGAACCAAACTCCGATGACCGTCGCAACGCATATCTGGCGGATATTACTTTCGGTACCAACAACGAATTCGGCTTCGATTATCTGCGTGATAATATGGCAAATAGCCCGCTTGATCTTGTACAACGTGTACACCATTATGCGATTGTCGATGAAGTTGACTCCGTGTTGATTGACGATGCCCGTACTCCTCTTATTATATCCGGTCCGGTTCCCAAGGGAGATGATCAGATGTTTGAAGAGTTGTTGCCGAAAGTAGAGCGTTTGTACAATGTTCAGAAGACATTGACTACAAAACTTTTGGCTGAAGCTCGTAACCTGATGAAGTCAAATGACGACAAACAACGCAAAGAAGGAGCTTTACTTCTTTTCCGTGTTCAAAAGGGTTTGCCGAAAAATAAAGCTTTGATCAAATTCCTGAGCGAACAGGGTGTTAAGGCTGAAATGCTGAAAACTGAGGCATTCTACATGCAGGATAATAACCGCGAAATGCACGTGGTAACTGATCCTCTTTATTTTGTTATCGACGAAAAAAACAACAGTGTCGAGTTGACTGATAAAGGTCTCGACCTGATAACAGGCGATTCGGATGACCCGAAATTCTTTGTATTGCCCAATATTGCGGAACAACTTTCAGACCTCGAACGCAAAAATCTTTCTCCTGAAGACAAACAGGCTGAAAAAGATGAAATCATACAGAACTATTCGGTAAAACAGGAACGAGTTCACACTATTCATCAGTTGTTGAAAGCTTATACGTTGTTTGAAAAAGATGACGAGTATGTGGTTATCAACGGTCAGGTGAAAATTGTGGATGAACAAACCGGTCGTATCATGGAAGGTCGTCGTTATTCTGATGGTTTGCACCAGGCACTCGAAGCCAAAGAGCGTGTAGCTGTAGAAGCAGCCACTCAGACTTTCGCTACCATTACCTTACAGAATTACTTCCGTATGTACCACAAGCTTGCAGGTATGACTGGTACTGCAGAAACGGAAGCTGGTGAATTGTGGGACATCTACAAGTTGGATGTGATGGTAATTCCTACCAACAGACCAATAGTTCGTGATGATATGAACGATCGCGTTTATAAGACAAAACGAGAAAAATATAATGCTGTTATTGAGGAAATAGTGAACCTCGTCAATGCAGGACGTCCTGTTTTGGTGGGAACAACTTCCGTGGAAATCTCCGAATTGTTGAGTCGTATGCTTACGCTGCGGAAAATTCCTCACAACGTATTGAATGCGAAGTTACACCAGCGTGAAGCTGACATTGTAGCTCAGGCCGGTCAGAGCGGAACGGTAACCATAGCAACCAACATGGCTGGTCGTGGTACCGACATCAAGCTTTCGAAAGCTGTTAAGGATGCCGGTGGTTTGGCCATCGTAGGTACCGAACGTCACGAAAGCCGCCGCGTCGACCGTCAGTTGCGTGGTCGTGCCGGACGTCAGGGGGATCCGGGATCTTCCGTATTTTATGTGTCATTGGAAGACGAACTGATGCGTTTGTTTGGATCGGAACGTATTTCAGGCATTATGGACCGACTTGGTTTTGAAGATGGAGAAATGATTGAACACTCCATGATTTCAAAATCAATTGAACGTGCGCAGAAAAAAGTTGAAGAAAATAACTTCGGTATCCGTAAACGTTTGCTGGAATACGACGACGTGATGAATTCACAACGTACAGTAATCTATACCCGTCGTCACCATGCGCTCATGGGCGAACGTATCGGAATGGATATTGTGAATGTACTGTATGATACGGCTCAGGCAATTGTAGAACAGTATCACTCTATGCTCGACTACGAAGGCTTATCGCTGGAAGTAATGAGCGTATTTGCAATTGACCTGCCATTTGATGAAGCAGAATTTCGTTCAATGAAATTGGACGAAGCTGTTGATACGATTTTTGAAAATGCACTGGCATCTTTCAAACGCAAAATGGACAAACTGGCTTCGGTGGCTTACCCGGTTATCAAACAGGTACTCGAAACTCATGGAGATGCCTACGAAAATATCCTGATTCCTTTGACGGATGGCAAGCGTATGTACAATATTCCGGTCAACCTCAAGAAAGCGTATGAAACAGAGGGTAAGGAAGTAATCAAAGCGTTTGAAAAAGCTGTCCTATTGTTAGTTATCGACGACGAATGGAAAGAGCATCTTCGTGAAATGGATGATCTTCGCGATTCAGTTCAGAACGCCAGCTACGAACAAAAAGATCCGCTTTTGATCTATAAACTGGAATCATTTACCATGTTTAAGAAAATGGTAGAGATGATGAATCGCCGTGCTACCAGCGTATTGATGCGTGGTCAGATTCCGGTACGTGAACCGGAACAGGTGCACAAAGCAGATGAAGAACGTCGTTCTGACTACAGCCGTTATCAGACCTCAAAACCGGAAACAAGCCGCCCGGAGGGAGATCCTGCTCACCATGATACCCGCGAACCGCAACCCAAACAACAACCGATTCGTGTTGAAAAAAAGGTAGGTCGTAATGATCCATGTCCTTGTGGTAGCGGCAAAAAATACAAAAACTGTCACGGACACGAAGAATAGAAGAAGAATGGCGAAGAAAGTATTTGTTACCGGTTGTTATGACCTGCTACATAGCGGACATGTCGCTTTTTTTAAGGAAGCCGCAGAATTCGGGGATCTGTATGTTGGTTTAGGCTCTGATAGAACCATTCGGGAGTTGAAAGGTAGAGACACCGTAAATAGCGATCAGGAACGTCTCTATATGGTCAAATCCATCCGGTATGTGAAAGATGCATGGATTAATTCCGGTAGCGGAATTATGGATTTTGAGAAAGATATTCGCAAGAATGTGCCTGATGTCTTTGTTGTGAATGAAGACGGGCACTCTCCGGCCAAAGAGGTTCTTTGTAATGAGCTGGGTATTGAATACCAAATCCTGAAAAGAATTCCTGATGCCGGATTGCCTACACGTAGCACAACGTCCATTCGTACCGGAGTTCAGAGCCATCTTCCTTACAGAATTGATCTGGCCGGCACATGGATAGATCAGCCTTACGTATCGAAATTCAATCCCGGTTGGGCAATTACGCTTTCACTTGAACCAACGATCGAATTCAACGAACGTTGCGGAATGAGCACATCAACCCGTAACGCGTTGCGGAAAATATGGCCATATGAATTACCGGCGATGCATCCGGAAAAACTTGCTCAACTGGCTTTCCGCAATGAAAATGAACCTGGACGTTCTGAAATCTCAGGGGCTCAGGATTCTATTGGCATCTGTATGCCAGGTTTGGTGCGTCATTATTACGACAACTGCTATTGGCCTCAAAAATTGGAATCGTGTTTGGATGATTCTATCCTTGACTGGCTGGAACAACATATTTCATTACGCCTGTTATGGCCCCGTCCGGCAGGTCTTGATCTTTTGAAAGAAACGTATATCAATACAGAAAATGTAAAAGCTCTGACTGAAGCGGCTGAAGGTTGTTGGAATGCCATTCAACAGAAGGATTTGGAGAAATTCGCTCATTTTGTCAAGAAATCATTTGAAGCGCAGATTCGGATGTTTCCGGCAATGATGCCAACTGACGTAAAAGAGGTGATGGAACAATACAAGGATTGTTCTCTGGCCCGCAAACTGGCCGGCGCCGGTGGTGGTGGTTATATGATCTTAGTTACCGATCAGCCGTTGGATGATACGATCAGCATATCAGTGCGTCGCCAAAGCTTTAATATGTAATAGAATTAAATCATTTGTCCGTTATTTATGGCAAAAAAGAAAAACTCCTCAACCCCTACGCAACCTTATCATCCTACGATGAAAAGGACGCACCGGGTTGCATTTATGCTGAACGAAGAGGAGTTTAAGGCCGTAAATAGATTTATCGACAAATATCAAATCAGCAACACATCTAAGTTCATGAGAGAAGCCGTGATCCGTACAATTCTTAAACGTCTTGACGAAGATCACCCCACGCTTTTTGATTGAAACCAATAAAAAAATGGCTTCCTGAAAATATTCGGGAAGCCATTTTTAATTATCGGGCTCAGTATTATGCTTCTCTTGGTTGTTCGCCTTCTACTGTTGGTTCTGTAGGTTTGGAAGGATTTTCTTCGGGGGTATGTTCCTCTTTTTTCGCTGTCTTTGTCTTTATTGTTTCAACCACTTCTTCCACTTTTTCTTTTGCTGTTGCAACTGCTTCTTTGGCAGAATCCATCGCTTTATCCACTTCCGGATGTTTTGCTTTGAATTCTTCAACTTTTCCCTTAGCTGTTTCAACGTATTCTTTCGCCGTATCTACAGCCTTGACTACCGTGGGATTTTCGGGTATTTCAGCAATCTTTTCTTTCGCTGTTTCAATATACTCTTTGGCCGTCTCGACAGCTTTGACAACTTTAGGGTTTTCCGGAATTTCGGCTATCTTTTCTTTGGCCGTCTCTATGATTTCTTTGGCAGAATCCACAGCTTTCACAACTGTCGGATTTTCGGGCAGGTGAGAGATCTTCTCCTTTGCCGTTTCAATGACTTCTTTTGCAGTGTCAACGGCTTTATTTACATTGGGATTCGCTTTAATTTCTTCAATTTTTTCTTCAGCCCATTCTTTCGCTTCATGCACTTTGTCTTTTACTTCAGGTGCTTTTTCTTTGGCTTTCTCCCATGTAGTTTCAGCAGTTTCGCTTACTTTTTCAGCTGCTTCTTTTGAGCTGCCGAATAACTTCTTAAGAAAATCTTGGAGTCCCATAATTGTTAGTTTTAGATATTTGTGATAACACAAAGATAAAGATTATTTTGAAAAACTATCCGGTTTAATTAAGAATTTACAAAACGGATTAGGGCTTCTTATGCAAAAATATGGGGTTAAAGTCATATCTTTGCGCCTTCAAAAAAAGACCTTTAATTTTATGATTACTGTTGACGGATTAACCGTAGAATTCAGCGGTGCAACGCTGTTTAAAGATATTTCTTTCTCTATCAACGAAAAAGACCGAATAGCCCTTATGGGTAAAAACGGGGCTGGAAAATCTACTCTTCTAAAGATTCTTGCCGGAGCTCAGAAACCAACCCGTGGTAAAGTATCAGCCCCAAAAGATACTGTCATTGCTTATTTACCCCAACATTTGATGACGGATAACAACCGAACGGTTTTCGAGGAAGCCGCCCGGGCATTTGCTTCCATTTTTGACATGGAAAGCCGTATCAATGAAATTAACGAGCAACTGGCGACAAGGACCGATTACGAGTCGGAAAGCTATTATCAGTTAATAGAAGAAGTTTCGACGCTTAGTGAACGGTTTTATTCGATCGAAGAAATAAACTACGATGCAGAAGTGGAAAAGACCTTGTTGGGTCTGGGTTTTCTGCGTGAGGATTTTACCCGTCCGACGAGTGAGTTTAGCGGTGGTTGGCGGATGCGTATTGAGCTGGCTAAAATTTTGCTGCAAAAACCAGATTTGATTCTGCTCGATGAGCCTACCAATCACCTTGACATTGAGTCTATTCAGTGGTTAGAGGATTTTCTGGTGAACAATGCCAAAGCAGTAATTGTCATTTCGCACGACCGTGCTTTTGTGGATAACATTACTACCCGTACCATTGAAGTGACGATGGGTCGTATTTACGATTACAATGTAAATTACTCCAAGTATCTCGTCTTAAGAAGGGAACGCCGGGAACAGCAGCAAAAGCAATGGGAAGAGCAACAGAAAATGATTGCCGAAAACCAGGAGTTTATCGAACGTTTCAAGGGAACTTATTCCAAAACACTTCAGGTACAATCGCGTGTAAAAATGCTTGAAAAGCTGGAACTTGTCGAGGTGGACGAGGAAGATACATCAGCTTTGCGTTTGCGTTTCCCGCCTTCACCACGCTCCGGAAGCTATCCGGTAATTTGCGATGGCGTTGGCAAAAGTTACGACGAACATGTGGTCTTTTCAAATGCCAATTTCACTATTGAGAGAGGAGAGAAAGTTGCATTTGTGGGTAAAAACGGTGAAGGTAAATCGACCATGGTCAAGTGTATCATGAATGAAATTGAGCATGATGGTAAACTGACACTAGGACACAATACCATGATTGGTTATTTTGCACAGAATGAAGCTTCTATGCTAGACGAGAACATTACCGTTTTTCAGACTATCGACGATATTGCCAAAGGAGATGTACGAACAAAGATCAAGGATTTCCTCGGTGCGTTTATGTTTGGTGGCGACGACATCAATAAGAAAGTGAAGGTATTGTCGGGTGGGGAACGTACCCGCTTGGCAATGATTAAGCTTCTTCTCGAGCCGGTCAACCTGCTAATTCTCGATGAGCCGACGAATCACCTGGATATGAAAACAAAAGACATTCTGAAAAGCGCCTTGCAAGACTACGACGGAACGTTGATTCTGGTATCGCACGACCGTGATTTTCTGGATGGGCTTGCGAGTAAGGTGTATGAATTTGGTAATAAAAAAGTAACTGAGCACTTGGGAGACATTAAAGGTTTTCTTGAAAAGAAAAAAATGGAAAACCTGAGAGAATTGGAGAAGAAAAATTGATGCAATAAGAAACTGTGAATTAAGTCGCTCTAACTTTCTGAATATGGCTTGTTGCCTTGCTATTGCCTTAATTTTTGCTTAACTTTGCACTTTGATTTGAAGTAATAAAAACAAAATATAAAATATTAATTAACAAATGATTACGACTGAACAACTGAAAGCAGTGTCAGAACGCGAGGACGCGTTGAGGAGGTACCTTTGACGTCGACAACAAGATAATACAGCTCGAAGAAGAAGAAATGCGCACTCATGCCGAAAATTTCTGGGAAGATCAGAAATCGGCGGAAGCGCAAATGAAGAAAATCCGCGAAATAAAAGTGTGGGTTGAAGGTTACAACGAGGTGCATAATGCAATCGGAGAACTGGAGCTTGCATTTGATTTTTTCAAAGAAGGCGTCGCCGACGAAAATGAAGTAGATGCTGCTTATGCAAAAGCAGTGCAACTGGTTGAAGATCTGGAGATGCGCAATATGTTGCGTCGCGAGGAAGATAAATTTGGTGCGGTTATTAAAATTGTAGCCGGTGCCGGTGGTACCGAAGCGCAGGACTGGGCCGATATGCTTTTCCGTATGTACCAACGCTGGTGCGAACGCCAGAATTACAAGTGCGAAATCACCAATTTTCAGGAAGGTGACGAAGCCGGTCTCAAAACCGTTACCATGCAGGTCGACGGTGATATGGCATATGGTTATCTGAAAAGTGAAAATGGGGTTCACCGTCTGGTACGTGTTTCTCCATTCAATGCTCAGGGAAAACGTATGACCTCATTTACTTCGGTTTTTGTGGTTCCTTTGGTGGACGATACCATCGAAATTGAGGTTAATCCGGCAAACCTTAGCTGGGATACTTTCCGTTCGAGTGGTGCTGGTGGACAGAACGTAAACAAGGTGGAAACCGGTGTGCGTTTGCACTATAAGTTCAAGAATCCGGTTACCGGAGAAATGGACGAAATTGTGATCGAAAATACCGAAAGCCGTTCGCAGTTTGGGAACAAGGACAATGCAATGCGTTTGTTGAAATCGCAGTTGTATGAACTGGAACTCGAGAAACGCCGTGCCGAATCGGCCAAGGTGGAAGCCGGAAAGAAGAAGATAGAGTGGGGATCGCAGATCCGAAGCTATGTATTCGACGACCGTCGTGTAAAAGATCACCGAACAAACTATCAGACCTCTAACGTAGGTGCCGTGATGGATGGTGATATCGATGCATTCATCAAAGCCTACCTGATGGAATTCGGAGGAGAATAGTCTCCAATGGGTCAAAGTAAATTGTAAATTATTAAATCGTAAATAAAATAGGTATTATGAGTAAGAAAGCTATGCTGATGATCCTCGATGGCTGGGGAATCGGCAACAAATCGAAAGCCGACGTTATCTCTGAAACGCCGACTCCATACTGGGACTATTTAGTATCAACCTATCCTAACTCGCAATTGCAGGCATCAGGTGAAAACGTTGGTTTGCCTGACGGTCAGATGGGTAACTCCGAAGTGGGTCACTTGAATATTGGCGCCGGCCGCGTGGTGTACCAGGATTTGGTGAAAATCAATATTGCCTGCCGCGACAATTCAATTTTGAAAAATCCGGGCATTGTGGAAGCATACGAATATGCTAAAGCTAACGACAAGAAAATTCATTTATTGGGTTTGGTATCTGATGGCGGTGTACACAGCTCGTTGGATCATCTTTTCAAACTGACAGAAATTTCGAAACACTACGGTGTGGATAAAACCTATGTTCACTGCTTTATGGACGGTCGCGATACTGACCCACGCAGTGGTAAAGGTTTTATCGAAGCGCTTGATAACCATCTGAAAACTTCGACCGGTAAAATCGCTTCGATCATTGGCCGTTACTATGCAATGGATCGCGACAAACGTTGGGAACGTGTGAAAGAATCATACGACCTGATGGTTGAAGGCAAGGGTACTCCAGCTACCGATGCGGTTGCTGCCGTACAAGCTTCATACGATAATGGCGTTACCGACGAATTTATCAAACCGATCGTGATGACTGATGCTGCGGGTGCTCCGTTGGCAAAAATCGAAAGCGGCGACGTGGTGATTTTCTTCAATTTCCGTAACGACCGTGCCAAAGAGTTGACTATTGTATTGACTCAACAGGATATGCCTGAAGCAGGAATGCATACTATTCCTTTGCACTATTATACAATGACTCCGTACGATGCAAAATTCCAGGGCTTGCACATTTTGTTTGATAAAGACAATGTACAAAACACTCTGGGCGAAATCGTAGCGAAAGAAGGTTTGAAGCAGTTGCGTATTGCAGAAACTGAAAAATATGCGCACGTTACTTTCTTCTTCTCAGGTGGTCGCGAAGCTGAATTTGATGGTGAAGAACGTATCCTGATTCCTTCTCCGAAGGTGGCAACATACGATTTACAACCTGAAATGAGCGCATTCAAAGTGGCCGACGCATTGGAAGAAGCCATCAATACTCAGAAGTTCGACTTTATTGCTGTAAATTTTGCCAATGGCGATATGGTTGGTCATACAGGTATTTACGAAGCAATCGAAACTGCCGTGAAAGCTGTTGACAAATGTCTGAATCAGGTGGTTGAAGCGGCAAAAAAGAATGGTTACGAGGTGATCATCATTGCCGACCACGGAAATGCAGATAACGCTGTGAATAATGATGGTTCGGCCAATACAGCTCACTCGTTGAATCCGGTTCCTTTTGTATATGTAACAGAAAAGAAAGATGCAAAAGTTGAAAACGGTATTCTTGCTGACGTTGCTCCTTCGCTTTGTGGTTTGCTTGGCATTGCTCAACCTACAGAGATGACAGGAAAGAACCTGATTCATTAATTTGATCCGATATATTGCTCCCTTCTTTGATATTTTCAGGGAAGGGAGTTTTTTATTGCAATTTTTCTTGTATAATTGCGTTATAATATCAAAGAGATTTACGAATGAAGCGAATTCTGTTAATAATAAGCTGTTGGCTGTTAGTGGGTAGTGTGTTTGCCGAAGAAGATTTTCATGAGGCAGATCAACGAACCTGGCATTATGGCTTTACGTTGGGAATGAATTCGTATGGTTTTGCAGTAACTCCAAGGGATCCGAAATTAGTAGGTGTGCAGGTCTCGTCTTTTACTCCCGGGTTTACGGTTGGTATTATTGGCGATTTGAGATTGAATAACTTTTTCAATTTGCGATTTACTCCTTCTCTCAATTTTACTCAACGTACTTTATTGTATCACGATTTTACTTCGACAACAAGTAACTGGGAGGGTCAGTATGTGCAGTCGACGTTCGTCACTTTGCCCCTATATATCAAGTATCGTGCAGTCTGGTATAAGCGCTCTCGCCCTTATTTAATTGCAGGAGGAGGTATTGACTGTGATTTGCAACGCGGAAAAGACGTAAATGTTTACCTGAAAACTTATAGCCCTTTTATTGCTTTTGGAATGGGCTGTGACATCTATTTTGATTTCTTCCGCTTGTCGCCGGAGTTTAAATTTTGTCTCGGAATGAGTGATGTGCTGACTCCTCTGTCTTCGAGAGATACAGGCACATTTACTTCTGACCAAAAACGCTATACGGATGTTATTTCGCGTCTGACTTCAAAAGCATTTGTGTTGACATTCAACTTTGAATGATCTTAAGCTGACAAAAATTTTCCGATAGTTTCTTCTGTTTTAGCAATCGCGTCTTCCAGTTGATCGTTGATAATCACAACGTCAAATTTCGGAGCAAACTCAAGTTCCCATTCCGCTTTATTGATGCGCTGTTCGATCACTTCGGGAGCATCCGTTCCACGTCCGTGCAGTCGTTTACGAAGTTCTTCCACCGATGGAGGTTGAACAAACACAGCCAACGCTCTGTCACCGAAATATTTTTTGATATTTACTCCGCCCACTACGTCCACATCGAAAATGAGGTTTTTTCCTTCTGCCAGGCAGCGTTCCACTTCGCTTTTCAAAGTCCCATAGAACTTATCGGGGTAAACCTCCTCAAATTCAATAAATTCGTCATTAGCAATCTTCTGACGAAATATTTCAGGAGTCAGAAAGAAGTATTCCACGCCGTCTTTTTCCTCTCCACGAGGAGCCCGACTGGTTGCTGAAATTGAAAAACTCAGGTTAAAATTCTGTTGAAGAAGATGTTGTATCAGTGTGCTCTTTCCCGAACCGGACGGAGCTGAAAAAATAATTACTTTACCGGACATACGTTAATTTCAAGTTTCAAGTTCAAAGTTCCAAAATGACAGCCTGTTAAAGTACGTTCAGTACCTGCTCTTTGATCTGTTCCAGTTCGTCTTTCATCAAAACGACGATTTTTTGCAGTTCGGCATGGTTGGCTTTTGAACCGAGCGTATTGATTTCGCGACCCATTTCCTGAGCGATAAAACCAAGTTTTTTGCCGGGATTATGCTCTTTTTTCATTGTTTCGCGGAAATAATTCAAGTGGTTTTGCAAGCGAGATTTTTCTTCGTTCACATCCAGTTTCTCGATGTAGAAAATCAGTTCCTGCTCAAAACGATCGGCATTGTAGTTTTCGCTCACGTTTTGCAGACCATCGCGCAGGCGTGTTTTGATGCGTTCGATGCGTTCGGATTCATATTGGCCGACAGTACCCAGTAATCTCTCAATGTTATCCACTTTTGTGGTGAATACCTTTGCAAGCGAATCGCCTTCCTGTACACGGAATTTTACCAGCTGGTCAATTGCTTCCTGCGTTATTTTTGCCACTTCCAACCATTCGTTTTCTTCGAGTTGTTGATCTTCGTTTTTCAGTACTTCGGGTAAACGAAGCAGCGTGGAAAACCAATCGGCAGGTAATGGAATATTTTCCGAGTCGGAGAGTTGTTTTATCTGGTTGTAGTAATCTTTCAGAATAGCTCCGTTGATTTGAGTAGAAGCAACCACGTTGGTCGTGGAAACATTGATGCTCAGGTCTACTTTTCCCCGTTCGAGTTGTTGTGTCACCATGCGACGTAAATCGAGATCTTTTTCACGGTATTGCCCGGGCATCCGTGTCGAAATATCCATTTGTTTACTATTCAGAGATTTAATTTCGATTCTGATTTGTTTGTCGTTGTAGGTGCCGGTGGCTTTGCCATATCCGGTCATGGATTGGAGCATAATGTTGATTCTAAAATTAGAGCGCAAATGTACGCTTTTTTGAGTTAAAAATCGTACTTTTGTGCCACAAATTAGCGCTGTAATATTATGGCGCTTTTGCATCTAAATACTTAATTATGTCATCAATACTTCATATCGAAACATCCACTACTGTTTGTTCCGTGGTTTTATCGGAGAACGGTAAGGTTGTTTCGGAACGAATTTCTCTTACCGGCCCGTCACATGCTTCCTTACTCGGTGTTTTTGTGCAGGAAATACTTCAGGAAACCAAGGCGCATCCCGATGCAGTTGCTGTTAGTTGCGGTCCTGGTTCGTACACAGGCCTGCGCATCGGCGTTTCTACCGCCAAAGGACTTTGCTATGGCTGGAATGTTCCTCTTATTGCAGTAAATACGCTTCAGTTGCTTGCTTCGACGGTTGCTACCGAAACACCGGTAGACGAAAATACGCTTTTCTGTCCGATGATCGATGCGCGTCGCATGGAGGTATTCTCGGCTTTTTATGACAAAGATCTCCATCTGTTTCGCGAAATTGCAGCCGATATTGTGGACGAAAATTCCTATCTCGATATTTTGGCCAGTCATAAAGTGCTCTTCTTTGGAAACGGAGCCGATAAATGCCGTAGCAGCATTACGCACCCTAATGCCGAATTTATAGACGACATCCAACCCAAAGCCTCCAATATGATTCCGTTGGCAGAGAAAGCGTTTGCTGCCGGGGAATTTGTGGATGTTGCTTACTTCGAACCGTTCTATCTCAAAGAGTTTGTTGCAACAGTACCCAAAAATAGGGTGCTGAATGTAGAACAAGGAGTAAATAGCAAAGAATAAAGATAGCTACGGTTGTAAAATCTCAAAGAGAATTAGAACTACAAAAAATTTGACTACGTTTCAAAACAATGAACAGGCAGATTTGGCATTGCAATACATTCAATGCACCGATCAGCACCTGTTTCTGACCGGGAAGGCAGGAACGGGCAAGACCACTTTCTTGAAACGGTTGCGCGAGATTTCTCCGAAACGCATGATTGTGGTGGCCCCGACGGGTGTTGCTGCCATTAATGCCGAAGGTGTTACTATCCACTCCTTTTTTTCGTTGCCCTTTACGCCGTTTATTCCGAAAGAGGCGAGGGTAGAGAACGAAAGCGAGCGTCAATACCGTTTCTCACACATCAAAATTGATATTTTGCGGAGCCTGGATCTGTTGGTGATCGACGAGATCAGTATGGTTCGGGCCGACATTCTCGATGCTATCGACGAAGTGTTGCGCCGCTATAAAAACAAGAACAAGCCCTTTGGTGGTGTTCAGCTGCTGATGATCGGCGACCTGCAACAATTGCCTCCCGTGGTGACCGATGCCGATTCGGAAGTGCTGAAGCGCTATTACGATACCAATTTCTTTTACGGAAGCAGAGCTTTAAGTAAAACCCGTTTTGTCACTATAGAACTACAACATATCTACCGTCAAAGCGAGGCAAAATTTATCGGACTGCTCAATGCCGTACGAGACAATCAACTGTCGCCGGAAGTGATCGATTTGTTGCGTCAGCGTACGATTCCGGGCTTTCAGGCCGACGACTATATAATGCTGACCACGCATAACCATCAGGCACAGCGCATCAACGATCAACGCCTGAAGGAGCTGAAAAATGCCTCGTGGTTCTTCAAAGCAAAGGTCACCGGTGATTTTCCCGAAAGTTCGTATCCAACCGATTTCGAGCTGGAACTGAAGCCGGGAGCCCGTGTAATGTTCCTCAAAAACGATTCGTCGCCCGAAAAAGCCTATTTTAATGGAAAAATCGGGGTAATAACCTCCATCGACGATGAAACGATTTATGTGCAGAGCGAAGGAGAAGAGCGCATTATTGCTGTGCATCCGATGGAGTGGAACAACATGCAGTACACCATCGACGATGCAACGCAAGAGATTGTTGAGACAGTGATCGGCACTTTTGAGCAATATCCGCTCAAACTGGCCTGGGCCATTACCATTCACAAAAGCCAGGGTCTGACTTTCGATAAAGTAGTGATAGACGCACGGGCTGCTTTTGCTCACGGACAGGTGTATGTTGCTCTGAGCCGTTGTCGTTCGCTGGATGGATTGGTGCTCAGCACACCGGTGCACCAGAATAGTTTGGTAAGCAATTCGGAAATAGAACAATTTACCCGTCAGCAAAAAGCGAATGCTCCATCGCAGGAATCATTGCGGACGGCGCAGCAATATTACATGCAGGAGTTATTAATCGATCTGTTCGACTTTACTCCGTTGCAAAAAGAGATTATCAACCTGATATACCGTTTGCGAGAAAACGAACAGGTTGTAAGTGGAAACATTCATGTGACTATTCGCAACACAAAAGAATTTGTTAATCAGGAGATTGTTGAAATTGGCATAAAATTTCATTCTCAGATCAACGAATTGATTGCACAGAACGGAGATGTGGAAAATAATCCCCTGTTGCAGGAGCGAATCAGAAAAGCAACTTTCTTTTTCGGGGAGAAAATCGATCGTTGTATGGCCGACGTGGATGCGTTGGAGTTTGAGACGGACAACAAAGCGATTCGAAAGAGTATTTCTGATGCATTGGATAAACTGAAAGAACAAATCGTTGGCAAAAAACAGGCACTGAAGAGTTGTGCTGATGGTTTTCGACTGAGCGAATATCTTTCGGCAAGAGCCAAAGCTATCCTGAAAGGAGATAAGCCTGAAACTGAAAAGTATAAACCGGCCTCATTGAAATCTTCGGCTCATCCCGATCTGTTACTGAAGTTGCGAGCCTGGCGTAATGCTACTGCCGACCAACAAAACGTGCAGCCTTACGATGTATTGCGGCAGAAGTCGATGGACGAATTGATTGCCAAACTTCCGACAAATAAGAAGTTGCTCAAGTCGATAAAAGGTTTTGGTGCAAAACGAATCCGTGAATATGGCGACGAATTGATTGATATTATTACCGGGTACATGCAGGAAAAGGGGCTTGCCATTGTGGTGGAGACCGACGAAAAAGAGCCGGAAGGAAAAGTCAGCACCTTCGATGTTACATATAATCTATTTACCAGCGGCTTGAATGCCGCAGCTATTGCCAAAGAGCGGGGATTGACACTTACTACCATTGAAGGACACTTGGCACGCTTTGTGAAAGAAGAAAAGATCGATATTGCGGTGTTGCTGCCGGATGACAAGCTTCGGAAAGCGTTGGATTACTTCAAATCGGCAGAAACCGTGGGGCTCACACCGGCTTATGAAGCGCTTCAGGGGGCGTTATCGTACGGAGAATTGAAGTATGTACTCAGCTATTTGAACCGACCCTAAAAACCACGAAACTCACGTTGTTTTGTATTCCATATCACAAATTAAACGTCTGAAGATGAAGAAATTTTATCTTTTTATTTTACTATCAAGCTTTGTTGTGGCCTCGTTTGCACAACAAATGCGTCTTGGCGTAACGCTGAGTGGTGGTGGAGCGCTTGGCTTTGCTCATATCGGGGCATTGCAGGCACTTGAGGAAGCCGGATTTCATCCGCAGTTTGTTTCCGGAACCAGCATGGGTGCTGTTGTTGGCTCTTTTTATGCGGCAGGATACTCGCCGCACCAGATTCTGATAATGACGCAGAACGAAAAAATGTACAAAAAGAGCAAACTTATTAAAGTATTGCCACACAGCGATGCTACTGGTCTGTCGACTCACAATGCCTTGCGAACCGTATTGAAGAAATATATTCCGAGTGATGATTTTGATAGCCTGCCCAAACGGTTTTTCTGTTGTGCAACTGATCTTACTAACGGTCAGGCGGCCTATTTTGGGCACGGAAAACGGTTGAGTGAATATGTGGTGGCTTCGGCTTCTATTCCGGGCGTGTTTGATGCGATTATGATTGATTCTGTTAGTTATGTGGATGGAGGGGCGTTAAACAATATTCCTACACAACCTATCCGTCCTCTTTGTGATGTTGTAATCGGCATAAATGTAGATACATACGATCACGATATGAAGTTGACAGGTCCTATCAGTGTATTAAATAAGACAGTGAAGGTGATGCTTGCCCATAATTCAAAACAGGGTGCCGATATGTGCGACTTTTTGATTAATATTCCGCACAGTAAAAAGATAAGCTCTTTTAGTTATGGGCGTTACAAAGATATTTATATGAACGGCTACATTATCGTGAAGAAATATCTCGCAGAGCATCCCGAAATGTTGAAGTATGCCGATAAGAAACCATCTGTACCTGCTGAAATACCAGTTATTTCTCTGCCGCAAAACTAAAATTACACGAATCAACCGTACATGGAGAAAACGTTAATCAATCTTTTCGAGGAATCGGTTAAGAAATATGCCGAGCGTCCCTTTTTATTCGAAAAAATCACTGATAAGTTTCAGGAAACTACATACAAGCAGACCCGTGAGCTGGTTTACCGCCTGGGAGCTGGTTTACAAGCCATCGGAGTACGCAAAGGCGACGCGATGGCATTGTTGTCCGAAGGCCGCAACTGGTGGATTATGGGCGAATTGGCCATGTTTTACGCCGGGGCTATCAATGTGCCGCTTTCTATCAAACTGGAAGAGAGCAACGATCTGTTGTTTCGTCTGCAACATGCCGATGTAAAGTATATTATGGTTTCAGGCAATCAGTTGCCCAAGATACGCACTATTCTCGATCAGTTACCTGCTGTGCAAAAAGTGATTGTATTTGATCGACAGGAAGAATATGCCGCAAAAGAGCTATTCATTGACGATGTATTACAGGCCGGCGATCAATACCTGAAAGATCATTCGGAAGAGGAATTTCTATCAATAGCCAAATCGTTGAAAAATGATGACTTGGCAACCATTACTTATACCTCCGGTACAACTGCCGAACCCAAGGGTGTGATGCTGACGCATCGCAATTATACTGCCAATATCGAACAGGCGTTGACCCTGTTGATTATACCGGAAACATGGCGCACGCTGGTCATCCTGCCGCTCGATCACTGCTTCGCACATGTGGCCGGCTTTTACATTTTTATGAAATGTGGTGCAGGAGTGGCAACCGTGCAGGTGGGTAAATCACCGCTGGAGACATTGCGCAATATTCCGGTCAACATTAAGGAGATAAAGCCGCACATGATCCTGAGTGTTCCGGCATTGGCCAAGAATTTCCGTAAAAATATCGAGAATGGTGTGCGTGCGCAGGGTAAAGCGCTCAACCGACTGTTTCACATCGCACTGAAAGTAGCTTATATCTACAATCAGGACGGATGGAACAAAGGGGCAGGGTGGAGATGTATGCTCAAACCATTGGTTACCTGGTTCGATAATATTCTTTTTTCAAAGTTACGAGAGAGTTTTGGCGGCAATTTGCAGTTTTTTGTTGGTGGCGGTGCGTTGCTCGACAAAGATTTACAGCAATTCTACTATGCTATCGGCATACCGATGTTTCAAGGATATGGACTATCGGAAGCGACACCGATTATCTCTTCCAATGTTCCGGTCAGCCATAAATTCGGATCGTCGGGAGTGTTAGTACAACCACTTGACATCAAAATTCTTGATAGCGATGGCAAAGAATTACCTGCCGGAGAGAAAGGCGAGATCGTTATCCGTGGAGAAAACGTGATGGCCGGCTACTGGAAGAATCCCGTATCGACAGCCGACACGGTAAAAGAGGGCTGGCTTTACACCGGCGATATGGGATATATGAGCAGCGACGGCTATCTCTATGTGTTGGGGCGTTTCAAGAGTCTGCTGATCGGTAGCGACGGCGAAAAATACAGTCCCGAGGGTATCGAAGAGGCCTTGGTCTCGATGACACACCATATCGATCAGGTAGTGTTACACAATAATCAGGATGCCTATACCACGGCATTAATTGTGCCTAATAAAGAGGCTCTCAAACGCCATATCAAACATGCATCCGACTCACCCGAAGGTCGAAAAGAGGCTGTGCAACTGCTTATAAACGAAATAAACAAGTTCAGAGCCGGAGGCGTACATGCCGGAATGTTTCCTGAGCGATGGCTACCTACAACAATTGCCGTATTGCCCGAACCGTTTACCGAACAAAATCACATGGTAAACAGCACTATGAAGGTAGTGCGCGGAAAAGTGGAAGAAGTTTATGCCGAAACCATCGATTCCCTCTACACCGCCGAAGGAAAGAATATGCTGAACGAAAGGAATTTGCAGAATGTATTTTGATAGAAGATAAGTCTATGTGGAAAATCAGATTGTTTGTGATTTTACTGTCGACATGGGTAATAGGTACATCTTGTACAAATACTGTTCGTCAGCAGAAGGAACAATTGGGGTCTTACGCATCTTTGTATACTCCGGTCATAAATGCTGTTTCCCAACACGATTCCATCAGTTCCTGTTTAATCAAAAAACAATTGGTAGGCTGCTTTCCTGTTGATACAAATCGACTTCAACCTCCGGCTCCTTTGTGTTTTTCGGTTAGCGAAATACTAGATAGATTCAAATCCAACAATGATGCCAAACAGGATTCTCTGTCTATAATCCGGCAATTTGAGGATTTCCGTAATACAAATACACTAATAGCACTCAAAGCAATAACGTATCAAAAATATACTCAGGCTGATTCATTTTATTTCTGGATTCCTGTGTTTTCAGCAAATAAAAGGTATGCAATCGTACAATATGGAAGAAAAGAAACAAATAAACGAAGCGATAAAATTAAAAGGATTGTATTGCGGCAGGATGATAATCAATGGATTGTTGTCAATGAGGAATAATATAATCTTGTAGAATAATATTTGGATGTTGGAGAATGCAACAAATACACTTACCACTTATCCCTTACCACTAACCACTAATTTATGATCGATACTTCACAATTTACAGATAAAAAAGCGGCGTACCTCACGTTGGGATGCCGCCTCAATTTTTCGGAAACCTCCGCCATTGGCAAAACATTGTCCGATGCGGGGTTTCGCAAGGTGCGCGCCGGAGAACAGGCCGACATCTGCGTAATTAATACCTGCTCGGTGACCGATATTGCCGACAAAAAATGCCGTCAGGCCATCCACAAGATGGTACGCAACCATCCTGATGCTTTTGTGGTGGTGACGGGCTGCTATGCTCAGTTAAAACCCGAAGAGATTGCCGGAATAGAGGGCGTGGATCTGGTGCTCGGAGCCAACGAAAAGTTCGACGTGCTCAACTTTATCGAGGATTTGCATAAAAAGGGTCGGGGAGAGGTACACTCTACCGCTATCGACGACGTGAAAGCGTTTCATCCTTCGGTTTCGCACGACGACCGTACCCGCTTTTTCCTCAAAGTGCAGGACGGATGTGACTATCGGTGCAGTTATTGCACCATTCCCTTTGCTCGGGGCAAGAGCCGCAACGGAACCATTGCCGACACGGTAAAGATTGCCGAACAGGCAGTCGCCGAAGGGGCAAAAGAGATCGTTTTGTCGGGCATCAATATTGGTGATTTCGGTAAATCGACCGGAGAAACCTTCTTTGAACTGGTACAAGCGCTTGACAATGTAAAAGGTGTTGAACGATACCGTATTAGTAGTATCGAACCAAATCTGATCACGAACGAAATTATCGACTTCGCAGCAAAATCATCACACTTTGTGCCTCACTATCATATTCCTTTGCAGTCGGGCAACAATGAGATACTCGGTTTGATGCGTCGCCGCTACAAACGCGAACTCTTTGCCGAACGCATTACGGAAATCAAGCGCGTAATGCCTGATGCGTTTATCGGCGTGGATGTAATTGTAGGCGTGCGGGGCGAAACGGACGAACATTTCGAAGATGCCTATCGTTTTATCGAAAGTCTGCCCATCTCGCAACTGCATGTTTTCACCTATTCGGAACGTCCCGGTACCAAAGCACTGGAAATAGACTACACCGTGCCAATAAACGTGCGCAAGCAGCGCAGCGAACGGCTGCACGAGCTGTCGGAACGGAAAACAAGGGCATTCTACGAAAGTCAGATAGGGAAGAGCGCGAAGGTGCTTTGGGAATCAGCTCGGAAAGGCGAATGGATGCACGGTTTTACGGATAACTACGTGCGTGTGTCGGCTCCCTATGACAAATCGAAGATCAACACCATTGAAGAAGTGGTGCTGAAAGGATTTCACCCCGAAGAAGATCATGGAATGATGAGTCTGGACTGCGAGTTAGTACACAGTGCGCAGTAAACAGTACTCAATATAGCGGATAAAAATTGTAAGCATGCTTTGATTTACCCCCAACCCCCTAAATGGGGCTCTAACCATGCAAAATGAGCACAATTAACTCATTTCACAGTCTTATTCCTCCCCTTTAGGGGAGGTTGGGAGGGGCTGATAACCAAAGAAGTAAAAATCAATATTAAAGAAAAGCAGAAAAGTGTTCCGTTATGGAATCTCGGAACAAATAAATTTTGGAATAACATATTCTTATGAATTTTGAATTACAACATACCGATTCGAAGTCAAATGCACGTGCAGGAGTAATAACCACCGATCACGGAACTATTGAAACGCCTATTTTTATGCCGGTGGGCACGGCAGGTTCGGTGAAAGCGGTGCATCAGCGCGAACTGAAGGAGGATATTAAAGCGCAGATTATTCTGGGGAACACCTACCATCTTTATCTGCGTCCGGGTTTGAACATTATAGAGAAGGCCGGCGGACTGCACAAGTTCAACGGATGGGATCGACCTATACTCACCGACAGTGGAGGTTATCAGGTATTTTCGCTTAGCGACAATCGCAAGCTGAAAGAGGATGGCGCACACTTCCGTTCGCATATCGACGGATCGAAACACCTTTTCACTCCCGAAAATGTGGTGGACATTCAGCGTACTATCGGGGCCGATATCATTATGGCCTTCGACGAATGCACGCCCGGAACGGCCGATTACGATTATGCCAAACAATCGATGGAACTCACCCATCGCTGGCTGGCACGCGGCCTTGCGCATTTCGACGAAACAGAACCGAAGTACGGATATTCGCAAACCTATTTTCCTATTGTTCAGGGCTGTGTTTATCCTGACCTGCGGAAGCAGTCGGCCGAGTTTATCGCCTCGCAAAACCGTGAAGGGAATGCCATTGGCGGCCTTGCCGTGGGCGAACCGACCGACAAAATGTACGAGATGATAGAGGTGGTGAACGAAATTCTGCCCAAAGACCGTCCGCGCTACCTGATGGGAGTGGGTACGCCCGCCAACATTTTGGAGGGAATTGAGCGGGGAGTCGATATGTTCGATTGCGTGATGCCCACCCGCAATGGCCGCAACGGAATGTTGTTTACCAGTCAGGGTATAATGAACATGAAGAACGAGAAGTGGAAAGACGACTTTTCGCCCATCGATCCCGCGGGCACTTCTTATGTCGACTCGTTCTATTCCAAGGCATACCTGCGTCATCTGTTCCACAGCCAGGAGTTTCTGGCCATGCAGATAGCCTCGATTCACAACCTGGCCTTCTATCTTTGGCTGGCAGGCGAAGCGCGCAAACATATCATTGCCGGCGACTTCAGCAGCTGGAAGCCACAAATGGTGCGCCAGGTATCGCAACGCCTGTAAACAGCGCATCCAAACATATCGACGGAGTAATATAGCCCGAAAAAGGCCGTATTACTCCGTTTCTTTTTAAAACAAAGTCAATTAATGGTCAATAAAAACGATTTAATTTTAAAACAAAGTCATTTATTTAGCGATCAAACTCATTTAATTTCAAAACAAAACCATTTGTTGAGAGATCGAAAGCATCTGTTGCCTAAACAAAATGATTTGTTGGACGATCAAACTCATTTGTTGAGCAATAAAAATGATTTATCAGGCAGTCGAATGTCATTATTTGTGGGTTTATTGGATCTGTTCAATAAGCTGTGTCAGTAAAATGATAAAGAACAGTGTTTGATTTAGCATTAAGAGAATAAATTAACTAAAAACGTGTTTTATGGAGAGAAAGTTGTAGATTTGGGGCGGAAAAACATATAATAATCTAATACCAAAAATAGAATAACCGATGAAAAACATTCACCCCTTTTTAGTTATGATATTCTTATTTTATGGATATCTAAATGGATCTGCACAAAGTTTAACCGAATTTAGAGCAATGCTGAAAGACTATGGAATGAACATTACCATACCCGATGGTTTTATAGAAACAAAGGTGATACCGAATGATAACATGGAATATGATTATGCTATCAAATATCCGGATCGCGATTTTGAACTCAGGTATGCAATTCGGCCTATTTTATATAAAAGCTATGCCAACGATACAATTCGAAAAGAGATAGAAGGCCAGCGTTCGTTTCGAAATACATCATACGGAACGGTACTGGAGACTATTATTCTGAATATTACAGGAGGAAAGGAGTATCAATGTCAAGCATTTGATAAAAAATCGGTAAAAATGGAATTTAATGCCGATTGGGGGGCAACCTCTTTTCTGGAGCTCAATTCAGGTTTTGGAAAAGGTTATAAATATTGCATGATTATTGCCATTCACAAAGATAATGTGGCAGATGCCTATTATTTCTATTTGTCAAATACAAAAGCAAACTTTTCAGCTAATATGGATCCATTGTTCCATACTTTGAAATTTATAAATGAATAAAGTAAAACATGATAGAGTATAGGATGATGTTGGTTCTCTGCAAATTTTTCAAAGGATACGTTGCCAGCTCGCTTTTATTTCTTGCGGTTAATTACAAAGTAAATTGCGATGAGTTTTACCCCTAAATCCCCAGAAGGGGACTTTGGAGCAGTGCAAGCAGAAGCATTTGAACAAGAAACAAGTCCAGTTGGCAGATTAAAGCCCCTTCAGGGGTTTGGGGTCGTGACATCGTAGATCGTCAGTAGATTTTTAGATAGCGTGAATCACACCTTCATTTTCTATTGCCCCGCAGTACAACTTCCTTCCGAAAAGCCTACCTTTACAGAGTAATTAATCAGACATTCAGCCAATGCAACCCACTATCGATAGCACCCGTTTCGGCGAGATTATCATTGAAGGAAAAACCTATACACACGACGTCGTGATCGGCTTGGACGGAATGGTAAGAAATCGCAACAAACGTTTGTCTAGCGCACAATATGGCACGTCTCACATCATTTCTTTGGATGAAGCACAGGATGTGTATGCTGCCGGAGCTGCATTGCTGATAGTCGGTACCGGACAAACCGGATACGTCGAACTCTCAAAACAGGCAAATGAATATTTCAAACAGCATGGATGTCATGTGCTGTTGATGCCCACTCCCCAGGCGATTGAAACCTGGAACTCTATTGAAGAAGCTGCCATCGGCTTGTTCCATGTCACCTGCTGACACCTCTCACCGGGCCTCTCCGGCCTTACATTGGTATATTTTCTATATTCTAAATCAGATTATTATGCCAGTTGCCAAGTTAGTTGAGTTTCTCAACGCCAATAACATCAAATTTGTCTCCATTCGCCATTCGAAAGCTTACACGGCCAATGAAATTGCCCATTCTGCACATATCCATGGACAGGAACTGGCAAAAACGGTTGTGATACGGGTAAACGGGAAAATGGCTTTGGCTGTGCTTCCGGCTTCGGGACGGGTTCATCCCGACATGCTGAAAGAAGCCATCGGAGCTGAAACGGTATCTGTTTGTAACGAACGTGAATTTCTGGATAAGTTCCCGGGCTGCGAACTGGGTGCTATGCCTCCGTTCGGAAACCTTTACGGAATGGATGTTTATGTATCGACAGCCCTGACCGAAGACAAGGAAATTGCTTTTAATGCAGGAACTCTTACCGAACTCATCAGACTGTCGTACAAAGATTTCGAGAATTTGGTTAAACCTAAAATTGTACGTTTTTGAAGGACCGTATTGCTAATAACGCGATGCGTCATCATTTTAAAACAACCAGAAAAACGGCAAAATTCTTGCAGCTTTTTTGGTTGTTTTATTTAGTCTTGGATTTTACCAAACCGTCTAATAGTGATAAAAAGCATCCTAAAAGGTGTGTAAATGCTAGATTTTGCATTATCTTTGATCTCTCTTTTCACTGGAACGCCAGCAATTATTTGTCTTTCTACATTATTAATACCGTACTAACAAAATCTAAAGGGTTAAATGCTTGATTTTCTAACGTGTTTAAGTACATGTGATAAGTTGTAACTCTTAAGCAGATTTTGTTGTGTATGATATTTCGATTTTTACTCATAATAACCTTTTTAATTTATGTTTCCGCTTTATCTGCCATTGTACCGGTGACAGATAAAATCAGTCTGAGTGGGATCATCAAAGACCATGCAAATGGAGAAGCTTTGATGGGCGTAACCGTAAGCATTCGCGAACTGAGAGCAGGAGCTCCGACAAATCAGTCCGGCTTCTATTCTATCACCATACCCAAAGGTCAATATACCATTGAAGTCTCATATCTGGGCTATCAAACGCAGATTTTACACTTAGATTTGACAAAGTCGAAAAATCTGGATCTGGAAATGCAGATGACCCCTAAAGAGATGAAAGAAGTGGTGGTTTCTTCCCCAAAAACGGATCTGATAGCGTCCAATACCATGAGCAAACAGCAGGTATCTATTAATACAATGCGTAAAATGCCGGCTCTTATGGGTGAAGTTGACTTGCTAAAGGTAGTTCAGTTATTGCCCGGTGTCGTATCGGCAGGCGAGGGATCATCAAGTTTCAGTGTTCGTGGAGGAGGCATTGACCAGAATCTGATACTGTTAGATGATGCACCTATTTTTCATGCTTCTCACATGATGGGTTTCTTTTCAGTTTTTAATAACGATGCAATCCGGAATATGACCCTTTACAAAGGAGACATACCGGCGGCAT
This sequence comes from Paludibacter sp., assembly GCF_009712605.1. GTDB lineage: Bacteria > Bacteroidota > Bacteroidia > Bacteroidales > Paludibacteraceae > Microbacter. The sequence continues at coordinate 385,130 of NZ_WASO01000014.1, read as the reverse complement.
ACGGAGGGCGCTTGTCTTCTTTGTTGGAAGTCCAAACAAAAGATGGCAATTCGAAAAAGATCTCTGGCAGTGGTGGTATTGGATTAATATCCAGCAGGCTGACATTGGAAGGTCCTTTGGATTCAGATAAAACCACTTTTATTGTATCGGGAAGGCGTACGTATGCTGATATGTTTCTAAAGTTGTCTCATAATGCCGATATAAAAGATAATGAATTGTATTTCTATGATTTAAATGCTAAGATAAATCATAAGTTTGATAAAAATAACCGCGTTTTTGTTTCGGCCTATCTGGGTAGCGACTTTTTTAATAACAGTAACGTTGGGTTCAGTTTTGGAAATGCGGCTGTTACAGCTCGATGGAATCACCTGTTTTCTCAAAAGTTCTTCTGTAATATTTCTTTGAATTATAGTCGTTTTAAATACAATCTGCAATCAAAATATAGCACAGATAATAATTTTGACTGGCAATATGCCATGCGGGACTTTAATTTCAGAAGCGATTTTACGTATGTTAGTAATCCTCGCCATACCCTGAAATTTGGTTATACCGGTATTTATCACATTCTTCACCCGGGCAAAATTGTCACAGAAGATAAAGCACCGGGAGCAAGTGATTTTGTATTGCCAAGTGTTTATGCTATAGAAAACGCATTGTACATAACAGATGAGTATAAATTGTCGGACCGCTTATTCGTAAAAGCTGGTTTGCGTTCTACCTGTTTTGCTGATATTGGCAAGGGAACAGTCTACAATTATGACCAAAATTATAATGTGGTGGACTCAACCGTTTATAAGCCGGGACAAATAATAAAGGCTTTTTTTCGGGTTTCTCCTCGTTTAGGCATCAACTATCTTATTGATGAACATTCGTCTTTAAAAGCCAGTTATGCCCGCACTAATCAATATTTACAAATGGCATCCAATTCCACGGCCGGAACACCGCTTGACCTTTGGTTTACAGCCGGTAAAAACATTCAACCGCAAGGATGTAATCAGTTTGCAATCGGTTATTTTCGTAGCTTGTTCACCAATACAATTGAAACATCGGTCGAGTTGTTTTATAAGAGGATGTCTAATACCATTGATTTCAAGGATCACGCACGGTTGATTATGAATCGTGAACTAGAAGGAGAATTGCGTTTTGGTAGTTCTTATGCTTATGGAGCTGAATTTCAGTTGCAAAAGACTCAGGGAAAACTTACAGGATGGGTTAGTTATACCTATTCTCATGCTCAATCTACAATTAACGGAATAAATGATAATCAACCATACAGATCGCCATATGATAGGCCTAATACGATTTATTTAGCTGGAAATTATGAGTTGAATAGAAGTCTTTATTTTGGAACAACATTTGTTTATGCAACCGGACTGCCCATTACGTATCCTGTGGGAAGAATGGAAATAGACGGTGTAATTCTGCCTGTTTATTCAAAACGCAATGCTTATCGTATGCCCGACTATCACAGGTTGGACGTTTCTCTTACGTGGGTGCCCCGCGGTATCAAAAACCGCAAATGGAAGAGTGAATGGAATTTTTCTTTGTACAATGTCTATGGACATAAAAACGCATGGGCTATCAATTTTGTACAGGAACAAAACAATCCGTATAAAACAAAAGCAGAAATGACTTATCTGTTTTCGGTTGTGCCATCTATTACGTATAACTTTAAATTTTAACACCATGAAATTCAAGTTATTCTTCATTACAATATTTGTGACAATATTATTTGCGTCCTGTACAACAGATATAGATGTAAAGCTTGATTCTATCCCTTCAGAACTGGTTGTAGACGGAGCTATTAGCACAGACACTGCAGAACATGTGGTACATCTGAAGAAGACCGGAAATTATTTTTGCGACCAACCAGCAAACGTGGTTTCTGGTGCTTCCGTCACTCTCAGCGATGGCATAAAATCAATAGCCTTGTTTGAAGATGAGCAAGAAAAGGGAGCATACAAAACACCATCGAATTACTTTGGTGTGGTTGGGCGTACTTATACTTTAACCATAACTGATATAGACGTAAATGGAGATGGAATACCTGAGACATATACGGCCTCAAGTACGCTCAATGCAGTTCCTCCGCTTAAAATGATACAAGTGGAAAAGCAAGAACTGTTTTATGAAAACGTGTGGGCTGTAAATGCTTGGATGAAAGACCCATCAGGGGTGTCAAACTATTACCTGACGAAAGCCTATAAAAATAATATCTGTATTTCAGATACAATTACGGAATGGGGATTGGTTAGCGATGCTTTATTTGATGGTACGGAGGTTTGTGGTAGAACCATGTTGTATATTCATACAGAAAATAAAGCGGAAAAAATTCATTCCGGAGATCGGGTGATGCTTGAAATATGCGGTATAACAAAGGATTATTATAGTTTTATCGGTGAAGTAAAAGCCGAATTCCGGGGGCATAATCCATTGTTTGGAGGCCAGCCTGCCAATATCAGAACGAATGTTATACAGACTTCCCCGAAAAATGCAGCAAACTATCCCAGAGGTTATTTTGCTGCATATGCAATTTCGAGAGCAGGAACGGTTTACAAATAATTTTAATTACAATGAGAATTGAACATTTACCGGAGGATAATGCGGCACGAATCAGTCCGTTAGTATCCAGAAACCGTACATTTGAACTTTTAAAACAATACAACTGTGAGGAGTTTCATATTCAGCATGCGGAAACGGTAGAAGCTACCATGCGCTATTTCGCCCGAACTTTAGGTTATACGCAAGAACAGGAGTTTTGGGGATTGGTTGGCTTGTTGCACGATCTGGATTTTGAACAATTTCCGGATGAACACTGCATTAAAGTTCAGGAAATTATGGAAGCCGAGAATATTGATCCGGAGATTGAACGAGCGGTGGTTTCTCATGGTTATGGCCATAGAGTAAATGTACAGCCGGAACATGAAATGGAAAAAGTGCTATATGCGGTAGACGAGCTGACCGGCCTGATTGGTGCGGCAATACTTATGCGGCCAAGCAAAAGCACACTGGATATGACAGTTTCTTCGTTGAAAAAGAAATTCAAAGACAAAAAATTTGCTGCCGGATGTTCGCGTGATGTCATTCAGCATGGAGCTGAAATGCTCGGGTGGGAGCTTGACTACCTGATAGATGAGACCATTAAAGCAATGCAGGAAAAAGAACTATCTGAAAAATCATGAAAAGATTTACGACCAGATACAAAACAAAAGACAACGGCTTATAGTTTGATAATGAAACGCTATAAGCCGTTTTTTGTATGTTTGAAGAATATATAGAAAAGAACTGGTTATGAGCTTGCAATGATACTGCGTCAGATTTGGAACGGCCTTGACCGGTGAGCCAAAAAACAAGTGAGAAAGTGGTAAGAATCACCCTTGTTCGAAGTTTGCGACGTAAGGAGAAAACAAGTTTGGGTGATTACCACTTTCGAACGCCGGTTTTTTGAGCGAAGCGGGCATAGCCTTGAATTTTTTGCTTCCTTTTGGCTTCAAGGCAAAAAGGGAGTCGGGGTTATAGGGGTGGAAACCCCTTACTAAAATCTTAAATATACAATTCTTGCCGTTTCGTTTTTTTTACCTTCTCATGCCTGAAAATATAGTACCTTTGCACTGTTTTTCTGTGAAAGATTTTCAGCAGGCAATTTAATTCAGATCAAACAATTATGGACGAAATATTTCCGTTGGTAGATGAGCAGGGCAACGTAATCGGCAAAGCAACCCGCAAAGAATGTCACGGGGGAACGTTTTGGTTGCACCCTGTGGTTCATCTCCATATTTTTAACAGTAAAGGCGAACTCTTTCTTCAAAAACGAGCCATGACTAAGGATACACAACCCGGTAAATGGGATACTGCTGTCGGCGGTCACGTGGATTACGGAGAAGAAGTGGAAACGGCACTAAAACGTGAAGCTTTTGAAGAATTGGGCGTTACAGGATTTACTTCAAGTGTTGTTGCACGATATGTTTGGCAGTCGGCAGTAGAAAAGGAATTGGTAAATGCGTTCCGAACCGTTTATGACGGAAAGTTCAAACTCGACTACAATGAGCTGGACGAAGGTAGGTTTTGGACCATTGATGAAATAACGGCCTCATTGGGTAAAGGTATTTTTACGCCTAATTTTGAACATGATTTCATGTTGGTAATGAAATCCCTGAACAAGGAACAATAATGCAAAGAGTCGTTTCCTGTATTCGTCTGGCCTTGCCGAAAGCCACACACACTATCGTCTGGTTGCTGAAACTGATGCTGCCGGTGGCTTTGTTCGTCAGTTTTCTGCAATACTGGGGAGTAATGGACTGGATGGCACAGTATCTGTCTCCGGTGTTTATTCATATTGGCTTGCCAGGTGCTTCTGCTATCGTTTTTATTACCAGCCTGTTTTTGCCTCTCTATTCGGTTTTGGCTGTGATCGCAACCATGACATTGGGAATGCGAGAAATAACAATTCTGGCTATAATGTGCCTGATTTCGCATAGTTTGATAATAGAAACCGCGGTACAAAAACGAACGGGCTCTTCAGTACTGAACATGCTGGTAGTGCGTATTGGCATGAGTTTTACGGCTGCAGTGTTATTGAACTGGCTTTTGCCAACAACAGGATTTGCCGTATCACATTCTACAGAACAGGTAACGCACCTTTCATCTGTTACTGATGTACTGCTTTTGTGGGCTAAGAGCTCCATAATGTTGATTATTAAGGTTTCATTAATTCTTTACGGACTCTTTATTCTACAAAACCTACTCAACGAATTTAAGTGGCTCGATAAGATTTCAAGCTTCTTCGCGCCAATTATGAGATTTTTCGGGCTCTCAAGAGAAGTCTCATTTCTGTGGTTTGTTGCACAGACACTCGGGCTAGCATACGGATCGGCTGTGGTGATCGAACAGGTGGAAAAAGGTATAGTAAACAAGCGGGATGCCAATATGCTCAACTATCATATTGCCGTCAATCACTCATTGCTGGAAGATACGTTACTATTCGTTTCAATTGGTGTATCGATGTTCTGGATCGTGGTTCCCCGCATTGGACTGGCTTTTCTGGTCGTTTGGGGCATTCATGCAATACGAAGAATTATCCCGTCGATAAAATTGTAATTATCTCCATTAGTGAAGTATTTTTTGATAGAGTTATTTTAATTTACAAATTGTACATAACATGCTAAGAAATATATTATTGTGTCTTGTTATTTCAGTAACTACTTTATGTGTTGCACAAAAACAACCTGCTACGCCGCCCAACTATAATTCGCTAAGAAGAATCATAGTAGATGAAAAGTTTGATTGCTATTACCCGAAACTGATGCAACGTTTTCTGGCAAATGACACAACTATGACGATGGAGCAGGTACGTTCTCTGTATTATGGATATACGCTGCAAAAAGAATACAAGCCTTATTATCACAATACAAAGGATTCGCTGTTGTTTTCGTATGCCCGAAAGGTAAGCAAGACAACCGCAGACTGCGATACCATTATTCGACTCACCAGACAATCGTTGAGTGCTTTTCCATTCGATCTTTATAAGCTCAATCAATTGGCCTATGCTTATCATATGACTGGCAGAAACGATTTAGCTCATCTTTATACACTGAAAGCAAAGCAAATAGCCGCAGCTATTTTTTCAACAGGAGATGGGAGAACCCAGATGACAGCATGGCACGTAATTTCGGTTTCGGATGAATATGAACTGATTTATCTGCTGGGATTGTTTCCCGTCGACCAGCGCTTTGTTTACAGTGATTGTGATTTTATCACTGTAGCAAAAAACAGATTGGGCGTTAGAGGCTTCTATTTCAATATCAAAAGACTGATAGATGTAAATGGAGAAATGCCCACTTCTAATTGAATTAAGAACTTTATTCATACCTGAAAAACCGTGCTACGAGTATTAATTTAAGAATCAACTAAATAGTTTTAAGGCATGACACTTCAACCCGTCAACGATTTTGTTCAACAACATTCATATCCCGAGTTTTCATTAAAAGCAGTATTTTTCGACATGGACGGCGTTCTTTTCGATTCGATGCCGGCACATGCCGAAGCCTGGGTCAGAGCTATCCGTAACATTGGCATGCCTTTTACGCATTATGAGGCTTATATGCACGAGGGACGAACCGGATCGGGAACTATTAACGGCATTTTTCAACGCGAACTGGGACGTAATGCTACCAAGGAAGAGCTGGATGCCATTTATCAGCACAAAAGCGAAGAATTCAGAGATCTTAGCGAAACCATACCTATGCCGTTTGCCGACAATTTACTGAACAAGATCAAAGCAAAAGGTTTGGATATTGTTTTAGTAACCGGTTCGGGACAGGCAAGTCTGCTCGATAATTTGGAAGTTTACTATCCTGGAATTTTTCGTCAGGACAAAATGGTTACGGCTTTCGACGTAAAATATGGAAAACCCAATCCGGAACCTTACCTGATGGGCTTGCAAAAAGCGGGGGTAAAACCATGGGAGGCTGTAGTTGTGGAGAATGCTCCCCTAGGAGTGGAATCTGCCAAAGGTGCCGGAATATTCACTATTGCCATCAACACCGGTATTCTGGAAGATGACGTCCTGATTGATGCCGGTGCAAATATCGTTCTTCCCGGTATGGAAGAGCTTTTCAATCAATGGGACAACTTATTCTGATTAGTAATTTCAGACTGTATTTCGGGATATATACTAACAATGGTTCGTTATAAAATATGTTTCTCTCGCAAAGCCGCAAAGTCACAAAGAAAAACTTTCGGTTTTTCTTTGTAGCGTCTTAAGTCATAAATATATGTAGATCAATTATTGATGAGTACTTTGCGCCTCTGCGTCTTTGCGTGAAAAAATAAGTCGCAGAAAAAAACGATAAATCGTTTTTTTTATCTATCAATTTGATTTACAGCACCATAAGTGCTTTTGCAAAGAAGTGTTGTATTAAGGCAGATCTTTATCATTATAAATTAATAATTAGATACAGTGGATTTCAAGATTATATCGGAATACAAACCTACCGGCGATCAGCCTGAAGCAATTCGTCAGTTGGCCGAAGGGCTCAATAATGGAACAAAGTTTCAGACATTGCTTGGCGTGACCGGTTCCGGAAAAACCTTTACCATAGCCAATATGGTGCAGGAGGTGAATCGTCCGACACTGGTTTTGAGCCACAATAAGACTTTGGCTGCGCAGCTTTACGGAGAGTTCAAGAGTTTCTTTCCTAATAATGCGGTGGAGTATTTCGTTTCTTACTACGATTACTATCAACCAGAAGCTTATCTTCCGACCAGCGACACCTACATTGAAAAGGATCTTTCGATCAACGATGAAATAGAAAAACTCAGACTTTCAGCGACTTCGGCATTATTGTCGGGACGCAGAGATGTGCTGGTGGTGTCCTCCGTATCCTGCCTGTATGGTATCGGAAATCCGGAAGACTTTTACAGCAATACTATTCCCATTCACAAAGGCCAAACAATAGCCAGAAATGCGTTTCTCCGTTCTTTGGTGGATAGTTTGTATTCGCGAAACGAAATTGATTTCAATCGTGGTAATTTTCGGGTAAAAGGAGAAACGGTTGATATATTTCTGGCATATTCAGACGTTGCTCTGAGAGTTGTTTTCTGGGGTGACGAAATTGACGAAATAGAGACCATAGATCCGTTTAACGGTAATACTATTGAGATATTCGACCAATATCAGATTTATCCAGCCAATATCTTCGTTACAACGAAAGAACGCATCAATCGTGCCATAAATGAGATTCAGGACGACATGATGAAGCAGGTGGCTTTCTTCGAATCGGAAGGAAAACCATATGAAGCCAAAAGAATCAAGGAGAGAGTGACTTACGATCTTGAAATGATACGCGAATTGGGTTATTGTTCGGGGGTAGAAAACTATTCGCGCTATTTTGACGGGCGTGCTCCGGGTAGCCGGCCTTTCTGTCTGCTCGACTATTTTCCGAAAGATTTTTTGATGGTAATTGACGAAAGTCATGTTACGGTACCACAAATCCGCGCGATGTACGGAGGCGATGCTTCACGTAAACAGAATCTTGTAGAATACGGATTTCGTTTACCGGCAGCGATGGATAACCGTCCTTTGAAATTTGAAGAATTTGAAACGCTGACACCGCAAGTGATATTCGTAAGCGCCACGCCGGCGGACTACGAATTAAAACAGTCGGATGGGGTAGTGGTGGAACAGGTGGTGCGTCCTACTGGCTTGCTCGATCCTATTATCGACTTACGGCCCAGTCTGAACCAGATAGACGACTTGATGGAAGAGATTGCCCAACGTACCGAAAAAGACGAACGGGTGTTGGTAACCACGCTCACCAAGCGTATGGCCGAAGAGCTGACCGACTATTTCATGAAAATGGGTATCCGCTGTAACTATATCCACTCCGATGTTGATACGCTGGAACGGGTGAAGATTATGGAAGATCTCCGTAACGGACTCTTTGATGTTCTTGTTGGTGTAAATCTGCTTCGTGAAGGGCTCGATTTACCAGAGGTTTCTTTGGTGGCTATTTTGGATGCAGACAAAGAAGGCTTCCTCCGGTCGCACCGTTCACTTACACAGACTGCCGGTCGCGCTGCTCGTAACCTGAATGGTCGAGTGATTATGTATGCCGATAAAATCACCGACAGTATGCGTCAGACCATTGACGAAACAGCCCGTCGCCGCGAAAAACAGTTGGCATATAACGAAGCAAACGGCATCACTCCAAAATCGATCCGCAAGGGTCACACTTCAGTTTTAGGTAAACAGGCTGCCGAAAAAGCAGCAATGAAGGCTTATGTTGAACCGGAAACCGTGAATGTGGCTGCAGACCCAGTGGTTCAGTATATGAGCCGACCTGCCCTTGAAAAAGCTATCGAGAAGACCCGCAAAGCCATGCACGATGCAGCCAAGAAACTTGAGTTCATTGAAGCTGCTCAATACCGCGACGAACTTATCAAGCTGGAAGAGTTGTTGAAAAATAAAAAATAATTCACCACACGGAATACACAGAATAGACTGCTTATCTTTCAGTGTCATTCCGTTTATTCAGTGTATTCCGTGTGCCCAGATTTCATTGTTTTAGCGACTTCAGGTTTTCCAGCGCAAACGGAGCATGTTGGTGGATGCCTCCTACGATTGAACAGTTTTCCAGTTCCGCACAGTCACCACACGTATTGTATCCTTTACTTTTTACGCAATTACGCACCTGGCATTCATCGCAATGGGTGAATTTCACTCCCTCTTCACGGCAGCCGGTGCAATTGATAATCTCGTATGGAATATCAACACCAAATTGTTTCGACCACTCTTCTGCGGTTTGTTTTCTCAATTCGTCATCGTCCAGTAATGTGGCTTTACGTGCACCGCAGTCGGCGCAATCTAGGCCACAGCAAGAAATTAGTGTGTTCATAAATATTATTTTGTTTGTGGATAAGTGTCTGCTATATTGGCGACAAATGAATATTCTGGCTTAATATTTTGATTCAAAGTGTCACAAAATGCATTATATTTGAAGTATATTCTGCGTTCATGGAAACAACCATAAGGAAATCGCATAACCATAAAGGCATTCAGGCTTTCAAAGATAAGCTATTTGCCACGCTCTTTGGATTGGCTGTGGGATTTTCTTTTTTGTGTTCGTGTATCAATCTCAATACTGATGATTATCCGTGGGCAGAGTATTATACATTTCAGTTTTCAAGACAAGCTCTATTGAGCAAAATTAACTCCTTCAAAGACCGAAATCCTGATTATCAGTTGGTAGTTACATTACAAAGCGGGCAAAAAGTGGAACTTAAAAACACTTATACGGCTCATTTTTGCCATGTCTACTTTTATTTGAAGGACAGAAACGAAACGTTACATTGTGTCGTAAATATAAGCGATACCGCCAAGATTACTCAAATTGGACTTGAGGCGGTGTCAAAAGGAGTAGATTTTGGTCGCTGGCGTGAAATCAATACCAAAAAATTAACTCAAAAAGAGAATCGGGAGTTAAAGGCAATATTCGAAAAACAGATTCTTAATCAGTTAGGACAATGGAGACGGAAGTAGCATTTTTCTCACCTCTTTAACCTTTTACGATTACCAATCCAAAATCATTATCTTTGTACAATCTCAATAGAATAATTCCACGCAGTTTATGATAACAATGTTTTTGTGTCTCGTACTTATTTTGATGCCCGTTACAGGCCTATGGTTCTTTTATCCTAAATTCACCAAGAATACACAATTACCATTTATGTTGAAACTGGCGATTGGGGTTATTTTCTTTTCTATCGGGCTGGTTGTCACGTATGCAGCCATGTTACTGCAAATAAGTGCACTGAGTAGTCATGGCATCAGTAATATGGGCGGAGTGAAAATGTTGATACCTGTGGGTATTTTCACAAATCTGGTAGGCATTGCTTATATTGTCTTCTTCAAAAAAGACTGACACTGTTACTTCTTCAGAACCTCTTTCTTCGCAATATTCTCAGCATATCTAAAAGCTGCTATGCGAGCTATCAAGTCATAGGGAATCTCCTTGTTCAGCGGGAACCGGACGGTTCCACGCCCGATTTGGTATTCGGACAACTCTTCTTTGAACCGCTCGATGCCTGACGAGGTAGGGTAGAATCCAATATGGCTTTTGTATCCGGCAAAATAGACCATCGCACCGTGCAACTTGAACACCGGGATCTGATAACTGATACCTTCTTCCGCATCCGGTGCCACACTGCGAATCGTTTCCCGTACTTTTTGAAGCCTGATAGCTATTTCGTCCGGGAAACGTGCAATGTATTCGTCAATATTTTTAGCGACAGAATCTTTATTCATTTATCGGGATAGAAAAACATTTCCAAAACTCCCGTCGAAGGTTGTAAATCGTCCCATTTCTCAACATCGAAATCAAGCACTGCCACAGCAGATGTGGGAAGATGCTGGTTAAAATTACCAGTAAGTTTGGCGATAATATATGAAAGATTCGGATTATGGCCTACAATTAAAACGGTATCGGCCAAAGGTACTTCTTCAATTAGCAACTGTTTTATGTCGGCAAAATTGTAATCTCCATAAAGAAATTCTTCTTTAATAAGCCTTTCGATGCCGTATTGTTCAGCAAAAACGGTAGCAGTTTCTACAGCTCGCTTTGCCGGACTACAAATCACATCGTTTGGTGTTATTTCGGTACTATACAGTTGATTGGCAATTTTAACTGCATCATTTTTTCCTCTTTCGCATAGAATACGATCAACATCCGGGATTCCGGGTTGCAGAATTTCCGCTTTTGCATGGCGGACAAGTATAAGCTTTTTCATATGATCTGAATATTTTGAATTGATTGTTTCGATGTTTCCAAGGCAAATATATCCTTTTATTGCAAAAAACTCCTCGCGTAAAGGATGTTTTATATCAGGTTTTTGAAAATTGAAACAAAACAGCAATTTTATAGATGATGTTTCTATTGAATTATATAAATAAAACGATGAAGAATTTAAGCAACGAGAAACAGTTTTCCGCATCATCTTGTTGGCGTTTAGAGTGTGCTTCGATCGATTTTCTACCAACCAACTAGAGCTGATTAAAGCTCCTGGTTGAACTTTTTTGACTGAGTATAATAAATGCTATACTACGTTTATGTCAAATCAATATATTTTATGTTATTTATATAAATTATGGCTATTTATTTGTTTATTGTTAACATAATTATATTTGTTTAATAAATAACGAAATGAATAAATTCCATACATTTGTAGCGCTAAAATGTAGCAAAACCTAATGCTATTGCTTGATGTAGCGTGAATGTTTTGACTATTGACGTTAATAAAGCTACTTAATTAACTATTATCCAAATAAATAAAGTTAATGGTAGTATTATTAATAATATCTAAAGAGAAAAATATAATTATCTGTGAGAAAAGTAATTGCAGCCATATTCATCTGCGTTATTTTTTCCCATGTTCACTCTCAAACCAAAATAGGTGGAATCATAGGTCCCTCTGATACCAATGCCTATTTAGAACTTGGAGATGCTGCCAACGGGAAAAAGGGTTTGCTGCTGCCCCGCGTCAACTTAAATCTAACGACATCCCCGGTTCCATTAACATCGCATGTAAAGGGGATGCTGGTGTATAATAAAACCACGAATGGTAATAATTTACCCTACGTTTCCGAAGGTATTTATTATAATGATGGAACGCAATGGATTAAAATAATTGACATTTCTTCCACCTCTTCACTTACCAATGCCAACAATGGTCTTTCGAAAAGCGGTGCTAACATCGTGCAACTCGGAGGCTCTCTTATCAAGCCCACAACAATTACCGCTTCATCGGTTAATACTTTTTCTCTATCTGGTCTGCAAACGGGGTCAAAATCCGACAGTCTGATAGTTTCTGATGCTTCGGGAGTACTGCGCAAAATTTCTTTCAACGAACTTATTCAAAATCTGAATGTGACGAATGGGCTTACCTACGACCCGGCTACTCACACAATCTCGTTTGGGGGCAAACTCACTCAACCCACCACTATCAAAACCGATGCAACCAATACCCTTTCCATTACAGGATTGCAAACGGGCAGCGATACCGACAACTTCTTAGTGGCCGACCCCGCTACCGGTGTTATCAAATCGGTGTCCTCCTCCGCCATTGCAAGCGGCCGAAAGGTAGTGGTACATAAAGCCAATCAAGGCGACATCTCGTTTTCTACTCCTTACACGATAACCTCTGCCGACAAAATACAGGTGTACCGCAATGGCACAGAAATAGATTTTGCGGCTTCATTAGGCAGCAATACCATCACCCTTGATTTTATCAAAAACGGAGATGGCTCAGTTACAAGCTGTTTTGCGGGAGATGAGATTAAAATTTACCAATGGAGATAAAAACATTAAAAAACAATAATTAATTACCTATTTTATTCACATTTAAAATTTCGAAGAGATGAAAACAAATTCTACAAAACATTGGATGAAGGTGGCCGGCCTTTCGCTTGCCATCGGTACTCTTGCCTTATCGGCAAATGCTCAGAATACAACAACCGCAATTGACAAACAAGCATCTGTAGTTATTGCAACTACTCCAAAAGTTGGAGCTATCAGAGTAGTCGATAATAAAGGAACGATTAAGTATTTACAATCTAAAAATGGCCTTACTCAGATAACAAATACTGATCCAACCAATGGAAGTGTAGTAACCACCTGGCAATTGGGAGGAACATTGACTGATAATACGTACATAGATGCTACTGGTAAAATTTTTGGCTTAGATGGAATTACTCAGGCAGCAGCAACGGATGCAGCTTCAGCTGCTGATTTGAATGCTGTACACACGGGAACAACCGCAGGCAAGTGGACCTTATTAGTTCGTGATGAAGCTACTGGTGCAATTAAAAAACTGTTATTTTCAGATCTAGCAAAAGGTGGACAAACGAGTGCGAAAATTGGAACAGATAAACTTGCAGATGGGACTACAGTAAGTTCTGCTGGTGCTGATTATACTTACACTGATGCTACATTTCCTGTTGATGTACAGAAAGTATCTGTTTATCGTAATGGAATAAAATTATTAGCAGGTACTGATTATTCTGTTTCTGGTTTAGCAGGTGCCGCTACGGTAACAGTTAAACATGCAAGCGGAACGGACCCAGAAGATTATTCATTTATTGCAGGTGATAGAATCGAAGTTCAGTGGGTTAAATAAAAATTTCCCTATATATTCTTAGAGGCAAGGATAATTCCTTGCCTCTAAGCTACTTTTTTCGTTTCAGTTTATACACAATCAAAATCTAAGGTACTGGTTAAAATGCTTTCATCTTCTTCTAAAATCTGGATATTTTTACTCTTCTCATTTGCACTTACTCCGAATGTAATTGCTCAGACCACCGTGCGTGTTATCGACAATAAAGGCACAATAAAAGATATCGAACAATCAAAATGGAAGCAGGTAGGTAATGACATATACAACAAAAACTCCGGCAATGTAGGAATTGGAACTTCAACTCCGATGGCCAAATTTGATAATGAGGGGGCTACCATATTGGGTTCAACAGCATTATCCAACTTTACAACCAACACTACACTCACAGCTTTTACAACTGTGGATGCTTTCTCTGGAGCGGTAATCACACAAACAACTCCGGGCATATCATTAACATTACCTTCACCTACCAATTCAACAGCAGGGAGAATTTTTCAGGTATCCAATAACAACACTTCTACACAGATAATTACAGTGGGAGGTGTTATTATTGCACCAGGAAGTTCCACTCTTTTTCGTTGGGATGGAGGAGCGTGGAATTCGCTGACAGCTGCGACCGTTACTTCAGCTACTAACGACTGGCACTTAACAGGCAATAGTGGCATTTCAACGCCCGCAATTCCTACAACATACGGAACAACATCATTGGGAGTCACAGAAAATTGGCTTGGAACAAAAGATGCGAATGATTTTGTAGTAGGAACTCAAAATATAGAACGATTAAGAGTTAAATCGGATGGTAGTATTGGAATTGGAACTGCAACTACAGCAGCAAATACCTTATTTACAATCAATCCAACTACAAACAACTTTAGAAATGGAATAAGTATGACTCTCACTGGTGCAAGCAGTTCTGCTACAGGCATCAGTATAAATTCAAGTACGAGTAATGTTAATGGCCTTTTAGTCACAAATTCTTCCGGTGCGACAACCAGTGCGTTTTATGGACTGGGATCTGTATTGAGTAATACAAATATTGTATCAGGTTATTTAGGTTATCGCAATGGTAGTGGTGTAAGTTATGGATTATATGGAGTTAATGGAACTATAGGCTCTTATACTTCTGCATCCAATAGTTATGCTGCTTTCCTTCAGGGACGAACGGTAATTTCATCCGATGGATCGCCATCATCTCCTCTTGGCGTTGACTTAGAAATTCAGAATACTACTGCAGGAGCAGGAAATCCGGCAATACTATCAATGCGGCAAACAACACAAAATACTACATCAGGAACATCATTGGCAAAGATTAATTTTGGTGATAGTTATTCGACATCGAATGTTCCTCAAGCCCAGATACAAGCTATAAGAGATGCTGCAGGAGGTGCATCAAATGATCTACCAACGGCATTGATATTCAGTACAACACCTGACGGATCTGCAACAATTGCAGAACGAGTGCGTATCAGTAATGCTGGGAATGTCGGAATTGGAACCACCTCACCATCTACTTTATTACACATTAATAGCAGTAGTAGCCCTGCTTTTCGGTTGGTGGATGGAACGCAAGGCACAGGAAAAATTTTAACTTCAGATGTGAATGGAAATGCCTCTTGGTCAGGAATCTCTTCCATAGGTTCAATTTCTTTATCGGCAGGTACGGCAAGTACTGCACCTGCCTGGTCTGTGTCTCCTGTTAGTTTAGGTGGAAGTACACAATTAAACATTCCTCTGGCAAATACAATCGGTGTCACTGCCGGGCTGATAAGCAATACCGATTGGAATACGTTTAATAGCAAAGAGCCAGCTATAACAGCAGGCACAACAGCACAATACTGGAGGGGGGACAAAACCTGGCAAACGCTGAACACATCAGTAGTTCCAGAGGTCACCAACTTGTATTATACTGATGCCAGAGCCCGATCAGCTATTTCTCTTACAACAACCGGCACAAGTGGGGCTGCAACTTATAATAGTACTACTGGGGTCTTGAATATTCCAAATTATGCTGATGGCGGAATTACTTCTTTGAATGGACTAACGGGGCTTACTCAAACGTTTGCAACAGGTATAGCTGGGACAGACTTTAATATCTCATCAAGCGGGACTGTTCATACATTCAATCTTCCCACTGCTAGTGCTACAAACAGAGGCTTGCTGTCTTCATCGAATTGGACAACCTTCAACAATAAAGTATCGAGTGTTACTGCGGGAAGTACAAAAATAACGATCGGAGGAACTGCTACGGCTCCGACTGTTGATATAAATACTTCAAATCTAGGAACAATTGGCTTGTCAACAGGAACGACTGGTACAGACGTGAATGTGAGTGGTTCTCCAGTCAATTTGGGTGGATCCTTCACTCTTAATATCCCTACAGCAAGCGCAACAAATCGGGGGGCAATTTCTTCGGCAGACTGGACTACTTTTAATAGTAAGATAGGGAGCGTAACTGGAAGTTCTCCAATAACAGTGACAATGGCCGGAACTAATGCTAATGTGTCAGTAGGATATGATAACTCAACAATAAAAGTAAATGGGAGTAATCAATTGTATACGGTAAATAATGGTACTGTTACAAACTTTTCCGCAGGAGATTTATCTCCTTTGTTTACAACAACTGAGGCTACCACTACTACTACACCAGCATTGTCTTTTGCTTTGTCGAACGCCCCTGCCACTACAATTTTTGGCAATAACACAGGAGCAAGTGCAGCCCCTTCTTACTTCTCATCTGGTAGTTTATCTGTTGCCGGTGATGTGACAGGTACACTGGGTACAACAACAGTAGCAAGAATCCAAAATATTCCTGTAAAATCAGGAATACCATCGAACGGCCAGATTTTAGCATATAACAGCACAACAAGTCAATGGGAACCCGCAGCCAATAGCGGTAGTGGGTGGAGTCTTACCGGTAATGCCGGGACCACCGCTGGAACTAATTTTTTAGGGACAACGGATAATCAGGATTTAGTTTTCAAAACTAATAATACAGAATCGGGTAGAACTAGTGTTTATCAATTTTCAACTTCGTTTGGTATCGGAGCAACAGCAGCATACCAATCAACTGCTATTGGTAATAGCGCAAAAGCTTCTGCTGCAACTGGAGTCGCTATTGGCTTTGGTGCTCAGTCAAAGGATCAATTTGGCATCGCTATTGGAGGCGGAGATGATGTGAGTGGAACAAACGCGGCAAATGCATCAGCCCAAGGAGCAATTGCTATTGGTTATAAAAGTAATGCAAATACTCAGTATAATATTGCTTTGGGAAACAACGCGCAGGCTATAAACGCATCATCAGCAATAGCAATAGGCGTAGACACTAAAGTACAGGGATGGCAATCAACAGGAATTGGCTATGGAGCAACTACAAGTCAACAAAATACTCTTATTTTAGGAAATACATCTGGAAGCGGAGCTGCTACAAAGGTTGGTATTGGGACAAGTATTCCTGCAAATGCAATGCATGTTAAAGCCACGGCAGACCCGCTACGGTTAGAGGGTTTGCAAGAATCAACTAATACTAATGATAGAAATTTAGTAGTAAATTCTTCCGGCGAAGTAAAAATATCTATCCCTAGTTCCAGTGGTTTTTCAGGCTATATGAATATCTCCCCTAATAATGTGACTTTTAATGGAGGTGGTATTAATAAAATAACTGTAGGTACTGCATTGATGGACATAGCAGGAGAATATAATACTTCGTCGGGGATTTTTACTCCTGTTAATTCAGGAATATATGTTTTTGAAATGATGATTACTTACAGTGGAAATGGTTATAATACTCATGATATTTATGGAGACGGAGATAACAGAGCTGTGTTTGGCTTTGCATCAGGTGGTAATTGGATAGCAAGGTTTAATTTTGAAAGTTCAATAGATCCAAGGGCAAATTTCTGTAAAGGGGTTGTCAATTTAACTGCAGGACAACAATATTATTTTGGCATTGTAAATTCTTCATATAGTACTAACGGAACAATTACAACTTATTCCTCTGGTAGCACCGGCAGCGGCATCGGCACCTATTTTAGCATACAAAGAATTAAATAAAAACAATTTATTTGTTGGATATAATTTCCTAGTATATTTATTTTATATCAAAAATAAGGGCAATATACAGATTATGGCTGTGAATCCAAATTTTCTTAGCAAAAGGAAATGCCCTTTTGTATTTTTCAATAATAGCTACATTGTAAGTATCACTTCTATGACGAACATGAAACGATACTTATTGCTGTATCTGTTCATTTGGTTTTATACATATACTTGGTCAACAGAGCCTATTTATATCAACGACACTTACACTGTAGCCGCTGGCAGTGCCACGCAATGGTATGGCAATGTGGTACTGGGTTCTAATGCACGGGTGTATATCGAAGATGGTGAAAAGCTCTATTTTTATGGAGATACATTGAAAATATTTCCAGGGGCTCGAATCTATGGATCCAATACGGCCTGGACTATGCTAAACCACGGCACGGGAACAGGAATGTTTGTATTCAAACAACCCAACCCCAACACCGGAACCATCACGCAACAGATACTTGATGGTGGTAATGGTAGCAATCCTGCCAACAGTTTGCAAAACACCCTTACGTCCATAGAAATCAACAACCCGAAAGGAGTGCTGCTTCTCAACACCGATGCCCGTGTCGGTACATCCATCACCTTTACCACCGGACATCTCTTTTTGAATACTCGGGATATGGTTTTGACAAGCATTGCCAATCTCTTGGGTTACGATGCCGATAAATATGTGGTTACGGCATCAACAGGACATCTTGTAAAGGAAAACTATACGGGAGCTTTTATATTCCCTGTAGGATATGCTGTAAATGACTATACCCCGGCCACCGTGTCACCGGTCACTGCCAATACAATGCACGTTAATGTTAGTTCATACGCCGCCTCAGCACCTGATGAGGCAGACCTTGCTGGTATTACCCGCACGTGGAATATTTACGGGAATACCACAGCTTCGGCAACCATCAGTCTTCAGCACAATTCGAAAACAAACATGCTAGGATTTTCGTCTGCGGCCAATTATATAACACGATACGGAAAAGCACCCAACAACTCGGGTTACTATCCAAGTACGGATGAATGGCAGTTTAATTATCAGGAAGCAAGTTTGGTGGGCAGCGTTCCCGGATCGGAAATCCTCACTCACAAATTTGACAGCCTTGCGACTTACTCAATTAAGAGAGAAGCATATTACACGAAAGCCAGTACAAATGCCAAAGGTGCAATCGCATTGCTAAAGCAGGCAATATTGGTAGATGCCAATCATAATGGCATTGAGGGCGATACGGGTGACCAGATTCATTACACCTTTACAGTGGCAAACATCGGGAAATATAAACTTACTAATGTTCATATAATCGATCCTAAAGTTACGGTTGTGGGGACAACCATAGATAGCTTGGCTCCGGGAGTAAAAGATTACACTACATTTACTGCCGACTATAAAATTACAAAGGCTGATGTGGATACAGGTTACGTAGTGAATTTGGCACAGGTAGTTGCAATAGATATTTTTGGTAAACTGGTAAACGATTATTCTGATCCAAAATCACTTGCAGGAGATAAACCTACCACTATTTATACAGCAGATTCTAAACAACAGGTGTTAAGTGTAACCAAAACTGCAACCGCACCTAAATTTGACGGGAAAGCGAAGTTTAGCTGGAAGTATACCATTACGTTGAAAAACACGATGCCGGTGTCGTCAAAAGATACGCTATCGAACATACAGGTAAATGATGATCTGACAAAAGTATTCACCCACGGAGAAACCTTCGAGGTGCTGAGTGTTGTCGCAAGCGGTTCGCTTGTTGCCAACAGTTTGTATAACGGCAGTAGTGATATTGCAACATTACTGGCATCCAAATGCCGTTTGGCTCCGCAACAAACAGACTCTATTATTATCTCTTTACAAATTGACCCACACTGGTATTCAGGTAAAGTGTACAATCAGGCAACGACGGAAGGTAGTTCTAAATTGATAGGTAACGTTACGGATGTTTTATCTAACGACCCTCACAATACTGAAGCCGGGTTTGTTGTTCCAAAACCAACAATAACGAATGTACCTGTAGCAGCTCTTATTATACCTGATGGGTTCTCTCCCAATGGCGACAAGTTTAATGATACATTTGAAATTATACATGCACCTTACCTGCGTCTTAAATTCGAAGCATATAATCGGAATGGTGATTTGGTTTACAAGAGCAATGATTATAACAACGAGTGGGATGGTAAAGGTACCGGTAACTTCCTCGGCAAAAATCTGCCAGATGGTACTTATTACTATATTCTTGAAACAACCGACACCAAGACCAATGTTGTTGAACACTACACGGGATATCTGACATTAAGAAGATAGGCTGTAGAACAATATAGTCTATAAAATGAAAAACCATTAAGATATTAAGGTTGTCGGAAAGTTCCCGACATGCAACTTAATGTCTTAATGGTTTATTTATGTATGGTGATTGTTTTCGCTACTTCACCTTGGTACCCGATTTTCCATCTATAGCATCCGCTTTAGTAATAATCACCTGACTTACTCCTGCATCAATCGCTTCAAAAGCATTCTCCAGTTTGGGAATCATACCGCCCTGAATGACCCCGTCAACAACATATTGAGAAAAATTCTCCTTGCTGATTTCTTCAATCACGCTGTCGTCATCATGTTCGTCGCGTAAAACACCTTTCTTTTCAAAGCAATAGATCAATGTTACGTCGAAAAATTTAGCCAGAGCTTTAGCCGCTTCACCGGCAATGGTATCTGCATTGGTATTGAGTAAATGTCCCTGTTTGTCGTGCGTAAGCGGAGCAAGTACCGGCACAATACCTTTGGAAATCAGATCGGCCAGCAAGCCTGCATTTACCGACTTTACATCGCCAACAAAGCCGTAATCCACTTCACCCACCGGACGTTTAGCTGAAAGCATATAGTTCATATCGGCTCCCGTGAGTCCCAGAGCGTTAATCTCCATAGCCTGCAACTGTGCCACAATGTTTTTATTGACCAATCCGCCATAGACCATGGTTACCACCTTGAGGGTTTCGGCATCGGTCACACGACGACCATTCACCATAATGCTCTCAATGCCCAGCTTGGCGGCAATAGCAGTTGCCGAGCGGCCTCCGCCGTGAACTAACACCTTGTGGCCTTCGATAGCCGCAAAATCACATAAAAGCTGTTTGAGCGTGGCCTCCTCTTCAACGATTTTTCCGCCAACTTTTACAACAGTCAGTTTTTCCATCATTTTAAAGATTTTCAAGCATTCGTTTCAAAACTACCTGCGCCGAAATCTCACGGTTGGCTGCTTCCGGGATCACTATCGATTGCGGACTTTCAATTACATCATCAGTCACAATCATGTTGCGGCGAACAGGCAGGCAATGCATAAAATAAGCATTATTAGTTAATGCCATCTTTTCTGTACTTACGGTCCAGGAACGGTCCTTGCTCAATATCTGCCCGTAGTTTGGATCTGTATAAGCTGCCCAGTTTTTAGCATACACAAAGTCAGCACCAGCCAATGCTTTATCCTGATCGTATTCCACACGAGCACCACGAACAAACTTTTCATCTAATTCGTAGCCATGAGGATGGGTAATCACAAAGTCTACGTCAGCTTCATTCATAAAGTCGGCAAAAGAATTGGGAACGGCCTGAGGCAGAGCCTTAGGGTGGGGTGCCCAGGTCAGAACAACTTTCGGACGTTGGGTCTTCTTATATTCTTCAATGGTTATCAAATCGGCAAATGCCTGTAGTGGGTGACCAGTCGCAGCTTCCATGCTGAATACCGGACGACCGGAATATTTGATAAACTGATTGACAATAGTTTCGTTATAGTCGTATTCTTTGCTTTCAAACTGCGCGAACGAACGAACGCCAATAATATCGCAATAGCATCCCATCACAGGAATAGCTTCGAGCAAGTGCTCCGTTTTATCGCCATCCATGATAACACCTCTTTCCGTTTCGAGTTTCCAGGCGCCCTGATTCACATCCAGTACAATAGTGTTCATCCCCAAATTCATCCCTGCTTTTTGTGTACTTAGGCGGGTACGCAAACTAGAATTGAAAAAGACCATCAGCAGCGTTTTATTTTCGCCCAGATGTTTATATGCGTAACGATTTTTCTTTATCTCAAGCGCTTCGGCAACCGCAGCTTTCAGGTCGCCCAAATCTTTTACGTTCGTATAAGTTTTCATAGTCAATGTTTAATTGGTAATCGTTTAGTTGTGTAATCGTTGTAGGATTCCCGTCGACAACGCTTAAACAATTCAACGTATCAACGTTTTTCGTATACCGTGGTTACCCAGTTATTCTTTTCTTCAAATTTGATAAAAGTCAGTCCGTTTTCTGTAGCTTCAGCTTCAATGGCAGGCATGTCTGTCTTGTAGAATCCGCTCATTAATAGTAATCCTCCTGAAGAAAGACAGGCTGCATAATGTTTCATATCATTGAGAAGAATATTACGATTAATGTTGGCCAGGACTATATCAAATTTACGCCCGGAAAGCAATTCGGCTCCCCCTTTTGCTACTTCAATATCAGGATAACCATTCAGGCGTATATTCTCGACTGTGTTATCGTAAGCCCATTCGTCGATATCAATAGCTGTAATCGGTTGCGCTCCTTTCATAGCAGCCAAAATGGCCAGCACTCCCGTTCCGCACCCCATATCAAGGAGTGATTTCCCGGCAACATTCATCTTTATCAATTCACCTATAATAAGGCTTGTTGTTTCATGATGACCGGTTCCGAATGACATTTTGGGATCAATTAAAATATCATATTTTGCTTTGGGTACATCTGTATGGAAAGAGCTGTGAATCACACAATCATTACCAATTACAATAGGAGAAAAATAGTGTTTTTCCCACTCTTCGTTCCAGTTCTTGTCCTTTATCAGTTCAAAGGTATAGTCAACTTCAATATCACAGGGTAAAGTTTCTTTCCAGTTTTTTAGGTCTTTTTCATCAAATAACGATGCAGCACAATAGGCTTTCATTCCGTCATTTGTATAGACAAAGCTCTCATATCCGATTTCAGCGAGTGTTGCAGATACTATATCGTTCTCAAAACCACGCGAATTGTTAAGAGATAATGTCAGTTCAATGTAATCCATCAGTGTTTGGTTTATTTTCGTTAAAATACAAGCGAAAAGTATTATTCACAGGGCTTTTGGTATAACTTTGCCCATAGTAAAAAAGTATACAAACTTAGATAATAATTCTGAGACCGTAAACGTTCTATATTGAAATCTTTTCCAAAAAATTAAACCGTAAGATTACAAATCTGTCTAATATAAAAAGGTAAAAATTCACCCTTAAAGAAAAGGAGATATAATCATGAAATCAAAAGTGTTTTTCGTAGCCGCTCTGATGTCGCTTCCGGCATTTATGTTCGGGCAAGATCTTTACGATGACCTTTATTATAAACCCGGAAAAGACAAACCATTGCGGACGCAGCAGGCAAAACCTGTAGTTCAACATGAAGAGTCCTCTGCTCCACAAAACGATCAATACAAAATTGAATCGACAAGAGTGGGCGGAAAGGATATTGTTGTGGTAAGGAATATGAACGGCGATACCGTTTATTATTCCGGAGATAATCAGGAACCGGTTATAGACAGCTCTAAAGTCGGCATCGCTAATGGCGAATATGCAAACAGAATCAAACGTTTCCATAATCCTGATGGTACTATTATCATTAACGATGGCGACGAAAACGGCGCATACCCTCTCGATAACGTCAACTGGACTGTAAATGTTTATGACAATTTTGGTTGGGGATGGCCTTACGGTGGATATCGTCATTATCCATATGGTGGATACTTAGGTTATGGCGGATACTGGAATAACTGGTATTCTCCGTGGTACTCCAGTTGGTACGATCCTTACTGGGATTGGAGCTTCGGTTGGAGTTCTGGCTTTGGTTGGGATTATCCATATTACGGCGGATATTACAGCTGGGGATATCCTTATTATGGATGGGGTGGTTATCCATATTACTACGATGGTTGGTATGGTGGCAATTGGGGACGGTCTATTCCGTATAACTATACTGCCGACAGTAGAAGACAGGCTATGACAGGTACCAGTCGTAGTGCAATAACCGGCTCACGCTTTGCTTCTTCTACAGGATCACGAAGCAGTAGTTCCGCATTCAATTCTGCAACTGCTGGTACGCGTAGCAATACCATCGGAACAAGAGGAAGCAATCAGAATACTGCATTTTGGAATAACTTCCTTTCAAACAGAGGTTACAATGTAAATAGCGGTAGCCGTGCAGCTGCAGGCACAAGCGGTTCTACTGTTAGCGGAGGCAGTCGCTCAGCGGGCAGTAGCGTAACCAGCGCGCCATCTTATAATTCCAGAGGTAATTACAGTAGCGGAGCCGGCAGTCGTCGTAGCTCGGAAGTTGTATCAGTTCCATCATCTGGCTATTCTACCCGCTATAGTAGTGGATCAAGAAGCTCATCAAACAATAGTAGCACCTACGACAGCGGTAGCAGAAGATCGTCATCGCAATCGTATGAGAGATCATCATCTTCTGACTATAACAGCAATTCATCCAGCTACTCGTCGGGAAGCAGATCAAGCTACTCTTCAGGAAGTAGTGGAAGTTATTCAGGTGGTGGATCACGTAGCAGCAGTAGCGGAAGTGGTGGCCGTCGTTAACCGATAGCCTAAACGAGAACGAATGAAGAATAGATATCATTATTAAAACAATTATATTATGATAAAAAAGAGTTTGCTTTCATTAGGTTTGATATTAGGCTTTGTTTCCGGCATTCATGCACAAGATGAATTTGATGCTCTTAAAGCCTCGCAAACACAATTAAAAGGAACTGCACGTTACATGGGGATGGGGGGGGCATTTACAGCCCTCGGAGGTGATGCTTCGGCTATCACGCTTAACCCCGCAGGTCTTGGAGTATATCGGAGTTCGGAAATAACGGCGACTCTGAATATGATGAATAACTCTACAAGTTCAACATGGAACGGAGTAAGTAACAGCGACAATAATATCTTTGCGCATTTCAATAACCTTTCTATAGTGGCAACTATTCCGGGAACCGACCAGTATAGTTCAGCTCTGAGCTTTACGTTTGACCGCCTCAAATCTTTTAACAGGAACGGCGTAATTTCGGGAGCAAACCAATTTTCATCACTGACCGATAATATAGCTTATCGTACCGGAGGTATTCCTGAATCAGCTCTTCAATCATCCAGCGATCCATACAATAACACAAGTATTCCATGGATCTCTGTCTTGGGTTATGAAGGCTACCTAATCAATCCGAGTTCGAGTGGAACTAATCAGTGGACATCTCTTTTGGGCAGTACCGAAAATGTGCGTCCCTCTTATAGCTTTTCGGAAAGAGGATACATTGACCAATACAGCATCGGTTACGCTGGAAATATATCCAACATTGTTTATTTGGGTGCCTCTATCGGATGGCAAAGTCTGAATTATTCACTGATAAGTTACTACGGAGAAAGTTTCGGCTCTGCAGAAAATTTTAATCTCAAAAATGAAATATATACGACAGGATCAGGATTTGACGTAAAATTAGGAGTTATTGTGCGTCCGACAGATTTTCTGCGTCTGGGGTTTGCTTACCATACTCCGATGTTTTATAACATGACGGATAATTATTACGCATCGCTATATTCTGCAGTAAAAACAGCGTCAGGTACATTTAATGGTACGGTGGCTACTCCAAATGAAGGCGGTTACAGTAAATATAAAGTACAAACGCCGTCATATTATACATTTGGTTTAGCTGCTATTTTAGGTAAAAAAGGAATTCTGAGCTTTGATTACCAATATCAGGATTTTTCCACTATGAAATTAAAAAATCAGGATGGAGATAGCCAAGCTTTTCAATTTGAAAATGATGGTGTAAAAGCAAATATGAAATCGGTAAGCAGTTTTAAAGTCGGAGGTGAATTCCGTGCAACTGATAATATAGCATTACGTTTGGGATACAATTATATTTCACCGGCAACTAAACCTGATGCCTACAGGGTTTTAGCAAACAACTCAGTGCGAACGGATAGTGAATATTTTTTGGATGTAAATACCCAAAACTTTACGGCAGGGATAGGGTTCCGCTATAACAACTGGAATTTCGACCTTGCATACGTATTGAGCAATCAAAAACAGGACTTTTATGCTTATGACGATGCCAATTTGGCTCCGGCAAGATTGAATACTCATAATAGTAATGTGGCATTTACTGTAGGTTTTAGATATTAATTATCAATAGAATAACTTGTAAAAGCCTGCATTTTCGATTCGAAATGCAGGCTTTTTTATTGAGCGTAATATTTTTACTTGATTATTTGCAATTAGAACAAAATGACGTAACTTTGCATCGTCAAAATAGTGGATAGATTTGATTGCTTGCAACCACGGAAAAAAATGCTAAAACGTGATTCTTTCTCGTTAATGCAGTGCTAATTAAGCATTGCCTTTTTATCCCAACCAAATTTTATTCATAGCATGACAAGGTGTGAAATGATTTCATGCTTTTATTGTTAGTTTAATAATGTATTATCTAAATGAAGACGACGAATTATTTATTTACTTCAGAATCAGTTTCTGAAGGGCATCCCGACAAGGTTGCCGACCAGATTTCTGATGCAATTCTGGATAATTTTCTGGCTTTCGATGAAAATTCAAAAGTAGCCTGTGAAACGTTGGTTACAACAGGACAGGTAGTATTAGCCGGTGAAGTTAAATCGAGTGCTTATGTTGATGTGCAGGAAGTTGCACGTCAGGTAATTAACAAAATTGGTTATACAAAGAGCGAATATAAATTTGACGGTGATGCTTGTGGTGTTTTTTCTGCGCTTCACGAACAGTCAGACGATATCAACCGTGGTGTTGAACGCGCAGAACCCCTCAATCAGGGAGCCGGTGACCAGGGAATGATGTTTGGTTATGCTACCAAAGAGACAGAAAACTATATGCCACTTCCATTAGAATTGTCGCATCAATTATTAATAGAACTGGCTATTTTGCGTCGCGAAGCTAAGGAAATTGGTTATTTGCGTCCTGATGCCAAATCGCAGGTAACAGTTGAATATTCAGAAGATGGCGTTCCACAACGCATCCACACCATTGTGGTTTCGACACAACATGATGAGTTTGTATTGGCCGGAAATGGCAAAACTCAGGCTGAAGCCGACGAAGAAATGGTGGCTAAAATCAAAGAAGATGTAAAAAATATCTTGATTCCACGAGTGTTGGCTAAGAATCCGGAATGGAAAAAGTTGCTCGATGACAATTATATTCTTCACGTTAATCCGACCGGAAAATTTGTTATCGGCGGTCCGCATGGTGACACCGGATTGACAGGACGTAAAATTATCGTTGATACTTATGGTGGTAAAGGAGCTCATGGAGGTGGTGCATTCTCAGGAAAAGATCCTTCAAAAGTTGACCGTTCTGCCGCTTATGCTGCCCGTCATATTGCTAAAAATGCTGTTGCTGCGGGTGTTGCCGATGAAATACTGGTTCAGGTTTCTTATGCCATCGGAGTAGCTCAACCTCTTAGCGTATATGTAAATACCTATGGAAGAGCCAATGTAGAAATGAGAGATGAAGAAATTGCTCTACGCTTGGAAAAACTGTTTGATTTGCGTCCGAAAGCAATAGAACAGAGACTAAAGCTGAGAAATCCCATCTACTCTGAAACTGCATCGTATGGTCATATGGGTCGTGAACCGCAAGTGGTAAAAAAGACTTTTTCTTCTCGTTACACTGATACTATTGAAAAAGAAGTAGAGTTGTTTACGTGGGAAAAGCTGGATTACGTGGACAAAATTCGTGAAGAATTTTCTCTTTAAGCCGTTGGATTTTTATATATTTGTGTATCTTTACAGTTCAAAACACCGATAAACATGGCAGATAATTCAGGAAATATCATTTATGTTATTGCTGTCATTATTGCTGTTTTGAGCAGTATACTGTCCAAGAAGAAAACGAACAGAACGGA
Organism: Paludibacter sp.; assembly: GCF_009712605.1. Classification (GTDB taxonomy): domain Bacteria; phylum Bacteroidota; class Bacteroidia; order Bacteroidales; family Paludibacteraceae; genus Microbacter. Next base: position 357,429 of record NZ_WASO01000014.1, on the reverse strand, counting down.
ACCTGAACCATCAGCGCCATCTACTCCTGCACACAGTTGGGAAGATGTGATAAGAGAGCTGACAATGGATAAAAATCCTGTGCCGTCTCACGTTCCGGAGTACAAAAAAGAGACTGTTCAACATAAGTCTCAGCCTTTTCTGGACGAAGAAAAGAAGTTACACAAAGACACGGTTATAAAAATAGCTCCCGTTGTAACAACAACGTTGAACGATCCTGAAGAGCAGGAAAAAGTTTCTTTGCCTGATTTTTCTAACTACGATGAAATAAAAAGAGGAATTCTTTTTAGTGAAATCTTTAGCCGGAAATTTTAATTTTTTCGGGTGATATTATCAGAAAGAAAAAAATCCGTATCTTTGTAGCGTAATTATTCAACGAACATTTTAGTATAACAAAATAAGAAAAGAGTTCCGGCAATTGTCGGAATTCTTTTTATTTTCAATCAATTACAATAAAAAACAGGTTTTACCATGGCAACATCGTATATGACCCGGGAGGGTTACAAAAGGCTATTGGACGAGATTAATCAATTGGAGAGTGTACAACGGCCTGCCATCTCACGTCAGATTGCAGAAGCCCGCGATAAAGGTGATTTGTCTGAAAATGCAGAATATGATGCAGCAAAAGAAGCTCAGGGTCTGCTTGAAATGAAAATCGCCAAAATGAAAGACACTCTGGCTAATGCCCGTGTAATTGACGAAAGTACATTAAATACCGATAGCGTACAGATTTTGAATAAAGTCAAGATTAAGAATCAAAATAACGGACAGGTTATGACTTACATGTTGGTTTCTGAAAGTGAAGCTAATCTGAAAGAAGGTAAGTTATCGGTTAGTACACCAATAGGTCAGGGTTTAATGGGTAAGAAAGTCGGTGATACAGTTCAGGTAAAAGTACCATCTGGCATTATTCCTTTTGAGATTGTCGACATTTCAATCTAAGATCAATAAAACTAACGATTATGGCAACTATTTTTTCTCGTATTATTGCAGGCGAAATACCGTGCTATAAAGTGGCAGAAGACGATCGTTTTTTTGCATTCCTCGATATTAATCCGGTCGCAAAGGGACACACTCTGGTGGTTCCAAAAATTGAAGAAAATTACCTTTTCAATCTTGATGATGTAACTCTTCAGGCTTATATCCTGTTTGCAAAGAAAATTGCAAAGGCGATAGAGAAGGCAATACCCTGCAAAAGAGTAGGCGTGGCTGTCATTGGATTGGATGTACCACATGCCCACATACATTTGGTACCCTTGAATTCGGAAGCCGATATCAATTTTGCAAAAGAAAAGCTAAAGCTCTCACCTGAAGAGATGAAGAGCATAGCTTATAATATCAGCTTTTTTGCTTAGCATTCTTATTCAAATTTATAAGCTTCCGTAAGCTTATTTCCCCGAAGAAAATCTTCAACCGACATTCTTTTCTTTCCGGCAACCTGAATACTTTTTAGCCGGATAAAACCATCAATAACAGCTACTTTTACCTGCTTGGGAGATTCAATTACGATACTCCCACAGGTAAGTGTATGCGTTGCGGGTTCTTTTTCAGTTTCAAAGATTTTTACATTCAGTTCTTCACCGTTGTCGGTTTTCAGAAAAGACCATGCAGCAGGGTAGGGAGCTAATCCCCTGATTAAGTTATAGACGGTAGACACGTTTTGATTCCAATCAATTTTACAGGTCTCTTTGAAGATTTTCGGAGCTGCTTTTAATGTCATGACGTCAGGCTGTGGCATAGCAGACACATTCTCATCTATGATCATATCCACAGTCTTTTGTACCAGCCTGGAACCTGTTATCATGAGTTTATCATGAATATCTCCGGCTGTTTCTGACTCTCCGATAGCTACTTTTTCTTGTAAGATAATATTTCCGGTGTCTATTTCATGCGTCAGGAAAAATGTAGTAACCCCGGTTTCTGCATCACCGTTGATAACTGCCCAGTTGATTGGAGCGGCACCACGATATTGAGGTAAAAGTGATGCATGAAGGTTGAAAGTTCCAAAACGAGGCATATTCCAGACTACTTCTGGAAGCATCCGAAATGCAACCACAATTTGTAAATCGGCGTTCAAGGCTTTTAATTCTTCCAGAAAAACAGGATCTTTCAATTTTTCCGGTTGTAAAAGAGGCAAGCCTTTTTCTAATGCATATTGTTTGATAGGTGAAAACTGAATTTTGTATCCACGCCCGGCGGGTTTATCGGGCATCGTGATCACTCCTACTACATTATAATCATTTTCAACTAAAACACGAAGGCTCTCCACTGCAAAGTCGGGAGTACCCATATAAACAATCCGTAAATCTTTCTTATTCATCAGTGTATATTAAGTCTGGAATTATTCCATTCGTTTGTCTGCACCCCACATTAATTTGGATTTTAGCGTATTAAAAAAAGTGTGGTTGGCTCTTTTTAGTACATTGACTGTGTGTTCCGCTTTCCTTATTTTCAGGCTGGTACTCTGCGGGAAAACGTCTGACCGCCCATCCAGAGCAACAAGAAAGCTCTTGGAGCGACTGCTGACGGAGATCTCCAACTCCCAATTATCCGGAATAATCAATGGTCTTATACTCAATGTGTGAGAAGCTACAGGAGCAAGAATAAATGTATTTGATTGAGGCACAACGATTGGACCACCGACACTCATAGAATAAGCTGTTGAACCGGTCGGGGTAGAAATAATCAAACCATCAGCCCTGTAGGAATTCAATAATTCTCCTTTGACATTAACGTGGATAGTCATCATAGATGAAGTATCTTGTTTTAGTAATGCAATTTCATTCAATGCAAAAGAATACTCCTGCCAATCTGAATTGTCAGTTATTAGTTGCAGTACAGAACGTTCTTCAATTTGGTATTGGTGATTGACAATCTCCTCGAGCGCTGCTTCAATTTCATTATCAGCCACATCACTCAAAAAGCCTAAACGTCCAGCGTTGATTCCCAGGATAGGAATTCCCTTATTGCCTACATGTTTAGCTGTATTCAGGAATGTACCATCTCCTCCCAGACTAAGTGCTATATCAGCAGAGAAATCTCCATCATTAATTGTGTTCTCTGGTGAAACTGTAACATCACATCCCGCGTTCGTCAGAAAATCAAAAAACGATGCTTCAATCAAAACCTCAATATTTTTCTTTTGTAAGGTTGTCAATAAATGCGTTGCAGTATCTATGGCTTCCTGGCGAAAAGTATTTCCAAAGAGAGCTATTTTCATATGATAATAATTTTCTTGTTTAATGACATATAGAACTGCATGTTGCTGAAATTATGTCCCGATAGCTATCGGGAATCCTTGGGCATTTGTGAAGCAACATGATCATTTCATTTTTATATATTTTAAATGATACGGAAGGTGATTTACTGAAGCAATATATTGATTAAGAAGATTATAAATACAATATTATTTTTGGATAAATCATCAATTAAGAAAAAGCAATCTTGGTGGTTGCTGGTTTTTTCCTTAACTTTGTCTCTATAACCAACCGATATGCAAAGAAACAAAATGCGTATCATACTTACAAATATAGCAGAAAAATTTAATGACGAAGTTAAGTGTTAATATCAACAAAATAGCAACTCTTCGTAATGCAAGAGGAGGCAACGCGCCGGATGTGTTAAAGGTAGCAACTGATTGTCAATTGTTTGGAGCAGAAGGCATAACCGTACATCCAAGACCAGATGAGCGCCATATTCGTTACGCTGACGTATATGCATTGCGTCCGATTGTGTCTACCGAATTCAATATTGAAGGTTATCCTTCCCCTGAATTTATCGATTTGGTTTGCAAAGTTAAACCCGAACAGGTAACGTTAGTGCCGGACGCACACGATGCCATCACCTCCAGTGCTGGTTGGGATACCATTGCTCATGCTGCTTTCCTGAAAGAAGTGGTAGCGGAATTTCAATCGCATGGAATTCGCGTTTCAATATTTATTGATACCAATCCGGATAATATACGTAATGCGGCGTTGACTGAAACCGACAGAGTCGAGTTGTATACAGAACCTTACGCCACAAACTACGTTCTTTCTCCGGAGCAGGCAGTCGCACCATTTGTTGAAGCTGCAAAGGTAGCCCGTGAAGTGGGTCTGGGTGTTAACGCCGGTCACGATTTGAGCCTGGTGAATCTTAGTTACCTTCACAAGAATATTCCCTGGATGGCTGAAGTCTCAATAGGTCATGCACTTATTTGTGATGCCTTATATTTAGGTTTGGAACAAACAATAAATTCATATAAAAAGCAGTTATTGTAATTAATTTGTGCCTTGGGGCATAACACTATTCTGTCGTAAAATTAAATCATTTATTTTCCCATGAACTTAATGCTTATCCTGCAAGCTGTTGCACAGCTTCCTACCACAACTCCGGTTACTTCAGAAAAAACCGAAACCATGTTTGACATCGTATTAAAAGGTGGTTGGATTTTAGCTCCGATTGGTTTTTTGCTTTTATTGGCTGTGTACGTCATTATTGTTCGTTCATTTGAACTGCATAAATCGTCAAAAACAAAAAATCTGGTAGATAAGATTGCCCCAATGCTGAAAGAAGGCAATATCGACAAAGCTATTACAGTTTGCGAAAGTAGTAATATGCCTATTGGAGAGGTACTTACATGTGGATTGAAGAATCTTGGCAATCCTGTAAGCGACATCAAAGACTCGATGGAAGCTGAAGCCCGCCAACAAGTGGATGACATGAGCCGGGGTATGAATTATCTGGCCATTATTTCTTCTGTTGCTCCGATGTTCGGTTTTCTTGGAACAATTTTCGGGGTTATCAAAATTTTCTATAGCATTTCATTGACCGATAACATCAGTATTGGTGGTATTTCCGGAGGTCTTTACCAAAAGATGATATCTTCAGCTGCCGGTCTGTTGGTTGGTATTATCGCATTTTCGGCCTATCATATTCTCAACGGCCGTATCGACCGCATCATTTCAAGTATGGAGCGTCAGAGTAATCAGTTCCTGAATTTGCTTCGCAATAAATAATCAGACTTTTAATATTTTATCGTATGATTATCAAACGTAAACGGGAAATGCAACCCGAGGTTTATACCGCCTCGTTGAATGACATCATGTTTTTTCTGTTGTTGTTCTTCCTGATTGTTTCTACTCTTGTAAACCCGTCGGTTATTCAATTGGTGTTACCAAAGGCAACGGCTAATGTGCAGAAAATGTCGAAACAAACCATCAATATCTCCATTAAAGAAGATCCTGAAGGTTTACGCTATTATTTGAATGACCTTCCGATAGCACTACCTCACATTCAGCCGACAATACAACAAATGGTTGCAAATACATCCGATGCTACAGTTATATTACGTGCCGACCGTACCATTCAGTTGCAGGATTTAGTTTCTGTATTGGACATTGGACACCAATTACATGTAAAAATGATCCTGGCTACCCAAAAAGAATAAGCGGTTGTAACTGTTGAACTAACGTAAATATGAGGAAATCAAAAATATACGGTCTGGCTGGTACAACTTTATTTGCAACTCTGGTACTGCTCTTGTTTTTTCTGGTTAGGATTGTCTCTATTCAGGACAATTACACAGAACCGGTTGAAATCAATCTTGGAGATGCAGAAGATGGGGTAGGGGCTGCTGTTACAAATCCGGCACCTCCTGTTCAAACTGTTCCTCCGCCTCCATCGCATACAAAACAACAGGCAAGTGATAACGAAAACTTAGCGACTCAGGCTGACGAATCGCCTGTGCAAACAGTAGAAAAGAAGAAAACGCCTGTCAAAAAACCGACCGCTAAAGAACTGGAAGATAACAGGAAAAAGATTCAGCAAGAGCTAATGAAGCAGCAGCAAGTAAAAGCTCAGGCTGCTCAACAGGCGGCTATTACCGATAAAGCCAGAAAAATGGGCAGCGTTTTCGGTTCAAATCATGGTAATGGCAGCGGAGACGGACAAAAAGGAGATGGAACAAAAGGCAATCCGCTAGGCAAAGTGGGCGGTACCGGGAGTGTAGTCGCCAATGTATCCGGGCGGTCCATAACGTCGACTCCCAGTCCTTCATATAACTCTAATGATGAAGGAAAAGTTACTGTGAATGTGACTGTTGATAAAGATGGAAATGTGATCAGAGCATATATAGGCTCGGCAACTACATCCAGCGATGCCCTTCGGGAAGCCGCATTACAAGCTGCCCGCAGAAGTAAATTTTCTTCAGGTTCTAATGAAGCTATAGGAACAATCACATATCGTTTCATTCTTAAATAGGAAAATATTATGTTAAATAGAAAGGGCGCATTTATCTTTTTAGCTACCGGATTTGAGGAGATTGAAGCGGTTGCCACGATTGATGTTCTCCGAAGAGGGAACGTACCGGTTACAATAATTTCGATCACAAAAGAACTAACTGTCACCGGAGCACACAACATTAATATTGTAGCAGATGCTTTATTTGAAGAGGTAGCTTTTGATGGTAGCGAACTGCTAATTTTGCCAGGTGGAATGCCTGGTTCGCAAAATCTTCAAAATCATGAAGCGCTTGGAAAATTACTTCAGGCACATTTTGAACAAAATAAATTGGTTGCTGCTATTTGTGCAGCACCAAAAGTTTTTGGACATCTCAATATATTGAACGGGAAGAAGGCTACATGTTATCCCGGATTTGAAAATGAATTATTGGGAGCTGTGCTTTCTAATAACGGTACAGTAAGAGATGAAAATATCGTTACCGCAAAAGGAGCTGCCTTTGCTATTGAATTTGGTCTGCAACTGGTAGAAATTCTACAAGGCAAAGAGGTAGCTGATAAAATTGCTCAGGGAATGCTAATGAGGTAATCTTTCAACCTCCGCCAACTCTACTTAACATAATATTAATTATAGGAAATTCAAATTGCCTGAAATTTCAATATTTGAACAGGCCAAAATATCTAAACTGAAATATCGAATGCTCACACGAATTATAGATAAACATAAAATTGATGATGCGCAGTCATTAATTAACGAATCGAGTCAAATAGCTATTGTTACACACATGAGTCCTGATGGAGATGCAATGGGATCTTCACTTGGTTTGTATCAGCATTTGATTAGTTGTGGCAAAAATGTTTCAGTAATTGTTCCCAATCGTTTTCCGGATTTTCTTGCCTGGATGCCCGGTGCTGAAAATGTTTTTGTATACGACGAACAGAAAGAACAAACTGAAATTGTCTTAAAGAAATGTGATTTGTTGTTTGCTCTCGATTTTAACACTTTGACCAGAATTGGCAATTTGAACAGCATTGTAAAAAATCTTTCTTGTAAAAAGATTTTAATTGACCATCACCGCGATCCGGATGATTTTTGCAATGTAGTTATCTCATATCCAAAAATAGCATCAACATCGGAACTGGTCTTTCGGATGATTTATGCAATGGGGTTCTTTCCTCAAATGACACTTTCTTGCGCAGAATGTCTTTATGCCGGTATGATGACAGATACAGGGGCTTTTACTTTCAACTCAAATGATCCCGAAATCTACTACATCATTTCAGAGCTATTGAAAAAAGGTGTTGATAAAGATGCTATTTACTCAAAAGTTTACAATACATATTCTGTTGATAGATTGAGGCTTATGGGATATACACTTGGCCAAAAGATGGAAATTTTGCCTGAATATCATACAGCAATAATTACGTTAACGAAAGCAGAGCTGGACAAATTCAATTACAAGGAAGGCGATACAGAAGGATTTGTAAATATTCCATTGAGTATCAAAGGAATTGTCTTTTCTGTATTGGTAAAAGAAGGAAAAGAGATGGTAAAACTGTCGCTTCGTTCAAGAGGAACTTTTCCTGTAAACAAAGTAGCATCTTCGTTATTTAATGGAGGCGGGCATATAAATGCTTCGGGAGGCGAGAGCTACGAATCGTTGAAGGATACCGTTAAAAAATTGAAGGCGGCACTCCCCCATTACCAGAAAGAATTAGAGGAATCCTGCTAAGCAAAATTCCTCTTTTTTTATTGATTTTCAGACGACTAAATTATCCTCTGAAGATTGTTTGTTTTCTATCCGGTCCAACAGAAACGACTTTGATTGGAGTATTGAGTTCTTTTTCCAGAAAATCAACATAAGCATTGAATTCTTCAGGGAACTCGTTTTCATGCTGCATTTTGGTCATGTCGCATTTCCAGCCCGGAAGTTCTGTATAAATCGGTTCGATAGAATCGTCGGCTTCGTATGGGAAATAGTCGATTTCCTCACCATTCATTTTGTATGCCACACATGCTTTGATGGTATCAACGTCATCCAGAACGTCGCTCTTCATCATAATCAATTGAGTGACCCCATTAATCATAATAGCGTATTTCAAAGCTACCAAGTCTACCCAACCACAACGACGCGGACGTCCGGTTACGGATCCATATTCATGACCTAAATTTCTGATTTTCTGACCAATTTCGTCATGTAGTTCTGTAGGAAAAGGACCGCTACCAACGCGGGTACAATATGCTTTAAAAATTCCAAATACTTCGCCAATGTTTCTCGGAGCAACGCCCAAACCGGTGCAAACTCCCGCACAAATTGTGTTTGACGAAGTAACAAACGGATAAGAACCAAAATCGATATCGAGCATGGTACCCTGAGCACCTTCTGCCAGAATTGAATTTCCTTTCGAAATGTAGTTGTTTACTTCATGTTCGCTATCGATGAATTGGAATTTCTTCAACACTTCGATTCCGGCAAACCATTCTTTCTCAATTGCTTCCAATTGATCGAGAGGGTAGTTGTACTGTGCCAAAATAGCCTTGTGACGAGCAATGGCAGCTGCATATTTTTTATCAAAATTATAGAGCAAGTCCCCTACCCTTACACCATTACGACTAATCTTATCAGTGTATGTCGGACCGATGCCCTTGCCAGTGGTTCCAATTTTAGCATCACCTTTAGCAGCTTCATAGGCAGCATCCAACAGACGGTGAGTTGGCAAAATCAGGTGAGCTTTCTTGGAAATGAGAAGGCGTTTCGTCAGATCATGACCGGAAGCTTCGAGGCCTTCAACTTCAACTTTGAAGAGAGCCGGATCCAGCACTACCCCATTCCCAATAATATTGATTTTGTTGCCCTGGAAAATTCCGGAAGGAATTGATCTTAATACATATTTCTGACCTTCGAATTCGAGGGTATGTCCGGCATTAGGACCTCCCTGAAATCGAGCCACCACTCCATATTTAGGTGTAAGTACGTCAACTACTTTACCTTTTCCTTCATCGCCCCACTGAAGGCCTAACAGAACATCAACTTTCATTTGTTTATTTTTTATAGTCATATACTATGAATCTTACGTAGAAATGCGTGTAAAGTTACCGATTTTTTATCGAATTTCTACCTTTTGAGAAGAGTTTCACACACAAAAAACTGCCTCAAATTGTAATGCTACAATCCGAGGCAGTTAATATGTTACAGGTTATCTTTCGGGTAGGATTTCAACCCAATATCCATCCGGATCTTCTATGAAATAAATTCCCATCGCTTCATTCTCGAAACAGATACACTCCATTTGCTGGTGAAGCTGATGCGCTTCCTGGTAATGCTGCGTCGTAAATGCAATGTGTATTTCATTATCTCCTAAATCATAAGGTTCGGTTCGATCCCTTAACCATGTTAGCTCTAACCGATGATTTGTCTGATTGTCGGACAAATATACAATAATAAAACTATCATCAGGAGCATTGATCCGTCGAACTTCTTTCAATCCAAGCGCTTTATCGTAAAAGGCCAGACTTTTTTGAAGATCGAAGACATTGACGTTGTTATGTACAAATTTGAAATCCATCGAAAAATAACGATCTGATTAGTCTTTCAGTTTTGCAACAAGGAACTCACGGTTCAGGCGTGCAATGTGCGAAATGGAAACATTCTTAGGACATTCAGCTTCGCAAGCACCTGTGTTGGTACAGTTACCGAAACCAAGTTCATCCATTTTTGAAACCATAGCTTTTGCACGGCGAGCAGCTTCAATTTTACCCTGTGGCAATAGTGCCAACTGGCTAACTTTAGCAGCAACGAACAACATAGCAGAACCGTTTTTACAAGCAGCAGCGCAAGCACCACAACCGATGCAAGATGCAGCATCCATAGCTTCGTCAGCTTTTTCTTTCGAAATAGGAATTGCATTTGCGTCAGGAACACCACCGGTGCTGATTGAAATAAAACCACCAGCCTGCATGATCTTATCGTAAGCGCTACGATCCACCATAAGGTCTTTGATTACAGGGAAAGCGCGAGAACGCCACGGTTCGATGGTAATAGTTTCGCCGTCTTTGAACTTACGCATGTGCAATTGACAGGTAGTAACATCTTCATCAGGTCCGTGTGGGTGACCGTTGATATAAAGAGAACACATACCGCAGATACCTTCGCGACAGTCGTGGTCAAATACTACCGGTTCTTTCTTTTCTGAAACTAACTTTTCGTTCAGTACGTCGAGCATTTCAAGAAATGAACTATCGGTAGAAATATTGCTCAACTGGTAGCTTTCAAAAGCGCCTTTAGCCTGAGGCCCTTTTTGACGCCATATTTTCAGGGTTATATTAATTGTTTTTTCCATTTTGCTTACTTATAATTCCGTTGTTGAACATGAATAGATTCGTATACCAGAGGCTCTTTCAAGAGGCTGGGTTCTTTGTCTTCACCTTCGTATTTCCAGCAAGCAACGTAAGAGAACTTGTCGTCCTGACGTTTTGCTTCGCCTTCTTCTGTCTGGTATTCTTCGCGGAAGTGACCACCGCAGGATTCTTCACGGTGAAGAGCATCTTTCGCCATCAAGTAACCGATTTCGATGAAGTCAGCTACACGAAGAGCTTTTTCCAGTTCGGTATTCAAATCTTCGCTTTCGCCCGGAATAAATACATTGCTCCAGAATTCTTTCTTGATTTGTTTGATCTCTTCCAGTGCTTTTTCAAGGCTTTCTTTTGTACGGCCCATGCCCACAAAGTTCCACATCACATGACCTAAGTCTTTGTGAATAGAATCAACCGAACGGTTACCCTTAATAGACATCAATTTCTGAATTTTTGATTGTACTGAGTTTTCAGCTTCAACAAATTCTTCCTTTTCGGTACTCATACGCGGCGTACGAATCTCGTCAGCCAAATAGTTTTGAATAGTGAAAGGCAATACGAAATAACCGTCAGCCAAACCCTGCATCAACGCAGAAGCACCCAAACGGTTTGCTCCGTGATCAGAGAAGTTAGCTTCACCGATAGCGAACAGACCTTCAACGCTGGTCATACATTCGTAGTCAACCCAAATACCACCCATTGTGTAGTGGATAGCCGGATAGATCATCATCGGAGTTTCGTATGGATTTTCGTCAACGATTTTATAGTACATCTGGAAGAGGTTACCGTAACGTGCTTCAACAACATCACGACCCAGACGATTGATAGCTTCAGAGAAGTCGAGGTAAACGGCCAAGCCTGTTGTACCTACACCATAACCGGCATCACAACGTTCTTTTGCGGCACGAGAGGCAACGTCACGCGGAACCAGGTTACCGAATGCAGGATAACGACGTTCCAAATAGTAGTCACGATCGTCTTCTGCAATCTGAGTAGGTTTCAATTTACCTGCACGGATAGCTTCAGCATCTTCTTTCTTTTTCGGAGTCCAGATACGACCGTCGTTACGCAGTGATTCGGACATCAATGTCAGTTTCGACTGGAATTCGCCGTGAACCGGAATACAGGTCGGGTGAATCTGAGCGTAGCAAGGATTTGCAAAATAAGCCCCTTTCTTATAAGCCTGAATTGCAGCAGAACCGTTAGATCCCATAGCGTTGGTAGAAAGGAAGAACGTATTACCATAACCACCTGTAGCAATAACTACAGCGTGACCGAAGAAACGTTCCAAACGACCAGTGCGAAGGTTGCGGGCAATAATACCGCGTGCTTTACCATCAACAACCACAACGTCCATCATTTCGTAACGGGTGTAAAGTTTTACAGAACCTTTACCAACCTGACGGCTAAGAGCTGAGTAAGCACCTAACAACAACTGTTGTCCGGTCTGACCTTTAGCATAGAAAGTACGTGATACCTGAGCACCACCGAAAGAACGGTTGTCGAGCAACCCTCCGTATTCGCGTGCAAAAGGAACACCCTGAGCAACACATTGGTCAATAATACAGTTGGAAACTTCGGCCAAACGATAAACGTTAGCTTCGCGTGCACGATAGTCACCACCTTTGATTGTATCGTAGAAAAGACGGTAAACAGAGTCACCATCGTTTGTGTAGTTTTTAGCAGCATTGATACCACCCTGTGCAGCGATAGAGTGAGCACGACGGGGTGAATCCTGGATACAGAAGTTCAAAACATTAAAGCCGAGTTCACCAAGTGATGCGGCAGCTGAAGCACCGGCCAAACCTGTACCTACAACAATAACGTCCAAACGGCGTTTGTTGGCCGGATTGACAAGCTTTTGAGAGGCTTTATAGTTGTTCCACTTTTCAGCTAACTTCCCTTCGGGAATTTTAGAATTAATTTGTGTCATATCTTATCTGTTTATTGTATTCTGAAATAAAGAAGAGATTAAGCTCCACATCCTAATAAGAAGTAAACATTAATACCGGTAAGGCAAGCAATAAGGATAGTTGCGTAAATAATGCCGATTACCTGCAAACGAGGTTGCCATTTGCTGTTGTTGACACCGATGGTTTGGAATGCACTCCAGAAACCGTGTGTAAGGTGAAACCACAATACCCAGTACCAAGCAATGTATAAAAGGTTATAAACCGGATTGCGCAACAAAGTAGCCACCAAACCGTAAGCTTCTTCTGCATGTACTTGTTCTGCACCACCCATAAAGGCTTGCAACTGCATTTTAGCCCAGAAATGAGTTAAGTGTAATGCAATGAACAACAATACGATAGCTCCCAAAACGAACATGTTGCGGGCAGCCCATGATGTTGTTTGTGATTTCTTGCCGGAAGCATAACCCACTTCGCCACGAGCGCGTAAGTTCATCCATGACAACCAGATACCATAAGCAATGTGAACAAAGAAGCCGGCAGCCAGAATGGGTACCATTACTGTAACAACAGGCAATTCCATAAATTCACATCCTGCCTGATACGTTGCAGGCCCAGCCAACAACAACATGTTGAGAAAGGTGTGCAAAGTCAAAAAGACAAATAGAAATAGCCCTGACAAACTCATAATGAGCTTTCTTCCAATCGAAGAATCGATAATAAATAACTTCATAACAGTTTTGAATTGATGTTTATTGAAAGGATAATAATAAGCAGAATGTTTATTTATTTTGCCTTAATCTTTTGTAAATCAGGATCATTAAACCTGAAGAACCTATTTTAAAATGCACTGCAAATGTAGCTAAAAGCCTTGGTTTCACAAAAGAATAAAGAATTTTTTCTGCAATTTAATTCTAAAGAATATGAGGCTAAAAGATTCGCATATAACCTGACTGTATAAAACAACAAAGGAGAAGTACAAAAAGCACTTCTCCTTTCTATTTATTGTCAAATCATTAACCGCATCGTGAATAGCCACACGATTTACAAGATAGGCATCCTTCCTGATAAATCAGAGTTTCCTGCCCGCAGTTAGGACACTGTTTACCTTCTATGGTCGTGCCATCCGGAATGTATTTTTTCAACGCTCTTTCAACCCCGTTTTTCCAGGTATTGATCGATTCGCTATTGAGTTGCAAACCGGAAACCAATTTTATAACCTGATCAATAGGCATTCCATAACGCAATACACCGGAAATCAGTTTTGCATAGTTCCAGAACTCAGGGTCAAATTTGTGCGAAAGGCCTTCTACGGTTGTTTTGTAACCACGTTTATTGGTAAACTGGAAGTCATAGCGTTTTGAACCGTCTTCCGACACATTTTTAATGATTTTGCCTTCCGTTACATTCTTAGGCAATAAGATGCCATCTTCGTCATCCGACAACCCGGTAAAGATTTCATACGGACGATCGTTCATGATGCCGACAAAAGCAATCCATTTTTCTTTGTTATTCTGGAAACGAACCACGTCGCAGTCTAGTTCCTTAGGACGAACTGACACTTCGGTATAACAGAAACATTTTTTATCTTTTTCCTGTTTTTCTTCCGTATCTTCGTCTTCCTTCTTCTTGTCTTTGCTAGCAGAAACAAGTACTCCGGCACGAGAACCTTCACGGTAAACGGTACATCCTTTGCATCCCGATTTCCACGCTTCAACGTATAAAGTTTCCACCAATTCTTCTGTCACATCAGATGGGAGATTGATCGTAACGCTAATGGAGTGGTCAACCCATTTTTGAATACGTCCCTGCATCTGCACCTTTTTCAGCCAGTCAACATCAGCAGAAGTTGCTTTGTTGTAAGGTGATTTTGAGAGCATTTCCTCAAGTTCTTCGTCAGAATAATGCTTGGTGGTAGGATAGCCATTTGCTTCCATCCACGTTACAAATTTGTGGTGGAATACAAAGTACTCTTCCCATGTATCACCCACTTCATCAACAAAGTCCACGCGCACTTCCGGATCGTTTGGATTCACCTTCCTGCGGCGTTTATAGTAGCATGAGAATGCGGGTTCAATGCCCGACGTAGTTTGCGTCATCATGCTGGTTGTTCCTGTTGGTGCTATGGTGAGGCAAGCAATATTACGACGTCCGTATTTAGACATTGCTTTGTATAATTCAGGATCGGCCTCTTTCAGTCTGTTGATATAAGGGTTGCCTGCTTCACGTTTGGTATCATAGATTTCAAAAGCGCCACGCTCTTTAGCCATTTCAACCGAAGAAGCATAAGCCGCTAATGCTACTGTTTTATGCACTTTTTCAGAGAAGTCCGTTGCTTCGTCTGTTCCATAAATCAAACCTAATGCGGCAAGCATATCACCCTCAGCAGTAGTGCCCACACCGGTACGGCGACCCATTGCAGTTTTACGTTTAATCTTTTCCCATAATTGTACCTCGGTCAGTTTTATGTCTTCGCTTTCGGGGTCAGATTTAACTTTCTCAAGGATCTTATCGATCTTTTCCATTTCAAGATCAATGATGTCATCCATGATACGTTGCGAGAATGCCACATGCTTTTTGAATAAATCAAAGTCGAAATAAGCATCTTTCGTAAACGGATTTACAACATACGAGTACAGATTGATTGCCAACAAGCGGCAGCTATCATAAGGACACAATGGAATTTCGCCACATGGATTGGTTGAGACGGTTTTAAAGCCCAAATCAGCGTAACAATCCGGAACTGATTCTTTGGTGATAGTATCCCAGAAAAGCACACCTGGTTCTGCCGATTTCCATGCATTGTGGATAATCTTCTTCCACAAAACATTGGCATCAATTTCTTTAATGACAGCCGGATTTGCCGAGTTAATAGGATATTGCTGATTGTAAGGAGTATTATTTACAACAGCCTGCATGAAATCATCGTGCACTTTTACCGATACGTTAGCACCGGTTACTTTTCCCTGCTCCAGTTTTGCATCAATAAAAGATTCTGAATCAGGGTGTTTTATCGAAACGCTCAACATTAAAGCTCCGCGACGACCATCCTGTGCAACCTCGCGGGTTGAGTTGGAATAACGCTCCATAAACGGCACCAAGCCGGTAGATGTAAGAGCAGAGTTCTTAACCGGAGAACCTTTGGGGCGGATATGAGAAAGGTCGTGCCCTACTCCACCACGACGCTTCATCAGTTGAACCTGTTCTTCGTCCAACTTAATAATAGCGCCATAAGAATCGGCATCTCCGTCGAAACCAATTACAAAACAATTTGAAAGTGATGCAACCTGAAATTCGTTTCCGATTCCGGTCATAGGACTACCTTGAGGTACGATATACTTAAAGCCTTTCAAAAGGTCAAAAAGTTCGTCGTGCGACATCGGATTGGGATAATTTGCTTCTATACGTGCAATTTCAGATGCAATGCGATGGTGCATGTCATCCGGGTTCTTTTCATAAAGATTGCCGAACGAATCTTTGAGTGCATATTTAGTTACCCACACGCGTGCGGCCAACTCGTCACCTTGAAAATATTCAAGGGAGGACTGAAATGCTTCATCGTAAGAATAAGTTTGCTTTTCCACTTGTCAAAAAGTTTTAATTATAAGGCGTTTATTGTTCAGTTGTATTGTTCGATTTTCAGAATACAATGATACAACAGATTATTCGAAAAGAAAAATATATCGGCTACTATTTTTCCAAAGTTTTCCAAAAAAAAATATATCTATCAGAATATTAGATATATAAAATTTTTACATTGTAAAAAAGTTATCCAAAAAGAAATCCGGGTGTAGATTTACGAATCTGCAACCGGATTATAATCATACATAATAAATAAAACATTATTTAATACTAAAGCAGCTGCGAATAGCAAATAAATCTATATAAAAATTCACCAGTATCACAGAAGGATCAGTCTAAAAACATATCCTATCAGCTAATTATCATTCGCATGTTTGTGTATACGACAGACTTTTAAAACAATTCCCGAAATAAAAATAGTTCCGGAATTGACTATTGAGCAAACCGGATATCCGAAATTTCAATGCAAGGGGTAGAATCAAAATCGAGCATAGCATTTATCAATCGAGCAGAAAGAAAATGATTCAGATCATTGACCTTAATTTCGCAGCTAAAAATTCGTTCTTCCCTCAATAGTCGTTGGCGTTGTGTTCCATTGAGCAGAAAAGTAGATGGTGTAATCCATCGTTTACCGTCAAAAAACGCTATATTAGAAAAAGTAGTGTCGGTAATATATCCATTTTTAATGATGAGAAAATCTTCGTCAGGCGCATGCGCAGGTAAGTTTTGAAATGCGCTTCTGTCTACGTATTTGTGCGTATAATCGATGTCGTTTTTTTCTATCAGATATAGCGTATTAATCTGACGGGGCGTGTAAGATTGGCAATCTACAGAATGAATTGAGTCAGAATAAACAATCCGGCATTTTGCAACCCCTTTGATCTCTTTATCAAATAGTTGATTGGGTAGAATGATGGGGCTCTGAATGCCGAATAGAGATCTTCTCGAATCATTCATTCTGTTTATATGGTCTTCCAAATGGCTGGGACACCCATTTTCAATTTTAATACTTTCCAGTAGCAGGCACATATACTTTAGCTTTCATTTCGTTATACTCATCGTCCAGATTACTCTTGGCTGTAATTCCACCTCCACTCTTAAACACGAGACCTTGTTCCGTTTCTTCAATAAAACGAATCATTACGGCACTATCAAGACTACGACCATCGAAAACGCCAAATACTCCTGAATAATAACCTCTATGATAACTTTCAGTATCCAGGATAATTTCAGTAGTTTTTATCTTTGGCGCACCAGTTATTGAGCCAGCAGGTAGCATCGAAAAAATTATATCTCCCAAATGCTCCTTATAATCTGCATGCAAAACACCGGCAATTTCAGAACTTACCTGCAAAAGAGCTCCTTCCTCTGTAACCACTTTATCAATATATCTATAACGGGTTACTTCTACGTTTTCAGCTATCACGCTAAGGTCATTGCGTAAAAGATCAACCACACAATTGTGCTCTGCCTTTTCCTTTTCGTCGTTCAGAATTTCCTCCACTGCATTGGGAAGGCTGGCATTAATGGTTCCCTTCATGGGAAATGTCTTAATGCATCCATTCTCTATCTGCACAAACGTTTCCGGCGAAAAACAAACAAAATGATCTTTATACCAAAGTCCGTATTTTGATTTTGATGCGTGAAAAATATGATTCGTTGAAGTATTACATTTTATCGGGGTCTGGCAGGTTAGATTAACCACAAAACTATTGCCACGACGTATTTCAGAGATGACTTTCTCGAATTGACCTGCATATTCATCTTTTGAAATCGGGAACGCTTCCATTTCTATCTGACGATCGGATAAAATGTTCTTAGCATTAGAAAATAACGGAGTCTTGAAAAGAAGCTGTTGCTCGTTTACTTCATCAAGAGGAAGAATGATGGGCTTTTTTTGCAGAAAATCAATAATAAACAGAAAAGGACGTCCTTCTGATCCCCAGGAATTCATTTTATGAATTGCGGCTTCTTTTGTAACCGTATTTATTCTGTTCATCCTTATTCTTTATTGCTCTACAAAGGTAATGAATAAGCCAGTTCAACGGAAATGATTATAAATTTGATGCAACAGAATTATTGCAAAAAAATTATCAATTAAGAGTAAAAAATCATTAATCCTATATTATCTTTGTGATATAAATCCATTAAAAAGCCGGTAATAAAGAGCTTAGAGAAGCTAATAAAAACCGTTTAAGTATCTTTCGGTCAATAAATACCGAATAATCTAAAGAGAAAACCCAACTGAAGGGCGTAAGATTAATTTGATTAGGCATACGAATCATTTCAATCTTACAATGATGAAATTCTATTTTTTTGTCATCTTATCGTTGATCGCCATCGGATTTATAAGTTGTAACAGTGATCTGCCAATACCCAACAATATCAATATAGTTGGCCGATGGATTGCAAGAGATATAGCAGACACATTGACATTTGATTCAAATACAGGTGTCGTCTACCATTCAAATGCCAGTTTCCACAATGAACAATATCAATATCAACTGAAAGGAGATTCCATAACGTTGATATATGCCAGTTCGGAAGATTATTATTCACCTCCGACTACACATCTTTATTACATGAATAAAGAGTACTTATCTATTGACTTTAAAAACGCGAAATGTTATGGCTTTCCTCAAAAAGTCATCAACTATTTGCGGTTTAACAACAACTAACCAATATTCAGATTATTGCACCAATACTCTTTGCTGAATGAATTTTTTCAAAAGTATATCCGGACAAATACAAGGTAAATCTCTTCGTCAATTGGTTGCCAATTTTCGAAACGAATATATTTCTAACGGGATAGTAGAATCAGATCTTAAAGAAAATCCGATAGACCAGTTTGAAATCTGGTTCAATGAAGCTGTAAGCAACAAACTACGGGAACCCAACGCCATGCACCTGGCAACGGCCACTCCCGATGGGAAACCATCCGGACGAGTGGTTTTGTTAAAGGGATTTGATGAGCGCGGTTTTATCTTCTACACCAATTACTCCAGTCGTAAATCGCATGAACTTGAGGCTAACAACCATGCCTCACTTACTTTTCTGTGGATTGAATTGTATAAGCAAGTGAGAATAGAAGGTCTCGTTCATCGCATTCCTCCAATAGAAGCCAACCATTATTTCAGCAGTCGTCCAAGAGGAAGTCAGATCAGCGCATGGGCTTCGATGCAGAGTCAACCAGTGAACAACAGGCATGAATTGGAACTGCGCATGGAAGATATTGAAAAAGAGTTCAGTGGGAAACCGGTGCCTCGTCCTGAAAACTGGGGAGGATATTGCCTTGCACCGTCAAAAGTGGAATTTTGGCTTGGAAGATCCAACCGATTGCACGACAGAATACTATACGAACTTCAGGCTGATAATACATGGACTAAACAACGTCTTTCTCCTTGATTTTATCGGCATTTCAATAGCCAAATGAAATCAAAAAGAGCTTTTCTTGCCATTCCATGCAATGGCGGAACATTCGTAACCGAAGCTATAAACCAACTAAAATCGAGTTTATCGGACTATAGCATCAGGTGGATATCGACGGACGATCTTCATCTGACACTTTTCTTTTTCGGGCAGATTTCCGTACAACAGGTTTCTTCCATACAAGACACCATTTTTACCATAAAAGACAATTTACAGAGCTTTACCTTTGTTATTGATTCGACGGGAATATTTTATTCGAAACATAATCCACGGGTACTCTGGCTGGGAGTTGAAAGATCAGACAAGCTGATTGCTATAAAGAATGGGATCGATCAGGCGTTGGCTTCAATCGGTTTTTTCCCCGATAAACAGCCTTTTGTTCCCCACATTACCGTTGGCCGGTTTGCATCCCATCAGATAGCGCCTACGCAGCTTATCAATACAATTAACGAAATGACCAACATGACACCAATAATTTGTGACGCACAATCAGTCATTTTGTACGAAAGCATTTTATCACCCGACGGTTCGCAATACAAACCAATTGAAATATTCAAACTAAACGATTCCGCATTGGAGAAATGAACTTAGTTCAATTCTGTTCGGAAATCGAACGTTATATTCACCATATAAAACCACACTCTACATGACCAAAAATCGAATATCGTTGTACATCATTCTGTTGTTTTGCTTATTACTAACAGCAAGTTGTGCCCACAAAGAAGTTGTGGATGCGTGCCTTAAAGGGCATACTTATGGATT
Organism: Paludibacter sp.; assembly: GCF_009712605.1. GTDB lineage: Bacteria > Bacteroidota > Bacteroidia > Bacteroidales > Paludibacteraceae > Microbacter. The sequence continues at coordinate 337,176 of NZ_WASO01000014.1, read as the reverse complement.
CTGGGGCGGGTTGTGGCATGGCATCATTGCTCCTTTTGATTTCATAGGAATGCTGTTTCGAAAAGATGTCACTATGTATGCCCAAAATAATAACGGTTGCTGGTACGCTTTTGGCTTTTTAATCGGCAGTGGCGGTTGGGGCATTATTGGAGGGAAAGGTATTTTTGGAAAAAGCAAACGCTGTTGAAGAATACAATCTTCATGTAATCATTATTAATGACTTAACTCACATATTATGAACTTCTTTAAAAGAAAAACAAGTTGGTCGAATGCTGAGTTTGTGGTTTTCAAGCTCGCCATTGCAAGTGCTTACATTCTGATTGGAGCCTATTTTCATCATTACATTCGTTTGGCATGGCTTCCAATCCTTGTCCTATTCTTAGTCTCAGTGGTATGGACATTAATTTTATGGATCAAGAAAATGAAGCAAAAAGATTCTATGTGATATCTTCATTCCATAAACAATGAATCTACCCAGGGCACAAGAGTTGTCTCAGAATAACAGCAACATTTTGTTACCGAAAGAGCATAAAAGACGCACCGAAAATGTGTCTTTTTCTTTTTGAAAAATACCATCACCTATTTGACGAACTATATTTGTATGTATAACTAAGTCTGAAAGTGGCACAACCGGATCACACCGCCCCTATTGCTACACGAATCGACATAGCTGTTCTAACATCTAAATATTTCTGATATGAAACCGACTGAAGATCTGAAACAAGAACATAAAGCAATCAAAACGATGCTTGGGATTATGACCCGAATTGCTGATGACATTCGGAATGGTAAAGAATTTGACGTAAAAGATATTGAAAACATTGTCTATTTTTTACGGGTATTTGCAGATAAATGTCATCACGGAAAAGAAGAGAACGTACTTTTTCCGGCATTAATCGCCTCTGGAATGCCGGCCGAAAACGGACCTGTATCCGTTATGCTTCATGAACATACGTTGGGCCGAGGTTACATCAAAGAAATGAGCGATGGAGTCGAAAATTGGAAAAATCACCAGGTGACTGCTGATAAGTTGATTGCAACGGCAATGACAAACTACGTCACATTGTTACAAAATCATATTATGAAAGAAGAGAATGTGCTTTTTATGATGGCCGACAGAATGCTGGCTGCAGCAGGACAAGCAGAAATTGCACAGCGTTTCGAGCAAATTGAAGAGGAAGTTGTGGGACATGGAGTACACGAAGAATTTCATCAACTACTGGATGAGTTGCTTATAAAATACCCTGAATAAATACGTATCGACGAAAATCATCGGAGCATCAAACCACAAAAGAGATGAAATACCTGATAACGCTTTGTTTTTTGCTCATCATACAAACGAGTTTTGCAGGGCCACCGTTCAGCACTGATGATCCGGAACCTGTGAAATATCGGCACTGGGAATATTATGTTGCTTCGATAAATCTTTTCCAATCCGGTTTTGTCAGCGGAACATTGCCTCACATAGAAGTTAATTATGGCATAATTCCTAACGGGCAGTTACATGTTCTGCTGCCATTAAATTATAATATGCAGAAAGGTAACGCGTTGCAATACGGATATGCAAACAGTGAAATTGGCTTTAAATATCGCATATTTGATAATAGCCAAAGTACATTTCAGATAGGCACTTTTCCCATTCTTGAAATTCCGACAATCAATAATCAGAATTTCGGCAATAACAAAGTGCAGATATATCTCCCGGTGTGGATACAAAAATCGTGGGGTAAATTAACAACTTACGGTGGCGGCGGCTATTGGATCAACCCCGGAAATAATAATAAAAACTGGATGTTTACCGGGTGGGAAATGCAATATGATTTTTCAGAACGGATAACAATAGGTGGAGAATTGTACTTTAAAACGGCCGATACAAATGACGGAAAACCATTTTTAGGAATAAACCTGGGAGGCATGATTAATTGCAGCAAGACCTTTCATGTAATTTATTCTATAGGTCACAGCATTACACACGACAACACATTCATGTCATATCTGGGTTTATTGTGGACCATTTAGGCAAATCAAATAAAACTTAAACATGAAACCCGATAAAGAACATACCGTTGAAGCTTATGCCGGCACATTGTGGGAAGCTCAGCTCATACAGAGCCTTTTGGAGAATGCCGAAATTGAGTCTTATCTGGTAAATTCTCTTTTAAATGCATATGCTTTTAATCCTTCTATCGCCGGAAATGTCAAAGTAATGATTTCGAGTAACGATATTGACAAAGCAACGATTATAATCAATGACTATTACACCCACAAAGGAGAGGAGGATGCCATGGAGGAATAGTCTAATACAATACCGGGTCTATGCGTAAATTAATATTTTGTACAACACTCCTGTTTTCAGTTACATTATTACAGGCTCAGAAGACTTACCACGGGTTACCCGTTATAACTGCAAAAGATTCCATAGCCGACTACCGTTTGGGAGATGACTGGTATGAAAGCAAATGGAGAATATCACCTCAAATAACAACCGACACCCTTATCATTCAATGTTTTTTACCTGTAGAAGATTTTACTTTTTACACAGACAAGGACAGCATTCAAATCTGTCTTCATCCAGGTCAAGTGTATCCATTTTTTGTATTGCTCAACGACACGTCATATGCCAAGACTGTGATCCGGGCAATTAAACCACATTTTACAGCCTTATCCTTTGATTCTGTTGCATCGCCGTCTGTTCATCTGATTTACGAGAATAACAATCAGAATTCCTATCTGATTCAATTACACGACAAATATCGCATAGATCGCCTTGTAAAAGGAGCAGAAAGTGATTCGGAACGAGCCCTGAAAATTATACACTGGATTCATGGCTTGTGGAAACATGATGGCTACAATGCCGCAGAGAAAAAGGACGCCTTGTATATTCTCGATAAAGCAGAAAAAGGAGACAATTTTCGTTGTGTTGAGTTTGGCATAGTTACGGCGGCATGCCTGAACTCAATCGGGCTAAAAGCAAGAGTGCTCAGTCTGAAAGTAAAAGATGTGGAAACCAGATTATCCGGAGCCGGACACGTTGTCGCCGAAGTATATCTGAATGACCTGAAAAAGTGGGTACTACTGGATAGTCAGTGGGATGCAATGCCGATTCTGCATGGAATTCCTCTTAATGCCGTTGAATTTCAGAAGGCCATTACAGAACATTATTCCCAGCTTGAAATAAGCTCGTTATCTGGAGTAAGCAAGCGCATGTATACCAGCTGGATATATCCATATCTTTACTATTTTAATTGCCCACTCGACAACCGGGAAGGCGTGGATATCGATAAACTTACCATTGACGGCAAGAAAGCGCTGATGCTGGTGCCTCTGGGAGCAAAAAATCCCACTATTTTTCTGGCTAAATACAAACTGGATTATTGCATTTATACCCATTCGCTTAGCGATTTTTATGCTCCACCTTCGTCTCACTGATTTTGAACTTCAAAGGAGTAACTACCGGAGTCTAATTCAAACAATGATTTTCCATTGTCACTTTTCAGAAAACGTATTCCCTTCGCGGATTTAGCAACAGTTCCGCTTTCATTGATCCGGCTGATGTCTGATACGTTTAGACTGAGTGTTGCAGAGGTATTTGCAGGCACCGTAACCTTGTAGATCGTTTTCCCATTTTCCTGCCTCCAGGAACTCTCTATCCGCCCGTACATCGAATCGTAATATCCTTCTGCATGAGTCATTATTCCGTCCGGATCGGGAGTTGGCCGGAGAATAAAATGCTTGAACCCGGGTGAATTTTCATCACGCTCAATTCCTAAAGAGTAATTATACATCCATGCGCCTACCGAGCCAAACGAATAGTGATTAAAGGAATTCATGCTATTATTGCCTCCGAAACCGTTGTCCAGCGTATACGAATTCAGTCGTTCCCAAATGGTAGTAGCTCCCTGTTTTACCGGATAAAGCCATGAAGGATAGGTCGTTTGCTGAAGCAACCTATAAGCCATAGAATCCAATCCATTATCTGACAATACTTTACTAATCCATGCAGTTCCCACAAAACCTGTCATCAGGGAATACGGTGGTCTAACAACATTTTTATCGTCTTTAGCTTCATGACTGATATTCCGAACAAGATGGCTGATGGCGGGTTCTTTGTTTGAATCGTTCAGCAGGTTTAGTGCCAGAGGAACTACATACGACACCTGATTATCACATATTTTTGGAGGAAATAACTGACGCGTTTTCTTTGTCTCCGGGTCAATATAAGTAGCATTGAAATACTGTTTGCGTTTTGCAAAAAGTGTAGCGAAAGTACGAGCATCTTCTTCTTTGCCAAGAACTTTTGCCATACGATGCATTAAATCCAAATCGTAAGCATAGTAGGCATCCCACACAAGATTATTTACCCCAACAGGACCGATCAAATTACCTTCCGGACTCAACCAATCTGCCAACTGACCTGTAGTTGTTACAACGGTTTTGGCATCGATATTTCGGTTCAAATAGTCGACGTAACGTTTCATAGCATCGTAATGTTCTGCCAACATGGAGCTGTCTCCGTATTGAAGGTACGATTCCCAGGGAACAGTAATACCGGCACTACCCCACACGATGCCTCCGAAACCGCCGCCTATAGGAGCCACATCCGCAAAACGTCCGTCGTCGTACTGAGTATCATGCAGAGCGAGTACATGCCGGCGAAGGAACTGAGGAACCATTCCCATGTAAGTAGCTGTACGTGAAAAAACCGAAATATCGCCACTCCACCCCATTCGCTCGTTGCGTTGCGGACAATCAGTGGGGATAGACAGAAAATTACCCTGCATTGACCAGCAAATGTTTTCCCACAAGCGATTAACATCCGGATTGGAGGTCGTGTAATGAGATATTATTTTTTGAACGGAACTCAGGACTTTGCCTGTAACTGAAGAGAGAGGTAAGGGCTTATTCAATCCGGTAATTTCGATAAATCTATAACCGTGAAAGGTAAAATGAGGCTGGAATGTCTCTTTTCCTCCTTTACAAATATAAATATCCTGAGCCAGCGCTGCCCTTATATTCTCCAGCATGATCATATCTTTATTCTTGCTGTATTCCTTCATGTGGGGATATTGCATTTCCGCAAACCGAAATGTAATTACATGGCCTTTTTTATACCCCTCCAAACGAATGCACGGTACTCCTACCATATTTTGTCCCATATCATAGACATACACACCGTGGCGAACTTCACTCGCACTTTGAGCCGTGAGTTCGTTGACCTGTTTGACATTGTCTCCGATCTGCCCTATCAGTTCTGTCCGGTCGGGATTGTGGAAAACCAGCATTTTCTCAACAGTCGCCTGATGATCTTTTTCAGTCAGAGAGTCCTTATAAGTTGTTCCGTCAGTCAACACCTCCACAGCCTTGCTCCACTCCGAATCATCATACTTCGAAGTCGTCCATTTTTCAATCAATTGCTCTTTCGTCGCATCGTATACTTCGCCCTGAAAGAAACTTCCGTAACGTACCGGTCCGTTGGTAAAATATTTCCACATGGACGGGTCGGAGGTGATTGTTTTAGATGTGCCGTCATTGAATCGGATTACCATTTTCATCAAAAGAGATTGGCGGTCGCCGAAGTAATTCCAATTGACAGGCAAGTAGGACAAGTTACCGCTCCACCAGCCTTCTCCCAACATTACTCCTACCGCATTTTTGCCCTGTTGTAACAAAGAAGTCACGTCATAAGTCTGATAAAAATGAGTTTTATCGTATTGTGAGAGTCCAGGATTAAACCAGTCGTTCCCCACCCTGTTTCCGTTAATCCATAGTTCGTAAATACCCCTTGCCGTTACGTATATACGAGCTGATCGGATTGTTTTATTGCCATTGTCAAATGTAGTTCGCAACATCGGCATTGCATTTCGGGTAGGATCGGCTACGAGAAAACAGCCGTGCTTATCGCCGGAAAGCACTATAGAACGATTTTTAATTTCAATGTTTGTTTTGCCACTTTGAAGATCTTTGGCAAAAATTCCTTCGTATTCACCGTTATCCGGAATATCTTCCGCAAATAAAACACTGGAAGGACTCCGGTAATTCCTGATTTGCAAATTCGAAAAGGCAGCTTTCTGGTGTTTCTCCAGCATAAAACCCACGTCAGCCACCATCGGGAATCCGATATAATCGCCACCAACTCCCATTGGATTTACCTGAATCCCGAAAGGAATGTAAGCATTATGATTTGCCAGCTTTGGAATCACAATCTTTTGTCCGTCAATCTCAAAATTCAAAGTACCGACCGATGACTCGACCAGGATGGTATGAGCAGCATACACATTACCAACAGTGATAATTGATGTTGGAACAACTACAGAACCAATAGGTTTATCCTTTTTGTCTCCGGGGTGATATCCTGCCCGATAAACCTTTATCTGAGCAAAAGCATCTTCTTTATTGATAAGACCTGAGCAGTCCAGTTCCACCCTGATGTAAGACGCATTTAGTTTATTGGACAGATTAAACACATTCTTGTTTTTATCCATCAACCGCTTATCGTTCGCACCAAACACGAGAGATGCCTTCGAAGAACCGGAAGCGGCATCGAGCTGAATGGTACAGCCAATCTTGAATACCGAGAAATAGTGAGAATAGAATGGAATTTGATCGCCCGCACCTCCAATCCATTTTGCACCATTCCAGGCCTGTAGAGAAGGATTCATTAACCCCGTTTCAAACCACGAATCAGCCGTAAGCTCTTCATTTTTTTGATTCCAAACAGTCAGATGCCAAGTGTAACGCGTTTCGGCCTGTATAGGAGTCCCGCGATATTCTATATTCAGAGAAATGCTGCTTTCCTGTTTTCCGCTATTCCAGACCATATTGCCATTGTCGTCATTGACCACAATTTGATACGCTTTCTGAAAATATCCCCGCTCATTACCTTCGACCTGCATTTGCCAGCTAAACCGGGGTTTAGCAACATCAATACCTATCGGTGAAGATGTGTATTCCGTAAGCAGGTTCGTGATTTTGCAAAGATGAGTTGATTGGGCAATAACCACCGAATTAACAGGTAGGTATAAGAGCAGAAACAGTATTGCCCGGCAGCAGAAAATTGTAGTGGCGCGTTTCATTTTGGTACAGATTAATAAACAATACTCGACCTAATGAGTTACTCTCAAATATAGTTATTTTTCGATAAAATATATTCTGATTTTTACATTAAAATTGCTGTTATTTGCTGACTAATTAATGAACCGGAAACAATTCAACATTCAATAATAAACTGCCCGAATGATAAATACCATCCGGGCAGAAATGAATTCATTATTATCCTAAACTTGCCAGTACTTTTGCCAATCTACAAATCCCCACTTCAATCTCATGCTCGTTGGAACAGGAGAAATTCAGCCGACAGGTATTCACGTCCGTTTTGCCGACGTAGAAAGGATTTCCGGGCACAAAAGCCACGTTCTCTTTGATGGCCAGATCAAACAATTTCATTGCACTCTGACCTTCGGGCAACGTCAGCCATAAAAACATTCCGCCTTCAGGACGCGTAAACTGTATCTCCTTCGGAAAATACTGTTCAATGGCAGAAATCATTGCATCGGCCTGTTTGCCATAAGCCCGGCATATTTGCGATATGTGCAGATCGATATCATAATCACTAAGATACTGATGTACCAACCGCTGCGTAAAATAATCAGTATGCAGATCAGCTGCCTGTTTAGCAATGATCAAGCGTTCCATCACATCATCAGGAGCCACTATCCAACCCATGCGAAATGCCGGAACAACCGTTTTAGAAAAGGTTCCCAGCAATATAGTTTGCTCAGGCAAATAATGGTAAAACGAGTTTTTCTGTTCTCCCCTGAAGCGAATATCACCATACGGATCATCTTCTACTAAGAACATTGGTTTTCCTTTGCAGGTTTCGGCAACTTCTCGCCTACGCTCTTCCGTATAACTAATGCCGGAAGGATTCTGAAAATTAGGAATCAGGTAAGCCATACGGGGATTTTCCGTATCAATTTTCTGTTTTAATATTTGCGTATCAATACCTTCGTCGGTGAGTAGAACCGTTACAAATCGGGGATGAAAGATAGAGAAAGCCTGTATAGCGCCTAAATATCCGGGCTCTTCCATCAACACGGCATCACCTTCGTTGATAAAGATTTTCCCCAACAAATCAAGTCCCTGTTGCGAACCGTTTGTAATAAGAATATTCCGTGGATCGATCTTCAACCCTTTGCGTGCATAGCGCTCTGCAATCTTCTCACGCAATGGCAGGTAACCTTCCGTATTGGCATACTGGAGAATATTCCGGTCCAACCCGGACATCAGTTTCGCTGCGCTCGCCTGAAGTTCTTCTAACGGAAATAGCGCTTTGTTGGGTAGTCCGCCTGCGAACGAAATTACTTCGGGCGAAATAGCTACTTTCAAAATTTCACGGATAAACGAACGTGGAACTCCTTCCATGCGAGTGGCAAACCTGCCGGTTGATGATACATTCATAAGACAAAAATTATAAAAGTGAATATAAAAAGAAACCCCCTTCCGGTATTTACCGAAAGGGGGTTGAATATTTTGCGCAGCACAAAACTATCACCTTCGGCAAATCCAGGGGATTCCGATGATAATAATAATGACCGCGATAATGTTTAGACTAATTCTCATTTCCAATTTTTTAATTGCCCGAAAGCATGATGCAAAGGTAGAAATTTTGTTTTAAAAAATCATTATATTTAATCAAAACAAGAAATCTATTGGCAGAAATATGCCTTTTATTTGTCTCCCCGGAATCTTTTCAGTTCGTCGGAATAGAATTTAATCTGATCAGGCGCATTTTGTTCCGTTGCTTGTTTAAGTGCCAGTTCTTCTTTCTGAATGGCCTCTTTTTTATTTCCCAAATCGAACAGAATATGTGCATAAGTATCGTTAAAAGCGTGCGTATCCGGCTTATTATCCACTGTTTTCTTCGACCATATCTGGGCCAGCTTCAATGCATTGGTATCCTTAAACTTTTTATAGTTTTCGTAGACAGTCCAACTTACATCATTCAGGTCCCAAACTGTAAACTTGTGCGCTGTGAATAGAGTCGATGTCATGTTTATCAATTTATCCCATGCTTCTTTGTTCGTTTTATCGGCAGAATAGCTCATCCTGGCCTTACGAAATTCATTGATCAGTTTCGCTTTTGCAAAGAGTGCAGTATCTATTTTCGACAGTTTTTCATACTGGCTCTCTTTTCCCGGACGGGCATAATATCCAAACAGACTGGTAAGCTTACTATCTACAGCTTCCTGTCCGAATTTCTTTTCGTATTGAGTTTTATTTTTGATAAAGAAATTGAACGAATATCCTTCAATATCCTTCATAAAATAGGAAAACAACTCCCATGAAGTTGGCGAGAACCGGACAGAGTCATCAACGAGCGAGAAATGCTCGTCTATATATTTCGTATCTGCATTTATATTGCAGGAGTAGTAATTTTTCAGGGTTTCCTGAGAGCGATCTCCATGATTGATTTTTTTCTGCAGTCCGATCAAATTTTTAGTTGAATCCAGTGCCGCTTTTCCTGTCTCCAAAAAAAACGATGCAGGACCGGATCCAAGAGCCATATGCACAATATTGCCATTTCCGTCAAGAAAGAGATAAGTAGGCCAGGCATGTATGTTGAATTTTGCAAAAATTCCTGCATCCACCTTATTAATTTTATCACAATCCACTTTCCAGTTCAGAAAGTGCTGATTAAAAAAGGTTCCAACTTCGGGTAATGGAAAAATATTCTTTGCCATATACTTACAAGGTCCGCACCAGGAAGTGTAACAATCGACAAAGAGAAGTTTGTTCGCTTGTTTGGCTTTGGCTAAAGCCGATTGCAACGTTGAATCACCAAGAAACTGTATCCCCTCATTCTGAGCCGACAGAGAAACAGATACAGCTGCAAAAAAGATTAAAATGATTTTTCTCATGATGGTAAGATTATTTGATTAAAAAAGCACGCTAATATTTTAAATGATTATCTGATATGTCACCAAATTGAGTCTTATTTCGTCTGAATTGGGAATCGACATAGTCAAAGGCATTACTTTTAGTATCGTCCGACCTTTCAGGTCGTGTGGGTTCAAGCTATGCTCGCGCGCAGGCCACAGACCTGCGGTTATGAAAATGAGGCTTTTCAAGCCATTAGGCAAAATATCAGATACTCAGAATGTTTTATCTTTCAACATATTGAGTAGTAAATCAGTCTGGTATCTGTAATCTATCAGCCGGGCTGCCCCACTTCCCGTATTTCCACACTGGTATTTTCGCCCAGCAGTATCGGACATTTTTCAGCAATGCGTGTTGCATCATCCACATCTATTGCCCGAATAAGGATATAACCGGCAACCGAATTCCGGTCGGCTACATAAGGACCTTCAATAACCTCGTTACCACGCTTTAGTACGCGACCTTCTCTGGAAAAGTGGTTACCTCCGTCGACCAGTTGTCCTTTATCTTTGATGAAACTTATCCACTCCGTCCATTGTTGCATATACCCGTGCATCTGTTCAGCTGTTGGTTGGGCTTCTTCGGTGATTATGTCCATCCTGAATATTAATACAAACTCTTTCATCAGCAAGACAATTATTAATGAGGAATCCGTTCTTCCAGCACTTCGTTTGAGGCTTTATCGAAATAGGTACAGAGCATATCGTCCAGACTGACAAACCATTTTTCGATACCCGTTTCAGCACAATGATAACAAAAGGTATAAAAGTCGGTCTGGCCTTGCTGATGGATTTTCAAATAGTGAATAAAACGTTTTCGATCGCATTCATCATTAATAACCAGTGCATCGTATTGAGGCAATGATTTGGCTTGAAATCCTTCTTCCCCGAAATAAATAGTATGCCCATCGTTCACCCAGGTTTCAAAAGCCGTAACGCCCATTTGCCTGATTTCTGCAATATATTTGGGAAAGTCGGCACCCGACTTCACCTTGCTGTGAGCCTGTTCAATCTGATCTACTGTAAACATAGTTTTTAGATTTAGATGAGTTGTGTAATTCGTCACGCAAGATAAGCTATTATTTAGTCAATATCTTCAAAAACAGGAGACTTTAGAGTTTTTTATTCACTAAGAATGTATCTGCTAACCGGAATGAATGATTACAATGAAATATTTAGGTCTTTAAAAGAGCAAGTTGTTCCCTCATACCCGACAACCAATCTCCATTTGGGTCGGATCCGCCCAGCATCCCCAAACAACCAAGGCATGCGCACGGGGGGGTACGAAAGTATTCGCTGTTGCATAGCAACAAAGTGAATATAGGGGCAATACAAGCTAATATTTTGTAATACGAACTATTATCATAGTAATATATTAGCAACTGTAGTTTTGTCTTAATTAAGAGAAGAATCCGCTTTTCTAATTACTAATTTCATATCCAAATCAACCAATCTTAAAGCCTCGTTCTGTTTATTCAATGAATCAATAGCAACTTCAATCTCAGGTTTGGATAGGTTCTTCTTTTTTAATTTTTGATATAGTGATTCTGATAAATTTACTTCAAACTCTGCTTTCATTTGTTCAAGCATATGTCCATAAGTTATATTCTTCTCAGGGAAAGCAATAGCATTAAATGCATTGTGCTTTTCAATGAAGCCTTCAAGATCTTTTTGAATTGAAAGCGAAAGCGTCTGATTTGCCAAATATAATTTAAGAATTAATCTTTTCCCAGATTTCTTATTTTGTGAAAGAAAATAAATTATAAAGGCGACTGAAATTGAAGTCACGGTATACCAGAATTCTGGCTTTCCAAAAATATTCATACTCCTTGTTTTAATTTTTTATTCTAATTCAACTTTCCTCTTATAAGGCAGTTTTTCTTAATATGACTAGTAACATTATATGTGCAGTTATATCCCGAAAATAGAAAGTCGTTTTGCAAGTATATTTTATGAGATACTATACAGCACAGGAGATCAGTTATTTCCTGCCTCAAAACTACAAATTTCTTTTCGTTAAATGCTTATTTAGGTTAATATTATTTTTATTACCAACAAAAAAAGCCCCGTCCTATTGAGGACTGGGCTCTATACATCATTTGGAAAATTGTATCAGGAGACAGGTAAGAATGAACTAAGCACAAACTCAACCTGTGTTATTTTTCTTTTATGTACCGGATAAATACTCTTTTATTGTATTGATGATCCGAATGGGAGAATCGGCCAGTACCATATTTACCAGCCAGTCGGGCAAACCAGTACCGGGGTCTATATAAAATTCAAGCTCCATGCGGGAACGATTGTTGTCGATGGGCCAAATCTTACACTCTTCCCGAAAATCTTTAATACGGACGTAATCTCTATTTTCTACAGTTGTGCCACGAAATGGAACGGAAGTCAACCGGCGTTCTCCGGTTGCACTGTTTATCGAGGCTGTGATGTTCATATACAAATCTCTGTGCTTAAAGGGCCAGGGCAAACGGTAAACCAGGTATAATTGAGCTAAACGGTCCTTTTCGTAATGCAGCACTTTCAATTGAGTAACATCTTTTGTCCACCAGTCGGTTTGGTGTACATTTTCGAGCATAGCAAAAATCTTTTCGGCCGATATTGGCAATTCTGCAACTCCCTTGAAATATTTCAATCCTTTTCCCGCTTCATGGCGAGAATACAATTGTACCCCATGTTTTTCTTTGATAAACTTCCAGTTCTGAGCTGAAGTCAGAAAAGGGAAAAACATGATCGACAAACACAATATTATGAGGTAATTCCATTTGTTTTTCATTTCAATTTTCTCTTTAGAGTACAAAGATAACTCATGAATACAATTGCTGTCATCAATTCAGGAATAAATAACGCAGGCCTTACCTTTTGGCCAGATCGTCATACAGGCATTGCAGAAAAGCCTTCCCTTTGGTAAATTCCACCGAAGTTGGATCGCCGTATACCACCTTTTTCTGAGCATGGTCGTACACCACTTCGCGCTGCGGGGAGGCGAAGCCGAATCCGTCGACAAAGTCAAAGAAGCCGAACTGCGGATTATTGCGATTCAACAGGTTTTTACTAAAGGTAAAGGCCGAATGATCGATTCCCAACTGGTAAAGCAGGGTAGCAGCCTGATCAATCTGACTACCGTAACGATCGACCTTCACGGGATGCCGCACTGCCCCACCCGCCCAGATAATGGGAATTTTGTATCGGTTTGGATCAGTGTTATCTATTGTTGCCGGATAACGCATGGCATGATCGGGGACAAACACCAGCAGCGTATTTTTCCAAAGTGGCGATTTCTTAAGTTCATTAATAAAAACGCCCAAACAACTGTCGGTATAAGCTACCGAGTTGAGATATGGATCTTTGAGCCGGTGCATCGGCACTTCAAACGGCTCGTGACTACTGAGGGTCTGCACAACAGTAAAGAATGGCTGGCGGGGCGGATGCTGCAAATCGGTTAACACTCTGCGAATCAGAATATGATCGGGAGCTCCCCATTTTGACATTCGCTCTTTGAGTGAAAAATCCTTATCCGAAATAATTTTGTCGATGCCCGAACTCATCAGATAAGAGCGCATATTGGTAAAGTCGGCATCACCACCATAATAGTACGAACAGGCATAACCCGCATTTTTCAATGATTTCTGAATGGATGGCAGGCTCTGACTTTTCACCGGATACTTCATTATCGAGGTGGTAGGCTGCGCCGGATAACCGCTCAGGTTGGCAATAATTCCCCTATCGGTGCGGAAACTATTGGCATAGATATGGGTAAAAACCACCCCTTCTCCGCACAAGCGGTTCAGGTTTTGTGCCACAGGAAGGCCTCCCAATGACTCGAAATCTTTCGACATGAAACTCTCAAGAATGAAGAAGATAACATTAGGGCGTTGCTGGTTCAACAACGAAGGAACGGAATCGGCTGCAATAGGTTTTTCCCGTAGTTCGGCGAATATACGATGTGCCTCTTTGTCGTTCATAAAACGATATTGTTGTCCGAAATCATTTTCTGCCCCGAAAGAAGCCATAAGGTTGAAGACCGGATTGACGGCTGAATGATTGAGAAACAATACGTTGCTAAAATAGGCATTCCCCACGTTCATGGTTGATACGGAAATGCCGCCCCGAATGGGAATAATCAGCATGGCCGTAAGTAACGTCATAAAAACGGTATAGACCACGCGACGTACGGGCACCTTCGGCATTTTTTGATACAAGCCGAGTACATAGCGACGGAAAAGCCAGTAAGTACCCGCAAAACAGAGCACCAAACAAACAACGCCCAAAATCAACATCCATGTTGATGCACTTGCCAACGCATCTTTGGGCGATTTCAGGTAAAACAGCGGTGTAGTATCGATGCGAAACCTCCAAAAGGAGTACAACACAATATCGACCAGAAAAATAAGTGCTATAACAAACAACACCACCATACCGTAGACATTCACCGCTGGAGCAATATATTTACGATCCGCCCAGATGGAAGCTATAAGCAGCAAGGCCGGAATAACGACGAAATAACCTGCCGTGGAAATATCCATGGGCAATCCATGCCAAATCACGGCAAACCAGTCGCCAAACGACGCTTTAGAAGACTGGTCCCAGTGGTAAAGCATAAACAGCGGTTTCTGCACTACAAAAAGGAGAATAAAGAAGAGATAGCTCTTAAGAAAGGTAAAAAGTCTTGAACTCACGGCACGTTTTTTTAACTGGAAGTAGTTTGTAACAATTCTACAAACAGTAATTTATGTGATTTTTTAATCTTACCTTTGATTTATAGCGTCAACAGGTAAGATACATATAAAGATTAAACCCAAAATTAATCAATAGAAAAAATTTATGTTGATTAATCGACGATTTTTGCAGATTACCTGCAAAAATGTCGGGGTTAACCCTGACAAAAATATTATTTTTCGTCAGCCCTTCGGGCAAATTCCGCTATCGCGGAATTTGGGTTAAAGGCATGTTCGTATGCCGGACGACAAACAAACACGCCATTTATAGCGAAGCATAGCAATTCAGACAACCATTGAGAGGTTGTGCATCATATGTCTTAATACATCCTGAAAGACCACCAGTTGACCTTCATCAATATTCTTCATTGCATGTGAAACCATGTCAGAGACAATGTGGTTCACCTTTTCATAAACAAGCATTCCTTGTTCGGTAATGCAAATACGTTTCTTGCGTTTGTCTTCAGCATCTGCAATTCTTTGTACAAGGCTTTTATTTTCCAGACGATCAAGCAGGCGTGTTACGTTAGGCTTGTCTTTCTTTGTCAGGCCGCACAGAGTTTGCTGTGTTACCATATTTTGTTTCACAAGACAAGCAAGTATGGCATATTGCTCAGACGAGATGGCAATACATTCGCGGGCAAATGCCTTATAGAAAGGACGCTTTATTTTATCTCCCACTCTACCGGAAAGAATATTGAGTACGGTTTCGTATTCTACTACAGCTTCCATATTTTTAGTTCAATTTTAGATGCAATGACGATGTTTAATCGAATTGTTAATCCTTGCAAAAGTACTCCCGAAAGAGCAAACTGCAAAAGAATCCAATTTTTGTTTAGCCTTTTTTAACCGACTGGTTATTAAACAAAAGTCATTCAATTTATTATCAGATTATACTTCACTAAGATCTCTTTTCAGAAGTATCTGCCGGACAATTTGACCCGATTCCATTTACAACCGTCCGGCAGATTTCTTCTTACTTCTCATATCTACCGGTTACCTGCAAATAAGCAACCAGTTTGGATTTATACCTGGTCTGACTATCCGTCAACTGGTTTTTAGCCTGTTGCAGCATCGTTTCAGCCTCAAGCAAATCGGAGATGTTTATCATCCCAGCATTGAAATTATCACGGTTTATGCGAAGATTTTCTTCTGCCTGTCCGATGGATTCGCTGGCAATAGCAATCTGCTTGTAGGATTCCGTCAGTTCGTTCCAAGTCTTCTCAATTTCAAGCGTCAGCAATTCGGTATTATTCTTGCTTTCGTTACGTGCTATCTGTTCCTTTTGTTTACGTGCTTTCATTGTATGCGAAGCCTCCCACCAATCGGAAATTGGTACCTTTACCGAAGCCATCACCAAACCAAACGAATTGTGCGAACCTGCAACATTCTGATATACACCTCCTACCCCAACAGCAACTTCTGGCATGTACTCTCCCAATTTCAGCTTTGATTGCAATTCTTCCGCCTTCACACTTTGACCGAGCAATTTATACTCCTCGCGGTTTGTTACAGCCTGTTTCGAATCAAGATATACCTGCTCGGGCGTTTTATAGAGAGGAATTTCTTCCCCGAATACGATCGTAGAATCGTAAGGCAGACCTATATACTGACACAAAGCCATGGTAGATAGTTTAATGCCATTGGAAAGCTGAAGCTCATTTACTTTCGTATCACTTTTTTTCAGGGTTACTTTCATCACGTCATTACGATTAATCAAACCTGCATGATAGGCATCGTTAGCTTGTTTATAGGTACTATCAAGCAGCATTTGCAACATGCGCAAAGTCTTCATTTTTTCGCGCAACGACACGATCTGCCAGTACTGTTCTTCGGCTTTTTGCACTACTTCGCTCTTCGAAAGAACTACCTTGCTGGCACTGACATCTTCTCCCAGTTTTGCAAGCTTATTGCCGTTGATGATACGACCTCCGGCAAATACCGGTTGCATAATAAGTACATTTCCAACAACTGCTTTATCGAGAGTCGATACAGACATTCCCGGAAAATAGGCATACTGCGATGCCGAAGCCAACGTTGACAAATCTCCGTTGTAGACCGGCAGATTGACCGAAGGGACACTTACCTTGAGCAGGTTTTCGCTAAACTTCACATAGTTTGCCGAAGCACTGATTTTAGGGAAATAACTGGTGAAGGCTGCCTTTTTTGTTTCCTGCGAAGCCTGAAGTTCAAAATTGGCATTTTTGACCTTCGAATTATTTTGTACAGCCAGTTTCTTGCACTCATCCAGCGATATATCTCTTTTTTGCGCCGTCATTGTTGCCGAAGAAAATACAAGCATCAACAAAAGAATTGTAGCACCGCCACCCATGCGTTTCAGATATGGAATATGTTTGTGTGCCTTTTTCACTAACGGCTTTTCGCGATACAGAACCGTATAGAGAACCGGAAGAATAAACAGTGTCAGCACCATCGAAATAAGCAACCCGAAACAAATTACAGTACCCAATGGACCCCACAGCGGCGAGCGACTGACAATCATCGGAATCACACCTACAGAAGCAGCAGCCGATGTCAGGAAGATCGGACGCATACGTCGTTTTCCGGCAGCAAGAGCAGCTTCTTTCACACTCATGCCATGCAACACTCTCAACTCTTGCAGGTAATCGATCAGAATAATGCCGTTACGTACCACAATTCCGCACAAACTGGTAATTCCTATAAAACCGGTCAGACTGAAAGGATAGCGAGCCAAAAACAGTCCGATGGCGGCACCCGGCAATCCGAGCAACATCGTTGACATGATGATAGATGCGAGTTTTATCTTCTTGAACTGGAATAACAGAATAAAGAAGATTACGGCAATACTAATGGCCAAAGCATACGACATCGGAATAAATGAAATTTCCTGATCTTCAAGTTCACCACCATACGAAAGTGTAACACCTTCAGGCAGTTTCAGCTTATCGAGTTGCGGTTTTATCTGATCGGTAATACTTGATGCCATATAGTTAGCCATAACATCAATTTGAATAGTTAGCGTACGGGTACCGTTGCGATGCACAATGGTTCCCTCCTCCCATTCGGGCGACAGTTTGGCAAACGAGCGCAAAGGCATAGCTGAATAGGTAGCCGGAGAGGTAATGAACTGATTGCTGAGGTAATCGATATTCTTCTTGGTTCCCTGATCCTGACGCAATTCTACACCGACAGGATAATCATTTTCCCACACCGTTGTCAATGGAATGCCATTAAGACCTGTCATGACCGAAGTAGCTACCACGCCCTTGGAATACCCCATACGATTGGCTTTATCCTTATCCAGATCCACACGGATATTCTGCTTTTTCTGACCCCAGTCGGGATTAACCCAAGCAATACCCTTTACCGGTTTAATAACCGAATCTATCATAGCTTCGGCTTTGCGTATATCCTTGATAGAATCGCCGGAAATGCGCAGTTCGATAGGGTATTTACTTTTTTGCAACGCAAGGATTTTCCATTTGATATGGGCATTAGGAAATGCTCCGTTAAATTTTTTGTCGTACTCTTCACAAACGGCACGTGTTGCCTCATTATCGGTAGTATTCACCATTAATTGTCCGTAATTGGTACTGGGTAAGTGTGGAGCATATGCCGTGTGAAAACGGGGTGAGCTTGTCCCGATAAAACTGGTTACAGTGGTTACACGCGAGTCTTTCTCAAGAGCATTCGACAAGGTGTTCATTACCTTAGCTGTACTTTCGAGCGAAGCTCCTTCATCCAGATACACTTCAACCGCAAACTGATTCCGTTCCATTTCAGGGAACAACCGTTGATCGATCGCCTTAAACAAAACTACCGCCAGTATAACCGAACCGATACCAAAAGCAATCGTACGTTTCGGATGCCTGAAAGCCTTTTCAAGCATGGTATCGAATGCGGCCTGCATTTTATCTAGAAAGCTCTTCTTGCCAACCTTCTCTTCGTCCGATTTAAGTCCCTTTTTGATAAAGAAAAAATTGAGGAAAGGCACCACAAACAGAGCCACAATAACAGACACTACCAAGGCAATACAGATAGTTAGAGGCAATGGTTGCACAAAGTCACCGGATGTTCCCGGAAGCATAAACCCAAGCGGAATATACACAACACAAATGGCCATGGTTGCCGTTAAAATGGGAGTTACAAGTTCACGGGCACTTTTTATAGCAGCATGCCACGAAGACATGCCGTGGTCTTTTTTCTCCACATAGTTATCAATAACGACGATTGAATTATCGACTATCATTCCCAAGACGACAATCAAGCCGGCAAGCGACACAGTATTGAGTTCAACTCCGAAAAAGTAGAGAAAACCTAATGTAATGAGCACGGCAATAGGTACCGTAAGACCCGCAATAGAGGCGACACGCATAGGTAACAACATCATTACCACTAGCATCACTGCTACAATTGCGATTATAAACTCACGCATAAAATCGGCAACCGAATCGTATACATAATGAGGTAAATTGGAGATCACATTTGCTTCAATATCTTTCGGGCAATGTTTTTTGAAAACATCCAGTGCTTTATCTACATCTTTACCGAATGCCACGATGTTATTCCCCGGTTGCATTTCAAGCGAAAGCAGAATGGTTTTCTTCCCATCCTGACGGATATAGCTTTCCGGATCTGAATCGGTATGACGTTGAATGGTAGCAATATCTTTCAGTCGCACTACCCCACCCTTCGGATCTGAATAGACAATCTGATCGGCTAAATCTTTTTCCGACTGGAAATTGGCCGGGAAATGCACGTTCAGGTCATGTGTCCCGTTTTTAAGCGTACCGGCAGGCGAAACCAATCCGGCAGGCTGATATTGAGCCAGCAGCGATAACGACTTAATATTGTATTCGTTCAGTTTTTCTGGAGCTACATTGACATAGATTTTATCGCGTAAAATACCGTAGTCTTTTATCTTCGATACGGCAGGAATCTTACGGCATTCCGATTTCAGTCTTTTAAGCTGTTCTTCCATGTCTTTATAACCTTTCGTATCCGACGACATGGAGATAAGCATTGCCGAAGTATCGCCAAAATCGCTGTTGGCAATAAGAGCTGCCACTCCCGGAGGCAACGACGACTTAAATTCGTTTAGTCCGTGTTTGAGTTTGGACCAGAAAGCATCTGCATCTTTCACATTATCGTTCAACTCCACATAAATAATCATCATTCCGTCTTTCGATTCGGAATAGGTATCTTTCTTTTTTACCTCTTTAAATCCGAAGAGGTAATTTTCCACCTGTTTGGTAAGTTGTTCCTCTACTTCAGCAGAAGTTGCACCCGGATAAACGCCAATTACTAAACCCTGACGTATCGTAAATTGAGGAAATTCATTCCGGGGCATTTTGATCAGCGCCACCACCCCAAAGATGATAAACAACACCACTAAAATATTGGTAATGTTGTGATAGCGCATAGCCCAGCCTATATAGCCTATCTTTTTCTGTTTCATTTGATTGAATTTTATAGCTAAGAATCAATACATAATATCCCTGACACCAAGTTCTAATACCAGAATATCGCTGATGGATCTTCTAATTACATTCGTGTCTCGGTGGCTTCTCGTTAAAGAACAGATTTTGTTTGGTTCTTAACTGTAGTCTTTAGAATGTTATCTTTCCGTTATCCGTCAATTTGTGCATACCGCTCACGACTACCTTCTCGCCAACCGACAATCCAGACAATATCTCCACAAAATCGCCCTGGTAATTTCCTGTTTTTACCAAGCGTTTCGACACTGTTTTTTTTGCAGTATTGACTACGAATACATAATTGTTGTTGCCATTATCTTTATCGACAGCAGGCATAGGCACACCCACAATTGTACGTTGAGCGTTGGTTGTCAGCTTAACATCACAAACCATACCCGGTTTCAGTTCCATTTTGGTATTATTGACCGTAATTTTCACTTCATAAGTCCGGGAAATCTGATCGGCCACTACACCAACATTAGTAACAGTGCCCTGAAATTCTTCATTGTCAAGCGCCGATACTGTAAATGTTGCTTTCTGGCCTTTTTTGATCAGATTGATTTCATTTTCAGGAACAGCAACTTTTACATATACCGTATTGATCTTTACCAATTCAATCGGAGCATTAATGTTGCCGAGACTATTCATTCCCGGCTCAATATTGCGTTTGCCGATAACACCACTCTCGGGTGCGTATAAATTACATTTTTTCAAATTATTTTTCGCCAGCGCTAAAGACGATTGTGCCTGTTGCAGGTTGCTTTCCATCTCCACCCATTTAACTTCAGGAAGACTGCCTTTATCGTGAACCTGTTTCAAGCGTTCGTAGCCATCTTTTGCTTGTTGATACTTTGCCAGCGACACTTCGTACATACTCTGAGCATCGGCCTTATCAACAACTGCCAACAACTGTCCGGCCTTCACCGGATCACCTGCATTGACCAACACTTTCAACACAGTTCCCTGAGTTTGGAATGTCAACGGAATTGTTTGAGTAGGTTCAATAGTACCACTATATTGCAATACATTTGAAGTGGATATCTGCTGCACATCCGACATTTCCACTTTCGGATCAACAGTTTTATCTGCTTTTTCCAGACTACATCCTGCCAGTGTGAGGATGCTCAAAACTACATAAGCCACCTTCTTCATCTTGTCATAAATTAAGTTTGAATTATCTTTATTCTTAAACGATATATCAAAACGTTTTTCGTATTTTAGTCGAATACTGATTAAAAAAAACGGCATTATTTGCGTAATGCCTTAATCAGGTAATCAAGTAACACATTCAAACGGGTATCCCAATCGGGAATCTGATCGTCAATTGCCATATCCAACACCAGACTTCTCATCGCACTCACCATCGAATATGCTAGGAGGTGTGCCTGATCACGAAGTTCATCGCAAAATTCACCAGATACGAATCCCGCAATAAATATATCTTCCACCATGGCCACCGACTTAACATTCAATTCCTTAACTACATGATGTGTCCGGGATAAATCCTGAATAGCCATTTCTTCTGTAACTATCTTATAGAGATTGACTTTGCTCTTTGCTATCTGAAACGAAACCGCAAAAAAGGCCTTCAGCTTTGCAGATGCTGTTTGTTCCTTTTGAACTGCTTCTTTCGACAGATGATAAACTTGGTGCATTTCAGTACGAAGCACTGCATCGAAAATTTCTTCTTTACTCTTATAATAGTAGTAAAGCGTACTCTTTCCTTTGCCCATTGCCCGTGCAATGTCCTCCATTGTTGTCTTCTGAAGGCCAAACTGTTGAAACAATTTCTGAGCTGTAGAAATTATTTCATTCCGAAGTAAATCTTCTTTAGATAATTGTTCAGTTGTCATTTTTTAGACTAAAATCGTTTTATAGTACAAAAATAGAGTGAATTTATGAGACAACGCTGTTTTAAATGTTAAATATATAAAACAAAGCAATCAAAACAAAACATATACGATTCATCATTCCATTTTATGAGTTACTACACTCTTGAATCATCACACTTAAAATCATATTTACGTTAAAATAAATCATATATATTATTGTCAATTTCAAATAATTTAATCAACTTTGAGGCGCAAAACCAAAGCAGAAAATTAAACAAATCAGATTATACGCATATAATCAAATAATAATGTGGAGTCCGGAAACCACTCAAACGGGGCGTAACTGAAAAGCCATAAGAGTAGGAAACCTTAAAAACCAAAAAATCATGAATTACTATTTAGCAGCATTGAAAAAGTACGCTGTTTTTAGCGGAAGAGCCAGACGAAGCGAGTATTGGTATTTTTCGTTGTTCAATTTTATTTTTATGCTTGTTGCCCTTGGATTAGACAATCTGCTTGGGACAACCGTGGGAGGACTTCCTTACGGATTATTTTATTTTGTATTAGCCTTGGCAATGTTAATCCCGGGCTTAGCCGTATTTGTGCGTCGAATGCATGATATTGGCAAAAGCGGATGGTGGTATTTTATTGTTCTCATTCCATTTATTGGCAGTATCTGGTTATTAGTATTATGCTGTACCGACGGAATTTGCGGCGATAATGCTTATGGTTCAGACCCGAAAATACTTGAGGAAGTGAGCTTTTGAATTGTCAAATAAATCGTTTCAATTTTTCATTTTGCAACTCATAATTCGTTACTATTACGATGGCTTATTTCAGCCTAACGTAAAACGAAGCGAAACATTCATCATCTCACACAGCTGATCTAAGTCCTGTAATGACGATATAAATCGTCATTACAGGACTTTAATAGTTACTACCATAGTTTGTCCTTTCCTATTGAACTAAAGCAGCAATGAATTTCAGTCAATACTCGAAATTTAGCAGTTGTGCACATTCTGGAGTGGTCAAAATGAGCTAAAAGTATCATTTTCGAGAAAAATCAAGACAACTTCAAAATAGGATTTAAGTATATCCCCCCGATTATCTTGATTGTTTTTTCAAGAATCATTCTCTGTTTTCATTACTACCTTTGATACAGTAATTTAATTGGAGGATCAAATCATGAAACGCCCGGCATCTCTTGTAATCGGCATTTTACTGCTATTTTTGGCATTTGCCCAACTCTTGCGGTTCCTTTTTGCCGTACCAATAATAGTTGCGAATTGCATTAGCATTCCGGTTTGGCCAAGTGCAGTGGCGGCTGTCTTTCTGGCTTTACTGGGAGTTTGGCTGCTGAATGAAAGAAAGCAATAGTGCAATGACTGCAATTCCAAATCGTGGCAATTTATTTGTAGGCACATCCGGCTGGAGCTATCAGCACTGGTCTGGCTGCTTTTATCCTCCGGAAATACCCCCATCCCGATATTTGGAATATTATATCACTCACTTCGCATGTGTTGAACTGAACGCCAGCTTTTACCATCTTCCGTTCAAAACCACAGTAGCCGGATGGATGCGTCGTACACAGGATTCGTTTCGTTTTTGTACCAAAATGAGCCGTTTCATTACACATCAAAAACGCCTGGTCAATTGCGATGAAGCACTGGAAAACTATTTTCAGACCTTTGACTATTTGAAGCCAAAATTAGGTCCTGTTTTGGTTCAATTGCCTCCTAATTTCCATTGCGACAGAGAACTATTTATTCATTTTGCTGAATTGCTTAAGAACAGACATCCGGATTATCGTTTTGCGGTGGAAATCCGCGATGGATCGTGGATCAACGATGACTTTTTTGACTTATTGAGCAGCTATTCCATTGGCTTCGTCATTTCGGATACCGGAGGTAAATTTCCATTCGCAGAAATTGTCACCACTGACTTTGTTTACATACGCTTTCACGGCCGCGAGCAATTGTATGCTTCTGATTACACCACGCCGGATTTGGTATTGTTTGCGGAAAAAATTTGCTGCTGGTTAAACGAAGGCAAGGATGTATGGGCTTTTTTCAACAACGATTACGAAGGTTTTGCTCCAAAAAATGCGCTAAAGTTAAGAGAATTAGTATATTTGCAATAATTAAATCAACTTTCGGGAAACATTAAAACACCAACTCATGAAAACACGATTAATCTTTCTGGTGACCTTGCTATTCTCCGTTAGTACTTTTGCCCAACAAATTACCGGCGATTGGTACGGAGCTTTAAAAGTTCAAGCTGCAATGCAACTGCGGATTGTTTTTCATATCTCTCAAAACGGCGATAAATACAGCGCTACGCTGGACAGTCCCGATCAGGGGGCAAAAGGAATACCTGTCAGCAGCACTTCATTTGCTAATTCAAAACTGGATATTTCCATGCCCAATCTGATGGCTGAATACAATGGAGAACTCAAGGGTGATTCCATTACAGGCACTTTCAAACAACGCGGGATGTCATTTCCATTGAATCTTACCCGACATGCCGTCGAAAAACAAACGATCAAACGTCCGCAGGAACCAGTGCCTCCATTTCCATACTATTCCGAAGAGGTAACCTTTCCCAATTCATCCGCCGGGATTACCCTTGCCGGTACATTGACTTTGCCTAAAAAAGAGGGTAAATTCCCCGTTGTCGTACTTATTACCGGCAGTGGATCACAAAACCGTGATGAAGAAATATTTGGACACAAACCGTTTCTGGTAATTGCCGATTATCTGACCCGAAATGGCATTGGGGTTTTGCGTTATGACGATCGGGGATTCGGCAAATCGACGGGAAATTTTCAAAAAGCACTGACCACAGATTTTGCCTCGGATGTAGAAAGTGCAGTCGCTTATCTGAAAAGCCGGAAAGATATCGACACAAAGAAGATCGGATTGATTGGTCATAGCGAAGGAGGAATGATTGCCCCCATGGTAGCTTCCAAGTCGAAGGATATACGCTTTATTGTGATGCTGGCGGGAACAGGTCTGCGTGGTGACCAGTTGATAGTGTTGCAACAGGAACTGATCGGTCGTGCCACCGGAGCCCCCGAACAAGAGCTTGCTATATGGAAAGAGGCTGGTGAAAAAGGAATGGATATGTTGAATCATACCACCGCTCCAGAAGCGCTAAAGCAAAAACTCACTCAATTGCTTACCGAAACTTACCTGAAATTAAAGAAAGATACTGCTCAGGCAGACATAAAGGCTCAGATATCTATGCAGGTTGAACAGATGACCACCCCCTGGATGAGGTACTTTCTGAAATACGATCCTCTACCGGCACTATCAAAAGTAAAATGCCCGGTACTTGTACTGAATGGAGAAAAAGACTTACAGGTTCCTGCCAAAGAAAATGTTCCTCTGATAGAAAAGGCTCTTCAACAAGGAGGAAATAAAAAGGTAACCGTCAACATTTTTCCCAATCTTAACCATATGTTTCAGGAGTGTAAAACCGGCGCTCCCGCAGAGTATGGCTCAATTGAACAAACTATTGCTCCTGTTGTTCTAGAAACCATCGAAAAGTGGATAGCACAAACGATCAAATAATAGACATTATATCGATTAAGTGTATATAAATCTTAATTGCCGACCTCTCCTCCCAAGGGGAGGAGGAGCAAGACAGTGAAATCTTTAGAATTCAATTCATTTTGCAGATTTTCCCCTCTCTTCGGGAGAGGGGTCAGGGGAGAGGTCAAATGCGAAAATTAAGAAATGACTTCACCGGTATAATGTCTAGCATTTACGAACATCCGCACGATGGCTTCTGTCCCTTGCGAACCGTATTTTTCAGATCGCATCCGCTGCATCCGTCACACGGAGAGCTTTTACGACCAAAGCGTTTGACCAAAGCTCGTACCGCGAATCCGGCAGCAACAATCAATATGATATAAACAATAATTTCCTGTAGCATAATCGTCAATCTTTACAAGAGCAGCCACACCCGCAAAGTTGGTTGCTCTTTGCTTTTTCAAAACATTCCCGTCCTTCCGTAAAAGAAAACACTGCCAACCCCAGAGCACCGATACCGTCAATAAAAGGCCATTGCGTGAGGGCATAAATACCACTGCTGGCCAGAAGAACCAACGACATATAAACGCAGGTTCTGGAACAGGCGGCATCGGCCAGAATGGCTTCAGAATTTAGTCGTTTACCTACGTAGGTTTTACCCCAAATCAACGCCCACATAAAGGCAATTGAAATAAGTGAAATTACAATGCCCCAAAACGTTGTCTCCGGTTTATGCCCTTCAACGAAAGTAACAATCGCGCTCAAAATCAAGCCGGCAGTAAACAGATAAAATGAAATACCTGTAATACGAAGGGCTGTACGTTCGAAATTATCGCGATTGCTAACGGGATTCTGTCGAATGCGAATCACCATGTGAGCAATTCCAAGCCCTGAAATAACTTCTATCAAACTGTCGATACCAAAACCAAACAGGGAAAGACTTTCGTCTTCTGCGCCAAAATAAAGAGCAAATACTGCTTCCAGCACATTGTAGACAATGGTAAACAATGCAAGTCCGAAAGCATATTTATAGAGCTGTTTTTCGTTCATAATTTTAGAATTAACCAAACAGACTGCCTATTTGGTAAGTTAAGCAAGCGATCAGCCAGGCTAATGCCGTCGTATAGACAATGGTAAATGCGGCCCATTTCCAACCGGCTTCTTTCTTTATAGCCGCAACAGCAGCCACACAAGGAAAATAGATAAGAATAAAGAGCATGAAGCCGAAAGCCACCAACGGTGTAAACACCTTTTGTCCGATTTCCGGGCCCGATGTATGACGTTGTTCTATCAATTTATCTTTCAGCGTTCCCGATTTTTCATCAGCCTGATAAAGCACTCCCATTGAACTAACAACCACCTCTTTGGCAGCCAGTCCTGTAAGAAGGCTCACTCCCATTTTCCAGTCATAACCCAATGGAGAAATAACCGGTTCGATAGCATGGCCCAATTGTCCGATATACGATTTTTCCTGTTTCTCGGATTGCTGTTGCAGAGCGACTTCCTTAAGATTTATATCCTTTTGAACCTTCGTTAATCCCACGTTTGCCTCGATAGACTGACGTTTGGCATCATAATTGGTGCTGTACTTCACATCACGTGGGAAATAGCCCAAAGCCCAGATAATGATGGAGGCCAGCAAAATCACATTCGACATTTTTTTCAAGTACTGACGCGCCTTGAACCACATGTGAATCGAAGTGTTCTTCATCGTCGGAACCCGGTAAGGCGGCAATTCCATCACGAAAGGTACTTCCTGTTTATTGAACAGAAAACGTTTCAGCACCAATGCCATCAAAATTGCCAACACAATACCAATGATGTAAATAGCAAACAGCATCAGTGCTTTGTTACCGGGAAAGAATGCAGAAATCAACAGCAAATAAACCGGAAGCCGGGCGCTGCACGACATAAACGGAATAATAAGCATCGTGAGGATGCGATCTTTTTTGTTATCGAGCGTACGGGTTGCCATAATGGCCGGCACGTTGCAACCGAAACCCATCAACAAAGGAATAAACGACTTGCCGTGAAGTCCGATTTTGTGCATCAGCTTGTCCATAATGAACGACGCCCTCGCCATGTAACCGGTATCTTCCATCATCGAGATAAAGAAGAACAGAATCAATATATTCGGCAGAAAAACAATAACACTGCCTACCCCGCCGATAATTCCATTCACCAACAAATCGCGCAACGGCCCTTCGGTCATGGCATTTTGCACGGTATCGCTCAGCCACGACACTCCCGTTTCGATCCACTCCATAGGATAACCACCAAGAGTAAACGTGGCCTGAAACATCAACCACATAAAGAAAAAGAAGATCGGGAAACCCCAGAACTTATGCGTCAGCAGATCGTCGAGTTCCCGTTTGCTTTTACGTCTGTCTTTTTTCGGCTCCTTGTAGGTTTCCTTCAACGCCCCGTCGATAAAGCCGTATTTTGCATCGGTAATAATCGTTTCTGACGATTCGCCGTATTCTTTTTCAAGCAACTGTATGGCACTTTGTGCTTTGTTTTTTATCTGATCGAAATTTGCACAGGACTCCAGTTGCGAAAGCATTGTTTTATCGGTTTCCAGCAGCTTGATAGCCACATAACGTGATGAAAGTTTATCCGTTACTTCTGGTGATTTCCACACTTCGTCCTGTATTTGTCTTATCGCTTTTTCAATTTCAACGCCGTAGTTAATGTGAATATGGCGTACATCTGGTTCCCTGTCTTCGTAGACCTCAATCACCTTGTCGAAAAGTTCATTCACACCCACTCCTTTCGAAGCCACAGTGGGAACGATAGGAATACCTATCATCTTGCCTAAGGCTTTGTAGTCGAACGAAACGCCTTTCTTTTCAAGTTCGTCGTACATGTTGAGGGCAATCACCACTTTCACGTTCATATCGATAAGCTGGGTAGTAAGAAAGAGGTTACGCTCCAGATTGGAAGCATCTACAACATTCACCACAATATCGGGCATCTGCTCGGTAATGTGACGACGCACGTAAAGTTCTTCAGGTGAGTACTCTGTAATAGAATAAGTTCCGGGCAAATCCACAATACGAAAGGTGTACGGATCGCGCTTCATCGTTGCTTCTTTAGCATCGACCGTCACACCGCTGTAATTCCCCACTCTTTCGTGGGAGCCGGAAGCATGATTAAACAAGGTTGTTTTTCCACAATTAGGATTCCCAACCAGCGCCACGTTGATGGTAGTACTCTTTTCTCTTGCAGAACGAATGATCTCTGCACTGTCTAGCGTTCCTGAAAAATCAGCACCGACAGGTTCGTTTTCATCTTCGGCAGCCACTATTTCCACCAGGCGGGCTTCGCTTCTTCGCAGTGACACTTTATAGCCCATAATCTCGTATTCCACCGGATCCTGCAAAGGGGCATTTTTGATAACAGTTACCTGCTTCCCTTTCACAAAGCCCATTTCGGTTATACGTTTTCTGAACGCTCCGTGACCAAGCACTTTAGTTATAATGCCTTGTTCACCCGTTTTCAGATCGGCTAAAAAAGTGGTTTTAATTGTTGTTGTCATTATATTGAGTTCTTTTTATCGATAAATAAGGTCAGCCGGTTTGTCAGAATTCGATTCCGACTCTCACCATACCCACCAGAGCATTGGGCAATTTTGCATCCGTACCGGCTGGATTCACAACATATTGAATATCTGGTTTCAGATAAAGATTTTTCGTCAGTTGAGCTTTATACAGTGCTTCAATCGAAAGTTCTCCTCCCACGCCATTGTTATTGTGTATCCCTGCATATGCAAAAGCAATGCCACACATGTCATTTGCCCTGCAAGCAAACGGTGCTTGCCAGTTAACGCCCAGACTGCAATAATAGTTGTTGCAATTTTTGCTGGGGCTCCATCCCAGTTGAGAAAAGAGTCCGACACCACCTTTGTCTGTTTTAACAATCTGCTGATCGGCAATTGCATACAAGCCGTAGTTATGAAGAGTGGTTTGTGTGCTGTCGCACTTACGGTGAGTATAAATCCCGAATTTGTATTTTCCTTCGAGATTACGCAACAAACTGGCCGAAAGTTGCCATTCGGAAATTGCCAGATAACCGTCGTTTTTACTCAGTTTCCAGTGGACATTATAAGGATTAGATTCATATTCGTCGGGAGTGCCGTCAAACAGCGCCACTTCCCACGATAAGGCCGGAGAAATATTCCACTGCAAAGATACACCTAATGCCGTGAGTGGAAAAATGGGAGAAGGGATATTGGACGAAATGCTCGACTGAATACCGAAAGAGCTATTATTAAACGAAGCACCGTAAGAAGTAGCCGCAAAATCTACATTCAAATCCTGTAAGCCTGCGGTTACCGTTATTTTATCAATTTGCTGCTTGTACCACAGCTCATACATGAACGTAAGGTTTCCGGCTTCAATATTGGTCACTCCCTGAAAATCGCCCACCAAATTTGCCGATGGTTCGCCTCCGTGAGTATTTCCTGCATTCACAAAGCATGAACCACCTTTCCATAAACGTGCTTTTTCGGTGTCAAACCCTATTTTCAGATTGGCAAGTCCCAGATATGTCGAGCCGGTTTTAATACCACCACGCATATTAACCACCCAGTCGCCAATGTACGATGCGTTGAAAGATAAAGGAGAAGTAGTTTGAGCCGACAGATAATTATTTAATCCGGCTATTAGGAAAAGCAGAAAAGCAGTAGAGAAACGGTTCATTTTAGCAGTTGTCATCTTTTGTCGTTTTTACACTGCAAAAGTACAACCTTCAAAAAGGCAGTACCATCCCCACAAATGAGGATTATGATGACATTACCCTACCCTTTTCTAATGATAGGTATATCTTTTATTCAATATCCTCGTAGGTAATGAGGTTATTAAGCAGTGCATACACCGTGAGTCCCGAAACCGATTTAATGCCTGTTTTACGAACAATATTTTTCCGGTGCGTGATAACAGTATGTATTGAAATAAAGTGTTTCTCTGCGATTTCCTTATTAGTCATACCTTTTACGACACATCCCAGAATCTCGTTTTCACGTTCGCTCAGTTCTTCGTTTTCTGCTTTGTCTGACGAATTTGCCGTCACTTTGATGCCATTCAGTTTGTTGACAATCTGAGTCTGATCGTCGTTTACTGTCAATACTGCATCAAACTGTGCCATGATCCATTCGTCCACAAACGTGTAAACCAACGCCACCAAAGCCACTTCGGATGGAATATTCATAAAACTTCGAATCGACGTCCGGTGTTGAAAGCTCATTATTGACGGATTAAAGACAACAATGTCAGGCCGATTGCTCACAATCAGTTCCTGAATACGGCTTACGTTGGATGACGTAGCGACCAACTGATAACCAATCGCATCGTCGAGTAACGAAGCAAAGCCTTTGCTCACCATCAACGAAGGTTCAATAAGCAAAATCCGTTTCTTAGCTCTGTCTACCTGCATAGCATTGAATTTAGCTTAATGAAATATTTTGCTCAATCAGGATTACGGACGGCACCAGCAGTTTTTCTTCGATGAGCGTATGCCTGTTCAGGTCGTCTTCAAAATTAAACAACTGAATAAGAAGCTCATCTCTGAGGTTATCTGTATTGTCGTAAGGGATATATTTGATGATAATATTTTTGAGATCAGTCAATTTCACCTCAATATTGGCATGTCGATCCTTATACTGACGAATGGAAAATTTACTCTTTTTAGGAGCGTTAAGCAACTGCATAATATACGGAAATACCGTTTGATCTTCATGTGCCAGATGACTTTCCACCTCTTTCCGGTACTCATTAAAAAAGCGGTTCAGCGCCTTCCCGTGAGTTTCGTTGCAAGCCTCTACCAAGCGATCCAACAAAATCTGAATATTGGGCAGTGCAACGTTCAGATAGTATTGATGCGATTGTTGCAAATAGCGAATCACCTGTTCTACAGGACATTTAGCTATTTGCTCTTCGGCCGGTATCATGTCAGTATCGAGCAATACGTTGCAAATCAAAAGCAGCAGGTTCACGTCAACATTATGGCGTTTGCAGACCTCGTCTACCGTTTTCTCACCAAATCCAAGCGAGATGCCGAGGCGGCTTAGTACCGCCAGATTGCGATAGTTGACATGAATCAGATCGGCCATTTTCATCTGAGGCGAAAATGCCGGATAATTCTTCATTGAATATGTTGTCAGGTTTGCCATTTTTGTAAATTAAGCTTTGCAAATCAGAGCTACAGCGTAAGCCGACATACCTTCTTCCTTACCCACAAAACCAAGCTTCTCGGTGGTTGTGGCCTTGATAGAAATGTCGTCCGAAGAAATGTCCAAACATTTTGCCATCACTTCTTTCATTTCCGGTATCCGGTCTTTGAGTTTCGGACGCTGAGCACAAACCGTAGCATCTATATTGCTGATTTCAAATCCTTTTTCTTTAATAATTGTGCCTGTCTTTGCCAATAAGATTTTACTGTCTATATTTTTGAATTCTCCTGCATTGTCGGGGAAATGATAACCAATGTCGCGTGAGTCAGCAGCTCCCAGTAAAGCATCGCAAATGGCATGAATCAGTACATCGGCATCCGAATGTCCCAACAAGCCTTTTTCATGTTCTAAACGGATTCCTCCCAACCACAGTTCACGTCCTTCCACCAATTGATGAACATCATATCCCATTCCGACTCTTATTTTCATACGATAATAATTTTATTGAGCAATGATTAAAACAAGCAACAAAAGTACTACATAATGAATCCCACTTTGATACTTGTTGGTTATTTTAACAAAAATTCCCCGCATTCCATTCAGGAAATGCGGGGAATAATCTTATTCTTATTGTTGTTTTTATTTCACAAGATTCGTAAGCCCATCTAAATCAAATCCCAGACTAAATCGTAACGTCTGATCGAGAGGATTCGTTTGAGAAGTTGCAATGACATAAGCAGCATCGAGCCTGAATACGTTTAATTTAAATCCTGCACCAAACGTAAAATATTTGCGGTTACCGCTTAATTGAGATTCATAGAAATAACCACAACGGACAGCAAATTGCTTGTCATATTCGTATTCCAACCCTAACGACAACTGAATACGTTTCAGAAAGTCTTTATCTCCAAAAGATTTAAAGATACCTGAAAGCATGGAAATATCCGAATATTTCTGATGACCTTCCACTGTTGTTGCAGTGTCTGCCGGAATCAGCAATTTGTTAATATCCATGTTAATCGAAATGGTGTTATATTCATCTATCGGATGCAGATAAGAAGCACCTAAACGGAAGTTAGTAGGAAGGAATTGCTTTGTATTCCCCTTGTCATAGGAAACTTTCGATCCGATATTGGAAATATTAGCGCCAGCGGAAAACTTACCGTCTGAGTTTCCTGATCCGGTAACAGTCTGAGTATAATATGCAGACACATCAGCAGAGAAAGCATTTGCCGGCCACATATCGCTAATCATGCCACCACCAAGATCGGAGTGAATATAACGCAAAGCCACACCACCAGAAAAATTGTCCGATAATTTACGGGTATACGCAACATCAAGCGCAAATTCTGAAGGCTTGGTATTACCCTGTGAGACACCATTAACATCGGTCAAATCAACCTGACCTAACGAGAAATAACGCAAAGACCCACTAATAGACTGATTCTCGTCCAGTTTGTAATAACCTGCCAAATAAGCCAGATTAATATCACTCACCAATTTACGCAACCATGGAGTGTACGAAAGAGAAATACCCGCTGCATCTTCTACAAACGCATATTTTGCCGGGTTCCAGTATTGCGAGTTTACATCGGGAGAAGTAGCAGCTCCTACATCACCCATACCTCCGCCCCGCGCATCAGGAGCAATTGATAAAGATGGAACTCCGGTAATAAGCGGATTCAATGTTTTATCTACCGTCGAACTCTGTGCAAACGTACTTATTCCACCTAAAAGAAATAACAGAATAACAACTGTTGTTTTTTTTGTCATAATGTGAGAAATATGTGGCTATATATTTTACGACTGTATTACAGTCAGTTATTTAGAAATCAAATATATGCCACGATTATTTTATAGTTAATCTTTTGGCAAATATCAACTTAATAACGAATTGATATTTGTTTTATTGTTTAGTTATAATTACTTTTTGCGTTTTTGATGTTATTTTTCCATTCTGCGTCGAAATATCTATTCTGCAAAGATAGACACCAGCTTTAAGCTCTGCTCCACGACTGTCTGTAACATTCCACGGAATAGTGGTTTTTGTCGATTCTGTTGA
The DNA here is from genome assembly GCF_009712605.1 of Paludibacter sp. Classification (GTDB taxonomy): domain Bacteria; phylum Bacteroidota; class Bacteroidia; order Bacteroidales; family Paludibacteraceae; genus Microbacter. The sequence goes on along the minus strand of NZ_WASO01000014.1, from coordinate 303,459 downwards.
GGTACTTGTTGAAAGCATATTCAACAACCGCCCACTTAAATCAAACACCGAAATTCTGACATTCAGCACTACATCCGGGCGGTTATGCTCCAGGACAAAGTTTGTGTGTCCATTTACAACAGGATTGGGGTAATTGTACAAAGAAATAAAATCAGGGGCCAGTCCCTTTACCACTTCATACTCTAATGTCTTTGAAGTCGAATTATTTAACACATCCCAAACTTTGAATGTCAGCGAATGTTTCCCTTCAGATTGTGTTGGCAATGAATACAGAACGGTACCACTTTTATAATCACCAACTGTCGGTTCAAAATAGTCATTTACAACATAATATTGTGCCGGATCCCGATCAATCAACACCGTCATATCGTGCCCAATACCGTTTCCGACGGTATTTATTCCGGTATCATCCCGGACTTTTGCAATAAACAACGGCGTTTCATTTACTTTACCTCCTGAAACAAAAGCTGTTGTATTCAAGTAAATACTTACATCCGGCCCATTATTTTCCCATTGCAACGAATTATTAGAGCCTCCGATTGCAAAGTTAACAAAATCTCCCTGACCTTCACGCCCTTTTTCGTCAGAAGCATACATATTTATTCGTCCTGCACCAAATTTATAGTCGATATCCTTGGGTATAACGCTTTCTATAGCGAAATAACCGTTTTTCGCCTCTGTATTTCCGGCAAACAACATGGTTGGACGATCCTGATACACAAACGGTGTCGAGCCGGCATCGTTGGCCAAGGTAGTCATATTTTCCAGTTTATCGTAAATTCTGATCATCACTGACCCGTTAAAATCAGAGCATACGTTTGCACCGCCCGGATTATTGATGTGTCCTTTCAGTTTCAAGGGACTTAAAGCATTGACGGTGATCAATTGGTTGGCTGCGATTCCATTGACAGAATCGATAACCACCGTATAATTTGGAGCCGGAAAATTCAATCTTAATGCAGGGTCGCCTACCAGTATAAAATTAAGCTTATTACTGTTACCCAGTAGCGCGTTTTTAGTAAGACGCATCACATCTCCCAGCCTCAGGGCATACCCGTTAGCATCTTTATAAAACACGTTCTTCGCAAATTGCTTGTTCAATGCAAAATTATCGCTCGAAAAAACCAAACGGGTAGTTGTAAACAGCGCAATACCTCCACCCGAGGGATTCAATAGTACACTTTCTCCAGCTGACACGTCGGTATAATCGCAACGCGTAAAATCGCATGTTGCCGTTACCCACAATGCAAGGTTTTGATTGTACATGGCCGTAACATCTTCCTTTGTTATAATCTGCTCGTTAGCAAGATATAAATGATTACCGTGACCGGTATAATTTAGCATCAACAGTCCTGATTTTATAAGATTCAGTAGCTTCGTCTTCGCCGCCGGATAACTTTCTCCCGTAGATGAAACTACCTGTGGATAGGCATCCATGTATAATTTATTCACCTGAAGATACGGATTAGCATTGGCTGTCCACTTTGCAATTGTATCCGCCTGAGTCATATGCAAATTAGCATCGCCGTCATCGGCAATAAAGCAAACCTTATTTTTCCAATAACCGGTATTGGTATTATCCATGTATGCTATTGTCTTGTCAACTACCGCTTTGGCCTGATCCACTGTGGTAACCGGAAACCTTCCGACCCCAATATCCAATTGATCGGAAGCAAGATTGACCCCATCGGTATCGTCCAAAAATCCGAAATAGTCATCCGACTGATATGAATCTATCTGATTAATTGAATTATACGATTCAAATACTAACAACTGGCGCAAGTCTGGCGATGTGGATAATATGCCCTTGTTATCGTAACACCCACGACCAAACAATAACAGATATTTAGGAGCTTGGCCCAAACCGGCTTTCGCTCTGTTGTAGAACATTTTCATCAACCTGCGGTATGCTGTTGCATCCGGAGTTCCCGATGAAAATTCATTATAAATTTGATCGGGAGTAACCACCACTACGCTCAAATTATCTTTTTCCCTGTGTTTTTGAGCCAGTCTTTCAGCCTGATCGACAAAGGCAGATGGAGCTATAATCACCATATCGGTTTGCTCCAATGCGTGGAGATTCTGATTCGGCACATTCGTTTGCACTATTTCAGGAGTACCAAACGCCGAAGCCTGAGTAGGATCAATGGCCAGATATTCCTGCAAGGTTTGTGCAGACGAAATAAAGGTCAATACCGAACTGTTTCTATTGACTGGAATTTCAGTAATATTCTGTGGGTCGGACACGTTCCATATTTTGACGTTACTTCCGGCAGCAGACAATGTGTATTGCAAAACTGCATTCTGATTGAGAAAGTCCGGATTACGAAACGGTAACACGGCACTTGTCATCGAAAGTTTACGGTATTGATTCGCTTCAATGTAATTCAGATAACCCGTGGCTGATGACACCATCGGGTTAAATGTTAGAGCAAAAGAGGGGGAATCTGACGTCGGAGTGTAAGCATAAGAACCGCTTCCCGAAATAGCATAATCGTATGTTCCCGTAGATGAAAATGGAATCGATCCCAACGAAGTTCCGTTATATGCAACGGACATTGAACTGGAAGATGTAGAAGTAGCAGCAGCATTCACCCTGATTTTACCCTGACGGCTTGTATCGGTATTTGGGAATGAGAATCCGAACGAATTACTGGTATTTCCGGTAAATTTTTCTCCATAGAATTCGCGACCGGAAGTGGCCAGGTTGACCAAATCTTTTTCGTGAACATCACGGTCGAGAAAATAATCGATAGTTGCGGTTGGCGTCTGGCTTTCTGCTGCTGTGGTGGTTATTTGCTTTGCCGCAATGGACGTTTGTGTTACGAAGTAATATCCATAATTTGAATAAGGATTCACAGTATGCACAAACTGCATTTTTGTTGCATCATATTGCCAGCTAACCGGGCCCTGGGCATAAAACAATATATAATCGCTGCCAATATATATAGAGGTTTCCGGCAAGTCATCCAAATAGGTGCTTGTGAAAGATTCGGGCAACATGGCACCCCCATAACCATGAACATGAACATTCTGAGGATTAGTAATCCCCATTTGCTTCAACTGATCAAAAGTAATTTTGTAAACACCTGTTGACGAAACTCTTATCTTAGACCATTGTCCGGCAGAAAGTACTGAATTGGGCGCAAAAATTTGCACGCCGGTAGCAGATACCTTCTTGTATCCATCCTCATTTTGAGCCCTCACTACCAAGGAGATGCAAATCAAAAATGCTATACAGAGCCAACCACCTCGCACTTTCATTATTTACACAAATAAATGTCAATTACATATAAGTTTCAAAAGTACGCAAAAAGATTATTTAATCAAAAAGTCGAACATCAATTCGTTTTCGATATAACCCTGCAACCTGTCTCCAACCTTTACCGGACCAACACCAACCGGCGTCCCAGTAAAAATGAGATCTCCCATTTTCAGTAGGAAAAAGCGACTCAGATAGGATATGATCTTATCGACAGAAAAAATCATATTTGCCGTATTACCCTGCTGAACTGTTTTCCCGTTAATATCCAATCTGAAATTTATATTCTGTACGCTTTCAAACTGACTTACCGGAATAAAATGGCTAACCGGCGCCGAGTTATCGAATGATTTACAAATTTCCCACGGACCGCCCGATTCCCGTTGTTTTTTTTGAAGATCACGCGCCGTAAAATCTATGCCAAGTCCGATTTCACTGTAATACCGGTGAGCAAACTGCTCGTCAATGCCTTTCCCCAATTTATTAATCCGAATCACCAGTTCTACTTCGTATTCTATCTGATTAGAAAAATCCGGGTAATAAAAAGGCTTGTTATCTTTCAGCAAAGCTGTTTCCGCTTTCAGAAAAAACGTAGGTTCCACCGGCAGCTCATTGAACGACAGCTCCTTATTATGATCTTTATAATTCCAGCCTATTGCAAATATTTTCATGCGTTCATTATTATTTTTTAGATAGTTGTCGCATGGAACTCGCAATGAACATGTCCTTTGGTTTGAACATCTGTTTTAATGCTCGTTTCATGTGTTTATAATCGTTTTTTTAAGGGCATATGGAAATAACATTCAGCGAAGCTAACTTCATGTTACAATATGACACGTATTGGATGCAGCAAAGCCGTCGCATAAAGCAACGGCTTTCTTTGATTACAGTATCATTATGGATTCATTCTCAATCTATTAAACATCACAGCAAGGTGAGCATATATAGATGTATTCTGAACTACGATATTATTGGGCACCCGGATTCGGATAGGAGTAAAATTCCAGATTGCCTTGAAATCGGCCTGAATCATCATATCCGCAACCTCCTGCGCCTGATTGATCGGCACAGTCAAAATGCCTATGTTCACTCCGGTTTGTTGCCGAAGCTCATTCATCCTGTCGATATAATGAATAGGAATATGATTGATATTTGTACCGGCCAGCTCAAACTTCACATCGAAAGCCGCAATAATTTCGAGTCCGAACTGCCTCAATCCGTTATCCTGCAAAAGAGCACCTCCCAAGCGTCCCACACCGAAGAGGAACGCTTTGTGAGTCTCGGTAAATCCCAGAAATGTCTCAATCACTTCGATTAACGTAAAGGTGCTATACCCGACACGGGTTTTGCCGGTAACGTTGATGTATGACAAATCCTTTGCCACCATTGAAGCTTCAACGCCAATATCTTTAGCAATCTGGGTAGACGAAACAGTGGTTTCTCCCCGTTCTAAAGCGAGCTTTGCATAGGATAAATACCACGGTAAACGCCGTAATGCAGGTTCCGGCAAATGTAGTTGCGTTGAGTCCATTTCAAAAAGATCAATGTTTATATACGAATTTCGTTATCCCGCTGTGTTGTTTTATCTACAGACAAATCAACACTGGCAGGAGCAAGTCAGGTTTCTATCGCCAAATGCATTATCAATACGGCCAACCTGCAACCAGAATTTATTGTCTTTTACCCATTCAAGCGGATATGCTGCTTTGGTTCTGGAATAAGGATGCGACCATTCATCAGCCGCAATTTCAAATTCGCAGTGTGGTGCGTTCAACAACACATTGTCGGTCTTGTCTGCCGTTCCGTTTTCTATTTCTTTGATTTCATTATAGATAGTCAACATAGCTTCCACAAAGCGATCCAGTTCTGCCAATGATTCGCTTTCGGTTGGTTCCACCATCAACGTGCCATGTACCGGAAATGAGAGTGTCGGAGCATGAAATCCAAAGTCCATCAGACGTTTGGCAATGTCGGTTTCTGTAATACCAGCCGATCCTTTGAAATGACGGCATTCCAGAATCATCTCGTGCCCTACTCTTCCGGTTGCTCCGGTGTAAACAATGCCATAAGTATCTTTTAGTTTTTCTGCCAGATAGTTTGCATTGAGAATAGCAATTTCCGTAGCTTTCGTTAAACCTTCAGCTCCCAGCATTCGAATATAGCCATAAGAAATTGGAAGAACGCTTGCACTGCCGTATGGTGATGCTGCTACAGCCGTATATTGAGCATTCTCATCAATAGCAGGATGTTGCGGAAGGTATTTTGCCAAATGTTCGGCAACACAAATAGGGCCTACTCCAGGGCCACCGCCACCATGAGGAATAGCAAAGGTTTTATGAAGGTTAAGGTGACACACATCAGCACCTACAAAAGCCGGAGAAGTCAGCCCTACCTGAGCATTCATGTTGGCACCGTCCATGTAAACCTGACCTCCGTTAGAATGGATAATTTCGCATATTTCGTGAATAGCAACCTCAAACACACCGTGAGTTGACGGATATGTAATCATTAATGCTGCCAGCACATCTTTATTTTGTTCTGCTTTTGCTTTAAGGTCGGCCACATCCACATTTCCATTTTCATCACAGGCTGTAACCACTACTTTAAAACCAGCCTGAGCTGCACTTGCAGGATTGGTACCATGGGCAGAAGCAGGTATCAGCACTACATTGCGGTGTGTTTCACCTTTATCAATGAAATAGTTGCGAATAGTGATCAGACCTGTATATTCGCCTGCTGCTCCGGAATTTGGTTGCAGAGTAACAGCCGGCAAACCTGTAATTTCGGCTAGGTACGATTTCAATCCTTCAATCAAAAGGTGATAACCTTCAGCTTGTTCCGCAGGTGCAAATGGGTGCATTGCTCCCCAGTGCGGACTGCTGAGAGGAAGCATTTCGGAAGCTGCATTCAACTTCATCGTACACGATCCTAGCGAAATCATGGAATGAGCCAGAGAAATATCCCTGCGTTCAAGCTTTTTGATATATCGCATCAGGTCGGTTTCAGAACGATAGCTACTGAATACCGTCTGCTGAAGATATGCTGAAACGCGTTTTAATTGTTTCGGAATAATATCATTTTCTACTGTTGGCAATGTTTGCTCTGTTTGCTTTCCAACCACTTCTGCAAACAAAGCGATAATATTTTTTAGCTTCGTTTCCGTAGTCGTTTCATCAAGACTGATACCAATTTCGCCAGACACGAAATATCTGAAATTGATTTTACGTTCTTGCGCTTTTTCTTTCAATGATTCAATAGAAACACCCTTAGGCAATTCCATTTTCAACGTATCGAAATAAGTGCCGTTCACATTATTAAAACCAATCTTGTTGAGCTGAGCAGAAAGCTGCATGGCGTAAGTATGAATTCGCTCAGCAATGTTCTTCAACCCGTCAGGACCATGATAAACAGCGTAGAAAGAAGCCATTGTGGCCAACAAAGCCTGTGCTGTACAAATATTTGAAGTGGCACGTTCTCTCTTGATATGTTGTTCCCGCGTTTGCAAAGCAAGACGATACGCCGGTTTTCCATGAACATCTTTCGAGATACCGATTATACGGCCTGGTATGTCACGCTTAAACTCGTCCTTGGTCGCCATATAAGCTGCCGAAGGTCCGCCGTATCCCATCGGAATACCAAAACGCTGAGTAGTGCCGAAAGCAACATCAGCGCCCCATTCTCCCGGAGGGGTCAGCAGTGTCAAAGCCAGCAAATCAGCAGCCACAGCAACCTTACATCCGTTTTCGTGAGCTTTTTCCACAAATTGAGCATAATCTCTTACCTCTCCGTTTGAGTCCGGATATTGAAGGATGGCACCAAAAACAGGAACAGAAAAATCAAATGTGGCAAAATCTGCAACTAACAATTCTATTCCCTGTGGAACTGAACGCGTTTTAAGTACAGAAAGAGTTTGTGGCCAAACATTCTTATCAACCAGCAAAGTGTTCACTCCGGCTTGTTGTTGTGCACGGGTGCGGGTATTATGAAACAATGTCATTGCTTCGGCTGCGGCGGTAGCTTCGTCCAGAAGAGAAGCATTTGCCAACGGAAGGGCCGTTAGTTCGGTAATTACTGTTTGAAAGTTGAGTAACGCTTCAAGTCTCCCTTGCGAAATTTCAGCCTGATAAGGAGTATATGAAGTGTACCATACAGGATTCTCGAACACGTTTCTCCAGATCACGGCCGGAGTAACAGTGTCGTAATAACCCATTCCGATATAATTGGTAAACAATTGATTTTTCAAAGATAATTCATGGATATGATCGGCATATTCATGTTCTGACATGGGAGTCGGCAGTTGCAGTTTTTTTGTCAGCCGGATGTCTGCGGGTATAGTTTGACCGATTAGTTCATCCAAAGAGTTAACACCAATGGTTTTTAGCATTTTCGACATGTCATTGGGGCATATCCCGTTGTGACGATCAACAAATTGTTCGGATTGCATTGTAGGTAATAAGATTAAAAGAACGACATTCAATAAAAGCACGGACATTCAATGGATTACGCCAATCCATGATAATCCTAATCAAAGCTCAAAGTTACGGCTCTTTTAGGAAAAGTGAAAGAAAAAAACATATAACTTATTGACATCTACCAGTGTGATAGCTATCAGGTATCTATTGTTTCAAATTATCAACCAAATACAATTATTTTATTGATTTTGTAACAAAACGATCCTCTTTCAATGTTTCCTGACAAAATATTCCGTTGAAGAATTCAATAAATAATTATCCGTCAGCAAACAGTATTGGTTAATAGAAAAAAAGCCAGTACCTTTGCCTGCAATGTTAAAAAATGGACATCTTTTATAAAAAAACAAGAGCTGTTTACTGTTTACTAATTCTAAAAATGTTGATATGGCAAATGAAAACAAACCGCTCGGATCTGGTGGGTCTTTGAAAGAGTTCACCCTCCGCGCGTTGTTAATCGGTTTGGTACTCGCAGTTGTTTTAGGAGCTGCCAATGCCTACCTTGGCCTTGGTGCCGGTATGACGATTGCTGCTACTTATCCGGCTGCTGTGCTGGGGATGGCAGTGTTGCGAATGATGAAAAAGAGTACGATTCTGGAAGAGAACTTCACCCGTACCGTGGGAAGTATCGGAGAGTCGGTGGCTGCAGGAGCCATTTTTACACTTCCTGCATTTTACATCACGGGAATCTGGAAAGATAATTTCTCATCATGGGAAACGTATCTGACGGCTTCTCTGATTCTAATTGCCGGTGGTATTCTCGGAATTTTGTTTGTGGCGTTGATGCGCCGCGTAATGGTTGAAGACAAAGAGTTGCCATTCCCCGAAAGTCAGGCGGCTGCCGAAATTCACAAAGCCGGGCAAAAAGGAGCCTCCGGTTCCAAATTCCTGTTTTACTCGATGATTGTCGGCGGACTCATCAAACTATTTGGCGAATTCAAAGTGTTTGCTGTATCCTGGAGCCAGTTTATTTACACCGGCGCTAAAACCATTACCGGAACAAGCATTAAAACTCAGGGAGGATTCCTTGCCGGAGCTCCTAAAATCAGTGCCGCTTATTTCGGCGTGGGATATATCATTGGTCCGCGTTTGGCGTCTCTTAATTTCAGCGGTTCTATTCTGGCATGGGGATTATTCATTCCTATCATTATGCTGATTGTTGGCCCGAGCGTCATCAATGATCCTGTTTACAGCCTCATGGCAGCTGACGGCACACCCAACTTTGCCGGATGGGAACATCTTTCAACCGACATTTGGAAATACATCGTTCGTATGATTGCTATCGGTGGTATGTTGGTTGCCGCATTTTTCACGCTTTACAACATGCGAAGCAGCCTTTTTGTTGGTTTGAAACGTGCTGTTGGCGATATTCAAAAAGCAAAACAAGAAAGCAGTGAAGCAGTTGACCGTACCGAAAAAGACCTGAAATTTACCTGGGTGATGATGGGTATCGCGTTTGCCGCCGCCCTGACTTTTTTCGTAACATATTTCATATTCAATGCCTCTATAGTAATTGCCATCGCTGCTGCTTCTCTGATGGTTCTGCTAGCCTTTTTCCTTTCTGCCGTTTCCGGCTATCTGGTGGGAATTATCGGAAGTAGCTCCAATCCTATCAGTGGATTAACTGTTACCGTAATAGTTGTTACCGGACTCATATTCCTTGCCTTGGGAATCACACACGACACGCAGGGTGTAGCCGCTGTATTGGGAGTTGCCGCTATTGTTGCTGTAGCTGTTGCCGTGGCCGGTGAAATGTTTCAGGATTTGAAAGCCGGACATATTTTGAAAGGGACTCCCTGGAAAATGCAGATTGGAGATATTATCGGCGTGGTAATTTCAGGACTGGTAATGTTTGGCGTTTTGATTCTGCTCAATCAGGGCGACATCGCGAAAGGAAATGCAGAACACTACGTTGGTGGTTTCGGAAGTAAAAACCTGACAGCACCACAGGCCGGGCTTTTCGCCGTATTGTCGAACGGTATTATTGCCGGAAAAATGGTATGGGGACTGATTATTACCGGTATGCTGATGGGTGTAGCATTAATTCTGATGAAAGTAAAAAGCCCGATGTTGATCTTTGTTGGAATGTACCTGCCTCTGGAAACGGTTGCTGCAATTTTCCTTGGCGGTTTATTTAAGGGCATCCTGGACCATTATGTAGCAAAAAAACAACTAAACGAACATCAAAAGGGTGTTGTGGAAAATACCGGAGTTTTAATGGCGTCAGGTCTGATTGCCGGAGAAGCCCTCATGGGATTGGTTATTGCTATTTTTGCTATTGGCGATGTTTTCTTAGGCAATGTATTCAGCCTGTTCAGCAATCCTCCCTATCTTTTAGGTCTTGTAGCTTTATGTTTAGTGGGATATTTCTTAATCAGAGTTCCCCTTAAAACCGCAGATAAAGCCAAAGAATAGATTATCTGACACATTTTCAAAAAGCGCTTTGATACAACAGGCTGTATCAAAGCGCTTTTTTCGTATTAAGACGCCATAAATTCAATGGATAAGCACTTTTCGCTACAATGAATCAGCATAAATTAGAGTAAGATTTTATCCTGTGAAATCACAAAACATGCTAAATTCATACTATTTTATTGGTACTTAACGTTAGATGTAATAATTTTGAATTTATTATTGCTAATCGTTAAATCGTGAAGAAAAGTTTTTATATCCTATCCATCCTGCTTATTTGTGCCTCTAAAGTAGCAGCTGTTTCGGCATTTCCATGGCCGGTAAAGATCAAGCAACCCGACGGAAGTTATGTGACTGTTGTGCAGAAAGGTGATGAGCATGTTCACTGGATGGAAACAACAGATGGCATGACCCTGATGAAAAACGCCAAGGGTTACATCACTTATGCCACAACTGACACAAAAGGCAACATGATTGCATCGGATATAGTTGCTCAGGATGCAACAGAACGTTCCGATAAAGCAAAAAGCTTCCTTTCAGGACAGGCCAGAAAAGTTTTTTTCAGTCAGCTTCAACTTGACTCGATGACCTCCCAAATCAAAGCATCGATCATTAAACGCCAAAAAAGTTCGGCTCTTCCAACAGGAACCGTCAAAATTCTGGTTGTTTTGATGGGATTCCAGGATATTGCTTTTACAAAAACAACTTCTGACTTCAATAATTTATTCAATCAAACAGGCTATAGTGTAAATAACAATCAAAGTTCTGTTAAAGAGTTTTTTACCGCTACTTCGTATGGAAAATTCGCAATGAATTTTGATGTGAAAGGCCCTTTTACTGCAAGTAAAGTAAGATCATACTATGGCAAAGATGTAGGCGGGGTCGGAAATGACCAGCATCCTGATTCCCTGGTAGTAGAAGCTATCAGAGCCGTACACACGTCTGACCCTTCATTCGATTTTTCGGGCTATAGCGCTATAAATGTTATTTTCGCTGGAAATGGGCAGGAATTCACAGGAGTTTCCACAGATGCGATATGGTCGCATCAGAATGATTTCACCCCTCCAAGCTATTGCTCAATAACCCATTATCTGTGTACTCCTGAGCTCTATGCCACAAGTACAAATGTAACGTGTACTATGGGAGTCTTGTGCCATGAATTGAACCACGTAATCGGAGCTCCCGATTATTATGACACCAATTATGACACCACCGGTGATGGTAGTTATATTGGTACCGGAGTATGGGATCTGATGGCAGAAGGAAGCTGGAACCGGGTAGGCTCAAATTATTATGGCACCTGCCCACCAAACCTTACCCTATACCAAAAATATAGATATGGATGGATTACGCCGGTTGAACTGAAATCCCCGACCACCATCTCCAATATGGCAGCAAACAGCACAAAAGGAGAAGCGTATATTTTCAAAACGTTGACGCAAGGTGAATATTATATGCTTGAAAACAGACAGCAATCCGGCTATGACAGTTCGTTGCCGGGACATGGCCTTCTGATTTATCACATTGCAAAAGATGCAGATGACCTGTATTATGATCTCAACATCACATCTCCTCAAAAAGTGTACCCGGTTTGTGCATCTGCCTCGACAAATCCGACATCTACGGTAGCATCATACGGTAACATTGATTCCGGAGGATGCACATTCCCTGGTACGTCCGGCAAAACATCATTTACAGACAGCACCACACCTTGGGCAAAATCATGGGACAACACCTTAACTGGTAAACCCGTAACAAATATTTCTGAAAACGGCGGAACTATTTCATTCGACTTTATGAAAAATGTAAATGTAGGTCCGGCACCACTAAATTTAACAGGAAAAGTATCCAACACTGACTACGTGTTATCATGGACAGCTCCCACCACTATCCCTCAAATTGGAGATTCGATACAGGAAGTGCATTGGGACGGAGCAGCTTTGGATGGAGCCCTTTCTACAGGACAACAGCAGACAATGTCATGTGCTCAGGTCTTCAGTTCGTCAACATTAGCTTCGTATGTGGGCAAAACATTCGCTGGTGTTAAGTTCTATCCTTACGATGCAAATGCAAGTTCGTATCACATTCAGGTTTTTGAATATTCATCCTCGACCAATAAAATGACCCTTAAATTGGATGAATCGGTAACTGGTGTTAAGTCTAGCCAATGGAACGAGATGTATTTCACTAATCCATGGATAATTCAAGCGGGAAAAGTCTATGCAATAGGTGTTCAGTATACCTCTGCATCGGGATATACCGTATCGGTAGACAGAGGTCCGAAAGTTGAATCGACAAGCGTTGGTAATTATGGCGCTGTTATTATTGAAAGCGGAACACCTTATACCATTGGGTCTAACAATGACTACAACTTCAACGTCAGAGGTTTAATCAACAAGTCGCCCCTTAGTTCTTACAACATTTACTTCAACGGAGATTCTATTGGGAACACCACTTCATTGGATTTCACCATCCCTTCGGCAAAAAGCGGTACCTATTGCATCCGCACGGTGAACAACGGAATAGTGGGGACAGAAAGTGCCTGCATAGATTATATTGCTCCGAAGTTTACACAGCCTTATATTTTATGTGATAATGAAAAGGTGATTGTATATGGTATGACAGAAGGAACTACGATTTACGTATATTCGCCTGTGGGAAAAATGATAAAGAATGTCATTTCTGATGGTAACCCATATTCGTTTACATTGCCAACCGGAGCATGGATAGTGAAAGCCGGGTCTTTGACCAAAAAAGTAATTATCAAATAAATAGATAAACCCATAGACTAATACGTACTTATAAATGATTACCGGATAAATGGTTAATTGGGAGATATCAGGATTAAAAACTATCTTTGTTTCTCAATTTTACCAATAATAATCCATTAAGTATTCATTTATGTTTAAAGAACATCCCAAAGGGCTTTTTGCTCTAGCATTGGCTAACACTGGTGAACGCTTCGGCTACTACACGATGTTAGCCATTTTTACGTTATTTCTTCAGGCAAAATTCGGATTCGACACTTCACAAACCAGTTCGTATTTCAGTTGGTTTTTGGGTGCTGTTTACCTCACTCCTCTTTTGGGTGGATTTCTTGCCGACAAATGGCTGGGTTATGGTCGCACCATCATGATTGGCATCATAATCATGTTTGCCGGCTATCTCCTTTTGGCTATTCCAAACAATGACCGTACTTTTTCTCTCATTGCGATGGTATCGGCTTTAGCCTTGATTTCATTGGGAACCGGCCTCTTTAAAGGAAACCTGCAGGTATTGGTTGGTAACTTGTATGACGATCCGAAATACAGCAGTAAACGCGATTTGGCTTTCAGCCTTTTCTACATGTGTATCAATATTGGCGCATTTTTCGCACCTTCTGCTGCCGAATGGATTACTAACTACAGCCTGAGTCAATATCACATGGTGTACGACGCTCATATTCCCGCACTCGCCCACCAATTGCTCAACGGCACTATTTCTACTGATGGTTTGGCACAATTGACAACGTTGGCTGCAGAACAAGGCACAAAACTACCCCTCGCCGACTTTTCAAGCCTTTATATTGAAAAATTGAGTGCCGCATACAACTATGGTTTCGGAATTGCCTGCATCTCGCTGGTTATCTCTATTGCCATCTTCGTTGTCTTCAAGAAAACATATAAACACGCTGATTACAACGCCAACAAACCGACCGCTACTTCGCACGTGGAAGAACTTACTCCAAAACAAACACGCGAACGCATTTTTGCTCTTCTGATGGTTTTTGCTGTAGTTGTATTCTTCTGGATGTCGTTCCACCAAAACGGATTGACAATGACTTTCTTTGCCCGTGATTACACGACAGGCTCTGTTTCCGGTCTGGATAGAATCGGATTTTCACTGGTTACCATGGTTCTGCTTATTGCAGCCGTTTATAGCATCACCAATATCTTTCAATCCAAAACAGGAAAAGGGAAAGCCATTTCCGGGCTATTTCTTGCCGCTTCTCTGGGTGCAATCGCTTTGGTATATGCACATATGGAACCGTCCATTAAAATTACACCTCAGATCTTCCAACAATTCAATCCCTTCTTTGTAATTGTTTTAACGCCTCTTTTCGTGGGTCTGTTCTCATGGCTGGCAAAAAAGAAGAAAGAGCCGTCAGCGCCCCGTAAAATCAGTTTTGGGATGGTGATTGCTGCTGCTGGTTTTGCTTTATTGGCATTCGGTTCGATTGGGTTACTTTCTCCTTCAGACCTGAAAGCCTCGGGAGGTGTAAGTCCTACTCTGGTCTCACCGGACTGGCTGATTGGAACATACCTTGTATTGACTTTTGCCGAATTATTCCTTAGCCCAATGGGCATTTCATTTGTTTCCCGAGTTGCTCCTCCAAAATACAAAGGATTAATGATGGGAGGCTGGTTTGGTGCTACGGCACTCGGCAACAAGCTAACAGGCGTAATTGGTGACCTGTGGGGAAGTATGGAACTCTGGATGGTATGGGGCGTACTGGTACTTTGCTGCCTGGTTTCAGCCATCTTTATGTTTGCTATGCTCAAAAAGCTGGAAACAATTACCAAGTAAGTACTGTTCAATCATATAATTTACAGAAAAGCCATTAAGACGATGAAGGTATCTTCATTTTCTTAATGGCTTTAATTTTTCCTATCGTTTATCGAAACGCTTGTCCCGTACGGACTAAATATAAATAAACAAGTACTTTATCGCTACAGGTTTATCGGAACCAATAACTTAATACTGAAGTTCCGCCCCATATTATACACTCCCGTTCGACCGGTTGCATTGTTTACATCCTCGTATTTAAGACGGCTCAAATGGCTTTGGTAAGCCACATCAGTCAGATTATTTCCTGTCAAATAGAGAGAAAAGAGCGTATGGCCTTTGTGTATAATATCGCCACCAATTCCGGCATACAGTAAGGAATAGCCAGGTGTACGGGTTTCCGTACCATAAGCCGCATAAAAATGGTTTTGGGCAAAGTAACTCTCTACACCTACATTAATATATCCGTTACGTAACACATTACCATGTCTTAAAATATCAAGTCGCACATCGGTTTTCCATTTTGGAGCCGGAGTCATCGGCAAATAACGTGTGGAATCCGGTTGCTGTAGCTGAATTGAATTGACATACGAAAAACTATTTTCGATATGCAGGCAGTCAAATGGATGAACGTCGAGCATAAATTCACCACCCATAATACGGGCATCTCCCGAAACAAATTTATAAGTCTGGTAACTATTGGTAATTGAATCACCACCTGCCATACTGTTCAGCTTTCTGGAAAAGATATAATTGTTGATCCGGTTGACAAACAGGTCGACTTCCGCAGAAAGATAACGCGATGAATAGCCCAATTGAAAATCGGCTTGCAGACTGGTTTCGGGCTTCAGGCTACTATTGCCTATTTCGTAACGAACAGTTCCATCATGCACTCCATTGGAAGCTAATTCGCCAATATTTGGAGCTCTAAAACCTCTTGACAGATTGAATTTTGCATGAAAATCGTCTGTAATTCTCCAGGCGGCACCCAAACTACCGGTTATTCCTCCGAAATTGTTGGTAAAAGCGGTAAAACGGTGGTAGGCTGTTGGATCTGAAACAGTGGTTTTCTCATCATTTGAATTCAAATAAAGGTCGTCACCGTGTTCGTGACGATTATCAAACCGTATGCCGCCGCTAATATCGAATCGTCCTATAGTTTTACTGGCAATTCCAAAGATACCGGCATCAAACAGATTGTATTCCGGTACCAAAAACTCAGTCCCCTTATTCATGGAATGCTGATACATGCCATTCACTCCAAACGAAGCTGACCATCCGTTTTTTTGTGATAACATATAGTGTACGTCATAGTTTACGGTATTCAGCAAGAAGTAAAGTCCGTACTGATCAGGATTCAGAACATCGCCAAATTCCTGTCTGCGGTTTTGCTGAAATCCAAGTGTTGTTTTCAAACTACCGTCCCCTATAAAAATACTGTTGTTCCACACTGCTTTGTAGTGTTTTACCTGCTGATATGGCATTCCATGACTGTAACTCTTCCCATCAGCATCGTTAACAAGCTCACTACCTTCAACGCCGTTGACTACAACCGGTTTTATAAATTTTCCCGATATTGAATCACGTGCCCCTTCCACGATTCCGGGTGTGAGTTGATAAGTACTAAAGGTTAAGTGAGAATACCCCCACTCTTTGTTGAATCCTATCAAACCGGTCAGTGCTTGCTCTCTGAAACGCGAATTATAGACATAGCCATCGTACTTATTCGTGTAATCGTGAGCCATTTTATCACTGTAGCGCAAATCCCATATAAATCCTTTTTTATTGCCTGCCAAATCAAGAGAATAAGCCATGAGCCCATTATTCGTTTGATAGTTCGCATAGAAATTACCGGCTATTTTGCCTTCGGGAAGAGTTGGAGCTGAAAAGAGGTTAATCACCCCTGCCATGGCATCGGAACCAAACATCAGACTGGCTGGGCCTTTCAAAATTTCGGCTTTATTCACGGCTTGTTCGTCTATTTCTATCCCGTGCTCGTCGCCCCACTGCTGACCTTCCTGACGTATCCCGTCGTTGACCACTACCACCCGGTTGTAACCGAGTCCGCGGATAACAGGTTTTGAAATACCCCCTCCCGTTGTAATTTGTGAAATACCTGGCTGACTGGCCAACGCATCCATCAGGTTGGTAGATGCCTCACGCAAAAGATCGGTATGAGGTACAATGACAATCGGCGTGGGAGTTCTCACCAATTGTGTTGATCCGGCAGTGGCCGTTACCACCACTTCGTCAATTTTGGCCGACGATTCCACAAGCGAAAAATTTTGCGTCACACTGTTTCTCAAATCAACAGGCTCAATAACGGACTGATGTCCTACATAAGTAACTTGTACGGTAAGTGTTGTTTTCGGTAAATTATCAATACGATAAGAGCCTTTATCGTCAGTCACGGATCCTGTTTTCAACTCTGGAATGTATACCGCCACACCAATCAAGGGTTCTCCCGTTAATTTATCGGTCACAATGCCCTTCAGCGACGTTTTAGCTAAAGGTAATGGTTCGGCAAACAATAATGCCGGAATAATATATAAAATGATAAATATCAATCTTTTTTGCATAACGTTTATTTAGATTATAAAGTCGTCTTGACTTGTTTTTGGTTCTGTAATTTATAGTTTATTTTTACTCATCAACCCCTCCCAACCTCCCCTAAATGGGGAGGAACTCGTCCTTAAAACGAATGAATGTTGTGCATTTTGCAAATGTTACAACCCCCATTTTGGGGGTTGGGGGTCAAAAATAAAAAATCAAGACGCCTTCTATGAATAATCACCATTAAGAAATCAAGCATATTTTTCATGCTTTCTGATTCCTTAAGGCTAATGTAAATGCTAGATGTAATGTAATATTATGACTCATCAAAGTAGTCAAATACCATACACCTAAGCCCGTACTAAATCAATAATACGAGTCCTGATTTTAAAAAATAAGATGAGAGGTTTACGCAGTAGGTGGCGCGCGTAACAAAAAGAGATGGGTAGCCTGTTTGACAAGTGCATCAACAAGGCAGTAACTGCGTTCTGAATAAACAAAACGGGTTACGTCTGGCAATACTTTCAGCGAATGAAGTATTACAGGATAGAAATCGAAAGAACAGATAGGACAACTATCCGGTTGGTCGGGAGAAAAGGTTGCCTGACCGTTTACAGCCTCAGTAACCGCATCGTGAGAAATCAACACGCAGTGAACCGACTTCACCATCAGTGTGCCGGTTGTAAGCATCAAAAGGAGTGATGCTATAAAAGTGCGTATCGCATTTCTTCTGTGCATAAACAATTTTAATGATCCTTCAATTTGATGACAAAGATACTTTATCACACCATCGATTCGTACATTTGTGATATTAAAAGAAGTGAACGCATCTCTGCATTGGGTAGTAATTTCTGTATTATAGCATTTGTTTTTTATTACTCAGAATACTTTTTCAGATTAAATTATGTAATGTTGCAATATAAATGGCTTCCGACATATTGGATACGTAGAGCTTCTGGTAGATACATTTCTTGTAATAACGAATCAGATCAATCTTAACATGTAATTCTTTAGTAATTCTTGCTTCATTATAACCACTGGCAATTAGTTTCAGGATATCTTTTTCAATTGCACGAAACTCCAGATGTTCCTTACTGACATATTTCCCCGAAGCATTTGAAAAGTAAAGTCGCTTCTTTTTATCTGGAATACATAGCACAAACCGCTCAAAACCAAATTTTGTTTCGGGTTGGCATATCAATAATCCAAATCTTTTTGACTTAACAGAAATTGTTTCTATCGAGATTATTTTGAGTGACATTGAAAAGCTTTGGTAGTCACCCACAATATTTTTCAATCTTACATTGTAAGTAGCAATGGGCATACACTCATTCATCACTTTCTGTTTCTCGAAATATTTCATCGTGACATCATGTATCCTTGGCAAAATAATAAAATCCTTTGGATGAAGAAATTTTTCATAGAAGTTTATTCCACATAAATGGATATCACGGTTTTGTATTCCGGTCTCCTTTGTAAAAAGTTCCGACACAAAAATTGGCTCAAGGGTTTCTATATTAATGGCGCCTAAACCTTTCTGCCAAAACTGAGACAAGAATTCACAAAAATCTTTTACTGCTTCCATTTTATATTCCTCTATTCTGCCTGCACTATTTCAAATAAACCCCTGCTTGGTAAGTAATGCTATGAGTTGCGCTGTAGACTGAACATTGGCCTGCAACAATATTTTACTTTTCAAATATTTCAGAGTACCGAAACTAATCTTCAGTATTTCTGCTATTTCTGCCTCTACACACCCTTTAGCAACCAGCTGAAAAATGGAAAGTTCGGATTCTTCCAATACAACAAAACTCTCCTTATTGCCTTTCATCAACAACAAGTAATAATATTTTTTCTGATTAGTAAAATCGTGCAGAGTGAGGTTACCTGAACACAAACCATCCGACGGTTCCAGTAAAGAATATGTGAAACTGGGGACTTTATTAGGATAAACATCAATATAAAACAGTGGCATCGCCTTAAACTGTATCATTTGAATAGTTCCTGTATTTGTTTGTAACGCCACATTAAAAGTAAAATGATAAAGGTGGCCTGATAGTGCGCTGTTCTTTCTGTACTCCGACATAATAAGAAGAATTCTCCTATACAATGCGAATTCTTCTTTTGAAAGGTTCTTCCAAAGAAAGCCTTGCCCCATTGGCATGTCCATTTCCTCATCTTCGAATATAGATCTCAACGAGGGATTATGATTACGACAGATAAGACGCTGTGCTTGGTAATCAATAAGAATGACGGTTTGCTTTAAAATATATGACTGTGAGAGTATATTTTCTACAATAGCATCTCTGACAGACTTCTTTTTAGCAGGCTTCAATCCGGATGCTTTATCAACAATGTTCATTTCCTCTCCTCTTTAACCTTCAGATATCTTCTAGTGGCAAAGATAGGTTCATTCGGATAGCTTGCCAATATGCTTATTCAGGTAAATATGTAAAAAAACAAGTCAAAAATCAAAATCTCGAAAAGATAAATTGTTAGTGCAAACGTTTGAATTTAATATTTAATTACACTATAACATTAATATAGTTATTCTCATCAACTCTATTTTATGTCACATTAACAACAAAATGAAGAATAATTTAATTTCATCACATATTTAAATGTAGTATTTTTCTTGATCATTCTCTTTTCCCACAGCACAAACTACTCCTACAGCAGACAATTTTGTAACTTTGCATATGATTATTGAGCTGGATAAACAACTTTAAAATACAATAAGATCATTATAGGAACTATTTATCCCTTAACATGACAGAATGTGTCTGTCATGTTATTTTTCTCTTTAGATTATGGGTAGCAGGTCGATGTGAATCGATCTGCTATTATTTTTACCTTTTCGCAATAACCGTCCAATCCGATACAAATCCCTATCGGAACTGTGCCATAAACACAATATCTTTCATCAATCCCGCCTAGATACACTTGTTACACAACATGAGTATACATACCAGCTTTTCAGAACAAAAGCGACAATTCATTTTCCTAAAAAGCGTTTTTTGTATTTGACATGCAACATATTCCTTTTATATTTGTTTTTCTTAAATTCATAAAATGCGATTCGTATGGATAATATACCTGAAATCAGTAAAGTTTCCATTCGTCCGTTGCACCGAAATGATTACAAGCAACTGGCACAGTCGTTTACACGCACTTACAGCGACGGAAGCGATGTATTTTGGTCGCGAAAACAAATAGACAAGCTTATCACCATCTTTCCGGAAGGTCAAGTGGTTACCGTTGTGGATAAAAAAATCGTGGGTTGCGCGCTTTCAATTATCGTGGACTATGATCTAGTCAAAAACGATCACACCTATGCTTCGGTGACGGGTAACGAATCCTTCGACACTCATAATCCAAACGGCAATATCCTGTACGGAATAGAGGTATTCATTCATCCGCAATACAGAGGACTACGCCTTGCCCGACGCATGTACGATTATCGCAAAGAGCTCTGCGAAACTCTTAATCTGAAAGCCATCATGTTTGGCGGTCGGTTGCCCAATTACCACAAGTATGCCGACGAAATCCGCCCGAAAGAATACATAGAAAAGGTACGCAAAAAAGAGATTTTCGACCCGGTGCTCACCTTTCAGTTATCGAACGATTTTCACGTACGCAAGGTGATAACCAACTACCTTCCCAACGATGAAGAATCGAAACATTTTGCCTGTCTCATGCAATGGGATAATATCTATTATCAGGCACCCACCCCCGACTTTATACCTCCAAAGACCAGTATTCGCGTCGGATTAGTGCAGTGGCAGATGCGCAATTACCAGTCGGTGGACGATCTCTTTGAACAGGTGGAATTTTTTGTGGATGCGGTGTCGGATTACAAAAGCGATTTCGTGCTTTTCCCCGAATATTTCAATGCTCCGCTGATGGCGAAATTCAACCATCTGGGCGAGTCGCAGGCTATTCGCGAACTGGCGCAATATACAGACGAGATACGCAAACGATTTATAAGTCTGGCTATCAGTTACAACACCAATATCATTACCGGAAGCATGCCTCAGTTACGGGGCAACGACCTGCACAATGTCGGTTTTCTTTGTCGCAGAGATGGCACTTACGACACTTACGAGAAAATTCATGTGACACCCGACGAAATTAAAAGCTGGGGGCTTACAGGCGGCAAGGTGATAAAGACTTTCGATACCGATTGCGCCCGTATCGGCGTACTGATTTGTTACGACGTGGAATATCCTGAGCTGCCCCGTATTATGGCCGATCAGGGCATGCAGATATTGTTTGTTCCCTTCCTTACCGATACCCAAAACGGCTATTCGAGGGTACGCATCTGCGCACAGGCACGTGCTATTGAAAACGAGTGCTACGTCGTGATAGCGGGTTGTGTTGGCAATCTTCCTCGCGTTCACAACATGGACATCCAGTATGCTCAGTCGGGAGTATTTTCGCCATGCGATTTCGCTTTCCCTACCGATGGCAAATGTGCCGAGGCTACTCCCAACACCGAAATGATAATGGTGTCGGATGTGGACATCTCATTGCTCACCGAACTTCACACCTATGGTAGCGTACGCAACCTGAAAGACCGGCGTAACGATTTGTATGAACTAAAACTGAAGCGATAAGTTCGTTTCCAACCCATAATATTATATATATCAAAGCTCTACATTCAACTCAAACATCTCATGGGTATGTTTGAATTGAATATAGAGCAAACACAACTAAAAAATACTCTTTTTACCTATTTCTTTTCTTTATATAAACGGTTTAATTTTCTGTCATTTTACAAGTTAAAGATCATTCATACTATTGACTTCCGGGTTACAACACAGTAATTTTACATCGTATTTTACGAAGCACATTACGAACCTCTCTTAAGAAAATATTACTACAAAGTCTGGAATGTACCATCTTTAATTTGAATGTTATGTATCAGAAAATCATTACTATCGTTATCGTGGTCAGCACAATTATTCTGGGTTTGTCGTCCTGCACGACAACTCCGGTGAAAAATGCCACCTTTTCCGTTCGTCTGACAGATGCTCCTGCTAATTTTCAACAAGTTCTTATTGATATTCAAAGCGCCCAAATCAATGTTGCAGCAACGGGCGTAACTGATAACTGGCTATCACTACCTATCAGATCAGGGGTGTACAACCTGCTTGATTTCAGGAATGGCATGGATACTCTTCTGGCCAAAATAGAACTGCCGGCCGGCCAAATCACCCAGATGCGCCTCGTGTTGGGGTCGAACAATCAGGTAAAAATCAATAACCAACTGTACACGCTCGACACACCGTCAGCCATGCAGTCGGGTTTGAAATTCAATATCAACGCCATACTGACCGAAGGTGTGGATTATCAGTTGTGGATTGATTTTGATGCAGCCCGTTCTATCGTGGCAAAAGGAAATGGCGGATTTAACCTGAAACCCGTAATCCGCACATTCACCAAAGCAACAAGTGGCGCAATTAAAGGCATGGTATCTCCAGTGGCAGCAGCACCCTATGTTACGGCAATAGCCGGTGGTGACACTATCGGGACTATAGCCGGTAGTGACGGGAAATTTCTGTTGAGAGGCATTGCCGCCGGAACATACAAGGTTGTATTTCAGCCTATATCGCCTTATATAAACAAAACTATTGATAATGTACTTGTAACATCAGGGCAAGTAACCGATATGGGAACTGTATCCTTTCAGTAAAAGACAAAACGACTCTTTCATTTAGGTTAGCTTGCAAATTCTTTTATTGCGGCAATCTGGATAATAAAAAAGGAGAATAAGGTAAATTCTTTGAGAACAGCGTTTGGTTAGCACCCGCCCATCTCCGCCTCTCTCCTTTTTTGAGCATACCATGTCCTTAGTTATCCTTAACACTATACCTCACCTCCACTTCAATCCAATTATCCGTAACAACATACGGTTAACCGGATTGTTGTTATTTTCTCCACACATATTCTGCAAAGCACATCACTCCCTGTGACAGCCTTAATGATGCCGTCTTTTCTTGGCATAATATCTCCTTTCCAACAACACACTTCTGTCCCTCTTATCACACTGACAATATGAGTAATACATCAGTATTGCAGCCAAAGTTGGTGCTATTCTGCCCTCTCCGTATTTAATCACCAAAACAAAGAAAGAAAAAACAATTCAATTAATTTATTTAGAAATTAAATGTAAATTTGCGAAGGAAATTTAGTTGAAAATGTATAAACTAGCACAAAGCAATAATCCTTAAATAATTTAATCAAAAGCAGTCTCTCAATGAACCAGCAGAAGCTCACTTTTTTGGATATCACGATAATGGTTCTGTCCATTTATGTACTTGTGGCCTTACTGATAGATTCCTTTTTTAAGCTTTCGCCAGAAACGTCACAATTGATTTCATTAATAGATAATATGATCTGCATCATATTTTTATATGACTTCTTTTATCGTTTCTTTAAAGCAAAATCAAAATTGCAGTTTATGCGTTGGGGATGGATTGACTTTGTATCAAGCATTCCGACTTTCACTTTTCTGCAATATGGAAGAACTATCAGATTAATAAGAGTTATCCGGGTAATGCGAGCGTTTCGTTCTGTGCGCTTTTTAATACAACATATTTTCAAATCAAGGATAAACGGGACATTTGCCGCAGTGGCTTTAATTGCTTTTCTGACATTAATATTTGGATCCATAGGAATATTGCAGGTTGAAACAGCCCCAGCCTCCAATATCAAAAGCGCGGAAGATGCTTTATGGTGGGCTTTTACGACTATTACAACAGTGGGATATGGAGATAAATATCCGATTACCACTGAAGGAAGATTGATTGCAACTATTTTAATGACAACCGGCGTTGGGCTCTTTGGTACTTTTACCGGATATGTAGCATCTTGGTTTCTCAATAATTCAGATGCAAAAGATAACAATGATTGGATTACCCAACTTGAAAAACTAAAAGAATTACAGGAAAGAGGCATATTGAGTGAAGACGAATTTAATGAACAGAAAAGTAAAATCCTTATAGAAAGCATGAATTAATTCTTCCAGTTTATGAAAGTCTGTTTTTTGCATTCATACCAAGCTAAACTAATTTTACTGACTAAAAATAGATGTTACATAGAATTAGTTCCTTTAATATCAGCTTTAGGACAACCACAAGGATTGTCCTGGCAAGCTACTTCGAAATGAATTATTCCGGGAACCTCCTAACTAATTATACAGGTGACATCACTAGTGCAGACAACACGTGCAATAGTAAAAAGCTGAATTATAATTAGGCTCAAACGAAACTATCAACTCTTTTTTGCATATGAAAACAAAAGTCACTAAATGGTTATTAGGCTTTCTGGCCTGTGTGTTGGTGCTTGCGTTGCTGGTATTAAAAGAATATCGCTACCAAAGAGCATTAAAACCGGCTGTAGCAGATTCTTCCGCCACAAGAATGGCTTGCGACATCGATACCAATGCGGCTTATCGCACCATGTGGGAAAAACTTTTTCTGACACAGGATCTGGTTCGTCAGGAGTATTATAGCAACCATATTACCGTTGTTACATCAACACCGGTGATAATTTAAGCACTTCATTCTTTCCCGGAAACACTAACCGATAAACCTTACCAATAATGCACCCGATCGGTAAAATCTTAATCATTGCAGGCATTCTCATAGTAATTGCCGGAATTGTGGTTTACTTTGCCGGGGATAAATTATCATGGTTGGGACGATTACCCGGAGATATTCGTATTGAAAAGGAGAATGTCAAATTCTATTTCCCGATAACCACCATGATACTGGCAAGCGTCGTCCTATCTGCCATTATAGCCATCATCAAAAAATTTCTATAATAATGCGAAGAGGCAATCTCTCCGGAGTTAAAGATTCCTCCTCAATATCAACTAAAAGCAGCATTTACGAGGCAATATGCATCTATAGTTTATATCTGTTTTTCTGAAGAATAACAGTAGTAATCTTACCGAATTATGAAAAGATTCATGTTGGCATTAGCATTAATTGTATGCGTTTGGGGTTGCAGTACCATACAAGAAAACTATACGTTTGCTGATGGCACCTATAAAGGCTCTTTCAAAAGAGAGATAATCTGGCAACCGACAGACACTTCAACCGTAACCCTTCGGTTTTCGGGTAACACGTGGTCGGGCTCAAGCAGCAAACCATACTACCCTGCACTTTGCAAAGGCACCTACTCTATTATTGGCGACACTATTATTTTTACGAATGAATGCGCATGGACAGCCAATTTTGACGGATCGCTAATACTTGGCGGGAAATACAAAATCAAAATTAAGAATGACTCGATTGAAATATCAAAAGATTATCGTTCAGCAACATCAGATACGCACATCGACCGCTATAAATTAAAACGCCAATAAAGGCATAAACAACCGGCTTATGAAGAAATTGATTGGTTTCGTCATTGGCATCTTCTTTCTGGGATCATGCACCATTACTGAATATACAACCCGCAAATGCGATTGTTCCCGTTATGCCATGCAGACTGACCCAATAGTTTGTAGTGACCTATTCGGCACCAGCGATACATGCCTGAACTACTTCAATGTCTGGAAACAACTCTTCCTTTCCAGAAACAACATGACGGAAGATTACTTTAACGCTCACATTTCCCCTTGCAGCACAGGCATCGGAAAATGGAACGATGGCATTTCTTTCGGCATTAGCTATAAAGTAAAAATAGACTGGGCTGAAACAATCCTGTATGACTCTTTCCCCGTTTTTCTGAATTCTTCGACAGCCGGTTTATATCCATCTATCTCTGTGCCAAGAACTACGTTACTCACCAAAGACCAGATTAACAGCCTTATTGACGCATCGGCATTCAGTGCTCACATGTTCAACGTAGCATCTGTCAACACACTAAAATACACTTCCCGGCAAGCTGCGCTTAAAGCATTAATTAAAGCGGCCAAGACCGATACACTTTGTACAAGCACTATTCTTTATAAAAATGCCAACAAAATCAATTCCACGAACGGTCATCCGTATCTTCAGGCTTCAGGAGATATTAATTGGGATAAAAACCAATGCATTACCGGCCTGATCGATCTGGTTACCGGAAAAACTACAATTACGCCCGGATACTGCTATATTTCCTTCTGTTTAGAAGGGAACACACAAATTGTACTTCCAGACGGAACTACAAAATCCATCAAAACAGTAAAAACGGGAGATAAAATAGTAACAGTGGACATGAAAACGCTGAAACCCGTAACTGATATTGTTCAAAAGATTGACTCTGTTGCACATGATGATATGGTAAAAATTGCATTTAGCGACCATACCGTAAACATCAATACGGCAGATCATCCGTATTTTGTAAAGGGGAAAGGCTGGTGTTCCTGTAAACCTGCATTGACCCGCAAAAAGTATAACATCCCCACGCAGCAACTTACCCGGGGAGATATTTGCCTCAAATACACACAAAACCGGATAACTGAAATACGGGTTGAATCCATTACTCCAAGATCAGGATCAATAATGACTTACAATCTCAGTCGTTTGTTGAAAAACAACAATTATCTGGCCAACGGAATAGTAGTTTCGACTGAAGATCGATAACACACCATTCCATTTCTCAGAATAGTTTCTCTTTAGCAATACACTTCAGAAAATAAGCCCGCATTGCAAAACTCACACAGGTTAAACAACTTGCGTGCCGCCCCCCTTTGTGTCAATAAAAAAAACGACAATCTTTTTGGTGAAAATAGAGAAAAACAATCTTTTATTCGCACCACCATGAAACAGCACCCACCAAACACGCATATAACACTACATATCAATACATTACAAATGCACATTTACTTATTTTATTATTTAATGCGTTTTATATGTTAATTACTAATGAATATGTGAAATAATGTATTATATTTGAAGAACCAAAATCATTGTGCAACCAAAATCAAAGATTCAAAATGTGACCTTAAAGGTCTTGAATCTTCCAAAATCTAAAGAGAATGAGAACGTCATCCTTTAAATTAGTTACGACTGATTTGCATTCTGTCTTAAACTACCTGAACCATAACATAGAGTTCAGCGATGCAAATTACAGTGATGAAACAGCAGTTCTGACAACTGAATCGCACCGGATGAAACAGAGTAAACAGAACAAAAACATGATTATTCTGAAAAAGCATCAGAACTACATTTTCATCAACATTATTGAAAACGAAACCCCGAGAAGACTTTTCAACTTCTCAAAAGAAAATTTCATCAAAGATGTAACTCTTGTTTTTGAAAATTTCTGCGAAGAATACATTGTTCCTCAAAAGTCTATTTCTTCTGTTACCTATAACACTGGCAGCGCTTAACATAAAACTGACAAACAAGTATCAGTCAGATATTTTTGTTCAAATTCAAGGCTTTATGCACGGTTAATCCGAAGATATTACCCGTCATAAAGCTTTTTTTGTTAGATACCCGACCCTATTGATCCCAAAACAACGACTCTTATCCGGCAAGTCATATCTGATTCATAAAACAAAATTCCTAATTTTGCAGAAAATTATACGATATGTCAATACAGATACGTCCAATTGAAGAAGCTGATTTCACTCAACTTGTTGCTTTGTTCAAAGAGTTTGCCATCTTTGAGAAAGCTCCCGAGCTGATGACCAATACGGTTGAGAAAATGATTGCCGAAAAAGATTACATTAACGGATATGCCGCAGTAAATGAAGAGAATACTATAATTGGCTATGCCACCTGCTTTTTTGCTTATTACACGTGGATTGGCAAATCGTTCTATATGGACGATCTGTACGTCAAACCCGAATATCGCGCACAAGGAATTGGCACAAAACTCATCAACAGCATCATTGATTTGGCAACAAAAGAACATTGCAGCAAGTTACGCTGGCAAGTCTCCGAATGGAATACTCCGGCTATAGGTTTCTATAAAAGTTTAGGTGCCCAAATTAATGAGACAGAACGCAACTGCGACCTTATTCTTTGACTATCTCCATACTTTTGCATTAACACTATTAAGACAAAACATCTAAATTTAGTTAGTCACTGTCTATCCTATCCATTTTTCACTATCTTTGCAGCACACAAAAAAGGGGTGCCTTACTTTACAGGCTGAGATTATACCCTATGAA
This sequence comes from Paludibacter sp., assembly GCF_009712605.1. Taxonomy (GTDB): domain Bacteria; phylum Bacteroidota; class Bacteroidia; order Bacteroidales; family Paludibacteraceae; genus Microbacter. Next base: position 275,102 of record NZ_WASO01000014.1, on the reverse strand, counting down.
CCTGATGCGGGTAATGCCGACGTAGGAATTTATTCATAGTTTCTCTTCAATTTTTTTAATTGTTTCGTACCCCTTTGTATACGCTTACAAATTAAGGTATGAACAACAACATCAAAATCAGTTATCCTTCTTCGGAAAAGATATTTGTTCCGGGTCGTATCCACGACATACAAGTGGCCATGCGCCGCATTACTCAACTGGACACTGTAGAAATAGCGGGTGGCGAACGCAAGGTAACGACCAATCCTCCGGTAACAGTGTACGACACCAGCGGACCTTGTTCTGATCCCAACGTAGAAGTTGATCTTAAGAAAGGACTTCCACGACTACGCGAAGAATGGACCAAACAACGCGGTGATGTAGAACAACTTGCCGAAATTAGTTCGGAATATGGACGCATGCGTGCCGCCGACTCATCACTCGATCATTTACGTTTTCAGCACATCTGTCTGCCCTACAAAGCAAAACAAGGAAAAGAAATAACCCAGATGTATTATGCTAAACAGGGCATTATCACTCCGGAAATGGAATACGTGGCCATTCGGGAAAATCAGATGATTGAGGAGCTGGGAATCCAAACACACATCACTCCCGAGTTTGTTCGTCAGGAAGTAGCTGCAGGGCGTGCTATTATTCCGGCAAACATCAACCACCCCGAGGCCGAACCGATGATTATCGGCACCAATTTTCTGGTAAAACTCAATACTAACATCGGTAATTCCGCCATGTCGTCCACCATTGAAGAAGAGGTGGAAAAGGCTGTGTGGAGTTGCAAATGGGGAGGCGACACCCTGATGGATCTTTCGACCGGCGCAAACATTCACGAAACCCGCGAATGGATTATCCGTAATTGTCCGGTACCTGTAGGAACAGTTCCTATTTATCAGGCGCTTGAAAAGGTCAACGGCAAAGTGGAAGATCTCAACTGGGAGATTTACCGAGATACATTGATTGAACAATGCGAACAAGGTGTCGATTATTTTACTATTCATGCCGGTGTACTACAAGCTCATGCAGATCTTTTGGCAAACCGTCTTACAGGTATTGTCTCTCGCGGAGGTTCCATCCTTACCAAATGGTGTAAAGTGCATAAAACCGAGAATTTTCTCTACACTCATTTCGACGAAATTTGCGAAATACTCAAAGCTTACGATGTTGCCGTATCATTAGGTGACGGTATGCGCCCCGGGTCTATTCATGACGCCAACGATGCTCTGCAATTTGCAGAATTGGAAGTGCTTGGCGAACTGACTTTGAAAGCATGGAAACACAACGTTCAGGTAATTATTGAAGGTCCGGGACATGTGCCCATGAATAAAATCAAAGAAAACATGGAGTTACAGAAAAAGGCTTGTCACGGAGCTCCTTTCTATACTCTTGGACCATTAACTACCGATATTGCGCCGGGATACGACCACATTACATCTGCCATCGGTGCAGCGCAAATTGCATGGCTGGGAACGGCCATGATCTGCTATGTTACTCCGAAAGAACATCTGGGTTTGCCCAACAAAGAGGATGTTCGCAATGGTGTCATTGCCTATAAAATTGCAGCGCATGCCGCCGATCTTGCCAAAGGACATCCCGGAGCACCGGTACGCGACAATGCTTTGAGCAAAGCCCGCTTCGACTTCCGCTGGAAAGACCAGTTCAACCTTTCTCTCGATCCCGAACGTGCTTTGGAATATTATAAGGAAGGTTCTCACTCCGACGAAGGATATTGTACTATGTGCGGCCCGAATTTTTGCGCCATGAAGCTGACGCGCGAATTGAGCGACTGCATTTCGTCCAACTAAAATACTGAAACATGAACATCTATATCAACGAACAAATACAGGAAATAGCTAGCGATGTGAATGTGCATCGTTTGGTGACCGAAGTACTGCAATTGCAGATAGGTGGCATTGCCGTGGCCATCAACGAAAGTGTAGTGCCCCGCTCGGCATGGAAATCGACGACACTTACCGAGAATGACAAACTGCTGGTGATTAAAGCCTGTTGCGGAGGATAACCGGCCATGATAGCCATCAGTCAACCCGGCTTTTTTGAAGGAGAAGCCACCAGAATCAATGCGCTGTTTGCAGAAGGCTTGCCCTGTTTGCACCTGCGAAAACCCGATGCAACCAAAGTAGAAATGGAAAAACTGCTCAGCAAAATCGAAAACAGGTTTCATTCGCGTATCATGCTGCACAGTCATTTCGAGCTGGCAACCGTATTTTCGGTACGCGGCCTGCATTTCAACGAACGAAACAAAGAGATGATTGGACACTATGTTGACTATTGCGGAACAAAAAGCACTACCGCACACGAGATAGCAGCACTTGACCACATTCCTGCGGGGATAGATTATGTGTTGTTCAGTCCGTTGTTTCCGTCGGTGTCGAAACAGGGTTACAGCCGCGAATGGGATATGGAACTGTTGCGAAAAGCACTACAAAAGCCCCGCAACTTCCAAATAGTGGCACTGGGAGGAATCACTCAGGAACGGATTTCCGAAGTTGAAGCGCTCGGATTCGACGATTATGCCATGCTGGGAAGTGTGTGGCAGGCATTACCCCCGACCACCAAAGGGGAGTAGGTACACAAATATTACAACACTGAATTTGGAATGAAACACGAAATAGGGAAACTGCAATTTATCACCGTGGCGCATGAAAATTTGAGCCACAGCGAGCAAGCCATTCGAGCCATACGAAGCGGTTGCCGATGGGTGCAATTGCGCATGAAAGAAACCAATGACGACACGATCATTGCGGAAGCAAAACGAATTTTACCCGTGGCCGAAGCTCACAATGCGGTACTGATTATCAACGACCGTGCCGACATTGCACTAAAATGCAGAGCACACGGTGTGCACCTTGGCAAATCGGACGTGACAGTGACAGAAGCCCGAAAAATACTGGGTAAAGGAAAAATTATCGGTGCCACGGCCAACACGCTGGACGATATAAAGTCACTGGCTATTCAACAACCTTATTATATCGGACTGGGACCTTTCCGTTTTACCACGACAAAGAAAAATCTGAGTCCGATACTGGGAATGGAAGGCTACAGAACCATTTTGTCGGCAATGAAAAGCCTCGATATCCGGATTCCCGTAGTAGCTATCGGCGGAATTGTGGCAGACGATGTAGCCGATATTCTTTCGACCGGAGTGCATGGCATTGCGCTGGCAGGAGCTATTGTGGCAAATGAAGCCATCGAAGAAAATACCGGTCTCTATCTTGAAAAATTGAAATAAACCCCTAAATCCCCTAAAGGGGACTTTTAAAACAAAAAAAGAATATGGAACCATTAATCATACAGGGACGGGAATTCTCGTCGCGACTGTTTACCGGCTCGGGAAAATTCAGTTCGAATCAGGTGATGGAAGAGGCCGTACTCGCATCGCAATCGGAATTAGTCACCGTGGCTTTGAAGCGCATCGATATGCACAACGAAAACGATGACATGATCGCCCATTTGAAGCATCCGCACCTCCATCTGTTGCCCAACACCTCGGGAGTGCGTACAGCGAAGGAAGCCATTTTCGCGGCACAACTCGCACGGGAGGCGCTAGGCACCAACTGGCTGAAACTGGAGATACATCCCGACCCGAAATACCTGCTGGCCGACGGAGAAGAAACTCTGGCGGCCTGTCGGGAGTTGGCAAAAGACGGTTTTATCGTGTTGCCCTACATTCAGGCCGATCCGGTGCTGTGTAAAAAGCTGGAAGATGCGGGTGCTGCTGCCGTAATGCCACTCGGAGCGCCGATAGGAACGAATATGGGATTGCAAACCCGCGACTTTCTGCGCATCATCATCGAACAAAGTACTGTGCCTGTGGTGGTGGATGCAGGAATTGGTGCACCATCCCATGCAGCCGAAGCAATGGAGTTGGGCGCCGATGCCGTGTTGGTAAACACTGCTATTGCCGTTTCGGAAAATCCGGTTGCCATGGCTCATGCATTCCGATTAGCTGTGGAAGCCGGACGGATAGCCTATGAAGCGCGACTGGCTCCTAGATTAGACAAAGCAGATGCTTCAAGTCCGCTGACATCATTCTTGTACAATCTATAAACAGCTGCGCCATGACATTTTTTGATATATTTCAGCAACATGAATGGGAAACGACACAGGCATCGATTTACGCAAAAACAGCTGCCGATGTGGAACGGACACTTGCGAAACAGGGCAAACGCGACCTCGAAGATTTCAAAGCACTGATTTCGCCGGCAGCGCAACCCTATCTGGAACAAATGGCTGTACTGAGCCGCCAACTGACACAAAAGCGTTTCGGCAAAACATTGCAATTGTACATCCCGCTCTATCTGAGTAATGAATGTACCAATTCCTGTGTATATTGTGGCTTCCGACACGAGAACGAAACAACCCGCATCACGCTCAACGAGGCACAAACGCTACGCGAAGCAACCGTGATTCAGCAAATGGGGTTCGAACACCTGCTGCTTGTCACGGGCGAACATCCGCGCCAAAACGGACCTGACTACCTGAAGAAAATGCTGAAACTCCTGCGCCCGATGTTTGCACAAATATCATTGGAAGTGGCGCCGATGAAAACAGAAGAGTACCAGAGTCTGGTGGATGAAGGAGCGTATGCCGTGTATGTGTATCAGGAAACGTACAATGCCGGACGCTACGCGGGCTATCATCCGCGGGGGAAAAAAGCCAATATGCAATTCCGGTTGGAAACGGGCGACCGATGCGGCGAAGCAGGAATGCGAAAAATAGGACTTGGATGCCTGCTGGGACTGGAAGACTGGCGAACCGATTCTTTCTTCACAGCTCTGCACCTGAACTATCTGGAAAAACGCTGGTGGCAAAGTCGCTTCAGCGTGTCGTTCCCGCGCATTCGTCCGTTCGAAGGTTCGTTTGAACCCAACAGCATTGTGACAGACGCCGATTTATTACAATTGATTTGTGCCTACCGGATATTCAACGAAGAGGTGGAAATAGCCCTGTCGACACGTGAACGCCCTGCTTTCAGAGATAATCTGGTGCAACTGGGAGTAACGACGATGAGTGCCGGCTCGCGCACCGACCCAGGCGGATATACCGAGAACAACAAAGAGCTGGAACAATTTGCCATTTCGGACGACCGCGACCCCGAAACATTTACCACCATGGTACGTTCAAAAGGATACGAAGTGGTGTGGAAAGACTGGGACATGTGCCTGCAAACACGATAAAAAATGGGACTAAACGCATTCGAACAAGAGAAATATGACCGCCACCTGCGGATAAATGGTTTTACGCCCGGCATGCAGGAAAAGCTGAAACGGGCATCCGTGTTGGTCATCGGAGCAGGCGGACTGGGTTGCCCGGTGTTGCAATACCTGACTGCTGCAGGCGTTGGGCGAATCGGGATTGTGGAACCCGATGTGGTGTCTGTTTCCAACCTGCAACGGCAAATATTATATGCACCTTCTGATTTAGGCAAATCGAAAGCGTTGCTTGCTGCCGAACGCTTGCAAACGATGAACCCCGAAGTCCGGATTGAAGTGTATAACGAATGGTTGACCGACGAATCGGCCAATCGCTTGTTTCCCGGCTTCGATGTGGTGGTGGGTGCTACCGACAATTTCAAATCGCGTTTTTTGATTGACTGCAAAAGCCGGAAATTCGGCATTCCGTTCGTTCACGGAGCCATCCGTGAGCTGGAAGGTCAACTCAGTGTGTTCAATTATCGCGGTAGCATGTCGTATAAAGATATGTTTGGGCATGCAGCCGCCGAAGCCACCAGTCCAATAGGTGTGATGGGTGCCATACCCGGCGTTATCGGTAGCATGATGGCATTGGAAGTGCTAAAAATCCTCACCGGATTGGGCGAAGTGATGACCGACAAACTATTGCTATACGACGGAATGCACAACCGGATACATACGGTAAAGAGATAAAATTGCCGTTGCTTCGGCAATAGTTTCGGCCGACAATCCTGAAAATGCTGCCAAGACATTGAAACAAGCCATGAAAGTGCAATCTTTGCAAGCTGAAATCTCACAAAAACAGGTTTAATATTGTTGACCATGCAACTGAAAGAAATAGGCGAATTCGGATTTATCGAACGATTCAAACCCTGGTTTGGCGATCTGCTTGGAAGCGACATTACCGGCATTGGCGACGATTGTGCTATTCTTCCAATGAACGACGAAGAAGAGCTGGTGGTTACTACCGATTTGTTGATGGAGAATATTCATTTCCTTCGCGATGCCATCACACCTAATCAATTGGGATATAAATCACTGGCAGTCAACCTGAGCGACATTGCCGCCATGGGTGCCACTCCCATCAGATCGTTTCTTTCCATAGCCATTCCAAAAGAAATCGAAATAGAATTTCTCGATGCTTTTATGCTGGGTTACCGCAAAATATCAGCAAAATATGCCACTCCTCTACTGGGTGGAGACACTACCAAATCGGCAAAAGATCTGGCTATCAATGTTTGTGTGATCGGAAAATGCAGAAAAGGGACAGCCCGGCGGCGCAGCATGGCGCAAGCAGGTGACATTATTTATGTCACCGGAAATCTCGGAGACTCGGCTGCCGGTCTGGGACTTATACTGAACGCAGCTAATAAGTCGCCTGATGCACAATATTTGATCGACAAACATCACCAACCAGAACCAAGAATAAATGAAGGTCAATTTCTGGCTACACAACACGCTGTCCATGCCATGATGGACATTTCCGATGGCATTGCCTCCGATTTATATCACATACTGAAAGCATCCGGTAAAAGTGCTGAAATCAATCTGGATTTGCTTCCCCATTCCGATGCTTTTACAAAAATTGTTGGCAAATACAACTGGAATGCTTCCGAACTGGCTGTCGCCGGCGGCGAAGATTACGAGCTGCTTTTCACAGTCGACAAAGAGTGTTCGGATCAGCTCAAAAGCGATTTCGAAAAACAATTTGGCAAACCGCTTTTCCCCATCGGCGTTATTGCCGAAGGTACCGGTATAATTACCTGGCAATCGAACGGAAAATCCATTTCGATGGGGAAAGCCGGTTTCAACCATTTTCTATAACAAAAAACAATGCAATACAAAAGAGTATTGACCATAGCAGGAAGCGATCCATGCGGCGGGGCAGGTATTCAGGCGGATATTAAAACCATTTCGGCCTGCGGTTGCTATGCCATGTCGGCCATCACAGCTATTGTCGACCAGAATAGTCAGGGTGTATATGGCATTCACCCGGTACCAACAAATTTTATCAAAGGACAAATCAACTCTGTATTGGAAGATTACGGAGCCGATGCCATTAAGATCGGCATGTTGCACGACAACGAACAGATTATTGCTGCATGTGAAGCTCTTGCAGATTATCCGGTGAGTAATATCGTTATCGATCCGGTGATGGTAGCCACGACTGGAAATCCTCTACTTCAGAAGAATGCCCTGAAAGTGATGAAAAACGATCTTCTTCCGATAGCAAGAATTATCACGCCAAACATTCCGGAAGCTGAAAAATTTACCGGATTTTCCATCGATTCGGCAAAACAGATGCAAGAGGCTGCTCAGGAGTTATCCTTTAACGGAAAAACATCGGTATTGCTTAAAGGCGGGCATCTTAGGGGAAATGAGCTGGTGGATATTTTATTCAATGCCGAAACCAACGAAACGCTCCAATTTCGTTCTCCAAAAATTGACACCGGTAATACCCACGGAACCGGCTGCACGCTCTCTTCGGCCATCGCTTCATTTCTGGCACATGGGATGAATGTAACAGAAGCAGTATGCAAAGCCAAAACCTACATTTCGGAGGCTATTCTTCAGGGAGCTCCCTACTCCATCTCACGCGGACACGGACCCGTTCACCATTTCTATAATTTTTGGAAATAAACATATATAACACAGATATTCAATCTCATATATAATATTTTTCAATTTCCTTCTGTCAAGATATTTTCTTCAATTTTCGTTTCCTGTATTTTTATTATCTTTGCTTGAACAATAGGAAAAAACATGGACGATATCAAACTCAATTCACAATCAAGTAGCTATACAGACGACAATATTATTACGCTTGAAGGGTTGGAGCACGTACGCCGCCGCCCGGGTATGTACATCGGAAAATTAGGCGATGGAACTTATCCCGACGATGGCGTGTATGTGTTGCTCAAAGAAGTCCTCGACAACTCAATCGACGAGTTTCGTATGGGTAACGGGAACACAATTCAGGTAAACGTGAAAGATGGTACCGTTCGCATACGTGACTTTGGACGTGGAATACCATTGGGCAAGATGGTGGATGCTGTCTCGGTGATGAACACCGGTGGTAAATACGACTCAAAAGCCTTTAAAAAGTCCGTAGGTTTGAATGGTGTGGGTACAAAAGCCGTCAATGCACTGTCGTCTCAATTCATGGTGGAAAGTTACCGTGAAGGAGAAATGAAACACGCTGAATTTTCCAAAGGTAAAATCACTTCCGAATCACCGCTTCAGAAGACATCGGAATCCAACGGAACTCTGGTGGAATTTGTTCCGGACAATACTATTTTCACCAATTACAAATACCGTGAAGATTACATCGAAACGATGTTGCGGAACTATGCCTATCTTAATACCGGATTGGCAATCATCTTCAACGGCAAACGTTTTTATTCCAAAAACGGGCTTCTTGACCTGTTAAATGAAAACATTACTTCGGAATGTCTCTATCCTATCATTCACCTGAAGGGAGAAGATATCGAAATTGCTTTTACCCATACCGATCAGTATGGTGAAGAGTATTACTCTTTTGTAAACGGACAGCATACTACACAGGGAGGTACACACCAAAGTGCATTCCGTGAGGCAATTGCCCGAACCATCAAAGAATACTACAACAAAAACATGGAAGTCACCGATATCCGTAACGGATTAGTGGCGGCGGTTTCGATCAGCGTGGAAGAACCAGTTTTCGAATCGCAAACAAAAATCAAACTCGGGTCGAAAGATGTTGGCCCCGAGGGTCCTTCCGTAAGTAAATTTATCGGTGACTTTGTAAAGAAAGAAGTTGACAACTACCTGCATAAGAATCTGGAGAGTTCTGATATTCTGCTAAAGAAAATTCAGGATTCGGAAAAGGAGCGTAAAGCCATTGCCGGTGTTACGAAGCTTGCGCGCGAAAGAGCGAAAAAGGTAAGTCTTCATAACAAGAAACTGCGTGACTGCCGCGTGCACTACAACGATGCCAAAGGCGATCAACGCGAAAATTCCTGCATCTTCATTACCGAGGGTGATTCAGCGAGTGGATCTATCACTAAAAGCCGGGATGTAAACACACAGGCCGTATTTAGTTTGCGTGGTAAACCATTGAACAGCTTCGGACTTACCAAGAAAATTGTTTACGAAAACGAAGAGTTCAACCTGCTGCAGGCTGCTCTGAATATTGAAGAAGGAATTGAAAACCTACGCTATAACAAAGTAATTGTAGCAACCGATGCCGACGTCGACGGAATGCACATACGCCTGCTACTCATTACTTTTTTCCTGCAATTCTTCCCGGATCTTGTCAAAAAAGGACATGTTTATATTCTTCAAACACCACTTTTCAGGGTAAGAAACAAGAAAGAAACTATCTACTGCTATTCCGACGAAGAAAAACAAAATGCTATTAAAAAGCTGGGACCAAATCCTGAAATGACCCGATTCAAAGGGTTAGGTGAAATCTCGCCCGATGAGTTCCGCCATTTCATTGGCAAAGATATCCGCCTCGATCCGGTTACGCTGAAAAGAGAAGATTCGGTTTCCACATTACTTGAGTTCTACATGGGAAATAATACTCCCGAGCGTCAGGAGTTCATTATAGAAAATCTGGTAATCGAAGAAGACTATACAGATTAACAACTTTTACTCAGTATGCAGCAAACACTTGATTGCTGTATACTGAGCACCCCCTATTTCCTCACTTTTTCAAACGCATCAATCCTCGTTCTTACATTTTCGCGGATATTCATCCAGAAAAGATTGTAATCGTAAACATGAAGATTTTTTGTCGATTTGATCTTTTCACCTACATTATCAGGCAATTCCACCCACAGAATATGAGATGAGGGCTCAATCTCTGCTGCCGGCCCCGGGTTTCGTAACAAATTAAACGTCATCAGAGAACCATGATTGAGTTTTGAAGAAGCCGGAGACGTTTCGTCTGTCCATGTCAAAGGATTCACACAAAGAGAATTATCCTTCTCCGCTTTTACTCCTGCCGGAATCTCTCCTTTCTGATAGCTACGCCAGCCCACAACGCATCCCGTCGCATCGGCCGTTTTACCCAAAGGAATCGATTTGAAAGAAGTCTTGGGAATCTGATAACCTATGACATAAGCACACACGAGCTGTTTTTGCAACGGTTTGCCATCAAAAAGCTCCTGCAGCAGACGAATCGCATGAAGGCTTCCCTGACTGTGTGAAGCAATAATAATAGGACGATTGTGATTGAAATGTGTCAGATAATATTCAAAAGCCTGCTTCACATCACTGTAGGCCAAATCAAAAGCCTTTTGTGCAGCAGGTGTGGTGCGAATGAAGAATGCCTTCAGGTTAGCCTGACGATAACGCGGAGCAAATACCCGACAACTACCATTAAAAACGGAAGCCTGATATAAAATGGATCGTGAATCGGTTTGACTGTTCAGGGTTGCATCCGTCAAATCGGCATTCCAGGCTCCCTCTTTCACATCCTGCGAAAACGAAGTCGGATGAATAAAGAAAACATCAGCGCGTTGGTCACGCGGTTCGTTTGCAAGAAAAGACGGAATAGAGTCGCTATTGTCGTGCTTCAACGGCGAAGCTGCCCAAAAGAAGAGATTATTGTAATCGGGAGTCGGACCGGTATTCTCCGCCGACGATGCTTCCAAACGCTTCGCCAGCAATTTTTGCACCAGCTTGCCACGTTGTGCATCGACAGACGGGACAAGCAGTAAACATATAAGTATCGCTATTACATTCTTATTCATAACTGATTTGTTTTGAAATTGGAATACAATTATAGTCATTTTCGGGCAAAAAAACAGCCGGACATTTCTGTCCGGCTTGTTTACTGATTCTCAAACCACTATTCAATCGAAATCTGTCTGACAGGTTTCGGTTTCGCTTCTTCTTTTTTAGGGATTGAAATAGTCAGAATCCCCTTTTCATATTTCGCCCCTATCTTTTCCGTATCTGCACTGCCGGGCAGTGTAAACGAACGACTGAATGATTCATAACAGAATTCCTGTTTGGTATACTTCCCCTTTGGATCTTCTGTCTTTGTTTCACTCTTTTTTTCGGAAGAAATTGTCAGATACCCGTTGTTTACTTCTACCTTGAAATCTTCCTTTTCCATTCCGGGTGCTGCTACTTCAACCTCAAAATTTTCTTCAGTCTCTTTAATGTTAACGGACGGCAAGGTCGTATTCGTATTCGAATAGTGACGATTGGTCCAATCATTCCAATTATTGTTCAAAAAATTATCGAAAAGGTTCGACCAAGAGGGAACCAAATCATTTCTTCTGATGAGTGACATAACTACCTCCATTTTTTAAAGTTGAACATCAATTAAAGAACATTATTTCTGAAATAAAATATTCAAAACCTGTGCCAGATAGAATCAGATTACTTATCTTATTAATAATCAATTAGCATCTTTTCATCCAACAAAAAAACAGAGTCAAAATGACAGGAAAAAATTGCAAAAATGAGACAATTTTACACGTTTTGCGACTGCATTATTCCACTTACAAATCCCATAGTAAATCCGGCAATGGCAAAAGCAACCACAAAAATAATGGAGATAATTACCATTATACCGGTAGCAACGTAATAAAACTTCTGGTATTTCAAGGCTTCTTCCAAATCACTATTATTTTTATCCGCCACTGCTTTTTTCGCATAGTTTGAAAACTTTACGAGAAACAACATGGGGACAAAAGTCAAAACTGCAAATATCAAATAAGCAATACCCAGAATTCCTGCACCGGGAAGTTCTGTTTTTGTGCCGGCAAGCAATAAAACGATTGCACTAAATGCCATCAAACCGGCCATTACAATACAAAATACAGCTATAAATTTTGACCATTTCCGGGTTTCATCCAAATGAAGCAAGGCTGCATCTGTAACTTCCACTTTTTGTTCAACTTCTGCCGGTTTTGGCGTCACAACGGGCTCTTTCTGTTTTTCAAAATAATAGTCCATAATTCAGATACGAAATGATTAGTATTTAGATTAGTTATTAGACATTATACCGGTTAATTCATTTCTTAATTTTCGCATTTGACCTCTCCCCTAGCCCCTCTCCCGAAGAGAGGGGGAAAATCTGCAAAATGAATTGAATTCTAAATATTTCACTGTCTTGCTCCTCCTCCCCTTGGGGGAGGAGGTTGGGTCAGACGATAAATATCTGACTCCGACACGAAGTCGTCGTGAGAGGAGAGGTCAGCTATTGATATTTATATACACTTAATCGATATAATGCTATTGGTTATTGTTTCAATGTGCTTTGGCTCGTTCATACTGAACAGGCCATGCAATATCGTCTTTGAGCTGGGTAGCGGCATGTAACGGGAAATATGGATCGCGTAAAAACTCCCGAGCCAGAATTATAAGATCGGCTAATCCGTTTGTCAAAATTGTTTCTGCCTGCTCTGCTTTCGTAATCAAACCAACGGTTCCTATTTTCATGTCGGTTTCCTTCTTTATTTTTGCCGCAAACGGCACCTGATAACCATAGCCAATTTGCACCTTCGCATCAGGCAACAATCCGCCGGAAGAAATATCCATTAAATCCACGCCTCTGTTTTTCAACAACATGGCCAGTTTTACCGATTGAGTTTCGTCCCAACCTCCATCTACCCAATCCGTTGCGGATATGCGAACAAAAAGAGGCTTGCTGACCGGCCAGACTTGCCTTACAGCATCAACAACTTCGAGCAAAAACCGGACACGATTGTCAAAACTACCTCCATATTTATCGGTACGTTTATTAGTGATCGGGGATAAAAACTGGTGTAGCAAATAACCATGAGCCGCATGAATTTCTACCACATCAAAACCGGCTTCGTTTGATCTCTGGGCTGATTTCCGAAACTCTTCAACTACCCACTCTATCAATTCGACATCCATTTCTAATGGAATCGGCGCCCCGGGTTCAAACGGTATTGAAGACGGAGCCAGCGGTTGCCAGCCTCCTTTATCCGGAAACAGGTAGACATCTCCTTCACGCCACAAACATCCTGTGCTTGCTTTACGGCCGGCATGAGCCAGTTGAATACCTGACAAACTTCCTTGTTGGTGAATGAAATTATTGATTTGTTTCCATTTTTCGACGTGTTCATTTTTCCACATACCCAGATCGTAGGGAGAAATTCTTCCTTCGGGTGAAACGGCTGTGGCTTCGGCAATAATCAATCCGGCACCGCCAACGGCTCGGCTTCCGTAATGCACAAAATGCCAATCATTAGCAAAACCATCTTCTGCCGAATACTGACACATCGGAGAAACAACTATTCTGTTTTTCAGTTCCAGCCCCCTAAGTTGCAGCGGGGATAATAATAATGTTTTCATCTGTAAATGGTTTATTATAAAATGTCACGTGGAATTGAATTTTCAGAGCCTGCTAAGCTAAGATTCTGACATGATTATAATTTTCTTGGGCCATGTCTATGGATATTTGACAAAACGAAGACATTTGCAGCATTCGAAATAACTCTATGACAAAGTTCTCCGCTCGTATTTCGGCACTTTATGCTCTTCATTCTGGCAATCAACACAAAATAATTAGCCTCACGCGCTCTATTCCGAATACAAATATACTATTGCAAGCACGTCATTTTAACATTAAAAGCGTATAAAAAAACTGATAATTTTCGCACAACAAACATAACCAATTGAAAACATGAACTATAGATATTTCAAACAGAAGATGTACATTCCCAACGTTAAAAAAGAAACGCCATAAAATTGTAATCCCGATAGAAACTATTACTTTTGATTCTCATTACAACTAAACTTTCAATTCAAATGAAGAACCCTTTATTATTACTTTTCTGCACGTTGCCTGTGGCAATGTTTGCGCAACAAAGCTATACACTCACCGGTAAAATCGGAGAATTAAATGCTCCTGCCAAAATATACCTGCAACATCAGGTAGACAAAAAGATGGTGATCGACACTGCAAAGCTGGTAAAAGGCTCCTTTACATTCAAAGGTACTGTGGGAGATCCGGAATACGCCCGACTGGTTATTGATCATGAAGGAAAAGGGTTACAAGCCATCCGCCAACCCGATTTAAAGACTATTTTCATCGAAGCCGGCACAATCACATTCCAAAGCAAAGACTCTATTGCCACTGCTTCGATTAATGGATCGAAAACCAACGGAGAATATCAAAGTCTGCTTAAAATGCTTGATCCTGTCATTCGTGCTCAAAAGGCACTTTCTGCCGAATATCAGGCAGCACCTCAATCAAAACGCGATTCGAAAGAATTTATGTCCGATCTTGAAAAACGAGACGAGGCAATAACAGCTGAACAGAATAAAATTCTCACATCATTTATTAAAGCCAATCCGGGTAGTTTTGTGAGCCTTGCAATGTTAAGTAATCTTGCCGGTCCGACTCCCAATCCCAATGAAATGGAACCTATTTTCAACCAATTGTCCGACAACGTCAAAAATTCCAAAACCGGACAAGAATATGCCAAGGGATTGATGCAACTCAAAGCAACGGCAATCGGCTCTATTGCTCCTGATTTCACGATGAACGACCCGAATGGCAAACCTGTAACACTTTCAAGTTTCAGAGGCAAATACCTCTTGCTCGATTTTTGGGCTTCGTGGTGCGGCCCGTGTCGCCGTGAAAACCCGAATGTGGTAGCTGCATATAATCATTTCAAGGATAAAAACTTTACCATTTTAGGCGTTTCGCTCGACAATGAGAACGGAAAAGATGCATGGCTGGCTGCCATAGCTAAAGACGGGCTGACATGGAATCATGTTTCAGACCTGAAATACTGGAACAACGCGGCAGCTCAACTCTATCAAGTACGCTCCATTCCGCAAAATTTCCTGCTTGATCCCAGCGGAAAAATTATTGCTAAAAACCTGAGAGGCGAAGATCTGGAAAAGAAACTGACTGAGCTTTTTGCGAAATAATTCTTTCGCAAAAACAATAAAAAGCGGATAAGCCTTTCGTAAAGAAAGATTTATCCGCTTTTGTTTTATGAACTCGTTTTGTCTTTTATTCTGCAAGTTCTATTTTGGTCTTCATATTCTTTATTTTTTCGTTGGCCACAAGGCGAAGCACTTGTTTTACCTTGCTTGCTTTAACGGCCACAAAGGAATAATAATCCTTGATCTCTACCAGTCCAAGTTCCTGTTTGTCCAGCTGCCCTTTCTTGAACATAAAGCCAACCACATCCATCTTACTCAGCTTGTCTTTCTTTCCTTTTCCAATGTAGATGGTTGCCCAATCGGGTTTCGGAGGGGCCGGAACCAGTTTTGGCAAAGCTAATAACGACGGTTCAACGGAGATAAAGCCGGGCAGTTCTTCGTTGGCAGCCAACATAAGATATGCGCTGCCTTCGGCTTCCATACGCGCCGTACGACCGTTGCGATGCACAAACTCCTCCAATCGCGGCGGAGCGTCGAAATGAACGACATGCTTAATTTCAGGAATATCCAGTCCGCGCGAAGCCAGGTCGGTAGACACAAAAACACTGTAACTGCCGTTCCGAAACTTCGACAGCACCCGTTCCCGTTCAGTTTGTTCCAGTTTACCATGAAAATATTCGCTTGACAAATGCCGGGTCGTTAAGTAAGCATGCACTTTTTCTACCGTTTCGCGTTGATTGCAAAAAACAAGCGTGGAATCGTTTCCAAGATAACAGAGCAAGCGGAAAAGCAGGTCGAATTTATCGTTATTTTCGCCTTTTACGGTAAATATTTCAAGACCTTTAAGTGGAGTATCTTTTTCGGAATAATCAAGTTTCAGCGAATTACGGATGCCGGTAAAAGCCGGTATAGAAACCGCATCTGTGGCCGATGTGAGGATTCGCTTCTGCAATGAAGGAATGCTACTGATAATGGCTTCCATATCTTCAGCAAAGCCCATTTCGAGCGATTTATCGAATTCGTCGAGCACCAATAACTGAATACCGTCAACAGCTACATTTCCGCGTGCTATGTGATCTTTGATGCGCCCGGGCGTTCCGATAAGCAAAGCCGGTGGAACTGCCAGATCGCGCTTTTCACCATTAGAAGGTCGACCGCCAAAGCACGTGTTGACTTTATAGCCGGTACCCATACTGCGCCATACCTGTTCTATTTGTTGTGCCAATTCGCGCGAAGGAGCTACAATAAGAGCCTGAACCTTCTGGCAGTCGGGATTCATGTTCATCAATACCGGCAGCAGATAAGCCAGCGTTTTTCCCGATCCTGTAGGAGACAGTAAAATTACATCTTTACCTGTTTCGTTTGCGTCAAGAGTTGCCAATTGCATGGCATTAAGAGATTCGATACCCATGCTTCTCAGCGTGTTATCGATTTGAGTGGAGTTATTTTTCATTTTGCAAAGATACGCAATTAAAAGGAGATGGCTATCTCGGCCATAAACAGACAAAAAGGATGTCTCAAAAGGGATATTGATTTTATAATAACATACGAATCGAAAATATATCTTTGATTTTATACCCCAAACCCCTGAAGGGGCTATAAATCTACTATTTTTATTGGCGCAAAAGTCCCCTTAAGGGGATTTAGGGGTAGAAAACTGAAATAGTCTTTCAGTTTATAAATTCATCAATAACAACATCGATTTTTGAGACATCCTCTTCGTGTTAGCACATCGACCGAAGTCAACCGTCAGAGCGCCTCAGCATGATAGCCGAGTTTATCCAAACCGGTTTGTATGTCTTCTGCCGAAAGTGTTTCATTTTCTACGGTCAGCACTTTGTCCGGATTCGCAGTATCGACCGACCACTTGCCGGCTCCTGCTGCCTCATCCAAAAAAGGAGTTACTTTGGCGATACATCCGCCACAATTGATATTTGTCTTAAATTGCATAGTTTCTATTTTAATTTACTGATTGTTTTATATTTGAGTCTCAAACTATTGGTTACCACACTTACACTGCTCAAAGCCATGGCAGCTCCGGCAATCATCGGGTTGAGCAAAAATCCTGAAACCGGATACAAAATACCTGCTGCAATAGGTATGCCAATCAAATTGTACACAAATGCCCAGAACAGGTTCTGCCGGATTGTCAACACGGTATGACGCGATAACGACATGGCCTGACCTATTTTTGATAAATCGGACGAAAGAAGAGCGATTTTGGCAACATCTAAAGCGATGTCACTCCCCTTGCCCATCGCAATACTAATATCGGCCTGAGCAAGAGCAGCGCTATCATTGATGCCGTCACCAACCATAGCTACCACCTTGCCTTTACCTTGTAATTCCTTAACGAAGTTGGCTTTTTCAGCCGGAAGAAAATTGGCTTTGTAGCGCGAAATACCCGTTTGAACGGCAATGGCTTTAGCGGCCTGTTCGTTATCGCCCGTCAACATGTAAACGTCTATTCCTCGCTTCTGAAGCTTCTTAATTGCGGGCAGCGAAGACTCTTTTACTGCATCGGCAATAGCGAACGCCGCAAGCAGTTTATGCCGGGAGGCAAAATAGACAACCGTATATGCTTTCAGGTATTGTTCATCAATCCAGATTTTATCCGCTTTGTCAATTTCAATACCTTTTTCAGCAACCATTGCTTCGTTTCCAATGCAATAAACAGCATCGGCAAGAATACCCTCAATACCACGGCCCGCCTGAATTTCAACCTTAACACCGTCGATTAAGTTTGCTGTTTTTTCATGATAACCGGCCATTGCATCGGCAAGCGGATGTTCCGATGATTTTTCTATGGTATACAAAACGTCGTGCAATTCTTTCGATTCGTCGGTAAACCATTTTGCAGCAACTACCTTCGGTTTTCCAACGGTAATAGTGCCTGTTTTGTCCAATACGACAGCGGTAATTTCACGGGCTTTTTCAAGACTTTCGGCATCTTTTATCAGAATACCATTGTGAGCTCCGCGCCCTACTCCCACCATAATTGCCGTAGGAGTTGCCAAACCTAACGCACAGGGACAAGCAATCACCAAAACCGTAACCATTGCCAACAGTCCATGCGTGAAGCCGTTTTCGCCACCCCAGAGCATCCATGCCCCAAAACTCAGCACTGCAATTGCCATCACAACAGGGACGAATACAGCCGCAATTTTATCCACCAGTTTTTGCACCGGTGCTTTACTCCCCTGTGCTTCCTGCACCATTTTAATGATTTGAGCCAGCACCGTTTCTCCTCCAACTTTCTGCGCTTTGAAGCGGAAACTTCCCTTGTGGTTGATTGTACCCGCAAACACGGCATTGCCGGGCTGTTTTTCCACAGGAAGAGGTTCTCCGCTAATCATACTTTCGTCCACAAACGAAGAACCTTCGGTCACCACTCCATCCACCGCAATTTTCTCTCCCGGTTTCACCAACAGAACCATATCCGGTTTAACGCTGGTAACATGCACTTCTACCGAATTACCGTCATTAATAACCGTAACCGTTTTCGGCTGCAAACCAATTAATTGTTTAATTGCCGAAGAGGTATTATTTTTCGCTCTGGCTTCGAGCAGTTTTCCCAACAAAATAAAAGCAATGACCACTGCCGAAGCTTCGAAATAGACATGCGCTTCGAGCCCCCGACTGGTCCAGTAATCAGAAAAGAGAGTGTTGAATACGCTGAAAAGATAGGCGGTTCCGGTACTGAGAGCCACCAGGGTATCCATATTGGACGAACCATGTTTTGCCTGTTTCCAGGCTCCCACAAAGAATTGTCGGCCTAAAACAAACACAACGGGAGTTGCCAGCACCCACAAAATATAGTTGACATAAGGCATCTCCATAAAGAACATGCCCAAAACAACTAACGGCAGCGACAAAGCAATTGCCCAAAGGGTTCGTTTTCGTAGCGACTCGTATTTTTTACGTTGAAGATCTTCAAGGGTATCTCCCTGAGCGGTCTCATCTTCAATCATCAAATCGTAACCTACGGCCTGTAATGCAGCTTTCAGAGCTGCCTCGGAAGTCATTGTAGAGAGATATTCCAGCTGTGCCATACCGTTACCATAATTGACAGAAGCCCCAATCACACCGGGCTGTCGCCCCAAAACCGTTTGGGCACTGCTGGCACAGGAGGCGCACGACATGTTGAGTACCGGAAAGCTCTTTTTCATTACAGGAACATCGTAACCCAGTCCACGCACACTTTTTATTATTACAGGCAACACCTCAGCTCCTTCTGTTGTAACGACTGCCCGACGATTATTAAACTCAACGGCATGATCGATGACGCCCGGGATGTTGTGCAATGTTTTATCCACAATCAGAGCACAATGCTCACTTTCCATACCCGAAACAGGCAAATAGTAAGTCGACTTTGTTGGTTGCATGAGATAACGATTGGTTAGATATATCTGTGAGACGTGCAAAAATCATGCCCGCATTTTTATAGTGCTACAAATATAATATACAACCCTGATAAAACCGAAATATTATTTGAAAATGATTGAATTCCCTTTGGGAACCGTAAGTGTCAAGCCTGTAAAGTCTAAACCTTGGTTTTGAGTCTGCAAACTGAGTGCAACCATTACACATTAAGCAAGAGTAGATAGTTTTTGCAGGGGATAAAACATGAAGTCGTCTCGACTTTTCGTAGATTATAATTTCGCTCCTAACGGAGCTCTTTAGCTCAATTTAATCAATATTTCTACCATAATATCGCTTCTCCGAAGCTAAAAAAAGCTCCGTTAGGAGCGAAATTATGAAAAGTCAAGACGGGTTCTATTACTAAAAAAATGATTCTCATTTTATACACTACAAATTAGTAAATATCTTCAGGAGCAAGTTTAATACCTGTGAGCTGAATTAAATATTGACAAGCCTCATGTAGATCTGGATTACCAACAGACCAAGAATGTATAACATTATAAAAATCAGTATTTTCTCCTTCCAATATCCAGGCAGCTCCATCGCAACCCCATAAATCATGTACATTTTTCTGCTTCCAATAATTCATACCACTAATATATTTATGAAAAACGTTCCATTCTTTCTCCGAAATAAATCTATGTTGATTTACAATAAGCTGTCCTGGATAATAGCCACCTTTACCATTCGTAACTTTCCAAATCAGTTCATATTTTTTATTTTTATCTTTCTCTATTCTAATAATAATTGGATTATGAAATGAACGCAACCACACAAATCGATATACCTCTTTGGATAATAACCGATTAAACAATAAAGGTTCTCTCATAGCATAGAGATATTTGGAATATTCCTTTACATAAACTGTATCAAATTGATGAGGAATAATTCTGGCATAAGATCGTAATGTATCTCCATGATTAGAATAATATGTCGATACTAAAATTGTTGTACTATCTTTATAATGATAGACATATTCCAATTTTGGAAACAAAGAAATGGGAAAATAGAATTGATTACTATCTTTAGGAATGTTATTTGCATCTACTGCAATTCTTGAATCTAGCAATTTCATTCTATTTCCCGAAAAATTCTTATTTTGGCAGGATAATAATATCAAAAAGCAAGGAACAAAAATCACTGCTATTAATAGATTATGTTTCATGTCCATTCTGATTTTTTAGTTTACACTGCCAATCAAATTATTTAATTACCAGATTTTTACCCGCTGATCTTCCGGTATCCACATGGCATCGCCCGGTTTGATATCGAATATTTTATAGAAAGCATCGATATCGGACAACGGGCCATTGATACGGAATTTTGCCGGAGAATGGACATCGCTGCGGATTTGGTTGGCAAGTGCTTCCGGACGGATGTTGACCATCCAGGCCATTCCGTAACCGAGGAAAAAGCGTTTATCCGGATTCAGGCCGCCAATTACCTGATTATTTCTATATTGTGCGGTTTTCTTAAAGGCTTCGTAACCCATGGCAACACCACCCAGGTCGGCAATGTTTTCACCCTGTGTCATTTCACCGTTTACATGCAGACTATCCACTGCAATGTATTTATTGAACTGAGCCACAATCATTTTTGTTTTGCTAAAGAATTTGGTGCTATCCTGGGGAGTCCACCAGTTGGAAAGATTACCGTTAGAATCGTATTTTGCACCCTGATCGTCGAATCCGTGTGTCATTTCGTGGCCGAAGGTAGACCCACCGATAATTGAGTAAAGAATGGCATCATCGGCCATTTTGCGTTCATAACCCGGAACGATGATGTTGCAACCCGGCACCACGATTTCGTTATTAGAAGGATTGTAGTAAGCATTGTAGGTTTGCGGCTGCATATCCCATTCGGTACGATCGACCGGCTTGCCGTATTTGGAAATCATATAATTATAATGCCACTGAGCCACGCGTTTCATATTGGCAGCATACGAACTTTTGTCTATCTGCAGCTTGCTCATATCCTTCCATTTGTCAGGATAGCCTACTTTCATTATCATCACATCCAGTTTGTGTAGCGCTTTGATCTTCGTTTCAGGCGACATCCAGTCGAGGTTTTTGATGCGTTCGGCATACACTTTCTTGATTTCAGTTCCGATCTCCATCAGTTTCTCTTTGGTTCCTTTCGGTAGGTAATCTTTCACATATACCTGACCCACTAAATCACCCAACGATCCGTCCACCTCATCGGTTACACGTTTCCAGCGGGGACGGGGCTCGGTAGTTCCTCTCAATGCTGAACTGTATTCAAATGCGATTTTGAATGTTTTATCGTCCAAATAATCAGAATAAGCACTCATTAAACGCAATTTCAGATAAGATTTCCAGGCCGACAAAGGCATAGTTTTTATATAACCGTTGAGTGCCGTTACAAATTCGGGCTGGCCTACAATAACCGTATCAACTTTGGGCAAGCCCACAATCGCCAATGATTGCTGCAACTCCAGCGAAGGATTTTCAGATGCTACTTTGGCAAAGGTCATTTTATTGTAATTCAACAACGGATCACGGGTATCCTCGCGCTTACGCGAAACCTTAGCCAGAGCCGTTTCCAGTTTCATTACCTCGTCTGCTGCCGATTTTGCCTGTACTTCGCTGTAGCCCATCAAACCGAACATTTTACGGGCATAAGTCAGAAACGCCTCACGCACTTTAGCCGCACGTGCATCGGTGGCAAAATAGTATTCGCGGTCGGGAAGGCTCAACCCGCCCTGACCAATAAATACCGCATGTTTGCTACTTATTTTATCGTCCTGCCCCACGGCAAGACCGTACATGGAACTGGCTCCGATCGTTCGTAAGTAAGCTGCAGTAGTCATCAATTGGTTGATATTGGCTACCTGATTAATCCGTGCCAAATCGGCTTTGAGCGGAGTAATTCCCATACGATTCAATGAGACGGAATCCATTCCGGTTAAAAACAGGTCGCCGATTTTCTGGCGGGCGCTGCCTTTCACACTGTTCTTCATCTTGGCCGATGACACGCAAACGTCGTGTATCTGGGCGTTGATGGTATCCTGAATTATCTGGAAAATACCATTCGATGTTTCACTGGCCGGAATAGGATTCTGTTTGAACCATTTTCCATTGGCATAAAGGAAAAAATCATGACCCGGTGTTTCCGTCAGATCAATATGCGACACCATCGGATCGATAGATTGCGCATTACTCAATGATGATATGCCCAACAAAAAGAGGGGCAATATCGCTGCTTGTTTCAGATTTTTGTTCATATTCAAATAATCATGTCGTTTTGCCATGCACCTTTAGTTGGCAAATTATATCATTTTCAAATTCTCAAATCTTCAAATTAAACACCGATCCACTCTTTCAGACGGTCTATTTCATTATTCATCTGCTCCAGTCCCATGTAGTAGACTTTTTCAAGACGTTTCGGCTTATTTTCCATCCGCGAAACAGGAAGCGTTTCATGGGGCCGGATTACGTAGATACTACCTTCTTTCTCCAGCTTGGCAATCATGTCGAGGGTTTGGTTATATTGGGCTGCGCGGTTGATAATGGCTTCGGCCAAACGCGGATAATAACGATAGTGGTGTTTCCAGAAAGGAAGAAACTTCACCTGATCTTTACGATAAGCAGCATCGCGGGTAAGAATCACCACCAAACGTTTGTGCCCGTCATTAAAAGCCTGCTGCACAGGAATCGAATCGGAGATTCCGCCGTCCATGTAGAATTCATTGTCGATCTTCTTGGGTCTGGCAATAACAGGAAGCGAAGAAGTGACCGAAAGCAATGTTGCAAAACGTTCTTTATCCGTAGCATCCAACGTTTTAAAATCTGCTTTCCCGGTATTACAATCGGTCAGGCCAACTTTCATTGTGACACCGCTTTTCGTGAATGCCTCAAAATCAAACGGGACCAAATGTTCCGGCAAATAGTGGTAAACAAAATGGTCGTTAAAATATTCTCCTTTCGAGAGCAGGTGAAACCAGCTGCAATAGTTGGGATCGGAGACATACTCGTTGACGGCAAGGTTGCGTCCGAACTGTCGCGACACATACGATGCACCGTAATCGGCACCGGCCGACACTCCGATTACATACTTAAAATAGAGTTCCTGTTGAAGAAAAGCGTCCAGCACTCCTGCGGTGTACATTCCTCTGAAGCCACCGCCTTCAAGCACCAGACCGATATCGTTAGGTAAATTATAATTTATCATTCAAATAGAGTAAAGAGTAATGAACAAAGATTAAAGACAGCTTTATCCCCACCCCTTCATTATTAATTGTTAACTATTAATTCTTAATTCAATATTCAACACCGTCACCGCCTGACCTTTGATAATCACGCGGTCTTCCGACAATTCGGTTTTAAGTGTTCCCGTTCTTTTGGAAACCTGTAAAGATGTTAGTTGTTTCTTGCCAAGTTTTTCCGTCCAAAGCGGATTCAGTGCGCAATGTGCCGACCCTGTTACCGGGTCTTCGTCAATCCCCGCCCAAGGCACAAAACAACGCAGTACAAAATCATAGCCCGGAATAGAAGCAGGTGCCGTGATCATCAAATGACCTAAACCGGTTTCGGTAAGCGCGCTGAAAACAGGTGAAGCATTCCGCACGTCCTCTTCACTATTTGCCACTGCAATTACCCAGTTATAACTACTGTCGTACAATTCCACCGGTTCAAACCCAACCAAAGCTGTAAAATCGGGATGCGAAGCTCTTGGAGTCAAAGGATAACGGGGAAAGTTCATTGCCAACCAACCATCCGATTTCGACACCGCCAGATCGGCTCCTTTGGCTTTGAATTGTATTTGTTCGTCAGGAGCTACCCTACCCGTTTCATACAAAATATGCGCGCTGGCAAGTGTGGCATGTCCGCAAAGATCGACCTCCTTAGTCGGCGTAAAATAGCGTATCTGAAACAGATTATCGTGCTGTGGAAAGATAAAAGCCGTCTCGGAGAGATTCATCTCCATGGCAAGCTGTTGCATCCGCTCGGTAGTAATATCGTCCGTTACCACCATTACACCCGCCGGGTTCCCCTTAAACGGTTCTGCCGTAAAGGCATCGACCTGATATAAAAGTTTAGTTTTCAATGTTTAACATTTTAGCATAAGTCCGCGCTCGGGATTATTCATATTATCTCTTCCCCGATTTTCAAAGGGACAAGTGGCTTCCAGCCGCTTGATGGAATAATAAGCAAGCGACTGGGAAGTCGCTTGACCCCTCACAAACTAATCTGTCGTACATACTTATCTGATTTCAAAGTTTCAAAATTCCATCAACAAATGGAATTCTGGAACTTGAAATATTGAATATTGAAATTATACCTCCTTACTCATAAAACAAACATTAAAAGGCAAGTGCGGGTACTCTTTCACAAGGATTTCGCGAAAACCCTGATTCTGGTACCATGCCTTCAGTTTGTCATGTTCGTTAATCAACGCGATACCGATATGTTTAGCGCCGCGTCCTTTTATCAAAGAGGTAGCGAATTTCATCAATTCCACACCCAAACCACGGTTGCGGCATGAGGGGATTACCGATACTTTCTCAATATAAAACGTTTCGGCTTCAGTCTGCGATTCTTCTATGGCAATACAACCCACAGCATTCTCACCTTCGGTCATCAGATAGAGCTCAATGTCCTTTTCCAACTGTCCGCGAAGAGTTTCCGCATCGATAAATGCACTGTTGGTCGGATTGGTTTCCTGGGTAAAACCGAATTGTTGCGCTACCGTTCCATGCGCACTTCTCAGCACTGCCACCGCATCCGACAAATCGGCATCCGGCAAAATACGTTGTAATTGCATAATAACTTAATCTGATTATCGTATCTATCAACTTTATATCATCCCACCCTGAAAAGCATTAAACTACGCCTTGTCCGACCTTGCAGGTCATAAATGGAAGTTTACTTTCACACACAGGTCACAGACCTGCAGTTATGCAAATAAGGCTTTTCAAGCCATCAGGTAAAATCCAATACTCATTCATTTCTTAATGAGACAATTTACCCGCACACTGTGTACTGTGTACTAATTACTGCGTACTAAACTCTATCTCCATTTCGGTTCGGTAGGAATCCGCGTACCGTCGGCAGTGGTATGTTCCTCCAGTGAATTTTCCTTCGATTGAATGGCAATATAAATCATCGGTTCGTCGGAAGTATTGCACATACCACGGTTACCTTGGGGAGCTACACGTACCACGCTTCCCTCTTTGATAGGAAAACAGTCGTCATCCACTTGGTAAAAGCCAGATCCTTTCAGAAAGATATAGGTCTCCTCATTCTTGTTGTGAATATGAAAGTAAGGCACTTCGGTGCGCGGAGGCAACATATTGAACGAGATTTCCGTTCCGGTGGCTCCGGTAGCATCTTTCACAAAAACCTTGCCCTCGATCTCCCGTTTGCTTACCGGATGAATAAGGGAATATTGCAGTATCTCTTCCAGATTACCCAGATCGATGGCTGCATAATTCTGATTTTCAGCTATTTTTTCGATTGACTTCATAAGCTATAGTTTAATAGGGAAATTTGAAACACACGCTCCTTACTGTCTGGCTTTTCGTTCCTGAGGTAAAAGAGCAGAATAAATAAATTTATTGACCGGAACTTCCAGTCCGTATTTTTCGGCCAGACGAACTACTGTTCCGTTCTGGTATTCCAGTTCCGAAGGACGACCTTCCCAAATATCACGGGCAAGCGATGCCGAAGCGTTGTAATCGAAGCTATCGATCACGCCCACCGTCTTCTCTACAAAATCGGGAGCAATATTGACACCCAGCTTTTGCGACAAATCATACACTTCCTGAAAGAGAGCAATCATCATTTCGCGGGTTTCCTTCACTTCGCGAATTCCGCCATACGGTACGCGTGTTACACCCAACAACCCACTGATGCAGATCTGGATAAACTTTTTCCATATATCGGCCTGTATATCGTGCGAAATACGAGCATTGAATTCTGCTTGTTCAAATACTTTCTGCAGTTTCACCACCCGTTCGCTCTTTCCGTTATTCAGTTCGGCAAACACGACGGTAGGATCGACGCCAAAATGGCGGATTACCCCCGGAGCTTCTATCTTGCTGATGATGCGACACAGGCCTCCAAGTACATGATGGACCGGAATAACCGACTGCAACTCTTCGGCTGCCATCACTCCGTTTTGAAGCGGCAGCACCACGGTCTCCTCTTTCAGTAACGGCATCAGCTCTTTTGCCATGTCCTTTACCAACCACGATTTAACGCAAAGCAATATCAAATCCACCTTACCGATAGAAGTAATAGAGTCTGTAGCCTGCACGGGCTGAATGGTAAAATTCTCTTTGATACTCTGCACAATAAGGCCATGGCTCATCATGGCTTCCAGATGTTTTCCTCTGGCAAGAAATGTCACATCATTACCGGCTTTTGCCAGTCGCCCGCCGAAGTATCCACCTACTCCGCCCGTACCAATGATTGCTATTTTCATATCCGTATGACTTTATAAGGTATCTTTTGCAAATGTACTTTATTTTTAGAGTGCTTCCCAAAAAGAGCCGCTAAAATTGTTAATTAGACACTTTCTTCCACTTTTTCTTTCTACTAAAATTTCAATATAGATGCTTGCTCATTAAACGAATTATTATAATCTTTGTAAAAATATCAATTAAAAAAATTCCAAATGAATATCAGATTAGTATACAACAATTTTTTCAAATACCTCAAGCATCCAAATGATGAAGAATGCATATCAACGAATATTCACAAACTAAAGGTTTGTAGTTATTTATACCTGCTCAACCTGGTAGTAATTGTTCTTTTAGTAAGTATCTTACACTTATTGGAATCAACTCATTTATTGGAACCACGCCAACATCAAGTAGCAGATCTATTAACACATAAAAGTTTGCTTATGTCTTTTATTATTGTTGGCATTGTTGACCCCGTAATTGAAGAACTAATTTTCAGATTGCCTCTTCGTTATCAATACAATTATATATTCAAGGCTATTTTTTCTCTTGTTGCTGATTTGGATCGTCTTACACCGGAACAGGAGGAGAGTATAATTACCAATTTCAGACAGAAGTATTTCGGATGGTTTTTTTATCCTATGGCTATACTTTTCGGGTGTATTCATATCTCAAATTTCCAGGGATATAACGAATTGCTTTTATGGATGCCTCTACTTACATCCATTCAGTTTATAGCTGGGTTATTTCTGGGTTATATCCGCATAAAGTACGGATTGATATGGAGCATTTTTTACCATGCTTTCAACAACATGGCTTTTATCTCCATTGCCATTTGCTCTATGCATTCATTCAAAGGCTACCAATCGTCAACTAATACTTATTTTGTATCGATACAACCAACCGCAAGCTCTTCTTCAAACAATATTAATGCTTATCTAAGCAGAATTACACCGGACACTATTTCAGTCCACAACATCCCGGCAAACGATATCATTTGTACACTTAGCCGAACCAGTAGTAAATATGTCAAAAGCTACTCCATGATGCCAATTGACATCGACTTTTACATGAAACACAAGCAACAAAACGCTGATCTTGCCCGAAAATTACTGTTACAGGAAATTCAACGGGCTTTGAAAATTTCCATTACCCACCTTAAAAAGAATGTCAATGTTCAGGAAGCATATATAAGCGATCCTGTCAGGTACAACAAAGCAAAAATGTTAGCCGACGAATGTAATTTATTTACTTTGAATCAAATATGCCGTTTAATGGACAATAGACATTCTCAATACTTTATCACAAGCTCAGACACTATTCATAAAATAGCTTTCTGTCCGAATTCGACAGAATCTTTCGCCAACTTAAAAAAGCGGTTATATGACGAATACGGAATCAGTTTCCGAAATGTAAACAAGAACCTTGAATTTCTCATTATTGATAAAGAATCACTATAACCGACAGATAGTATATCTGCGTTTATTTGACGAAGTGAGAAATACTTCCGCATCCAATAGTGTCCCCTTTTGGCAAAGGGGACGAGCGAAGCGGAGGGGTTAGCATTTATCTCTCATAAATACCAAAATATACCATTATACACATGATATTCAATAACTTACATTACAGGAGATAGAAAAATATCTGCACTAAAATTTGATCTTGAATGAGCTGCAGCATCTCTAACCCATCCCCCTGCGGGGACTTCCCTTTGTCAAAAGGGAAGACTAAATCTGCAATAGCAAGTATTATTTGAAATAGACGACAACTATTTAGAAGACAATTTAAAAAACAAACTATTCCATGCTTGAAGACGGTATTAATTACGAAAAAACGGTTGAGAACCACCGACTGGTTTACAAAGGTCAAACATATGACGTTGTGATGAGTCGTCTTTTCGCGCTGATAGTGATTGTCACTGGTCTCGGAATATCTTACAGTATTGCCAAAGATCAGATAGCAGGACAACCGTCTGTCGATGACTATATAATTGCCATCATCGGTCCGGTTGTAATTCTCATTGGAACTTTTTGGGCTTGTAAAGAACTTCTAATCAGAGACCAGTTAAAAGAGTTGGAAATACATATCAGCACAGAGAAAGCAAAACACAAATTACAGGAAGCAGCTCTGAATCTTCATTGGGATCCTCTGCATGTCACCGACAATTATATGATGTTCTCTACCCGGGGAGTTGGTTCCCGAAAATCTAACTATCAAACAATTACGTTGATTATATTTCTTGATAGTAGAATCTATTTCAACAGTGTCAATACGTCTCTTTCCGATAAACGGTTTCAACACTTCGGTTTTGATGCGAACTACAAACTTATTCAGGAAGAGTATCTTAGAATAGAAAAGGAGTAAAATCATCCTACTTAATCACTTCCAGCCAACGCTCTTTTTCAAATGCCCGGTGTTTCTTACCCCCTCTTTTTTGTTAAAAAATAAAGCGGCAATTATTTGGAAGTTAAAAGGATAATTAGGAACTTTGGTGCTTTAACGAGTAAAATACCGGAATCCATGCATAGTCGCCGTTCTCTTATCTTTTTGCTTTGTTTTTTGTGTATCAGTCTGTTTGCAGAGGCAAAAGACAAACCGAATACCCAATCAAAAATCTTCACCGAAGATCTCTTTGTGAAGGATTTCAGAGGAAACTCAGTTAACTTAAAGAATCTGGCTATCCGTAAAGATACTGTGGTGGTGTTTGCCTGGCGTAAAACCTGCGGGGCGTGTATACGTGACCTCAACTATCTGAAAAGCAAAAACTATCAGCTTATTGCAATTGCCATTACCGAAAACGATGCTATTGAAGCGGAGAAAAAAATAGCCAATAGGTTTCAGTGGAATTTCGATCTCTTTTACGACAGCAAAAGTCGTCTGGTAAACTTCCTCTACAAAAAGGATAATTTCAACAAACGGTATCTCCACAACAACAAAATAGCTTTTGGAGGATTTCCGAATATCTATCTGTTTATCAACGGAGTTCTCGTAAAGCAGAATGCAGACAAATACATTAATCCGGCAGTGAACAAACTCAAATAGTCACTTTGAGCGATTAGCTTCACTGAACGTTGTTTGTTGTGGTTACAAACAACGTCCGGTTTAGGCTCAAGTTATGATATTGCCTAAACTTACACAAAGAAAAGTTATAATTTTTCCGGTTTATACATAACAAAGCTCTGTAAGATAATAAGCTATCAAATATTATCAGAAACATAACAATGAGGATAAATCATGTCTGAACATAAATTAAAAACTGGAATAAGTATTATTGATGGGATAAAAACTATCGGGTTGATTATGGGATACCATGTTCAATTAGAACAACCTGTCAATATGAAAAAACAAAATTCACCAGCTGTTGATTTAGCATGGTTTAAAGAAGAAAATCATAAATTTCCATTATTTATATTCGAGGTTGAAAGCTCGGCAAGTAATGGGATGGTATATAATCCTATGAAAGTATTCTCAAAGAAGAATGAAAAATTTGAAAAACCACTATTCTTTTTTCAATTAGTATTAAGTAGTAGTCATGATTCTTCTCGCATCAATGATTTAAAAGAGACTTATGGTACTTATAATTATAGAATTTATCGTATTAAAACTGAAGAAAGTCAACATTTTTTACTTGATATTCTTGAACAGCATCGAAGAATTTCCCAAAATTTAGATGTAACTCAATTGATCAAATTTTTATTGATGTCTAAATGGATAGAATTTGATTTACCCACATTAACAAACCACATAGAATCATTAGATTTTGAAAAAGAAAGCGGAACTCTATTAAGCTCTTATATTCTTTTAGCGAGCCAATTCCAAGAGTTAATTCCAATTGCATCTGAATATCTTAAGAAAATCCATGTTGATTTTTACTCGAATATTAATAAGGTTCTATACAATAATTATATGGGAAGCAACTGGTGTTTTCCTATTCACCTCGGTATTATTTATGCATCCAATGATGATTTAGATGCTAAGCATAAAGCGATTCTGCAATTAAAATATTGGCAAAATAATGATTCGCATATGACAATGATAGGCCCTCACTTTGGTCTTTCGCAAGATTATGATGAATTTATAGTATGGGGAGCTGGAGGATTATTTGGAATTTTATCTTCTTTGTTTTATGATAATCTTGATATGCGCTTTTATTTTGCCAACCAACTAAAAATAATTATAGATCAGACACATCCTAAATATAAAATTCCCAATTTGCTCTGGCTTCTCCACATTATTCCTCCAATAAAAAAAGTGAAATATTTTTCAATTATGCAATCAAAGTTCTTAAAGATATAAATCATTTTTCTTTAGAATTATTTTGGAGCCCCCCGTTCCTTAATCATGATGAAGATTTTATAGAATCATTTTTAGAACAATCTGATAGCATATTTGGATTTCAAGACTACATTAATTTATTAAAGAATAAACAAAAACATAAAAGTATCTCAACAATACAAGTCGCCTGTAAACTATTGACAAATGATTCTTATGATGATAATATGAGCAAAGTAATCATATCAACATTTTGATACTTTAGACATAATAAATTCTAGTATCCACAACGAACAATTTTTACAAATATAATCTCTCTCCATGCTTCCTATACCCCGTTTCCTGCTTCCGTTCCTGCTGCTGGCTTTGGTCTGTTTCAATGCGGCAGGGCAATCGAAAAGCCTCAACGTTACCTATATTGCCAACGAAGGTTTTTTGTTGCGGTCGGATCATCACAAGGTATTGATCGACGCGCTGTTTGATGAAAGCTACGGTGCCTTTGCCGTGCCAGATAAAGCGGTTTTACAAAACATCCAGCAGTCGGTAGCACCTTTCGACAGCATCGATGCGCTGTTTCTCACCCATTATCACAAGGATCACTGCAATCCGGTATTGATCAATCAGTATCTAGACAAACATCCGGCTACTCCCTTGGTCACCAGCAAGCCATCGCTGGTGTTTATCGACGGAGATTGTTTCGGATTCGTCACCAAACAGACGCAATTCCGTGAGATGACACCGGCAGCTAACCAGTCGGTAAACAAAACCGTGGCAGGAATGCAGGTTACCGCCTACGGGTTAAAACACCTCACCTACCTGCGCAATGGCATCGATCTGGAACAATACATGTTCAACATCAGCTTCCTGATCGACATGGACGGGGTAAAGATCTTTCATTCGGGTGACATCATGCCCGAGGCTTTTAGCCGTTATCTGGCACTGCATAAAGGCTGGAACCTGCATACCGATGTGGCTTTTCTCTATTATAAGATGCTGGAGGCCGATCCCAAAGAGTTGAAACAGGTTTTGGATGTACTCCGGCCACGTTATATTGTCCCCATGCACATTCCACCCACCGAAATTGCGCAATGGCAGGCAAAACTGTCCGAACTCAAAAAGCAATTTCCAGGCATCATCTTTTTCGCTCAGCCGATGGAAAAAGAGACTCTTACAATACCATCCAACAAATAATGTTTATTTAAATTTTCCACTATGCAACCTCAAATTTTCCGTCAGTCCGGTAAATGGATGATTTTCATCCTGATGATTGCCTCTTTGGTTTGTCTTGATGCAATTATTAATACATTGGCCGACAACAGATTCGGTTTATCAATCCTGATTGGCGTGCTGATTGTGCTTCAGGTATGTATGGCGCTGTTTTACCAGCTCACCATCACTGTCACTGAAGAAACAGTCTCTTTCCGCATGGGTATCGGGCTGATAGGGAAAAGCTACCGCATCAGTGACATAGAATCGTGCAACGCGGTACAAAACAATTTGTTGCTGGGGCTTGGCATACACTACTTCATGGGAGGAGTACTCTACAATGTATCGGGGAGAAAAGCCATTGAACTTCACTTTAAGAATCACCGCAAGGTGGTACGCATCGGCACCGACCGTCCCGAAGAGATAGCAAAACTCATTAATTTGCTGATTAACCGATAGAATTTTCTCTTTGCTGATTTGAATTGCGAGAAGTTATCTTCCGGAAAGTTTTAGCAACCTGCTTTGGTTAATTTCAACGATACATCCTACCTTTGCATCCTACTTACCAACCCGCAACAATGGAACGACTTCTCAAACAAATCGAATTTATCAAAGAGATCGACAAAATCAAGTTTATTTTTCGCAAAACCAGGTTAATCAGCAGTAACCGCAACGAAAACGACGCAGAACACAGCTGGCATCTGGCGATGATGGCGATGGTACTGGCTGAACATGCCAACGAGCCCGTCGATCTGCTAAAGGTGATGAAAATGGTGCTGATTCACGACATCGTAGAAATAGATGCCGGCGACATTTTCATATACGACTCAACCAAAAACCACACCAATACCGAAGAAGAACTGAAAGCTGCCAAACGAATTTTCGGTCTTTTGCCAGAAGAGCAGGCTCAGGAGTTGACTGCCCTCTGGGAAGAGTTTGAAGCAGGAGAAACAACCGATGCCCGTTTTGCCAAAGCTATGGATCGTCTGGAACCTCTGTTGCAAAACTCATCAAATAATGGCGGTACATGGAACGAATTCGGAGTGAATTATCAAAAGGTGTACGACAAAAAGAAGCTGATCAAAAACGGCTCCGAAACTATTTGGGAGTACACGGAAAAACTGATCAATGATTGCGTGGAACAGGGCATTCTGAAAAGATAATAATCTCACGATCATCCTCAGATAACACTTCTTTAGACGTTATGAAACCGGTATTCGCTCGTCATATAAAAGATACATACCCAGAAATAGCACTACATGCAAAATAAATTTATCTCTTTTCTAAAAGCTTACTGGATTCTAATACTGTTAGTTGTGACTAAAATTGCATTGCAATTTTCTCTTGTTCACCCCTGTTATGAACTGCACCGTGATGAATTTTTGCATCTCGACCAGGCCAATCATCTTGCATTCGGATATATTTCAGTTCCGCCATTCACATCTCTACTCTCAAAACTTATTATGCTGTTGGGTGGAGGAATCTTTTGGATTCGTTTTTTTCCGGCTATGTTTGGTGCACTTACTATTGTTGTAGTGTGGCTAATGGTAGAATCACTTGGTGGCAAATTGTGGGCAAAGTTGCTGGCATCAATCGCTATTCTTTTTTCCGTAATTGCCCGTATCAATATTCTTTATCAGCCAAACTCATTTGAAATTCTGGACTGGACGCTAATATTCTGGGCTCTGATTCAATACACAACAACCCACAAAAATCAGTGGTTATATACAATGGCAGTGTTTGTGACGCTTGGATTTTACAACAAATACAATCTGATATTTTTGCTATTCGGACTTATTAGTGGTTACACGTTAAGCCGTGAACGTAAAATATTCATAACCAAATCACTTTGGTGGGCCATTTTATTAATCACGGTTTTTATTGTGCCCAATATTATCTGGCAGATCATGCACGATTTTCCTGTCATCAAACATCTGCATGCACTTCAATCCAAACAATTGGATCATAATTCGGGTTTCGGGTTTCTTTCTGATCAACTGAAATTCTTTGCAAGTTCTATTTTAATTATTCTGGCTGGGTTATTTTGTCTATTATTTTACAAACCCTTCCGCTCTTATCGGTTTGTTGGTATATGTTTTATTTCCACCATTACCATATTTACTCTCTTAAAAGCGAAAAATTATTATGCTTTGGGACTTTATCCAGTAATTATTGCTTTTGGGAGCTTGTATACCGAAACTATTTTTAAAAAATAGAACAAACTGGTAATATCTCTTCTAATGCTAATAATCATTGCCAGCTTCGGTCTCACTTACAACATAATATATCCTGTGATGTCTCCCGAACAAATAAGCGCTCATCCTGATGCATTTGAAAAGTTCGGAATGTTACGCTGGGAAGATGGAAAAAACCATCAACTCCCTCAGGATTTTGCAGATATGGTCGGGTGGCAGGATATGGCAAACAAAGCACTCATGGCTTATAAAACAATTCCCGTCAACGAACAGGAGAGCACACTAATCTTTTGCGACAACTACGGTCAGGCCGGAGCTCTGAATTATTACAACCGAGGTAAAATGAAAGAAGCTTATTCATTCAATACCGATTATATTTTCTGGCTTCCTAAAATGAAGAATATTAAAAATATCATTTTGATAGGCAATTTACCAAATAAAGATGTTCTGTCGCAGTTTGAAACGGTGCAACAGACCGGCACTATTGAGAATCAGTATGCTCGAGAAAAAGGGACATGTGTGTTTATCCTCAGAAATGGGAAGCCCGAATGGACCTCCATGTTTTATAAACTGGCTAAAAACCGTATATTGGCCAATGATATTTTCTGAAATTATACCACACTTTTGGTAGAAAAATAGCCTGTTTGAGTTATTGATAGGCATTTCTGAGGAGACTACTTTTGCAATAAAAAAGTATCTCTATGTCAGAACATATTCAATTCCCCGTAGGCGACCAAACGCTCGCCATCCATGCCGGTGAAGCGCCCGATCCGGTAACTCATGCATCTTCGCCCAATCTGGTAATGTCTACCACTTATATTGTCGATACCGACACCAAGTTCTCGGTTGAAGGACTTCAGGAAAACGATCCCTGGATTTATACCCGTTGGGGTAATCCCACGGTGCATCAACTGGAACAAAAACTTGCCGCACTCGAAGAGGCCGAAACTGCCGTCGCTTTTGCCAGCGGTATGGGAGCTATCACTACCCTGCTCTTCCATCTGCTACGCCCGGGCGACCACGCAGTGGCGAGCGATGTAGCCTACGCTGCACTATCGGAAATTACCAACGACATGATTCCTGAGTACGGGATTGAAATCACCAAGGTGAACACATCCGACGATGAAGCCGTTAAGAATGCCATTCGGCCCAACACCAAGTTGGTTTATATCGAAACACCGTGCAATCCGTTGCTTCGCCTGACAGACATCAAAGCTGTTGCAGCGCTCGCTCATGCAGCAGGTGCAAAACTGGCAGTAGATTCTACTTTTGCAACACCCTTAGCCACCAAACCGTTGCAACTGGGTGCCGACTTCGTGATTCACTCTCTCACCAAATACATCGGAGGACATGGCGATGCTCTGGGAGGCGCTATTCTGGGAAGTAAAGCCGATTTGACACCACTGCGTAAAAAGACGGCAATACGCTTCGGAGGAACTCTCAGCCCATTCAATGCATGGTTGATTCTTAGAGGAGCAGCTACTTTTCCGTTACGGATGCGCGCACATCAGGAGAATGCCCTGAAAGTAGCACAGTATCTGGAAAGCCATCCCAAAGTGGAACGGGTCATTTATCCCGGTTTGCCATCGCATCCTCAATATGAATTAGCCAAACGGCAAATGAAGAATTTTTCGGGCATGTTGACTTTCCGTGTAAAAGACGGGGCTGCACAGGCAAAAATATTCGCGGAAAAATTGCAAGTAATTCACTATGCCGTTTCGCTCGGGCATCACCGTTCGCTTATTTTTTACCTGAATGGCAACGACTTGCTGCAAACTTCTTTCAAATTCAGTACGCCAGAGCAATTGGCTTCATGGAAAGAATTTGCAGGTGACGGGCTGTTTCGCGTTTCCATTGGATTGGAAGATGCCGATGACCTGATAAAGGATTTGGAGCAAGCGCTCGGAAAATAATACTTAATGAGTAAAGGTACGGTAGTGAGTAATCGTACTTACTTGGTTCTTCCTGATTTCAGACTATTGGTTCTATGAAACAGAATGATTACATTTGTTTCACAATAACAATTACACTCCCAAATACAATGGAAAATCAGGAAAACCAAATCAACATCGAACTTTCGGCAGAAGTGGCTGAAGGTACTTATTCCAATCTGGCTATCATCTCACATTCATCATCTGAATTTGTGGTTGACTTTATACGTATTATGCCCGGCACACCAAAAGCAAACGTGAAATCGCGTATCATTCTGACTCCCGAACATGCAAAACGCCTGCTCTTTGCGCTGGAAGAAAATGTAGCAAAATACGAATCTGTTTTCGGCAAAATCAAAACAGCCGATGGCGCTTTCAATCCTCCCATGCCACTGAATTTCAACGGCGGAGAAGCTTAATGAATTGACAGTTGACAATTGATAATTGACAATTCGATAATAAACTCCTGTCTATATTACCTTCTCCATAACATGCTGAGGGTCTAAAAAAAAAAACACCTCCCTGATTCATTGCGAAACAGGGAGGTTTTAGGTTTAAAACTACACAGATGCGGTTTTTGCCGCTTTTTTATTTTTTAGCACTGACATAGACCTTATACTGCCAGGGCAATAACGTTGCTCCCTGAAGGCGGGAAGCATCCGTTTTCATATTTTGGAAATAGTCGGAAAACTCTCCTGAAGGCTTAGCTTTCGTAAAGTTCACTAGCTGGTTCTGGCTACTCAGATTCAGGACTGTCAGCACAGAATTCCCTTTTACTTTGCGTTCAAAAATGTATACGGACGGACTGGTAGTCGCATAACGTATAAACTGCCCTTTCTCCTTGCCGACAGCCAAAGCAGGTTGTGTATGTTTCAACTCATTCAGTTTTTTATAGAAGTTGAACACGGTAGGATTATTCCAGTTGGGCACTGTGTCTTTTTCAAAGAACGAGAGACGCTTTTTCAGACCAATTTCCTGTCCGGTATAAATTAATGGCATACCGGGATAGGTATAGGTAAGTACAACAAACGCATTAGCACCGTCTCCCATCCGTTCATATTCCGTACCATTCCATGAATTTTCATCATGATTGGTCACAAAGTTCATTTTGAACGAAACCGGATTATATATCGAATCATGATGCGCCAAAACCTTATCAATATCGGTTGCCTGTTTCTTACCTTTTGCAATATCGTTCATCGTACTCAGCAAAGGCCAGTTATAATCGGCATGGAAAGCTTTTTGGGCAAGCTCGGCTTTATCGGCTTCGGCCAGCATAAATACAGGCTTGATTTTATCAAGTTTTGCACGGGTGTCATTCCAGAAATCGGTCGGCACTTCACCAGCCACATCGCAACGGAAGCCATCCACGTCAAATTCTTTCACCCAATAGGCCATTGCATCCTGCATGGCTGCCCGCATCGCGGTATTTTTATAATCGAGTTTTGCCACATCGGTCCAGTCGAACGGCGACAAAATATGGCCTACGCTATCTTTCACAAACCAGTCGGGGTGCTGTTTTACCCACACGTTATCACGCCCGGTATGATTTGCCACCCAGTCAAGTATTACTTTAAATCCCATTTCGTGAGCCTTCTGTACCAGAGCTTTGAAGTCTTCTGCCTTTCCAAATTCAGGGTTGATTCCTTTATAATCTTTAACGGCATAATAACTACCGAGAGTACCTTTCCGGGCTTCCTGCGAAATCGGATAAATGGGCATAAACCAAAGAACGTCGACCCCAAGTTCTTTCAATTGCGGCAAATGATTGGCAAAAGCATTGAAAGTGCCTTCAACAGTGTACTGACGGACATTGACCTCATAAATGACCGCATTTTTACTCCATTCTTCGGGAGATTGGGCTTTCTTTTCAGTATTGCAGGAAGCCAGCAACACACTGATAAATAAAAATAAAAACAGATTTCTGACTTTCATAGTTATTAAGATTATTAATAGGTTGCAAAAGAACAAATTAGTCTCATACATTATTTTCCGCTATAGACATTGAGTACAGGCAAAGCTTTATTGCTGAAATCGTAAAACGCCTGATTTTCCCAGTTAGAGCCATTTGTAGCTGTAGCACCTTTCCATGCAATAAATTCCCCACCCCAGTAACAAAAGCCAAGCCCTCCGGTAAACGAACAGGAAATTTCCTTGATTTTGGCCAGAAAGTCATGCTGCCCGGTTGGAGTAGCAGGATAACCATTCACCAATTGGTCTGCGGTGCCAACAATATTATTCGTCCAGTCGTTCCATTCCAGTGTAAACGGATAAGCAGTTTCTGCAATGACTACACTCTTCCCAAATGTAGATGCCAGACTCTTCAAGGAAGACTTTAGTGCATCAAGATCTTTGCCGTGAAATACAGGATAATATGAAATCCCAATCACGTCGTAATCCAAGGATGTAAACTGCGAAAAAAGCCAGTTGGCATTAGTTGTTCCGGCACAATGCAAAATAATTTTGGTTGCGGTATTTGTTGCTCGCACAGCCTTAATTCCTTTATCGAGCAATGCCGTGAACTGACTCATATTATCGTATTTACCTATCGGCCACAAGAAACCGCTGTTTATTTCATTTCCAATCTGAATGTAATCTGGTTGCATTTGGCTCATTATGCGTTGAGTGTAAGCATAAACGCTGTCTTTCAAGGAAGCAAATGGACAAGCTGACCAAGCTGCAGGCAAACTCTGAGCCCCAGGATCGGCCCATGTATCGGAATAATGCACCGTCAACCAGACTTTTAATCCTAATGCTTTCGCACGTTGCACCATCGTTTTTACTTCAGAAAAGCCAGAATGTCCGTCAGCCGGTGCATACCACAATCGAAGACGAATGGTATTACAACCAGCGTTCTTCAACGTTGTGAGCATGTCTTCTGCCTGTCCCAACTGATTATACAGAATGACTTTTGCAGCCTCAATCTGAGGAAGAAACGACACGTCAGCCGCCTGAACCGGACAACCTACGGGAATAGTGACTTGCTCTGTTTCCGTTTTTCCGCACGAAATAAACAGTACGATAAGCAACAGAGACCATACATATTTCAATATCCCGGGCATTAGTGCTTGTCCCTGACAAAGACCACAGAACCGGATGCAATCAACAAACAGATACCGGCTATCAGCAATGCGTAAGTGGCATCAGAATGAAACATATGTTTCAAAATAGGGCCAGCCGACAAACTGCAAATAATCTGTGGAATGGTGATGAAGAAATTAAAGATACCCATATAAACTCCCATCTTTCGTGGAGGAATGGAGCCTGCCAAAATAGCATAAGGCATTGCTAAAATGCTTGCCCACGCAATACCGACTCCCACCATCGACAAGATAAGCCAATACTGGTTCGTAATGAAAAAGATGGAAATAAGTCCTAATGCACCACAAATCAAAGAGATGGAATGTGTAATTTTCCGATTGGTTTTGGCGGCAATCCAGGGAAGTGCCAATGCGAATACCATGGCAACCAAATTATAAACACCAAAGAGCACGTTTACCCAATCGGCAGCAACCTGATAATTAGGCGATTTGGCATCTACCGCGCCATATACATGCGCAGCTACAGCCGGAGTGGTATACACCCACATAGCAAACAGCGCAAACCATGAAAAGAACTGCACAATACCCAATTGTTTCATAGTTAGAGGCATCCGCGCAACATCCTTGAAAATATCGAGCAGACTTTCTTTTGATTTTTCTTCTGACGGTTCATCCTTTTGAAACTGACGATACTCTTCCGGAGGATATTCTTTCGTTTTTACTATAGTCCAGATAATTGTACCCAACATCACGGCTGCACCGACATAGAATGCAATGATAACATTCACGGGAATTTCTCCCTGCGGAGTGCTTTTTCCGATACCCATCCATTCCGACATCACATAAGGCAACCATGAACCGATAACAGCACCAATACCAATCAAAAATGTTTGAATGGAGAATCCTGTAGTCCGCTGTTCATCAGGCAATATATCGGCCACCAAAGCACGGAAAGGTTCCATGGCTACATTGAATGAGGCATTCATAATTGTCAACATTCCTGCCCCGATAATCAATGGTGAAATCACGGCAGACAAAGCACCTGAATTAGGCATAAAAATAAGGGCCAAAGCAGCAAGGATGGCACCCGCCAAAAAATACGGTTTACGCCGCCCTAATTTACACCACGTACGATCGGAATAATGACCGATAATCGGCTGAATGATAATTCCGGTAAGCGGAGCAACTACCCAAAACCAGGAAAGCGATTGTACGTCTGCTCCAAAAGTTTGAAGAATGCGACTGGCATTGCCATTTTGTAGAGCAAAGCCAAATTGAATACCCAAAAATCCGAAATTCATATTCAGGATTTGGGCTGTAGATAGTCTGGGTTTAGTCTTCATGTTATTGTTAAGGTTCAATATGATTTATCTTCCTGTTTCTTTTATCAGCGACCTCACTTTTTGGTTGAAGTCATCACTCGTAAGTAATTGCTCCAATGTGATATGCATTCTGTATCTCCAGTAATGACGCGGGTTTGCCGGAACATTGATACGTTCGTCGTGCGGATTTACCCTGCGAATTTCTCCATCGATAGACAGCCAGTCCTGCAGAGGTAAAATCGTCAGAATGGATGGCGCCCACAAGTGATTTCGTACAATATTGCTACAAATCCATGGTTCGGCATACATAGGTGCTTCCCCCCATTTTCCCAACACCTGATTGTAGTATTGCTGACGCAATTCACCATCCTCTTCCCACCATCCGCGGAGCGTGCTCATGTCGTGTGTGGATGTGGTGGCAACCGACAGGTAGGGATAATAGTTCGTGTTGGCAAATTTCTTGGTCGGATCTTTCGGCATACGCTGAATTTCAAGACTTAGCATGTGCAACTGTTTCATCACATAAGGAACACAAGCCGGTATCATCCCTAAATCCTCGGCACATACCAGCATTTCAGTAGAGGTGATAAGATCCGGAAGTTTTTGCATTGCCTGTTCCGACCAAAAGTAGTTGTGGCGTTGATAATAAAAGTGATCGTACAAGCGGTCGAATGTATATTTATCACTATCCGACAATGCTTTATAGCTGTAAGTATACTGCGCTGTAATACGTGGATGAAACTTTTGCGGATCACGCGGATCTCTCACGAATAATACCTCCGCAACCAAAGCATACAGCCCGTCGCGCACATTCGTATCTTCTCCTGTAGCCACAAAATAAGCCTCAATCTTACGTTGCGTACTGAATTCTTCTTTGAGTCTGAAAGCCCCCGATCCATTTTCAACAAGGTACTTTGCAATGACTTCGTCAGTTGCATTACCAAACATTTCATTCAGCTGGTAGTAACGGATATACGGTTTCAAATGTCTCTCTTCGTCAATCCAGAAACCGTTTGCCTGTAACTCTTGTCTACTCATAGGAAGCGCCGGACTAAAATGCCCCAACAAACCCTGAACAGCATCCATCGGAATTTCCCAGATACGGAAAAAGCCGAGCAAATGGTCAATACGGTAAGCATCAAAATAGTCGGCCATTTTGGTAAATCGTCTGCGCCACCATCTAAAGCCGTCCTGCTTCATCCGCTCCCAGTTGTATGTCGGAAAGCCCCAGTTTTGACCTGTAATGGAAAAATCATCTGGAGGAGCTCCCGTTTGAGCATCAAGATTAAACAAGTGAGGTTCCGTCCACGCTTCCACGCTGCACGGACTTACTCCGATAGGTATATCCCCCTTCAGGATAACTCCCTTAGAACGGGCATAATCCGAAGCTTCTTTCAACTGACAATGTAAGTGATATTGTAAAAAGCAGTGAATGGCTATTTCATCATAATCTTTCGAATTTTTGTCGCACAACTCCGCAATTACTTCAGGACTGAAAGTGGCATATTGTTTCCACTGACGAAAATCAACTGTCTTAAACTTGTCCCTCAGATAACAAAAAGCAGAATAAGGATACAGCCATTCTTGGTTTTGTTCCGCAAATTCCTGATAAGCGGCTGTTTTCATGACTTTTGCAGACTGCTCTTTGTATGCTGTCCTATAGATTTTCCATTTAGCTTCCGATACAGCCTCATAGTCAACTTCCGGCAATGCGTTCAGCTCCTTCTGCGTTGACGATGCAAATTTCATCACCTCCTTATCTTTGAGCTTGCCAAACACTGAAATACTCAGGTAGAGCGGGTGCAATGCAAAGATTGTATTGGCATTATAAGGATAGGAATCCGTCCAGGTATGAGTCATGGTGGTGTCATTCACCGGCAATAACTGAACAACACGCTGACCTGTATTAGCAGCCCAGTCTACCATTTTTTTCAGGTCTGCAAAATCACCAATACCGAAACTTGTTTCC
Organism: Paludibacter sp.; assembly: GCF_009712605.1. Lineage (GTDB taxonomy): Bacteria > Bacteroidota > Bacteroidia > Bacteroidales > Paludibacteraceae > Microbacter. The sequence goes on along the minus strand of NZ_WASO01000014.1, from coordinate 232,247 downwards.
GAGCGCAAAGAGAATACCGGAATCGCAACTCCTGCACATTTCCAGGTCGGATTAATTCCCCGGTAAACACCACATGTAACGATGATTTCCTCTCCTTTCGGAGGCAATGTATTCAACGTACGGTTCGTTCCGTTTTCCCATTCTTCCACTGACAAGGCTTCCGGATCTGCTATTGCGAACTTGTATTCAAACGGAGCTTTCAGCTTCGAGCGATCAAGCGTTATAGACCATTCCGGAAAGTTCTCGTTGCTCATCAGGAGTGGTTTCTTAACCTGCCAGTTTCCCAAGACCGCATTGTTACCAACAAGAGCCAAACATTTACCATCACGAATCTCAGGTGCAAAAACCCTGAAAGTAATTGATGATACTGCTTTTGAAGGTGCTGGTTTGGTCTTCTTGCCGGGAGCAAAAAAAGCTTTGGTAAACGCAGATGAAAAGAACGGGCTATTATAGGGAATACCCATCCACTGATCTTTGAGGTGATACACTGCAATGCTTTCCTTAGGCGCGAAAACACGTGGCCTCCCCCACTCTCTTATAATAGCTCCTTCCTGATCTTTAACATAATAAGAATATGTAAACGAGGGAACATCAGACGGGATGTCGAGCGTGAGTTGCCATAGATGGTTTTCAGAAAATGACATTTCTGCGGATTGTAACTCCGGTATTGATCCCTCTACGTAAACTGTTTGTCCCCACGAAGTAAAATAATCTACCGAAAAAATTAGTTTCATACGCCTCAAAATATTCGACAATCTATTCATAATCGATTGTCCATTAATGTTTCAACAAAGGTTTTTCCTGTAAAAAATCCTCTTAGAAACACAACACTTTTATATTTCAATCTCTCAAGTCGTTATATTATCGTGTTGTTTCTCTTACTATTAATTTTGTTTTTATGATTTTATTCTTTATCAAAGGCTGATCCCCTTTGTGTCTTATTTTTTCTACTAATAATTCCATAGCACTGCGACCTACATCCTGCCCGCTTTGTCCCACAGTAGTAAGCTGCGGATCGGACGCTATAGCGGCAAAACCGTCCGTAAATCCGCAAATTGAAACTTCTTCCGGTATTTTGAAATGCAAGTGCTTGGTAGCATGCAAAATACCTAAAGCGGTTTCGTCATTCACCGCAAAGAAAGCATCCGGCCGATTTTCCGATTGTAGCATTTCTGTTGCCACCGGAATTGCTTCGTCATAATTGTCGCAAATCTTAATCAGATCTTTATCAACAGGAATACCATGTTTACTTAAAGCATCCAGATAACCTCCTCGTCGATTCTTGGAAATTTCCAGATTTAGTGGCGAACAGAAAAATGCTATTCGATGACAACCTGTTTTGATCAGGTATTCGGTTGCAGCCAATGCCCCTGCATAATCATCAATTACCACGCGGTTCGAAGGAATATCAACACAAATACGATCAAAAAAAACTACAGGAATATTATTGTCCACCAGCTCTTGAAAATGCTCATAATGAGTTGTTTCCTTAGCGATAGAAGTCAGGACACCACACACCTGAGAAGAAATCAGCTGCTGTACGCTGTGCTGCTCTTTCTCAAAGCTGTCGCGCGACCGGAACAACAATACATTAAAACCTTCTTTTTCGGCCACATCCATCATTCCCTCCAACACAGAAGAAAAGAAGTGATGGATAATCTGCGGAACTATCACACCGATTGTTTTGCTTTCCCGTTTTTTCATGCTCAGAGCAAGCAAATTCGGTTTATAGTGATGCTGACGGGCATATTCCTGCACCTGCTGCTTGGTTGCACCACTCAGATCAGGGCTATCATTTAAAGCTCTTGATACCGTTGAAACGGAAACATTCAGAGCTTTAGCTATATCTTTGATGGTAATCTGGCTATTCGACATAAGGAAATGATTTTAAGGTACAGCGCAAACGTTTTCACTGACAAATTTACACTATCGCTTGCATATTTTTATAGCCTTAGTGGTGCCATCCCGGAAAAATACCTTACCGAGATACATACCAGTCTGCAACATTGATACATTGACACGATTATTCTCAATATCTTTTACAACAACAAGTCGTCCGTTGACATCCGAAATCTGCACTGAATTTGCGGGAGCTCCGGAAATATACATCGTATCTTCTACCGGATTCGGAAAAATCAGCACGGTTTTCTGTGTTGTTGTATCCACTGGTGACGGAGTAATTCTGACATTGGTATAAATTTTCAGACCAAATTCAGGAAGTGCTACTGTCATTGGCGTACCGGTTACATTAATAGAATCGCCGGTAAGTAACTCATACCACATACCCGTCTTGTCGAACGGTGCACTTGCTGAAACAGCTCCGGTTCCCGTGAAATTTCCAAGTACGACTGCCGAAGTTTTTCCATCCGTGAGATAAACATTGCGACCCGCTGACCAATCGTTAGTTGACACCTGCCAACTCCATGATGTTGGATTTGAAAACAGCGACGGATATTTCAGTCTCAAATTCAAAATTTTCTGATAATTATCGTGTAACGCTTTTCGGGCTGGAATATTCAAATATTCCCATTCGGCAGCCATCGAGCTCATAATATTGTTTCCTCCGGCATCTTTTGAGTTATAGTTTGCCCCCAACTCTCCGAATTCCCACATCATGCGAGGCCCCGGACTCAGAAAAACGAAAGCGCCACACACTGCGAGCTGTTTCATCACATTGGTTGTATCTTTCACATCAGTTACGCCCCAGGTGATAGCTTTATAGCCCATCCGGTACTCATCGTGACTTTCGGCATAAGCCACACGGTTGGTTGGCAACTTTACAGCACCACCCGATTGCGAAGAAGATGCCAATCGAGAGAAATCCGAGCCGTCAACATAGCCCATTGCGGCCTGTTGAAAAGCATAAGAAACATTACGCCAAAGCATCGTACTATCATAAGCAGCCAATGCATTTTCTTCCGCATCATCACAAAAATGTTCCAGAATTGCGTATGCTTTCGGATTGGTCGATTTCACAGCATCTACATACGTTTTGATGTTATCTATACGGCTTTGGTCGTATGTGCTGCAATTAAGAGTTGCATTCGGATTTACGGCTCCTCCGTTTGAAACTGTTTGCGTGAGTCCTTTGCTCAGGTCGAAACGAAAACCGTCAACTTTATATTCCGTCAGCCAAAACTTCAAGGCGCGGGATAGCCATGCTTTTACGGGAGCATAGGTGTGGTTTATATCATTACCAACGCTATAGGGATGAGGTGCCAAAGCATTATAATAGGGATTGGTAGAAGCAGGACGTCCGTTTGCCGCATCCCAATAAACAAGACAATAAGGACTTAAACCCCATGTGTGATTGAACACAATATCCAGGATTACAGCCATTCCGCGTTTGTGACATTCATCCACAAACTGCTGATAGTCTGTTTTGGTTCCGTAAGCTTTATCTGTTGCAAAGTAAAAATTCGGGTTATATCCCCAGCTATCGTTCCCGTCAAACTCCATTATTGGCATAAGTTCAATCGCATTTACCCCCAGTTCTTTGAGGTAATCGAGTTTGCTGATAGCTGCCTGCACTGACTTTTCAGACGTAAAATCGCGAAACAGCATCTCGTAAATTGTAAGCTGTGATTGCAACGGAGGATTAAATGACGATGAATATTGCCAGTTATAATTGGATGAATTAATGGTAAAGCACGAAAGCATACCGCTTGTCAAGGCAGATGGATATGATTTCAGGTTCGGATAAATGGAAGAACTGATATATTTATCGTTAGCCGGATCGAGAATCTTTTCAGCATATGGATCACCCACCCTGACTGCATTAGTTCCGGTAAGTCCATCCACGTAATACTGGTAAGCATATTCTTTTGAGGCATCCAGTCCGGAAACAGTCAACCAATAAAAGTTGACATCCGTGCCGTAAGTTGTATTGTCGGCCTGAAGATTCATCAGGTAATTATTGTCCAGTTTATAATTATTAAAGTCGCCCAAAACAAATACCCGGGTAGAAGCCGAGACAGGAGCGCTTTTGCCCAATGAGAGGCAAAACGTCACCGATCCGTCCGGATTTTTTGTAAGTCCCTCTTTCAATCCTGAAGGACGATCGGAAAGAGGTTGTATTTTCGGCACACAAACATAGGATGTGTCGGATGCTGTACTACCACCACTGGTTGTAGCTGTCGCGATAACATAATAGTTTCCCGGTGTAGTAAATGTGTACGAAGACGATAAGGATGTAACGCCATTCGATTGCGCTACCGGAGTGGTAGCTGTAATATTTGAAGAAGAAGTAGCACCTATATATAGTGCCATATTAGCCGAAGTTGATGCGTTTGCCGTAATTGTAGATGCCGTATTCAAAGGCATCAACGTATTGGAGGTTGGTGTCGCAAGTTTCACCGTCAAAGCTGACGAAGCATAAACTGACACGAAAATATCAGAGCCGTCGGCATTTTTTCCAGTTTTGCTTCCGTCGGCATTACGAAATACAAAAGCTAATTTGGAAACTGTTTCCGAGGCATCTGTAATGCCATAATAAGAATAAATATCGGGAGTTATAGTCAATTGCCATTTGTTATTCCCCAGAGAAGTCAGTTTGTTTTTGGCAAGATTGACAGAAGATTGATTAGTGGAGGTGGGCCAGTCGGTAACAACATGTTTCCAGTCGCTGGAAGATGTGCTCAAATTGGTAATTACGCCTGTATGAGCGTAAATCGGACCGGCATCATCTTTTAGCCCGGCACTACCTTGCGAGGCATCAAATATAACAGAAATCACTCCTGCATCTTTCGTCACAAGCACGGGATTTGTTGTAACAACCTGACCTGTTACGCTACATACACATAACAAGAAAAGAAATATTGCAGTAAGTGTTTTCATGGGAAGAAAGAAACAGCTCGTTCTTAAACAAGCCAATTAGTAATTTTGGTAAAGATGGAAGTTAAACTTCACGGACTTTTTTCAAAGTCCGTGAAGAATAATTCATATTAAACGCAAGGATTAACTTACTGTTTCACAAAATAGAAACATCCGTCAACGTCATTAAACAAGACTTTGTAAGTTCCGGCTCTGTGAGGAACATTGGTGCCACCGTTTGTTCCAATTCCAACCGGGAAATATCCAGCGCCCCAGTTATTGGTCCATGCGGCATCTGCACGGAATTTCATTCCACCATTTCCTACCGGAGGTGTGAAATCCGAACTAAATGTATAGGTAGTGTACCAGTAGTGATTATTGGTAGTTTCGGATGCTGTCATAGCAACATCTCCTCCCCAACCATTAAATTCACCAATCATACCAATAGCTCCGAAAGATTTCGCAGGAGCACTGGCTGCCACAATTTTCACAGTATTTGAAATCGAATTCAATGTAATGGTATAATAACCATCAGAGGGTACTTTAAAGTTTTTCGAATTACCATCATTATGAACAGGACTATCTATACCATCCTGACCTGAGTTACCCCATTGTTCATTCCAGCTACCCACATCACGAATCAACTTGAATGTTCTAGATGCTTTGAAATAACCGGTAAATGTAAATGTTCCTGCTCCGGCACTGGTATACGCAAATCCACTGACAACACTCATGGGATATAAAGAAACCCCAAGACCTGCCGGACTATTAGTCCAAGCTCCGTCACCCAAACCTATAATATAATATGGTTTAGGAGTTACCGCATAATACGGTTTCAAAGATGGCAATGGTTTTACAATAATAGTTTTCACATTTGAGTATACAGGCTGCAAAGAAGCACCGATTGTTGCCATTACGCGCACATCAATACTGGCCTTTACATTTGTTGGAAGGTTGAGGGCTGTTGCCCCTGTCATTGCATTGTAAAGTTGTACAACTGTTACCGCCAAACTCGTTGTAGACGAGCTTGTAATGGTTTGAGCATTCGCAAAATTATTACCTGTTTTATCAATTTGAAGACTATAGGTAACCGGAGCAGTCACTCCATAATCTGCAGCAGACACTTTAAATGTTTCTGCCAGACCTGTGCTATCCATACTTAAAATGTAGGCAGCCGAATCTTTTACATAGGCTGTAGTCGATTGACTGGGAGCACTTAACACAGGAGCTACTGGATTTGCCGAAATCATCAATTTGGCATCATCCGAACATCCTACGAATATTACTGCCATTAATAAAGCAGTGTAAATTATTATTTTTTTCATAAGGTATCTTTTGTTTCGTTTACCAGATGACAATCTGATTAAATAATCAATAACCGGTATTTTGTTTCAAATTTGAGTTGGCTGTAAGGTCTGCGGTTGGTATTGGATAATAGTTTCTGAAGCTATCCGATCCAGCTCCGGCCTTTACACCAGCTTTCCACTGCCATACATAATTAGCATCCGTTAGTTTACCAAAACGAACTAAGTCTGTACGACGGGTACATTCCCAAAACATTTCGCGGGCACGTTCGTCAAGAATAAATGAAAGAGTTAAATCAGAAGCACTATAGTTTCCTCCGGACACCGAGTTTGCTCTTTTACTCAAATCATTAATATATTTCAATGCTGTAGTTTGGTTTGCACCTGAACCTCCGCGTAAAAATGCTTCAACATACATCAGGTATATGTCACCTAAGCGAAACAATGGAAAGTCTGTGCTTGCGAAGGAAGCCGTATTCTTAACACCTGTGCTACTCAGATTGCTATATTTGAAAACCTGAACACCTTGCTTGAAATCCGACTGATCATCAATACTTGTATGGTTATAACCAGTATACAACATTTTATAGCGAGCATCATCCTGATAATTCGACATAGATTTAAACCTATCCAAGAATTGCATTGTAGCGCGGTTACCACCCCATGTACCCGGAGCATTCAACGGATTGTATGATCCGTCGGAAGCAGTTGCAGAACATTCCAGAAACTGCATTCCACCCCATGATGTAAGGTTTGTACCATCTATTACAATTGGGAAAATAATTTCTTTTGAATTGTAATTATCCGTAACAAACAGGTTTTGATAAACAGGTTCCAAAGTATAACCGATAGCAGTCACTTTGTTACAGTTATCAATGCAAGAAGTATAATATTTTGTATCGCTTGTTCCAAGGTAGGTATTGGCATTCAAATATAAACGTGCCAGCAATGCCCATGCTGCAGCCTTGTTTGCGTGTCCGTACTGATTCGAATTACCAACTACCGGAGTACTCAGTTGTGTCTGACAATCTGTAAGTTCACTTTCGATAAATTTAAAGAGAGTTTGGGTATCAGCATAAGCAGGTAACGTTGCAGAACCAATAGGACTTGCATCGTTTACAAGAGGTCCGTTACGAAACATATCAAGCACATTGTAATAAGCCAAAGCACGAAGGAAACGAGCTTCTGCTCTGAAAGTCGCAATAGAGTCTTTCAATGCTGATGAAACATTTCTGGATGCCAGTTTATCATCTGTAGTTTCCTGAAGAAATGCGGTTGCAATTGTTATCTGATAGTACAAGCGAGAATAAAACCCTTTGATGAAGACGTCAGATGCAGTCCAGTTCAAAGCATGGAAGTTCCCAATTGTCTGGTCGTTCCAGCAACACATTGCTTCTTCGGTAGGCAATTCCTGTAAGTTCCATAACGGGCGTAAATAGCCGGCCTGGCTACCTCCGTCCATTCCCACTATATCTACGTTTGCATCACCCCCCTGAATACCGCCGGTAGCAAACCCTGCATAAACTTTTGCCAAATAACTGATATAAGGCCCTGAGGTATTAGAGAATGTTGTTGTCTCGGTAGAAATAGATTTATTTAACGGCGTTACATTCAGGTCATTTACACACGAACTAAGAGTAAATGATGCTAATGCAACCACACCTATAATAGTTAGAAATTTTATTGTTTTCATTGTATGCTGTATTTAGAAGTTAACTCTTAATCCCATAATAAATACACGAGGGCGAGGATAGATATTGTTGTCTATACCATTGGAAACTTCAGGATCAAGACCTTTATACTTAGTAATGGTAAATACATTTTGTACGGTTCCGTATACACTTGCTCTCAATTTGGATGTTAAGAACTTATCAAAATTATAACCTAATGTAACATTGTCCATTTTTGCAAACGAAGCATTCTGAATGTAGTAGTCCGAAATGTATTGAGCATTCATAAAGTTTGTAGTAAGTGATGTCGACAATAAATTTTTCAAACTACCTGTAGTAAATGATTGATTTTTAAATTCTTTAGACGACTGAACATTATTGTAGTTATAATTACCAATGCTTGCACGCATTGAGAAATTCAAATACCATTGTTTGTAATTCATGCGGGATGACAAACCCATTGTTACATCGGGAGCCGGGCTATGGTCACAATACAAAGTTGCATTATTGTTGTAGGCTCCTTCAATCGGATTTCCTTTGGTATCGTACACCTGTTTGTAAACATAATATGAGTTGACCGGATATCCTACTTTCTGGATATAGATTTTGTTACCTGTACCGCCACTTATATCACCTCCGGGAACTCCATAGGAAGCATCATTTGAATTGGTAAGTTTTGTAATCTTATTTTTATTATAACCAAGGTTATAGCTCAGATCCCATGTAAAATGGCGTGATACAACAGGCTTTCCTGTAACTGTAAACTCAACACCTTTATTTTCCATGCTACCAATATTAGTTACCATTTCATTGATGAAGTTAGTACCTGCTGCTACCGGAATAACATTAATCATATTATCGGTTACTCTCTTATAGACATCAACACTTGCTGTTATTCTGTTGTTTAAGAAACCCAAATCAATTCCGGCATTGTACGTTGTTGTGCTTTCCCATTTCAAACTTGTGTTGAAATAAGAAGGACGCAGTAAGTGATACCATTGACTTCCAAACAGGTACTGAGCATCATTGTATGTACTTAAATTGTAAGTTGGAATATAAGGATAGTCGTTACTGATATTCAGGTTTTGCTGACCGGTTTGTCCATAACCCAATCTCAATTTCAAATCACTTAACCAGCTAACATCTTTAAGGAAGGATTCTTCTTTCATTTTCCATGCCAAAGCCACTGATGGGAAAAGACCCCAGCGATTATCTTTGCTGAAACGAGAAGTTCCATCGTCACGGAGCGTAAAGGTCAATAAGTATCTATCAAGCAATGTGTAGTTCAAACGACCAAAGAACGATACCAATTGATATGCTGTAGGATAATCAACACGGGGAACATTTGCCACATTATCAGTATATACAGTTGATGACCAGCTGGTATTAAAGAAGTGCTGCCAAGAGTAACCACCCATCAGGTCAATAGAGTGAACGCCGAATGTTTTTGCATAATCCAGATAGAAATCAAGCAAAGTATTGGTTTTTTTCTGATAATATGGGGCATATGAACCTGCACCATTCTTTTTGGATCCCCAAACGTATGAGATCGGAGAATTTGCATTAATAGTAGTAGAACCATCCGATTTAGAAATGTCATAAGCAAGGTTCAAATTGGCTCTCAGTTCAGGAATAGCGTGAAATTTATAATCGAGTTGCAAGTTCCCAATACTTTGATAAACGTAAGAAACATCTCTCTTTTCAGTTAAAACTGAAAGTGGATTGGCAGTTCCCAAAGATTGTGGTGTACCGTCTGTTTTCAGCCACATGAAATAATTGTTTCCATACTTGCTAGCAGAATAAATTTGTTGTGTAGGATCAAATTCTAACGCAGCACCAATAGCGCCCGTATCAGCAAAACGGTTAGTTGAATAAGAACCCTTTACATTCGCATTGACTTTCAAATGGTCATTCAGCAATGTCGGGCTCAAACTTAAAGATGCTGTAGTACGTGAATAATTTGATGTTTTCAGAATACCATCCTGATTTGTATATCCGACTGAAACACGGTATGGAAGTTTGCCGGCGGCCCCAGCAATACTTAAGTTGTGATCATGACCCCAAGCAGTTTTGTAAATCAAATCCTGCCAGTTGGTATTAAAATTACCAAGAAGAGCCGTAACTGAAGGTGAACCAGCCCAATAGTCGCGAACAAAAGATCTGAATTGATCTGCTGACAAAACATCTACTTTCTTTGCAATTGTACTTACAGATGCACTTCCATCATAAGACACTGCAAATTTCTGTTTCAAAGAACCTTTTTTGGTAGTTATAAGAATAACACCGTTCGAAGCTCTAGAACCATAAATAGCGGTTGCAGATGCATCCTTCAATACCGTAAATGTTTCAATATCCTGAGGATTGATGCCGGAAAGAGGATTTGACATACCGTTCACGCCGGATCCTTCAATTGGCACGTTATCAACGACAATTAACGGATCGTTACTTGCACTCATAGACGATCCACCACGAATACGGATAGTTGCACCGGCTCCCGGAGCTCCGCCTGATGTCGAGATATTAACCCCGGCCATTTTACCCGATAAGATATCTGTAAAAGAAGTAGCTAACCCCTTATTCATCTTGTCGGTACTGACAGCCACAACAGATCCTGTCAGGTCGTTTTTCTTTACCTGACCGTAACCGATAGCAACCACTTCTGATAAAGCAATCGAGCTTTCCTGTAAATTAATAACTAAATTGGATTTTCCCGCAACGGGTAATTCTGCATCCTGATAGCCGACATATTTTACGACTAAAGTTGCATTGGAAGGAGCATTGAGTGAGAAATTACCGTTAACATCGGTAACCGTTCCCGTAGTGGTGCCTTTAACGATGACGTTAGCACCTACAATTGTTTCTCCTGATTTGGCATCTTTCACAACGCCTTTCACAGAAATTGTTTGAGCGGAAATACTCATTGCAAAGAGAAGCGCAAGGAGGATTGTCCACCATCTACGCGTGGGGAGCGTAGAAAGAACATTCAAATTCTTCATGCATAAAAAGATTTATTGTTAACACTTAAACTAATTTATCATAAGTACCATTTTTGTACAGAGATAAATTCACTGACAAAAATAGGATGACAAATTTTCAGATGTTATTGCAAACGTTTGTTTTTGATAATATATCAAAGCAAACGTTTGCACTGCATGAAGAATATACAAAAAGAAAGCAAAAAAGAACGATTAACGTAAATCGTTCACACTTACTTTAGGATGAGCTTTCAAATCAAACGTAAAATACTTGTTATCAGCAGATATTTTTTGAAAAAATTTGATTACTACTGTTGTTTTTGACCCATCACGGCCATACAATTGCAACATTTGAGGTGCATTTGAACGTTTATCAAGTTTTACAAGAATACGAAATTCATTCGCTGATTTTGATGTAGGAAAAAGATCAATGGCAACCTGATTAGCAGAGACGTTGGCCTCACGGCTATACATTATTTTCGTATCCTTCCCACTGTATTGCGACAATACCGAAAGTGGATTCATTTGTTTTTGGTCTCGCGCCGAAATGGTAGAAATTGTCACCTCATTGCTCTCCGGCACGTACACCCATTGTGTTTTACCATCAAAATAAGCTTCCGTTCCATTCATTGTCAGATGAAATTTATTACCCATCACAACCAGAGTTCCCGATACATTATTTTTCTTTTTGCTTGAAGCTGATTCAATCGTAGTAGCAAAAACTATTTTAACCGGTGAACTTTTCATCATGCCAACGGCTTTCTCAAGAGCCGCCTTTGCCATAGGTTCCTGCTGGGCAAATACGCTGGCAGCACATAAACTTAACACTGCTATAAAAACAAATTTTCTCATATCTATAATCATTTAATTTTCAAAAAAACAACTATTAAAAAAGAGAGAAACATTGCTTTACTCGTAAAGTATGATTCTCTCTGTAATGCTATTTTCTTTTATTTATTGCTTTACAAACTGATATTTGACAAACCAATCAACAAGCATTTCTCGCCATATCTTCCAGAAAGAGACATTGGTTCTCATGCCCCAGCCATGTCCTCCGGTTGGAAATATCGCCATAGATGCCGGAATTTCCTTCTCTTTCAAAGCATTATAGAACTGAATGCTATTTACAGGAGGAACTGCACCATCATCATCACTAAGGAACAGGATGGTTGGTGGCGTATTTGCTTTTACCTGCAACTCGTTCGAATAAAGATTTTCAAGCTCAGAGAGAGGATTCTGTCCTAAAAGATTCAATCTTGATCCGGCATGAGTCACATTTTTCTTCATGGACACAACCGGATAAAAAAGAACCATTAAATCAGGTCGCGATGAGAGACGCTCAACAGGATCGGACGCTTTGGCATCACCATCGTCAAAATGAGTGCCCAAGGTAGAAGCCAAATGACCTCCTGCAGAAAAACCGGCAATCGCAATTTTCTTCGGATCAATATTCCACTCTATGGCATGTGCTCTCACTAGACGCATTACTCGTTTCGCATCCGTTAAAGGAATATCAGAATGTCCGTTCGGTAAACGATACTTCAGTACAATACCAGCAATTCCCTGTTCATTGAGCCAATCAGCAAACTGATATCCTTCATGAAATGCCGCTTCTGCGATATAACCGCCACCCGGACAGATCACAACTGCTGCTCCTGTAGCCTTTGACGGAGCTGGCAACTGAACCGTTATAGAAGCTTCCGAAATATTGATGATACGATGTTGGTTTTCCGTTTTTTCCGGAGTCGTAATGCCATTACTTTCTTTCGCTCCATTCGGCCACAATGGTAAAACTTGTTTGGTTTGCGATTGCACAGACAAAACAATTGCGCACAACAACATCACCGAAGCCACCATTCGTTTCATGATCTTGGAAATAAATTTATGGAACTTACGAAATGTCATTTGAATAATGACTCCACAAACTCATCCTTGGAAAATACCTGAAGATCTTCCATTCCTTCACCAAGACCTATATAATGTACCGGAATTTTAAATTGGTCTGAAATTCCGATTACAACTCCACCCTTGGCTGTTCCATCGAGTTTCGTAATTGCAAGCGCGGTCACTTCAGTAGCCTTGGTAAACTGACGTGCCTGTTCGAACGCATTCTGTCCGGTAGAACCATCCAAAACCAAAAGAACCTCATGCGGTGCATCTGGTATCACTTTTTGCATCACATTTTTGATTTTCGTAAGTTCATTCATCAGGTTCACTTTGTTATGCAAACGACCGGCCGTATCAATGATAACAACATCCGCATCATTGGCTTTGGCAGAACTTAGCGTATCAAAAGCTACCGAAGCAGGATCTGAACCCATTTGTTGCTTTACAACAGGAACCCCTACTCTTTCACCCCAAATAACAAGCTGTTCTACGGCAGCTGCCCTAAACGTATCAGCGGCTCCCAGATAAACACTTTTACCGGCTTTCTTAAACTGATATGCAAGCTTACCTATTGTTGTTGTCTTACCGACGCCATTCACGCCAACCACCATAATAACATAAGGTTTTTTGTCGGATGGATTCGAAAAATCGAGCATTTCTCCGGTATTGTTTTGAGCCAGTAAAGCGGCAACTTCTTCTTTCAGAATAGCATTTAATTCTGATGTTCCCATGTATTTGTCGCGAGAGACTCTATCTTCAATCCTCTTAATAATACGAAGCGTAGTTTCAATTCCAACGTCTGACGTAACAAGTACTTCCTCAAGATTATCAAGCACTTCATCATCCACCTTCGATTTACCGGCAATTGCGCGCGAAAGTTTAGAGAACACGCTATTTTTGGTCTTTTCCAACCCTTTATCCAGCGTTTCCTGCTTTTCCTTTGAGAAAAAATTAAAAATACCCATAGTCTTTTATTCTTGATTTTGAACAATATAGAAATACCTTATTTGGACTACCAAAAATACAAAAAAAGAAACATACCTACAACCTGCATCTCAGTCATAATTTTAACTTTATTTTAGCATTGTGAAATAATTAATTATCTATTTATTTGCAAATAAAATATTAATTATTAACTTTTATAATTCAACATCATATTGCACATATCGATAAAAAAAACGAATTTTGCATTACCAAATCTAAGGAGGGTATTGTTACGGACATACCCCCGAAACATTACATAAAAATAATCAGCATTAGTGTATGCGTATTAAAACAATTAATCTATTGTTTTTAGCCTGTTTATCAGTGCCTTTATTTTCAAATTGTATAACTCCGAAAGCTTATTGCGGGGACAAGGTTTCAACCTCTGAAATGTTCGAGATCAAAGGAGAAAAAGAAAAAGTTAACGTACAGGGGAAGAACTACTTAGAGGCTGCGCTCATCGTAAAAGTAGACTCGCAGACAGTTGGTAGTTTTTACAAAGGTTGGCCAAAAGCAGTCAAAGCAAAAGCCGGAGAACGCATAGTCGAAATCAGACATTACAAAGGATGGGATGCCACTCTTAACAACAAACCCACAGTTGAGCTTCAAACTGGCACCTGTAAAATTATCCCCGATTATTACAAACATTATCTGGTAAAGTTTCAGGCTGATAAAGAAAAGAAATACAAAATTGCTTTCAAAACGAAAGATCCGCAAAAAGACACTGCACCGGAAGTGCTTCTAACCGAAGAAGAATCAGGCAAGCAAATCAAATGCAAAGTTGAATTAATGGATCAAAATTCGCTTACTCAACGATAAAATAAAAAAGCAGATGCAAGATGTATCTGCTTTTTTATTTTTCCTTAGCTCCAGCCATTCTTCCAAACTGTGCATCAACAAGATCATGTTTTATTTAAAACGAATAATGCCTCTCGATTGAGTGGCATTATTCGTTTTAAATAGACAATCGGAAATATTATTCGTTCCCTTTTGCATCGTTGTGAACCGACAGCACCGAACGTCCTGAAGGATCTGCATTCTTTTTAAAGCTTTCATCCCATTCCAAAGCAATAGGTGTACTACATGCAACCGAAGGATCGGACGGCACGGTAGCAGCCGCAGAATCCGAGGGAAAATGTTCTGTAAAGATTGTACGGTACAGATATTCTTCTTTTGTTTTGGGAGGATTAATCGGGAAGCGATATTTAGCATTAGCCAGTTCCTGATCAGATATTTTAGAGTTAGCACGGGCTTTAAGCGTATCGATCCAACTATAACCCACTCCATCCGAAAATTGTTCTTTCTGACGCCATGTAACAGATTCGGGCAAGTAATCTTCAAACGCTTTGCGGAGTACCCATTTTTCCATTTTACCTTCGCCGGCCATTTTATCTTTAGGATTCAGACGCATGGCAACATCCATAAACTCTTTGTCAAGGAAAGGAACACGACCTTCAACACCCCATGCAGCCAACGATTTATTAGCACGCAAACAATCATAGAGATGCAGTTTGTCGAGTTTACGAACTGTTTCTTCATGAAATTCTTTAGCATTAGGAGCTTTATGAAAATAAAGATACCCCCCAAAAATCTCATCAGCACCTTCCCCGGAAAGCACCATCTTCACGCCCATCGATTTAATAACGCGAGCCATCAGATACATCGGAGTAGAAGCACGAACAGTGGTTACATCATAAGTTTCAAGATGATAAATCACATCACTGACAGCATCAAGTCCTTCTTCAATAGTAAAATGAATCTCGTGATGAACAGAACCAATATAATCGGCCACTTTGCGGGCTGCAACCAGATCAGGAGATCCTTCGAGACCTACGGCAAATGAATGCAACTGAGGCCACCAGGCATCCTGAGTACTTCCATCTTCCACTCTTTTGGATGCAAATTTCTTAGCAACAGCAGAGATAATGGATGAATCAAGTCCGCCGGACAATAATACTCCATAAGGAACATCGGACATCAACTGACGACGAACAGCATCTTCAAGTGCAGTACGTAATTCATCAATACTAGTCGTGTTATCCTTTACATTATCGTATTCCATCCAGTCGCGCACATACCATTTTTTCACTTCTCCATCAGGACTGTAGAGATAGTGACCCGGCATAAATTCCTGAATAATATTGCAATATCCTTCCAAAGACTTCAATTCGGAGGCCACATAGAAATTACCCTGCTTATCCCAGCCCATATATAAAGGAATGATTCCGATATGGTCACGACCAACCATGAAGATATCTTTTTCTTTATCGTAAAGACAAAAAGCAAAAATACCACTCAGATCTTCCAAAAATGCAGGGCCTTTATCGCGATACAAAGCAAGGATAACTTCGCAGTCAGATTTAGTTTGAAACTCATATTTACCGGCATAACGTTCACGAATTTCCTGATGGTTATATATTTCGCCATTCACTGCCAGAATCAGGTTTCCATCTTTGCTGAACAATGGCTGTTTACCGGAAGCAACATCCACAATCGAAAGCCGTTCGTGTGACAAAATTGCCTTCTCTCCACAATAAATTCCCGACCAATCCGGTCCGCGATGACGAATCTTCTTTGACATCTTAAGCACCTGAGAACGTAAATCTTCGGCTTTTACCTTCAGGTCGAATATTCCTACAAATCCACACATATTATAGTTCGTTTATTGATTATTTATATCGGCAGTAACAATGCCGACACAAATGTACAATATTTTCCCCATATAAATATCATTTTGATTACAATAAAAACGTTTCGTATTACATAATGACGCATTAAACCACAAAACATAATACATTTTGATATTTACAAAATATACCAACACCCCCTATATTTTGAAGCTATTTAAGTAAAAAACAGAATTATTTCTCATGCGCCCCCTAAAATATCATACCATCAGCGATAAAAATCAATAATTTTCAATCATACCCCCTAAAAAACAACAAGCCAATCTCGCATAAGATTGGCTTGTTGATAAAAGAACAAAATCTACTATTTTATCATTTATTAATATTGGGTCTTTCCAGTCCGTATCCTTTTTTGGCATCTTCATGTTTCAGCAGAAACGCAAACAAAATAGCCACGCCACCAAAACAGGCAAAAATCAACATTGGAATAGTATAATTATATTGCGTAACTTCAATCATTTTCCCATCTACCATTTTTTGAACATGTCGACTAATACAATACTTATCGAGAACATTTCCGATAAGAAGAGGTACTCCCATGATACCCCAGTTTTGCACCCAGAACACCATTGCATATGCTGTTCCCAACTTGTTTTCCGGAATGATCTTGGCAACTGAAGGCCACATTGCAGATGGCACCATGGAAAATGCAACCCCCAATACCATCACCAATCCCACTGCAATATACAAATTGTTAAGCGACGGGATGGAAAATAACAAGTGTACAAAAACCAACAACAAAGATCCCAAAACCATAATGGAAGCTCCTCGACCTCTCCTATCGTACATACTCCCAAACAAAGGAGTAAGCAACAAGGCACTAAATGGCAACAAGGCAGGAATATAGCCGGCAAAAGTGTCTGAAATTCCAAATTTCTGCACAATCAGGTTAGTCGCAAATTTGATGAATGGAAAAACAGCAGAGTAAAACAATACACACAGCGCAGTAATATACCAGAATGCTTTATTTTTTGCAATATCAATAATATCTCTGAACTTAAATTCATCATCTGAAGATATACCTGCTGCCGCTTCTTCCTTATCCAGTTTTTTATCCAAAACCCCAAACAGAAGAAAGATCAACAATCCGATACAAAGCAACAGCAACGAAAGTATCACCGGAGCACTCAGATGACCTGTCATATTAACCAAAGGCACCGGTGTGAACATTGCCAAAGCTGTACCAATACGTCCAGTAGAGGTATTTAATCCAATAGCAAGAGCCATTTCTTTTCCTCTGAACCAACGAACTACAGCTTTATTGGCCGTAATACCAAACATTTCGCAACCCACACCAAATATAGCAAATCCCAAACCTGCAACCACAGCAGATTTTGCCGTTGGCGCAAGCAATTGATAAGATCCCAGGTGCATTTCGAATATACCATCTACATGACCCGAAATAGCCCAGTACTTGACAAAAGCACCGGCTATCATTATTATAATAGACAACACACCGGTAAACCTTACGCCTAATTTATCAAGTATCATTCCGCTGAAAACCAGCATCAGCAGAAAGACGTTGAACCAACCATAACCGCTGGTAAAAAAGCCATAATCCGTTGCACTCCACGACAAATTTGTTTGACACCGCTCCTGCAGGGGAGCCATAGCATCTGTCAAATAATAAGCACACAACATCGTAAACGACACCAGTATCAACACCAGCCATCTCATCCCTTTTGCATCGCGCAACGTTTTATGAATCTGTTCCATTGGTTCTTTCTTTCAGTAAAAATTTAATTTATAATTTGATTTTCTATATAGTTCTATTTTTTTCGGGCAAACAATGCTTTCAGTAATAAAATCACAATAATACATGAAGACATATAAAGAGCAAATTGTCCGTACGGACGTTCCGGCGTATTTACAATAAGAATGGAAGAACCGACAAATACACCGATAATCAAAATCGCAGACACCATACGATAACCTATATTTCTGAATACACGGGTAACCGGGTTCTTTTCATCAATATGAACCTGATGGTGCATCGTCCCTTCTTTTATTTTGTATAAGATTTCATTGACTGTTGACGGAAGTGTATTAATAAGGTTCACATAATCCATTGCCGTATCGTAAATGGAAGCAGCCACTTTCCGGGGGCTAAATCGTGTTAACACCAGCTTTTTGGCATATGGAAGAACAATGGGTGTCAAAGCAATATCGGGATCGAGATTACCTGCAAATTTTTGCAATGTTGCCAGCGATTTAGCAAGCATAAAGATGCCGGACGGTATTTTCAACTGGAACAAAACTACCAGATTGATACAATCCTGCATTACTTTCGAGAAATCAATTTCTTCAATCGTCAGGTGACCATATTGCTTGAGGATCTGGTCTATCTGAAATTCCATATCCTCGGTCTGATCAAAAAATTTGACATCGCACAACGTAAGCAAAGACGAAGCAATGGCTCGAGTATCACGACGAACAAATCCCATACAGAACTGAGCAAGGAAGCTCATTTCCCGCGGACGAAGAACGCCCACCATTCCGAAATCAATAAAGCCAACTACGTTATTGGGCAAAACAAATAAATTGCCCGGATGCGGGTCACCGTGAAAGAAACCCTCTTCCAAAATCATCTTCAATAAAGCATTTGCTCCATTTACCGCAACCTGATGTAAGTCATATCCTTCCGCTTTCAGCCGCTGAATATTATCCGGCGTGATCCCAACGATCTTTTCCATTATCAATAGCTTGCGCGTTGAGTATTCCATATGAACTGCCGGAATATGAACGGTAGGATCGTTTTTAAACATGAATTCGAATCGCTTGATGTTTGATGCCTCCACCGTATAATCAAGCTCCTTCATGATTTTATCCTGAAACTCAGAGATAAAACCCAACACATTGATAGCTACCAAATCAGGATAATTTTTCACCAACTGTTTGGCCACAAAGTGCATCAGGTATATATCCAGCTTTATTTTGCTGATAATGTGAGGCCGTTGTATTTTAACGATCACCTCTTCTCCGGTATGCAGCCGCCCCTGATACACCTGACCAATAGAGGCCGCAGCAAGACAACGGTGATCAAAGTAAGCAAAAACGTTATCAATAGAATCATTGAGCTCGTCTTCAATAAGCTTAACAGCCGCATCGTCGTCAATAGGAATTGCTTTCGACTGGAGTTTCTTTAATTCGACACGAAACCGCTCGGATATAATATCAGGACGATCGGCAAGTATCTGACCGAATTTTATGTAGGTAGGACCAAGCTCTTCGATTGTCAGTCGCACACGCTCGGGAGTTGTACGTACATCAAGCTGGGCTTTCGGGTGACGGCGCAAACGCCTTTTACCCATTTTCGTACGATAAAACCATTCACGAAAGGCATGTTTTGTCAGCACCCTGATAATCTGCAACGCTCTTGAAAACTGAAGCCACGTTGTATAAATCCGAAATATCTTCATTGCTATATACAGTTATGGGAACCTTGGTCCGGGTTATTTATTCTTCATAAGTTTTTCAACATTGGCATTCAGCTTGTTGATAGCTTCCGTGAGTTCGTCAAGCCGTTTTTCTATCGCATCGTCATTACGGGAAAGAGAAGAAATAATTTGTTCTATAGACAACTGATCCTTAAGACCTTCTATTCCAGCCAGGACTTTTTCGCCCACCTTTTGAGCCTTATCGGGATCAGTCCCCATTTTATCCTCCAATACGGAGCTTATCCGGTCTATCACCGCTTCTCTGTCCTGCATGCTGGTGGCAATGCCCAGACGCAACAATAAATTTAAAGCTGAATTCATACGCGAATAATTTTAGAGTCATATGCAATTCGTCTCAAAAGGACTGAACCAATCGCATATTCGTATGATGTTAGTATTTTTACTCGGGTTGAGTATTACAAAGATACTCTTTTTTATCATTTTTATCCGAGAATAATTTGTTTTTATCCTGCCGGATTGTACTCATATTAATACTTTCCCGCACTGCGTAATCCTGTTTTTATCATGTTAGTTTCGGATCACCTCTTCTCTGAGATTTCCGTAAGCATCAAAAATAAAACGTCCTGACAAACGGATACATAAAATAACACTTATAACATTGGCCGTAAAAATAGCTACCATCATCATAATCTGATATTTGATAGCCACTGAAGGATCGTTTCCTCCCAAAATTTGTCCAGTCATCATGCCCGGCAACGAAACCAAACCAATTGTAGCCATCTGTGCAATCGTTGGGTTAAACGCTTTTTTCAGGGCTTCACCCACAAAAGGGAAAACAGCCTCATGACGGGTTGCACCTGATGCCAACGCAAATCGGAATGCCACTTTGTTTTTGTAGATGTTGTGATAAAAAGAATTAGCAGCTATCACATTGGACTGCATAATATTACCCAACATCATCCCTGTAATCGGGATGAAATAGCGGGCATCCAGCAAATATCCTATCCGAACTGTAAAGCCAAGAAAGAAAATATCGACGACAGCAAGCGTAAAAACGATTGAAACAACAAACGGGATCAGAAAATATTTCAGTTTGAGTTCTCCCCTCCGGGCGATAGTCTGACAGGTAACTCCCAGCATAACCATTACCCACGCCACATTCACCAGCGGGTTATTGAGCTTAAAGATATAACCCAAATAAATCCCCACAAGGAAAAGCTGAACCGTCATCCGAAGCACGGAAATCACTGTCGCTTTCACCAAATGAGTGCGGTAGTAACCAAGCACAAACAACGGAATTGCAAGAAACAATTCGCTTATCAGCAATGCCGTCCAGCTTATGTCAACCGTAGACCCCATCTCAATTAAAGTGTTACTATTTTATCGCAATGGTCGTTCCATACTGCATCATGCGATGTCGATAAAACTGTTAGTTGCTTATTTCCAAGCAAAAGATCAACCACTTTTTTCTTCATTCGTGCATCAAGCGCAGCTACCGGCTCATCCAGAAACAGAATGGACCTTTGCAACAACAGTACCGTCAAAATGCCTATACGTTGTTTTTCGCCTCCTGAAACCGAACCAATTGTATGATCCAGAATTTCAGTTTTCAGATCAAGCTCATCAAGTCTGGATTCTACCTGACTGACAGTAGGTTTTTTATGCTTGTTGACCTGATATTCAAATGGAGTGTATATAAATTCGCGAACCGTCTGTGTCGGCAACACATTGATTTCCTGTGGTAACCACGCCACCTGCTTTCTGACATCCTGAATTACAACCGGAGACAATGGCTTTCCGTCAAAAAACACTTCTCCCTGATAACGATGCTCAAAGCCCAGCAACACATTAAACAAGCTGCTCTTTCCTGTACCGGAAGGGCCGCTTATCGCCATTTTTTCTCCTGTATTCAGTTCAAAACTGACAGGAGCAAAAATAGGTTTATTGTCAAAGGCTACAGCTACGTTACGAAGAGAAAAAAGCATTATCAAAACCGGATTTTACAAATCGAAACCAATATCACGACGGAAATATTTTCCTTCGTAACTGATTTTCTGCGCATTAGCGAACGACTGTGCAAGAGCTTCATCTTTGGATGCTCCATAAGAACTTACCGCAATCACACGACCTCCGTTAGTCACCACGTTGCCGTCTGCATCTTTGGTACCTGCATGAAAAGCAATACTCCCTTCCACCTGGTCAAGACCGGTGATAATTTTTCCTTTCTCGTAATCTTCAGGATATCCTCCCGACACCAACATAACAGTCACTGCGCTGCGGGAATCGAACTCAACAGTTTTTTCGTCCAAATTACCAGCAGCAACGCCTTCCAACAGTTCTACAAGATCCGATTTCAAACGCAACATTACTACCTCTGTTTCCGGATCTCCCATACGGGCATTATATTCAATCACAACAGGTTCGTTCTTTACTTTGATAAGGCCAAAGAAAATAAAGCCTTTATAAACAATACCTTCTTTATCCAAACCTTCAACTGTTGGACGAATGATACGGTCTTCCACCTTCTTCATGAATTCAGCATCGGCAAACGGAACCGGAGATACAGCTCCCATACCGCCGGTATTAAGACCCTTGTCACCTTCCCCAATCCTCTTATAATCTTTTGCTTCCGGAAGGATTTGGTAATGTTTACCGTCTGTAATAACAAACACAGAGCATTCGATACCTAAAAGAAATTCTTCAATTACAACCGTATTACCGGCTGCACCGAATTTACCCTGAAGCATACTTTTCAATTCCGACACGGCTTCTTCCAAATCGTTGATAATCAAAACGCCTTTTCCGGCAGCCAATCCGTCGGCCTTCAACACGTACGGAGCCTCCAGTGTTTTCAGAAACGCCACGCCTTCTTCTATCGTATCAATGGTAACACTCTGGTAACGCGCCGTAGGAATGTTATTCCGAACCATAAACTGTTTCGAAAAATCCTTACTACCTTCCAGTTGAGCTGCAATTTTATTAGGTCCGACAACAGGTATTTTACACAATTCGGTATCCGCTTCGAAAAAATCGACCACTCCTTTTACCAATGGATCTTCAGGACCGACCACAACCATGTCAATTGCATAACTTTTAACTGCATCTTTAATCGCAGGAAAATTATCAGCGGCTATTGCAAGATTTGTTCCGACTGAAGATGTTCCGGCATTACCGGGTGCAATGTACAAATTCGACACTTTAGGACTTTGTGCTATTTTCCATGCCATGGCGTGTTCTCTTCCGCCCGATCCAAGTAGTAAAATGTTCATAATGAAAATATTATTGTTGTTTTAATTAATTCTTTTATCCTTATTGACTTGTTGAGTAGCCACTTCGACCTGAAGACGATCAAGCTCTTTTGATTCGGAAGCAGACTTACTCATTACAAGCTCTTTCTCTATATCTTCGCGCGACTTACTGGTAGTTACAAAATAAACTCCTGCAAAAATCAAGACAGCGGCAATGGGTTTAATCCAGGTAAATTCATCCTGTCCCGTTGAAATAGCAATTACAGAAGCGACCAGCGGCTGTACATAATTGTACATTCCGATAGTAGTCGGGCGTATTCTCTTTTGAGCTACCGGCATCAGCAGATAGGTTATAAACGTAGCGCACACCAGTAAATATCCATATGACATCCATTCGTTTACCGAGCCGTGAGTAAAAAGATTAGCCGACAACAAATCTTTGTAACCGAACGGGAAAGTAAGAATGGTAGAAAACAGGAACATCCACTTCATCAGGGTCACAGGCGAGTATTTTTTAGACACTTCACGGGTTATCACCAGAAAGAACGCATACATCAAGCAGCTTAAAGCACACAACAGATCGCCTAATGCCGGAGCTGACTTTTCCACTCCCGATGTTATTTTGGCCGAAAGTATAATGCTTAGCACTCCCAACATGCCAAGAAAAACGCCTCCCGACTTCTTAAAAGTGATTGGTTCTTTCAAAATAAAAAACGATATCACCATTGCCATGATTGGCATGACCGTATTCACAATCGAAGCATCCGTCGGAGAAGTATACTGCAGCCCGAAGATAAACAAAGTTTGATTGAATCCCACTCCAAGCATAGACCCAACCAAAAGGGTAAACATATCTTTACGGGAAACCTTTTCGTTCTTGACAAACAGAGATAAGGCCCAGAACATAATAGCTCCAAACGCAAATCGCGAATAACTCAATGCCCAGGGAGACATCCAGTGAGGCATCAGGTGTTTTGTAATCGGAAAATTAGCTCCAAATATGATGGCAGCCACAATCATGGCTGTATGTCCTTGCAATTTTGTCTTGTTCATCTCAAAATAAATTGATTATATATTTTACAGACAATACTTTGTGCACATTTGCAAGGCATTAGTTTTCTCGGTTCAATAATTTTGCAAATTTACTACAAAAAGCCCTTGTTAAAACAGTTCCTTTGAAATTAGTTTCATCCTATTTGAGCGCTGATAAAAAAACAAAACAGGCAGAAATATAGATTATTTCTGCCTGCCGTTTTAAATAAATTATTGTGTCAATTAATATGGATTTTCGCCATTATAATCATCCACGCGATCTTCAATCTTAATTACTTTATACCAGATACTTCCATGAAACATTACGGCCTGGTATTGAACTCCGTCAACAATATAAAATGTATTGCCGTCGATAACGACCTGTTGACCGCCTTCCGGAATACTTTGCACTAAAGCTCCCAAAGGAGGTTGAACAACTACATACTCGTTGTTATAACGTTGATAATAAGCCCCTGCATAGTAGTAATATGCAGCATTGGCAAGCGTAAAAGCAACGAAACCTACCGGCAGTGTTGCAATACGAAATCCAATCGGAGGCGCAACTACCACATAAGACGAACCATAAGGTCTGTAATAAAAACCATTGTGATACATATAACGTACACCATGATAATTTCTCCAGTATCCGCCCTGAGGCACAACTCTTACCGAAGCGCCACGAGCCGGCCATCTTCCGTAGAAACGATCATTGCGGGCATCCCAGCGATTGTCACGCATTTGAGCGCCATCTTGCCTCGGAGCATTGAAACGGTCGTTTCCTGCACGCACATCCCGCCTGTCGGCATTGCCTCGGGGAGCATTTGACACCTGAGGCGCGTTAGAACGGGGAGCATTACCACGACTTTCCGAACGATTGGACTGTTGCCGTTCAGTTCCTACTTCGTTTCTCTTATTATCCGATCTTTGTTCACGATTTCCTTCTCCTCTCTGTGCAAAAGCCGGCAACGCAATCAACGCCGACAAAGCAATGGCACAAGCAAAAGAAAGATACGAATTCTTTGTTGAATAGCCGCTTGTAGAGCGACCTGCATTTGTTCGTTTCATAGTGTTGTCAATTTAGTGTTGTAGTGAATTCTTAACGAATGAACTACGTGTTTAATTATATGACAAAATGCTACGATGATAGTTTAATCAACTTTTACGACCAAATAACGGGAAATACTCCAAAACTCCTTGTAGTCTTTGATAGTTAACACATAGTTACCATTTTTCCCATCCGGTTTATCCAGAGAATAAGACCCGGCCGGATGCATCGTCAGAATTTTGGCCTTTGGAGAGTACAGTGGAATACTTTTCACCTGACGAATATCCACCTTGACAAAATACTCTTTATTGAAATCTTTCTGAAGCACTTTTGTTGAAGATAGGAATCCTCCACTAGTAAGTATTTTCTGATCTTTCAGTTCTTTCCCTGAACCAAATACATACCATCCAGTATAAATTTTTTCATCCTGACTCGCAATCTGTTCCTGTTGCGCCTGACTTTGAGTCTTCAGGTTTGCCACATCCTGATTCAACGTTTCCACATTCTTATTCAGGTCTGCAATGGCAGCATCCTTAATCTGCAATTCGTTCGACAATGACTGAATTAAATCAATTTTCTCGTTCAGCATATTGTTCAATCGCTCAATAGTCTTCTGCATTTCACGAATTTTGATCGCACTTTTGCCCATTTTACGGGTCAACGCAGCGATTTGCTCTTTATTCTTCTTCAACATATCTGTCATCAAAAGAATATCATCGTTGATTTTGCTTCTTACATCCTGATTTGTGTTCTCTACCGACTTATTAATCTGGATGTAATTCTCCATTTGTTTCACCTTGTCGAAATTCGCTTCAATTTCGTTCATCGACGCCAGATATTCGTTGGTCTCATTTTCCAATTGAGCTTTTACCTGCATCAACGAATCATTCTGTCTCTGCAACGATTCAACATCGGCAGGTTGCTTGTGACAAGAAACAAGCAATAAAACGGCAAGTACAACAAGTACATTTTTCATACGTAAATATTTTTTTTCGTTTAAGATAGTATGGAAACCATTTTCAGCGCAAGCTAATTAATAAATCAGCAAAGCCAACTTCATGTTGCTAAATTATTTCCCGATAGCCATCGGAAGCCTTTGAGTGTTGCAAAACAAGACAATCACTGTGCAATAACCTAAATATTAAAACATTCAATATGACACAATTTAATCTTTAGCTAAATCAAGAAGTTTAACAAATGTAAGATTAGTTTTCCAATCCTCCAACAACAATTACAATTTCTCCTTTGGGTTGTTTTTCAGTAAAATATGTAGCCAATTCGGTTACTGTTCCTCTGGCATTTTCTTCATGCAGCTTACTGATTTCGCGCGATACGCAGGCTTTCCGCTCCGGGCCGAAATATTCGGCAAACTGTTGCAGGGTTTTCACCAAACGGAAAGGTGATTCATAAAAAATCATGGTTCTCGTTTCCAGAGCGAGTTCTTTCAATTTCGTTTGCCGACCTTTCTTTTGAGGAAGGAAACCTTCAAAGCAGAACCGGTCGTTAGGTAAACCCGAATTGACGAGTGCAGGAACAAAAGCCGTGGCTCCCGGCAAACATTCCACCTCAATGCCACGAGCTACACATTCCCGCACCAGCATAAATCCGGGATCGGAAATAGCCGGAGTACCGGCATCAGAGATGAGAGCAATAGTTTCGCCTTTTTCTATTCTCTCTCCAATAGTTGCCACCGTTTTATGCTCGTTGAATTTATGGTGCGACATCATGCGGGTTTCAATTCCGAAATGCTTCAACAAAAAACCTGAAGTACGCGTATCTTCTGCCAGAATAAGATCAACTTCTTTCAACACTCTTATGCCCCTCAGGGTCATATCTTCAAGATTACCAACCGGCGTTGGTACCAGATAAAGTTTTCCCATAATTTACAAGAACTTACGATGAACCAGTTGTTTGAATTCGCCCGCGCAAACATCTTCTTCCTGCCAGCCTAAAGTAGACAGATAAGCAACGGCTTCTTCTTCCGTCTTCATTGCATTGAGCAACGACAGTGTAGTATTCATCTTTTCTCCATTACCATTAAACAGTTCGCGCTGGAAACGGAACCGCTCAGCCAGACTCAATGCCTGTCGCAAATCTTCAACTTTAGAATTGGAAAGTATGTTAGCCAGGGATGGTTCGGATTTTTGAACCAGTTGGTCGTTCAACGAATGTCCGTTTGTGTTCAGCACTTCCGCCAACGAGTGTTTGGGTTGTTCTTCCTCCGGTTTTGTCTCCTCAACCGGTTCCGCTTCGGGTACTGGTGTCGGTTCAACAGGAGCTGGTTCAGGTATTGCCGGAATCTCCGGTTCAATTACCGTTTCTATTTCCGGATCAAGTTCCAGTTCAATCACCTTTTCCGGCTCAGGAACAGGTACAAACGGAGTTTCATCTACCACCGAAGAGATTGCAGTCTCCTTTGGCGTAGCTTCCATAACAGGCTGAGGGGTATTTTGCATCTCTCCCAACTGAGCCAGTCCGGTCAAAATATTCTCTGCCTTCGTCTTTGCCAATCCAAGAATAGTGGCCGATACAATATCATTTTCAGCAAAACCTTTATTCAGGATGGCTAACTCCTTAATATCCTTATCAATTAACGCAAGCAAAACTTCTTTGTTCATAAGTTTCTTTACAATTTTAATGGCAAATTAAAAGGCAAATTTTACCTTTGCAAATGTAGTGTAAAGATACTGGATAATTTTATATTTGGCAATGGAAAATTGACAATTGACAATGCAAATTGGCAGAAATAAAACACAGATAGACAAATATCAAAGACATAAAATTTCAGGATTATAGAAGATAAAAAAGTGCTATTTCCACACTTTGATATTTTCCAAGTTTTCACCTTTACCGCAACACACACATATCAATTACAATCAAATAGTTATATAATATAAAATGATTTATTTCGAATCAAATTTTAATACCTCCGGCAAAAAAGGAAGCATCGAGGTAATTTGCGGTTCCATGTTTTCGGGCAAAACAGAAGAACTCATCCGAAGACTGAAACGGGCAAAATTTGCCAAACAACGGGTCGAAATCTTTAAACCGGCTATCGACACCCGCTATTCCGAAGTCGAAGTGGTATCTCACGATAATAATTCCATTGTTTCTACTCCGGTCGACTCTTCCGGAAACATATTGTTACTGACTGGCGATGTTGACGTTGTGGGTATTGACGAAGCACAGTTTTTCGACGAAGGCATCGTTGAAGTTTGCAATCAGTTAGCCAACAGCGGACTCAGAGTAATTGTTGCCGGCCTCGACATGGATTTTCGCGGTGTACCTTTTGGTCCGATGCCTGCACTGATGGCTATTGCCGACGACGTGAGCAAAGAACATGCAGTATGTGTGCGCTGCGGCAATCCCGGCTATGTTTCGCACCGTCTGGTTTCGGATGCTCATCAGGTTCTGCTGGGCGAAAAAAACGAATACGAACCAATCTGCCGTCACTGTTTTGAAGAAGAAAAAAGGAAACAGGCAGAAGCGGTTAAAGCAGCACAGTAATGAAATAAGGTGCAAAAAGCACCTGAATGGCATATCTTTGAGGCGAATTGATTTAACCTAACACTTATTACCATGGAAACAAACTCATTTCTCGCACTTCAAAATGGTTCCGACATTCGGGGCATTGCTACCGAAGGAATTGCCGGACAAGAGGTTAATCTCACACCTGAACGGGTAACGCAAATTGCCATTGCCTTTGTAGACTGGCTCGCCGAAAAGAAGCAAATTGACCCGACAAAGTTATGTATTGGTGTGGGACGCGATTCACGCATCTCGGGAGAATCGCTGATGACAGCCTTTGTCAAAGGTGTCAGACTGAGTGGTGCAAATGCAGTCGACTGCGGTATTGCCTCAACCCCGGCCATGTACATGAGCACTATTTTTGAAGAAAGCGAATACGATGGTGCTGCCATGCTCACTGCCAGTCACCTGCCGTTTAACCGTAATGGCCTCAAATTTTTTACTTCTGATGGAGGATTAGATAAGCCTGATATTACAGCTATTCTTTCAAAGGCAGCGACTGTCATCGTTCCCGACAAAACCGTAAATGACGTTCATATCGGATACGACCTGATTGCCCGTTATTCAACTTTTTTAGTCGAAAAAATCCGCAAAGAGGTGAACCATTCGGTACACTATGAAACACCACTCAAAGGATTTCGTATCGTAGTGGATGCAGGCAACGGTGCTGGCGGATTCTTCGTGGACAAGGTGTTGCAACCCCTGGGTGCCTATACTACCGGTAGCCAGTTCCTTGACCCCGATGGCATGTTTCCCAACCATATTCCAAACCCGGAAGATGAAACAGCTATGTCGTTCATTCAAAAAGCAGTTTTGAAGAATAAGGCAGACCTGGGCATCATCTTCGATACCGATGTCGACCGGGCCGCAGCCGTTGACCGGAAAGGCGAAAGCATCAACCGAAATGAATTGATTGCCCTGATCGGTGCCATCGTTTTGGAAGAACATCCCCACTCTACCATTGTCACCGATTCCATCACTTCCGACGGTTTGGCCGAATTCATTGACAAACTGGGCGGAAAACATCATCGCTTCAAAAGAGGCTACAAAAATGTGATCAACGAAGCCATCAGGCTCAACAACAACGGAGAAGAAAGCTGGCTGGCCATTGAAACCAGCGGGCATGCTGCATTGAAAGAGAACCACTTTCTAGACGACGGAGCTTATCTGATAACCAAACTATTGATAAAAGCCGCCCAAATGCGATCTTCCAATGGTAAAGATTTGAGTGAGCTTATTGCAGGCTTACGTGTTCCGGCCGAGAGCAAAGAATTTCGGTTGAAGATCAAAGCTGACGATTTCAAAGCTTACGGCAATACGGTTATAGAACAATTGAAAGATTTCGTTGCTTCGGTGCCGGGTTGGACAATCGTTCCCAATAATTACGAAGGCATCCGTATAGCCTGCGATGCAAACTCTGGCAACGGATGGTTTCTACTCCGTCTTTCGCTCCACGATCCTGTAATTCCACTCAATATCGAGTCGGACAAACAAGGCGGCGTAGCTGAGATTGCAGGAAAACTTGCTGCCTTTTTTGCCACTTATCCTGATAAAGAACTGGACAAAACAGCACTGATAATTTGAGGATTTGAGAATATGGAAATTTGGAGATTAAATCTGGAATCCTTAGATTCAATCGTACATTGTAACCCCGACAGCTATCGGGAAAATTGTAAATCAACTCATGCGTAAAATTTTCACCATAGGAGAAACAGTTCTCGATATTATTTTCAAAAACGGGCAACCCGTAGCCTCCACCGCAGGAGGCTCTATGCTGAACACCTCCGTCAGTCTGGGTCGTCTGGGACTTCCCGTTCATTTTATTTCCGAATACGGCAACGACCCGGTAGGAAATATGATTGACGACTTTCTCAATAAGAATGGCATCGCCACCGATTACGTTTACCATTTTGAAGACGGCAAGTCAGCGCTGGCACTAGCATTTCTGGACGAAAGCAATAACGCTTCCTATACTTTTTACAAGTCGTATCCGCAGAAACGGTTCGACATTGCATTTCCCGAAGTAAACGAAAATGACATTGTGATGTTCGGGTCGATTTATGCCATT
This sequence comes from Paludibacter sp., assembly GCF_009712605.1. Taxonomy (GTDB): domain Bacteria; phylum Bacteroidota; class Bacteroidia; order Bacteroidales; family Paludibacteraceae; genus Microbacter. Next base: position 201,609 of record NZ_WASO01000014.1, on the reverse strand, counting down.
GCCATGGAAATTCGGGAAACCTTACGTGAGTTTCTGCTTTATGCTAAAAGTCGCAATGCACTCATCTATTACGATCCGAATTTCAGAAAAGCTCACTTGCACGAGCTGGAGCAATTGCGACCGGCCATTCTCGAGAACATGTCGCTGGCTTCGGTTGTACGTGCTTCAGACGAAGACCTGGAAATTATTTTCGGGGCAAAAAACATTGACGAAGCCTACGAAGCGATGAAACCATTGTGTCCGACGCTTATTTACACTGCCAGTTCAGAAGCGGCTTATCTAAGAACACCTGAGGTCAGTATTTGTCTGCCGACACGAAAAATTGAACCGGCAAGCACTATCGGTGCCGGCGACACCTTTAATGCCGGGATTGCTTACGGACTTTACAAACACAACATCGGAAAAGATACCCTTTCGTCCGTTTCATCTGACACATGGCAACTATTGATTGGCGATGGAATTGACTTTGCCACTGACGTATGTTTGTCGTACGATAATTATATTTCGACTGAGTTCGCAAAAATGCGGCACACGGAAGACTCTGAATAAACGGAATAATTTGAACATACTGAAAATTCAATACCTGTCGAATACAACTAAACCAACCCTTATAATGAAATCAGACATGAAAAGAAACACATTGTCCACCTTGAAATTCAAACTCATAATGGCATTACTGCTGGTGATTGCCACGAATGCTTATTCGCAAACATTTTGCATCGATGCAAGTTCGGATCAGAAGCAAGGCACCAAAAACGGATTCCGTTATGAATTATGGAATCAAAATTCACAAGGAGAGGCTTGTATGACCCTTGAAAAAGGCGCTTTATTCAGCGGCAAATGGAATGATATTGAAAACTACCTCGCTCGTCGTGGTTTGGCATATAACCAAACACAAAAACACAGTGAAATCGGGACATTTTCTGCAAAATACAACTGCATCTACAATCCGAATACAAAGGCCGGAAACTCCTATTTAGCAATTTACGGTTGGAGTGTAGATCCCCTTGTTGAATTTTACATCGTGGAAGACTGGCGCAACTGGATTCCTTCGATGTCTAAAGATGCAGTTCTCAAAGGCTCGTTTTATGTAGATGGCAGTCTGTATGACATTTACCAAACTACCCGTATCAATCAACCCTCTATTGTCGGTACTACTACATTCGTTCAATATTTCAGCATCAGAAAAAACACCAGAAACAAAGGAAGCATCGACATTTCAGAGCATTTTAAACAATGGGAAAAACTGGGCATGAATCTAGGGAAAATGCACGAAGTATCGTTTGTTGTGGAAGGCTACAAAAGCAGCGGAAGTTTCAAGTTCGTTGAATTGAATATGGTGGCAAAAAAATAAATTCAGTTGGCGGGATCAAAAGCTCAACAACCTTTTTATCCCGCCAACACGGTCAACCCATAATGGTTTCTCAGGCCTCATTGCGACGGATAAAATCGCCGGGGCGCATTCCAAATTGTTTTTGAAAACACTTAGTGAAATACGAAGGATTATTGAAACCAACCATATAGGCAATTTCATTAATTCTGTATTTGTTCTCCGCTAATAGTTCAGCGCCCTTTTTCAGGCGCACAATCTGAATCAACTCGTTGGGCGTAACATCTGCCAATACCTTAATTTTGGCAAACAAACCCGATCGGCTCACATGTAACTGATCGGCAAGCGCTTCGATAGTAAAGTCGAAATTTGAAATGTTTTGCTCAATAATCGCATTCATTTTTGTCAGAAACTCTTCATCGGCTTTATTACTTGCAATACTGCTCAGCGACACCATCGGCATTTCGGAAAACCTTCGGCGAAGTACTTTCCTGTTTTCAATCAAATTTTTGATCTGTGCTTTGAGGAACGCAATAGAAAACGGCTTTTCAACATAGGCATCCGCTCCGCAATTCATGCCTTCTATTTTAGATTGCAAATCCGTTTTAGCTGTCAGCAGAACTATCGGAATATGGCTCCAGATAACATTCTCGCGAAGTGCCGCACAAAATTCCAGTCCATCCATTACTGGCATCATCAGATCGGAAACAATCAATTGAACCTCGGTTTTTTTGAGCGCATCCAACCCCTCTTTTCCGTTGGCTGACGTAACTACAGAATATTCTTCCTCAAAACTGTCTTTTAAGAAATTTCGCATTTCTGCATTATCTTCCACGATCAATAACACCGGTTTCTCAATAGCTTTTGATTCGGGAGCGATCGAGGTTTCTGACACTTGTAATATAGCATTGTCTATTCCGACACTCCGGGACTGATCAGAAGAAGCCAGAACAGAATCCGTCTGTTCGCTGCGTAACGGAAGACGGACTTCAAAAGCAACTCCATGAGGGGATACATCCTCAATAGCCACCGTCCCTCCGTGCGCTTCCGTCAGGTTCTTTACCAACGACAAGCCCAGTCCGGTTCCCGGTTTGTTATGCGAAACAACCTGATAGAACGGAAGAAATATTTTTTCTTTCTCATCGTCTGAAATTCCGCGTCCGTCATCTTCCACCCGGATCACAAAGGAATCATCAACCTCATTGGCAACAGAAACGAGTATACGGCTTTCGGCAAACTTCAAGGCATTAGAAAGCAAATTGCTGATAATCTTGGTAACGGCTTCTTTGTCTACATCCGCCACAAACCGTTTGTTATCACAATGAAAATCGAATAAATTTCCATTCTGCTCCACCAAAGGTTTGAAGCGTTCGTAAACTGCATAAACGAGCTCATAAATATTGGTCGGTACTTTCGATACCGTAAGTACTCCCTGTTCAACTTTCCTAAAATCAAGTAATTGATTTACGAGCAACAATAACCGCTGGCTATTCCGGTCAATAATGTTCAATGCATTCAGAATATAATGGGGCAACTCCTTTTTCGATTCCATAATCTTTTCCAATGGTCCTATAATGAGTGATACCGGAGTTCGGATTTCATGCGCCACCATGGTAAAAAACTGTATTTTAGCATCATACAGCTCTTTTTCTTTTTCCTGCTTCAGTTCTTTCATTTTTTCGGCATGTTTCTTCTCTGTCCGCCGCTGTTGCAACTTCAAGATATAGAAAATGGCAATCATTATCAGAACAAAATATAGCAATTTAAAGCCGGTTGTCAGCCATAAGGGAGGATGAATCACAATTTTCACCGAAGCTCCCTGTTCGTTCCAAACGCCATCGCTATTAGAAGCCTTCACCTTAAACTCGTAAGTTCCGGCAGGCAAATTGGTATAAGTGGCCTTGTATTGATTCGTCACATAGTTCCAATCCTTATCGAAACCTTCAAGTTTGTAGGCATAGCGATTTTTCTCCGGCGTATTATAACTCAGCGCAACAAAACCGATACTGAACACATTGTCTTTGTATGACAAATCGATTTTATCGGTTAAGGAAGCAGAGTGAGTTAAAATACCATGCGGTTCTACCGGCACTGTTTTGTTGAAAATTTCCAATCCTGTTACAGCTACCGGCGGAATGAATCTAAAGGGAACAATTCTTTTCGGATCGAACGAAATAAAACCGTTGGCCGTTCCAAAATATATTTTACCGGTAGAGCTACGATACCCCGAATTAAAGATAAACTGATCGCTCAACAGACCGTCAGCTTTAGTAAAGAAGCGTATCTTCCCATCTTTCAGATCATATCTTACAAGTCCTTTTGAGGTTGTCAGCCATAACACATTATCCACTTCGACAATACTACATATAGTCTTACTGGGAATGGATAACGGGATCTCGACAAACACATTTCTTTTATAATCATACCGGCAAAGTCCGCTGGAAGTACCAATCCAAAGCCTCGACAAATGATCAATTTCCATGCAATTGATCTGATTATTGGGCAATGACCGGGCATCATCAGGCCTATTCAGGTAATTGACCCATTTTCCTGAAGCGGGATCATAACGAAACAATCCTCTGCCCGATGTGGCAAACCAGATAAATCTCTTTTGATCCTGCTTTATGCTAACAGTCGTCGAATTCAGATTCTTGAAGCGGATAAAACTATCATTCTTACGGTTGTATACATTCAACCCCGACATACTTGCCACCCACATTCTACCATCACGATCTTTAAAAATGGCATAGATACTACCACCGTCGAGGGTATTGGGATTGTTTTCTTCGCTATTATAATGCTTAAATGTCCCCGTTCGCGTATCGAGCACATTCAGTCCACCGGCATAAGTTCCGATCCATAGTTTGTCCTCATCCCAGCAAAAGGCATGAACATTCAAACACGAAAGGCCGTTTTTCCCTCCATTTGGCACATAATAAGAAAATTTCCCGCTCGTTTTGTTCAAACAGCTGACACCACCATCGTCGGATGCTATCCACATATTTCCTTTTTTATCTTCAGAAAAAGCGCCGATTACATTTCCATTGACCGAATTAACATAAGACGAGTGCGTATAACGTTCAAACAATCCGCTATTTGGCGAAAGATAATTTACGCCACCATAGTAAGTTCCTATCCAGATACCACCTTCCCTGTCTTTATAAATCGGATAAACAAATTTATCCGACAACGATGACGGCTCCGTTTCTTTCGGCACATAAAGCTGATGTGCCAATGTTTGAGTGTTAAAGTAGCTAAGTCCGTCATCCGAACCGATCAACAATTCTCCTGGCCTGTATTCATTAAGTTCATGAACATGCAGGATTCCCCCCGGTTTTTGGGGTGAAAGATAAAAATCTGTCTTATAGTCTGATCTGTTTAATTTGCACAAGCCCTGATCCCAGGTTCCCAACCAAAGATTTCGCTTCGAATCCTCAAAAATATTGTAAATAGTAAATGACCGGACGGAAGAGTCGGTAATTTTGAGCGGGACGGCAACAAAACTTTTTGACTTCCGGTTAAGCAATACGATTGGATTATTGGAACTTTTGGGCGCGATCCAGATCCGATTTTCCCTGTCTGCATATACATAATTGATCATTTCACAGACGCGCTTCCCCTTTTTGTCTGACAAGAAATGAAATTGTTCCAATTTCCCTGTCCGAATATTGTAACCAAAAATACCCTGACCGTAAGTAGAAATCCAAACCGTTCCATTTTTGTCCTCAGCAATATTATTTACCGTTGAATTGATTACTACTCCTTGAGTAGTCGCCTGTCTGAAACGGGAGAACGATTCTGTTGTCCTGTCATAACAAAGAACTCCCACATCCGTACCTACCCAAATCACACCACGGGCATCTTCGTGCAGAGTGCACATGTAATTACTCCCGAAGAGATTCTTACCGTCCCTGATATCTCTGAATTCTTTAAAGTTCAATCCATCAAAACGATTCAACCCATCTTCTGTGCCAAACCACATAAAACCCTGCCGATCCTGCAAAATACTTCTGACCGTATTGAATGAAAGACCATTTTCCACCTTGTAGTGACGAAAACTAAATGCTTCGGCATGCAGAGAAGCAATATTAGCCAAGGCAAGCGTCAAAAGAAATAAAAGATTATATTTCAACAGATTATTACACTTTTCCCATATCTGCATCATCAATTGGGGAATAGAGTGATTTCGGATTAACATACAAGATGGTGTTAGTAAAAGGACATTGCAATATTACTACATTTTTAGGCTTAAGAATAAAAAGATCGTCCAGAAACATAGCACTACCATCCACATTTATTGATAAATTTCTATTTATATGCATTTTACATTCCATCAACTTCAAGACTTAGTATGGATTATTTTACTACAAATCTGGATTTATGAATTATCCGGCAATTTAAAATACCTGTTATTTCGCATTCTGGAATATGACAGTTTTCCGATTAAAACCAATATCCCGGCTTTCACTTGGATAGTTATTGCAACACTTCATGGTTATCTGAAAAGTTTTATGATTGGGCACATTACAAATTCACTCGCAGATGCATTACTATTTTTCGGGATATTGGTTTTTACATTCTGATCTGAATCTAAATTAAAACCAAACACTTAAGACATGTACAACAAAACATTACTTCACAATTACTCCAAGCGTTTTATTTGTTTAATAATACTGATTTCCGGCATTGTTTCTTACAACGTAAGCGCACAAACAAACAGTAACACTCAAAATAAGGAGGATTCTTTATTTATGTCGCTGGCTCCTACTCCACCCATGGGATGGAACAGCTGGAATAAATTCGGGTGTAACGTAAGTGAACAACTGATTCTAGAAATGGCAGATGCCATGGTTAGTTCCGGCATGAAACAATGCGGCTATCAATACATTGTAATAGATGATTGCTGGCAAACCGGTCGGGATGAACAAGGCAACATCATTGCAGACACACTCCATTTCCCTCATGGAATAAAATATCTGGCAGACGAAATTCACAAACGCGGTCTCAAACTGGGCATCTATTCCTGCGCCGGCTCCCTCACCTGCCAGGGACGTCCCGGAAGCCGCGGCTACCAGTTTCAGGATGCGCGGCAATATGCACAATGGGGGGTCGATTACCTCAAGTATGACTGGTGCTCCAACGAAGGACAAAAAGCAGAAGCTGCATACAAAACCATGAGCGATGCATTGAAAGCCTGCGGTCGGCCTATCGTTTTCAGCATCTGTGAATGGGGTGAAAATCAGGCATGGAAATGGGGAAAAGGTATCGGACACCTTTGGAGAGTTACTCCTGACATCAGAGACTGTTATCAATGCAAATTCGACTGGGGAGGTCTGGGTGTACTCAATATTATTGATGTAATGGCCGATCTTTATCCATATGCAGGCCCCGGACATTGGAACGATGCCGAAATGCTCGAAATTGGTAACGGTGGCATGTCTCACGACGAATATGTGACTCATTTCTCCATGTGGGCAATGCTTGCAGCACCCCTGATGGCTGGCAACGATCTCCGCTCTATGGACAACGACACGAAAGAGATTCTTACAAACAAAGAGGTTATCAATGTGAATCAGGATAAACTCGGAGAACAGGCACGGCGTTTCATTGACATGGGCGATCATCAGATCTGGGCAAAACCTCTTTCAAACGGAGAAATTGCAGTTAGCTTCCTCAACCGGTCAGATCGTGAGTGGAATTTGGACTACGACTGGAAGAAACATACGATGTATTTTGCTACAGACATCAATATTTACAAAAAAGAGTACACAATCAGGGATCTCTGGCAACACAAAACAATTGGCACGACGAACCACAGCACTATTCATGTGATTCCGGGACATGGTGTATTAATGGTGAAGCTATCTCCAAAACGTTGAAGAACATTTCCCGATAAGTAACTCTCACAATGTTCATTTTTAGCTAAAATAAAAATCTCACACAACACATAAACTACTAATAAACAACTAATTAATCACACATTTAACATTAAACAAATTGTACTGTATTATCAATAAAATAGACGATATTTCTATCCCCCTGAAGCTTTATTAATTTACTTTGCGATCATCTCAACTCTTAATATTACACATGAAAAACATTCTCGCTCTGCTCTCAATATTAATTTCATCATCATCGCTTTTTTCTGTACAAGCCGGAAATAAAACAAGCGAACCAATTCAGTCTGTACCGTTTACACAAGTACATTTTACGGATAATTTCTGGGCACCACGCATCGAAATCAACCGCACCGTTTCTATTCCTTCGGCATTCAAAGAGTGTGAGAAAAACGGCCGCTTCGATAATTTTGCACTTGCCGGTGGTCTCATCAAGGGCGAACATAAAGGCGACTTCTCTTTCGACGATACCGATCCCTACAAAATCATTGAGGGAGCTTCCTATTCTCTCGCAGTAAAATACGACAAGCACCTGGATGCTTATCTCGACAGTGTCATCAACCTGATAAAGGCTGCTCAGGAACCCGACGGTTACCTTACCACCTGCGTTACTAATAAATGCGAACGACTCTCGGGTTGGTGGGGACATGCCCGTTGGGAAAAAATCAACAGTCATGAACTGTACAACAGCGGTCACCTGATTGAAGCTGCGGTTGCACACTACCAGTCAACCGGAAAACGTACGTTACTTAATGTTGCTATCAAAAATGCCGACCTTATTTGCAAGGTATTCGGACCAAAAGAAGGACAAATACACCGTCCGTCGGGACACCCGATTGTAGAAATGGCTTTGGCAAAACTCTACCGCGTTACCGGAACACAACGTTATCTCGATCTGGCAAAATATTTTGTAGAAGAAACCGGACGCGGCACTGACGGCCACCACCTCAGCGAGTATAGCCAGGATCACATGCCGATTCTTAAGCAAGACGAAATCAAAGGACATGCTGTACGTGCCGGGTATCTCTATTCGGGTGTCGCGGATGTAGCGGCACTGACCAACGACACAGCCTATTTCCACGCTCTGACACGCATATGGTACAATATGGCAAGCAAAAAACTGTTCATCACCGGCGGCATCGGTTCGCGTGCACAGGGTGAAGGTTTCGGGCCGAACTATGAACTGAACAACCATACTGCCTACTGCGAAACCTGCGCCGCTATTGCCAATGTGTACTGGAATCAGCGCATGTTTCTGGCAACCGGCGATGCAAAATACGTTGATGTTTTAGAACGGGCTCTTTACAACGGCGTCATTTCGGGCGTTTCATTGAGTGGAGATACGTTTTTCTACGACAATCCGCTTGAATCGATGGGTCAGCACGAACGCCAAGCATGGTTCGGTTGTGCTTGTTGTCCCGGAAATATTACCCGCTTTATGGCTTCAGTGCCGGCTTATATGTATGCCGTTCAGGGAAAGACTCTTTACGTGAATCTCTACGCTCAAAGTGCCGGTAAAATAAAAGTAGGCAGCAACGAGATCGGGTTGAATCAGACATCTCAATATCCCTGGGATGGAAAAATCAGCATCAAAGTAACCCCTTCGGTTAACGAAGCTTTTACCGTTAAACTGCGAATTCCGGGATGGGCAGAAAACCAACCGGTGCCATCCGATCTCTATACTTTCAGGACTCCTGCCGGAAAATATATAATCAAGGTCAACGGCAAAGTGATTGATTCGGACAAAACAATGGGTTACGTTGCCATTCATCGTCAGTGGAAAAAAGGAGATGTAATCGAGCTGAGTCTTCCAATGCCGGTTCGCAGGATAGCAGCACGCGCCGAAGTACAGGATGATCTGGGAAAACTCGCCATTGAAAGAGGACCTATTGTCTATTGCTTAGAAGGAAAAGACCAAAATGACACTCATGTACTCAACAAGTACATCTCCGAAAATGCAAAGATGGATGCCACCTATCAGGAAAATATGCTTAATGGAATAGTTACATTGAAAGGTATTGCCAAAGAAGTATCCTTAAACGGAGATGAAAAAGAAGTGCCATTCACGGCAATTCCTTATTCAACGTGGAATAACCGTGGCCCGGGCGAGATGGCTGTATGGATTCCTTACGCAGCACAATACGCACATCCTACTCCGGCACCTACAATTGCTTCAAGAGCGCAAACGGTAGTTATGAAAGCTCCGATTCAGAATGACGCTCCATTGATTTCTTCTCCTGAAGAATCGACCTGGGGAGTAAATGATCAATGGGAACCCAAAAGCTCGTCAGATATATCGAAACCATATCATTACTGGTGGATGAAAAGAGGGACAACAGAGACGCTTGCTTACGAGTTTGAAAAAGAAGAGACTATATCTAATGTCGAGGTCTATTGGCTTGATTTCGACCAGTATGATGGCAATTATCGGGTTCCCGAAAGTTGGAAATTGTTTTACAAAGACGGAGAAGAATGGAAAGAAGTAGAAGCCAAAGGATCTTATACCACAAAAAAAGACTGTTATAACAAACTGGAATTCAAAACAATTACAACAAAAGGGCTAAAAATAGAAGCCAAACTACAAAAGGGAGAATCCGGTGGCGTAATCGAATGGAAAGTAAATTAAAAGTTTCTAAACCAATATATTGAACCTTTAATCTTAACAACATGAATGTAACTCAAAAACAAAATGGCTTTCTAAGTAAAAGCCTGGCAAAAATTGCCACATGCACATTTATGACCGCTACTTTAGGCATTGGTCAATTGTGGGCTGCCCCCGGCAGTGTGGAAAACAGCCGGTCGGAAATTGTCCAGCAAAAAACAACCACCGTAACCGGCCGTATCGTGGATGAAAAGGGAGATGCCTTAATTGGTGTAAACGTTTTGGAAAAAGGCACTTCCAATGGAACTATTACCGATAGTAATGGTAATTACCGAATTAATGTAAGCAGTTCCAAATCGGTATTGGTCTTTTCTTACATAGGGTACCTCAAACAGGAAATAGCAGTTGGTAATAAGTCGCAACAATCTATTATTCTCAAAGAAGACTCTAAAAATATCAACGAAGTAGTGGTGATTGGTTATGGTACCCAGAAAAAAGGGGATATAACCAGTGCCGTGGCAAGTGTCAAAGCTGAAGATTTTACACAGGGATTCATCAGAGATGCTGCTGATCTGGTAAAAGGGAAAGTTGCCGGTTTGAATATTTCGAACGGTTCCGGCGACCCATCCAGTCAATCAAATATCATGCTAAGAGGTGTTTCTTCATTATACGGAGGCACGACGCCACTTATTTTGATCGATGGCGTGGCCGGCGGCTTAAACACAGTTGCTCCGGAAGACATTGCCTCCATTGATGTACTGAAAGACGCTTCTGCAGCAGCCATCTATGGTACGCGTGGAGCAAATGGTGTTATTCTTATCACCACTAAAACAGGAAGACGTAACATGAAACCTGAAGTTAGCTATAACGCTTATGTTGGAGCTTCAACTTTTGGCAAAAAAGCCGATTTTCTGAATGCCGGTGATATTCGCAGTTTGCTTTCACAAGGTGTAAAACTACCGTTCACGGATGAAGGTGCTTCAACCGACTGGCTGAAAGAAATAACACAAACCGGTATATCTCAAAACCACAGCATTAGTCTGAAAGGTGGGCAAGAAAACTCCAACTATTCAGCCAACGTTACTTACAACAATAAGAATGGGGTTTTTAAGAGAACGAATAACAATGAGTTGAAAGCTATTTTTGACATTAATCAATACATGCTCAACGATAAGGTAAAACTCAACCTCAATATTGTAAAAGGCATCGATAACACAAACGCTGTGGGTTCAGCATCTTCATTCAACACAAATATTTACAGACAGGCTCTTATCCGTAACCCGACGGCACCTATCAGAAATGCAAGTGGAAACTGGGCTGAATCATCCCGTTTCCAATACTATAATCCGGTTGCTATGATTAATGAAACTGACGGGATTATTAAAGATGAATACACTCGCCTCACATCCAATGTCACCTTGCGTCTTTTCGAAGGATTTGAAACCAACGCAATGTTTTCTACCCGCAGTTCTAATGGCATGACCGGGTATTATGAAACCAAGAAGAACTATTCCAACACGATGAACGGCATGAATGGCGTGGCTTCTAAAAGTGATAACCATAGTCGTACAGACGACATGGAATTAACCGCCAAGTACAATAAAAACATCGGATTACACAAATTTTCCTTTTTAGCAGGTTACAGCTATGATTATAATGTTGGAGAAAGCGAATATGCTTACAACTATAATTTCCCATCCGACAACTATTCATACAATAATCTATATGCTGGTTATGCCCTCAAAGATGGCAAGGCAAGTATGAGCAGCAGTAAAAGCGATAGCAAACTGATCGGTTTTTTTGGCCGTGTAAGCTATGGATATGCAGACCGTTACAACATTCTGGCAAGTATTCGCCGTGAAGGATCTTCTAAGTTCGGTCTGAATCACAAATGGGGAACGTACTCTTCTGTTTCGCTGGGTTGGACGATCAGCAACGAAAAGTTTATGAAGGATATCACATGGATCAATTACCTGAAACTTCGTACAGGGTATGGAGTTACCGGTGTAATTCCATCCTTGCCATATCAGTCTCAGACTTTATACGCGTACGACAACAACGGTTATTTTGATAACAACGGTACCTGGGTAAAAGGTCTGATTCCGACGAGCAATCCGAACCCTGACCTCCGTTGGGAAAAATCGGGCGAGCTAAACATAGGGCTCGACTTCGGTATCCTTAAAAACAGAATCAACGGTTCTGTGGATGTTTACCACAAGAAAACCACTGACATGTTATGGTGGTACAATGTTCCTGTTCCTCCCAATCTCTATAACACTACCCTTGCTAACGTAGGTGCAATGCGCAATCAGGGTATCGAAGTGGTATTGAATGTTGTCCCTGTCGACACAAAGATATTCCATTGGAATTCGAGCCTTACCCTGTCACACAATGAAAACAAACTCCTGAGTTTGTCAAACGATTTGTATCAGATCGAGGGCAATTTTATCGAAGCTGGCAACTGTGGAGACCCTATCTCTTTTGCAACGCACCGCTTAGAAGTAGGCAAACCAATTGGTAATTTCTGGGGGCTGAAATCGGTAGACATTACTTCGGACGGCAAATGGATCATTGAAACACCTAAAGGGGAACGCAAAACTTTAACCCCGGAAATGTATACTAATACTTATAAACAATACCTTGGCAACGGCATTCCTAAAGTGAACCTTGGATGGACCAATACGTTCCACTATAAAAATCTGGATTTAAGTATGACCTTCAACGGAGCTTTCGGATTCAAGATTCTGAACTTCCAACGCATGTTCTACGAAAACCCTAATATCAACTACAACATGCTGAAAAGCGCTTTCGACAAGGTATATGGGAAGGCCGTACTTAACTATCCGCAAACATATGTTAGTTACTACATCGAAAACGGAGATTACCTGAAATTGGATAATATAACAATAGGATACAACTTCAATGTAAAAAAGATCAATCTTATTAAAGCATTGAGAATTTATGCTTCTGCTCAGAACGTATTTTGCATCACCGGATATAAAGGACTTGATCCGGAAATTGACAACTCTGACATGAAAGCAGCCGGAGACGACTCAAGAGATAAATACCCAACGATCAGAACATTGACATTCGGACTTAATGTAACCTTCTAAGCCATAAGATTATGAAAAATTTAAAATTAAAATACTCGATATTGATTGCTGCTTTCGCTGCACTCACATTCAGCGCCTGTACCAATCTTGATGAAACGGTCTATAGCGACATAACAGCCGAAAAGACACACTTCACCTCCGAAGATGTAACCAACCTTATTGCTCCTGCTTTTACCGCTCTCCGCAACGTTTACTGGGGATGGGATGGCTTGGCTGATTTATATGAAGAATCTTCCGACTGTATTGTTGTGCCCAACCGCCTTGGCATTGGATGGGGTGATTATTATGTTACCATGCACCAGCACACATGGAGCGCTGCCAACGAAAGCCATCCTTATACACTCTGGCAACAGGCGTATAATGGTATCACTTACGTAAACAGAGCTATTTACCAGTTGGATCAAATTTCCGGAATCCAGAACAAAGACGCATATGTTTATGAATTAAGAGGATTACGTGCATTCTATTATTATCTTTTGTTCGATAACTTCAGGAACATCCCAATCGTTACCAAATACGATTTGCCTAAAGGATATCTTCCTAAACAATGCACACCTGATTCCACGTACCGTTTTATCGTTTCGGAACTTACAACAGCTATGCCTTATTTAAGCGACGCAAACACGAAAGCTACTTACGGACGTTTCACAAAATGGGCTGCAAAAATGACACTGGCTAAACTGTATCTTAACCACGAAGTCTATTTTGGTTCTCCGATGTGGGCTGAAGCTCAGGCTCAGGTAGAAGATGTGATTAATAGTGGCAAGTTTAAACTTGCAGATAATTACAGAGATCCATTCTTGTTTGACAATTCAAATTCGGTAGAACAGATTTTCTCAATTCCTTTTGATCCTATTTATGCCTCAGGCTCCTATTATCCGTTCAAGACATTGTATGCCGCAAGTCAGGCTACTTATAATCTATCCGGCCAACCCTGGGGTGGAAGTGGTGCAATACCTCAATTCATTGACACTTACGATCCTGATGATTCACGACTGAAAGACTCTTGGTTAGGTGGCCCCCAATACACATCATCAGGGACTCCTTTAATTCTTGACACAGATCCGGACAAAGGAAAGCAATTAAACTATATCAATTACATGAGTGATGTAAACGGTTGCTACTATAACGAAGGGTATCGTCTTGTTAAATATGAAATAAAAAGCGGAACCAATGCCGCCACAGGAAATGACGTTCCTTTATTCCGTTACACCGATGCTCTTATGATAAAAGCTGAATGTTTACTGCGTCAGGGTAAAGCCGATGAAGCAGCCGCTATTGTTACGCAAGTGCGTCAGAGAGATTTCAAGAGCAACCCTGCAAAAGCTACGGTAACCGGTGCAAAACTTGCCGGCGGAAGTTCATACAAGTATGGTGCTTATTCTAACGGAAAAATCACCTCGTATGAAGGTGGCGCAGATATAAAGTACGGAGGTTTTCTGGATGAACTGGGATGGGAATTTGTTGGAGAACATCACCGCAAACAAGATTTGATCCGTTTTAACGTTTACACCACAAAATCATGGTTCTGCAAAACCAAGAAAGATGACAACATGAAGATTTTTGCTATTCCGCAAGACTTTATGAATGCCAATTCAAATCTAAAGCAGAATCCAGGCTATTAATCTTTAGAGAATTATAAATGGGCTGGCAGAAAATAGGTACATTTGGATGTTTTCTGTCAGCCCTTGTAGTAAACCAACGCGACTAATCATTCCATGACTTTTTACCAATATTTTGTTCTTACTCTGATTATCGTTCTTACCGGACAAAATTTGCAGGCTCAACCGTTTTCCTCTTGTTCGGCTGCCGCCTCGAATCCTTTACTGCCGGGCTATTTTGCCGATCCGACCATAAAGAAATTTGGCGACACTTACTACATTTATGCCACTACCGACGGCATCAAACTGGCTTCGGGAGCGCCGCAGGTGTGGATCAGCAAGGATTTTGTGAATTGGTACGATTACATGCTGCAAATCGATCTGCCTCAAGGACTCAACAACTGCTGGGCACCTGACGTAATTCATGCTGCCGATGGCAAATTCTACTATTTCATGGGCAATTGCGAAAAGGGATGCAATATTTACGGCTACGTCTCCGATTCGCCCATGGGGCCTTTCCGTCCGATCAACGGAGGCGAAGCGGTGATTCCCGCAGGGACGGCCCGCAAAGACCTTCCGGCTCTCGATGCGCAGTTTCTGGTCGATGATGATGGTTCGGTTTATGCCTATTTCGGCACCTGGTGCACTTCGTTCGGTGGCATGGGCGTTGCAAAAATCGATCCGACCGATATGCATACGATCCTGAAAACGAGCTTTATTCCCATTTCACAGATACCCAAAGCCTTCGAAGCTGCCTACCCCATCAAACGCAACGGCAAATATTTCCTGATGTACTCTTCGGGCGACTGCCGCCTCAGCTCCTATGCCGTTCACTATTCAGTGAGCGATAGTCCTGAAGGTTCTTTTCGTCCGGGCAAAAACAGTCCGATTCTGGTCAGCAATGCCGACGGCACGGTTGACGGTCCCGGTCACCACTCTATTTTGAAAGAAGGCAACGACTATTACATCGTTTACCATCGGCACGACAACCCGCACAGTACCGATGGGGAGTTCCGGCAGGTTTGTGCAGACAAGCTTATTTTTTCCGATGATGAAACAATTGAAAAAGTAGAACCGACTCATAGCGGTGTCGGTTTCCTTTCCGGCAAAAAAGAGTGCGCCACCAGTCTGGCATTCGGGGCTAATGTTACGGCAAGCTCTTCCTACCATCTGGTTGCCGCGCCGACAGCCTACAATCCCAAAGAGTACGATTACGTCTATTTTGCCGAAAACGCTGTGGACGACAACAATGGAACCCTGTGGAAAGCAGCTAGCGCCCGTCTGCCACAATCGTTGACCATTGATTTGAAGAAAATAGTTCCCATCAAACGGGTGATGACCCAGTTCGAATATCCGACTTTTTACTATCAATATAAAATCGAGGTATCGACCGACGGAAAACGGTGGCAACTTTTCAGCGATAAAACCGGCAACCGGCGTTGCGGCAGTCCGATGATCGACGATCGGGATGCAGCAGCAAGATATGTCAGGCTCACCGTAACCGGAATCCAAAAGACGGGCATGTTGCCTGCCATCTGGAATATCAAGGTTTACGACTCACTTTTCGAAACACCGTCGTTCCAAAATCCGGAAAGCAAGGAAGCCCCCGGAACTCCCTCTTCTGATCGTTTGCTGGTCGACTTCCGGGCCGAAAATCTTACCTTTGGAACACCAAAAACACCTATACCCAACAAAGGTGCTTTGGGCGGTCATTTCAGGGCAATCGGTAAACCAAAAATTGTTTCAACAGAAGGCACCAAAGCCCTTTATTTAGATGGCAATAGCTATCTGAAATTGTCGGCAAAAGCTCCGGCTTCGCTCGACTGGAACGCTCCTTTCACCGCTTCTGTGTGGGTAATGAATCCTGAGATTGGTATGCGAGAATGCCTGATGGCCTGGAATAGCCGCGAAAACATGCTGCAATCATCGTATGCAGCTCTGATGTACGGCACCGGCAATTACGGAGCTGTGGCTCACGGCGACGGAGCAGTCGATCTTTCGTACAAAAAAGTGCCCGAAAAAGGCGTTTGGCACCATATCGCCGTTACCTTCGACGGTGTGGTGGAAAATGTGTATGTCGACGGCAAGCTAAACGCACAACAACCAATCACGTTGTTTGTCGAAAAAGGGGATATCCTGATCGGAGCATCGGGCGAACCGTCGGAAAACTTTACCGGATACATTGCCAATGCTCAATTATTCGACAAAGCAATGACATTAAACGAAATATCAGATCTCTTTGCAAAAACAAAACCCGGAAAAACATATTAAAATGGCGACAATCAGTAGAAAAGATTTTTTGAAAAAAGCATGCATATCGGGAGTTTGCATGTGCGGATTCAGTTCTATTGCCTTATTTGCCGGCAATAAAGAGGCTGAAACAGCATCAGCGTCGACAAACGACAAAAATTTGGTTCTTGTACAAGAGTGGACTGCAACATTACTTTCAAATCTTAACGAGCAAATTCCAGGAGAAAGACTCCGGCCCATCGTCAAAAATTGTGCTATTGTTCACTATAACCATTTAAAAATGGATGAGATGTTGGCGCCTTATGTTGGAAAACTGGAACAATTCATTGCTTTTATTGAAGATAAATGGGGTTGGAAAGTGAGTTATGACAAAACGAACAAAACCCTGATTGCCGATGAAAGCAAAAACTATTGCGTGTGTCCGATTATCAATCACGATAGAAAATCCAATCCTTCGAATATTTGTTATTGTTCCGAAGGATTTGCCGAAAAAATGTTTTCGAAAGTTGCCGGAGTGCCAGCGAAAGCTACCGTCATTTCATCCATCATAAGAGGCGACGACAGATGCCGTTACAAAATCGTATTTTTATAAAAATTTCATTCTTAACAATAACACCATGCGAAAAATATTTATTCCACTACTCCTATGTCTGGCCATTTGCCTTCAGGCACAAGTAAAAAGCGGAGGCTATCCCATCACTCCGGTTCCCTTTACAGCCGTAAAAGTGAACGATGCCTTCTGGGGACAACGCCTAAAAGCCAGTCGCGAGGTAACCATTCCTCTGGCCTTCAGCAAATGCGAAGAGACAGGACGATATACTAATTTCATTAAAGCCGCTCATCCGAGCGATACCATCAAAGTCGGTGGTTTCTCTTTCGACGACACCGATGTATATAAAACCATCGAAGGCGCCAGTTACTCGATGCAGACCTTTCCATACAAGAAGCTAGACCGCTACATCGACAGCGTACTGCTGATAGTTGCTGCCGCGCAGGAACCCGACGGCTATCTCTATACCGCCCGCACCATGAATCCTGCCCATCCGCACGAATGGTCGGGAACCAAACGCTGGGAAAAGGAAGAGGATTTGAGCCACGAACTCTACGATCTCGGCCACATGATAGAAGGAGCCATTGCTCACTATCAGGCTACCGGAAAGCTCACATTTCTGAACATTGCCAAACGATATGCCGACTGCGCCGTACGCGAGATCGGCGACAAACCCGGACAGATAACGGTAGTTCCCGGCCACCAGATTGCCGAAATGGCGCTCTCGAAACTCTACGTGATTACCGGTGAAAAGAAATATCTCGATCTGGCCAAATTCCTGCTCGACAAACGGGGATACACCGAACACCGCGACGAATACAGCCAGTCACACAAACCGGTACTTCAACAGGATGAAGCGGTAGGTCATGCCGTACGCGCCGCTTACATGTACTCGGGCATGGCCGATGTGGCAGCGCTCACCGGCGACAAGGGCTACATCGACGCCATTGACCGGATTTGGAGCAATATTGTAAATAAAAAGCTGTACATCACCGGAGGAATCGGGGCGACAAACAATGGCGAAGCATTCGGAAAAGATTACGAATTGCCCAACATGTCGGCCTATTGCGAAACCTGCGCTGCCATCGGCAATGTGTACCTCAATTACCGCTTGTTCCTGCTGCACGGCGATGCAAAATACTACGACGTGCTGGAACGTACGCTCTACAACGGCCTCATTTCGGGTGTTTCGCTCGATGGTGGAGGGTTCTTCTATCCCAATCCGCTGGAATCGATCGGACAGCACCAACGCCAGCCCTGGTTCGGATGCGCCTGTTGCCCGTCCAATATTTGCCGTTTCATTCCTTCCGTGCCTGGCTACATCTACGCCGTTCATGACAAGGACGTGTATGTCAATCTTTTTATGTCCAACCATTCCAATTTAACCGTCAACAACAAAGCAGTTGTGCTCGATCAAAGCACCAACTATCCCTGGAGTGGCAACGTTTCTCTTACCGTAACACCTAAGAGCAAACAGAATTTCACCCTCAAGATCCGTATTCCGGGCTGGGTAAAAGGCGATGTGGTGCCGGGAAATCTTTATGCTTATGCTGATAAAAAATCGTTGGACTATACTGTAAAAGTCAATGGACAGACTGTAGAAAGCGCCCTCGAGAAAGGGTATTTCAGCATTAACCGTGATTGGAAGAAAGGTGACAAGGTAGAAATTCATTTCGATATGGAACCCCGCACCGTCAAAGCACATCCGCTGGTAGAAGCTGATAAAGGAAAGGTGGCCGTGGAATGCGGTCCGTTAGTCTATTGTGCCGAATGGCCCGACAACGACTTTAGTGTTCTGAGTGTCATCATGAACCGCAAACCGGCTTTTTCGGTCGAATACAAACCCGACTTGCTTTACGGGATCAATCAAATCAAGACGGATGCACAAATACTTAGTTACGATTTACAGGGTAAAATCGTTGCAAAGGATGTAAAACTCACCATGATTCCTTATTATGCCTGGGCTCACCGGGGTAGCGGCGAAATGGCCGTTTGGCTACCCAACGAACTGAGCTCTACCCGTCTGGTAATGCCTCCGACCCTGGCCTCCGAAAGCAAAATCAATGCCTCTCACATGGCAACCTCTATCAAGGCCATTTGCGACGGTTTATTGCCCAAAGACGAAAACGACCGTTCAATTCCCTACTATCACTGGTGGCCGAAAGAAGGCACCACCGAGTGGATTTCTTACACTTTTGCCGGAGAGAAAACAATCAGCCGCTCTACGGTTTACTGGTTCGATGATGCTCCCTGGGGCGGATGTCGTGTGCCCAAATCGTGGAAAATCTATTATCAGGATAAGAACGGAGCCTGGATAGCGGTGGAAAACCAGAAACCTTATGGTGTAGAAAAAGGAATTGGCAACGAAGTGGTTTTCAAACCGGTTGTCACCAAAGCATTGAAACTGGAAGTGCAACTACCGGAAAAGAATGCCGCCGGCATCTACGAGTGGGAAGTGGAATAAGCATCAAATAAATACATTACAAAAAAGAATGAAGAGAACTTTTTTAATTGCTCTGAGCGTGCTACTTTCGGGTAGTGCGCTCTTTGCGCAAGGTAGCCCCGACGATTATCAGCGGGCTTTTTCTTTGCGCGATCGTTTGAAGGACAAAGTCTATTATTCAAACGTGGAACCCAAATGGATCGGAAAGACTGATCGGTTCTGGTATATCCGCAATACGCCGCAGGGGAAAGTGTATGTGGTGGTGGATGCTCTGAAAAAGAGCCGTTCCGACTTGTTCAATCATCCAAAACTGGCAAAAGAACTAAGCACTGCAAGCGGGAAAGCGGTTGCGCCGGCCAGCTTATCGTTGCAGTCGCTGGAAGTGAGCAGCGGGCTCGACACCCTTCGCTTTATTTTCAACGATTCCAAATGGATCTATCTGGCAGCCCAAAACCGGCTGATTAACAATGGCAAATACGAAAAACCGGTTGAAAAATACTGGAACGAAGCCGACGACGAACGGAAAGGTGATCCGGTAGTCTCGCCCGATGGCAAGCTGACAGCATTTATCAAAAACAGTAATATTTACATCAAAGAAAATGCCACGGGCAAAGAGAAAGCCGTGAGTACCGACGGATCTCCCGGTGAATACTATTCGGCCTATATTCAATGGTCGCCCGATTCGAAAAAGGTGGCCGCCATGAAGATTCGCCCGGCAGAAAAGCGGTATATCTACTTCGTGGAATCGTCGCCTGCCGACCAGTTGCAGCCCAAGCTCCACAAGCGCGAATACATGAAACCAGGTGATGCCCTGCCCTTCCGTACGCCCCGCATTTTCGACGTTGCCTCGGGTGATACGAAAGTGCCGTCCACAGAACTGTTCAACAACCAGTTTGAGCTGCGGAGCCTCGAATGGAACGCCGACAGTAAATCGGTGATGTTCGAATATAACCAACGCGGCCATCAGGTATTCAGAGTGCTAGAGCTCTCGGCTGAAACAGGAATAGTTCGCACTTTAGTAAACGAAACCAGCAAAACCTTTGTCAATTACAACCGCTATTTCCGCAAAAATCTGGTAAACGGCACCGAAATGATCTGGATGAGCGAGCGCGATAACTGGAATCATCTTTACCTCTACGACCGCACCACCGGGCAGGTGAAAAATCAGATCACCAAAGGCGAATGGTACGTGCGCGACGTAGTGCAGGTGGACGAGACAAAACGTGAGATCGTCTTCTCGGCCAATGGCATGGTACCCAACGAAGATCCCTATCTGGTACGTTATTACCGCATCCGGTTCGATGGCACCGGACTTACCTGCCTGACTCCCGAAGAGGGAATGCACCAAGCCTGGTTCTCCGACGACAACCGCTATTTTGTAGATGCCTATTCGCTGATTAATAAAGCTCCGGTGACCACACTTCGAAATTCTACTGACGGGAAAGAAGTTATACCGCTCGAAAAAGCAGATATTACCGAACTGCAAAAAGCCGGTTGGGTGGCTCCTGAACCCTTCGTTGCTAAAGGGCGCGATGGCAAAACCGATATCTGGGGAATTATTGTCCGCCCCACCAATTTCGATCCGAAAAAGAAATATCCGGTACTTGAATACATTTACGCCGGGCCCGGAAGCCAATACACTCCCAAATCATTTTATCCATGCCTCAATCAACTTGCTCCGATTGCCGAACTGGGCTTTATCGTCATTCAACTAGACGGCATGGGTACCTCGTTTCGCTCCAAAAGCTTTGAAGAAATTATTTTCAAGAACCTGAAAGACGCGGGCTTTCCCGATCGATTAGCCTGGACTCGGGCAGCAGCTCAAAAATACAGCTACATGGACACGACCCGCATCGGAATATATGGAGGTTCGGCCGGTGGACAGGAGGCTATGATGGGCGTACTTTTCTACCCTGATCATTACAAAGCAGCCTATTCTGCCTGCGGATGCCACGACAACCGCATGGATAAAATCTGGTGGAACGAGCAGTGGATGAGCTATCCAATCGGCAAAGAGTATGCCGCATGTTCGAATGTGGAAAATGCGCACCTGCTGAAACGCCCGTTGATGCTCGTTGTTGGTGAAATGGACGACAACGTAGATCCTTCGTCAACCATGCAGGTGGTAAATGCACTGATCAAGGCCAACAAGGATTTCGAACTGGTTGTGTTGCCGGGCTCTAATCACACACTGGGCGGCGACTTCGGAGAACATAAACGTTACGATTTCTTTGTCAAAAATCTGATGGGCATCACCCCTCCCGAATGGACTTCAGTTGAATCGAAAAAGTAAACCTGTTCAATAAAAACATTTTACAGAATAAAACCTGTCATTGACTATTGAATGCAACGTTTATTTTGGAACAAAAGACAGGGATTAGAAGGATATGTTCCATCTAATCCCTGTCTTCTTTATTCCCGATTGCAATCTACCGAATCTCCGGATTCCAGTCACCCAGAATGTTTGCCGTCGTATATTGCTTTGCTTCCGTTTCTGCCAGCTGATGACTCCAGGACACCCGTTGAGCAACTTTGGCACCGGCCCCCCGACTCTTGTATTCGGCATAGAAAGCGGTTTTTTCGTTTTCGGCATTACCCCAGTTATTCCATCCTGCAGGAGCAATCACCTTATCCATCTCGCATTCCAGATAAACAACCTTGGCATAAGGTCTCCACGGACGCCCCAAAGCAAACGTGCTCTCGGGAGCCGAACCGGTAATTTTGCAATTGCGGAACACAAAACCATAGGCGCTCTCTTTGGGTGTTGACGCGGCCGTTACATATCCTGCCTTTTTACAGAACAACGTGCAGTTATCAAAGAGAACCGTCGAAAAACCGAAGATATAATCGACAGTTCCTTCGATATAGCAATTCTTGTAATATTGACGGCTTTTCTCTCCATGCGGATAGAGCGTATCCTGAAAGCCCAGAAAACGGCAATTGAAGAAACTCACCTTATCGCCGTCTATGCGAACAGCTACTGCCTGTCCCACAGGACCAGCCGAATTTTCGAAGGTGATATTTTCGGCTGTAAACCCTTCACCGTAAATAAAAAACGAAGAAGAACCGGATGTGCCGATGTTCTCTCCGAAACGATTCTTACGTTGCGCAAAGTCGTCGAAAGTTAGAATGGTTTTAGCAGCATCCTCTCCAACAAATGACACATTGGTTTTGGTAGCCGGAAGAGTCAGTTTTTCTTTATAAACGCCCGGCTTGATGAGGACGCGGGTACGGCTGGCCCGCATATCGGGCACGGCATTGATAGCCTCCTGCACGGTTTTAAAATCGCCGCTTCCATCGGCCGTCACCACAAAATCGTACTTGTTTTGTGCCACCAGTACAACGGAACACAACAGCAAAAAGCCGGATAAAATTAGGTTACGCATCATGTCATTTACAATATTCGAATAATTACATATTAAGTGCGAGTTGGAACTCGCACCACCCATTTGTTTCAATATCCCAACTCTTTTAACCACGCCGCCACGATCGGCATCCACAGGTCGGTAGAAATGGGATTATGTGTAAGTGCAATGGAGTGTTTGCCATGCGGAAAAATGTGCAACGAGGCATTCACCTTCTTTTCCCGCAACGCAATATACATCATGGCACTGTTAAACGAAGGTACTGCCGGATCGTCGTTGGCCTGCATCAGCAAAGTGGGAGGTGTAGTTTCGGTCACATGCAGGTTAGGAGAAAACTTGTCGATTAGCTCTTTGCTGGCATTCTTGCCCAGCAGATTTTCGCGCGAACCTTTATGAGCATACGGATCGGCCAGCGAAATAACAGGCGAAAGCAAGATCATGTAATCGGGACGAATCGAATAGTTCAACAAAGAATCCTTCACTTCAGTAAAATCTTCGGTATAAACTCCCAACGAAGCAGCCAGATGTCCACCTGCCGAAGTTCCGAAAACACCGATCTTATCAGCATCATAGTGATATTTTGCCGCCAGGGCATGCATCAACCGTATAGCCCGTTGTCCATCCTGCAAAGGCGCCAGTTCGGAGTGAATCACATCGGAACTCTGCGGCAAACGGTATTTCAGTACAAAAGCGGTAGCCCCCAGCGTATTGAAATACTTGGCAATCTGCGATCCGCTCACCACGTTGGCTTCACGCGCATAGCCGCCACCGGGAATCACAAGTATGGCAAAATTGCGGTTTTCCTCCTTTGACGAAGTATACACCTCAACATCAGGTTGCCCCACTCTGTAAACACGTTCATTGGCTATGCTATCAGAAATATTCAGTCCCCGGCTATTGGGCATTGCTCCCTTTGGCCAAAGAGAGAGCGAAACTTGTCCAACGACAAAGGAAGAAGGTATTAATACCATAAACAACAAAATCAATCTATTCATTTTTATTACGGCTTGCTTTTTCATGAGCTGAATTCTTTGATTTACAAATTTAGCCAAAATTATCTGACGACTAATCAAGAGACGATTGTCACGATTACTTGCGTTTCAAATTAATTTCTCACGTAATAACATTTCGTGAATTAGCGACTTAAATTTGTAACAATATTCTACAACTTTAATACCTTTCAATTATGAAAAATGTAGGTTCTATTGCAGCGTTACTCTTTGTGATAATTGTTTTAATTGGTACCGGACTCGCTCTTTTAGTCAGCCCTGACTTCACTGACACAACGAGTCATGTAATCTTAATAATCAGCTTCATAGTAGCAATATTTGTAGCATGGGCCACAAAAGTTGCCAACCAGTGGGACAGAGCCGTTGTGCTTCGTCTCGGTAAGTTTCATGCTCTTCGCGGACCCGGCATTTTCTTTATTATCCCTATTGTGGATTACATACCTTACTGGATCGACATTCGTGTTATAACAACCTCTTTCAAAGCAGAAAAAACATTGACCAAAGATACCGTTCCGGTGGATGTGGATGCTGTCCTTTTCTGGAAAGTTATTGATCCTAAAAAAGCAGCAATTGACGTGTCTGATTATTACAGCGCTATCAGCTGGGCCTCTCAGACAGCCTTACGTGATGTTATCGGAAAAACAATGCTTTCGGATATGCTGGAAGGCCGCGAAAAAATCAGTGAGCTGTTGCGCAGAATCATTGACGAACGAACCGAACCATGGGGCATCAATGTTATTTCGGTTGAAGTAAAAGATGTGCTTATTCCTCAAGGACTTGAAACTGCCATGTCAATGCAGGCACAAGCCGAGCGCGAACGGCAGGCGAGAGTTATTCTGGGTGATTCGGAACGTCAGATTGCCAGCAAATTTGAAGAAGCAGCTAAAACCTATTCGGAAAATCCGACGGCATTCCATTTGCGTGCCATGAATATGTTATACGAAGGCCTAAAAACCAATTCTACCATTGTCGTTGTGCCAAGTTCCGCCATCGAAACCATGAGTCTGGGTGGTCTTACCGGAACTATTGCTCTGACCAAATCTATTCAGCAGGACAAAGCAAAAGAAGCAGAAAAAAACGTCAAAGGTAGCGGTGGATTAAGCGACATTGTTTATTGACAAGAAGTACTTAATTGAATTTGAACAGAGTATGAATTCAAAAGATAGACTTCCAGCCGTTGCAGGCAAGTTTTATCCCGAAGAACCCGACATCCTCAAACAGCAGGTTGCAGGATTATTTGCGGGAGCAGAGCCTAAACAGGTCAAATACGTGAGAGCAATTATTGCTCCACATGCGGGATATATGTTTTCGGGCTCTGTAGCGGCTTCGGCTTTCAACCAGATAGATCCCGATGCTCACTATAAAAGAGTGTTTATTATCGGCTCATCGCACCACGACGCATTCGAAAAAGCCTCGCTCTATTGCGATGGTAACTTTGTGATGCCCTATGGCGTTGAAAAGGTTGATACCGCTTTTTGCAAGATGCTTGTCGACAGGCATCCCGATATATTCACATGCAATGGCAACCACCATCTGGAGGAACATACGATTGAAGTACAACTGCCGTTCCTGCATCATGTAATGAAACATGACTACAGCATTGTGCCTATCCTCATTGGAACCGCGACACCCTCCGTTTGCGCTAAAGTTGCCTCGGTATTAAAGCATTACTTATCTTCCGAAAATTTGTTTATCATCAGCACCGATTTTTCTCATTATCCGGGCTATAAAGATGCTCAGGAAATTGATGCAAAAACCAAAGACGCCATCCTGGAGAATAATCCCAAGGCATTGATGAATACCCTGGCAGAAAATATCTCTCAACATATACCTCATCTTGCCACAAGCCTTTGCGGATGGACTTCGGTACTCACACTGCTCTATATGACAGTCGGAAACGAGAACCTGAAGTATTACGCTGTAGATTACCGGAACTCGGGCGATTCGAAATACTATGGAGACCGCAACCGCGTAGTTGGTTATTGGGGAATAGCGGTAGCTGAACACAAGGAAGAAAAAAATGGTTTCAGCCTGACCATGGAAGAAAAAGCGATGTTGCTGGAAATTTCCAAAAACACGCTGAAGGAGTTTTGTGTCTACGAACGAATATATGAATTTGAACCGGCGGATTTGCCGTCATCGCTTCATGAACATTGCGGCGTCTTTGTTTCCCTGCACAAAAACGGGAAACTAAGGGGCTGCATCGGCCGCATGACCAGCGATATTCCGCTCTATCAGTTGGTACAGGAGATGACGGTTGCCGCCGCATGTCACGATTCTCGTTTCGCTCCTGTCCGTAAAGAAGAATTACCCGATATCGACATTGAGATATCGGTTTTATCGCCTTTACGCCACATAGACAATATTGCTGAAATAAAACTGGGTAAGCACGGCATTTACATCGAAGACGGATTTCGCTCCGGTGTATTTCTGCCACAGGTAGCAACAGAAACCGGCTGGAGCACGGAGCAATTTTTAGGTCATTGCGCCCGTGATAAAGCCGGTCTCGATTGGGATGGCTGGAAAAAAGCCAACCTGTATGTCTTTACAGCTACCGTTTTTCCTGAAGAGGTAAACAAATAGCTTCTCAATTTACTCTGTCAGCTCAAAATGGCTTTTTAACGATGCCTGAGACGAATTCCCCACAAACAGATCGTATTCTCCGGCTTCATTAATATACTGAAGGTCATTATTGTAAAATTTCAGATCGTCGGGCGACAGGGTAAATTCAACATTGCGCATTTCTCCTTTTTTCAGAAAGATCTTCTGAAAGCCCTTCAATTCGCGAACAGGACGTACTACGCTGCCCACCAAATCGCGCACATACAACTGCACCACTTCTTCTCCATCATAATTACCTATATTTTTTACATCGACAGTTACCTTTAGTTTATCACCTTTTATTTTCATCTTATCGGAAGACAGTTTCAGGTTGGTAATGTCGAACGAAGTATAGCTTAAACCGTACCCAAACGCATAACGCGGACTGTTTTGCAAGTCAATATATGCAGAAACATAATTCTTATCATCGTCGTTTTTAGCCGGGCGTCCCGTGCTGTAATGGTTGTAATAAATGGGGATCTGCCCTTCGGTACGAGGAAAAGACATGGGTAATTTTCCGGCAGGGTTGTAATCTCCGAAAAGAACATCGGCAATGGAATTTCCGGCTTCGGTGCCCAACCACCAGGTATAGAGAATAGCCGGAACATTATCGGCCGCCCAGTTGAAAACAAGTGGTCGTCCGGCACTGATGAGTAAAACAACCGGCTTACCCGTTGCACAGACGGTTTTCAATAACTCTTCCTGCACACCCGGCAGGCGTATAGAACTCCGGCTTTTGGCTTCACCACTCATATCGGGAGCTTCTCCCAGAGAGAGAATCACCACGTCGGCCTTGTTGGCAAGATCGACCGCTGCGCCGAAATTAGAAGTATCCTCGTCCTTCACGTTGCAACCTTTGGTATAAAGCAATGTCGAGCTTTTGTCTAGTTGTGCAGAAATACCGTCATAAAGCGAAACAATTCGTTGTGCATCATCAGGAAAAGCAACCGACCAAAAACCATGATTTTCGACCGTTGCCTTGGCAAAAGGACCGATAAGAGCAATGGCCGTATTTTTCTTTGACAGCGGTAACAGCGATTTTCCGTTTACTGCTTTATTTTCAAGCAATACAATGCTACGTTCACCGATTTCGCGAGCTGCTTTCCGGTTATCGGCATTATTTGTTTGTTGTTGCTGACGTTGTTCATTGCAAAAGCGAAACGGATCTTTGAATAGTCCTAATTCATATTTCTTCAGCAAAATACGCTTTACGGCGTCGTCAATAACCGATACCGGCACCTTGCCATCTGCTACCAGTTGTTTCAGGTTATCGCGGTAGCAACGGCTTTCCATATCCATATCACTGCCGGCCAAAATAGCTTTCTTTGCAGCATCGTAGCTATCTTTGGCATATCCGTGCGGAATCATCTCGCCGATACTCCCCCAGTCACTGACAACAAATCCCTTAAAATTCCACTCTTTTTTCAACTTATCCCGCAAAATATAGCTATTTGCCGTAGCTGGAATCCCGTTGATATCGTTAAACGAGTTCATCAGTGTAGCCACGCCGCTTTCCACTGCAGCCCGAAATGGAGGTAGGTAGGTCTCATTCAACTGGCGAAGACTCATATCCACCGAATTGTAGTCACGTCCACCCACAGCAGCGCCATAGGCCGCAAAATGTTTTGCACACGCCATTATAGCATCGGTGTTGCCCAATCCTGCACCCTGAAAACCTTTAACACGGGCACGGGCAGCCTGACAACCGAAATAGGTATCTTCACCTGCTCCTTCCATCACACGACCCCAGCGAGGATCGCGGGCAACATCCACCATCGGGGCAAACGTCCAGTGAATACCGTAAGCCGAAGCCTCAATGGCTGCAATACGAGCCGATTTCTCCATCAGCGATAGATCCCAACTGGCAGCTTCTCCCAGAGGTATCGGAAACGTAGTACGAAGGCCATGAATTACGTCCAGACCGAACAACAGAGGAATGTGCAAACGCGACTGGATGGCAATTTCCTGCAATGCACGGGTTTTATCCACACCCATTACATTGAGCATGGAACCCACTTTACCCTCTCTGATCTGTTTTTCTTTCTCCGCATCTACGGTCACCTTACCGGTAGCTGCCCCATCGCTTGTATACTGGTTTAACTGCCCGATTTTTTCATCGAGGGTCATTTTCGACAATAATTCGTTTACAAATTTCTCTCCATTCTGACTGACGGCAAGCAGCGGAATCGTCAGCAAAAAGGAGGCTAATAATAGTTTCTTCATAGGTTTGATTTTAAAATAAGTGTTGTTTGAAATAATGTCCGAATTTATAAAAATTATAACAAAAAAAGAGCTGCTCGCTCTTCTTTTATAACACGATCAAATAGTTAACCGATAGTATAATCTCTGATTGAAAAAGTAAAGGGGTTTATTGCCAAACACCGGGAATAGGTTCGCCGCAAAAGACGCAACGACCGTGATGGATATAGTTCGATTTTACCCTGTACCCTACCCGTTCTATCAATAATTGCCGGCAAACCGGACAAGTAGTATTTTCACCGTGTAAGTCCGGTACATTGCCTATATAAACGAATTTCATACCGCATTTTTCGGCAATAGCTTTGGCATGAATAAGTACCGTTTCGGCTGTTGCCGGGATATCTTTCAGCCTGTAAGTAGGAAAGAAACGGCTGAAATGAAGCGGAGTATCTGCAAAGCCATTCGCAACCAGCCATTCGCACATAACGAGTATCATTTCCGGACTATCGGTATATCCCGGAACGAGCAAATTGGTAATTTCCAGCCAAACGCCGCCAGCTTTCAGCATCTTCAGCGTATCCAGCACCGGTTGCAGTTTTCCTCCGTCAAGGTGACGATATATTTCATCATCAAAACACTTCAGGTCAATATTGGCTGCATCAAGCCAGGGCAGCAAACCTGCAAGCGGTTTTTTATTTATAAATCCATTGGAAATAAAGACGGTTTTCAACCCTTTTTCTTTAGCAATAGATGCCGTATCAAGAAGATATTCGTAAAACACCGTTGGTTCGGTATACGTAAATGCAATACTGTCTGTATCGTGTCGAAGAGCTTGTTGCACTACTTCAGAAGGAGTAAGGTCAAAATGTTGTAATATGTGGGGTGACACTTGCGAAATCTGCCAGTTTTGGCAATTGAGGCATCGGAAATTACAGCCGGCCGTAGCAAGAGAGTAAATGCCACTGCCGGGGAAGAAATGGAACAGAGGCTTCTTTTCAATCGGGTCAATGCTAATGGAGCAGGGATTACCATAAGCCTGTGTGTGCAAAACGCCATTATGATTGATGCGGGTGCGGCATATTCCTGTTTGACCCGGATGCAAAACACATTCGTGAGGGCAGAGATGACACTGCACTTTCATCTCCGGCAATTGCTCCTGCCACATTGCCGGACGGCTCCACTTATCGGGTTCGTAAGCTTCCATGGCTGTGATTCAACTTCAAAATTACTACAATTAATCACCTTTTGAATCTTTCTCCCTCCTTTTTCTGCTCTCTTCCGAAATGTACCACATCCTTTCCCGAAATTGTAACACAAAACGCGAAATCAGATATTACATTTGCAATAGAAAAACCTAATAAAAATACGATTATGGCAAAAGATTTTTATTCAGCAGTAGAAGCAAGACGTTCCTTTTATGGGATTAGTAAAGAAACCGTCGTTTCTGATCAAAAGATTCAGGAAGTGATTGAACATGCCGTCAAGTATACCCCGTCGTCATTCAACTCTCAAAGTGCGAGGTTGATCTTGTTGCTGGGCGCTCAGCACGACAAACTATGGGACATCACCAAAGAAGCGTTGCGCAAGATTGTTCCTGCTGAAAATTTCGGAGCCACCGAAGCGAAGATAGATTCTTTCAAGAGCGGATACGGAACGGTTCTGTTTTTTGAAGATAACGCCGTGATAGACGCGTTACAAAAGCAGTTTGCTCTCTATGCCAACAATTTCCCGGTTTGGTCACAACAATCGAACGGAATGCACCAGTTTGTGATTTGGACTGCACTGGAAGTCGAAGGCTTCGGTGCTTCATTGCAACACTACAACGAACTGATTGAAGAAGAGGTTAAGAAAGAGTGGAACGTGCCTGCATCATGGAAACTGATTGCCCAAATGCCTTTCGGCAAACCAACTTTTCAGCCCGATGCCAAACAGTTTCAACCGTTGGAAGAACGCATCAAAATTTTCAAATAAATGAAGTACGCAAAGACGCCAAGCCGCTAAGAAATCTGCATATAAACAGTTCTTTTGCGCCTTGGCGTCTTCTTTGCGAGATATATCAGTTATTATCGCTTTACCAGATTGACGAAATAGACATCGTTCTCCCGCAAATCAAGCGCTTTGGAGAATTTGCCGTCGGCAGCAATCTGAATCTCTTCTTTGGCCACCGGCGATCCGTCGTTGGCCTTTTTGATCTCTTCCACCTGCTGTTTGGTCAACTGAGCGGGCTTGTTTATCGAAAGATAGGTAGCATACGCGTCGTTCACTTTGTAGCCAACCTTATACAACTCCATCGTGTAGTTCCCTTGCGGAATACCAGACAACGAAACCACTACTTTCCCTTTGCTCTTAGAGGGTAAATCGCGAACGTAATAAACCTGATTATTGACCGAATCGCCCGGATGGGTGTTGGTGAAATCCCATAAAAGCAGCTGAACATCGCCTTTGCTGTTCTTGCAGGCATACGACTCGCTATCGTTGTTAGTCAGCTCGGTTTCGCCCAGTTTGTTCAGGAACGTAAAGGCATAGTAGGCCGGCTTTTTGATGCACTGATAGTTGAGCAAACCGAAACCACCGTGAAACGGAGTAAAGCGTGGCCCCGCTTCTTCGAAAATATCGGTAAACACCCAGTACGACATAGAAGTAGCAGCATCGCCCACCTGTTTGATTTTTTGGAGAATATAGGCAGCCTCGTGATAGCTGTCGTGAATTGGATCAGACGGTGTGTAAGATGCGCTCCACTCGGTATAGTGTAATTCGAGACCCGGCATGGCCGAATTCTGAATTTGTTTGCGGGAATTGAGAATATCGCCACTTACGGCCATCGGATCTTTGCTGAGTACAGTTCCTGAGTTTCCATATTCATCAAGATAGCCTTGTTTTACACCATAAGTGTGAGTGCTGATAAAATCGAGTGGCAAAGAATTTTTATGGCAAAACTCGATCATTTCGGGCACCCAGGCAGCACCGGCTGTGGCTGGTCCGCCCACTCTATAGGCTTTATTAACCGACTTAATACCATTCACCGCATATTGATACAACTTGAAGTATTCTTCCTGCGTGCCGGTCCAGAATCCGCCTTTCAGGTTAGGCTCATTCCACACCTCAAAGCACCAGCTCTTCACTTCGTTTTCGCCGTAACGTTCAGTAAAGTGCTGCGCCATATTACGAATAAGAGCTTCCCATTTATTGTAATCCTTCGGCGGAGTTACATTTCCGTGCCACCAGAAGATAGTCTGTTTGCCGCTTGCCAGAGCTTCGGGCATGAATCCCAGTTCCACGAACGGTTTCATGCCAATGCTCAACAGGTAATCGAACAACACGTCGATGTATTGATAATTATACTCGGGGTTACCTTTTTTATCTTCGCGATACAAGCCCATATCATCAGTCAGCAAACCGTGCATACGGATATATTTGAAGCCGCATTCTTTCTTAACGAGGGCAAGTTGCTGCTGCCAGTCAGCACGCAGGCCTTCGTTGGCGCGTCCGGCACCGATACACTCTTTGAACTGGGTGTTTAACGGACCTTTCACCTGATTGTAATCGACTGCGATCACCCGCTGAGGTTCTGTCGTAACTTTTGGTTTGGATTTACCGGCAAAGACATTACCGAACGACATGCTGCCAAGCAAGACAGCTGTGAGAAAGAGATTTTTGTTTTTCATTGATGGATTAAAAAATTGATATATCGGATTTTATTTACCATTCAAAAATTCAGTATAGCTTGAACCAATTACAGTAAGATCGGTTATAGTCGTTTTTTATTTTGCGTTTAAAGCATCCGACAAACCTCCAGTAGTTATTTTAACTGCTTTTTTTACTATGTTCAGAGCATGTTCTTGAGCAAAAGAGACAAAGCCTCAAAATAATAATGCTACAAATAGTAATTTTTTCATATCAAAATGATTATTATTAAAATTAGAACCGACAATCCAATTATAAGGCATCCTTTTCCATTTGACTTTTTTATTCCATTCTGCTGCATCATAAAATCAACATGCTCTTTCGCCTCCTTTAGACTTTCACCTGTTTTTTCTTTGTAGTATTTAACAGCTTCTAAGTATTTACCTTCTCTGCATAATTTCATCGCTTCATCGCCATAACTTATATCGACGATATTGTTTTCTATCTCATATTTTTCCCATTTCTCAAATTCTGCATCTGTGAGGATTTTAATTTTATCAATGAAAAAAAACTTTTCCTTTCCAGATGATATACAAAAAGCATTTATCTTATCTTTCCCGATATAATTAATCGGACAAATTTCTCTTGCCGTAAATGGTTGAGTGCCTCCATTGTAAACTATTTTAATAGTTTCTCCTGTCCCAATATGCTGATTAATATAATCGGTTTTATTCATCACCATCTATTTATATTTGTTACCCCTACAAGAGTGTAAAGACTCTGCATTTATAATGAAGTCATCTTGACTTTTATAAAACAATGTAATTTCGCTCCTATGAAGCTCTCAAAAAACACTAATTAACAATTTCTACCATAATATCGCTTCTCCGAGGCTTAATAAATGCTCCTTAGGAGTAATATCTTGCATTCAAAGTTCTATATTTTATCTCAAATTTCAAAATGCATATTTATTTTTATTAGTGAAATAAAATAAAACAACAAATTACAATGCAAATATGTAAGCAATAGAACCACAATGTATTATGGTTCCATTGATATAATCAACATGGTCAATGATTATGGGATAATGCTACCCAGATAAGAAAAAAGGATGTAAATCCGGTTACTTCAAGGTATTCCGTTCCCAAAATACGCCATCGACATAGCCCTGAATGGTTTTGTCTGTTTGTGCCATCTGGAGGCGTTTTTCGGCCAACAGGCAATAATCTTCGTTCATTTCCACCCCACAAAAACGACGGTTCAGTTTTCGGGCTACCACCGAAGTTGTGCCCGAACCTAGAAACGGATCAAAAACTATATCACCTTCGTTAGAGCTGGCCAAAATCAGTTTAGCTATCAGCTTTTCGGGTTTTTGGGTAGGATGGTCGGTATTCTCCGGCATCGACCAGTACGGAACCGTAATATCGTCCCAGAAGTTGGAAGGATGCGTCAAACGGAATTTCCCTTCTTCGGTTTCCTGCCAGTCTTTGGGCTTACCTTCGTGACGGTAGGGAGCCAACACTTTTCGTTTCACCTTTACAGCATCTACATTGAAAGTGTATTGATTTGCATCCTTCACACCAAACCAGATATCTTCCATCGAATTTTTCCAGTTGGTTTTGGCACCCCTGCCCTTTTCGCGCTGCCAGGTAATACGGTTAAGCACAGTCAGATGCTCCTGCATTACAGTTTGCAGAGCCGAAGTACATTTCCAATCACCACACAGGTAAAGCGATCCTCCGGATTTAAGGCATTCCACTACCCGGGGAAACCAGCTTTGAAGATAATCAAGATAGCGCGATTCCGAGAGTTGGGTAAATTTGTTTCCGGCAAAGTCTTTGGTAAGATTATAGGGTGGATCAATAATGATCAGGTTGGCAAACTCACGGGGTAGAAATTCAAGCACCTGCATCAGATCGCCCCAAATGGTACGATCAGTAACCTGTGCCACAGTTACCGGTTGTTCAGGGGTGAACAAATGTTGCCGCAGCGACGGCTTCTCGTCATCATTGACCGTTAAAGTACGATTACGGGGTGCCCGTTGTTTTTGCATGTGGTTCAGTTGTGGTAAAATGGATGTTCGATTTATTCCGAAAATTCAGCAGGAATACCTTTTTCGTTGAGACGCTTTTCCATTCTGATTACGGTTTCTTCCGATGCAAATTTAGTTAATTGCTCCCTGAAAACAGCATAATCAATCACTTTTCCGTAATATTTTGAATAGAGTTTCCGAATAAATTTCTGCCATTTTTTGTCGCCCATCTCTCCGCGAACCAGATGCCATATTACCGGACCAAGGGTATATGTCACCCAGTTAGGACGGTTGGCAGCAATAGGCAGATCCTCTGCTGTGCCCTTGATATAGGTATTATAAATCCGGCAATTCTCACGAAGCATCGCTTTCAGGGTATCATCGCCGCAACTCTTTTGCAGATACACCATTCGCAGGTATTCCGTCAACGATTCTTCTGTAAAACGCGTGTAGGACGAATGGTTATAAAGTCGTGTGAAATAGCCGTTCCCCACCCACTGATGAAATGTTTCGTGACCCACCCAGTAACGCTTATCCGGCTTGTTGACGTTAGCAATATATTCGGGTCCCATCAACACGAAGCCCGGCATCGACTGACAAAAATCAAAGCCCGGAAATTCGATAAACGTAAACGTAGGAGGCCTGTATTTCCCTATAAATTTATTGGCAAAACGAAAAGCTTGCAAACTTTCACGGGCAACTGTATTCGCTTTGGCAGTATCCGTTGTATGAAAGAAATAATTCAGTTGCCTGCCCTTCCATTTTTGCACCAAACCGGTATAATAATCTACCGGCGCAATAAACAGAGGCATTCCAGCATTTACCTTCACGCGAAAATGATATTGCCGGTTTATCCCGTCAAACTCATAACCAGACTGTTTGCCTGAAGAATAGGCATAATAACCGGCAGGTACGGTCAGGTTTATTTCCGAAGAAGCAACATTGTCGTAAAGATAAGGGAACCACTTACGGGCTCGAACCAACGCAATTACCCTATCGCTCTTGAAAGAATCCGTTTCGAGTGTATAGTTGAAGCGAAGTTCGCCTTTCCGGAAAGCCGGCAATTGAAGGAGTAAGCCATCCTGCGAACGACGATATCCGATCGTATCACCGTTACAGGAAGCTGTGTGGATTGGAATAATATCGGCAAAATTGAATCGCACTATTTTTGTGCTATCGTCTTTTGCCAGTTTAATCAGAGCCTGTACATTGAGCAATCGTCCGGCAGAATCGAGTTTCATATCCAAACGGTAAGAAACGATTTCTGTCCGCCTTTCTCCTGCCATTACATTGATTGCAAACAGCAAGATCATGCTCAACAATGCAAGCTTTTTCATACTATAATAATTCCTTTGTTTAAGGAAGTATGGAACTTCATGTTGCTGGAAATTATTATATTATTCTTGGGTGTTGTGAAGCAACATGTTCGTTTCATATTCGTAGAGCCAAGTGACCCAACTCTTGCGACTAAACGTAAACTTCAAGAATCTCCGACGAACGTTGCGGTACCAGAGTAACGCTACTTAGGGAAGCCGGCAACAATACGGTTTCACCTTTTACCATTGTCTCGCTACCGCCATCATACTTCAGCTCCACAGAGCCCTCCGTACACATGTAAATAACGAACGAATCGAGATGATAGTAATCGCGGTCAAGTTTATCCGTCAGTTTAATCAGGTTGGTTGTAAAATAGTTGCACGAAGCCAGTTCGCAGGGAACATTATCTTTCGCTACCGGATGTTTTTTTGCATCCTTCACATAGGTAAAGTCAATGACATCGAGTGCCTGTTCCGTATGCAATTCACGGGCATTTCCCTTGTCGTCCACACGGTTAAAATCGAACAATCGGTATGTAACG
This sequence comes from Paludibacter sp., assembly GCF_009712605.1. Taxonomy (GTDB): domain Bacteria; phylum Bacteroidota; class Bacteroidia; order Bacteroidales; family Paludibacteraceae; genus Microbacter. Next base: position 165,134 of record NZ_WASO01000014.1, on the reverse strand, counting down.
TCTGAAGTCTGCTGAATTTCAGCAACAAGGCAACCCTTGCCAATAGCATGAACACGTCCTGCAGGAATAAAGAAAACATCTCCCTTTTCCACCGGATGCTTATCCATTACTTGCTCCAGAGTTCCTTCTGCAAGGTGTTTCAGATAAAGCTCCTTGTCCACTCCGGGAAGAAAGCCTGAAATTAGAGTAGCCTCTTTATCTCCCGGCAAAGCATACCACATTTCGGTTTTCCCGAAAGAGTTGTGGCGTTCAGCGGCAAGTTCGTCATCAGGATGCACCTGAATGGATAGGTCGTCATTAGCGTCGATCAGCTTAATCAGCAAAGGAAATGTTTCACCGTAAGCTTCGAAAACCTTTTTTCCGACCAGCTCATCCATGTAAACCTCTACCAGTTCAGGAAGTGAATTTCCAGCCAGAAAGCCGTTTGATACGACAGACTCATCGCCCGGAACCCCGGAAAGTTCCCAGCTTTCGCCAATATTTGGAAGCATATCGGAATGTTTTCCGAATTGTTCTAATTTGTGTCCACCCCAAATTCGGGTTTTATAAATAGGGCTGAATTTTAAGGGATATAGTGTCATAGTTTTGTTTGTAAGTGTACTTGATGATGAATAAGTCCTTTTATTTTGAGAAGATTTTCTGCCACCAGCTGCGGGATGTTTTTCCTCCTTTATGAGTAGCATACGTAATACGGTAACAATGCACATCGGCAATAATAGCAGACTGATGCATATTGTTTCCTTTGCATTCCAGAAGCCCGCCGTCAATGGTCATAACCTCAGTTTTAGCTGATAGCGGCATAAAAACACGATAACTACGCCATTGTCCGTCTTTCTTCGCGTAAGACACCAAACTGTCCGTTTTGCCGGGATATGCCACTTTAAGAAGAAATTTATTTCCTTCAGCCTGATCCTCTTTATTGAGTTTCAGTCTGTATGTCAACAAGAACCCATTCCCTTTATGAAATAGATTCCGGTCAAAGTGGAAATTGACCTTATTGTGAATAAATCCTGTGGTAAAGTCAAACCGACGGGGCATTTGCCACACATCCACCGTATCGTTTTCCGCAAGTACAGGAATTATTTGTTTGTATTTATGCGCATTCACATCTTTCTGCAGTTTTTGCAACTGAAGAGTCAACCGGTCATATAAATGTTCCTGCTTATCAGGGTGTGCGGAGTACCAAACCATAGAGCTGTCAAAGTCAGCAACCGACACGTCGTATTTATGCAAAATATAACGATAGGACTGACGCTTTGTGCTATCAAGATTGGCTCCGTAATTCTTTACCATATTACAGGCATCCGCCAAATACATGTCATAAAGTACGTCAGCCGTTTTCCTTTCCGGGAGCACGCCTTTAGGTGTAGTGCTACAGGAAAACAGCAGCAGAATAGCTGCAAAGTATACGATTATTGTTTTCATGTGAAACAATTTATTTTTTAATGGTCACATGTAATTCTATGTTGCTACAAATTGGCTCCATTACGGTTGGCATTGTAAAGCAACATATTCATTTTATGCTTGTGTATCAGACTGTGTGTCAACCGGCTTTTTCACTTCATTATCGGAAAGATAACGACGATAGAACAACAATATCAATATCACACCGACACTCACCGCGCTATCGGCGATATTGAATACCGGGCGGAAAAATATAAAATCCTGACCTCCCCATATCGGGAACCAATCGGGGAAGTTGCCTTCTATCAGAGGAAAATACAACATGTCGACAACACGACCGTAAAAGAGAGGAGCATAACCGCCGCTTTCGGGCATAAACTGGGCTACATGTCCCATACTGTCAGAAAATAACAGGCCATAGAACATACAGTCGAACAAATTACCGATTGCACCGGCCAGAATCAATGAAATGCTGATTATGTATCCTGTCGGCAGTTGTCGTTGTATGATTTTACGCAGGTAATAAATCAGGAAGATGCCTGCACCTATGCGGAAAAGACTCAAAAACAACTTTCCGATCAGTTCCATACCGAAAGCCATCCCGTTGTTTTCTATAAAATAGATATGAAACCAACTGAATATCTGTATGTCATGTCCAAGCTCGAAATGCGATTTAATAAAAAGTTTCAGCGTTTGGTCGCACAACAGAATCAGTAAAACTGTAAGGATAGAAATTTTTGCTGTTTTTGAGAGTTGCATAATGGTTGAAATAAATTATAAGGTACAATTTAAATTGTAAATAGCGGCTACCTGCAAAGATAGCCGCCAATTACCATCAGTTTATCGAGTCCGTAAATTATCCGTAAATGATATTTCCGTTCTCGTCTTTGAAATCGTTTTCAAAACTCTTGTTATACTGAGTCATAGCCCGCAGACTCATACCCATACTTGAGAAACCACCGTCGTGATAAAGGTTCTGCATAGTCACCTTCTTGGTCAGGTCGGAGAACATCACGATGCAATAGTCAGCACATTCGCTGGCAGAAGCATTGCCCAGCGGCGACATGCGATTGGAGAAGTCTACCAGACCGTCGAAGCCTTTGATACCGCTACCGGCAGTGGTCATTGTCGGTGATTGCGAGATGGTGTTAATTCTCACACCTTTTTCGCGACCGTAGATATAACCGAAGCTGCGTGCAATGGATTCAAGCATTGCTTTTGCGTCAGCCATGTCGTTGTAACCGAACAAAGTACGTTGAGCAGCTACATACGAAAGCGCCAGAATAGAGCCACCTTCGCTAATAGCATCCATCTTTTTCGCCACCTGAATCATTTTATGGAATGATACAGCTGAAATATCAAGAGTTTTGCTCAATAAATCGTAGTCCAGATCATCATAAGTACGTTTTTTACGTACGTTAGGAGACATACCGATGGAGTGCAAAACGAAGTCGATTTTGCCACCCAGAACTTCCTGAGATTTTGCAAAAACCTTTTCCAGATCTTCTACACTGGTTGCATCGGCAGGAATCACTTCGGCATTGAGTTTCTTTGCCAATTCGTCGATTGTTCCCATACGAATTGCTAACTCGGTATTGGTCAATGTGATTGAAGCTCCTTCTTCTACGGCGCGTTCAGCAACTTTCCATGCAATGGACATGTCGTTTAAAGCACCGAAGACAATTCCTCTTTTTCCTTTTAATAAATTGTTTGACATACTGTTACAAATTAATAAATACTAGATACCTATTCTCCTGAGTACAATCAATGTCGGGATCGCACACGGAGCAAAACTACAATAAAAACTACCTAATTTGCTTATTAGCAAGACAAAACATTATCAACAACGTCTTATCCGACCAATTTATCTTGATAAAAAACGGTGCAAAGTTAGCAAAAAAACGTATCTTTGCAGCAAAATTCTTCACACCAGCATGACCAACAAAATCCTAATCCTCGATTTCGGGTCGCAATACACCCAGCTTATCGGTCGTCGCATCCGCGAACTCAATGTTTACTGTGAAATTCATCCTTACAATCACTATCCGGCTCTCGATGCCTCTGTGAAGGGTGTAATTCTCTCAGGTAGTCCGTTCTCTGTTCATCAGGACAATGCGCTGATTCCCGACCTCACTCCGTTTGAAGGAAAAATGCCAATTTTGGGCGTTTGCTACGGAGCTCAGTATCTTTGCCACAGCAACGGCGGTAAGGTAGAACCTTCCGACACACGCGAATATGGCCGTGCCATGTTGAATGTCGCTGCATCACACTCTCCTCTTTTTGCAGGAGTAAGCGAACGTTCTCAGGTTTGGATGTCTCATGGTGATACCATCACCGAAATTCCGGCTAATTTCGAACTGATTGCTTCCACTGAAACCGTAAAAAATGCCGCTTTCAAAATCAGCGGAGAAAATACATTCGGCATCCAGTTCCATCCAGAAGTTTATCATACAACCGAAGGAACTCAAATGTTGAAAAACTTTGTGGTGGATATTTGCGGTTGCTCACAGGACTGGACTCCCGATTCATTTATCGAAAGTACCGTAAAAGAACTGAAAGTACAGTTAGGCAACGATAAAGTTGTACTCGGACTTTCAGGAGGCGTCGATTCTACCGTAGCAGGCGTATTGCTGCAACGTGCCATCGGCGACAACCTTACCTGTATCTTTGTAAACAACGGTTTGTTACGTAAAAACGAATTCGAGAGCGTACTCGATCAGTACAAAGGCATGAAACTGAACGTGATCGGAGTAGATGCTACCGAACATTTCCTGAACGACCTGAAAGGTGTTCGTGAACCGGAAAAGAAACGCAAAATCATTGGCCGCGACTTTATCGAAGTATTCGACAAAGAAGCACACAAAATAGAAGACGTAAAATGGCTGGCTCAGGGAACTATTTATCCCGACGTTATCGAATCGGTTTCGGTAAACGGTCCGTCAGCTACCATCAAATCGCACCACAACGTGGGTGGTTTGCCCGAAACAATGAAACTGAAAGTGGTGGAACCTTTGCGCCTGCTTTTCAAAGACGAAGTTCGCCGCGTAGGTAAAAGCCTTGGCATTTCGCAAGATTTGCTGGGTCGTCATCCTTTCCCGGGTCCAGGTCTGGGCGTACGTATTCTGGGAGATGTTACTGCCGAAAAAGTTCGCATTCTCCAAGACGCCGACCATATCTTTATAGAAGGTCTGAAAACATGGGGTTTGTATGATTCCATCTGGCAGGCAGGAACCATTCTGCTTCCGGTAAAATCGGTAGGCGTAATGGGCGATGAACGTACCTACGAAAACACCATCGCCCTTCGTGCCGTTCACTCTACCGACGGTATGACCGCCGACTGGGTGCATCTTCCTTATGATTTTATGGCTCAGATTTCGAACGACATCATCAACAAAGTACGTGGTGTAAACCGCGTCGTGTACGATATCAGCTCAAAACCACCCGCAACTATTGAGTGGGAATGATGAACTACGTGTTTAATCGTTGAAATGTGTAATTGTTGAAGCGGTTATTCGTTTGACTACCCAATAAAAATAAGAGATCGTTGAATTGTTTAATCGTTGAGTCGACATAACAGTTCAACGATTTTTTCTATTAACCAACAAGAGATAAATACCATGTACCTGTACAGCTTTGAAAAACTTGAAGTTTGGCAAGATGCTCGCCTGTTTGTAAAAAAGATTTATCTTCTGACAAAGCAGTTTCCTGTTGAAGAACGTTTTGGTCTGTCGGCTCAAATACAACGAGCGACAGTATCTGTCATGTCAAATATAGCCGAAGGAGTTTCCCGCAGTACCGTCAAAGAGAAATGCCGCTTTATAGAAATCTCTTTCGGTTCATTGATGGAGGTCTTGTCGCAACTCTATATAGCGTTTGATCTGGAATATATCTCTGGACAACAATTCGCAGATACAAAAGCCGACATCGACAAAATTGCAAACAAATTGAATGCTCTCAATAGAAGTTTTCAATCCAGATAACATTACAGATTACGCTTAAACAAATCAATGGTTCAACGATTGAACGATTGAACAATTACACATTTCAACGATTCAACAAAGATGTTAATAGATACCCATTCACACATTTACCTTTCTGAGTTTGACGAAGACCGTGCGGAAGTAGTCAATCGCGCGAAAGCGGCCGGGGTTGCTCATATCATACTTCCGAACGTGGATAAAGAGACACTGGAACCGATGTGGGCGCTTGAAGCCACCGATACGAAGTTTTTCAGTGCAACTATTGGACTTCATCCTACCAGTGTGGATGCCGAATACAAAAAAGAGTTAGAATGGGTCAAAAATAAACTGGCACGTCGTCCCTATTGCGCGATTGGAGAAGTGGGTATTGATTTGTACTGGGACAAAACATTCCGCGAGGAACAAATCATTGCTTTCGAACAACAACTACAATGGGCTATAGACTACGACTTACCGGTCATCATTCACCAACGCGATGCTTTTGAGGACACCATTGCCTGCGTGGAGAAATATAATTGTTCCAAACTCAGAGGTGTTTTCCACAGTTTCGGTGGCTCATTAGAAGAAGCTCAGCGCATTTTATCTTTGGGCGGCTTTTATCTTGGCATCAACGGCGTGGTAACCTTCAAGAATTCGAAGCTCAGTCACGTACTGGAACAACTCTCTCCCGAATATCTGGTACTGGAAACCGATGCTCCCTACCTCACTCCCGCTCCTCACCGCGGGAAACGTAACGAAAGTGCTTACGTGAGGCTTGTAGCTCAAAAATTGGCTGAAATATATCAGCAACCTGTGAATGAGATTATTGAGATAACAGGAAAGAATGCTACAAAATTGTTCAGTTTGTAAATCACTCAATTTTCAATTCGTCGATAACTTCAAACAAAGACAATTTTTGCGTTGCTTCGTTTGTTTTTTAGCTTTCGCTGACAGCTTATTGACCACAGGATAAGGGAGCTCCAATCTGCATGAGCAAGACACATAAAAATAGAACTGGGTTACTTTTATGATCTTTGGTAAGACCAGACCCGAAGGGTAAACAAAAAATACCGAACCGACGGAAAGCTGTTTGAGTGAGTAGGCCAACTACAGAGTTTGTTAATGTGCAAATGTTTCATGGCCGAGCGAACGAGTTCTTTCCGTCTCTGTTTTTGCTTACTTTTTGCGCCAAAAAGTAAGGCTTGCGGCAGGCAATAAACAAATTAGTTCCAGCACATCAAAAGCAGTGATTTTCTGACCTCTAAAACAACAGAGCGTTGTTCCGATTTCTTCAATAGATTTCAGAACAACGCTCTTTAATTTCATTTCGGTAGATGACTACCTGTTATTTTCGAAGCTATTTATTTAGAATGGCATATCACCGGGCATTTCAGCCGGACCCGGATCGAAAGAAGGATCAATTGGCGGCGCAGATTCGCCCGGAGCACTCGCATTAGCCAGTTCTATTTTCCATGCTTTCACGTCAGTATACCATCTTTGATTGTACTCACGACTTTCAATATCGAAATCAATCTTCAGTTTATTACCGGGTTGTAGTTTAGCGTCAATCTTATCACCCCAGACAGAGATACATATCTTTTTAGGATACTGTTCTTCAGTCTCTACAACAATGTTTTGTTTTCTCCATTCACCTTTTGAGCTTGTACCGGTTTGTAATGGCAGTAATTCTACTAATTTAGCCGTGAGTTGCATTTTTTGAATCTGTTTTATTTAATAATCAAGCAAATAGCTGTTTACTATCTACCTCGTAAACTTACTCAAAATAATTTGATTTAAGCAGAATAAAATCATTGAAAAACCATTTAACGACAACTGTTGTAAGTCACAATAGATTTCAACAGAATGATTCAACGCCGACATTATTTTTCTTCAACTGGCTATTGGTGCAATCAGAATAAATCCCTACTTTTGCATCCGCTTTCAGCCAAAGGAGAGGTGCTCGAGTGGTTGAAGAGGCACGCCTGGAAAGCGTGTAAACCCCTAAAGGGTTTCACGAGTTCGAATCTCGTCCTCTCCGCTTTTTATGGTTACCAGAAAACCGGTAAATTTCTTTGAAAAGTTCAGAAATAGTCGAAAAAGCTCAGTTTTTTCTTGTATTTCTCAAGACAAACTAATAACTTTGCATCATCAAATTGTTCTGTGGTGTAATGGTAGCACAGCAGATTCTGGTTCTGCTCGTCTGGGTTCGAGTCCTAGCAGAACAACACTGAAAAATCCCTGTAAATTATTTTTGCAGGGATTTGTTGTTTTATATTGTTCTTTAACTATTTAACCTCAATGTTACCATGCAGGCACGTCACTACACTCAAAACAAAAACACCCGTCTTGCCTATTACGACAACGGGAAAGATGCCACACCAATCCTTTTTCTTCATGGGCATTTTAGTTGCGCAAGCACTTTTAAGCATATAGCAAAAGAACTGGACGGGTATCGCACAATCCTGATCGACCAGAGAGGTCACGGCTGGAGCGATCACAGCGACGACTATTCCCGCGAGGCCTACATAGACGATGTGCGTGCCATCGCTGAGGCTCTCCATTTGAAAGATATAATCATAGTAGGGCATTCTCTGGGAGGGGTCAACGCGTATCAGTTTGCTTCCCGTTACCCGCAATACGTCAAAGCTTTGATCATTGAAGACATTGGTACCATTGTAAATGGCGACATGCGTTCGTTTTTACTATGGCCGCGCCGCTTCGACTCCATCAGGTCGTTAAAACTCCATTTCCGCAAGAACAAAATGGGCGACAATACTTATTTTATGGAAAGTATCACCGAATTTGAAGACGGATGGGGTTTTCGATTCGATTACGAGGATATTGTACGTTCACAGCAACAACTCAACGGCAATCACACCCATGATTGGGATAAAGTTACCTGCCCTACTCTTTTAATGCATGGCGAGAAAAGCTGGGCTTTCCAGTCAGACAATGCCACAGCAATGTGCGAAGGCAAACCCAACGTACATTTTATAGAATATCCCGGGTGCGGTCATGTGATTCACGACGAACATCCTCAACAATACGTCGATGACATTAAAACGTTTTTAGAGTCTCTATAGTTTACTGGAGGAATTTCCGAGTTGATTTTGTATTTTTGTTTGTCAAACGATGCAATTTTCTTATCATTCATCGCTTAACCACTAAGATTATGATACTTAGAATTCTTTTCGCTCTACTGCTTTTTATTCATGGTCTCATACACTCCATGGGCTTTGCCAAAGCATTCGGTTATGCTTTCGTCAACCAGCCCGTTTATATTTCAACGTCTGCCGGGTATGCCTGGCTAATCAGCGGACTACTTTTTCTTGCGGCCTCATGGTTATTCATGGCAAAGAAAAAAAGTTGGTGGATAGTTGCTGTCATTGCGGTAACCAGTTCCCAGATGCTGATTGCTTCCATTTGGCAGGATGCCCGTTTCGGAACAATTGCCAATGCAATCATCCTGTTTGTTTCCGTTCTCGCGGGAGGAAGTGCCTGCTTTGAAGCAATATTCAGGCATGACGTACGCAAAAACTTAAAGAACAACTTCCCTCCAACAAGTGATCTCCTCACAGAAAAAGACATGCATCATCTTCCCGAACCAGTGAAACGATACCTCAGATATGTCGGCGTTGTAAATAAGCCTAAAATCAAAAATTTCAGAGTCGTCTTTGAAGGAGAAATGCGCGATAAAGGCAAAGATTTCTTTCCGTTCGTAGCTGAACAATACAACTTTTTGGCCAATCCGGCGCGCTTATTCTTTATGAAAGGAAAAATGTTTGGCATCGAAGTTCCCGGCTATCACAAATATGCCAACGCGAAAGCCCGCATGGATATAAGGCTATTCGGCCTCTTTCCTGTTATCCGAAAATCCGGTCCGGTAATGGACCAAACCGAAACCGTTACACTCTTTAACGACATGTGCCTTCTGGCTCCGGCCTCATTGATTGACACAAGAATTGAATGGCAGCCAATCAACGACTCCATGACAAAAGCCATATTCACCAACGAGAACATCTCCATTTCCGCCATACTCTATTTCAATACAGAAGGACAGTTGGTAAATTTCACATCCAATGACCGCACTGCAATAGCTTATATGAAAGAGTTTCCATTCTCCACCCCGGTAACTGAATACAAAAACATCAATGGGTACAATCTTATTTCGAAAGGCGACGCGGTGTGGCATTATCCCGATGGAAAATTCGTTTACGGAAAATTTACCCTGAAAGAAATTCAGTATAACAGAGATTATATTGATTAAGTTGTTCAACTTTCTCAAGCTTAAAATAACTTATCAGCGAGCAATCTCATGCATAAAACACTGACAGTATATTTATTACATTGTTTTTTTACATAAGAGCTAAGTTCCATATCTTCTTTTACTTTTTGTCTTGAAACAAAAAGTAAACAAAAAATTCAAGGCTATGCCCACTTCGCTCCAAAAACTGGCGTTCATCGACGAAAATCGTCCAAACTTGTTATCTCCTAACGTCAATAACTTCAAACAAGGACGATTTTTGCGTCGCTTCACTTGTTTTTTGGCTCACCGGACAATGCCACCCCAATCTGCACGAGCAAGATACATAAGAATAGAACAGAATTGTTTTTAAAATCAGTAATAAAACCAGATCCGAAGGATAAACAAAAATACCAAACCGACGGAAAGCTGTTTGAGTGAGTAGGCCAACTACAGAAGTTTGTTAAAAAGTAAATGTTTCATGGCCGAACGAACGAGTTCTTTCCGTCACTGTTTTTGCTTACTTTTTGCGTCAAAAAGTAAGGCCTGCCGCAGGCAAAGAATGATAACATTAAGCTGAAATATCTGCCTATTATCCCAAGAAGGCATTCCCTCTACACAAGCAGAATCACAATGTTTGGTTCTCCGGCCTCATTTCAAGATTCATTTTCAGTCTCAGACTCCTTGTATTAAAACAAAAAAGCGACCTATTTGGTCGCTTTTTTGTTTTGATTGTTGGGCTTATTCTTTTTGTTGAGAATTTCCTTGGACTCCATCAACTTAAGAAAATCCGGATTAATATTGAGCCGTCCCCTCGACAGTTCCCTAAGGTCATCAAATATTTTCCGGTCTTCCACCACCTCTTTGTTCCACGTCAGGTAGCATTTTTTCATATGGTTGGCAATCAATAATAGAAGCTGATCTTTTTGTTCACCTTCCGGATAATCGACCGCCTTCTCGATCATCTGTTGTAAAACGCGACCGTAATGGGGATAACGCATCGTTTTACTGGTAAACGGAATTTTATCGGGATGCGTGTAAAGGTTTTCCTTTTTCAGCACTTCACAAGGATAGTCAATATCCAACTTAAAATCAGACATTATTGCAAGGTGATCCCACAATTTATGCTTAAAGTTGTTGATGTCCCGTAAATAAGGAAACAAATTTCCCATTATCGAAATAATAGTCTGAGCACAGCGCGCTCTCTCCTTGGGGTCTTCAATGTTGACGGCGTGTTGCACCATTCGCTGAATGTTGCGACCGTATTCTGGTAGTATCAATGTTTGTCTTTTAGCGTATTCCATATCACAGATTCCCCTCCGGCACAGAGGCTTTATTGATAAAGTTTTTGCAAAGGTACACATTTTTATTGCTATTAGAGGTGATTTTTAGGCGATCCACAGGAAAATAGCAGAAATAACGTATTTTTGTATACATTTCTCATCAAATCAGAAATACCATTATTGCTCAATCAATTACTCAAAAACATTACTGCATGCGTAAAGTCATGATGATATTGTTAACCTTTTGCTACACATTGCTTTTAGCAAAAGGAGAGACCAAACCGTTAATCTATCAGATTGATATCCGAAAAGACATCGGCGCCACCACCTGGCTTTATCTGAAGAAAGGATTTGCGGAAGCCAATAAATCAGGAGCCAAAGTAATTGTAATACGCCTCAATACTTACGGTGGCGAAGTAGTTTACGCCGATTCAATGCGTACGCGTATACTAAACAGCAAAATTCCCGTCATTGCATTTATAGACAACAACGCAGCTTCTGCCGGTGCATTAATTGCCATAGCCTGCGACAAAATATACATGCGGACAGGCGCAAGTTTCGGTGCGGCAACTGTTGTGGACCAAACCGGAGGACAATTACCCGATAAATACCAGTCGTACATGCGCGCCACCATACGCTCTACCGCCGAAGCTCACGGAAAAGATACGATTATAACCGGAAAGGATACTATTATCCGATGGAAACGCGACCCGCACATTGCAGAGGCCATGGTCGACAACCGGATTATTATTCCCAATGTGGTCGATTCAGGACGAACACTGACTTTCACCACCAACGAAGCCATTAAAAACCGTTATTGCGAGGGGAAAGCCGAATCGGTCGATGACATTATCTCCAAACAAATGGGGATCAAAGATTATGATTTGAAAGTTTACAAACCCTCCGGATTCGGCATTGCAGGCATTTCGGGCATCATATTAATAATTTGCGGATTAACTTTAAGTATGATAGACAACATCAACCTCGATTTCAGCAGAGTGCCCGGTGGAGAAATCGCCATCGCACTGTTTACGGTTCTTATCAGCATTGCTGTCGCATTCGGCCTCTCCATTTATCTCTCCAACAAAATTGGCCAAAAAGGTATTTTCAGAAGAGTAGCACTCGAAGCAGAGCAGGAAATCGCTCAGGGATTTGTGGGTGTTCCCACCGAACCCCAGCAAATAGTCGGCAAAATTGGCATTGCAGCAACTGTTTTGCGCCCTTCAGGTAAAGTCATGGTTGAAAGCAATTTTTATGACGCTGTTTCCGAACATGGTTTTATAGAACAAGGCACTGCGATTAAAGTTACGCGATACGAAGCCGGACAGGTATATGTGATTAAAAGCGAAGAATAGAACAAAAGTATGCAGGAAGGGCAAAACGAACAGGTTGCCATTGTCTTTGAAAAGTTCTACTTTTGTAGCCGCAAATCATAAACAGAAAAATCAAGCATAAGATGTTAGTAATCGGCATAGCAGGGGGTACAGGCTCCGGAAAAACCACAGTAGTTCGTAAAATTATCGACCGTCTTCCGGCCGATGAGGTGGTTGTTTTACCTCAGGACTCATATTATAGAGACAGTTCACATATCCCTCTCGAAGAACGTTTTGACATTAACTTCGACCATCCGAATTCCATTGAGTTCGATTTGCTTGTTGATCATGTAAAAGAACTCAAAAAAGGCAATTCCATAGAACAGCCTATTTACTCATATCTTACGTGTACAAGAGCGGAAGAAACCGTCTCCATTTCTCCCCGCGACGTTGTAATCATTGAAGGCATTCTGGTGCTCACTCATCCTGAATTGCGTGACCTGATGGATCTGAAAGTATTTGTGGATACTGATCCCGACGATCGCCTCATTCGTGTCATCAACCGCGATATTCTGGAACGCGGACGTTCTGCCACAACAGTGATGGAACGTTATCAAACCACCGTAAAACCAATGCATCTGCAATTTATCGAACCGACCAAACGATTTGCAGACCTCATTGTTCCGCAGGGAGGCGACAACGAAATCGCCATCGATATTCTCACAATGTATATCGAACAAAACCTTGGTGTTGAGGTAAAAAAATAATTTCATTTTCATTTCAAACATAACCTTTGTATTCTGCGATGCTTACATTTCCACTGCCATTTATAGAACAAACCAAAGATCTTTTAGGTACAGAGTGGGAAGCATTTGAAGAGGCCTTGCAAAGTGACGCGCCTGTAAGCATTCGCCTGAACGATAAGATAAACCAGAAACTCTCCTACGAGAAAGTTTCCTGGTGTTCAACCGGTTATTACCTGCCCGAACGCCCGCTCTTTACCGCCGATCCCTTGCTTCACGCCGGAACTTATTATGTTCAGGAAGCCGGGTCGATGTTTTTGGAACAGGCTATCAAACAACACGTTCACCAACCGGTTCATGCGCTTGACCTCTGTGCCGCACCCGGAGGCAAATCAACTCACTTATCTAATCTGTTGCCAGAAGGAAGTTTCCTGATCTCGAACGAAACTGTACGTCAACGAGCAAATATTCTGGCCGAAAACATGCAAAAATGGGGCAACCCCAATGTAGCAGTCACAAACAATTCTGCAGCTGATTTTAGTAAACTTCAATCGCTCTTCGACGTCATTGTTACCGATGTTCCCTGTTCGGGAGAAGGCATGTTTCGCAAAGATCCGGCTTCGATCAACGAGTGGTCACCTGCCAATGTAGAGCTTTGCGCCACACGACAGCAATCCATCATCAACGATGTATGGCCATCCCTGAAAGAAGACGGTATTTTGGTTTACAGCACCTGCACTTACAACAGAAGCGAAGATGAAAATAATATCGACTGGATTGTAGAAACCCTTGGGGCAAAAGTTCTTCCGGTCAACGTGGATGAAGCATGGGGCATTACCCAAAGTGAATCCGGCTATCATTTTTATCCGCATAAGACACAAAGCGAAGGATTTTTCATTGCTGTTTTGCAGAAAACATCTTCCTCTGCAACCTCTTTCAGAAAAAGCAAAAACAACGACGCTAAAAACAGGCAATCTTTATTGAAACGTGATGCTTTCGTTTCTTATCTTAGCGGAGACAACTGGATATTCCGACTGGGTAAAAACGGAATATTTGCGTACCAAAAACAATTTGAAGAGATTGTCACTGCAATAAATACCCATCTGAATCCTTTGTTTGCCGGAATACAAATGGGCGAACAAAAAGGAGCTGATTTCATTCCTCACACGGCATTGGCTCTTTCGAAAGTTTTGGCCAGAAACAACCTTGCGGTCGCCAACGTAGATTGGCAAACGGCCATATCTTACCTCAGGAGGGAAGCAATCATGCTCCCTGATTCTCCAAAGGGATATGTTGTAATTGCCTACAACAATACACCATTAGGATGGGTTAAAAACCTGGGTAACAGAGCCAACAATCTTTACCCTTCCGAATGGCGCATCCGTATGAACATCGACCTGAACACTCCACACAAAAGCCCTCTCACAGAAAACAACTTGTAACATATTTTGCGATATATTTTATGTATATTTGTCTCGACCAACAAATACACTAACACAGTTCCTTGTTACCTGAACCGTCATGCAAAAAAAAGTTTTAGTTGCTTATGCCTCTAAATACGGGGCTACTGAAGAAATTGCAGAAAGAATCGGATTAATTCTTAGCCAAAGTGGTTTATTGGTTGATGTGCTTCCCGTATACGACACCGCCTCACTGGAACCATATCAGGCGATAGTGATGGGCTGTGCGGTCTATTTCGGTCAATGGCACCGCCCCGCAATAAAATTCCTGCGAAAAAACAAACACGAACTCGCGGACAAGGATGTCTGGCTATTTTCGAGTGGTCCGACAGGCAAAGGAAATCCTGTAGAAATAATGAAAGGATGGAAGTACCCCCCCACCCTTCAATTGGTGATGTCGGCAATTAAGCCGCACGATATAGCTTTGTTTCACGGTCAGCTTAGCCTCGACAAAATGAACGTTGTTGAACGCTTCATTATCAGCAAAATTAAGGCTCCGGTCGGAGATTTCAGAGAATGGGATGTAATTGAAGAATGGGCAAAAAATATTGCAGCACAATTAAATACGCCTCATTAATTGTCCTTTTTATTTCTCAAGCTCTTTTTTCAGCAAAACCAAAGCTTCTATGGTGGCGCGGGTAATATTTCTGTCTCTGAGTTTTCCAAACTGAAAACACTCGCTCACTACCTTATCACGAACAGCTACAGCAATCCAAACCATTCCAACGGGTTTTTCCGGAGTTCCTCCGTTCGGGCCGGCAACTCCAGAAGTAGCCACTGCAACATCCGTCTTGAATCTCGATTGTACGCCACGCACCATCTGTTCTACCACCTGTTGGCTCACAGCTCCGTAGGTATTCAAATCCGACTCAGACACGCCCAGAATGTTATGTTTTATTTCATTTGCATAAGCAACAACGCTACCTTTATAATAATCGGAGCTACCCGAAACCGAAGTGATTAAGTGCGCTATATTTCCACCGGTACAACTTTCAGCAGTAGCCATGGTCATTTTCTTCTGTCGCAACAAGTTTCCCACAACCACCTCCGGAGTAATATCTTCAAGTGCAAGAATTGCATCACCCAGAATAGGTTTTACTTTCTCTATTTGCGCATCCAGCACACGCGACAATTCCTGCGGATCATTCATTGAAGCTGTCAGCCGGAGACGCATCAATCCTATTTGAGGCAAATACGCGAGTTTGACAAAATCAGGCAGGTTATTTTCCCACTCCTCAAGTTTAATAGCCAGCGCTGACTCAGAATAACCACCCACAATTATATGGCGATGTTGTATTGAAGGTACCCTGAAATATTGTTTCAAGCGTGGAATAATCTCGTTATTCATCACCGTTTTCATTTCCACCGGCACACCCGGCATCGAAACCAGTATTTTACCGTCCCGTTCAAACCACGTGATGGGTGCTGTGCCGACAGTGTTGGAAATCACGGTTGCCTTTTCAGGAACCATTGCCTGCATTCGGTTCAGCTCATTCATTGCTCCGGGGCGTCCGGCTAGGAAGGCTTCAATATTTTTATAAATTCTTTCGCTAAACACCATTTTCGTTTCAAAGAACTCACACAATGTTCGCAAGGTAATATCATCTTTGGTGGGACCTAATCCGCCTGTTACCAAGACAATGTCCGTTTTCTCCAACAATCTTCCGATTGTGTCTTTAATTTCATCGGCGTCATCACCAATAGATGTAATACCCCTTACCCTAAATCCTTCTTTTGCGAGCTCCGCCCCCATCCATGCCGAATTAGTATCGACAACCTGACCCAAAAGCAATTCATCTCCAATCGTAATTATTTCGACATTCATAATTTCGCAGTTTTAGTCAATACAACAAATATCCTTATAAACAGGGATTTCTCTCAAATAACTCATTTGCATCGATTCGTAGTCCAAATGACAACAAAAATGCTTCATCCCGTTACTCACCAACAGATATTCGACCTTCAGTTCCCAAACGTAACGCGCTATCTGATCAAATACACTCTGCGTTATTTCAACTGCAGGCGCTTTGTATTCTGCAATAAGCAAAGGCATTCCAAAAGTGTCATACACCACCGAATCACACCTTCTGATCAAACCGTTTTGGCGCAACGAAATTTCATTTCCAATCCTTGCAGCAGGAAAACCTTTTTCGTTTACCAAAAATTCGATAACGTTCTGACGAACCCATTCCTCCGGAGTTAGCATCACATATTTCTTGCGTAAACGATCAAAAACAAGACGTTTGCCATCTTTTTCCTTAAAACGAAACGAATATAACGGTAAATTCAGTGGTAACATTGCTTCAAAATAAAACATACTTAACACACAGATACTCCCCAAACATTGAGATTAAAGCCTCCCTGTGTTTCAAAATGACAAAGTTACCACCTTCATTTGTAAATTTGAAAAGAAACATGCGCTTGATAGCAACAATTTTTGTAATTTTGCAAACAAATTTTGTTACTGCGTTGTATGTCATCATCCTTACATTCAAAAGAAAACCTGGAATTTATAACTGTAGCTGCTGAATTTTGTCTGTTTTTAGAACAACTTCCTGAAATCGACAAGAAACAATTTCTAAACCGCGCTATAAAATACCTGCCGCTTGTCTATCTGAAAACATCCCTATTGCCCTTCAATAGCGATAATTACGAAGCAGAACCCGAACGCATCGTGACAGAAACAGACTATGAACTTGTAAGGGGGAATATTGCATCACTGATGGGAATGGATGATAACTATCTGGAAGTATTTCACCCAGACATGCAATACTCCGACACACCGATTGCGGCGACAATTTCGGAAGATTTAGCTGACATTTATCAGGAACTCAAAGATTTTCTGTATAATTGTCAGATCGGGAGCGACGAAGCCATGCAGGATGCCTTAACATATTGTCTTTCGGCATTCAAAGATCATTGGGGACGCAAGCTGTTAAACGCCATGCGTCCATTGCACCAGGCTTTTTACAACGACAATAACGAAGAAGATATTGACACAACCTCAACTCCTGCGGACGATGAGCGTGATATTCCATTTCTAAAATATCAACGCAGAGAGTAACCTTTTTGAACAGAAACCAAATAATGACTTATCAAGCATCAATAAGCAAAGAATCTATAGCAGGACTGCCTACAGCCGCCTTTGATGGCAAAATAATTGTAGTGCATTCTGTTGAAGAACTGGAGTATGCTATAGCGTACTTATCAGAACACAAACTTATTGGCTTTGATACAGAAACCAAACCTTCATTTTCACGGGGACAAAGCCACAAGGTCGCTCTCTTACAGCTATCAACCGATGAAATTTGCTTTTTGATCCGCCTGAATGAAATTGGTTTTCCGCAGGTTTTAGTGGAGCTTCTGAATAACATTGATGTAAAAAAGGTCGGACTTTCCCTTCGTGACGATTTCAAAGCATTAAGCAAACGCGCACATATTTACCCAGACAGTTTTGTCGATCTGCAGAATGTTGTGCATGAATATGGCATAAAAGATCAGAGCCTGCAAAAGATCTACGCCATTCTTTTTGGCAAACGTATATCTAAATCCCAACGCTTATCAAACTGGGAGGCATCGGAATTAACTCCGGCACAACAACTATACGCAGCTACCGATGCCTGGGCCTGCCACCAAATTTACCAAAAACTCAAACAAGACGTATGATTTTACCGAAAATAACGCTAAAAAGAGGAAAAGAAGAAGCTCTTTTACGTTTTCACCCCTGGATTTTTTCCGGAGCTATTCATCGCATAGAAGGAAATCCGCAGGAAGGTGACATTGTAGAAATTTACACCGCACAACAACAATGGATTGCAATAGGCTACTACCAAATCGGAAGTATTTCTGTTCGTATTCTGTCCTTCAAACCCTTGGAAATTAACGATCAGTTCTGGCTGGCAAAAATTCAGAACGCTTACAACATAAGAGTAACGCTCGGACTGGCTCAGAACCCACAAAACACGACATACCGGCTTGTACATGGCGAAGGGGATAATCTTCCGGGACTTGTGATCGATGTATACGACACGACAGCTGTTGTACAGGCGCATACCGTTGCGATACACAATGTTCGTCACACCATTGCTTCCGCATTAATGCAAACCGTAAAAGGCCTTGAAAATGTTTATTACAAATCAGAAGGAACTTTACCATTCAAAGCAGACGTAACTCCAGAAAACACCTATTTGGTGGGTCAGGAAACCGATTGCATTGCTATGGAACATGGACTTCGGTTTCATGCAGACTGGTTACGCGGCCAAAAAACAGGTTTTTTCGTGGATCAACGCGAAAACCGTCTTTTACTTGAAAAATATGCTAAAGGACGTTCTGTTCTCAATATGTTTTGTTACACCGGCGGCTTTTCATTCTATGCTCTGAGAGGGGGAGCACAGCTTGTTCATTCGGTTGACAGTTCTGCAAAAGCAATAGAACTCACCAACAAAAATGTAGCACTGAATTTCCCCGACGAGACAAGACATGAAGCCTATGCCGAGGATGCTTTCAAGTTTCTCGAACAGGCAAAAGACAAATACGATCTCATCATATTAGATCCACCGGCTTTCGCAAAACACAAGAATGTTCTGAGCAACGCATTACAGGGTTATAGAAAACTAAATGCGAAAGCATTTGAACAGATCAAACCTAACGGAATTCTGTTTACATTCTCCTGTTCACAGGTTGTTTCAAAGGAACAATTCAGGCTGGCCGTCTTTTCAGCCGCTGCACAATCCGGCCGAAATGTAAGAATTCTGCATCAGTTAACCCAGCCGGCGGATCACCCTATCAACATATATCATGCTGAAGGTGAATATTTAAAGGGACTTGTTCTATATGTTGAATAACCAAAATACCACTGATTATCAACGATATAAATCTGTTAAGAAAATTTATTCACTATAAATTACGTTAATAACCAACAGTTCTTGTTCATACCACTTGGAAAACGTAAAAATACACTGTACCTTTGCATTGTGTTTTTCATGGTATTAGATTTAAGGTTAACAAGGATTGTGGTTGTCGGGAGACAACCCTTTCTATTTTAAATTCGATTTTATTCCACAAGCCAAATTGGCTTTCCAATAAAAAACAAGAGAGTAAAGAGATCAAATTCTTTACTCTTTTTTATTTGGCATAAATATACATAAATTAATTTGAAAAAACCTCAAATTATTTGGAGACAGTGCTTTCCACTCCTTACCTTTGCACTGTGTTTTTCATGGTATTAGATTTAAGGTTAATGAGGATTGTGGTTGTCGGGAGACAACCCTTTTCTTTTTTAAACAAACTCAAATTGGTATACCACTACCTCACGAGCACAAAACACAATATCCCACTAAATATCTGCTCATTACGCAAAATACAAGAAATCCAAAACATAAATGAAAATTAAAATCAATTAATTTATATAAATTATTTTGGTTGACCAGTTCAAAATCCATTACCTTTGCACTGTGTTTTTCATGGTATTAGATTTTAAGGTTAATAATTGATTGTGGTTGTCGGGAGACAACCCTTTCTTTTTTAAATACTTACTAAAAAGCACAATCTCCCTCTCCTTCCCCAAAACACCAAACACACTACATATCAACGACTTAAACAATCGACCAATTCATCTTCCATTAAAAGTCTATTAATCAATACAAAAAAAGTGCAAAAAATTTGGTTTACCAACCGTTTTACGCTTATCTTTGCACTGTGTTTTTCATGGTATTAGATTTAAGGTTAATAATTGATTGTGGTTGTCGGGAGACAACCCTTTCTTTTTTTAAATACACCCGTATTATAACACATCTTAGACGCTTCATATAAAACTTCACGGCAAAACAAAGGAAACTCTCCCGAATGCAACATTCGCACGTTTATTCCGTTATCTTTGCATCAATTTAATTGTATTATGTCACACACGATGCCACGATATTCATTCTTCAGCAAACTCATTCTTCTGTGCTTTTTCATCACATTTGCAAACACAGCCTTTTCCCAGAAATCTTTCGCACCGGGAGAAGTATTAACGTATAAGGCTTATTACCACTGGGGAGTCCTCTGGCTACCGGCAGCCAGCATTACACTCAAAGTATTACCAAACGAAAATCCAAATTTTCTGACCATCAAAGCAAACGGAATAAGTTTCAAACGGTACGACCTCTTTTTTAAAGTTCGTGAAAATTTTGAATCAACCATATTCAAAAATACGTTATTGCCAATTGAAGCGAGACGCAATGCAGTTGAAGGATCCTATTCTGCTCAGGAACACTATCGTTTCAACGACTCGGCCAATACCATCGATTATAACATTTCTGTAAACGAAGGAAAAACTAAAAATGCCGGTAAAATAGAAAAGGCTGACGGATATTTCGACATGTTGTCGGCCGCCTACTACATGCGCGAATATGATTTTTCCAAGCTAAAACTCAATCAAAAAATCCGTGTAAATACCATCATAAACGGAAAAATATATCCGATTGAAATTCAGTATGTAGGAAACGAGACCTGCAAAGACAACAACAACAAGTCATACATGTGCGCAAAGTTTGCAGCAAGCACTGTCCCCGGAACCATTTTCAAAGGAAATGAGAAAATTTCGATTTGGATGAGCCTCGATTCTGCCAAAATACCGGTTAAAGTCACTTCAAAACTCAAGATTGGCGAAGTGAACGTTGAATTAACTGGTGCATCCGGCATAAAATAGGCCTCGCAGAATTTGACTGATAGTCGAAAAATGTGTAACTTGCAGTGTTATTCGTCTGACACATAACTGCATTACATATTTTTTTATCTATGAGAGTTATCGACCTGATAAACAACAGTAAAACGACTGCATTTTCGTTCGAAATCCTGCCACCACTCAAAGGAAATAGTATCGATTTAGTTTACAAAACCATTGATTTACTGCGACCTTTCGATCCAAAATATATAAACATCACCACACACCGGAGCGAAATCGTATACAAAGAGACCGGTCCAAATCTTTTTCAGCGTGTTGCCGAACGGCATCGTCCCGGCACAGTAGCCATTGCAGCGGCTATTCAAAACAAATACAAAGTCAATGTTGTCCCCCACATTATTTGCAGCGGTTTTTCAAAAAGCGAAACCGAATATGCATTGATCGACCTTCAATTTCTGGGGATTACTGACCTACTGGTTCTGCGCGGCGACAAAGCCAAACACGACAAAGCTTTTATTCCGGGCGAAGAAGGACACGCCCATGCAATCGATCTGCAACAGCAAATCAACGATTTCAACAGCGGAAAGTTCATGGACGGATCAATCATCAAACAACCGGTTTCAACCTTCTCATACGGCGTTGCAGGTTACCCTGAAAAGCATGACGAGGCACCCAACCTGGACTCTGACATCCACTGGCTGAAAGAAAAGGTGCGTTTGGGAGCTGAATATGTGGTTACCCAAATGTTTTTCGACAATGAAAAGTATTATGCATTCGTGGAACGTTGCCGTAAAGAAGGAATCACAGTGCCTATCATTCCGGGCTTAAAACCGATAACTCTAATGAATCAGTTGACTGTTTTGCCAAAAATTTTCCACGTGGACATTCCTGAACCTTTAGCCACCGAACTGGCCAAATGCAAAACTGATGCCGAAGCGCTCGAAGCAGGCGTAGAATGGTGTACAATGCAGGCTCAGGACTTAAAACTACACGGAGTACCCAGCATCCACTTTTATACAATGATGGCCACACAAAGCGTTAAACGCGTAGCCGAGAAAGTATATTAAATCCAGAACATAGGACAAAGAGTAAAGAACAAAGACCGCCGTCTCTGAAGTCTTTACTCTTTATTCTTTTATCTTTATTCTAAAATGCCCGAAGCCTGCACGCTATATGAACTGAATGAACGGATCAAAGATGCGATTGCCGTTTCATTTTCTCAGCCATTATGGGTAAAAGCCGAGATCAGCGAGATACGCGAAAATGCAAACGGACATTGTTACCTCGAACTAATCGAGAAAGACGCAAAAAGCGACCGTATTACGGTACGAAATAAAGCTACCATCTGGTCGTTTACTTACCGAATGCTGAAACCCTACTTTGAATCAGCCACCGGAGAACAGCTACACGCCGGCGTAAAAATTCTGATTGCTTGCACGGTAGAATACCACGAACTTTACGGATTAAGTCTCAACATCTCTGACATTGATCCAACCTATACACTTGGTGAAGTTGCTCTCCGACGCCAACAAATCATCAATCAGCTACAGGAAGAAGGCATTGCCGATATGAATAAAGAGATGGAATTAGCTGTTGCTCCCCAGCGCATTGCTGTAATATCTTCGGCAACCGCCGCCGGATATGGAGATTTTCTCGACCAATTGCAGGGCAATAGCTTTGGTTTTCAGTTTTATCCGCACCTTTTTCCGGCCATCATGCAGGGAGATCGCTCCGAACAATCGTTAATAGAAGCGTTGGACAACGTCTATCAGCACATCGATAAATTTGATGCGGTGGTGATTATCAGGGGAGGTGGCGCCTCGGCTGATCTAAGCTGTTTTGACCGCTATTCGCTGGCAGCACACACAGCGCAGTTCCCTTTGCCTGTTCTGACCGGCATCGGGCATCAACGTGACAATACCATTCTCGATATGGTAGCGTATGCTTGTTTGAAAACGCCCACAGCCGTTGCTGAATTTCTGATTAACCGAATGCAGGAAGCTTTCGGTTTACTGGAAGAACAACAAGAAAATCTGGTTCAGTTCGTTAATGAGATCAGCGAAAAGCATTCCAATCGTTTGAAAGAGCTCACACGCAAATTGCCACAGCTTTTGCTCGGGAGAACTACTGAACATAAAATGCTGTTGGAACGCTACAAGCTACAACTAAAACAGGCTTCGAAAGCAATTATCGTCACTCAAAATCAGAAATTATCCGGCTACAGTCAACCTCTCTCCGGACTGGCTAACCGCATAATCAAGGAACAACAACACCGACTCGAACAAAAAGAGCTGCAATTGAAATACATTAATCCACTAACCATCCTCGAAAAAGGGTATACCATGACTTATGCCAACGGGAAACGGGTAACCAGCGTTGCTAATGTGCAATCCGGCGATCGCATCACGACAGCATTTAAGGATGGAAATATAGAAAGTATTGCAGAATAAAAAGAGAGCCGACTAAGTTCAATCCTTAGTCGGCTCTCTTTTGAAATTTTGGAATCCTAAATCCTGAAATTTTATTTATTCTCCTACATAAACAGGCTCTGATGCTGCGCTCTCTTGATGCAGTCGATTGAGAGAGGTAATGACATATTTCGCCTTTTCCTTCGGATCGGGAACAATGTAGTACGGATCACGCACAATCTTCACAATCTTTGCTCCGTTGTTCAAATCGATATTTTCATCCAAGCCAAAACGGTAAATACAGTAATAGGCCGATTGCTCTAACTCTTTTTTCGCCTGAGCACCTTGCCAAATCACTTTCAGCTTGCAATTATCGATCGTAAATCGCAGACCCGATATAGGAGCCGGAGTCACTTTTTCCATCGCAGGATATACCGGAATCAAGGACGGAATGCGTTGATAGTGTTGCGCCAGCGTATCGAGCGATCCGAAAGGATTTTCGCGCATCTGATAGCCCGACCACCAGATATTCCCCTGAATATTGGGAGTTTCACGTGTCAATCGCATTTTTTCGGCGAACTGCGTCTTATTCGGATCTTTCAAATCTTTTTCGTTGAAAGTGGTGATGCTTTGACCAACATAGACGTTGGTTCCATAGCTATTCTTGCTCCACCAGTCAACCAGCGTTGCATAATCAGCCGCCTTGTGACCAATTTTCCAGTAAAGCTGTGGAGCCACATAATCGACCCAATGATTTTTCTGCCAAAGCAACACATCGGCATACAGATCGTCATAATTGGAAAGGCCATTTGTTTTGCTACCGTCAGGAGTGCTACCCACATTACGCCAAATACCAAACGGACTCACGCCAAACACCACCCAGGGTTTTTCGTGATGCACGGTTTCGTTCACCTCTTTAATAAGCTGGTCTACATTATTCCTGCGCCAGTTAGCACGATCGTCTTTTCCAAAGCCTTGCTTTTTTGCGTATTTTTTGAACGATTTTGCATCATTGAACTCTTCGCCTTTGATAGGATACGGGTAGAAATAGTCGTCAAAATGAATACCGTCAACATCATAACGTTCCACGATATCTTCCACCACCTTGTTGACAATCTTACGCGATTCGGGCTGACCCGGATCGAAATACAACTGCTTTCCGTAATGGATAAAGAGTTTCGAGTGTTTCTTGTTCATCTTCGATAACACTTCCGACTCACTGCTGGTTACACGGTAAGGATTCAGCCACGCATGGAGCTGCATACCACGTTTGTGACACTCCTCAATCATAAAGGCAAGCGGATCCCACATCGGATTAGGCGCTTTGCCCTGTTCGCCGGTCAGATAACGACTCCAGGGTTCCAGTTTGGACTCATAAAACGCGTCGGCCTGCGGACGAACCTGAAAGATAACGGCATTCATACCAGCCTTCTGAAAACTGTCGAGCATATTTGTCCACTCTTTCTGAATGGCTTCTGCTTTCATAGTGCGATATTTCCAGTTGCCGACCGTGTGGATCCACACACCACGAAACTCACGTTTAGGAACTACTTCCGAATAAACCGAAAGCGAAATCAGGAAAGCTAATGCTAATGTCAGAACAGCTCTGATATTCTTGAAAATCATTATAAATTCTGGATTGATTATTTACTTACGTAATAAATGATGGTGTCTTTGGCAGCCTCAACGCTTGGAGTAAGCGCATGATAGAGGATTTTATCGTCGGAAACATATTCCGGCAAATTGACCTCTTCCACCTTAAAACCAACAGAGCGCATCCGGTCGGCATAATCGCGACCATACTCACGCACGTGATCTTTCTGTCCGAAGTGTTTCAAGCGTTCTTCGGGCGCAGTGATCGTTTTATCTTCGTAAGTCACGGCACGATCCAGATTGACCGGAGACTGAACGATGCCCCATCCGCCGGGTTTCATCACGCGATAGAGTTCTCGCATGGCCAGCAAATCATCGTCCACGTGTTCGAGGATGTGGTTGCAAAAGATAACATCAAATTTATTTTCTTCGAACGGAATAGACTGAATATCCATCTTGACACGTGCCAACGGCGATTCCAAATCAGCCGAATAGTAATCGATATTCGACATAGCACCAAAACGTTTGATAAAACAGTATTCGGGAGCAATGTGCAACATCACGCTCTGTTTGGTAAAAAATTCGGTTTTGGCCTGCAAAAAGAGCCAAATCTGACGGTGCCGTTCCAACGACAAGCACGAAGGGCAAAGCGCATTTTCACGGGAATTGACATAGCCATAAGGCAACAATTTGCGGAAACGGTGATGACACACCGGGCATTCATATTTACTACCCACATAGAAAACGGAACTGGCTCTTACAGCCACATGAGCGAAAAGTTGCAGATACTTTCGGGGAATATGGTTCAGCACGAACCGGATAAGCTTCTTCATTATTTAATGTAACATTTTATAGACTAATTCTTTCAGGAGATCTCCCGCATCAGTCGACACATTCTCGATTCCTTTGGAGTGGGCATCACATTCGCGCAACCAGGCAATAATCCGCAGTGTTTTGGCTGCTGAGAAGCGTTTGGCTGCCGCCTGAAAATCCTTCACAAAATAGGGATTAACGCCCAATTCACGAGCCACATTTGCCTGACTTTTGTCCTGCAAATAGTGATACACCATCAGGTTGCTGAAAAAATTGAACAGAACGGAGAGGGTGACAATAATCGGATTATTCTTGGGATTATCGGCAAAATAGCGGACAATGCGATTCACTTTCAACACGTCGCCGGCCACGATGGCACTTTGCAATTCGAAGTTATTAAAATCCTTACTGATGCCAATGTTCTTCTCAATCAGCTCTGGAGTGATCGTGGGTTCGGAAGCAGGTTTGGTAATAAGGAGTTTGTCGAGCTCGTTGGCCACCTTGCTCAAATCGGTTCCCAGAAATTCGGTGAGCATAAGAGCCGCCTTCTCGGAGATTTTCACCTTCCGATCGGCCAGATATTTTACAATCCAGGGCGGAATCTGGTAGTCGCGCAACTTCTCAGAAACAAACAACACCCCGTTTTTTTCAATCTCCGAGGTTACCTTTTTCCGTTTGTCGAGCGTACCGTATTTATGGCAAAATACAAGAATGGTGGATGCAAGCGGTTTTTGCAGATAGAACGACAGTTCGTCGATCGCCTTCAACTGCTGCGCCTCTTTGACGATGACCACCTGATATTGCGATCCCATCGGGAAACGTTTGGCAGCATTAATCACCGTACGAATATCAGTATCTTTACCATACAGCACTGTTTGGTTGAACGATTTTTCCATCTCGTCCAGCACGTTTTCTTCGATGTAATCGGCGAGCAAATCAATGTAGTAAGGTTCCTCTCCCATAAAGTAGTACACCGGGGCATACTCCTTTCGCTTGAGTTTGTCGAGAATCTGTTCGTATGAATCTGATTTTTTAGCCATTACTCGAAACGCAAATGCTTGATTGTACTACTGTTATTCATGATCGAACTCAAGGCTTTCACTCCAATACGTAAATGCTCTTCCACAAAATTCGCAGTCACATTATTATCGCTGGCCTCGGTTTTTACCCCATCCGGGCGCATCGGCATATCTGAAACGAGCAACAACGCTCCTGTAGGAATACTATTGAAGAAACCTACAGAAAACAAGGTGGCAGTTTCCATATCTACGGCCTGAGCACGGGTATTGTGCAGATATTCTTTGAATTCTTCATCATGTTCCCACACGCGACGGTTGGTCGTATAAACAGTACCAGTCCAATAATCCTTACCAAAGTCACGGATATTGGAAGAAACGGCACGCTGCAACATAAATGCCGGTAGAGCCGGAATTTCAGGAGGAAAATAATCATTTGACGTACCTTCACCGCGAATGGCTGCAATTGGAAGGATATAATCACCATTACGGTTTTTATCTTTCAAGCCGCCACATTTCCCAAGGAAAAGAACGGCTTTAGGCTGTATGGCTGTAAGTAAGTCCATAATCAACGCAGCATTGGGACTACCCATTCCGAAATTGATGATGGTAATACCATTGGCCGAAGCGTTGACCATATTTCCTTCGTTATAGACGGGAACGCCGAAACGTTCTGCAAACATCTCCACATAATTGTTGAAATTCGTCAGCAAAATGTATTGGTCAAAATCTTCCAATTGTCTTTTGGTGTAACGAACCAACCAGTTTTCAACTATCTCTTTCTTTGTCTTCATGCGAAAAATTATTTTGCGTTCAAAGATACAAATTTTCGGCGGCAACCCCGCAAATACAATAAAGATGCCCAAAAGCATCACCTTTGAATCTAAATTTATTGTCATCACGCTGAATTTTGGTAGCTTTGCAGGTAATTACAATTCAACATATAAAATTCACATAGACATGGTTAAACATTTAGTATTTTGGAAATTGAAAGAAGAGGCTGCCGGAAATGATAAAGCAACCAACGCAAAACTGGTAAAGGAAAAACTGGAAGCACTCAACGGACAAATCGAAGGATTGATTAAGCTGGAAGTAGGCATCGATTTTACAGGCAATCCTGCTGACCACGACATCGCTCTCTACTCCGAGCTTACAAGCAAAGAAGCATTGGACGGTTATCAGGAAAACCCGCTTCACAAGGCTGTACAATCTTTTGTGAGGGAAGTGGTCAATGCACGTGCCTGCGTGGATTACGAAATTTAAATTACCTTTATACAAACAGGAAGGCGTTGAAGGCAATACCACCTTACAACGCCTTTTTTGTTTTTATTCCATTCCGAATAGCAAATAGTTCAATTATATATTTAGTTAATTATATAGAATATTTTAGATTAATGTCAGATTATATCACAGAAATCCACTACTTTTACAGACTTTAATTGTCATTTGTTAAATCCCCATGAATAACCTGCAAAATCATACTTCTGAGAAATACAGGTTCACCGCGCTTGATATTTTCAGAGGGATGACCATATGTTTTATGATCATTGTCAACACTCCCGGCAATGAAGAAACTACTTTTGGTTTCTTAAAACATGCAGATTGGCATGGTTTTACTCCCACAGATCTGGTATTTCCTTCGTTTCTTTTTGCAGTTGGCAATGCGCTTAGTTTTGCAAACAAACGCTGGGAGTCATTGTCTACGAAAACCGTAATGTTGAAAATAGCCAAACGGACTTGCCTAATTTTTCTTGTCGGTTATCTCATGTACTGGTTTCCCTTCTTTTCATTAAATTCTGATTCTCATATCGTACTTTCCCCTATATCCCATACGCGCATCATGGGGGTGTTGCAACGAATAGCACTTTGCTATAGCATCGTCGCCTTACTGGTGTATTCCCTCAATAGAGAAAAAATATTGGCTACAGGCATCGGTGCATTAGTATTTTACTGGATGATTTTGGTATGGTTTGGCTCCCCCGGACTGGAATATACAAAAACCGGAAATGCTGTTCTTTCTTTCGACTCTCTCATATTCGGAGTAAATCACCTCTACACCGGAGAAGGATTTCCATTCGATCCGGAAGGTATTCTCAGTACGCTACCCGCGTTATTCAATGTCATTTGCGGCTATTTAGCAGGATCGTACATTCAAAGGAAGGGCAACAATCATCAAACACTCACGGAGTTTGTTTTTGTGGGTTTGGGATTACTCATAATTGCGTATGCATGGAACCATATTCTTCCTATCAACAAAAAATTATGGACGAGCTCTTATGCTGTTCTGACTGTTGGGCTTGACTTTATATTGCTGGCAGCAATTATCTATTGGACTGATTTCCTAAAAATAAAACAAGGCCGTCATTTTTTTCAGGTTTTCGGAAAAAATCCGCTTGCCATCTATGTGCTAAGCGAAATTGGTGTAACGTTAATGTGGTTGATCCCAATCGGTGATACTCCGCTGTATTCCTTAATATACAACAACATTTTCGCCCATGCCGGCGGATACATCGGATCGCTACTGTTTGCTCTCTGGTGGATGTTTTCCTGCTGGTTGGTAGCCTACTGGCTTGATCGAAAGAAAATCTATATCAAACTTTAGCCGTTGCTGGTTCATGTCAATGAAAATAAAATATCTTTGCGGATGTTTTATTTAATTCGACTAACATGAAACGAGTTCTACTCTCTACCCGCCTTCTGCCCGAAGGATTTGCTGAGCTGCAAAAGCAGTTTGAGGTTGTATTCCCTGAAAAAGAAACTTTTACCCGCGATGAATTAATCGCTCTCCTACCAGATTTCGATGCATTTATCCCCACATTCGTCTATCCCGTCGATCGCGAAATGCTGGATGCTGCTTCGCAACGGGTCAAAATCATCTCCAACTATGGCGTGGGGTACAACAATATCGACATCGACTATGCCGCACAACTGGGCATCGTGGTGACCAACACCCCCGATCCGGTGATAGAACCGACCGCAGAACTGGCTCTTGCTCTGATGCTGGCCGCCGCGCGTCGTATTCCAGAATGCAACCGAAAAGTGCGCGTTCCCGGAGGACTGAAGTGGGGTGTACTGGAAAACCTGGGTCAGTCGCTCACTGGCAAAACACTGGGTATCGTCGGCATGGGACGCATCGGTCAGGCGCTGGCACGACGCGCACTGGCCTGCGGTATGCACATCGTTTATTACAACCGCCATCGTCTGTCGCCCGATCTGGAAGCAACTTATAAGGCCACCCGTCTCGATCTTGACGACCTCATCTCTACCTGCGACGTACTTTCGCTCAACACTCCGCTCACCGACGAGACCCGTCATCTGGTTGGTCGCGAACAATTGCTGATGATGAAACGGACGGCCATCATCGTTAACACCGCCCGCGGAGCCGTCATAGACGAAGCAGCACTGGTGGAAGCACTGCAACAAGGTTGGATTGCCGCCGCCGGATTGGACGTTTACGAGTTCGAGCCGCGAATTACGCCCGCTTTGCTTGAAATGGACAACGTAGTGCTTGCTCCTCACAACGGCACCGCCACCGTGGACACCCGCAACGAGATTGCCCGCTTTGCTTCGCAAAACATTATCCGCTTCTTCGAAGGACGGGATGATATTACGAGAGTTAACTAAAATACGATAGCACACAGAATACACGAAAGCAACAGAAAAACACAGATTAACTGCTTGCTACTAAAGGGGCGGTAGCCCTGTATTCTTGGTAGAAAATTATGGAGACAACGCCATGAGGAGCGTAGCTCTGGTTTCTAAGAAACATCGATAAAATGCTTGCTGTGAAGTTCAGTTTATTCTGTGTTTTCCGTGTACCTCATTTGCATGAGACCAAAATCCATTACCTTTGCAACCAAATTAAGTTTCACTTTCAATTATGAAAAAAACAATTTTTTTAACTATGACCGCATTGTCGATAACGGCGGGTGCTGGCAGCGCCGAAGCTGCCGGGAAGAGCGCTCCGCCTAAAGAGTTCAACTACATTGTCGATCAGTTTGCCGACCTGCAGATCCTGCGCTATCAGGTTCCCGGTTTCGAACAACTGAGCATCAAACAGAAAGAACTGATCTATTTTCTCTCTCAGGCTGCCAACGAGGGCCGCGACATTTTGTTCGATCAGAATTGCCGCTATAATCTGGCCATCCGCCGCACGCTCGAGGCCATCTACCTCAACTACAAAGGAGATAAAACCAGTAACGACTACAAACAGTTCGTCGTTTACCTGAAACGGGTATGGTTTGCCAACGGCATTCACCACCATTACGGAGAAGACAAATTTGCACCCGGCTTCTCCAAAGATTTTTTTATCAAACAGGTAAAAGCATTGCCGCAGACGAAAGTGCCTGTTCGCAAAGGACAATCGGTGGACGCTTTTCTGACAGAAATTTCTCCGGTAATTTTCGACCCTTCGGTGATGCCGAAAAAGGTAAATCAGGCGCATGGTGAAGATCTGATCAAAACCTCGGCCAACAACTACTACGAAGGTGACATTTCGCAGAAAGAGGTGGAAGATTTCTACTCCAAAATGAAAGATCCGAACGATCCGAAACCGATTGCTTACGGGCACAACAGCCGCCTGGCGAAAGTGAACGGTAAGTTGGTGGAAAAAGTTTGGAAAGTTGGCGGACTCTACTCACAAGCCATCACCCGCATTATCTACTGGTTGGAAAAAGCCGGCACCGTTGCTGAAACGCCTCAACAAAAAGCAGTCATCGAGAAGCTAATCGAGTTTTATCAAAAAGGTGATCTAAAGTTATTCGACGCTTACGCCATCCTTTGGGTACACGACACTCAATCACAAATCGACTTTGTGAACGGCTTTACCGAAAGCTACGGCGATCCGCTTGGATTGAAGGGAAGCTGGGAGTCGAACGTCAACTTCAAAAATCTGGAAGCAACCAAACGCACCGAAACCATTAGCGCCAACGCACAGTGGTTTGAGGACAACTCACCCGTGGATAAACGTTTCAAGAAAGAAAAAGTAAAAGGCGTTACCGCCAAGGTGATCACCGTGGCTCAACTAGCGGGAGATTGTTACCCCTCTACTCCGATCGGGATCAACCTGCCTAACTCCAACTGGATTCGCAAAGATTATGGGTCGAAATCGGTAACCATCGAAAACATAATGGAAGCTTACGACAAAGCTGCCCAAAAAAGCGGGTTTAACGAAGAGTTCGTCTGGAGCGACAATGAGCTAAAGTCGATCCGCAAGTACGGCTTCCTCACCGACGTGCTCCATACAGACCTTCACGAATGTCTCGGCCATGGTTCAGGAAAATTGTTGCCGGGTGTTGATCCTGATGCACTGAAAGCCTACGGTAAAACCATCGAAGAGGCACGTGCCGACCTGTTTGGTCTCTATTATGTGGGCGATCCTAAACTCGTGGAACTGGGTATTCTCCCTGACAAAGAAGCGTACAAAGCAGAGTACTACAAATACATGATGAACGGACTGATGACACAGCTCACCCGTATCGAACCGGGCAAAAACATCGAAGAGGCCCACATGCGGAACCGCCAGTTGATTGCCCGCTGGGTATATGAACATGGCAAAGCCGAAAACGTGGTGGAATTCAAACAACGCGATGGAAAAACCTTCGTGGTGGTAAACGACTACGAAAAAATGCACAAACTGTTGGGCGTGTTACTGGCCGAAATCCAGCGTGTGAAATCGGAAGGTGACTTTGAAGGAGCTAAGAAACTGGTAGAAGATTACGGCGTGCAAGTCGATCAAAAGCTGCACGACGAAGTATTGGCACGCTACAAAAAGCTGGAACTGAAACCCTACAAAGGCTTCGTCAATCCGGTGATTACAGCCGTGAAAGATGCTAAAGGCAATATCAAAGACGTGAAGATTTCCTACACGGAAGGTTACACCGAACAGATGTTGCGCTACTCCGGTAAATTCTCACCGCTGCCAACTTACAACGAATAAACTTATTCGTTATTTCACAAATTAGCCAGACCTGATTGATCAGGCCTGGCTAATTTGTATTTGAAATAAAGTTTCGTATTTATAAGTGGTTTGCCAATACGCTTTGTTCAAATTGCATACACGATCAGAACAGATATGCAAGAGCAATACTAAATACTTTATTTTTTGCAGTTACAGAAGATTCCGGCGAAATATTTGTCAGGCTAAATCCATACTGTAAGGTAACTTGCAAACTGCCGATTTCCACCCCGGGTCCAAAGTTCAATCCTAAATCCAAAGCTTTAAAATCTTTATTCGCACCTGTAAACTTTATTTTCTCGCCTGTCATGCTATCCTTACCACCCACACCATATCCAAGGTAGGGACCTGCAAACAATATCAGCTTAGCCGGACCAGCCAGTTCAATCTTATACATCGCATTAACCGGCAATTCGAGATAATCAAGTCTTTCGTTCGAGTTCACACCTGCCATGTCAATTTTTGTCCCCTTTGAGGAATAGAGCAATCCCGGTTGGATGACAAAATCGGTTGCCACCGGTATTTCTGCAACTACACCCACCTGAAATCCAACTAACGTCGACATAGACATATTAATTCCAGAGGATGAGAGAGTCATATTTGAAATATTCATACCAACTTTTGGTCCGATTCTCACCTGTGCATTAATCGCCACAAAGGAAGCAAGGCACATCACAACTGTTAGAATACTTATTTTTCTCATACTTGTAATTTTTTAGTCGCCTACTCTTAAAGCTTTTCGGCATCTGCTTCTTACTCTTTTTCAGGATTTTCAGAATATTCCTTTGCATATTAAGCAAACCACTGTTTGAAGAAACTGTCACAAAGATACATACAATCACACCTTTTGATATATATTTTATAATATATGTTATTTTAACATTCAAACAAAATCCAAATTCAAGAAGCAGAAACAGCCTCTTTTACTGTAATTTCAAATTATTTCATTCTATCATTAACAACAAAAATGCCGAACGAAAACTGATTCCCATTCGGCATTTAAGACTGCTATTTTTGTACTCTTTATAAGGAAAAACGTCATTTATCTCCCCAATACCTGCTTCCTTAACGCTCGCTCTTCCTCGGAAATTTCCCGCTCCGGTTCAATAAAATTGAGCTGTGTTACTTTCACTCTTATCGGAGGATTCTTTATCTCCATCAATTTTCCTTTGCGGGAAAACCGTACCGTAACTTCCGCATCTGTTCCCGGGCTCCCGATCAAATTCACGTTATGATAGTAATTGCTTTCGTTCAGCAAAGTGTCATTGACAGCAACAATCACATCTCCCTTATCTATTCCAAACGCGTTATAACCCGGAGAAGCATCACGTACCACACACCGTTTATCCTTTGCATCATATTCCACACTCACCCGTCCGAAGGTATAAATGCTATCCGGCTTTTCGGAAGTAAACCGATACCCTATTTTTTGCAGATATTCTTTTACAGGCAACTCTTTAGTTCCTACAATGTAATCGTTGATTAAGATGCGGATGTCAGGATGGGTCAGATTGACAATTTCATCAAACAAAACCTCGTCTTTAAAGTAGTGACCTTTATATTTTTCATTGAGTTGGAGTAACACCTTTTTAAGATTCATCTTTCCTCCGGTAAGCTCGTTAATCTTTACATCAAGCAAGAAAGAGACAAGAGCACCACGGTTGTAAACATTTGCATAATAATGCATATCGCTGTTATCAAAGATTTTCTTGCCAAATTCGGTCATCGAAATATCTTTATATCTATCACTGTAAAGGGTTTTCTGGCGAAACGTTTCCCAAAAATCCTCATCTGAGATCAGCGAATCTTTGTACAGAATGATATTTGATAAATACTCCACACTGCCTTCGTACAACCATAAATGTTCGGAAGCTTCGGGATTACGGTAATCGAAATTATATATCTGCTCCGATTTGAGAGATAAAGGAGTAAGAATATGCAAAAATTCATGAGCCACAACGTGAGTGAGAAATGAGTTCAGAATATCCCTGTTGCCCGTTTCCGGATAAAAATAAACCGAGCTTTTGCAGTGTTCCATTGCTCCCATGGTGCCATTTGCAAACAAGGCCTCATCCTGCCAGCCGGGAAAAAGAAATGTAAAAGTATAATTATCGGTAGGAAAAACAGAGAAAAACGAAGCAAAAGCGTTGGTTATAACCGGACTAATGGATGCAAGAATATCTCGCGAAGTTATTTTATGGTTGCGGGAAAATACCGCAATATGAAAACGACAATTCCTGACTTTGATAGAAACCGTATCAGGCCTCATATAGACCATTGGATTATCCTGCAAATCATCGTAATTCGGAGCTTTCACCACATCGTCGGTAGCGCTCAACGCTGAGATATTAGCTGAGGTAGCACAATATAATACAGTCTCTTTTTTAATATGCACTTCTGTCGGGCAATCCTTAAAACCCTCAAAGTAACCAAAAAGAGCAAACGTATTCAGGCAAAAGAGAGTACCGGGCTCAAAATAAGTACCCCCGGGTTGAAACACATAGTTTTGCTTCTTCGTATCGGTCCATGTATCATGAACGTCGTATGTAATGCGGGATAATGACTTTGCGTTTGAGATTCTGAAATTGCTTTCCTGCTTGTTATAACTTACTTTCAGCCGTTTCCCCTTGTGATCATAAGCCCGAAAATCATCAATATAGTCACCAAAATTCTTTATCGAATAGGAACCCTGCACGGCTCTCGGAATCTGATAAACCAGTTCTTCTTTTTGATAGGCGGGCACATCGCATGTAACCGAAAGGCTACCTTTTTTACCTTTAGTTAAATCAACAGTAAACCGGGTAACAGGCTGAGCCTGCAACACCATTACCGTCAGAAGAAATCCCAAAAAGAGAAAGTATTTCTTCATCCGTAGAAAAGTGTTTTAATGATTAGATGAAACGAGTCAGAATCAACAATAGGCGCCGATCCGGGCAATCATTTCCCAAAAGCTTAATATCGGATATCACCGACAACTGCGTTTTCTGCCTGTTCAAAAAGAGTATTGAAATCGGTCCCTTTTATCTCAATGGGAGCATGGACGGTAAATGTGAGGTGATTGCCAACGCCCAAAGGAAAATTCCCGTAACGGAATACTTTCCATGAGTCATTGATACTAACAGGCACCACCAACGCATTGGGAGCATATTTGCACAATATCTTTAAGCCGTTGGATGCAAAACTACGCGGTTTCCCATTTTTCGAACGCGTTCCCTCGGGAAAGATAACTGTAGAGCGGTTGTTTGCTTCAATATACTCAGCCATCTTCTTCAATGCCGGCAACGCCTGTTTCGGGTCTTTACGGTCAATCAGCACCGATCCTCCATGATTCAGGTTGTAGGAGACACTGGGAATTCCTTTCCCTAACTCCACTTTGCTTACATATTTCGGGTGATACTTGCGCAAGAACCAACCCATCCCGATAATATCGTACAAGCCCTGATGGTTAGCCACAAATATAAGAGGCTTTCCTTCTGGCAACTCCGCCTTCATTTCTATTTTTGCCGTGGAAAAGGTCGCCCATAAAATACGCAGCAAACAATAATTGAGCACATCGACACTCTTCTTGTGTGCTTTGTATCCAAACAGATTAAAACACACGTACTGAACAGGATGAAATATACACAAAACAAGGAAGAACAACACGTAAGCAAGTACGGAAAGAGGGTAAGAGATAATTTTTTGCATTGGTCTGAAATTTGATGCAAAAGTAATGAATTTTACCTTAGCAGTCGAACAACCATCCATCTTATCTCTTACCCTCCAACAGAAATTATAATGTCGTAAATTTATCGTGTCGGTTCTTTTGTATATTTCAGCATCTTACTGGCCCACGGAATAAACGCCTGAAAATTGGGAGCATCGGTATGACCGCCATCGTGTTGACGCCAGGCAAGTTCGCCATCCATTAAACCATGCAATACCGGTGGCATCTGTTCTTTCATATAATCATTTGAAACTCCCAGATCGCGTGCTCCCAATAATTTGAAAACAGTACCGGCTGCAATGGTTGACATGTAACTACCCTGCTGATCGAGCCAACGGGCATCGCCCTGTTCCGGAATGCCGTAACTGATAAAGGTAAGGCGCGGAGCACAAAGAGCTATCAACTCATGAGAATCGACAGGCAGATCGCAACCGGTTTTACTGCCAAAACGCGCTTCGGAAGCCGAATATTTGATATAGTTACCCGCCATCCAGTGATACTCGCCACTATTACCGAGACTTTCAACCGCTTCACCAAAAATACGGCGATGCAATGCTGCACCTCCTTTACCCGACGACCCAATGAGTCCGACAGCAAAACGAGGTTCGAAAGCAAGCGTCACCAAAGCTGCTTTCCCATAACGGGAAACGCCTTCTATACCTACTTTTTTAGCATCCACCAACGGATCGGTTTCCAGATAATCGAGACCACGGGCAGCACCCCATGACCAGGCACGCAAAGCCCCCCAGTCTTCGGGGTTACGGGGTTGTCCTTTATTAACCAGACCAATAATACCTCTGGTTAAGCCGGCTCCATTATCTGCCTGAATGCTGGCAGGATCAATGGTAACGTATCCCCACCCTGCGGCTAAAAGTTGCTCTGTAGGAGCCGATTTACCATCGGGTGCCGGGGCAAAGAAGTTCGCACCGGCTAGTTTAGTAATCGGTTGATAAGCCGGATATTTGTCAAATATCGCTTTCATTTCGGGATTTGACTTTATCATCATCTCTTTGAAAGCCACATTTATTTTATCCAGGTCTTCGTTTGAGGGCTGTGCCGGAGAGGGGAAAGAAGGACGACCGAACATCATCAATACAGGCACCGGCCCTTTCACATTTGCCGGAACAACCAGCATCATATTAATATCGACATTAATCGACGGACATTGACTGTTGTCCACATGGCCGACCAGTTGTTTTGCAATTACCGGAATGCGCCCGACATACTCCCGGTCGGTTATTTTTACCTCCCACTTAACGGATGGGATATTTTTAGGCAAGCGTCCATAGACTTCACGTTCAAAATCTTCGACAATTTCGGGACGGCGAAGCTTCCACCACATATCAGGAGATGTGACCTTCTTTCCGTTTTTAAGAGTAAGAACATCAGGAAGTTGTGGACATGGATTCGCCTTCGACTCGTCATAATTAGCATGGTTTGGAGCTTTTTCGTCTCCACTCGGACCGGGCCGCAGACTTTTTATGCCCAGTTGTTTCATCATGTTGGCATGATCCTGCTCGGCAGTAAACGTTACCGGAATCGGGTTGTTACCTGCTGACGGCGAAACACTTTGAGCCGAAAGCAGCTTCGGCATAGCCAAAATTAAACAGTAAAGAAAAATGCGTTTCATTGAGTATTAGTTTTATATGAAAATAGAATCTTTATCTTCAACTGATTGACAAATATTTCAAATAAAAAGAGGTTTGGGATATTTTCGAATCGTCAAAACGTCAGATCTCTTAGAATCAAGCCTCAAAGACATACTCTATTCACCCATTGGCTTCCTGTCCTCTCCGAATATTTAAGGTAAATCCGCATGAGTTCCCGCACCTATTAGTTATCAAGAGAAACATTCTTATTATCAGGAGTCTCTCCAACATTTCTTATTGTCAAAATCCAACATATCCATTCGTGTTAACATAAAGGATGTTTTGAATCATGTCAAATCTACAAATTTCAATTGAAATAACCATACACATGAAAACAGATTGCTAATTTCGCTTACAATGCTATTAACAGCAAAGTCAGGCTTAAACAATCCTGACTTTTCACATATCATTCCAATCGGAATACACTTTGGTGGGTTCACCGCATAAGGCTGTTCCTAATCTGACTTAGCAGCATTGGAAAATTAATACGTTGTACTTCGCTAAACTTCTAAATGCGTAATCTCTGAAAGCTTCATTACTCTCTTGACTTTAACATTACAATTCGTTATATTTGAATCAATCTTGCAACTGATACTATTCATCACAACTCTTTCATTCTAAAACACATGGTCTTTCGTTAACTTTTAAAACTAATGCTGATGTAGAATAAGCGTACACGACAATGATTACGAAAAACATTAATTTCGGAGCAATCTCAGGTCTTGACCTTAGACACAAATTCACTGAAGTCGTAACACAAGCAAAAGAGGATCACAAGTGCAACTACTACGTTATTACATGGAACGACAGTATTTTTATATTGAAACACGGTAGCATCGTAGCAAAAGTAACTGATCTCCCCGATAACTATGACGAAGACGTTGTTAACGATGCCCTTACAAAATACATTGCTCTGCACAAAGTATACAACTCCAGATTAGTACATCTCACTTACGAGTACCTTTGTGCCGAATACAACCGACTTAAAAACATACACAACAAATACACAACTATTTTCAGATCTTAGACTCAAATAGAAAAAGCAAAGCCCCGGAAATAAGATAGTCATTATTAAACCTCTTATTTCCGGGGCTTCTCATTAAGCCGATTACCACTGAACTTTACAGTCTATTACAATTCAATAATTTCTTCGTTCAGCACGGTAAGCTTTTCTATTCCGTTTTCATTTACCACAAATGTATTTTCAATGCCGACAGCTCCCGTTCCCGGAATTACGAATTTCGGTTCCAACGCAAAAGTATGTCCCGCTTTCAACACATCTTTAGAACGGGGCGCCAACACCGGCGATTCATTTAGTTCAATGCCGAGACCATGTCCGATAAAACCGGCCTGTTGATTATATCCCATAAAATATGGCAGCAAATTCCTTTTTTTCACTTTCTCAATGGCCGCATTGTACAGATCGCAAGCTGCTATGCCCGGTTTGGCATTGGCTTCTATGTCACTTTGAATTTCCAGAGCAGTTTGATGCGCTTCATACGCCAGTGGAGCAACTTTCCCGATAGAAAACACACGTGTCATATCGGATATATAGCCGGTAAATGTTCCGCCCATATCCACCATGATGGTGGTTCCCGGCTCCGGTATGGTTCCGTTCACTCCCACCGGCAGAGAGTTGTGCAAACCGCCACCACCCAACGCAAAATCGTATGGAGACGGATTGATCGCATTATCACCGGCAATTACGCTCCCCATAAAAATTTCCATCGATTGCCCGAATACCCGGATGTGTCCGAGTGCGCCTTTTTTACGAAACAATCGCTCTATTTCAATAGAGAAGTCTATATCCGTCATTCCCGGTCGGTACAATTGCGGCACTTCCGCATAACAGGCTGCATGCAGTTGTCCGGCATGGCGCAGCAGAGCGGTTTCATAGGCCGATTTCACACTTCTGACCTTACGGAGAGTTGCCGTGGCATTTAACGTTTGTTCGGGTATAAAAACCGATTGCAAACGAACAATCTCATTGTATGGCAGCTCGTCCAGTTCCAGCATAAGCGTATGAGGCAGAGCCACGCCTTTCTTTATCAGGATTTCAGCAATTTGCTCCGGCTTTCTGACATAGTGCACATTCTCACCTTTCAGGGATATCGGTCGTTTCACAAAAAACCAGGGAGCGCCTTTTACGGGCAGATAAAAATATCCACTGTATACTCTGTCTGCCACATAAAACAAATTCACATTGCCAGCAATCAGACAGGCATCTGCGCCTTTCTTTGCCATCTCTTTTTGTATGGCCTTCCACCGGTTATTCAGTTCCGGTAATATTTCTTCTGTAAACATAATCTTTTTTGTAGTCCCGCGGCCTGTTCCGACAGCGGTGTAAAATTCGGTGCAAAGATAATCATTATGTTTTCGGAGGAAAATTCATCAATCCGGACAGCAGGAAAAACGCTTTTAGAATTAAAATACGGGGCTTCCGCCCCTGTGACCCCGACTTCCTTTTTGCCTTGAAGCTAAAAGGAAGCAAAAAGTTCAAGGCTGTGCCCGCTTTGCTCAAAAAACCGGCTATCACCAAGCTAAATTGTCCAAACTCGCTCCCTCCTTTGGTCAGGAGCCTCAAACAATGGACAATTTCACGCTTGTCTCTCTTGTTTTTTGGCTCACCGGACAAGGCCGTTCCAAATCTGGCATAGCAAATTTTACTCATTTGGTGTCTATTCTTTGTATAAATCTTAAATGCGTTTTATCTGCCCGGACTGGCCGACACATCAGGCTTTGAAGATCATTCCTATTCTTTACTAACAAAGACATAAGCTCCGATAATACCGGCTAAAATGCCGGAAATGCTCACCAATCCGGCAGGCATGGCAATATCTTCACCCAGAGAAGCCTTAAAAATCCAGACAAGAATAAGAATTACGGTAAAAATTACGGCCATAATGACAAAGTAGGCGGCTTTTTGCCAATGGCGGAGCAAGGCAAAAAAGAAAATAATCAAGCCTGTAAAGAGCATGGCAATCATTGGAAAATTATCCCCGACACCTATAAGCAGGGAACTTCCAATCAAAACAAGAGAAACCACAAGCAGTAGGATGGTTTTCTGGATATGGACGTCTTGTAACCCGGAGAAAAATCGATTGTTCATAATTCAAGCTATTTTATTCTCAAAGTTACTCAATCCAACATTCAAAGTCAATCCTTCAATGAATATCAATCGCGTTAAAAATCTTTGAATTCTACAGTTTCACAGGACATAACTTACAACATACAGAGTATCCCGTCGGATTTGCAAACACGAGTGTTCGCAGATCAGCCGCTACGACGGTTTGATACATATTCGAGAGGTCGGAATTAAAAATAGAATAGATTGTTTATAGATAGAAAGATTCATTCCGCGAATATTTTTTCAAGGGAACTCCGAGAGTCTTCTCCTTTTACAATTTCGACTCCAATTGCCTTCTGTTGAAGAGTGTCGAAACGAATTTGCAAATCTTCCCAATACCGGGGATCGATATCGAAGCCATATCTGATTAAAACGGGGTACGTAATCGATTTTATTTTGCCCGTTTTTGTCGTATCGACCGAGCCGTTTTTCCCGAGCAAATTTACAATTTCCGTATTACTTTTTCCAATAAGAATGTGAGACTGAATCAAGTCATCAGCCATTGGCTTGCGTTGAGGATAAAATGCGGGATCATCATTCAGCCAGAGAGTCTTATCGAATTTTTGGCCAGTGCAGGAACTGAGTAACACTAGAAATAATACAACGATATGGTTTCTGACCTTATTCATATAATATCTTAAATTTTTGCACCACTGTACCGTTCTGTCAGATTTGCAATCCGACAGAACGATGATTTATGTATTTTTAAATCCATTTGCAAATTTATCTATAATTATATTTACTTGAAATGGAGTCCGTTTTATTGCTATTAAGTCATCTAAAAGTAAAATCGTTCTTATAATACAGCGCCTACACTCCTGCCTGTGAGGGTCGCTATGAACCCCTTTGTTAGATAATTCATATAGTTTATTCCACTCGTCAAAAAGTGAGGATGTATTTGTGACAATTAAATCGATATTTGTTTCACTTTTAAGCTCTTGTTTAGCAAATTCTAAAAGTCGGTTTTTGTATTTGTCTTTTTTTAACGAATGGCCGTCGATAATATCGTTTGTTGCAGGAAATAAACAATCAATTACATATTCAAAAACACGTCTGCATGAAGTCATAGCTTGAGCATACTGTTCTCCTGTTTGGGCATTTAAAAAACTCTGATTTATAGCCCAAAGCTTATCTGTCAAATCTGGAGCGGTATCTGTCAATTTAGAAATTATCTCATCAGTAATAGTAGTAAATATTGACTCCATTCCTTTTTTCCATTCTGTTGTTCGTTTAGCATTTTCGTAATTATGCTTATCGTCAAACAAACTATATCTATAGTTGGATAATTCTGTATAGATGTTTTCAAATGGAATACCTTTCAGCCTATCCTTCATGTCAATTACGTACTCAATACTCTCTGGCTCATTATTGTCTATCAAAATATTTAATTCTTTATTCAACACCCTAAATTTTGGACCAATACATTCTCCATACAACCACCAATGCAGTTCAAAAGAGTCATCAATTTCAAAGGCGCCTAAATAATGCTCTTCACTTACAAGCGAGTTATTTATTTTGTTAGCAAATTCTTTTGTAATAGTCTCAAAGCATATAATAAATACAGTATCTTCAATGAAATATCTGACTTTATCTGCAATAATTCTTTTCCAATTATCGCCCTTTAGTTGAAACAAATAATTCAAAAAATCAGCTGGATTATTTTGACGTAAGTACTCATAAATTGAAAGGTCTCCTATCAATATTTTGGAAGAAACAAACGGATCATTAAGTCTTAATAGATTATTGAATAATATTTTGTAAAAAACGCTATCATATCTACCTTCAATATCTCCACATTTAAAATGATAAGCTACTTTCATTGCTGTGTGTCTTTTTTATACGGTCTTTCGAAAAAACAAGATAATTATTACGCGCCTCAAATCTACAAATTCATTTTCAATCCGCTCATATTTTTGTTAATTTCTTTATTGATTATTGAAAAATGAAGCGTGCGTTCTCACTCTTTCCGTTGATCTCAAAAAAATATTTGTAATTTTTACACTTATTATTTGCAAATATCAGGAACATGTACGAATTTTACAGCGTATTTTTCAGAAAAACAAATACACAAATCCAACACTTATAAATCAATATCGTATGAAATCCCCATGCTTTAACAAACGCCTCTGTTTATTAAAACAATGCGGCAGGGGATTCCATTTGTCCTTTAAAATCTAAATTATTTACAAATGAAAAAAACAATCCTGACCACTTTGTGCCTTTCGGCGCTGACTTTCGGATTTACCTCCTGCCACTCTTCGGCTAAAAAGGCAGACCAATCCGATTCTATCAAAGTTGTAACTCCTGAAAAGAAGAACTTTACGGACACAATCAATGGCAAAGCCGTTTCGCTCTACACGGTAAAAAACAAAAGTGGCTTAACTGCCTATATTACCAACTATGGCGGACGTATTGTCGGTCTGGTTGTTTCTGACAAAAACGGCAAAGCTACCGACGTGGTGGTTGGTCATGCTACATTGAAAGAATATACCAATCCATTGGCTCAATATTATGGTGCGTTGATTGGCCGCGTAGGCAATCGTATCACCAAGGGTCAATTCACAATTGACGGCAAGGCATATCAACTGGATACCAACGATGGTCCTAACTCACTCCACGGTGGCAAAGCCGGTTATCAGGATGTGGTTTGGGATGCAGCCCAACCAAATGATTCAACATTGGTATTGAGCTACCTGTCGAAAGACGGCGAAGGTCACTATCCCGGCAATCTGAACATAAAAGTAACGTATACCGCCACAGCCGATAATGGTCTGAAAATGGAATATACAGCTACTACCGACAAAAAAACGATTGTCAACCTTACCAACCATGCTTACTACAACCTGAATGGTGAAGGAAGCGGTACAATCCTCGATCACCTGTTGCAAATCAACGCCGCCAAAATGACTCCGGTTGACAGCACACTGATTCCTACCGGCGAATTAGCTCCGGTTGCAGGTACTCCATTCGACTTCAACAAAGCAACCGCTATCGGCGAACGCATCAACGACAAAGCCAATCAGCAATTGAAATTCGGCAAAGGTTACGACCACAATTTCGTACTTAACGGCAAACCGGGCGAAATGTTCAAGGCTTGTACTCTTACCGGCGACAAATCAGGTATCGTAATGGATGTTTACACCGTAGAACCGGGTCTGCAATTCTATGCGGGTAACTTTATGAATGGTTCAAGCGCATTCAAAAACGGCATCAAAGATGCTTACCGTACTGCTCTTTGCCTCGAAACACAACACTTCCCCGATGCTCCTAACCACAAGAACTTCGCTTCAATCGAACTGGCTCCGGGCAAAGTGTACAA
This sequence comes from Paludibacter sp., assembly GCF_009712605.1. GTDB lineage: Bacteria > Bacteroidota > Bacteroidia > Bacteroidales > Paludibacteraceae > Microbacter. The sequence continues at coordinate 120,475 of NZ_WASO01000014.1, read as the reverse complement.
TACTACAACCATTTACAAATTCTCTGTAAAGAAATAATTTATAGCGAATTACAAAAACAAAATGGCGACTGTAACAGTCGCCATTTTTCGTATCCGGTGAATTGATACCGTTATTAAAACTCGAATTTCTCCAGCTTAACAGTTGCAAACTCCTGCAGTACAGCAATATTCTTAACGAAAACGGCACCCTTGGAATGAGCAGTCAAAGCCTCTGCATCTTTCCATGTTTCGCAAATCATCAATACATCGGGGCGAGTAGCGCTTTCAAACACATCGTAAGCAATACAGCCTTCTTCCTTCAACGAAGATGCTGTCAACTCTCTGGCAGCATCCAACACTTTTGTACGGTTCTCCTCTACTACCGAGATAAATACATTTAATCGAATCATAATGCTATTTTTAGTTTATATTGAGTACAAAACTACATTTTTTTATTCCAAACGCTATCTATAGTCTAAACAAGAACTGGATTCGCTTATCTCCATCTATGATAATCGCCCCATTCTTCCTTTAATCTGAAAATTCTATTTAATTTTGTATAATAAACAAGCTATTGCAAGAAACCATTTCGCGTAACTTGCAATTTAAACCGACAATTTTTTAATTTACAAAAAGAGATGAGAGACAAATTAGAAAGACGCATCAATCTATTAACAATTTATGCTGTTGTCAGCACACTCGCATTAGGAACTCTAGTTTTCACTTCGTTCAAGAACAAAGAGAACAATATTTTGACCGATGAACTAACTGTAAAACGCATCAACTTGATTGGTGAAGATGGTAGCTTACGCATGGTAATCAGTAACGAAAAACGTCAGCATCCGGGACGAATAAATGGGAAAAATCTTGCACCAAGAGAACGGCCAGCTGGAATACTCTTCTTTAACAATCAGGGCGATGAATGCGGAGGTCTGGTTTACAATGTTGTTAAAGAAAAGAATAGCACCAACTCTGGCATGTCATTCACCATGGATAATTACCACAACGATCAGGTAGTGCAAATTTTAAATGACGAGACATATAACGGAGACAATAGCTCTGACATACAACGTGGTATTATGGTAAACGAATTTCCGGAGGTGCCGATTTTAATGCAACCAATGACAAATATCAGGCCATCCTGAAAATAAAAGACACCAACCAAAGAGAAGCTCAACTCAATGCCTTATTTGACAAAGAAGGTTCTCGAAGACGATTATTTCTTGGACGAAACAGGGATAATAAATCGGGTTTATTTTTATATGATTCCGAAGGGAATCCCAAGATGAAAATTTATGTCGACAAGCAAGGCACTCCTCGCTTTGAAGTGATTGATAACAGTGGAAAAATAAATGACATTCTAAGTCGCAAATAAACCGGTCACAGGCTAGCACATTTCAATTAACAATTTCAGAAAAACTGTCCGAATACATACCGTGACAGTTTTTTTTATTTTCATACAGCACGTATAATTTTCAAATAATGAAGCAATTATTGAATTTTATTTATTAAAAACGCTCTAAGTTACATCAACATATTCCATGCTCTTGTTCTGATTAATATCCTCAAATTTATCTCTACCTTTGCGATATGAATATCGAGAATAAAATACGTTTCAAGGCTGCCGGTCTGTACATTATCACAGGCATTGCCGTTGCGGTGATGGTTGTGTTTTTGTACAACATGAGAAGCAACATCAACAGCCAGCGGACAGAAATAGAAAAACAGCATCAGGTACTTGCTCTCACCAACGAGCTGATCTATGCAGTAGGTGAAGCACAATCGTCGGTGAGCCTTTTTGTGTCCACTCACGACACTACATATATCAATAAATTCGGCAAAAAGCTGGTTTCTATCAACACGTTGATTGATACTCTCGTCGTCAATGAACCGATTGGAAAAGCCAAATTGCAGCAGATCAAAATCCTGTTGGCACGCCAAACCTCCGAAGTTGCAGCCCTGAACCGTCAGTTAGGAAACAAAAACCCACTTACGCTTATCAGCGAACGTATTCGGCAATACAAACCTCAACCTAGTACTCCTTCACGTGTGGTAACAGTCAAACAAGACACTGTCTATAAAAAACCGGAAAAGAAGAAGGGATTTTTCAAACGGTTGGGAGAACTTTTCAGTCCCAGTAAAAACACAACGATGGTGATTTCCAACGTCAGGGTCGACACCGTAAAAGTAGGCGCTGAAGCACCTGCGCCGATCCTGACAGAGGTGAATGATTTGGCACTTATTGAAGGCAAGCGCTACGAAAAGACCATGAAAGCCATTGAACAGCAAGTGGCTCGTCAAATCGCATCCGACAGAGAAATCTCGACCCAAATAGCCGGTGTATTGCTCGATCTGCACCGCCAAACGCTGAATTCTGTATTGGGAACCATTGACCGGAGTGAAAAATCCATCAATCGAAATTACACGCTTTCTGTAGTGGGAGGCATCATTGCTTTGGGATTGATACTTGCATTTATACTGCTTATTATCTACGATGTCAACAAAGGCAAGGAAGCACGCGAACGTCTTCGTCAGGTAATGGAGAGCCGGCACAAACTGCTGCTTTCCGTTTCGCACGACATTAAAAGTCCGCTGGGCTCCATTCTCGGCTATCTGGAATTGCGGCGTCAGCAGGGCGAAGACATCAAATCGATGCAAAACTCCGCAAGGCATATTCTGGCATTGCTGGAAAACCTGCTTGAGTTCTCCAGTCTTGAACAAGGTTCGCTACAGGTCACATCCAGCACTTTTTCATTGGCTGACCTGAATGAAGAAACCGGTCAGATGTTCCTACCGCTGGCAGAAAAAAAAGGACTGCAATTTTCGTTCGATTCGGATACAGTTCGGCTCAAATCCGACCTGATGAAGATCAAGCAGATCATCATCAATCTGGTGTCGAACGCCATCAAATATACCAGTGAAGGTTCAATATCGTTGCACACAACGCATAACGGATACCAGCTTTTCATTGAAGTAACCGATACCGGAGCAGGAATCCCCACCGACAAGCTGGAGGAAATTTACGAACCATTCTCACGGGTGGAAAGCAACAACGCACTGGCACATGGCACCGGTTTGGGTTTGTACGTGGTAAAAGGGCTGATCGATCTGCTACACGGAAGCATCCATGTCGTTTCTGAAGTCGGGAAAGGCACAAAGGTCAAAGTAACCATTCCCTGCCGGGAGGCTGAAATACGAATCAAAAAAGGGACTAAAAAGATTACCGTATATGACGATGATCCGGTGATTGCACAAATGGCGTGCGATATGCTGACACGACTGGGACACAAAATAGTGGAGACGGATTGTGATGTGATCTTAACCGATATGGAAATGGGAGAACGTACTGGACTGGACATTCTGGCTTCGGCGGGCAACACTCCTGTCGTGATAATGACCGGTCACAGCGATTTTACGGCAGAAAAAGCAACCCGCCTCGGGTTCGAAAGTTTCTTGCCAAAACCATTTTCGCTGGAATCGCTGCGTGAGATTTTCGGGGAAGGAGAACCGGCAACCGATAGTTTTCTGGATGATGACGATGAAGAGATCAAAGAGATGTTTCGGGCCTCTACCGTTGAAAATTATAAACTATTGGAAGAAACGCTGGTCAACGACGACTTTGACAAAGCGCAGGCTGTGTGCCACAAAATGCTGCCCATGTTTGTATTGCTGGGGTATCCGTCCGAAGCCCTGCGCCGTATGGATGCTCAGCGTGGTAAGTCGTATGAGGGCTGGCAAAACGATGTAAAAGCAATCCTGGATATTAAAGTTTGATGCCGTAAAGGTGCATTTTGTTGTAGAGTGTTTTGCGGTCTATCTTCAACAATTGAGCTGCCAGCGTTTTATTGCCACGTGTTTTGCGCAACACATTTTCTATCTGCTCACGCTCATTGTCGGGCTGCAAAGCCAGATCTTCATTGGTCGATTGGGACGCAAAAGCTGGGATATCGTCAACCGTAATCATTTCGTTTGAGGCAAACAACACCAAACGTCGCACAGTGTTCCTTAATTCACGCAGGTTGCCGCTCCAGTGGTGCTTTTCGAGGAGCGCCATTGCATCGGGGGAAAAACCCTTGACCGACTTATCCAGTTCCTCGTTGGCCTGTCGCAAAAATTCATTCGCAAATATTTCGATATCGCCTTTCCGGTCACGGATGGGAGCAATAAATAGCGAAAACTCGTTGAGGCGATGATATAAATCTTCGCGGAAACGCCCTTCGGCAATCGCTTCTTCAAGATTTTCGTTGGTAGCAGCAAGAATCCGAACATCAACCTTTATATCTTTAACCGACCCAACCGGACGAACTTTTTGTTCCTGCAAGGCGCGCAACAACTGTACCTGCACCTCGTACGAAAGATTGCCTACTTCGTCCAGAAAAACGGTTCCCTGGTCAGCCTGCACAAACACGCCGGTTTTATCTTCAATGGCAGAAGTAAATGATCCTTTCAGGTGACCGAAGAGTTCACTCGGTGCCAGTTCGCGCGATAAACTACCGCAATCGACAGCAATAAAAGGCTTGTTACGACGCGGACTGTTTTCATGAATCATTCGTGCTGCATATTCCTTTCCGGTACCGCTTTCGCCCATAATAAGCACCGACATACGTGTAGGAGCTACCTTCTGAATATGATCGTACATCTGACGAGCCACCGCACTTTTACCTAACACCATGCCGTCAACATTCGCTTTTACTGCTTTTACGGGCTTTGCCTCAGACGGTTTCTTCGAAAGAGCCTGTTCTATCTTTTCTTTCAAAATAACCGGATTCATTGGTTTTTCCAGAAAATCCTCAGCGCCGAGCTTCATTGCCGCAACTGCACTCTGAATCTCGCCATAGCTGGACATCACAATAACGGGGGTATCCATGTTCAGGTCACGCATCCAATGTAAAAGCATGATGCCGTCACCATCAGGCAAACGCAAGTCACTCAACACAAGGTCGACATTCTTATGTGTCAATTCTGCCTGTGCCGAAGCAATATCGGAGCATAATTCTGCCTCGAATCCATTCCGACAACACCATTTTTGTAACATTGTTCCAAAAGCGGCATCGTCTTCGATCAGTAAAATCGTTTGTTTCATACAGGGAGCAAAAATAAGCAATTTAGCGGATATTTGTGTCCCTGAACGCATAGGAATCCATCATAATTAAAAACACAAGTTCCGGTCTTATCTTTTATTATACACAAAAAAAATACCGGAACAATGTCCCGGTATTTTTGTAAATAATAAAACTATTATATTTGAACAACCAGATATTTAGATGCACTCCAGAATTTAGAAGGATTGGTAATCTCAATAGTGATTTTCTTATCGGCTCCTGTTACTAATTTATAGCTGTCGGCAGGATGCAGTGATAAAATTTTCACACTTTTGCTATTTGTCGGGATTGAAGAAAGACTTCTTAAATCAGCTTGTGTAAAGTTCTTTTGATCGAAATCACTTGCTGAAAGTTTTTTCGATTTGAAAAGACCACCGCCGGTTACAATCTTGTTATCTTTCAATTGTTTTGAAGTAGCTACAACATACCAAACTGTATGAAGATCAACATCCTGAGTCTTGATAGTTGTTTTTTGCTGTTCGATTGTGCTGCTTTGTTCTGCAATATTTTTCCCTTGTTCTGTTACTGTAGTTGTCAACTCAGTAATTTTGATATTTTTCTGTTCCAGTTCAGCTTGTAATGATTGAAGCTGAGCAGTTTTGGTATCCACTTCTGTTTGAAGACGTTTGATCGTTTCCTGCAATTGTGCGGTAGCTTTGCTGTTTTTGCCTACCAAACGTTGAAGTTCTGCAATTTTTGCTTTGTTCTTCTCCATCGTTTCCTTAATTGCTTTCATCTGAGCTGCGATCTGAGCTCTTTTGTTTGTTGAACCCTCAACACCTTTGAGGTTAAGCTTCATATTACTTTCGGTCTGATTGATTTCAGAAAAACCGGTTTCAATATCATTCAAAAGCGTAAGTGTCTGATTGTAACTGGAATCCATAATTTGTTTCTGGAGAGCCAGTGAATCACGTTGTGCAATTGCAGCTTTGTATTTCGAAGAATTTTCGACACAAGATACTGCTACAAAAGCAAGCACTGTAATAATTACATAAAATCTGATTGTTCTCATTGTTGTAAATTTAATGGTTTATAATATATTAAAAACGTTACAAATATACTGACAAACATTTCAAAATGTTCTTGTTATTCAATATTCCCAACCTCTCTTCTGTCCGTGCCCACGGCCATTATCGTGTCTGAAATTCTGTCTGTCATCGTTATCTCTCCAGTTATGTTCCTCCCGCATTTGTCTGGCATTGAATTCCTCATGCCGATTTTCATGTCTCTCGGGTCGTTGTGCCATCCAGTTATCTCTGTATTCTCCTCTACCTCTGTAATAAGAATAAGGAGAATCTCCGTAATAATTTCTCATCACAATTTTCCGCCCATCATAAAGATTATAGTTTCGGTATATTTCCGGAAGATGACGTTGGCGAACCCAGCATCCATTATACGAGAATACAAACATAGCGGTTCTAAGATCGTAGTAAGCATCGACGTCAGGGAGATAGTAATACCGCACATCCTCCTGTATGCGTGGTCCCCATGAAGGAACGCTTCCCAGATTTATATTGATTGAAACCTGTGCCTGCATTGCGCCTGCAAACAATAACATCACTCCAATGATTATTAATTTTAGTGATTTCATGATTTCTACTTTTTATATGGTTATGTACCTGGTTGTTTATATCACATAACATCCAACAATCATGCCAAAATCATTACAGACTAATAAACAAACACTTACAAATATACCGCATTGTAGAAAAGTGTGGAATTGCGGGGAATAGGGTGAGGAAAATCAAGTATTTCACCAACTTATGCATGCAATATGCAACTAAATCCTGAAACAGGAATCTCTTCTGTAATCGCCTGTATCAAAAATGTGTAAAGAAGTCGTCTTATACACATTGAAAGACGGTAACATCTTGCTATCTTTGAAGTCGCTAATATTTTCCCATCTGCCGAAGATTTCTTCTGGTAACAGACGTGTTTTTATTTTCCTTTTAATCGTTCACCATATCCACACAACAGCTTATTGAAATCCGTGATCGGACACGAATGAATCAAAGATTGCATTGTTTCATACCGATAAAATAAATATGAGACTACCCTGAGCCTGTTGCTTCCTGTCTAATACTTGTATGCTTCAACAATGTGACAGCATTCGGTTTAGATGTGAAAATGTTTCGATAGTTATACTCCCTGTATCAAAAGTAGCAGCAGAGAAACTATTTTGAAACCATATGTATCAAAATTCCGGAACTACAAATAACTAAATATATAATTTTGCAATTGTCGGTTGCATGCAGATAATGCAAAGCCGACCCTTTTTAATCTTCAATATGAAAAATGAATTCAACATTGCCGGTAAAGTGATCGTAATCACCGGCGGGACTGGCGTACTTGGCAGTTCTATCAGTAAACATCTGGCAGCCCAGGGGGCAAAAGTTGCTATTTTGGGACGTGATGCTGTAAAAGGCAAAGCCCTTGAGAACGAAATCAAAGCAGAAGGCCACGAGGCCTTATTTTTAGTGTCTGATGTTCTCAACATTGATATTCTGCAACAAAATCATGACGAAATCAAGTCAAAATTCGGACCTGTAGACGTTCTTATCAATGCTGCCGGTGGAAACCGTGCCGGAGCCAACATTCTTCCTGAACAATCATTTTTCGACCTTGACTTAGAGCACTTACGTCAGGTAATCGATCTGAATCTTTATGGAACCATCTACCCTACCCGCGTTTTCACAAAAGAAATGGTAGACCGCAAAGAAGGCAATATTATCAACTTCACATCGGCAACCGTTGCTCGCCCTATGACACGTGTTATAGGTTATTCTGCTGCTAAAAGTGCTATTCAGAACTTTACAAAATGGCTGGCCGTGGAATATTCTCAGAAATATGGTGATAAAATCAGAGTCAACTCTATTTGCCCGGGTTTCTTCCTGACAGAACAAAACCGAACCTTACTGACCAACGAAGACGGTTCTTTGACTCCCCGCGGACATAAAATCATCAATTCCACTCCTTTCGGTCGCATGGGCGTTGCCGATGAACTGAATGGAACCATTCAATGGTTGTGTAGCGATGCTTCACGTTTCGTTAACGGACAAAACATCATCGTTGACGGGGGCTTCGATGCCTATTCGGGAGTGTAATAGATAGCGAGACAATGAGTTTGTGAGTTAGTGTGTAAAAAACGACAAAGTCATTGTCTGTTTGTTATTTTCAAATTTTTCAAATTGAACAAAATGATTTACGGTTTTGAACAGTCCATGCGTTGGTATGGGCCCAAAGATACAGTAACCCTGCAGGATATCCGCCAAAGCGGCTGCACAGCGGTTGTTTCTTCTCTACACCACATTCCCACAGGTGAAGTGTGGAGCGTAGAAGAAATTCAGAAATACAAAAAAGTAATTGAAGATGCCGGATTGGCTTGGCACGTAGTGGAAAGTGTGAATGTACACGAAGACATTAAACGTCGCACAGGTAACTATCTTCAATACATTGAGAACTATAAAACTACGTTACGCAACCTCGCACAATGCGGTGTTGACGTAGTAACATACAACTTTATGCCGGTGCTCGACTGGGTACGTACTGACCTGTCGTACACTCTTCCTGACGGTTCAAAAGCTATGTATTTTGATCGTTACGCATTCCTGGCTTTCGATGTGTTTGTATTGCAACGGCAGGGAGCACGCGAAGAACTGTCGGATGAAGAATTCGAACAGGTCAAGAAACGCTACGAATCGATGACCGAAGAGGATATGAACCGCATTCTCAGCGTGATTCTCTCTGGCATTCCCGGCGAAGGCAAAGCTTTCACGGTAGAATACGTATTGGAACAATTAGCAAAATATAAAGATTTTGATGCCGATAAAATGCGTGAACACCTGATTCTGTTCCTCAAAGAAGTGATTCCGGTAGCAGAAGAAGTTGGTGTCAAAATGGCCATTCACCCTGACGATCCTCCCTTCCCCATTCTCGGTCTGCCGCGTATTGCCAGCCGCGAAGAGGATTATGCAGCACTTGCCGAAGCAGTTCCTTCTACTGCAAACGGTATCTGTTTCTGCACCGGATCGCTGAGTGTACGCCGTGAGAATGATCTTGTAAAAATGAGCCAGCGTTTTGCCGACAGAATCCACTTCGTGCACCTGCGTAGTACCGAATGGATTGACGACAACCGCTTTTTCGAAGCCAACCATCTTGAAGGAAGCGTGAATATGTTTGGTGTGATGAGTTCGTTTATCGAAACCATGCAAAAACGCCAGATTTCCCTTCCCCTTCGTCCCGACCACGGGCACCAGATGCTTGACGACCTGGCTAAACCACAAGTTTTCTACGGATACTCTCTCCTTGGCCGTATGAAAGGTTTAGCAGAATTAAGAGGATTAGAGATGGGCATTGCCAAGTCTCTCTATCCCTCAAAATAAAACAATTACATCGTTCACAAACTCAAGGTTACCTTCTCCGTTTTGGAGAAGGTATGCCTTTGGCATGCCAAATTTTATACCATGAAGAAATTAGTACTTATACCCTTAATTGCAGTATTTCAAGTTTTTACTTTTTCGGCAACAGCTTCCGAAAGCTATGTAAAACACTCTGTCGAAAATAATTTCTGTATCGCCAAACCTGGCACTACAGCTACATTGATCGTCGACCTGCAAGACTTCAAGGGTGTAACACGTGCGATTTCCGATCTTCAATCAGACATTCAGAAAGTAACCGGAACTCAACCGGAGCTTGTCAACTCCCTGCCCAAAAATCGTTCTTATGCAATCATAGTAGGAACAATCGGAAAAAGTAAGTTTATCTCACAGCTTATCCGGTCAAAAAAAATTAATGTAAACGCCATTAAGAATCAATGGGAAGCATTTTCCATGCAAATCGTCAGCAAACCGTTTCCGGGTGTCGATCAGGCTCTGGTCATTGCCGGAAGCGATAAGCGGGGCTCAATTTATGGCGTTTACGATCTCTCACAACAAATAGGCGTATCTCCCTGGTACTGGTTTGCCGATGTAACTCCCCAAAAACAGAGTACCCTTGCTATTTCCCGTAATTTCCACAAAGAAGACCACCCTGCGGTAAAATATCGCGGCATCTTTATCAACGATGAAGCCCCGGCGCTAAGCACCTGGATAAAAAAGACCTACGGCACTGTCAAACCAAGCAAATATCCTTTTATTCCGAATGGTATTCCGAACTGCAATCATCAATTTTACACGAAGGTATTTGAGCTGCTTTTGCGTCTGAAAGCCAACTATCTGTGGCCGGCAATGTGGTCAAACGACTTTAATGAAGACGATCCTGAAAATCCTCGTCTTGCCGACGAATACGGCATCGTGATGGGAACATCGCATCAGGAACCCATGCTTCGTTCACAACAGGAATGGGACAGACGCTATTTTAAAACACTGGGACATTGGGATTATACTAAATATCCGGATACACTTGTAAACTTCTGGAGGGAAGGCATCCGTCGCAACAAAAACTACGAAAGCGTTATCACAATGGGACTCCGGGGTGCAAACGATACCGACATGGGTGGCGATTTGAAGAGCAATATTGCTATGGTAGAAGGCATTGTTGCAAAGCAACAGAAAATTCTGCGCGAAGAAATGAACCCTGATATCACGAAAACACCTCAAATGTGGTGTCTTTACAAAGAGATACAGGAGTATTATGAAAACGGATTAAAAGTACCCGACAATATCACGTTGCTCTGGAGCGACGACAACTGGGGCAACATCCGCCGTTTGCCATCGGCCGATGAAAGAAAACGTAGCGGAGGTGCCGGAATTTATTATCATGCTGATTATGTGGGAGGCCCCCGCAGCTACAAATGGATCAATACCATCCCGGTAACTAAAATATGGGATCAGATGAGTAAAGCTTACGCGTATGGTGCCGACCGCATCTGGATAATGAATGTTGGAGACATTAAACCGCTTGAAGTTCCGATAGATTTCTTCATGTCACTGGCATGGAATCCGCAAGCCTGGAACAAAGACAATATTGCAGCTTATACTCAAGAATGGTCAGGTCTCCAATTTGGAGATCAAAATGCACCAGCGATTGCCGATCTGATAGACAAATACACGAAATACAATGGTTGGATAAAACCCGAACTGCTTTCGGCAAACACTTTTAGTTTGAGCAATTACAGGGAAGCCGAAACGGTTGTTTCCAAATGGAAAGCAATTTCCGACAAGGCCGATTCGATCTATTCTGTGCTCGAGCCGTCTAAAAAAGATGCATTTTTCGAACTCGTGCTATACCCTGTAAAAGCCTCATACACCCTGAACGATATGTATTTCAATCTTTCTAAAAACCATACGTATGCAGCGCAGGGGCGACTATCGGCCAATGATTATGCTCTTAAAACAAAAGAGTTGTTCGTTCAGGATTCGTTGCTGACCGTTGCCTATCACACTCAGGTAGCTGGAGGCAAATGGGATGGAATGATGAATCAACCCCATATTGGCTATCGGGGTTGGTCGGATCCGAAGCAAAATATAATGCCTCGGCTGAATTACACCAAACCATCGGAAACTGAAGCTATCGGTATTGCTGTAGAAGGCTCTCTTTCGGCTTCCGAAGTACAAAAGCCGGACACCTTGCCTCAGTTCAGCAACTATTCGAGAGAAAAACACTATCTCGAGATTTTCTCAAAACAAGCAGGTCTCCATTCGTTTACGATACAACCTGAGCAATCGTGGATTATTCCGTCGGTAACAAGCGGTAAAGTCGATGGAGAACAACGCATTGAAATAGACATTGACTGGAACAATGCCCCGAAAGGAGAATCTCAGTTTGGAAAAATTTCTATCAATGCAGAAAATCAGACCTATAATGTTGTTGTTCCTCTTTTTAATCCTGCCTCTCCAAATAGAAAGTCGTTGAAAGGATTTGTGGAATCGAACGGTTATGTGGCAATAGAGGCCGAACATTATACCAACAATCGTGCGGTAAACGGCATACAATGGCAGTTGATTCCCGGTTACGGACGTACCCTCTCATCCATGATGCCAATGCCTGTTACATCTCCAAGTTTTACTAATCTGAAAAATGCACCTACTCTCGAATATGACTGCTATATCTTTACGACCAGTAAGATTGAAATCAATACATTAATTGCGCCAACACTTAACTGTCTTCCCGATGCGGATATGCGATTTGCTATAGCTGTTGACGATGAACAACCGCAGGTAGTTCAGATTCCGAAAATCAATATTGTCGGATCAAAAGACGATCCGGAGTGGTCGAATTCTGTGATTAACAGTATTCGCGTTTGTAAAACATCGCATTCTATTTCACAAGCAGGTTATCATAAAATCAAGATCATCATGATGGATCCCATTGTAACGCTGCAACGAATCATCATAAATACCGGAGGCTTGAAACCAAGTTTCTTTTTTCCTTCGGAAAGTTACAGATAAACAATCAATTAACATAGAACAATACCGCCATGCAAAACAATCCACTGAAAAACACATTTTTAATTATCGCTTTCTTTATTATCCCGGTTATCTTTTCCGGTTGTTCAAAAGAAATCAGCACTAGTCCAACGGAGCCGATACTGGAAGGTGAAATGCCGGTAACAATTAATACGAGTACACAATTTCAAACTATAAGAGGTTTTGGAGGTGCTGCCATTCATAACTGGATTGCAGATCTCACCAGCACACAAATGACCAAAGCCTTTTCTACAACTGACGGCATTGGTTTAAGTGTTATGCGTGTGCGCATTCCCAGCAGTAGCGATCAATTTAGCGGAGAAGTCCCCCAAATCAATGCCGCCAAACAGTTCGGTGTTTCTGTGATAGCCACGGCATGGTCAGCACCCGCATCTATGAAAACCAGTAATAATGTAGTTGGTGGTAAATTAAAACCCGATTCATATTCCGCTTATGCTGCCTATTTACGAAGTTACAATACTGCTGTAGGAGGTGTCACCTCTATAAGTCCATGGAATGAACCCAATTATGTTGTATCTTACGAAGGAATGAACAACAATGCGGCCGAAATCGGCAACTTTCTTTCAATGTACGCCGATTCTTGTGGTACAAAAGTGGTTGCTCCCGAGACGTTCAATATGAGTAAGTCGATAAACGACTCTGTACTAGCAATTGCAGGAGCAAAACTGACTACTATTTGCGGCCATATTTATGGAACAACTCCATACAAATATTCTGTTGGGAAAGAAATCTGGATGACAGAGCATTATACCAACTCTACCGATTCAGGAAATGTCTGGAGTGGAGCAATTAATGTAGCTAAAGAGATTCACAACTGTATGACATCCGGTTACAGCATGTATGTATGGTGGTATATCCGAAGGTTTTACGGACTCATAGATGAAAACAGCAACATTACCAAACGAGGTTATGCTATGGCACACTTTGCAAAGTGGATACGTCCCGGTTATTATCGGGTCTCCTGTACCGAAACTCCCCAGGATGGCATATACTGCACTGCATTTTCAAACGGATCCAAACTAATAATTGTTGCTATTAATCAGAATGATTACGCAATAAATTACACCTTCAATTATTCCGGATTAAGCGCAACAGGATTCACCGGTTATAGCACAACGAAAGCAGCCAACCTGGTTTCTAAAAATACGACAACATCAGGCAATGCGGTGGTATTTCCTCTCCCGGCATCAAGCATAACGACATTGGTTTCCAATTAAGTTTGCACAAACAAGCTTCAGGTTAAACTTCAAAACGGATTTCTGTATGAAACAATTTAAGATTATCCCATTGTTATATATTCTTGTCATATCAAACAGTTCCCTAATTTTATCTGCAAGCGAAACAACGAAGACAGCCTTCCGCCAACGAATTTCAATCAACAACGGATGGCATTTCTTTAAATACGGGTCTGGGGCGAAAGTTGATAACCTGATATACGACATCCGGCCGGAAGTAACCGACAATAATGACAGTAAAGCTGCCGATTCAAAGCCGACAGAGGCCATTAAGCTGGAGTCAGCCAACAATGTTCTGAAATTGTGGATTTTACCCACAGGAAATTCATTCATAAAAGATCCCCGAAAGCGTTACTCCCGCCCTGCCGGCAATCCCGGAGGAGATTTTCCTTTTGTGCAAAGCAACTTTGATGACAATGCCTGGGAAACCGTGAACCTCCCTCACGACTGGGCAATTAAAGGCCCGTTTCAAACAGTATCAAATCCTGAAGTTGGTGGTGGAATGGGACGGCTGCCGGTAAACGGAGTAGCTTGGTACCGGAAAAAGATAGATATTCCTGCTGATGATGCTGGTAAATCTATCTTTTTGGATATAGACGGAGCTATGTCGTATGTCATCGTTTGGTGTAATGGTAAACTAGTAGGCGGATGGCCTTATGGTTACAATTCCTGGCGAGTTGACCTGACTCCTTATACTTTGCCGGGGAAAACAAACCAGTTAGCCATCCGGGTTGATAATCCGAATTACTCGGCACGCTGGTATCCCGGAGCTGGTCTATATCGTAACGTTTGGCTTGTAAAAACCAACCCTGTACATGTAAATCAATACGGCACTTATATCACCACAAAGAACGTAACTCCGACCTCCGCTACTATCAATCTTGAAACATCAGTAGAAAACAAATTGAAAAAATCAGCTAATATTGAAGCTGTTACAAAAATATATTCAATAGATAGCAATGGGTACAAATCAGCTGATGTTGTTGCAAATTTTGCTCCTAAACAAGTAACCATAGCGGCAGGAGAATCAAGTAAATTTGAAAGTTCTGTTACCATCAATAACCCGAAATTATGGGGACCTCCTCCTACACAAAAGCCCAATTTATATGTTGCAGTCACCACTTTATTATCGAATAAAAAAGTCATTGATACCTATGAAACACGCTTTGGAATACGAAACATTGAGTATAACCCCGACAAAGGACTTCTGGTAAATGGCGAACATATATCCATCAAAGGTGTTAATCAGCATCACGATTTAGGAGCATTGGGTTCGGCATTCAACACACGTGCTGCCGAAAGGCAACTCGAGATACTGAGAGAGATGGGTTGCAATGCTATTCGCTTTTCACACAATCCTCCGGCACCTGAACTACTTGAATTAACTGACAAAATGGGATTTCTTGTTATAGACGAAATCTTCGATTCGTGGGAACGAAAGAAAACGCCACACGATTTTCACCTGATCTTTCCTGATTGGGCAGAACAGGATGCCCGGGCATTCGTTCGCCGAGACAGAAATTGTCCTTCAATTATTATGTGGAGCTTTGGCAATGAAGTCGGAGAACAATACACCGGAGAAGATGGAGCAAAAATTGCTGCACGTTTGGGCGGTTATATAAAAGAAGAAGACCCTACGCGTCCCACTACCGGAGCTATGAATTATGCAAAACCCGACATGCCGCTACCTGCTGTGTTGGATGTCATAGGATTGAATTATCAGGGAGAAGGAATCCGGCAGGATCCTGTATTTGAAGGCACCGACCGCATCCGGACAGCTCCGCAATATGATTCTTATCACCAAAAGTTCCCAAATAAAATGATTTTTAGTACAGAAACCGCTTCGGCCGCTAGTAGCCGCGGGGTGTACCTCTTTCCTGTAAGTCCTAAAACAAGTGCTCCGATACGGGATTGTGAAGGCGGCGATTCAAAGCTTTGTCAGGTAAGCTCCTACGAACTGCATGCGGTGGATTTTGGTTCTTCTGCTGATAAAGTCTTCAGTGCTCTCGATCATCACCCTTTCGTTGCCGGTGAATTTGTCTGGAACGGGTTCGACTATATCGGTGAACCAACCCCTTATTACGAAGCGCGCAGCTCTTATACCGGCATAATTGACTTAGCCGGATTCAAAAAAGATCGTTTTTATCTTTATCAGGCACATTGGCGCCCCGAATTACCTATGGTTCATATTCTTCCACACTGGAACTGGCCTGACAGGATAAGACAAATTACTCCTGTACACATATTTACTTCCGGAGATGAAGCTGAACTATTTCTCAACGGCAAATCTCTCGGCAGAAAAACAAAAGGGCAATATGGATATCGCCTGCGTTGGGATAGTGTGAGATACGAACCCGGCGAACTGAAAGTGATTGCCTACAAGAATGGAAACAAATGGGCAGAAGAAATCGTACGCACTACTGATACACCATCACAGCTTGCCATTGAAACTGACAGAAATGAAATTCAGGCAGATGGGAAAGGCCTTGCCTTTATAACCGTAAAAATCAAAGACCAGCATGGGCTTACGGTGCCGGTTGCGAACAACCAGATTGAATTTAGCATTGATGGTCCGGGAGAAATTATTGCAACTGACAATGGCGATCCTACCAATATGACTCCGTTTCCATCCCGAACAAGAGATGCATTCAATGGTCTTTGTCTGGTAATAGTCCGATCTAAATCCGGAGTAAAAGGAAAGATTACCATCACAGCAAAATCTACAGGGCTAACCGAGGCTCATCTTACTATCACTTGTAAGTAAAAAAGCGGATTTTGTTGGTTATACAATCACTCAGCACAATCAATTCTATCACACAAAACGTCCGGAGGCGTCACATCTAAGATATATTTCGTACGCAATCCGGACGCTTTTCATTTGTAAACATTTGCAAACAAATGTATTCTAGCCCACCATTTCCAAATGTTAAAATACAAAATTGAGCTAAGTCAATGATAAATTGATTGTTACGAATATGTGATGTTTCTTAATTGATATGATATATTCTATTAAAACGTATCAAAAACAACAGTAAATGAATCATATTTAAAACTGATGTAACAAAATTGCCAGAAGATGTTGCTATAATTTCAACGTTTTTTTAATTCAAGACTAGTTTTGCATAGTCAAAATTGTGTGTTCTTAGCTTTAGTTTAGATAAACGAGGTTTACATACAAACAATCCAATCAATTCTTTAATTCTTTTAATCATGAAACAAACTTCTAGTTGTCTCAGAGCACCCGGGATTTTATTCCTGCTGCTTTTGTTTTCAATCTCAGTGTTTGGGCAGACGATAACGGTCAAAGGGACTGTTAAGGATGCATCAAGTGCTACTCTTCCGGGGGTCAATGTCAGAATTCACGGTTCATCCACAGGAACCATTACTGATGTTGACGGCAAGTTCTCTATCCAGGTTCCTTCTAATGCTAAATTGGAATTTTCTTTCGTTGGATACACATCTCAGTTAATTAGTGTAAGCGGAAAAACGGTCATAAACGTTACATTGGCCGAAGATACGAAAGCTTTGAGTGAAGTCGTTGTAGTCGGTTACGGTACTCAACGCAAAGAAGCCGTTACAGGATCTGTAGCTTCCGTAAATGGGAATGCACTCAAAGAAATTCCGGCAGCTAACGTGACGAATGCATTGCAAGGTCGTGTTGCCGGTGTAGATTTGGAGCAAACAGATACGCATCCGGGAGCTACATTACAGATTCGTATTCGTGGTACACGTTCATTGACTGCTACCAATGACCCACTTATCGTACTCGACGGAATTCCTTTCTCTGGTACTCTTAGCGACATCAGTCCTAATGATATCAAAAGCATTGATATTTTGAAAGATGCATCGGCTACAGCTATCTATGGATCACGTGGTGCTAACGGTGTTATTTTGATAACAACTAATAAAGGTGTTAAAGGTAGCAATGCACAAATTAGCTATAATGGTTACGTTGGTGTAGGAAAAGCTATTTATTATCCTATGATGAATGGATCGGAATTTGTTGCCCTACGTAAAGCTTCCGGCAGATATACAACAAACGGAACAGACGAATCTAATGATGTAAATACCAATTGGCAATCATTATTTTACACTACCGCTATGACACAAAGCCACGATGTGAATGTCACTGGTGGTAACGAAAAAGGAAGCTACAAATTTGGTGCTAATTACTTTACAAGCCAAGCTGCTATACCGGGTCAAAACTACACCCGTTATGCAATTCGCGGTTCATTAGATCAGGGTATTGGAAAATACATACATGTAGGCTTTACCACAAACACTAATTTCAACATCACTAATGGCGCAAGCTTAGGAATGTATGGGGTATTAAGCATGTCGCCAATTGCCAATCCATATAATACTGATGGCTCTCTGAAAAGAATTGTCAATATGGTAATGGACAATCAGTATGTATATACAAAAAGTGGTATAAACAATTTGGGAGATACATGGAAAGATCAAAAAAAGGGATTTGGCTCTTACAACTCTTTCTATGGCGAAATAAATATTCCTGGTGTAGAAGGTCTGAAATATCGCACCAATATTGGAGCTAACTTCAATTTTACTAATGCAGGTACATATACAGGTGTTGGTGTTATGAGCTCAACGTCGAACACAGTATCATCTGCAAGTCTCAGTAACTCTTATGACACAGATTGGGCGATTGAAAACATGTTTACTTATGATCGTGCATGGAAGAAACATAGAGTAAATGCAGTAGCAATGTTCTCTGCCGAACAGAATTTTTACAATAGCACCTATGTTTCCGCTCAAAATATACCTGCAGACAACTTGCAGTTTTATAACTTGGGACAAAGCGCCGCTTCGGACATAACAATGAACCCTAGTTATCAAGGATATACTGTATGGGGGTTAGAATCATGGATGGGTCGTGTAATGTATTCTTACGACGATCGTTATATGATAAGTGTTACAGGTCGTTCCGACGGTTCTTCAAGATTAGCTTCCGGACATCAGTGGCATACATATCCTGCTGTGTCTATGGGATGGAATATCCATAAAGAATCGTTTATGAAAAATATTACCTGGCTTGATGAACTGAAAGTTCGTGCTGGTTATGGTGAAACGTCAAATCAAGCTGTAAATGCATATTCTACACTGGGATCGTTAGCTACCTCACCTTACAATTTTGGAACTTCTTATCTAACAGGTTACTATGTAAATACACTACCAAATCCAAAATTAGGATGGGAATTTTCTAAAACAGAGAATTTTGGTGCAGACTTTGCTGTCTTAAAGAATCGCTTAACCGGTACTTTTGAATATTATATCACAGATACCAAAAATCTGTTATTGGGAGTTAACTTACCCTCCACTACGGGAGTTGGTAGTTATACTGCAAATGTAGGTTCCACTCAAAACAAGGGTTTTGAACTTTCACTCAATGGTGTCATTTTAGAAAATTACCATGGTTGGACATGGGAATTAGGCGTGAATATGTATCACAATGTTAATAAGATTACATCTCTTGCTTCTGGTCAAACAGAAGATAAAGGCAATGGATGGTTTGTAGGACATTCTATTAATAGTATTTACGATTACAAAAAGGTAGGCCTCTGGAACACCTCAGATAAAGATTATAAATATTTACAAACATTGGAACCTGGTGGAGTTGCTGGTATGATCAAGGTTCAATACACCGGCACTTACAATGCGGATGGCTCACCAACAAGAGCAATTGGAGCTGCAGACATGCAAGTTCAAAATCTTGATCCAAATCTTCAAGGTGGTTTCCACACTCGCGTAGCTTACAAAGGTTTTGACTTGAGCCTAGTTGGTAGTTTCCAATGCGGAGGAACCCTTATCAGTACACTTTATGGATCGGCCGGTTATCTTAATATGCTGACAGGACGTAGAGGAAATATTAAGGTAGATTACTGGACTCCAACAAATACAAATGCATCATTCCCAAATCCTGCCGGACCGTTAAGTGGCGATAATCCCAAATACGGACAATTGCTGGGCTACTTTAGTGCATCTTATGCTAAAGTACGTACAATCACACTTGGATATGATTTTACACAAAAATGGCTGAAGTATGCCGGAATTGAAAAACTACGTGTTTATGGAACTGTACAAAACCCATTCGTTCTCTTCTCTCCTTACCACAAAGAATCAGGTATGGATCCGGAAACCAACTCGTATGGCGATTCAAATTCAGCGGTATCATCTTACAACCATCGTATATTGACTGTAGGTTTCAACACCCCTACAACTCACACATACTTATTGGGTATCAATGTAACCTTTTAAATAATAAACAATGAAAAGTAAATATATAAAAACTTTAATAGGAACCGCCCTATTTTCGATGTTTCTGGTGGGATGTTCCTCCGATCTTTTAACAGAAGATCCACGCAGCATTTTTACACCTTCATATTTCCAAACACAAGCAGGTGTTACGGGAGGTATAACATCACTATACGCTAACCTTCGCAATTTGTACGGACAAGCTTATTATTATAATGCTTGTGAGACCGGAACTGATGAAGCAACCTGGGGCGCTAGTGCAGATGGAAACTTCACTGCTATGGACTATTCTGGTGCAGCAACATTTAATGCTCAAACTTATCCAATCGCTATATTGTGGGGAACTGTATTTTCTAATATCAATACTGCTAATGGCATTATTGAAAATGCAGCATTAGTTAATGCCAGCAAACATGGATCGTCAGACACGATCCCAAGTTCACTGGTATCTGAGGCCAATTTTTTCCGTGCATTCGACTATTTTCTGCTAGTACAAAGATATGGCGGAGTACCTTTGGATTTGGGTGCTGGAGCTCTTAAGTTCAATATCAATCCTGTTAGATATTCAGTACGCAACACAGTGCCAGAGGTTTATACTAAATGTATATTTCCTGATTTGATAAAAGCTGTAAACCAATTACCGGCAAAACAACGTCTGACGGGAACTGTAACCAAACAAGTTGCTCAATTGTTATTGGCCAAAGCTTATCTGACTTACGGCTGGTGGCTTCAAAATCCTAAAAACATTCCCACATACCCAGTATGTGACAGAACTGACCCCAATGGGCAAACAGCTGCATGGTATTTCCAGCAAGCTTACAATATTGCTTCTGCTGCCATTGCTAATCCAGGATCTTATGGCTTACAGGCAACATACTACGATGTAAATGCAGGGGCAAATGATAGAAACAACGAAATGATGCTCTATGCAGACCACACACAAGCAAGTGCACAATATAACGTAAGTAGCCTTACTTATGGTAGTGGTGGCGCTCCTGACAACTTTGCAAGCTGGATGTTGACTTGGAATTATCCAAATATCAGAAGTTCGGCTGATGGCAAATCATATAGTATAAGTTCAGTTCAACGTGCATCTACTCAAGACTTAGGACGTCCATGGGTACGTATGGCTCCTCCTATTGGTGTGTTTACGAATACCTTTGCTGACAAGACGAACGACTCTCGTTACGATGGAACATTTACAACTGTTTACCATGGCAATTGGCCTTTAGGTGGTGTTACTAATTCATCTTTAATTAATGCAAATGGCATGACTGTTTTACCGGGAGCCCCAATACTTTCATTCCTGAACACGGATGATCCAAGTATTGTTTATCCTGCTTCAAAAACTGCCGGTATAAGTAATGTCGGTGCTGGTGTAATGCCTGGTAGAGCAGATTATGTAATAGGACCGAGCGCAATAAGTAGAATTGTTTATCCTGGCATTTGGAAGTTAGGCCCATATCGTACTGACAATGGTACTACACTAGGAAATCCAAATGCAGGAAGCACTCGTCCTTTCCCGATCATGAAATTCTCCGAACTGTTTTTCATAGCTGCAGAAGCTGCGGTGAAAGGTGCAACAACATCAGCCATTACAGGGCCTTATGCAAATGATGGAACCGCAAGAGGACTGATCAATGTAATTCGTGCTCGTGCCGGAAAATGGAAATTTAGCAATGCTCAAAATGCTACATTAGTTGCAGATAACAGTGCTGCTATGGTAGCCGCAACGCCAGCAACAATAGATATCAATTACATTTTGGCAGAACGTTCTCGTGAGTATTATGGAGAAGGTTATCGTATCTTCGATTTAAGACGTACGCAAACTTGGGTTGACATTGCTGGTAGTTATCAAATATGTGGAACCGCAATCGGTGATCATACGATTCAATCAGTAACACGTACAATTTTGCCCGCAAATTATTTGGATCCAATTCCTCAAGGACAAATAGATGGTATGGATATGACAGCTACTGAAAAAGCAGCTTATCAGAATCCAAGTTATTAATTGAACGATTGTTTTTTATAGACACGAAGACTCTTTCCTTTATGGAGAGAGTCTTCTTTTCTAACCATCACAAACCTAACCTCTCTACGTGAAATTCAAACGCTCTTTTTACCTGATCTTAATCTCATGTTAGTAAGCATAACCATCAAACGCCCTGATAAAATTCCAAACTAATAAAAGACGGCTTGGTGCTTAAAAAATTCCCGTGTGAACGTACGGGCTGGATACACCTCCAAACAATGACTCTTGTGCCATTGGTAAACACGCAAACAAAACCATTACCAATTCAAACTGCAAATGGTCAGCCTTTTC
The DNA here is from genome assembly GCF_009712605.1 of Paludibacter sp. Lineage (GTDB taxonomy): Bacteria > Bacteroidota > Bacteroidia > Bacteroidales > Paludibacteraceae > Microbacter. The sequence goes on along the minus strand of NZ_WASO01000014.1, from coordinate 98,136 downwards.
TGACCCGTTAAAAGCCGGAGATCCCTACTCTATATCTGTAACGGGGAAACTCCATCACAATTAAAAATATTATGTTCGGCGACGCCCGATTTTATTACGGACAATCGAACAAGGAACTCCCCGTTCATTGGGTGAGGCCTATCTACAAATCTGAAATTGAAAGTTCAATCAACAACTATATATGCTGTTTTACAGCCCTTCTAAAATATAATTTAAAACAAAAGCGCTGTGATTCTTGAAGACGGAAGATGGCAAACAGCAAACCCTAAATCCATATAAAATGTCTCTGCGGTTACTTACATTTTTACCAGAGACTTAAAGCTAAGATATCATGTATCGATAGACATTTGGGCAAATCAAAATATTTTTCTCACTCAAAAACATCAAACCTATGCGTTACTTAGTCGATCATCTATATACTGCCGATCCTTCGGCTCACGTGTTTAACGGCAAAATTTATATCTATCCCTCCCACGACATTGAATCGGGTATCCCGGAAAATGACAATGGCGATCATTTCGACATGCGTGATTATCACGTATTCTCAATGGACTCTATCGATGGAGAAGTGACCGACCATGGAGTTGTTTTGGATGTAAAAGACATCCCCTGGTCGGGGCGTCAGCTTTGGGCTCCGGATGCCGCCTGCAAAAACGGAAAGTACTATCTCTATTTTCCTTTGAAAGACAAAAACGACATTTTTCGTATTGGCGTAGCAGTAAGCGATAAACCCGAAGGCCCTTTCGTTCCGCAAAGCGATCCTATCAAAGGAAGTTTCTCTATAGATCCGGCTGTATTGCAAGATAATGACAATGATTATTACATCTATTTTGGCGGATTATGGGGAGGGCAACTACAACGCTACCACAACAACAAAGCCATTGAAAATCCTGCTTTACCGGCTGATGATGAACCTGCTTTATTTGCCCGTGTTGCCAAACTGAGCGACAACATGCTTGAATTCGCTGAAGAGCCCCGTGATGTCGTAATTCTTGATGAAAACGGAGAGCCCCTGAAAGCCGGAGATAACAGTCGCCGCTATTTTGAAGGGCCCTGGATGCACAAGTACAACGGCAAATATTATTTCTCCTACTCTACCGGCGATACTCATTTGTTGTGTTACGCCATAGGAGATAATCCTTACGGACCGTTTACTTACAAAGGGGTTATACTCACTCCTGTTGTGGGATGGACAACTCACCACTCTATCGTTGAATTTCAGGGGAAATGGTACCTGTTCCACCACGATAGCGTACCGTCCGGAGGCAAGACATGGTTACGAAGCATCAAGGTGACAGAACTGGAATACAATGCCGACGGAACTATAAAAACAATCGACGGGAAATAATTATAATCCTCAAAAACGCCAATAGTATTTGCATTTACAGATTCTAACTGGAAACATGAAATTTTGAAACAGAAACTCTCTACATGACCCGATATATATCAATAATATTTCTTTTTACCGTTTCCATCTTACTTTCACAAGCTGAAGACGGTAGCAAACTTTGGCTTCGTTTTGGACAGACCAAAGCGTCACCAATACACTTTACCGGCATTAATGCAGACAAAAATCTCTTTGCTGTCAAAGAACTTCAGAAAGCATGGAAAGAAATGTACAGAAAACAGCTTTCCTTTAACAACTCAGGAAACCAAACACTGGTGATCGGAGCCACCGGAAGCAAAGAACTGCAATCTTTCGGATTGAACAAAAATCTGGAACAGCTGGGCGAAGAAGGATATTTAATAAAATCTTTCGATACCCACGGTAAGCATCAGACCGTTATCGCCGCTAAAGGAAAGGCCGGTTTACTATACGGAGTGTATCATTTGCTGCGACTTATCCAAACCAATGATTTACCTGAAAACCTGAATATAGTTGAAAAACCATCTTATGCAGTGCGTATTCTAAACCACTGGGATAATCTGGATGGGAGTATAGAACGGGGATATGCCGGTCATTCTATCTGGAAATGGGAAGAAATGCCAACAAAAATCTCGCCGAGATATACTGAATATGCCCGTGCAAATGCTTCAATTGGTATAAATGGCAGCGTACTGAACAATGTGAATGCCTCTCCGAATATCCTTCGCAAAAATTATCTTGAAAAAGTAAAGATTCTTGCCGGTATCTTCCGACCTTTCCATATCAAAGTATATCTATCCATTAATTTTTCAGCCCCTTCTGTTATTGGTGGTTTGCCCACAGCCGATCCACTTAATCCTGCTGTTATCAAATGGTGGGGTGACAAGGTAAATGAGATTTACCAGCTGATTCCTGATTTCGGGGGATTTCTGGTAAAAGCCAATTCTGAAGGACTTCCCGGCCCTCAGGATTTTGGGCGCACACATGCAGACGGTGCCAATATGCTGGCAGACGCATTGAAACCTCACGGAGGAATTATAATGTGGAGAGCTTTTGTCTACAGTCCTGATAATGATGACCGTGCCAAACAAGCTTATAATGAATTTGTGCCTCTCGATGGAAAGTTCCGAGATAACGTGATTGTGCAGGTTAAAAACGGGCCTATCGACTTTCAGCCCCGCGAGCCATTCAGCCCACTTTTCGGAGGTTTGAAACTGACAAAAATAATGCCTGAATTCCAGATTACACAAGAGTATCTGGGACAGTCGAACCACATGGTATATCTGGCTCCTCTCTGGAAAGAATGTCTTGATAGCGACACCTATTGTCAGGGAAAAGGATCAACTGTTGCACGCATTACGGATGGCACGCTCTATAAAAGAGAGCTATCGGCAATTGCCGGCGTTGCCAATATTGGAGAAGATACCAACTGGTGTGGTCACCACTTTGCTCAGGCAAACTGGTATGCTTTCGGACGGCTGGCATGGAATCACAACCTCACATCGGAACAGATTGCCGGAGAGTGGTTAAAAATGACCTTCAACAAAGATACTGGTTTCGTCAGATCTGCAAGCAATATGATGATTGCATCGCGCGAAGCTGTGGTAAATTACATGATGCCATTGGGGCTGCACCACCTTTTTGCATGGGAACATCACTACGGGCCCGAACCCTGGTGCGACTTTCCGAATGCCCGTCCCGATTGGTTGCCGAAATATTATCATCAGGCAAACGAAGACGGAATAGGGTTCGACCGTTCGTCTCACGGAACCAATAACGTAGAACAGTACTGCTCTCCCCTTCGTGAAATGTTCGACAAAACAGAAACCTGCCCCGAAAAATATCTTCTTTGGTTCCATCATGTACCCTGGAACTACAAAATGAAAGACGGGAAAACACTCTGGGATGAGCTGTGTTATCTGTATGACGCAGGAGTGAAGGATGTAAGAAGATCAGAAGCCACCTGGAACAATTTGCAAGCTTACGTTGACAAAGAACGTTTTGAGGCTGTCAAAGCCAAACTGGCCATTCAGGAGCAAGATGCCATTTGGTGGAAAGATGCCTGCTTGTTATACTTTCAGGGATTCTCACAACAACCAATACCTCCATACATCGAAGCTCCGGTTCACAAGCTCGATGACCTGAAAAAGATCAAGCTAAATATGGCCAGCCATAATTAAAAAACAAAATATTCACCTCACAAAATTGTGTCAGGTGAATATTTTGTTTTTAATCAGCATATATACACCAAAATCTGTGTAATTTTACACAGATTTTGTCAACCATCTACTTATGAAAAGCAGCACCCTCATTTTTCCACTGATCATGATCAGTGCATTGTTCTTTTTGCCATTTTCTCAAACACAAGCGCAAATATCCCGTTTATATACTTCTTCAAATTCGGGTCTGCCTAACAGCCAGATAAACCAAATCTATCAGGACAAAAAGGGATTTGTGTGGATTGCAACAGAAGACGGCTTGAGTTACTTCGATGGGATGAAGTTCTCCACTTTTCTTCACAATTCCGATGACCCCAAGTCCATCAAAAGTAATTACGTTCAAACTCTTTTTGAAGACGATTGCAACAATTTTTGGATAGGGACTGTAAGCGGATTGCAATTATACGACAGAAATTTCAATAGCTTCCAAAACTTCCCGCTCTACGAGGCAAAAACAAATGTTTTGCTAAAGCCCCATATTACGGCTATTCTAAACAGCGATAAAGACAACGTTGTTGTTTGTACGGCAGGACACAGCTTTTATCGTATCAATAAGCATACCCTCAAAGTAACTCAAATAGAGAACACTATAAAAAACCAACCAAGTTCATTTATTCGATCTGCCTTTCAGGATTCTCATAACAACATGTGGATCGGAACAGAAACCGAAGGCTGCATTTTGTACCGTACTCAAAAAGGCAGATGCGTTCCCGTCAAACAATGGTTGAAAGGGAAATATATTACCTCCATTACAGAAGATAAATCTACTGGTAAAATACTCCTTGGCTGCTACAACAGAGGCATGTTTGTATACGATGAGGTCACCGGAAATGTCAGAGAAGCCACTACTCCGGATGCCCGTAATTGTGCGGTAAGATCAATGCTATACGATTCTAAAGGACGCATTTGGGTGGGAACCAACGATCGGGGGTTAATGCTTTTTGATGCTAAAAACGAGCGTTTTGAAGCTGTTCCCCGCGAAAACAACGACCGCTCCAACAGCACCTGGCATGTGAGTGCCATAATGGAAGACAACCAAGGAAATATATGGGCCGGTTTATACCAGAAAGGAATCTATTTTATTCCCAACTTTGTCAATAAATTTGAATATTACGGGTTCAGTTCGCAAACACAATCGGAAAACAGCAACTGTGTTCATTCCATATTGATAGATAAAGATGGAGGCATGTGGGTCGGAACCGATGGAAGCGGTTTGTTTTATAAAGCAAAAGGACAAAGCAATACTATTAATTTCACAAAATCCAACTCGTCACTTCCTGACAATTCAATTACATCATTATATCAGGATAAAAAAGGAACCATTTGGATTGGCACCAGTCTCAACGGATTATGCATATGCACCGGAGGCCGGAGTATCCAACGTTATCCGAAGCAAAATCAGATTGGAAGTAATAAAATCATGTGTCTTTATGGAGATGCTTCAGGGAATATGTGGGTAGGCACATACGACGGAGGATTAAACCGAATAGATGGCACAACCGGAGCTATTTCTCTCTATAAAAACACAATAGGAAACAGTACTCAAACGGAACTGAGCAACAACTGGATCAACACCATGACATCGGACCGGAATGGCAATCTCATTGTTGGAACGCTAAAAGGTTTGAACGTGATTGATAAATCCGGAAAGCTACACTATTATAACAATATAAAGGGCCTTCCTGAAAACATTAAAATATACTCGCTTTGCGAAGATTCCAACGGTTTATTATGGATTGGATCCAATAGCAACCTGCTTTCTTTTGACCGAAAATCGGGCCGTGTACAGACCTATACCATGGCCAACGGACTTCCTAATAACTTCATCAATGCCATTGTTGAAGATAGCAATAAAAATCTCTGGATAACCACCAATCACGGTCTTGCAAAGTTTTCGCTGCAAAATAAAACATTCATTAATTTCTTCTCTTACGACGGTTTACAGAGTGACGAATTCAGACGGAGAGCTTTCTTCAAAGCTGCCGACGGAAAACTTTATTTCGGTGGTATCAACGGAGTCACCGCCTTTTACCCCAAAAACATTTGCCACTCCCGCAAAGTTCCGAATGTATACATCACCAATTTTTATGTATTCAACAAATCGGTAAACGTAGGCCAGGAGTCGAGCAAAATGGTGAAGTTAGATAAAGCGGTGTCGTACGCAAAAGAGATTAAATTACGACAAAGCGACAACGTTTTTTCAATCGAATTTGTAGCCTTGGAATTTACCCATCCTCAAAGTATTACTTATAGATACAAAATGGAAGGGTTCGACAAGGAATGGAAAGAAACAGGTGCCGACAATCGTCTGGTTACATATACTAACCTACCCCACGGAACGTATACATTTAAAGTTCAGGCTTGTAGTTCCGATTTACAGGGCTCTTACAATGAAACCGAGCTAACGATTGTCATCCTACCTCCCTGGTGGCAGTCCGTGTGGGCATACATGCTGTATTTTATCATCTTGGGTGCCGTAATTTATCGAATGTACGAAAGGTTACAACGAAAAATGCGTGACAAGCAAATGCAGGTGGAACGCGAACATTCTGAACATATCAAAGAAGCCAAACTTCAGTTTTTCACCAATATTTCGCACGAAATCAGGACTCCCATCACCCTCATTATGAGTCCACTTGATAAATTGAGAATGGAAGAAAAAGATAATCAGAAGAAAGATCTCTATAATCTGATGTATCGTAACAGCGCTCGTATTTTACGGCTAATCAACCAGTTGATGGATATGCGTAAAATTGACAACAACCAGATGCAGATGCATTTCCAGGAGACAGACATTGTCTTCTTCCTGAAAGATCTTATGATGTCGTTTGACTATCTGGCAAAAAACAAACAGATAGATTTCAGTCTAGAAAGCGAATACGAACACCTGACAGCTTGGGTAGACCAGAGTAATTTTGACAAGATTATTTTCAATGTTTTATCGAATGCCTTCAAGTTCACACCCGAAGGAGGAAAGATCACCGTTCAGCTTATTACTGGTGAAGACAGGAACGCCACCAACGAATTACAGTATTATTTCGAAATCAAGATTCACGATTCCGGCCCCGGCATTAAACAGGAAGCTATTAACAAGATATACGACCGCTTTTATCAGGCAAACAGTCAGGCTGAGTACCTTGGTTCCGGCATCGGCCTTCATCTTACCAAACAGCTGGTAGATTTGCATCACGGTACAATTTCGGCTCAAAACGAAGAAGTTGGATGCTCGTTTATCATCCGGATACCTCTCACTTACGATCATCTCTCGGAGAAAGAACTCCAGACCAGCAGGCAGGGTGATTTATATTCGCAACCGGCTAAGATGTCGCGAAACGAAGAGAACTTTACCATCTTGGAAAAATCCGAAGACGCTGAAACACAGAAGAAGATTAAAAGCAAGCCAACAGTTGTCATTGTTGATGACGACAAGGACATTCTCTCCTATCTTCGCATTGAACTGTCGGATCAATACAACGTAGAAAGTTTTGACAGCAGTAAAGCGGCATGGAACGCTATTACCAGCATTTTGCCGGACGTGGTAATCAGCGACATTGTGATGCCTGAAATGGATGGTAACGAGCTGTGTCGCAAGATAAAAAGCAATACTAACACCAACCATATTCCCATTATCATGCTGTCGTCCAGAACCAAAGACGAGAACATTATAGAAGGATTGGACAGTGGTGCCGATACTTATCTTACCAAACCGTTTAATATCGATATTCTGAAACGGAACATAGTCCAATTGATAGGAGCTCGGCAAACTATTAAGAAGAAGTACAGCCAGCCCATTGACTATGACTATGAACACCTGAAAATAAATTCTGCAGACAAACGCCTGCTCGAAAAAACCATCGAGGTGATACGGAAGAATATCGAAGATTCTGATTTCAGTGTGGAAAAACTGAGCGAAGAGGTTGGTCTGAGCCGCGTACACCTGAACCGGAAATTAAAGGAACTGATAAACACTTCGCCCAGCGAAATGATACGTTCCATACGTTTGAAACAGGCCGCCTTCCTGTTGCTAAACAACGAGGTGAATATTTCGGAAGTGGCCTACAAAGTAGGATTCTCAAGTCACTCCTACTTCACCAACAGTTTCCATGACTTCTTCGGCATGAAACCTTCGGAGTTCATCGAACGTTATAAAAACGATCCCGATAATCCAATTCTGAAGGACATCATCGGATAACTATCCTGTTTACCGTAACAGAAAAACAGATTAGAGGCTCGGCCTACGTCGAACAGAAAAGTAAGCATACGAACTTGTAATAAGACAGAAAAGCGATGGCATAATAAGCTGTCGCTTTTTTGTTTGAAAGAAATATTGCTACATTTGACAGGATATGGGAAACAGGGGGTACACAGCATTATATTATTAGGATATGAAAAGAAAAATAAAGTGGCAAAATGGAGATGTTTTTGTGGTAAAATTGATTGATGGGACATTTTCTGTTGGTCAAATATTAGATCTCCAAATGTTTAATATCGTAAGATGTTCCTTTTTTAGAAACAGGTTCAATACTGTTGACGATGTTCATAACAGTAATTTTTATGAAGTTGAAAATTTAATCTCCATGGTTGCTTGTACTAGAGAACAGATTGATTATGGCATTTGGAAAATTATAGACAAAAAGCCCATTATAATAGATTCTAAATTATTTCCTAATGAAGAATTTAGAGAAAATAATTGGATCGGATCTAAATCCTACGATGCTTCAATTATTGAGGAGTTCTTAAATGCATATCATTCCTTAACTCCTTGGGATGATTGGTATGATCCGAATTATTTAGATCAATTGTTATTAGACTCTACGAAAAAACCAAAAAACCTAGTATTAAAAAATGCCCCCGTTCAGCGTAGCGTGTAAAGCAGATTAAAGTTCAGCGTATAGTTCCTGCCTGCGGCGTACATAAAAGCAAGGCTCTTACCCCGGTTCATCGTAGCGTGTAAAGCAGATTGGGGTTCGGCGTATGGCTCTGCCTACGTCGAACCTGAAAGCAAGGCTCCGGCCTTGCAAAAGAATAGAAAAGCGATAGCAATAAGCTGTCGCTTTTTTGATTATTGAAAATGACTATATTTGCCAAAGATAAAATGTAAAATTGATGAGTACCGGCTATAAAATAAAGGAACAGGATGCGCTGCATTATTTGACTTTTCAAATAGTAAATTGGGTTGATCTTTTTACCCGGCTGGTTTATCGGGACATTGTTATTGATAGCTTGCGTTACTGTCAAGAGAAAAAAGGATTCGAAATCTACGTCTTCGTAATCATGAGCAACCATGTACATTTACTGGCTCGTAGTAATATCGGAAAATTGAGCGATACCATACGAGAGTTTAAGAGTTTCACGGCAAAACAAATGCTTGCCGCTATTGAATCCGAGCCGGAGAGTCGGCGTGAATGGATGCTCAATATCTTTGAGTTTGCCGCCAAGCAACACAAACGAAATGAAAAATATCAGATATGGACACATGAGAATCATGCCGAATTGATTTATAGCAACGCCTTCATCGATCAAAAAGTCAACTATATCCATAACAATCCGGTGAGAGCAGCTATTGTTGAGCGTCCTGAAGATTATTTGTATTCAAGTGCACGTGCATTTGCCGGTTGCTCTTGTGTGATTGATGTTGCCCCGCTATACATGACCATAGAAAGATTGCCATTGATGAGAGGACTGAAATAGGTTTGAACTTGGAAAGCAGGAGCTTTCCTTTTAGCAACGACGTAGGCGGAGCCTACGCCGAACGGGGGAATTTTGGAAAGTATTGGATTCCAAATCCTCACACTCGATTCCGTCATCGGATTGCAATTAAATATCAGCGATAGCTAAATCCGGCGGAACGGGAGAATTATGATTTACTTAAAAAAACCTTGGAAATAACCTTCCTAATAGTAATTAATCTGATAAATCACAATAACATGAAACGAATAACAGTCTTACTCCTGTTATGTATCAGCCTATCTGGATGCAAACTCCACAAAGGAAAAGAGTTGAATCAAGTTTTCATAGAAGGCGATACCTTGTGCGTGAATACAGAGTACTTCAATAAGTTGTCCGATCATCAATTAAAGCGGCTGTTTATTCAAACCGGCAATCCTTACGTGTACGCACTCATATTTTCTCATTGTTCTAAAGAACAAAGATTTATCTATTCATTGATTATGGGGAACAAATTTGGAAGAAAATCGTATTTAATTGATGCTTTTCAAACATATGAACCAAACTATCCTACATTAAAAGGACATGAATCAGAAGCTTTGATGGACTTCAATGCTTTAGATGAAATCAGCAGGCAACAAGCATTAGGTTTTTTGAAAGAATCGGCAGAAAGCAAAATGTTCATAGCGGAAGAGCGATTGGGAAGCTACTATTTGTATGGGAATGGAGTAAAAAAGGATACCCAATTAGGCAATGAATTATTAATTAAAGCCGTAAGTGGATCAGATAGCACAACAGATCGTGGTGTGGAATCTATATCCAGTAAAGGTGATTTCTTGAAATTTAAGCTCTATTGAGCTGTAAATCTATCTTATTATGACGACAAGAATTCTTTACTTACTACTTTTTCTTTGCTTTATCGGCTGTCAGCCAAAGAAAAAACAAATTGTAGAAACAACAACCTGTTGTGTTCACTCAATAGAATCGGATGCGCTACATAAGCAAATAACTCAGGGAAATATTAAAGCCTATGAATTGGTAAAAGAACTTTACAAACAGAAAGGAGAATTATACGAAGTTATATTCTACTCCATGATGATGGCCAATAAATATCATTATACTCAGGCCTATATGGATGTTTACCTTTGCTTTTGGCATGCATTTAATGACGACGATAAAAATGCAGCAATCTATGATTTAAGCCGTTTTGATCCTAAATCAGGCCAAATGGCGATGTTTTATTTGAAAGAAGCTGCTAAACGAGGCAACCAACAGGCAAAAGATATTTTAAAGAAACAATATATTCGATAAAAGTCATCGTCCTATCGGCTTTGCCCCTGCTGCCGCACAATTAGCGCAGCGTATTGTGTGACCAAACCATACGGTAAAACAAAAACGAAACAGTAACAGCCGAGCGGCAAAACAAAGCATGCACGGCACGGCCTCACGAGAGGACCCGTGCGGCAGCAGGGGAAGAAAAAGTTTACTCAAAACAGAGACAATTGAAACAAAAACATTTTAGTTATCTGTCAATCCTAATATACAAATAATAGTAAAATGAAGCTAATATATTCAATAGTTACAGTTGTAGCATTAGGCTTTACTTGCTATGGGTGCCATAAAAAAAATTCCTCTCCAATAATTGAGGTCAATTATCAGAATTACTCCATTGAATCTATTACTGGCCCTTCATGGGAATCTGTAATCAGTGGAGAGCATCCTGAATACTTGATAAAGGTAACTATTTCAGAAAAAGATGTTTGCGACTCTATTATTAGCCAGTTAAAAACACTTTCTCCAATGAAAAAAGAGGCTATACCTGAGAATTGCAAGACAAATATGCAATGTATTGTTCATTATCCAACCTCGCATAAGGCTGATACATTACTTATTGGGTATTGGTGCATTTCATTAAATGGTGTTGTAATGAAAGATAATGGGGTCTTAGTCCAAATGATAAAAAAACACTCTGGATTTTATAATCCCCATTTTAAGAGTCTGTAATGTAAACTGTCTGCCCTTATATGAAACTGACAGTCGTAGCAGGTTGCTACATTTTTGTAAAAGAAGATGTAGCCAGTCTACATTTTTGTGAGAATCAGCCTCTCCTTCCTACACTTTCTTTCTACCATAATCCTGAATATATGACTATTACAACCATGGCACAGTTTATGTATCTGTACAAATATTGCTAATAGGTAGATAATTTCAGCCTAAAAATCAGATTTGTAAATTGTAATAAGCCTCACTATGTTTAAACTCAAAGACAATACGCTTGACCTCTTTCAGGAAGGAGAAAAATACCTCGCGACGCTATCGAAAACATTGGAACGCAAAAGCCGGTTCGACAACGATTTGCTCTACAGTATCGCCGTGATGTGTTGCGAAAAGCTCTTTGTTGCACTACTGTCGCATTACGACGAAATAGCAGAACACCACATGCCAGTAGCCCTCTACAAGCAGGCAAAAGAGGTAGAGCCTGAACTGACGCCTGAAATGCAGGAAACCTGCCGGTTGATTAATCGTTTCGAATCTATCTGTTCTATTGACGGATTCGGATACAAAACGCCTAAAGGTGACGAACTGAGACGCATCATACTCGGCTTGCAGAACATCCATGCATTGGTAAAATCACGAGTAATGGTTAATGGGTAATGATTAGTTGTTAATGGTTAATGATAAATGATATAAACTGATTTTTGCCGATGTCATCGTGCATTCGTCACGTCACACCCTGAACTTGATTTTATTCTTTGCTGGCAATCAACAAAATGCCACTAATTTTTGTTACCTTTGTGCCGTTTTTGTCAGATAGATCAACTAAAGATAACACAATGAGTAACAAAATATTGGGTATGGGGAATGCCCTCGTAGACATACTAACCATCCTCGAATCGGACGAGTTGCTTCATCAGTTGGAGTTGCCAAAAGGCAGTATGCAACTGATCGACCGCGACACAATGAACCGAATCAGCGGACACACAGAAGAATACAACAAAAACATGGTAGCCGGAGGTTCTGCCTCAAATACCCTTAACGCAGTGGCTCGCTTAGGATTGCCTGCCGGATTTGTAGGCAAAATAGGCCCCGACTCAGTAGGAGAATTTTATCAGGCCGATGCCCGTGCCAACGGTATCAACCCCATGCTTTTCGCTTCTGAAAACGAATCGGGACGCTGTCTTGTAATGATCTCTAATGATGGAGAACGTACTCTCTGCACTTATCTCGGAGCAAGCGCCGAACTGGAAGCCAAAGATATCGTTCCTTCGCTGTTTGAAGGGTATCGCATTTTCCACATAGAAGGTTATCTGGTTCAAAACTATGATTTAATCCGAACAGCCATCCATACCGCAAAAGCAGCAGGTCTTACGGTTTCTCTCGACCTTGCCAGTTTCAACGTGGTGGAAGCCAATCTCGACTTTCTGAAAGAGATTATTCCCGGCAACGTTGACATCGTGTTTGCCAACGAAGAAGAAGCCAAAGCGCTTACCGGCAAAGAACCGGAAGAGGCTCTGCAGGAACTGGGATCTATTTGCCCGGTAGCTGTAGTGAAAATCGGAAAAGCGGGTTCGCTCATCAAGCACGGCGACGATGTAATTCGCGTACAGGGATTCGAAGCTAACTGTGTGGATACCACCGGTGCAGGCGACATTTACGCGGCCGGATTTTTATATGGCTTTGCCAAAGATCTTCCTCTCGAAATGAGCGGTCGCATCGGTTCATATCTGGCTGCCCGTGTGGTGGAAGAGATCGGCCCGAAAATACAGCACGAACGCTGGAGTGACATTCATAAATGGATTGAACAGCTTTTAAATGTCGAATAAACCGGCTACTCCCCGTGAGTGGAGCAAACCAACGATTTACACGGCCATTATACTATCCATGGTATTCTGGTCGTTTTCGTACGTATGGACCAACATTGCCCTGCGATCGTTCACCGTCATCACGCTGCTTGAATCCCGTTTACTGGTAGCCACCGCCGTGATGCTCCTGTTCGGCGTATTCACCCGACAGCTTCAGCTACCCCGGCGCGAAGATATTAAATGGTTTCTGCTGCTGGCCGTTTTCGAGCCGTTCCTTTATTTTATCGGCGAAACCTACGGATTGAAACGAATTAGTCCGACCATTGCTTCAGTGATGATTGCCACCATTCCGCTCTTTGCTCCATTTTCGGCATATTTCATCCTGAAAGAAAAGATCAGCAAAGCAAATATTGCAGGCATTATCGTATCATTTGCCGGTATCATTTCCATCGTCACGGTGGGTAGCGATCAAGCCACGGCTACCGATACTGCTGGCGTTTTACTGATAGCTCTGGCTGTAACATCGGCCATATTCTACGCCACGGTGCTGAAAAAACTCTCGGCTCACTACAACGGTGTCACTTTGGTCACCTACCAAAACATTATAGGATTCTTCTATTTCCTGCCACTGTTTCTTGGAATAGAAGCGCCTCATTTACATGAAATAGTGTGGCGTACCGACTCCATTGTTTGCATGTTGCTTTTGGCTCTCTTTGCCTCATTTATCGCTTTCGTGTTATTTGCCGAAGCTGTACGTCGCATAGGTGTTGCGCGTAGCAATGTGTTTTGCAACCTACTTCCGGTACTCACAGCTATTTTCTCGGCAATTATCCTGCATGAAGTATTGCCTGCTCAACAAATTATCGGAATGGTTGTGGTTATTGCCGGACTATTCGTCAGCCAGCTAAACAAGAAGGTGAGAAGGTGAATAAGTGAGACGATGATATGAAGAAAAGTATTGTAGCGCTGGCATTTGGCACTTTATGCCTGGGCATGTCGGAATTTGCCATGATGGGGATATTACCCGATGTGGCTCACGACCTTCTCATCAGTATCGACACGGCCGGCCACCTGATTTCCGCCTATGCACTTGGGGTTTGCGCGGGAGCTCCCATGCTGATTCTTGCCCGCAAATTTCAACTAAAACACATACTATTAGCGCTTGTTGTTCTTATCCTGATCGGGAATCTGGGCGCTGCTGTTGCACCAAACTACTCCTTACTTTTGTTAGCCCGCTTTGTTTCCGGCATTCCACACGGGGCATATTTCGGAGTGGGCACCATCGTTTCCGACAAGCTGGCCGACAAAGGAAAAGGTTCACAAGCCATTGCACTGATGGTATCAGGTATGACTATCGCTAATCTCTTCGGAGTTCCGCTGTGTACCTGGTTAAGCGTAACACTGTCATGGCGCATCACCTTTTTACTCATCGGAGGCTGGAGTATTATCACACTGCTATTTATCTCGAAATGGGTTCCCCGTGTCCCCAGCCTGCCCGATACAGGATTCAAGGGGCAGTTTCGCTTTCTGAAATCACCTGCTCCCTGGCTGCTGATAGGAGCCGTTCTGTTAGGCAACGGAGGCGTTTTTGCATGGTACAGCTACATTAATCCCCTGTTGAGAGACGTATCTGGTTTCGATCCACACATCATTACATTTCTGATGGTGCTTGCAGGATTAGGAATGGTAGTAGGCAATCTTACGGGAGGCGTTTTGTCCGACCGCTACAACCCTGCCAAAGTTGGTTCACTTACTCAGGCTTCTATAGGTGCGACCTTGCTGCTTATCTTTTTCCTGTCGCCCATATCGTGGTTATCAGTATTACTGATGATGATATGCACCACCGGACTATTCGCTCTTTCAAGTCCGCAACAAATACTCATTATCCGCTATTCGAAAGGAGGCGAAATGCTGGGAGCTGCCTGTGTACAAATTGCTTTTAACCTGGGAAATGCCATCGGAGCCTATTGCGGAGGTCTCACATTACATGCAGGCCTCGATTGCCGTTATCCTTCCCTGGTGGGCGTACCCTTTGCCTTCACCGGATGCCTTTTGCTTTATATCTTCTACAAACGATATAGTTTCGTCCACTACGGACGATAACCTCACCTACTTTTCATATAGTACAGACGCATTGCATGCATCTCGTTTTTCATCTGATCTCAAACATCTTCTAAATTACTAAAGAAAATAATTCATTAAATCACAGACCTCTCTAATTGCGGTTTCTGAATTCGTTGGGCGATACGCCGGTACTCTTCTTAAACATGCGGGTGAAATGCTGCGGGTACTTAAAACCAAGCTCGTAGGCAATTTCACTAACCGATAGGCTTGTATCGAAAACTTTCTCTTTGGCGAGATCAATCACCTTTAGCTGAATATGCTCCTGAGGCGATTTGCCGGTCTCTTTTTTAATCAGATCGCCCAGATAATTAGCTGAAAGATTGAGCTTTTCTGCGCAATAGCTTACGGTTGGCAATCCAAGTAATTGAGGCGTTTCCGATTGAAAATAGGTATCCAGCAATTTCTCGAAGCGAATCAACACATCCTTGTTGACATTGCTACGGGTGATAAACTGCCGGTCATAAAAGCGAATACAATAATTGAGCAACAATTCAATATTGTTCACAATTAAGGTTTTGCTGTGCTTGTCGATAGCATGGCGAAGTTCGAAGTCAATCTTATGCAGACAGTCCAGTACCATTTGCCGCTCCTGTTCCGAAAGATGAAGCGCCTCGTACACCTCATAGGAAAAGAAGGTATAATCCTTGATATGCTGTCCAAGCGAAGTACCATGAATCAAATCGGGATGAAACACCAGCGCCCACCCTTTCGGTTGAATGATCTCACCACTATTTTCCACCTCCATCACCTGCCCCGGCGCGACAAACACCAGTGTGCCTTCCTGATAGTCGTAATAGTTACGGCCATACTTGATATCCCCACATTTTACATCTTTCAAAAACATGGTATACAGTCCCATATAGCGGCGCATCTGACATATCTGCTTCGATTTAGAAAAATCAATCACGGCTACTAAAGGATGGAATGTTTCCAATCCCAGCATGGCATTATATTTCGAAATATCTTCTATTCTTGTTAACTCGTCCATAGCAATTTGCATTAAATTTGATGCAAAGATAACTCCCTGAATCCAATAAAGAATCTCCCCGGATCACTATAAGTAAAAATGGTATAAACATCAGTAATTCGTATAAATGACGGGCCGTTTTCTACCCGTAATTTTGCAGCGTCGAAAAGATTAAATGAATTGCAAAATCAAACAAATAACAAAAAACTTATGAACGACTTTAATTATTACAACCCGACCCGCATTGAATTCGGAAAAGGGAAAGAGGCAAATATCGGTAAATACATTGCAGAATATGGTGTGTCGAAAGTATTGATCGTGTATGGTTCGGACCGCATTAAAAAGAGCGGACTTTTTTCTACCGTAACCAAATCGTTAGCCGAAAATGGTATCAACTTTGAAGAACTTGGGGGCGTACAGAGCAATCCTCTGCTGAGTAAAGTATGTGAGGGAATTGAAATTGCCAAAAACAAAGGTCTGGAAGCTGTACTGGCTGTTGGCGGAGGCTCGGTGCTCGATTCGTCCAAAACGATTGCAGCCGGTGCTAAATACGACGGCGACGTATGGGATTTCTTCCTTCATAAGGCAGAACCGCAAAAAGCTTTGAAGATTTTCGACATTATGACTCTGGCCGCTACCGGTAGCGAAATGAACAACTATGCGGTAGTTACCAACGACCAAACCAAACAAAAGCTCAGTCTGGCCGGGCCGGAAACCTTTCCGACGGTTTCGGTTATCAATCCGGAATTACAGGCTACCGTTTCCAACGACTATTTGGCTTATTCTGCATCCGACATTTTCGCTCACAGTCTGGATATGTACCTTTCGGCAACGTATCTACCTGAATACATGGCTGGATACGTTGAAAACCTTTTGAAAACAGTGATGCGTACCACCGAAATTTTATTGACAGATGCAGGCAATTACGAAGCACGTGCCGAATTTGCATGGGCGGCTACACAAGCATTAAACTTCACGACATTCTGTGGGGTAGCCGGCAATCGTTTTGACACCCATTTTCTGGAACATACGCTCTCTGCCGAATACAACATTGCACATGGCGCAGGTTTGTCAATTGTTATGCCTGCCTGGATGCAATGGCAAAAGAATAACCTGCCCGACCGTTTTGAACAATTTGCCCGCAATATGTTCAATGTAGAAGGTGCCGATGCCGGTATCGAAGCCCTGAAAAACTGGTATTCGAAAATCGGTGCTCCGGTTACTTTGAAAGAGGGTAATATTTCCGAAAGCGACATCCCGATGCTGGTGGAAAAACTATCGGCAGTAGCAGCTATGTGGGGAGCTACCGCGCTTTATACACCGGATATGATTCGTACGGTATTGGAAAATGCAAAGTAATTTACAGTAATGAACAAAAACGAAATCTTTCCAAAAGGACAAAAAGCTCCTGCTTATTTCACCGGAGATGCCTGGGTGGAGATGCTGATTACAGACGTTGCTACTTATGATCTGCTGAGTTATAATGTTACCTTCGCACCCGGATGCCGCAACTATTGGCACGAACATTCCGAAGGACAATTGCTATTATGCACTTCGGGAGAAGGTTATTATCAGGAGAAAGGAAAGCCGGCACAATTACTGAAAGCCGGTGATGTGGTGGAAATTAAACCCAATATATTGCACTGGCATGGAGCAACTGCCGCAAGCGAGTTTGTGCATGTAGGGATTACTCCAAAAGCAAGCAGAAATCAGGTTACCTGGCACGAACCGGTTAGCGATGATGAGTATCGTAATGCATTAAAACAGGGATAAAATGAAGAAAGTATTGATACTGTCGGGAAGTCCGCGTAAGGGTGGCAATTCTGACTTGTTGTGCGACCGTTTGATGGAGGGCGCACAATCGGCAGGACATCAGACCGAGAAAATCTACGTAAAGGATAAAAATATCCATTATTGTACCGGTTGCGGTGTGTGTTACGATAAGCGGGTTTGTTCGCAGAAGGACGACATGACCGAAGTCCTGGCGAAGATGATTGCTACCGATGTGATTGTAATGGCGACTCCGGTCTATTTTTATTCATTGAACGGACAGATAAAGACCCTGATTGACCGTTGTTGCGCACGTTATACAGAAATTAGCAACAAAGAGTTTTGCTTTATCATGACTGCTGCCGATGGCAACAAAAACTCGTTGGAGAGAACGCTGGAATCGTTTCGGGGCTTTACCGATTGCCTGAATGGGGCTACCGAAAAGGGAGTGATTTATGGTACTGGCGTATGGCAAAAAGGAGAGGTTAAGGGTAAGTCTGTAATGGATGAAGCTTATCGCATGGGAGCATCTTTATAAACCGAACTGCTTATCAGAAAAATAATTCCGATTAAAATCAGAATAGTCAATTATATTTGAACCTACAAAACAACACAAATTATGCAAACCAGAATATTAGGAAAAAACGGCCCCGAAATCTCTGCATTGGGATTAGGGTGCATGGGTATGAGTTTCGGTTACGGTGTAGTACCCGATAAAAAAGAGATGATCAACCTGATACACAAGGCCGTGGAAAGTGGCATTACTTTCTTCGATACTGCCGAAGTGTATGGTCCTTTTACCAACGAAGAATTGGTTGGTGAAGCCTTGGAACCATTCAAAAACGAAGTAGTCATTGCCACTAAATTCGGCTTCAACCTGGGGGCTATTACCGGAGGACTCAATAGCCGACCGGAACATATCCGCGAAGTATGTGAGGCATCATTAAAACGCCTGCGGGTGGACGCTATCGATCTGTTTTATCAACACAGGGTAGATCCTGAAGTGCCTATAGAAGATGTGGCCGGTACGGTCGGCGATTTGATTACAGAGGGCAAGGTCAAATATTTTGGATTGTCGGAAGCCGGAGTAAAAACGATTCGCCGGGCTCATGCCGTTCAACCTGTAACTGCTTTGCAAAGCGAATACTCTCTGTTTTGGCGTGAACCGGAAGATGAAATAATGCCTGTACTGGAAGAGTTGGGCATTGGCTTCGTTCCTTTCAGTCCATTAGGCAGGGGTTTTCTGACTGGCAAAATTAAGACAGACACCACTTTTGAAGCAAACGATTTCCGCAACACTGCCCCTCGCTTTTCTACCGAAAATCGTGCAGCTAATATGGCATTGGTTGATTTGGTGATCAGTATCGCAGCTGAAAAAGAAGCTACTCCGGCGCAAATAGCTTTGGCCTGGATTTTGGCTCAGAAGCCGTGGATTGTTCCCATTCCCGGAACGACTAAATTGCATCGTTTCAACGAAAATATCGGAGCTGTTGATGTGGAGTTAACAGTGGGCGATTTACAACGGATTGAAGAAGCTGTCTCTAAAATTGATATAAAGGGTGACAGATACACTCCTGCCAATGCAAAAATGATTGACAGATAGCTTCTTGACAGAACAATAGTCCAAAAGAACAAAGGGATGCCGGTAATGTATTTTATTTCAAATGCGCTACCGGCATCTGCACATCTCCATTTATTGTTTGAATACGACAGCTTTGTTGTTGGCAATATAGATCGTTCGTTAATTTTGATGCGTAATTTATATCAGATTAATGGATGGAAATGCGGAGTAAATCTTATCTTTGGCCGAAATTTGCGCAAAAAACAGAATGGAGTAAAGCCACTTAAGAATGAGAAATTTATTAACCGGTATTTTAATATGCAGTTCGTTTGTGTCCGTTTCAGCACTTGAAAAAGATACAACCAGTGTTTCAAAGCATTACACAATTGATGAAGTAGTCGTAACTGGTACCAAAAATGAAACCGACAAGCGTTATTTACCCATGAGCGTTTCGGTGGTGAACCGGGAGCAAATTAGTCAGAGGTACGAGCAATCATTGCTACCTATACTGACCGAACAGGTTCCGGGATTGTTTACCACCAGCCGTGGCATCATGGGTTACGGTGTTTCGACCGGAGCTGCCGGAGGAATGAGTCTGCGCGGTATTGGGGGAAGCCCCACCACCGAACTGTTGGTGCTTATCGACGGTCACCCGCAATACATGGGCTTAATGGGGCATCCGCTGGCAGATGCTTACCAGTCATTACTTGCCGACAAGGTGGAAGTGTTACGCGGGCCGGCGTCGGTGTTGTACGGATCCAATGCCATGGGAGGTGTCATCAATATAGTTACCCGAAAGTCGCAGGAAGATGGTGTAAAAAACAACATTCAGATGGGTTACGGGTCGTTCAACACGCTGATGACAGAAGCATCCAACATTGTCAAAAAAGGACGTTTCAACAGTGTTGCTTCCGTTTCGTACAATCGCAGTGACGGGCACCGTGCTAACATGGAATTTGAGCAATTGAGCGGTTTCGCTAAAATGGGATATGATTTCAGTAACCAATGGAAACTGTATGCCGATGTGAACGTCACTCATTTCAACGCCTCTAATCCGGGCACGGTTACCAAACCTATTCTGAACAATGATTCTCACATAACCCGCGGCATGTCGTCGCTTTCCCTTGAAAATAATTACAGCAACACTTCCGGGGCATTCATGTTTTATTACAACTGGGGTAATCACAAAATCAATGACGGTTATTATGCCGGTAACACTCCCCCAGCCTACCTGTTTCATTCCAACGATCGCTTGTACGGAATCAACTGGTATCAGAGTGCAAGCTTCTTTACGGGCAACCGGATAACGGTAGGTATTGACTATCAGAATGTCGGAGGGAAGGCCTGGAATCAGTTTACAAGCAGCAGCACTAATATTGCCGATAAAGTTGAAGAAGAAGTGGCCGGATATGCCGACGTTCGCCAAACGCTTGGTTCGCAGATTACACTGGATGCAGGTTTGCGGGTCGATCATTTTTCGGTCACCGGCACAGAGTTGGTACCTCAGGCAGGGGTGTCATTGCATCTGCCACAGACTGCCGAACTGAAAGCATTGGTAAGTAAAGGGTTCCGCAACCCGACCATTCGCGAATTGTATATGTTCCCTCCTCAAAACCCGAATTTATTGCCCGAAAAAATGATGAACTATGAGGTTTCGTGGTCACAGCGACTGCTCAGTAATGCATTGTCCTATGGCATTAACCTGTTTTATATCAACGGTGACAATATGATTCAGACGGTGTTTCAGAACGGCCGTCCGATTAATATCAACACCGGTAAAATTGAAAATTGGGGTGCAGAAACAAGTTGCAGTTATCGGATTAATGAGACATGGATGCTTTCGGCTAACTACAGCTGGCTACACATGAAATATCCGGTAGTGGCTGCTCCCGAACACAAGCTTTTTGCCGGGGTGGATTTTACCCGTGGTAAGTGGATGGTATCGACCGGCGTGCAGTATATTAACGGACTTTATACCTCTGTCAGTCCTGTGAACCGGGAGAATTTCGTCCTGTGGAATCTTCGTGGAAGTTATCAACTGAGCCGTCAGTTCAGCCTGTTTGTTCGCGGAGAAAACCTGTTGGCACAACATTACGAAATCAACGCCGGTTTCACCATGCCCAAAGCAACTGCCATGGGAGGCTTTAATCTGAAATTTTAGATGTTGATTCTCCGTTTACCAAATTTCTTAATCTGGTAGTCGTCAAAATTATTTACTGAAGTCATCTTGATTTTTTGTCAGGAACCCCGGTTCGGCGTAGGCAGAGCCATACGCCGAACTCCAATCTGCTTTACACGCTACGATGAACAGCGCGTTTGATTGCTTAGAAAACCAAAGATAGCATTACAAAACCCGACGTTTTTATTTTTTTGTTAAAAATAAAAACTAAGTTTGCAATGCAAATTGAATCTAATGCAAATGCCCGATACTATAAATCCAATGCTATGGCAACACCCGAAGAACTATTAAAACAGGCAAATGAACTGTATTATAAGAATCAATACCAAGCGGTAATCGATTTATTGACCAATGAGGTATTAGAACAGCATAAGGATGCGAGATTGTATAATAGTCGAGGTATGGCTTTTGATGATTGGAACGACTATGATCAAGCAATAGCCGATTACAACAAGGCCATAGAAATAGACCCTGAGTTTAGTTCTGCATATTATAATCGGGGAAATTTATGGTACAATAAAGGCGACTATGATAAAGCTATTGCCGATTACAGCAAAGCCATCGAAATAAAGCCTAATCATGTAAATGCTTATAATAATCGAGGAAACTCGTGGAACAATAAAGGTATATATGATAAAGCTATTATTGATCACAGTCAGGTGATAAAACTGAACCCATCTTATGTAAGTGCTTATTATAATAGAGCAAATGAATGGCGAGAAAAAGGGGAATACGATAAAGCCATAGCAGATTATACTAGAGCCATAGAATTGAGACCTGAATTTTGTGATGCTTATAATAATCGAGGCATAGCGTGGAAAAATAAAGGACACCCCGATGAAGCCATAGCAGATTATGGGAAGGCTATAGAATTAAATCCTAACATACCCGATCCTTATTATAATAGAGGTCTAGAAAGAAGAGCTAGTGGAAAAAATTTAGATGCATGCATCAAAGACTTTGAAAAATATTTAGATCTTACAAATGAAAAAGATGATCTCTGGGCAAAGAGAGCTAAAGATTTTATTGAAGAAATTCGTGAAAAAATAAAAGATAAAGAGATTGCGGCTATTGGAGATTTAACTTCAAAAATTAAAAAACTCTTATTGATTACTGAAGGTTGTATTACCCATTATACAGGATTGTCGGTTCTCCGGAAGTTGATTTTGGAGGGAAATAGCCTATTCCGGATTTCGGAAGGTAGCTTTCTGAACGATACTTCGGAAGGAACCGAGCTTTTTAATTATTTGCAATACCAATCTTTTAATTGTAAACCGGATGGTTTGATTGCCGCACCATTTGCACCAAAGCCGTTTATTGGTAGTTTCGTTGCAGAGACTAAACACGATGATTTGAATCTGTGGCGCTTTTATGGCAAGGAAAACGGAGTTGAGGCTCGAGGTTGTGCCATTACTTTAAAGATGAAAGATTTTATCGAGGAGATTAATTTGTTGTTAACAAAGGGGCAAAAAGAAAACAATAGAAAGATTGAAGACGATATTAATTTCTACCGGGTAGCCTATTGGGATCACGATATCACTAAACCGAATTTCCATATTCCTGGCGCAGAGAAGGCGATAGAAGACGGGTTGAATACATTGATGCAAGAGCTAAAAGAGAAAGTCACCGAATATAAGGGAGAAGATCGTTCGGTTCTGGAGAAATACCTGAATAGTATTGCCTTTTTGTTCAAAAGCGATGCTTACAAAAACGAGAATGAGATACGGCTGGTCATAAAAGGAGTCGAGTTCGAGAAAAAATGCGACCGTGAGACCAATCCGCCTAAGGTGTACATAGAACTGGTGAATATCCGCAAATTAGTAAAACAAATCACCTTAGGCCCCAAGGTATCCAAGCCTGATGAATGGGCCTCTGCCATTTACTACAGTTACGACACAGAACCCGAAAACCGTCCCGAAAAGATATTGATTTCCCGTTTGCCTTATAAGTAAATTAAGCTTGACTTAATCTAATTTTTAGCCATCAAAATGACGCTCAACTTTTGGAAAGATCCATTCTCCGTAGCTTTATATCAATAAAAAACAAAGGACTTGCGACACACATTGCAAGTCCTTTGTTTTTAACGAGCTGCCTCAACAAATCCCGAACCTCTGCTCCTCTTTTTTACACATTTCAGTCTTCCGTACGACTCCCATCTATTTCTCCCCGTTCATTCGTTTACTACAGTAAGATAAATATTTTTTTGAAGGGCAACCTTAAGTTCTAATAGTCCGTAAAAGAACATCCCGTTTTTATCAATCGCTGTAATCCTGTTTATATTTGTGATTCTACTCAAGAAAATCAATGTAATTATGGAATACGATATAGCAATCATCGGCGGAGGACCTGCCGGTTACAATGCAGCCGAAAGAGCGGCCACAAACGGTCTGAAAACAGTTCTATTCGAGAAAAAAGACATTGGAGGAGTATGTCTTAACGAGGGATGTATTCCTTCCAAAACTTTACTCTATTCCGCCAAATTATCAGACAATGCCAAAGGATCATCCAAATATGGAATCAATATTGAATGTACTCCTTCGTTTGCTCTGGATAAAATCATTGGCCGTAAAAACAAAGTTGTGAAGAAACTAACGGCCGGAGTCAAAATGAAACTGATTGCCGCCGGCGTTTCAATCATCGAAGGCGAAGCCTCTATAGAAAACGCAAAAGAGATGATCTGCATCGTGTGTAATAATGAACAATACAATGTGCGTTATCTTTTGCTTTGTAATGGTTCCGATGTTGTGATACCTCCTATCAAAGGGCTTTCAACGGTCGATTATTGGACTTCGAAAGAAGCTCTGGACAATACGACAACTCCTCAATCACTTGCCATTATAGGCGGCGGCGTAATCGGAATGGAATTCGCCTCTTTTTTTAATTGCATGGGAGTAAAAGTGCATGTTATTGAGATGATGCCTGAAATATTGGGCGCAATGGACAAAGAAACATCAGCCATGCTCCGGACTGAATACACAAAAAAAGGTATCTCGTTTTATCTCAATGCTAAAGTGACGGAAGTAAGTAAAACCGGCATCACAATAGAACAACAGGGAAAGACAAACACACTCGAAGCGGACAAAATATTGGTTTGTGTTGGACGGAAAGCCGTACTGAACATGCCTGGTCTGGAAAAATTGAATATCGAATTGAGGTCCAATGGCGCGAACGTGAATGAATATATGCAGACATCGAATCCCAATGTATATGCCTGTGGAGACATTACCGGATTTTCCATGTTGGCCCACACGGCCATGCGGGAATCCGATGTCGCTATTAACCATATTTTAGGCCTCTCAGACCGAATGTCGTACGATGCCATCCCGGCAGTGGTTTATACCAATCCGGAAATAGCCGGAATAGGCAAGACGGAGGAAGAACTGATAGCGGGAAATATAAGATACAGCATATTAAAACTGCCAATGGCCTATTCCGGCCGGTTTGTTGCCGAAAACGAAGCCGGAAACGGACTTTGTAAGTTGATAATCAATGAACAGGAACAAATCATTGGCTGCCATCTTATGGGTAATCCGGTATCAGAACTCATCGTAGTGGCGGGCATTGCCATAGAACGAAAATTTACCGTAGACGAGTTTAAACAAATTGTTTTCCCCCACCCTACGGTTGGCGAAATCATACACGAAAGTCTGTTTTTATAGTCAAACAACCCGTTATGATATGTATAAACAACCCTTATACAGACCCTTATTTTAATATAGCTGCTGAAAAGTATTTGCTGCAGCACAGTTCAGAAGGTGTTTTTATGATGTGGCAAAACGAACCATCTGTCATCATAGGAAAACATCAGAATGTGCGGACAGAAGTGAATGTGGATTTTGCAGATCAGCACCGGATAAAAATAGGACGAAGAATTTCGGGAGGAGGAGCCGTATATCATGATTTGGGGAATGTGAATCTGACATTTATTGAAAGCAACAAGAAACCCGATTTCAATAAATATCCCCAACTGATTATCGACTTTCTGGCAACAATAGGGATACAGGCACAACCCGACAAACGTTTGGGTTTGACTATAAATGGATTGAAAATTTCGGGGAGTGCCCAGTATATTTACAAAGACAGGACAATG
The DNA here is from genome assembly GCF_009712605.1 of Paludibacter sp. Lineage (GTDB taxonomy): Bacteria > Bacteroidota > Bacteroidia > Bacteroidales > Paludibacteraceae > Microbacter. The sequence continues at coordinate 72,390 of NZ_WASO01000014.1, read as the reverse complement.
TTTCATGCCTCGTTATTATTCTCGACTGATTTATTCGTGCTTGAAAAAGTATTGGATAGTCCGGATACTGATCCGAGAACATATCTGAGATCGGTAAAATGCCCGGTAACCAATATTAGTGAGCATCTATCGGGGTCTATGCAGATAGAGCAATTCAAGCACCTGATTATGAAACATTTTTCGGGAGAAAACTATTTATTGAACAATCAAGATATTGCAGAAATTGAACGATTAAAAATGAACAACAATGACAACATTCGATATTAAAATGCCCAAACTGGGCGAAAGTATTACAGAAGGAACGATCGTGGCATGGTCTGTCAAAGTGGGTGATACCGTTAAGGAAGACGATATTCTATTTGAGGTTACTACCGCTAAAGTGAATGCCGAAATTCCCTCACCGGTGGAAGGAATGGTATTGAAAATCCTTTTCAGCGAAGGCGATACGGTTTCTGTCGGTACGGTTGTTATGGTAATGCAGATAGAAGGAGAAAATACCGGGGAGCAAGATACATCACCCGATACTTCATCGGCTACTATTGAAATCGCTCCCGTCGAGACAAAAGAAGAAAAATGGTATTCGCCCGTTGTCCTTCGATTGGCAAACGAGGCAAACATACCTATGGACGAGTTGGACAAGATTCAGGGTAGCGGGTATTTAGGCCGTTTGAGTAAAAAAGATATTCAGAGATATATAACACAAACGAAAGATGGAGTCAAGGCTCCCTCTGTTACAGTAGCGAAAAAACCTGAACCTGTTGTGGAACAAAGGGTACAAACACCGGTTGTAAGTAGCGACGAAGACCAAATAGTGGAAATGGATCCTGTACGGCGCATCATTGCCGACCATATGGTGCTGTCTAAAAAGACCTCGCCACATGTTACGACCTTCGTTGAGGTGGATGTTACCAAACTGGTGGAATGGCGTAAACGCAACAAGGACTCATTCCTGAAACACGAAGGCATTAGCCTGACCTATATGCCGGCAATAGTAGAAGCTACGACGAAAGCGTTGATAGCTTATCCGCAAGTCAACGCCTCGGTTGAAGGGTATCGTATGATTCTGAAAAAACATATCAATATCGGCATTGCAGTGGCACTCGATGATGGCAATCTGGTGGTTCCCGTTGTGCACGATGCAGATAAATTGAGTATCAGCGGCCTGGCTCATACAATGGACTCTCTGGCCGGAAATGCCCGTGCAAACAAACTGAAAGTCGATGACATCCAGGGAGGAACGTTTACCATTACCAATTTCGGTACTTTCAAGAATATTGCAGGAACGCCGATTATTAACCAGCCGCAGGTAGCTATTCTTGGTGTCGGTTATATTGTCAAACAACCGGCGGTACTCGAAACTGTCGATGGCGACGTGATAGCCATACGGCACAAAATGATTTTATCGCTCTCATATGATCACCGGATTGTGAACGGCGCTTTGGGAGGCAAATTTTTACTCCATATTGCCGAATATCTTGAAAATTGGGATTCAAAGTAAAGTATCACGAAACTATCATGTTGACTTACAACCAGAAAGAGATTCCGATAGCTATCGGAAAATAATTCAGCAACACGAAGTTTCATGATTCGTTAAATGAAAAAATCATTATAGTATGAAACGAACATGTTTTGGATCGCACCAAAGCGAATGATAATACAGTAACATGGAGTTCCATACGACCTTTGAAAAATAAATTATTATCGTATGAAAACATTGGATATATATAACACAGATAAAGACATACTTCAAAAATGGTATCACCTGCTGACACTGGGACGGGCTATCGACGAAAAAGCTCCGATGCATCAGCGTCAATCGCTCGGGTGGTCATTTCATGCTCCTTATGCAGGGCATGATGGAATTCAGTTAGCCATCGGACAAACATTCGTCCGTGGTCAGGATTTTTTATTCCCGTATTATCGCGATATGCTGACCGCCTTGTCAGCCGGAATGACTGCGGAAGAGATCATTTTGAACGGCATTTCCAAAGCGACGGATCTCACAAGTGGCGGCAGGCATATGTCCAACCATTTTTCTAAAATAGAATGGCATATCGAGAATATTTCTTCTGCCGTAGGCACGCAAGCCATGCATGCCGTAGGTGTAGCCCGCGCTATGGCCTATTATAATCATACGGGAGTGGCAATCACGTCTATTGGCGAAGCTACCGTTTCGGAAGGATATGTTTATGAAGCAATTAATGGGGCGAGCACCGAGAAACTCCCGGTAATTTTTGTGATACAGGATAATGGCTACGGAATATCGGTACCAAAGAAAGATCAAACGGCGAACCGAAAAGTGGCCGAAAATTTTTCAGGATTCAAAAATCTGAAAATCATTTATTGCAACGGCAAGGACGTGTTCGACTCGATGAATGCCATGGCCGAGGCCCGTGCACATGCCATCGAGACGGGTTCTCCTGTGATTGTGCATGCCAATTGCGTACGTATCGGCTCTCATTCCAATTCAGATAACCAGTCACTATACCGGGATGAATATGAGTTGTCGTATGTAAAAGCTGCCGATCCGCTACTTAAATTTCGCCGCATGTTGCTGCGTTACAATCGTTTCACAGAAGAAGAATTGTTGGCGATAGAAGCCGAAGTTAAGAAAGAACTCAGTATTGCCAATCGCAACGCCATTATGGCTCCCGATCCCGATCCGTCTACCGTACTGGATTTCGTATTGCCCGAACCCTATCTCCCGGCAAAATATCGTGACGGCACGCATAACGAAGCCGGAGAAAAGACGAATCTGGTGACGGCTATCAACGAAACATTAAAAAGCGAATTCCGTCATAATCCCGACACCTTTCTTTGGGGACAGGACGTGGCTAACAGGGATAAGGGAGGCGTCTTTAACGTGACAAAGGGTTTGCAGAAGGAGTTTGGTAGCAAACGCGTATTCAATGCGCCTATTGCGGAAGACTTTATTGTTGGATCCGCGAATGGGATGTGCCGCTTCGACCCCAAAATTCATATTGTAATAGAGGGAGCCGAATTTGCAGACTATTTCTGGCCGGCAGTGGAACAGTATGTTGAATGTACCCATGAATATTGGCGAAGCAACGGGCAATTTACGCCTAATATCACTTTGCGCCTTGCCTCCGGAGGATATATAGGCGGAGGATTGTATCATTCCCAGAATGTTGAAGGGGCGTTGTCGACATTGCCCGGAGCCCGCATTGTCTATCCTTCTTTTGCCGACGATGCAGCGGGTTTGTTGCGCACTGCAATGCGATCCAAAGGATTTACCCTATTCCTGGAACCCAAGGCATTGTACAATGCGGTGGAAGCAGCTACGGTCGTTCCCGATGACTTTGAAGTTCCCTTTGGTAAAGCACGTATTCGCAGGACAGGCGATGATGCGACCCTGATTACATACGGGAATACAACTCATCTTTGCCTGAAAGTAGCAGAACGTCTTGCTAAAGAAAACATAGGAAATATTGAAGTGATTGATATCCGCTCTCTCATTCCCCTCGACAAACAGACTTTGTTTGAATCGGTAAAAAAAACAGGCAAGGTGATTGTTGTGCATGAAGACAAGGTGTTTTCCGGCTTCGGGGCTGAACTTGCTGCCACGATCGGAACCGAGATGTTCCGATATCTTGACGCGCCCATCCAACGGGTCGGTTCTACATTTACGCCGGTTGGCTTTCATCCGGTTTTTGAACAGGCCATTCTACCAAACGAGGAACGCATTTATAAGGCGGCAAAAGAATTGCTGGAATATTAAACCGTAAAAAATAAACACACGAAACGAACATGTTGCTTCACAACGTCCAAGAGGACTGTAATAATCTTCAGCAACATGAAGTTACATACTTCCTTAGATTAAAAAATTATTATAGTATGAAAAAAATAGGCTTGTTTTATGGAGCAGGTATAGCGACTGCTGCTATTGTTGCAAAAATACAGGAGGCATTTGGCGATACGCAAGTTGACCGGATTCCCGTCGAAACCGCACGGGGAGTCGATTTTGAAGCGTATGACAACCTGATTATGGGCGTTTCTACCTGGTTTGACGGTGAATTGCCCGCTCATTGGGATGAAATTGTCCCGGAATTGAAGACATTGAATCTGCACAAGAAAAAAGTGGCAATTTTTGGCCTGGGCGATCAACAAAATTATCCCGACAATTTTGTTGATGCCATCGGCATATTGGCAAGAGTGGTTGAAGTCCAAGGAGCCGAATTGGCAGGACAGACCTCGTCTGAGAGTTACCACTTTCAGCAATCACAGGCAATCAGAGATAACAACTTCTTAGGATTGGCTCTTGATGTGGATAATCAGTCAGACAAAACCGATGAACGAATACGAAATTGGGTAGAACAGTTGAAAAGAGAGTTCCTGTAGAGCAAATATTGCATCAAAACACGCAGATACATTTCATTGAACCTCAAGCAATGTAAAAACGTCATCCTACGTGGCTCCGACATAGAATCTGCTCAGATTTTTGCTGAAAATAATGTAGCATCTACACAGAGATTTGTAAAAGATACTTTTCTCTGGTTTCTATTATGTACTATGCATTTCAGAAACAAAATATCGTTCTGTTTTTGGTAGTTCTAAATGCAATTATTATATTTGTGCAAAATAGAAATCACATTTATGATATGCATGAATTAATAAACAGAAATATAGAAGTGTTTGTAAATGAGAATCTAAGAGTATTTCCAGCTGTTGCTATTTTAGGCTCAAGGCAATGCGGAAAGTCTACTTTGGTGAAAATGCTCTATCAGAATTCGGATGCCTATTTGTATTTAGACCTCCAGAACTTGGATGACCTAAATAAGCTGAGAGAACCTATGTTATTCTTCCAAGCTAATCAGAATGTGACAATTTGTTTGGACGAAATTCAGTTTGTACCGGAACTTTTTTCTGTGTTGCGAAGTGAGATAGACCGTAATCGTCGTCCGGGACGATTCATTTTGCTTGGTTCTGCTTCACAAGACCTTATACAGAAAACATCAGAATCGTTAGCTGGAAGGGTTGGGTTTATTGAACTCACACCATTTACAATTGAAGAAGTTGAGCAAAGAGCAAATTTTGAATTAAATAAATTCTGGCTTAGAGGAGGGTATCCTGACAGTTATCTTGCATTATCAGATCAAGGGAGCATACTCTGGAGAGAAAATTTCCTTAGAACATATGTAGAACGGGATATTCCACAGCTCGGATTTCAGATTCCTGCATTGCAACTTCGTCGACTGCTGACTATGTGTGCGCACAATCAAGGACAACTTTTTAATTCATCCAAATTGGGGGAATCGCTAGGTGTAACCTATCAAACTATCCGCCGCTATATCGACTTGATGGAACAAACCTTTATTATCCATTCGTTACCTCCATTTGAAAAGAATATCAAAAAACGTTTAGTTAAATCTCCCAAAATATATATAAGAGATAGCGGGCTATTACATCGGTTGCTACAAATTGATGATTTTAATTCTCTAATGGGCAACCCTGTTTTCGGATCATCTTGGGAAGGTTTTGTAATTGAAAACATCATTTCTTCATTGAAAGATTGTCAATTTTCTTTTTACCGCAGTGCGACAGGAGATGAATTAGATTTGCTCATTGAAAGAGGTACCCGAACGATTGCCGTAGAATGCAAAGCCTCATCAGCACCACAAGTAACTAAAGGCTTTTGGAGCGCTATAGAAACGACAAAACCGGATAAAACATATATTGTTTCTCCAGTATCGACATCTTATCCAATTAAGAATGATGTGGAAGTTTGCGGATTAAGCGATTTTTTGAAAAAGGTCGAACTATAAACTGTTTCAATGAGGAATCTTGGGCAACAGAATTCATCTAAAAATAAATAAACAATTTGGTTCACAATCAGATACAATTTGATTAAGAACTTACACTGATAGTGTAACTTTATATTCCCCTTTGGTATATTTTTCCTTTTTGCTGGCACTTTGTTGGCACCACATAAAAAAACATCTACACAGAGAAGTGCAAGTGTTTCATTTCGAGGGGTGGGCCCAACAGGGCTTGAACCTGTGACCCCCTGTCCCGATAGCTATCGGGAGAGTCAGGTGCGACTAACCAACCTTTGAAGCATTTCAGGATACTTGCATAGATTACGGATGTATACGGAAGATTTCATGGCTTTGATTTTTCTTTCAATGCGAATAGCATGTGGGTAATCATTGGCGGGGATAAACAGAAAGAGTTCCCAGTCTTTAGCCGTTGCAGTAAACTTATTCTTACCATATTCAGCATTGTTATGATGTTCTATTCTTGTAGAAACATCATCCTGCGTGGCTCCGACATAGAATCTGTTCAGATTTTTGCTAAAAATAACATAGCATCCACACATAAAATATGAAATAAAAAAGGACTTACGATTTATCTCGTAAGTCCTTCGTTTTAAGGGGTGGGCCCAACAGGGCTTGAACCTGTGACCCCCTGATTATGAGTCGTTTTTAAGCCATTTTCATGGCTTTTCAAGCCGCTTCATTTCGTTGCATATCTTGCTAAAAACCAGCACATAATATTCATTTTGTGCACTTTCATTTTTCATCCGATTTCATCTATTTTCCCCTACTTTCACCCAGCTAAGTGCAATTTTGGTGTTCCAAATTTTGCCCCCTGACTATCCGAAAAACCTTCAAATCAAGTTTGAAAAACGCTGTAAATCACGTCTGTTTACCCATTCAATTTATAATTCCTTTTATATTGGGATAAAGTATAAGTGTGTGCAACAAAGCCTCACACTTAACTTGAAATTTGGATGAATACATTCGTAAAAGACGGAATTAGTGTGGCATCAATGATCGATACCCGTAAACCTAATTCGAGAGGTGAATACCCGGTAAAGATAAGAGTAAACTTTCAAAGCAAACGGGCTTATTATTCCACGGGCATCAGCATGACCAAGTCAGATTGGGAGAATCTTTCTGGCAATAGGACAGTAACCGGGAAAAATATTCGTGGCAACATAGAAAACAGTTTTTCCCTGGTGCGCAATAATGTAGAAGCACTTGCAGAAAAGGGAGAATTCAATTTTGACCTTTTAAATTCTCGTTTAGGAAGAGCAACGGGTGATACGGTTAACAATGCGCTACGGGCGAAAATAGACATACTTAAAAGTGAGGAGAGAATCGGATCCATGTTTATTCACATTAATACGCTCAAAGTGCTTGAAGAGTTTGGAGGTAAAGACATCCCATTCTCGGCTATTAATATCGCTTGGTTGAAGAGATGCGAACAGTACTGGTCTCAAACAAAAAATCAGACCACAATTGGAATGTATTTTCGTAATATCAGAGCCATAATGAATGAAGCAAAAAAAGCGGGTGTTATCAAAGAGTCTCAATACCCATTCGGTAAAGACCGGTTTGAAATTAAAACTGGCGAAGGCCATAAAAAAGCTTTGTCTATGGAACAGATAAAACAGATATTTCATTACTCCGACGGGAGGGAGACTACTGATAAATATCGGGATTTATGGTTGTTTGTTTACATGTGTAATGGTATTAATGTAGCCGATATTGTGAAATTGAAATACTCAAATATTCTTGACGGAGAAATTTGTTTTGTACGGCAAAAGACGGAACGGACAGCAAAGAGCCGAAAGGAGATACGATGTGTAATAACACCACAATTGAAAGCAATTATTGATCGATGGGGAAGCGAAACCAATCCTGATAATTATATATTCCCCTATTTAAACGGCAACGAAACCCCTTTGGAACGAAAGACCATTACAAAAGAACTAACAAAACGGATCAATAAAAGGATGAAAGAGATTGGTAATACTCTTGGATTTGGTCATATAACTACCTATACAGCCCGACACTCTTTTGCTACCATATTGAAGCGAGGAGGAGCCAATATAGCCTACATAAGCGAGTCTCTGGGGCATTCTGATTTGAAGACTACAGAAGCTTACTTAGCCAGCTTTGAGCGTGAAGAGCGCGAAAAGAATGCTCTATTACTTACCTGCTTTGATTAAGCGGGTAAGTGTTTTCTTTCCTGATTGCCTTATAATTTTTATTTCTCAAGGATATAGTCTGTATCAAAACACGTTAAATTATATCGTTATGAAAGGAATGGTTGAACACCTGCTTGCCTCTATTGATGAGGTGGAGAAAGAGATTGAAAATGATATTTTCAGGGCTTTTTCTCCTGTAGATAATTCAGAAATGATTATTGAAAGTCCTCTTTTTTAAGAAAATTTATTTCCAGAATAGGGAATAATAGTAATGAAGAAAGTGAATGAAATGAGCTATAAATCAATCTTTTATTTTATATTTCTATGTAAGCTTCTATATGAAAAATATTTTATAAAAAACTATTCATTTCATTCATTCTGTTCATTATTTTAGAAAGAAGATTTGCAAAAACATTCTTTTTATCAATTGAAAAATGTATTTATCTGGATATATTTTAAGCATCCGATTTTTCTATATACCTATAGCTTAATCTGGAAGATACAATCCCAGTGAAAGTGGTGATTGAAGATAAATCCGTTTCGGAGAAAGTAAGGATGATCGACCAGTTGGATGATGACGATAAGCATGTATTTTACCGCATGATCGATGCCATGCTTACCAAAAAGAAGTTCCTGGACTTCTACCAGAAAAATATCGCAGCTATATAAAACGCCAAAAGCCCCACCCGGGGCTTTTATTTTGTCCGGCTAATAGTTCACTAAATCCATCTAATAAATGAACTTTGCAAAAAAACGTGTTTTTGCTACCTCAAACCCTCTAAAATGGCACATCAAAAAAAGTTCATTTAATCGATTGTTTTTTTGCACTTCTTATTCAATGCAAAAAGGACAGACCCGTAAGTCTGCCCTAAGCCATTCCCCCTTGTTTAACGAATGTATTGTTTGATCAGGATGTCTTTTGCCTGTTGATTGCCTCTTTTAGCTGCTTCACCCAGATAATAAATTGCCATTTGGCGTGAATCTGGATCAAAACGAGTTAAATCATAAATAGCTACATTTTTATCATCGTCATTAAAAGCATGCCAAAGACAGAGATAAGCATCCCAATAAGCATGTCGGTAATGGTATTTATCGGCCATTTTCAAACATATCGGAAGTAATATCGGAAAATAGCTTTCTTTCGAATATTCTTCTTTAAACTTTTCATAAGCTAGTGTATCTCCACAATCTGTTTTGCGATATAAATCTTCATGATATTGAATAAAATTAGGCAACGCAACTATTTCTACATTCTTGGGAGTATTCTTGTGACATCCCCAACAAATTATTAATACTGTGACGAATAGTATTTTTTTCATGATAATCAATATTTCTGCGTGTATATTAAGTGCCATTTCTCCCGCCAAAACCAACATCGTTGCTGCGCTAAACCTTGTTTTTTTTCTTCGGATTGTTTTATCCAATATTCCCCTTTTTTTATGTCTTTAGGAAATGCATTACCATTTAGATACAGCTGTCCAAGTATTTCCTGTGCGTTGTTACTACCTGTTTCTGCAGCTCGTTGTAAATAGTATAATGCCCTGTGTTGGGATACCGTATCCAATGCATTCCATTCGGATTTGTTAAAATCTGGAGACATATAATGGTAATAAATGTGTACATATGCATCTGTATAATGGTATTTATTGGCCATTATTAAATCACTAAGGAAATACAAGCCATAGTAGTTGTCGTTAATATAAGCATATCGAATCGGGTTGCCAGTATTAATTACTTCCCGAAAGTTTTCATATTTCGATTTGTTATTTAAAGCTTGAAAGCTTAGGGTATCGCCCGATTGGAAATAATGAACAGTTTCAACTTTGTTGATTTGTCCTTTACATCCTACAAACAACAAGGCTAAAGTGAAAAAAAAATATAAATGTTTCATAATGAAAATATTATTGTTACTGGATTTTTTTCTTATCAGGCTTGCCAAATTGTCTTAAATAATCATCTGTTGCCCAATATGACCCCTCGTATCCATTCTCCCCAACATGCAATCTATCTTGCTGACGAGGTGAAGTTTGCTCAAGAAGATCTTGATTATATTTTTCATAATCAACCTCTTGGGTACTTGCATTACATTCAACTGCGCATCCTTCAAATTTAATATATTTTCCACCTTTGCTTTGGGTACCTGTATAAGGTAATCGCTTGCCATTTCTATAGTATATCCATTTCCCTGGATTTGAAGCTTTTCCTGTCTTTTCATCGTAAGAATAAAAAGGACCAAGATCTACTCCATTACTTTGAATTACATCGTATCCATCAGGAGCAATGACTAATATATTCCTATTCGCTTTTGATATCATCTGAGCAATACCACCATCTACCCCTGAAAAGCAAACATGAAGGACTAAAGTGCCACCATTCTCTATAATATTATTCCAGGCTTCTGGTGCTGAATATTTCATCATTTCTCCAAAATATTTCCCATTCTTTATATCAGATGGATAAATAGGTGTAGGACTAGCTATATTACCATGGAAGTATGGTGCTACTATAACATTTCCTTTTGTACTTGTTGAATGTTGATAAAGATCAATCCTACTCATGTCGTCATTGTTTGGCATCTTCTCTACGTATCCATAACTTGCATCACTACATGCATGCCAGTTTACTATTATATTGCCATCTATATCAATAGAATTTATTAAATTTCCCGCACAATATGCATACGGGCTAATGGAGTAGTATTTTTCGGCCAATGGGTCTACAGTTGTCCATACAGGAAGATCAACCTGTCGCATACGGGCACCGTTATCGTACCAGTTTAGCCCGTGCATACTTTGCATCTCTTTTCCAATATGGCGGTAAGGCTGCACGTTGTCTCCACTTGCTACGCTTTCGCCGAAACGCATGCCACTTGGATAGAAATTGCTGCTTTCCACAACCGAACCGTCACTTTTCATCACTACCCGGTTACTGCCCAAATGGTCTTTCAGGTAATAATAGTACACACCTGCCTGCCAGTAGCCTTCGGGCAAGAGTATCATTTGTAAAGAGCCATTCTGGTAAATCATATTACCCACGTAATCGGTGGTGGTAGTCGATGCCACCGATGGATTGGCAAGAACCATGTCCAAACTTGATACCGGCAAGTTTACCCCTGCGGGTGCCGTCTTGTCCACCACCTTCAGTTTCGTACCTGCCGCCGAATAGGTATAAAGCGTCTGATGCCCCAACTGGAACTGTATGGCATTGGGCAAATTTAATACATTGTAACCGATTGCCCAAATACCGCAATTGGAAGCGTCATGCATCATATTGCCATTGGCATCATACGCCCGTTGATTGCTGTTATTATTGACAAACTCTTCATCGCCATAGAAATAACCGCTACTGCCGTTGTCATAAACAGACATCAGTTGATTGCCATTGTAATTAAAATTAATGAGGTTGTCAATCGTGCTGAACGTTTTCCCAGGACTGGTCGATTGTAATCCTCCACGATACAGGTTGGTGATATTTCCCATTTTGTCGAATTGATAACTCTCAGAATATTTTCCATCCTGTGATGTGGCTGTCGTTAACCTGTTCAAACCATCGTATGCGAAGGTGTATGCCCTATTGCCAAGGCTTTCGCTTGGAATATTTGACTGAATACCGGCTATGTTACCGTTGTAACATGCCGTAAAGGTAGTAAGACTTGCCGTATTTTGGTTGTAGCAAAGATTTTCTGTAAAACGATTACCCGAGATGGCCGATACCCACGATCGTACATTGTAGCTATAGGAGGTGGCATCCACGCCTCCGAGGGTTTTGGTCTGCAGGCGGCCTAAGTTATCATACGCATTACTTACAAGGGTCACCAATGATCCTCCATCTCCAATCTTGTGGGTGGTAGTGAGTAAACGTTGGGCTTTATCATAGGTATAAGTGTAGTATTCCTTATAGGTGTCAGAGGCCCCGCTGATGCCGTGGGTTTTCAAAGTAGCCGTGGGTTTTCCCGTAAAATCGAGCGCATTGTAGGTAATATCATACCCTCCCAGGTGGTTGCTGGCACGGGTCTGTACCACCCGCCCGTATTTGTCATAATAGAGGGCGCTTACTTCAAACAGAGCCGGGTTGTCTAAATGATATACTTTTGTGCCGGTAAGCATGGCTGTGGCATAACCCGGAGTCGATGGTGTCGCATCAGGAGCGGTGTAGCCGCTCAGGGTCGTACAAGTGAGCTGGGTTGTATTAATGCCCGGAAGACTTAAAAAAGAGTAATTGTCATAATAGTTCACGGACAACATTACCGTAGGGGTGACAATGGTGGAGCTATAACCAGTTCCGGGAATATTCTCATTTGCGCTCCCCACGAAACTTTCTACTGCAATGGCACTCGAAAACTGTGCAGTCCAATAACTTCTGTCATTAGAGTTTGTAATGAGCCCGCTATACAATAATCGTCCAAATATATCATATTTATTCACTGTCCACTGGGTTTTGGTACGTTGGTTGCCATCTTGCGACATTACTAACCGATCTGCCTTATCGTAAACCATGTATATCCAATCGCAGCTAGGCAATCTTTTGGATGTGCAACGCTTTCTTCCATCATAAATATAGAGGTAGGCATACTGCTTGAGCACAGGATCGTCGTTGCTCCATGAGGTGTTTCCTCCTAAGGGATCGGAAGCCAGCGGGGGCAATACATAGCGCAGATTATCAAGGTCGTCGTACACAAAATAGGTATCATAATTTCCGGCCGTACGACTTAACACCTTACGTCCCTGTTTGTCGGTAAATTCTTCGACAGTCTTTCCGTCTTCATCAGTTGTTTTTTGCCCGTAAAGAGTTGTCGCACTATAGGTTCCGTTGCAAGTGAGTTGATCATTTACTACGGTAAACAATTTTATATCAGATCCATTAGTGGTGTATTCAATCATTTTCTTCTTGCCTGCATTGTACCAATCTACACCCGGATCGGTCTGTCCTGCCACCCGGTTCAAAGGAGATGGTTCGTTGTCAATGGTTGAGTAGGGCTTTTCACCGGCTCCATACTGGCTATTACAAAAAGATGTAAAATCTGTTGGAGAGGTGAATTCTCCTGTATTTGAATTTGTTGGGACTGGTAGCCACTTCTGCCATTCACGGCCATAAGGATCGTAATTGATGTTACTCACCAAATCCTTTACTCCTGAAGAGGTAATTGAAAATGCTTTTAGGACAGTTTGTGAAAGGCGGCCTAACCCATCAAAATATTGAATAGTCGAATTGGCATTGGCAGATGAAGATCCGTCATCAACCACAGAAGACGGATTGCTTACCATCTGATTGGGGATAGTGGTGACAATATAGTTTTGAGTGGAAGTCTGGGCTGCAAGGTGTATGACCATTCCTCCGAATATAATGAAAAATAGCATTTGTTTCATAATATCGATTATTTAATCATTAAACTGAGAACTCGAGAAATGGGTTGAGAGATTCTACTATTTTCAATTCCACATCTCCAAATTCTAAAATCTTTTCTACATGTTTCTCGCATATACTGCCCTAACGGGAATGGCCAACGGGTCATCATCGGGTAGCTTGCCCGATATCTGTTGCAGGTAGCAACGTCCGTCGGGTTCGATGTAAATGCGGAACTGACTGATCACTAGACTAAAGTCGACTGCCTGTCCGTTTACAGGTAGCAACTCGCGACGGGTGATATGCCCCACCAATTGTTTTTGTTTCCAGTCGATGGTACGGTCATGCTGCAAGATCATCTCTATCCTCACGCTGTCTGTGCTGATAGGGGTAAGGTAAGGACTGACAAACAACCATCCTCCCCGCTTGTTAACAGCAATATGAGTGGTGTCGGCGCTGCCGTTTTCGAATACTTTGGCACGGGTTTGTGCAACAGATAAACAGTTAAAAAGTATCCATATTGATATGCAAAAAAATGTTCTTGTCATGACTGCAAAGATTTAGATAATGATTATAAATTGAAACTGCCACTAAAGCTTGCCACTCCACCTATGGATAAGGATGAACCTGAGACAATTTGGCAATATACCATTCCGTCGGGGCTGAATGTTATAGTCCAGGTTCTTCCTCCGGAATCTAGCGGTAAATACCTGATTACTGAGGGTCTAAATCCTACGGGTAGCCACGCAACAAGGTAATTAATCCCAGAATTCATAGTTGAACTGTTCACCCCAAACACCAAGTTAAAGGATATGGTATTGCCATTGCTCGAAAGCGAATTGTAATAATTAGTATAACCCGATTCTAAGGTAAAATTGCCGTAAGCGGGTGTTCCAGTGCTACAAGTTATGTTCTGGGTAACCGTTGCTGTTTGGCCTGTTGAATTATCGGTGATCACACATTGAAGAGTGAGGGTTCCGCTTTGCGAACAGCTAAAACTGAAACTGCTGCCATTGCCTCCGGTTGATAACACAGAAGCTCCATTGAGTAATGACCAACTGTAAGAATAATTCCCTGACCCTCCACTTGCTGATATAGATGCGCTTACGCTATTACCTAACGTATATGACGAACCCACTCCTGACAACGTGCCAGTGAGCGTTGCATATCCTCCTTGTCCGTTGTCGGGGTTATTTTGATAACCATATCTATATTTGGCAAGAATATTTTTGTCATCGTTCTTTTTCAAATAAAGTCGATTAAAAGTGTCATAATAATAATTAGAGGTAACACCCTGACTATTAGTATACGTTGCTTCTCCAACCAATGGTTTGTAGGTATATGTCGATATCATAGCAGTCTTCCCGCTGCTTTTAATCATATCTCGGATTAGTTCGATATAATTGGATGGATTTGAATCGGATGCCAGATTATTAATGAACGTAGGACTGATTGCTGTTGCTACTTCATTGTATGTAAGACCTTCGATTTTAGCGATTGGATAGTGATTGCTATATCCCCAAAGGTATGTAGTACTAACTCCGGCTCTGTCTTTTATCTCGCAAATATTTCCATATAGGCCATAATTTACAAATTCTAAGTTAGGAGTACCATAATGACTATCCATAGATGATCCGTTATAACTGGAAAAAGAACCAATAGGAGAAGCCGTCTCTACAGAATATTCTTTTTCAGGTAAATAAAGGGTGTCTGGAGCAATAACGACTTGCTTGTGGGTCATTAGTTTGCTTTTAACAAGATTATTATCGTAGTATTGTGTTGTTTCAACAGGATAGTTCAACATATTCTTTTTTGTCATTCCAATAGAAATTGGAGAAGAAAGTTCAAAGGGATAAGAATAATGAGTTGAGATAGCTTTATTGGTACTGGAATAGGTTGTTTCCGAACTTGGCAATAGGAACTGATTGTATGTATGAGAGGTGTTTAATGTTGAAATAATCTTATTCCCGGTAGGATCAAATACTGTTTCATTTTTTGAAACTAAATAGGAAGTCCCAAAATAATTTTTATACCAGCAGTAGTTCCAAGCCCCCTTATAACCGCTATAAGGGGATAAATTATAAATAAGTTGGATTGGCATTACTGCGGAATATAAATTAAATATGGTTGTCGAGTAGTAATTTTCAATAGTTTTGACAATATTGCCATTTGAATTATATGTAGTGGATTTTATCAAGTTTCCTCTTTCATAATCCTTATTACTCCATGGTCCTAAAGCGACATCAACAAAAACGGTACATCCATCAACTTTAGCTACAGCCTCATCTGGGTTAGAATCAAAATTTGAATATTTATTGATTGAATAACCAAGAATATTGCCATTCGCATCTTTGATAATATCTGCGACTTCTGAATAACCAATAGGATTCCCTAATGTAAGTGAAAGTGGATTCTGAGGATTAGAAAAACATTTGCCAGGAGTCCATGTTTTTATATTATAACTTGCAGCATCTAAGACAACCATTATAGGCTTACGACCTAAGATCCCACTTGATACATTAGGACTCTGGTTGGAAAGCGAATAATTGCGTGCATAAATATATTCATGTATATACTCATCACTATTATTATGATAATGAATCCTTTTCACTCTCAAACCAGGCCCTATTGCTTTAGGACTAGGGGCTAACAACCGGTAGTTGATATTGGCAGCGACATTGCTACCTGTTGCCACGTTTGTAAGGGTGGCTATTTGATCAACAGTATAAGAACCTGGAGCAATAAGCATTGACTTGCGAACCCCAGAAGGGCTCATATATATATTTGCATCAGCGTAACTAGTTAACAACAAAGGTTGTGATCCATTGTATAATCCACAATTACGCCAATATGAAGCATTCCATGACCAACGGATCGAATCATATTGAATATTAGTTGCTCCAAAAGTTTGTATACCTGATAGAGAATAATCATTTGGTTCATATTCTAATGAGATTGTTCCTCCGGTAGGATATTTAATTTGTTGCAGTGTTCCAAAAGATATGAATGTTGGATTAGGTTCCCGATTAGGTGAATAATAAAAAACATTACTGTTGTCTGGGAAAATCAAAGAGGCATAACCATCTGAATAAGAGGTACCATTAAAATAGCCCCAATAGTCAGTTTGTGCAGAATTATACGGAGGTAATTGATTTTGATCATAAGTAAATTCGTAAGGAGGTATTGCGTGACCCATATTGTCTTTTTGAGTAATGGAAAGTAAAGATAACCGCTTTGTCGCATCATTGGTGTAAGTAAAACCATATGATCTGTTTTTTGTCCCGGTTAACTTATCTGTTACAACTATTGAATCTAATTTTTGCCAATGATCTAGATCACACCCTCCGCATTTCAATTGATTTGTTGGCGAAATATTAAATGCAACCTTATATGTTGCACTTTCTATTGATTTTAAGTACGCATGATTACTTATGCAAATGTTGATGGCATTTTGACTGGAATATCCATTGGTTACCGTAGTAGAAATATTTCCCGATACAAATTGACTAAGATTCAAATCTGCACCAGATGCCACTTGATCTTGAAATTTATCTGTATAGTAATAGTTTATAACTTCATGGTTTGGATAAATAATTTGAGATAAATACCACGCTGTAGCATATCCATCTGTTTCAGAGGAAGTTCCGCTAAGATATGACGAAGATGTCTCAATAAGTGCTGGAGAATATCCGAATCTGTATTTTGTCCCGTTGTCTGACGTGAGTGTGAACCCTTTAAATGGCTGAAATGCACGATCAACCATCGACATGTTTGGATCATAAGGAGAGGAACCCTCAATTTCTATTTTATAATTAGGATTTGACTGTACTTGAAATTTGCCTGAGGCGTTGATGAAAAATTTACCATTCAATCCATCAACATTAAAATAAAATTCATCTGGAGCACCATCTGCTGTCGTACATAACCCGTTCCAACAGTTACTGCCAGTTCCTGGAGTGTTATCTAGATTAGTTAATGAGTTGCTGTTAGTATATCCGGACGAATAATAAGAACCCACATTTTCTAATTCATCAGGAATGAATTTTAATACACGAGTGATTACGCCCCCAACGTTTAACGTCCAATTTAAACCAACCCATCCTGGATGGGAATCAGGAATCACACCAGAGGTGTTGTAACTTAGGGAAATATTTTGCGCTTTATTATCAATTCCCATAGACAATGGAATGTCAATATTAACTTTCCCTGTATGCAGACTAACAGGGAGATTACCGACTAATCCCAGATTACTTGCTTCAGGACTCAGAAATTCTACAGGAGGATTTTGTGCTACCACTTTAATTCCCATTATGATAAATATCAGGACAAGTACTTTTTGTTTGCTTAAATTTTTGAAATAAATTGGAGTCATAGATTCTAATTTTTTATTAAAACAAATACTTCCGAAATTCATTTGAACTTAAATTCGATGAAAGCTGAGATTACATTTCTTTGATTTACAGCTTTATTTCTTCACCACATGTAGCGTCTTCACCATGCCATTCACTGTTACGTAGAGTGGATATACGCCACGGGAAAAGCCACTCATAGAGATGTTTTCAGTGTAGTGTCCCACCTGCTGTTGCTTTGGTGAGGTGGTAATTTTTGGAACTCCTATGGCATCATGTAGCGAGAAATTGATGGTGGCATTTTGCGCCAGATCGTATTCTATCCGTAATTGGCTCTCTACAGGGTTGGGCAAAAGTTTACAGTTGGTAAATATTCGGTCGATTGCCGGTAAATTACCTAATTCGCTTTCTTTTTCTGCTAATCCTGTAGTGTCCGTTTGTTGTCCCTGTTGCATGGGAGGGTAGAAGAAGGAAGTCACCTTATGTTCGGTTTCTTCCTTGCCTGTCTTGTGTGTAGCCGTTTTTACCGTTTCAAATATGGGATAACGGTTTCCCTTTACATACCACGACCAGGTTTCCAACCGCATGGTAACGCTGTCAACCCCCGTCTCGGAATATTCCCGCAGGTTTTTCACCCGCAATATTTTTTTGTATTCCTTCCCGTCGGGAGTAAAGAGTGTGCCGCTGCCATCTGCCAGTGTGGTGGTGATCCCAGCCACATGTAGTGGTAAACGGTGGCAATACTCACCAGTTCCGGCAAAACGCGAAGAAATAGTATCTCCGTAATGGAATGGAAACTTCATTTTTATTTCGGGTTGCGAGTATTCCATCAGGGTGGTTGCGTTTTCGAAGCCTGTATGCAACAAGATGTCACCTTTTACTTGATACCTGTAAATAGTGCGGTGTTCGATTCCCATCAACTGTAACGTGTCGGATGTGATGGCTTTGTAACGGAGGTTGTACGCGTCGTCAACCGGACGTACGGTGCGGAAGTCCCAGGTAATGTCGCGGCCGGCGGCTCCGGGATCCACATATTCCATCTGTTGTTTGATAATGGAATCGCCTGCATGGGGTAGGTTACGGTACTTGCACAAGAAGACTGTATTGGGAATTTGAGTAAAAGCACTGGCACTTATAGCACAAAAGAATAGCGCGAGTAGATATTTCTTCATAGTATTTAAGATTAAAGTTTTTGTTCCGCGAAAATGGTAATGAAACCTAGACTAATATTAGCCTGAAAAGTTTCAGTTTTATTCTTGCTTAAGGTAAATGGTGGTATTACAAGAGGCACAAATATCCCTTTGTAAATGTCATAAATTCTCTGTCGTTGGTTCCTGAAAGAAACAAAGTGAGATTTTGGTAGGTAACAAGATTGGATTAGAGAGTAGTTAAATCCCAATCCAAGTAAAAATATTTATTTCAATATTTTATTTATAATATTCAATTGTAAAGTAAAACATTAAACAAATTATATCCAAATAAATTAAGTTAATAATATTCATTTATTTGTGTAATAGACCAATAAATTGATGATCTAATCTTGAATCATTAGTGTGCATATGAGATGAATACACTGCATTATATTTATTATTGCTATAAATCAAGAATAAATATAATGTTGTAAAACTGTGATGAATATTGATAAATTAATTAATATATGATAATAATGTAATATGTAAATCATCATTTCAATAATCAAAAGAATATCTACATAAATAAATTCAGATTGAGGATATTTTTAATCTTACATAATCCGAATAAAATCAAAAATATTTCATACAAGAAATTTATAAAAACAGCAACTTATCCCTATCCAAATAAACCTGCAAAAGCCTGATGGGATAAAGGTCTTGAAAACAGCAATAGCATTGCTTACTTAGCCAGTTTTGAGCGAGAAAAGAACGCCTTATTACTTACCTGCTTTGATTAAGCGGGTAAGTGTTTTTCCTCCGGTTTCCTTATAATATTTGTTTTTCAAGGATATAGTATGTATCAAAAAACACATTAAACTATATCGTTATGAAAGGAATGGTTGAACACTTGCTTGCATCAATTGATGAGGTGGAGAAAGAAATTGAAAAGGATGTATTCATGGCTTTAGTGCCTCTTCAAGATGCTGTGAAAAATAGAAAATGTTTACATGTTGATTTGCAGTGATTTATATGTATCGTGTAAAAGTGAGTATAATGAATGAAATGAAAAAAAAATCTATATAATATCTTTTTTATTCTATTATAATAGTCATTTATATAAATGTTTATAAGAATTTTTTTTTCATTTCATTCATTTGTTCATTTTTGATATTAATAGCAGTATAAATATATTCTTCTCAAACAATAAACAAGTTGAAATTTAAACTTCACATCTAATGAAGACGATATTGATCTGTTTGTCTTAATCATAAAAAATTGGTAATAAATGGGTTGTGTTTTATAAAGTTGATGGAAATTTATCATTTGAGTAAATGATTTCTTCTGATTTTAAATTTATCTGTTGTTTATTTTGTGATTTTTGTGGATCTTAGTGGATTGGATTGTTTTTAAAATCAAGGAAGTTAAAACCGGAATGGTTTTTATGATATATACTTTAGTGTTTTCGTTCAAACGTGATATTGTTAAGTTTAAATTGAAGCTACCATGTTCGTTTAGCTAACAAACTAAAAGTTGCAGTTAACTATTCTAAATTTATAAGAGGCATATAAATAATACTTTACACCATGATTAAGGTTGTTGAAATTGAAAATGCTTTAGCACAGATTAATGGGGACATCTTCCAAGAATTCTGTAACCACTTTTTGTATTTAAAACTCAATCCTAACACCATTACTCCAATTGGGAGTGTTATTGGTAAAGAAAAATCAAGAAAAGGAATTCCAGATTCATATTTTACTGTCAATAAGGAATTAATATTCGCTGAATACACGACTCGTGAAAGGACCCAAAAAGGTCAGAGTTTCTATGCCAAATTAAAGTCGGATATTGAAAACTGCTTTGATATGTCCAAAACAGGACTAAAGAAAGAGGAAATAGATAAAGTTATTTTATGCTTTACGGGACGGATTAAGCCGGAGGAAAAGAAAACACTTGAAGAGTTATGCAAACAACACAATCCAAAATGCATTCTTGATTTAAAGGGGATAAGAGATTTGGCATTTGCGGTCCTCGATTATCCTATTTTAGGAACTTACGTTGGAATTAAA
This sequence comes from Paludibacter sp., assembly GCF_009712605.1. GTDB lineage: Bacteria > Bacteroidota > Bacteroidia > Bacteroidales > Paludibacteraceae > Microbacter. The sequence continues at coordinate 51,545 of NZ_WASO01000014.1, read as the reverse complement.
GTTGGCACTGGTCAGATACAAGAACCGTCAGCCTTTATTGTTAACTATGAAAAGAGTAAGATTTCAACACCTTTAAGTAATACTTTTTATGGTAGAGAGACGGAAATCGAAGATGGATTAAATTCTTTAAATAACAATGACCTATTATTAATTCATGGAGCTCCGGGTACAGGTAAATCAAAATTTGCAATTGAATTAGCAAAACTATATGCTGATAAAAACGGCTTTTCTTTTTTATGTATAGGCAACCGAGACCTTCCAATTTGGGATGATATTAAAGAGATTATAAGAATAGACAAGAATTATGTATTGTTGGTTGATGATGCAAATAGATTAGCCAAAAACTTTCAATGGATATTAAGTCTGTATGAAGATAGAAAACCTAATAGTTTTAAAGTAGTAGTAACAGTAAGAGATTATGCTTTCAATTTTGTAAAATCTATTGCTTTAAATTATAGCTTCTCAACCATTGAGATAAAGACGTTTTCTGATGATGAATTAAAAAAGATTATTCAATCGGATGATTTTGAAATTACAGAACCCTCATACATAGAGAGAATCCTTAAAATTGCAAAAGGGAATGCACGATTGGCAATTATGAGCGCTAAAGTTGCTCGTACAGCAGCTAATTTATTGGAGCTTTATGATGCATCTCAGATCTATGATGAGTATTTTGAATCGTTGTTTAATGAGATTGAGCTTTTAAAAGAACCTATAACACAAAAGGTTTTGGCCTTGATCTCTTTTTTCTCTCGTATTGATAGGGAAAATCGGAAACTTTGTGATTACATTTTTGAAAGGCTAAACATTGAAGAGGCTAAATTTTGGGAAATATGCTATTCCCTTCATGAAACAGAATTAGTTGACTTGTTCGAGCAGCAGATCGTTAAAATATCAGACCAAATATTTTCAACATATATTTTCTATAAGGCTGTCATTGAAAACAAAGTATTAAGCTTCAGTTTCTTTCTTAACAACTATTTAGATTACAAAAACCGAATTAATGATACTATCATCCCGGTAATAAATACTTTTAATTATAAACACATAGAGACTATCTTGAAACCAGAGATATTAAAGCATTGGTTGGTCATTGAAAAAGAAAGTAATGATCAAGACTTACTCAAATATTTTGATTTGTTCTGGTTTTATTTGGCTCCACAGGTATTTGTTTTTATAAAGAGACAAATTGACAAACAAGATACGACAGAGGTCTCTGAATATAGATTTCGTTACGAACTAAATGAATTCTCATACGGAACAGGGATTGATCTTGAGATTTTATCTCGGTTTAAGAATCACAGCGATGAGTTTTTCAAAGATTCATTGGAGTTGATGTTTTATTACGCAATAAAAGACCCTTCTAAAATGCCTGCCGTTATCTATATTTGTAAAGAACGATTTAATTTTTCCAGATTGGGTTATGAATATGGTGATCGTATTCAGCATCTACTGTTTGATTTTCTAATAACGAATGCTCAAACGAGCCAAAATAAAATCATATACGAGAATGTCTTAGCTGAAATACTCCCTGATTTTCTAAAAATAGAACATCGAGAAGATGAAAGTAATGGTAGAACGTTTACTTTTTACACTTTCCATTTATGGCTTTCAGAATCAGTTAAGGCATTTAGAATTAAATGCTTTGATTATTTATTGCAATGTGGTAACAAATCAATAGTATTACAAACATTGTATCGACTGTCATATTATGAATACCAATATTCTAAAGAAATTTTGGAACATGATTTGAGTTTTATTTACCAGATAATAAGTAAATACTTCGATCCCAACGAATTTAAGGATTGTTTTGTTCTTCAAAATATTATGGAAGGATTGGACTGGCTGAATGTCGATTATAAAAAAGGGATTCAAGATAAGTATAATAGCAAGCTATTTCTACTTGCCGAAATATTAAAAACGGACAAACAAAGGAGAAAAGAGATTGGATGGGAAGAGGAGGATCGGTTACACCAAGTAGAGCTTAAAAAATATTGTGATAAATTTAAAATAGATGATTATCGTTCGCTATTTTATCACGTATCTACAATTTTAGAGCATGTGAAGGAGATTGGTGTTGCTAATAATGTAACACATCAATATGAGAGTTCTCTGAATACAATAATAGGACATCTGGCTCAGTCCGACGTCTGGCTTTTTCTGAAAGTACTAGAATTAAATTTCACCAAATTCAATTTCAATCTTCATTTTGGTTATATTTTTGCTCGTTTTTTTCAAGCAAATCCAGAATCCTATTTAGCTCTCTTTGAGTTAATACAAGATTTAGATGAAAATAAGAAGTTCTACTTTCATCAGGCATTAATTATTGATGAGGTGAAAAGTGAACATCTATCTTTGCTATATGCAGATTTATTAGACACAATTAATTCTTTGAAATCACAATATATATTTTGGGATTTGACTTTCGCAAGTAAATATAAAGAGCTTAAAGAAGAGAGAGATATTTATTCTGAAATTTTAGGTCTCGTTCTTTGGAAAAGGCAAAATGAGCAAATTAACATTGGCGTGGGGCAACTTTTTTTTGAGAAATGTCTTTCATTTAGCGATTTTTCATTTGAGAACCTTATTGAAGTTTATTTATATTCAAATGATATTGAACAACATTTTGATTATGAGAAGAAAATTCTCAGGGCTTTATTAGAGCATGATTCATTGATTATTACGCGCATTCTAAAATTCAATTCTCCAGATAAATATTCTCGATATGATTTTGAACACTATGATTTTGTTTGGGATTTGGATAATTATCTGGAAATTATGAATTCTATCTTTGAATATTTTACGACTAACAACATATATTATTTTTCAGGCGGGATTATTACTGCTTTTTTCCCAAATGTGAAGAATAAATATGCTGGAAGACCAATAGAGTATTTAGAAAGTCTAATTGATAAAAACAATATGAATGAAAGCTATATGTGTATTGTGTTTCGTATTACGTGCTATAAATATCCGGAATTAAAAATGTTGTTTTTGAAGAAATTTCTAACCTTAAATGATAATTTTGAGATATTTAAAAGTCTAGAGGTTGTCAAAAGGAGTAAAAGTTGGTCAGGAAGCTATATTCCAATATTAGAAGGGGAAAAAGATACTTGGAAAAATGTGATTTCAGTGCTTGATAGATTACCAAATAGGCTAAATTATCATGAACACAAAGAATATGTAAGTCGTCAAATTGGATATTGTGATTTGAGAATAAAGGATGAGCTGAAAAGGGAATTCTATGAGGATTTTAATTGATTCGCTCCTTTTTTTCTGATCTCCTTATAATTTCTGTTATTCAAGGATATAGTAAGAGTAATACACTAACACTATATCGTTGTTATGAAAGTAGATTATTTCAAGATACCGGAAATCAAGGTCTCTTATAAAGATAATGTCAGGACTTCGGATCGTTTTCAAATCAAATGCTCCGATGATACAGTTAAACTTCTAAAGATAGCTTTTGAAGATTGTATGCAGCACCATGAGGAAACCTACGTGATTTATATGAACCGGGCCAACCGGGTATTAGGCATATCAAATATCTCAAAATGCGGCATTTCAAGTACATTCGTTGATATTAAAATCATAATGCAAACAGCCTTGAAAGTGCACGCATCATCAATAATTTTTTCTCATAACCATCCATCTTCCTCTATTGGTCCGAGTCCTGAAGACATAAGGCTGACCAAGAAATTGAAAGAGTCTTGCGAATTATTAGACATTACATTCCTGGATCATATCATTATGACCGAAGAAGATCATTATAGCTTTGCAAATGAAGGAATGTTATGAATTTACACAATTTTTGGACTGTGTCGTTAACTCAAACTGGTATTACATATCACTTCCTTTTAAGCTATCTTTAATAGCCACAACTCTCAAATAAACTGAATTATGCATAATCAGTAATACCCTTTGAAGATTTCAACGACATCCTTTATTTCATCTGTGTCTGTTATGTTAATCATGCAATTTTTATTTGGACACAGCGGACCAGCATTATAGTGTAATTCTAATTTGTTGGTGTAGTGGTTTTTATATAACAATAAATTCACCTCTTTTGAAAATGTAATAGTTTCCGGGTCTTTATATCTATCTTCATATTTATATCGAGCAACGTATTGCAGAGTGGTGTCATTTATAAATGTAAGTTTGGCTCCTTGAGGCATAACACCGTTATAATTTTCATAGATAGATTTAATCTTGCCGTTTTCAGCTTTTACTGCAAGATGACCTGTTTCTAAATATTCTCCCGTAAAGAGCTCCAGACTATAATCGGGTTTTGCTTGTTTAACTCCATTTACTTCTACAAGTGTGCCATTGTTATATTTCTCAATATTTTCCGTGTACCCTCCAGTGTCTAACAAAGTTCGATCAATCACATAACCGTCTTTCGCTCCTGTCGCCGTAAAGCTTCTAATGTATTTTGGTGTGCTTGAATTAGGAAAGAAATCGATCATATAAACAATCTCTCCTTTGTATGTATAGGATGCACTTTCTGGATGAATCCCATCGGATTGCATATCAAGTAGAAGCCCATCTCTCTGTCCATATTTATTGAATTCTTCATATCTTTCGAGCCTACCTGTATATCGGTTTCTCCAGAAATTTGTTTTTGCAGGGATAACTGAGAAGTGCAATGGAAATCTTTCCAATTTCCACTGCTTTATAATTTTTGTTCCAAACTTCTTTGTCTGGGGAAGGTGATTTTGTTGCGGTTGAACTGCATAAGCACTAAGTGCAATCATCAAGCCAAGCAGGAGATAAATTTGCTTCATGGTAAGTGTTATTTAAGTCGATCTATTTTATGATTGATTCTATTTTCTCAAAAATCTTTCCTTTGCTTTCATGTTCTGATTGTTCATTGTGCGCCATGATTCCTACAATTGAAAAAAGCACAATGCAGAAAATAGAAATTAATGCAACTTCCGTGTATTTCTTCTTTTTCCTTGTCTTCTGAAAATCAAGGAATTGTTTTTCAAAATAAGCATTTTCAACTTCATTGGGGAATTTAGTCTTTAGTGCGAACAATGCTTGTTCATACTTTACCAATATGGCATCAGAATATTTATTGGTTATCCTAAGTTCATCTTTGACAATAGACCCCCAAGGATTAGCAATTAGCATTGTGGTCAATTCTTCAAGCATTTCTATTATGTGCTCTTTGTCCTGAGGAACTTTCATTGCGATCACCTTCTCGATGCCGCTATCAACAACCGCTTGAGCTTTTTCAATTTTCTGTTCTTGTACTAATTTTTCAAATGCGGCTTCTTCTCTTTCATTGAATTTCTTTGACGAATATCGACTTTGTGCTCTTCTGTATACAGATGCATGCTTATCACCCCAAACATAGTTAGATACTACTTTTCCGGTATCCCTACCAATCTGGCTCTTGAAAGAATTAATAAATCCCATAGCTTAATAAAAATAAATAGAGGTGGTAAAACCACTTCTGATTGGTTATTGTTGTTTATTTGTTTGCCTTTATTCTGGCATCACCATGTAAGATGACTTGCACGAAGATAACCGTTTCTTTTCTCTGTTGAATTCTCAAGACCTTTATTTCAGCATTTATCAGAGATATTTAGCTTTTGCTTGTGTTTTTCTGGTGTAATTTTGAGGCAAAATTACGAAACAGTGTAACACGGCATAAGTTCAATTTGGTTCATTAAAGTTCATATCGGTTCATAACAATGGACATTGTTAAATGGGGATGATTTTTTTACGACTTTTGAAGTAAAAAGCAGAATATGGAGTCTGAATATATCGAGGTATTAAAGGTAGAAGTGGAAAAAAGAGTCGGAAGACCCTTGAAATGCCCGGTTGATTTTGACTTGCTCTCATACAAACTCAATAAAAGTATCCACGAACAGATCAGCATCTCAACCATCAAGCGCCTCTGGGGGTATATTCCTACTTCCCATGCACCTCGTTTTTCAACTCTTTCAGTTTTGGCCAGGTATATCGGATTTACAGACTGGGACAACTTTTGTTTATCGCTTCAACAAGAGAAGGGAAATAATGAATCTGAATTTTTCACAGGTAAATGTATTCTTACCTCAGAATTGACAGTTGGTGATGTCTTAGAGATTGGATGGAATCCGAACCGTTATTGCCAGATAAAGTATATGGGTAATAACCAGTTTGAAGTGATACAGGCAAGGAATGCCAAGATTAAAATCGGAGATACCTTTTGTGCGGATCAGTTTCATCTAAACAGACCCCTTATTATTACCGAATTAAAACAAGCCGCATCATTAAATAAAGATTGCGAACCAATGAACTATATTGCCGGCTATCAAACCGGATTGTCGTTGTTATCTCTGATTGAAACAGATTAATCTTCAATAACGACAAATAGTGCAACCAATCAATCTGAATTCAAATTCGGGGATCATTGATCCTTCCCGAATACATATTTCTAATGAATTTAAGGATATAACCTGTATTCACACCTCAACCGTAGGATACAATTGTTTGTATAAGGCAAAACGGCTTGGCAAGTGGCATGTTCTGAAAACCCTGAAAGAAGAATATCGGGATAATCCTGTTTATTTAGGATTGCTACAAAAAGAATTTGATATAGCCTATCCGTTATCACATCCGAATATTGTACAGACGATTGGAATAGAATATGTCTCAGAATTGGGATTGTGTATTGTAATGGAATTTGTGGAGGGTGTAAGTTGGGGCGAATTTTTCAAAGATGATTCAATAACTACCCCTGCTACAATCAAGATACTGACTGAACTTTGCAACGCTTTGGATTATATTCATGCACGGCAAATTATTCATCGCGACTTAAAACCAGAGAATATTCTTATTACACGCAATGGCAATAACGTAAAGTTGATTGATTTCGGATTGTCCGATACGGATTCCTTTGCCATATTAAAGCAACCTGCGGGCACCTTAAGATATGCCTCACCGGAACAACAGGTAAACAATGAAGGGATAGATAAACGATCGGATATTTATTCCCTTGGTATCATTTTATCGGACTTGAAAACAACCGGCATCAAGTTTCCTCAAAGTAAACGTATTGTTTCAGGTTGTATTGCATCGGAAAGGGAAGATCGATTTTCCTCAGCTTCGGGAATAATTCAACTACTCAGCAGAAAGAGTAGGGCAAATTATTTCCTAATATACGGTTCCTTTGTGGTTATGGTACTAATGTCTTTCTTGATTCATAAGCAGTCAGAAAAACAAAATGAGATGAATCCAGTAAATAAGATCGTCAAAGAGGTTGTCATAAAAAGTTCACCTTTTGAAAAGGTAAATCTTCATCCGGTGATGCAAGCCCCGAATGAACCATTAAGCAAAATTCCAGAATTCATTAATATCTACAATCAACTTGCACAAAAGGCAAAGACGCTGACAACCGAAAGATGCCAGCGCCTTTATGCTGAATTGGATACGTTATCAAGTAGTGCATCCGTTATGAAATGGACTACAAAGTATAACGCTCTGGTCAATGATGTTACCAACCAAATGGAACAATTATTGCAAGAGAGAATTTCCAACACCTCCCCGGAATTTGGCTTATACCAAACATCCCTTCATAGCCTCATCGAGAAAACCTGGTCTGATTATTATTATCAGCATCAGGAGAAGTTTGAGCAACTGACTTATACCTTTAAGTGATTATAACAGATATTCCATTGGAAATATCCCCATTTTTATTAATTCCCAATCGGGATCATCATCCAATAAGGGTTCGATGACAATGTCAGGAGGGGCTACTTTATTTTTATTGTTAGAACTGGCCAATTGAAAGCCGGTTGTCTCGAACCGTCGGGCAATCTTGCTTTTCAATCCGCAATTTTCAATTACCTCAAATTCATATTCGCCAAGATATTTGAGGATGCAATACTTTCGGGGATACCATCCAATAGTAATCAATTGTTCGGTAATTAGGCTGCTAAAAAAATGGCTATCTATAGTTTGGAATCCAGCTTCGTAATTTTCGAGAGCTTTCTTGCAAAAATCATCCCATCCTTTGTAACCTATTGCCCTTGCAATAACGGAACGTGTGGTGGCATTGGGAGGATATGTGCGGGAAATAAAGCCAAATGCCCTCTTTATGGTATCATCACTTAGTTTATCCTCATGCGGATCATCCTTCTGTTTGTCCTTCTGTTTGTTGTCTCTGCTTTGCTTTTTTTGGAAAAGACGTTCTTCCTCCTGTTCTACAGTTTCCTTGTTTATGATCCATTTTATTTTGTCAAAGTCCTTGAAAGTCGAACAATCAACGTATTTGGATTTGAATTCATCTATCATCAGGTTATATAACTCCTTGTTGTATTTGATCTCGCTTTTTTCTATACTCATCAGAGGTAAGATTAATATTTTGTGCAACAAAAGTACAAAGTATTTCATAATTTTTTCTCTGCTACTAGCCTGCCTTCCAACATAGCTGTACCTTTGCATCATATTTAATTGAATATCAGTAATATAAACACTAGTTATTATGCCATCAACATTTGAAAATTTACCTCAACAAGTGGATCACCTGCTTACAGAGGTTTTATTAATCAAGAAAATTCTTCTTGATAAAATTGATGAACCGGAGGAAGTCCCGAAAAAATATCTTTCCTCAAAAGAAGCATTAGCAGAACTAAAAGCTATGGGGTATTCAATTAGCTGGTCAAAATTTACAAAAATGGCAGCATCAAGAACGATTCCATGCCATAAATTGGAAAACAAACTGCTTTTTAATAAGGGGGAACTGATAAAATGGTTTGATGCACAAATTATCAACCCTTCGGAAAACCTCAATTTATCAAATTATTCTATTGTTAAATCATCTCAAAATAAAAAACTCTATGGAAACAAATAATGTTACTAAAGCCAATTGTAATCTATCAAAATCGCCAGAAACCACTAACCCCGTTGAAACTATGAAAAAAGAAGATGAAAACGAGTCGAATACCACAAATACAATGGTGAAAAATTACGTTCCTCTTGTTCAACGTAAATTCATGAACAATAAATCTTTGAAAATCTTAATTGATGCAATTTTACCACTTGATTTTAGGGAAATCAAACATAGTGAAAGCCCCGAAAGAATAGCGCAAATTAGACGTCTTCGAGAAGAATTAGAAACGGTTAAAGATGGAGACTCTTATGGTGCGATTATTAAAGAGCTACAAAGTTATAATCCTTCGATTGAGGATCAAATCCTATTTACAATTGAAAATCTATTGCAGGTTGCTGAAAATTTAGGAATTGGAATTGGAATTGATACGATTACTGGCAGTACGTTTTATTATAGTAAAGACGGATATTGGAAAAAAATTGAAGACAAAGAAATTGATACATTTTTGTCAATCATATCCCAAAAAAGCGGGTTTTCCAGAGAAGCATCAAAACATCCCAAACATTTGAAAGCTATAAGAGAACAATATAATCATCTGGCATTAATACCTCGTCCAGTAAATGACCCAACCACTATAAAAATTAACCTTAAAAACGGAACATTCCACATTAGTAGAGAATGCCAGAAATTGAAAGCTTTTGATAGTGCAGATTTCTTCACCTACGTTTTACCTTTTGAGTATGATGAAACAGCTAAAGCTCCAAAATTCCAAAAATATTTAGATGAGGTGATTCCAGAAATACAAGCGCAAATGGTAATGGCTGAATTTTTGGGCTACGTATTTACTATAGATTTAAAACTTGAACGTTGTTTAGTCCTTGTAGGAGATGGCTGCAATGGGAAAAGTGTTTATTATGATGTTGTTAGAGCTTTGTTGGGTAGTGACAATATTTGTTCTTATCCCCTTGGTTCATTGACAGACGAAACAGGATATTCACGTGCAAAATTAGTAGATAAATTGTTAAATTATTCATCAGAATTAGGAGGTAAATATGTAGACTACGATAAGGCAAAGAAGTTGATTAGTAATGAACCAATTGATGCACGCTTACCTTATAAAGATCCATTTGAGATATACAATTACTCAAAATTTATGTTTAATACCAACCTGTTGCCTAGAAATCAGGAACAAACAAATGGGTATTTTAGGCGATTTATGTTTCTTGAATTTAATGTAACGATACCTGAAGAAAAAAGAGATCCCGACTTGGCGAAAAAAATTGTTGCGGATGAGTTAAGTGGAGTTTTTAATTGGGTCATTGATGGATTGAAACGGTTATTAGCTCAAGGCAACTTTACTAAGTCTCCCAAAATTGAAGCTGTAGGTAAAAGAATTCAGCAAGAGAGTGATAGTGTGATGTCCTTTATGGATTCTGAAGGTTACATACCATCAGTTGAGGATTATGAAACATCTAAGTTCTTATATGAGGAGTATCAGACGTACTGCTTAAATAATGGAAATAATAAAGTTTCGAGTACAGAATTCCTTAGGAGGCTTGACATGCATCATTTTTACATTAAACGTAAATGTACAAATAATGAGACAAGAGTCTTTTGTATTAAAGAGACAGTCTCTAATATTGATCCTAAAACGCAATCTGTAATTGAGATGATGCTTGCAAAAAACGCTACCTGTAACAATTAATTTTAACCAGAGATCAGAATTGTGAAATGTCAATTCTGATCTTCCAAAATTTTACATACATGAAAAAAATTACTGTATCTGTTTTCCAGTCTTATAAAACTACAGTCCCAAGTCGCTCAATTAACATCTGGGAGTGGTTGTTTTTGTCGAATAATAACAATAGTATTGTTGATATGATTCGTTCAACAACTGATGAAAATGAACGAAAACGTCTGAAATCATCATTGCCAGCTATCACGCCAAGCGGCATCTTTTCGGAAAGGAGAGCGAATAAATTGATTGCTCATTCAGGTCTTATTTGCATTGATATTGATGGAAAAGATAATCCAAATATCATGGATATGGGAGCACTCAAGAAAGAGCTTTCCAGTAACGACCATATCTTATATTGTGGGCTTTCTGTGAGTGGCAACGGTCTGTTCTGTCTTGTCCCGATAGCATACCCAGAGCAGCACAAAGGACACTTCTATGCCCTCCAAAAGGATTTTAAGGATATGGGTATAGTAATTGATGGCGGATGTAGTGATGTGAGTCGGTTAAGAGGCTATTCTTATGACGAAAATCCACATGTAAATCCAGAAGCTCTTTTGTATGAAAAAACGATGGAAGGAAGTATTAAAGTCAGCCACATCAATAATTCAGAAAGAACAACTCAAAAACAACAAGCAATGCAACAATCTCAACCAATCCAACCAATCGTACCAAACGATCCTCGTTCACTCAAAATGGCTTTATTTAAGCCGACGAATTTGGATACTATCAAGGTCAAGACAGAAACAATAAGTAAAATCCAGAAAGTAAGGTTACTAATAAATCATGTCATTGAAGGAAAAATTGATATAACAGAGAAATATGGTGATTGGGTCAAGATATGTTGCTATCTAAAGAATCATTTTGAAAAGGAAGAAGGAAGAGCTCTTTTTCATAAGGTCAGCAGCTTTTATTCCCGATATACTTATGAAGAAACTGATGAAAAATTCAGATCAATTCAAAAGGGAACTTATAGGCCAAACTCGGAAACTTTGCTTGAAATTGCCTCAAGATATGGTGTAGAAATAGAATTTGAATGACCCATGGTTTCATCCCTTTTCATCGCGTTGCACGGGCTAAGTGCAATTTTGGTGTTCCATAATAAAAAAGCGCTTGCAGAAAATCTCTGTAAGCGCTTGGTTTTAAGGGGTGGGCCCAACAGGGCTTGAACCTGTGACCCCCTGATTATGAGTCAGGTGCTACTAACCAACTGAGCTATAGGCCCATGTTTTGCGAAAGTTTTGTTACCTTTGCAAAGCGGATGCAAAGATATTCTTTTTCGTGGATTTCCGCAATAGGTTATAGTAAAAATTTTAAGAAATGATCGACTTTTCAAGTATCAAAGCACTCTTTTTTGATTTCGGCGGAGTGCTCATTAATCTGGATAAACAGCTTTGTCTCGACAATTTATATAAAATCACCGGATGCGATTTCTCCGAGATGGTGAGCAACTACCGGCAATCGGGCATCTTTCTGCGTTTTGAAAAAGGACTGGCGACCGAACAGGAATTTTATGAAGAGATACGCTCTGCTTCCAAATATCCGGTTACCGATGAGCAAATTCGTGACGCATGGGCTTCATTCCTGCTGAATGTTCCCGAAGAAAAAAAACATCTGTTACTTGCCTTGCGGAAGCTTTTTAAGGTATTTATGCTGAGTAACACTAATGTCGTTCATGTCAATTACAGCATGAACCGGAACTTTGATATTGACGGGCATTCCAGATATGATTATTTCGACAAGTGTTATTTTTCCAACGAGATTCACATGGCTAAGCCTGATCCTGAAATTTTTGAATATATCCTTAAGGATTCAGGGTTCAAACCGGAAGAATGCCTGTTTCTGGACGATGGAGAGAAGAACATTGAAGTTGCAGCTTCCATGGGTTTTCAAACATATCTGGTACAGCCCCGCGAAGATTTGAGACCGCTCTTCAAAAGCGTATTAAATACTGTTAAGACCATTTAATCGATACTGCATACTGTCGACTGATTACTATTTACTAACAACACCATGGCACAACACAATGAACTTGGCAAGGAAGGCGAAGAAGCTGCGGCCAATTATTTGATTAAACATGGCTATACAATCCGCCATCGCAACTGGTTTGCCGAGAAACTGGAACTGGACATTGTGGCCGAAAAGGATGGCTGGTTGGTGGTTGTTGAAGTCAAATCTCGCTCCACAGAGACATTTGAACATCCGGCTGATGCAATTACTGCCGCCAAAATTCGTCGTATCGTCATGGCTACCGATGCTTATATTCACCAGTATGCAATAGATATGCCGACTCGCTTTGATGTTATAGCCGCACTACCCTCTCCTAACGGCTATCGCATCGAACATATTGAAGATGCTTTTATCGCTCCGGTCAATTAAGAGACTTCGTTTTCTCCTTATCCCATTCGGCAGCAATTTTATCAAACTTATCACTGCATCCGTAGTGTCCCGTCAGAAGCAGTTCCACCCTGCGCAGCAATGTTACGTTGGAGATCGACTTGACGGCCTGATCTGTGTTCATATTGAAGAAGTCGTTGAACGGAACTATTTTCCCATGTTTGAGACCTAAAGCATCGCCGGTAAACAACCATCGGTTATTTACAAGGTAACACATCGAACCGGGGGTATGTCCGGGTGTGAGGATTCCTCTGATGCTGGTTGTGCCAATCATAAATGTTTCGCCGTCATTAATCAGCGTGTACTGGTTTCGGTCAATGCTATTGTGCATTCCTGCCGCTCTGGCAGTCTTACCGTTAATCATCTGTTCTTCCTCTTTCGAAAAACGCAGTTCGGCATTCTTGAAGAGTTTCAACGCGGCTGTATGATCTGCATCCGAGTGAGTAAGCAAAACAGACGTAACCCTGGCCGGATCTATCTTTAGTTGCTTCAGACCTTTTGCGATAGCCATCGCATCATTTCCGGCATCAATGGCAATATAATTGTCTCCATCTTTCACCAGATACATATTGACAAAAGAGTCGTTTATGGAATACAGTCCGTTTGCCAGTTCCTGCGTGGGACAAGGGCTCATCTTTTGGGTTTCCGATCTGAACTTAAAGAAATATATCAACCCAAGTACTATAACAATGAGCAAAACCGCCCCTGTGATGTATGCTAATTTTTTTACCAGTCTGTTCATACTAAATCCTTTCTCCATTTAGTGATAGTTGTACTGTCATTCCACCGACAACAATACAAAGTTCATAAAAATATCGGCAGATTGAACCACAAAAAAACTAAAACCGCGCCTGTTTTTCAACATGACGCGGTTCTTATATATCGGGGCAGTTTAATTGTCAACTGTCCATTATCAATTGTCAATTGCTTTACATTCTTTCCGGCACTTCGATTCCCAACAGACTCATGCCGGTTTTAATGACCTTGGCAATGTTGCGGGAGAGAGTGAGACGGAAGGCACGAAGCTGTTCGTTCTCCTCTTTAAGGATGGAGTGATCGTGATAGAACTGGTTGTATTCCTTTGCCAGATCGTAAACGTAGTTAGCCACCACGGCAGGAGAGTATTCGTCTCCGGCTTCTTTTACGATACTTGGGAAATCGGCCAGCATCTGCACAAGGCTAATCTCTTTTTCCGAAAGGTTCAACGCAGCATCAGCATCTACAGTAGCTACAAGCTGCATGTCGGCTGCCTTGCGGAGTACCGATTTGATACGGGCGTGAGTGTATTGAATGAAAGGGCCTGTATTGCCGTTGAAGTCGATCGATTCCTTCGGATTGAAAGTCATATTTTTGCGCGGATCGACCTTCAGAATAAAGTATTTCAAAGCGCCGAGTCCCACCATGCGGGCTATGTTTTCAGCCTCCTCTTCGGTGCAACCGTCAAGTTTGCCCAACTCCTGCGAAGTTTCGCGGGCGGTACCCACCATCTCTTCAATCAGGTCGTCGGCATCTACCACCGTACCTTCGCGGCTCTTCATCTTACCTTCGGGCAATTCTACCATTCCGTAAGAGAAATGCACGAGGTCTTTTCCCCATTTGAAGCCTAATTTGTCGAGCAAAATAGAGAGCACCTGAAAGTGGTAGTTTTGTTCGTTTCCCACCACATAGACCATTTTGTCTATAGGGAAATCGTCGAAACGCAGCTTGGCGGTACCGATATCCTGTGTCATGTAAACGGAAGTCCCGTCGGCACGGAGCAGCAGCTTTTCGTCCAGACCGTCGTTGGTAAGGTCAGCCCATACGGAACCGTCCTCGCGGCGATAGAACACACCTTTAGCAAGTCCTTCTTCCACCTTCGATTTTCCTTCGAGGTAAGTCTGCGATTCGTAGTATATCTTATCGAAGTCAACGCCCATTTTCTTGTAGGTTTCATCAAAACCGGCGTAAACCCAACCGTTCATCGTTTTCCAGAGATTGCGCACTTCTTCGTCACCGGCTTCCCATTTGCGAAGCATTTCCTGCGCTTCCACAATCATAGGAGCATTGCGTTTGGCATCTTCTTCGCTCTGTCCTTGCGCCATCAGTTCTTTGATCTGCGCTTTGTATTCCTGATCGAATTTCACGTAATAGTCGCCTACCAGGTGATCGCCTTTTTTGCCCGAAGAGGCTGGTGTTTCTCCGTTACCGAATTTTTGCCATGCCAGCATCGACTTGCAGATATGGATTCCGCGGTCATTTACAATATTGGTCTTGACCAATTTTTGTCCGTTTGCCTTTACGATTTCGCCAAGGCTGAAACCGAGCAGGTTATTACGGATATGGCCGAGGTGGAGGGGTTTATTGGTATTTGGCGATGAATATTCGATCATCACCAACGGAGATTCTTCTGTAGCACTTGCCGTACCGAAAGTATCGTTGGCATTGATAGCAGCCAGTGACTGCAACCAGTAATTCTGAGCAATACTAAGATTAAGAAAGCCTTTGATTACATTGAAAGAGGTGATAAGCGGCTCATTAGCTTTGAGGTATTCGCCGATTTCGTTGGCTGCCTGCTCGGGACCTTTACGTGCCGCTTTGGCAAACGGAAACACAACTACCGTGAGGTCGCCCTCAAACTCTTTTTTTGTTTTCTGTAACTGAACCGTTTTTGCATCGGTATCGGCTCCGTACAACTCTTTTACGGCAGTGATAACCGCCTGTGTGATTTTTGCTTCAATGCTCATTTTCGGATATTTTTTCGGGTTGCAAAGGTACGAAAAACAATTAACATTGAGTAATGAATGGCGTTTTTAGAAATGGGAAACGCAATAACTCAGTACTTTTAAGTTCAATCGTTTTCTTTTGAGACAGAACTTTTGATCCCGGAGCATAAACCGTTGACCTTCGAGGTCTGACTTTTGACTACAGAACCTATATCGTTGACCTTTTTGGTCAAACACTCTACCTTTTAGGCAGGAACTTTGACCTCCGAGGTGGATATCTTGACTTCCGGGCACAAAGCATTGACCTTTCAGGTCAAAATATCTACCTCAAACGGTATCTGCCGAACCTACAAGGTAGAAGGTCGAACCTCAGAAGGGATATTTCTACTGTTTTGCCTAATTTCTCTATCTTTGCAGCATGAACAACGGATTTATTATAGCGGGAACCAACAGCGGAAGCGGTAAAACCACCGTTACCATCGGCCTGATGCGGCTGCTCTGCCGACAGGGACTGCGTGTGACACCCTTCAAAACCGGTCCCGACTATATCGATCCGGCTTTTCACACCGTGGCTACGGCTACCGCTTCACACAACTTAGACACTTACCTTCTGGGCGAAGAGACTGCCCGCTACCTTTTTGCCAAATATACCCAAAACAGCGATATTGCGGTAGTGGAAGGAGTGATGGGCATGTTCGACGGTATTGGCGAAGAGGGCGGTGGAAGCACGGCCGAACTGGCACGGGCACTCGGTCTGCCGATAGTTCTGGTGGTGAGTTGCAAGGCGCTTTACCAGAGCGTGGCTGCCATTATAAACGGTTTTGCCCGCTTCGATGAACGGGTGCAGGTGACCGGTGTAATTCTTAACCATGTTTACAGCGACGAACAGTTCTCTTTTTTGCAGCGCTATATCGAGAGTCATTGCGGCGTAGCTTGTCTGGGTTACCTGCCACCCGACGGCAGCATCGGACTCGAAAGTCGTCATCTGGGACTGATACAGGCCGGAGAGGTAGAGACGTTGATCGAGAAAACCGACCGCATTGCCGACCTGATGGCACAACATATAGACATGACCCGTTTACTTGAGGTAACCCGTATTGACAGACAAACGGTTACGGTCTGCAAGCCCGCTGGTTTCGATATTCCCTTGCAGGGGTTAAAACTGGGGGTAGCCTACGATAAAGCCTTCAGCTTTTATTATCGTGCCAACCTCGATCTGCTGGAAGAGAACGGTGCCGAATTGCACTATTTCAGTCCGTTGGCCGATGTCGAATTACCAAAGGAAATCAACGCACTCTATCTGGGCGGCGGGTATCCCGAAGTGTTTGCCCGCGAACTGAGCGAAAACCGCACGATGCTCAAAAGCATCCACGATGCCGCCGAAAGCGGGATGCCGGTCTATGGCGAATGCGGCGGACTGATGTACCTTACCGAAGGTATTAGCCCCTCGAAGGGAGAGTTTTACCCCATGTGCGGAGTGTTCGGTTGTCGTACCGAAATGACTGCCCGTTTGCAGCACTTCGGCTATTGCCGGGTCGGCTGGGGCGATGTGCAGTCGTTGGCTCATGAGTTTCACCACTCGCAACTGATTCCTGCCTCCGAAACGCCCAATTATCACTTCAGTTTCGATATCGAAAAGCCGGAAAATCACCGTCGCTGGCAGGGCGGACTCTCCTACAGGAACGTGCTGGCGGGCTATCCGCATATTCATTTCTATTCCGATGCGGCGTTCTTCAGAAAACTTGCCGGATGGTGGAAGAACTAGTACGCAGTATTCAGTCATCAGTACGCAGTAGGGAAAAATATAAATAACCCGTAGTGCATTTGGGAGCAAATAAGTTTGTTTTGCGTTATAATACTACAACACAATCAAATATGTCATTTCAAAATAAATCCACTTATCAAACCCTACCCCCGTTCCGGGTACTTCCCTTCATCTGAAGGGAAGACGAACCAACGGTCAGCGTAAGCTAATCTGCAATTTTAGCAATGGATCGTAAAACAGTGCTAAAACTTCGCAAAGAGTGTTGTCCTCTTTGGTCCCGATAGCTATCGGGAGGGGACGAGCGAAGCGGAGGGGTTAGATAAGATTAAAATATGAATTATTTAATATACAGCCTATTATGATCTTTATTCCAAATACACTACGAGTATAAATAATTTACGCCGATGAATTTACGACTACAACTTGATACAACAAATATCAACTGGGATTTGGTGGTTCACATCCTTCAGAGTGCAGGTATGGCATATCACACTCCGGAAGTGCATGAGCGGGCATTTAATCGTAGCTATACCGTAGTATTTGTGTTTGATGATGAAAACCTCGTGGGTTTTGGAAGAGCTTTGTCGGACGGCGAATATCAGGCGGCAATTTACGATGTTGCCGTGCTCCCCGATTATCAGGGAAAAGGAATTGGCAAAATGATACTTCAAACCATTTTAGAGCATACCCCCAATTGCAATGTGATTTTATACGCCGCTCCCGGCAAGGAAAAATTCTATGAGAAAGAAAATTTCAGGAGAATGAAGACGGGAATGGCCCTGTTTGTGAATGGAGAAAGCATGAAAACAAAAGGGTTTACAGAATAGAAAGAGTAACGGATTTGAGGGTAATAACTACGCCATCGCTTCTTAATGCCTTAGCTTACAATTATCCTGCTGTAGTGGTGGAATTTTAGATTTTTGAAACCTTGGAATCTTACAATCTTCACTTTCTCAAATCTCCACATTTTCCACAAACGCTTCCAGTTCGGGAAAGAAGCCAGCAAAGCGTTCTTCCAATTCTACGTGATTTTGGCGGAGGAAAGCGATAGTCTCTTCAGGACAAACAGTTTTGCAATAATTGCTAATTTGATTCATTATTAGCGACTTGCATGCAACATTTTTGATATTAAATGCATCTATTTTTCATGATTCTATTTCACAATGAGCATAAAGCAAATTAATCTATGAAAATGAAAAATATAGTGCCATTTTTGATGATTTTATGTGCAATGTTGGTTTCTTGCAGTAAAACTGACGAAGCTAAAAACTTTTATAGCAACGATTATAGAACAGGACTTTGGGTAAACTCTACGCAAGATGATACTTTGCAATTCGTAGATGCTTCGCATATGATTCGAAAAGGCAAATATTTGACTATTCCTCAATCGTATATATACAAAATAGAGGATAACCGGCTAATTTTAGGGATAACAGATTTTTCCAGCTTTTCACAGCATGTCATTCTAAAAGTGGAGGGTAATTGTCTCCAACTTGACAATATGTACCCAGGTCCCGATTATTCAACACCAGAAACTTATTATAAAATGGTTGCAAAATAATTGCATATAATCCTCAAATCTCCACATTATTTACAAACGCTTCCAGTTCGGGAAAGAAGCTGGCGAAGCGTTCTTCCAGTTCTACGTGATTTTGGCGAAGAAAAGCGATAGTTTCTTCAGGACGAAGTGCCGGAATCTTGTAATTAGACATGATCGTAAACGACTCATTCAATCCCTCATAAGTGGCATAACGCATCAGGCGATTGGTAGAGATAAAATGCCAGATAAATCCTTTCACACGCGAGGGCAGATGCGGATAATAGCGAAGCATGGCGTAGTAAAAATTGACCGACACACACCGTAATGACTTTCCGTTCGAGTAGTGACGAAAACCGGAAGCGAGCAGGTGATCAAAGAAAACATCGGCAATAATTCCGGAATAGCGTCCGAATTCGGGTCGAAGCATGGCCACCGTGTCGAGCACCAGCGGATGGCTGTCGGTAAAGCTGTCAATTTGCCGGTGAAGCAGAATTCCCTGACGTATTTTTTCCGGATAATCTTCGTAACGATTCCCTTTTACAAAATCACCAATAAAATTTCCGACCTGACACTGACGATCGTCGCCCGAAAGATAAATATGCGCTAGATAGTTCATTCAATCGTAAATAGTAACCGGCAATGAGACTGACTGCCGGAAAAACAGGTACAAAGATAACGCGCATTTTCCGTAACATGATATAGCCATAGCACTGACACACCTCCGATTTTGCAGAATTAAAGAAACGTTACAAATTAAAAGAACAAGACCTATTTCAGTATCTATTTTCCACCAAAACAACCATCAAAACAAACAAAAACAAACTTTACCGCACAATTGCTATTATTTTGAATATTAAAAACGACAATAATAATCATTTTGTCAGCAAAACACACACCATTCCACCATTATCGTTATCTTTTATTGTAATAACGATACCGCAACCATGCAATAAATATCATTATGACATTTTAAAAGCCTTTTTCTTTCATTATTTCATTATTTGTGGCTTTTTTATATCTTTTTGCTTTCTAATTCGGGAAATATCTTCTATTTTTGCAACGTCTTAGAAAATACTATTGTCTTTTACTTTTTCCCGGTCTGCTACCATACAATACATAGCAGAATTATCGCTCCGGGTAACACAAAGCTCCCTTGTGCCTTAAAAATTTACACGTCTAAGTATGAAGAAAATCGAAGCAATTGTCCGCAAATCCAAATTTGAAGACGTAAAACAAGCCTTGTACGATGCCGGAATCGAATGGTTTTCCTATTGGGATATCACCGGTTTGGGTAAATCCACAGAAGAACAGGTCGTCAGAGGTCAGGTCTTCCAGTCAAAATACATCCAGCGCCGCATGTTGTCGGTCGTTGTCCGCGATGTGAACCTCGAAAAAACAATCAACGCCATCATTAATTCGGCCCGCACCGGTGACGCCGGCGACGGTAAAATCTTCGTTTCCGATATCGAAGGAACCTATCGTATCCGAACAGGTGAAAACGGTCCCGAAGCATTATACAACAAAGAAGAATAATGCTCTCACGGGAAATCTCCCGCACTTTCATCCAATTCCGGTAACGCTGTGTCGTTATTCCCTAAAAAAGTAAATTAGTTTTTATTCAACAATGAAAAAATCAATCCTGATTGCGGTAGGACTCCTTATCGCATGCACTTTCCCTGCACTTGCACAGGCAACAGCAGCCGTTGCCAATGTTCCTGCTCCTAAAGTAGATACGGGTGATACCGCCTGGGTTATCATGTCTGCCGCGCTGATTCTTTTAATGACGATTCCCGGTCTGGCGCTGTTTTACGGAGGCCTTGTTCGTCGTAAAAATATCCTGAACGTGATGATGCAATGTTTTATCATCACCGCCATTGTCAGCATCGAATGGATCGTATGTGGCTACAGCCTTTCTTTCAGCAGTTCTAAAGGCGCATTAGCTCCGTTTATCGGAGGCCTCGACTGGTCGTTCCTCAATGGCATCGGCATTGGCGACCTGAGCCCCTACTTCATCTCACACGCCCAGGCAACCGGAAAAATAGTGAATGGAGTCCCCGAAATGACCGGCACCATTCCTCACATTGTTTACATCATGTATCAGTGCATGTTTGCCGTCATTACTCCGGCCGTTGTCATCGGAGCATTTGCAGAACGCATCAATTTCAAGGGATTTCTCGTATTCACGTTATTGTGGTCTATCTTCGTTTACAATCCTATTGCTCACTGGGCATGGTCGGCTGACGGCTGGCTTGCCAAACTGGGACTGATGGATTTTTCGGGCGGTACCGTTGTTGAAATCAACTCCGGTATCACGGCCATCGTCACCGTTTTATTACTAGGACGTCGCCGCGACTATCAGGGTCACGCCATTCCCCCGCACAACATTCCTTTCGTGGCCATCGGTGCAGCTCTGCTCTGGTTCGGATGGATCGGCTTCAATGCCGGTAGCGGACTGAGCGCCGACTTTCTGGCCGGCAATGCGTTTCTGACCACTCACATGGCTACTGCCGTTGCTGCTTTTGTATGGGCTATCCTTGACTGGATTGTAGGTAAAAAACCGACCGTGGTAGGTATCTGCACCGGCGCCGTTGCCGGTTTGGTAGCCATCACTCCTGCCAATGGCTTTGTAGATGTAAAAGGCGCTATGATCATCGGACTGGTTGCTACCGTAATCTGCTTCATGATGGTTGCGTTTGTAAAGGTGAAACTTGGCTACGACGACTCGCTCGACGTGTTCGGTATCCACGGGATTGCGGGTATTGTCGGGACTCTTTGTACCGGATTGTTTGCCACTCCGGCAGTGACTAAATATTTTGCCACCGCAGGCAGCCACCCCGGCGCCGGACTCTTTTACGACAATGCACATCAATTTCTGGTACAGCTTATGGGCGTAGGCGCCACCATCGCCTTCTCCGCTGCCGGAACCTTCATACTATTCAAGCTGGTACAGCTTACCATCGGCATCCGTGCAACCGATAAGGAAGAAGCACTCGGTCTCGACGAATCGTACCACGCAGAAACAGGGTATACCTACTTCGATTGATACCAGAACCAGTTTTGCTTTTGTTAAAAGCGCTTGTGGCACATGCTGCAGGCGCTTTTTCGTTGCCGGCAAACTTATTTCATGGTCGCTCCTTCCAATTACCAACATACCATTACATCACAGCATCTACCCTCTCCTATTCTATCTTCCGAAACAAAATCAGAATAATCCGTCCGACTCTGGAAATCATCATCCGTAAAAATAAAGATTAACCAAAAACAATGTATATTGAAAACAAATTTGTAGTTTTGAAGCGGAAATAGTTAAACTGCGTTTGCTGCGATTTGTGCAATAAAATGATAGGAATAATGCTCCCGCAACCAACGGTCACGACCAACGGGAGTAAACTACCAATGTCCATAGCCTCGGTCGTTATGGGGTATAATAAAAAAATGAACGGAGATTTTGAAAAACACATAATGCAATTAGTGATTCCTGAAGGAATGATACCTCAAGATGAAACTAAAATCGTATCTGAATTACACGAATATTGTCGTAAACAGACACCTCAAAATCTATTTAGATATAGAACCTGTTCTGACTATCATATTAAAGCATTTGAAAATGATGAGATATGGTTGACAAAACCTACGATGTTTAATGACCCTCACGATTCATATTTATATATAAACAAAAAAGAGATATTAGATTTCTTTGTCAATGGAATGAGTAAAAGCAAAAGCTATACACATATACAAAATCTATTGAACAAGATTGAATATAAAGAAGAAATGATTGAAAAGTGTGGTGCTGAATTTGTCGAACAAAATATTAGGAATGCAACTACTAATGGCAAGCCAATTGAGCTATCCGATTATGAGATTGAATTGCAAAAGAATTTTCATTCTTATAGAATTAATTTAATAACAAAGTTGTGTAAGGAAAGTATAAAAGAATCCGCTCTTGTAGGTTGCTTCAGTGAATCTGTTGAATCAACTTTAATGTGGTCCCATTATGCTGACAACCACAAAGGATTCTCATTAAATTATAATTTTCAAGAGCTCTACTCTGTAGACATTGGTGAGGGAGGGATAAAAGCTAGTTTATTTCTTGACAAAAAATTATTCCCTGTAATTTATTCTAAAAATCGTTATGATGCTACGAAATATTTAGAGTTTCATTTTATGATGGATATTTATAGATTAAGAGGAATTACTTTCAATGACCCTTTTTATGATAAACTTTTTTATTACAAATGGTTACTATTTAAATCATTAGATTGGTCATATGAACGAGAATGGAGAATAATAAAACTGATGGATAACAATATAGACCATAAAAAACCTGACTTTGCTTGCGTCACGCGCATTCCTCCTAAAGAAATATATTTTGGCGCAGAAATTTCCAAAGAAAATCAGCTTAAATTAACCTCTATTGCAAGAAAAAAAGGAATCAGAATTTTTAAAATGGAGATTGCAGATGATGAGAAAGAATTTAAATTAAATAGTATTGAGCTGTAAATAGACAAATTACACCCAATAATACACGCCTATGTCCATTGGCGGGTTGACGTGGTTTGCGGGGTGTTAGCACCAATTATAAAACCGGTATGAAAAACTGTATTGCAATCGTCTTGATATTGTTTCTTGTTTCCTGCAAAAGTGAAGCAAAGAAAAATGAAACCACCACATCTGATATCAATAGGACTATTTCAGCTGATTCATTGAAATCGACACCAGGTCAAGCCTTTGACTGGTCCATGCCTAAAAAATTATTAGATGAATTTAGAAAAGATTTAGTTGATTCTAAAAACCGAAAGGATTTGGCTTTGGTCACATTTCTAAATAGATACAAAGAGCTAACTGTACGATTTTCTGATTCTCTTTATCATCGACCAAATTATGCGGATTTGAATACATTGTCTTATTCCGAAGATGGGAAAATTTCTAAAAATGCGTTAGAATTCAAAAGGAAAGTAATAAATAGTGGCTTCAATTTAACCAGCTCTGAGGGCGATACTTACGTTATTGAGAATACAGGTTTTATAAAGAATGGTACCTTCAAATATCTTGACAAGATTTCCATTGATTTCCTGAATTTGTACTGCAATGAAATTGATACGGTCTGTTGTGATGATGCTGCCATTGTTATTCCACTAGAAATTCTCATAAACCGTGCATATAAATGGGGTGAAATGACGAATAGGGTTTCAAATACTGCATATCAAAAGATTGCTCTTGAAAATTACAAAGATTATTTATTTTTGATTTTCTTCGGAGTTGATAATACTCTTGCATTTGACGGAGAAGTAAATAAGTACAATCAGAAGCTGTTTGATTTAATGATAAGTCAGATTAAAAAACACCCTTTATCAAAGGCTTCAATTGATTTCAAACAATTCACCTCGCTTTTAATAAAGGAGAATTATCAAAAGACAAGTGCGATTGAAAAATTTATAAAATTGAAGACGAAAAAATAACTGGTGCCAACATCATCTATAAGGCAGTACCTGGAACTAAACAACGGTTAAATCTGCAACAAGAGGGGGCACTTAGCCTGCGGAACGTCCACATTAGCCTTGCTGATTTTCAATTCACTTTGTCGCAGAGCGACAGTGAATGCTCCCTCAAACTGCCAATGCCCATAGCCGCGACTGTTAGCGGGCATTATAAAAAAATAAGCAACCATTTAAGACTGAAAAACAATATATAATGAGAAATTTAATATCAATACTTCTTGTTATCTCTCTAACAACCAGCTTCGGTCAGCAACAGAAACAAATAACTTTTAAAAAGAGTGATTATCCAATTTCGAGATTTACTTTGAGGACAATCGCCTCAAACTTTGGGCAAGTGAAAATTATTACCACCACAGTATCACCAAAAGCAAGTTCTGACAGTTTTTTATGTCGCTCTTGGTTGATAATACAAAAGAACGACAAAATATTAACTAGAAAGTTCTATGATATTGATCCGGTAGGTGGTTGTTCCGGACTGTTTTTTCCACCCACTCAACTATTGGACAACTACTTTATATTGTCAAAGTTTGGCGACTATGATGGAGAAACTTTACTCGTTGATAAGACAGGAAAATTAATTGTGTTGGCCGGTGGTTCATTTTCAATCTCAGCAGACAAAAAGTATATTTTTTCAGTTTGGGATAGTGACCTTTCAGGAATTACAATTTTCGACCTTACAAGCGGAAAAACTATTTTGAGTAGAGATATAGAGGGAGACAAACGTTACGGTGACTTCTATTTTCAAGATGGGAAATATTATATAAGCTATGTTGAAGACAATACCGTAGGCGAAATTGATTTACATAACAAGAAAATTATTGCCTCAAAAAAGAAATCAGGCTTTCTAAAGCAGACAAACAAATTAAAAATTTACAATGGTGTCCAGACATTGCCAAAGTGTAACTGTGGAAGTTAGTAAAGTGTTGTTTATTTGGTCTCTTATTTTGAGTAAATTAAAGAAATGACAATGAGAAACAAAAAAAATCTGATGGAGCAAGTATTTCAGATTCTCGTTCAAGCTTAACGAAGTGTAGCTTGGATGTATAATAGAATCAGTTTACAACTGATTAGCTTCTTTGATTTTTAATTCCCTTTGTTGCTGTGCGACAGTGAACGCTCCCGCCACCAACGGTCACGACCAAAGGGAGTAAACCACCAAATGCCCATAGCCTCAGTCGTTATGGCTCATTATAAAAAAAATGAAGCTCGTTCGTGGTGAAAAATGAGCCGTATTTCATATATTTGTGAGCTAAAACATAAAATTATGCCAGAAACGAGACAAATAGAGATTTTAAATTTTATACAGAACCACGCAAACTGTTCTTCAAGCGAAATTCATAAAGAATTTGAAACTTCGATTAGCTATGCGACTGTTAAACGAATTCTATCTCAACTTCTAACCGAGAAATACATAATCTCGGAAGGAAAAGGGAAAGGAACAAGATACTTTATTTCACCGTCTTACGAATTGTTGTATTCGATTGATTTAGACAGTTATTACGAAAAAGAAATTGACGAAAGACAAATTAAGGAAGAGTTCAACTTAGACATTTTTGATTTGCTAGGCAAAACAGCGATTTTGAACGAAACAGAGCTTAAGAAACTATCGGACTTACAACAAAAATACACTGAAAATATTTCGCAACTGTCAGATTTCGAATTTAAAAAGGAACTTGAGCGTCTTGCCATTGATTTAAGTTGGAAGTCGTCTCAAATTGAGGGAAATACCTACTCTTTGCTTGAGACTGAAAGATTACTTAAAGACAAAGAAACAGCTGCCGGCAAAACGAAAGAAGAAGCAATTATGCTTCTGAATCACAAAGATGCAATTGACTTCATTGTCGAAAATCCGGATTATGTAATCCCCTTATCGATTATGAAAATCGAAGACATACACAGCTTACTTATAAAAGATCTCGCTGTTGACAAGCACTTAAGAAAACGTCGAGTTGGTATCTCTGGAACCAATTATCGACCGCTTGACAATGAATTTCAGATACGTGAAGCATTAGAATCTGCTTGTAAGCTGGTGAATATGAAAGAAAATATATTTGAAAAAGCACTCTTGATTTTAGTGTTGATTTCATACATTCAACCATTTATGGACGGAAACAAAAGGACAGCACGAATTGTAAGCAACGCTATTTTGATGAATTACAAACATTGTCCAATTTCATTTAGAACAGTTGACTCCGTAGACTACAAGAAAGCAATGTTACTCTTTTACGAACAAAACAACATATCGAGATTTAAAGAGATATTTATTAACCAGTTTGAATTTGCGGTTAAGACATATTTCTGAAACGATAAATATAAAAATAACGAAGCCATAACACACATCCATGTTAATTGGCTGGCTGCATCGCATTTAGTAATATTTGCACCCGCATTAGCCTACTGATTTTCAATTCACTTTGTCGGCAATTGTCAGTGCGATGATTGAACCGGATTTAGCTGATGACACAGATTTCAATCTGTTTTATCTGTAATTCTGGTATAATCAGTACTTAGACAATGTGAGGTGAATGCTTCCGAAAACCAATAAACACTCAGACCCTGCATCTTCATCAACTGCGCAAAAAGATTTCCTGATGTTTTTGCGCTGTTTGTTGTTAAAATGCTTTGTAGAAAAACGGGAAATTCCAATTAGAATTTGCATTCCAAACAAATGGCTTCTTGTTATTTCTATTTTTTGCATGAATACCACAAAGCTTTAGTCTTCAAACCTGTAACATTTCGGATACTGTACTTACAGAAGAAAAAAGATGTAATTGCTTTTATTTCAAGCAATAACACAGTCCAAAATTTAAACCCTTACGACATAAATGAGTCTTATTAACTAACGTCCGGTTTGCAATGTCAATCCACGTTATGATAACCTTATTTTTAATATGAAGAGACTAACACTATTATCGATTGTCGTAGTATTATTGGCGGCATTTAGCCATTCTTCGGCTCAGGAGTTGAAACTCAACGATCTTGAGTATTTCGAAAAGCAGGGCGTTAATGTTCTTGTGTACAGCAATCTTTTTACCGGAGGGTTTAACGATGAGAAGAACGCCGGTATCGAATTGATCCACCATGGTGTCAGAACTGCACAAGGCGGTGCCGTTCGGCTTTCTAATACTCCCGAGCAGTGGGATCTTGTACCTTCGGTGACCGACCGAAAAGTAGATCGTGCTACCAATACCATTGAGGTCTCTTTGCACTATAAAGATTTCGATTTCGACTCGCGCGTGGTTGCCACAGCGAAAGGCAACAGCGTTGAAATATCCGTTTACCTCGACAAACCAGTTCCGAAATTTCTCGAAGGCAAAGCCGGGTTTAATCTGGAATTTCTTCCCTCTCAATACTGGTCGAAGGCCTATCTGATGGATGGCCGCTTTAACCGTTTCCCCCGCTATGCAGTGAGCAACACCGTTGCGAAACCCAACAGCGAAAAAATCAAGCAATACAAAGGATATGTAACTGCCGACGACAGAGGTACCGGTAAATTTGTAGATCCGCTCCCTCTCGAAACCGGTCACACCCTACTGCTTGCGCCCGATGAGCCGAGTCGCCTGATGAAAATCACCTCTCCGGATGCCAATCTGATGCTCTTCGACGGACGTATGCTGGCGCAAAACGGTTGGTTTGTAGTTCGCAGCCTTCTTCCGGCAGGCAAAACAGGCAAGGTGCTGACCTGGACTGTCGAGCCTAATGCCATTAAAGGTTGGATACGCGAACCAAACATCGGGATATCTCAGGTGGGTTACACTCCTTCGCAACCGAAAGTCTCGGTGATCGAACTCGACAAGAATGACAAACCGCTTGTAAAAGCGTCGTTGTATAAAATAGACGAAACCGGTAATGCTTCCGAGGTATTTAGCGACAATGTGGTATCGTGGGGCGATTATTATAAATATCACTATGCGAAATTCGATTTCTCTTCGGTTAAAACACCCGGAATCTACTACATTCAGTACGGTAACACCAAAACCAATAATTTCTTAATAGACAACAGTGTTTACGACAAGATAACCGATGCAACCAGCGATGTGTGGATTCCGATCCATATGGATCATATGTATGTAAAAGAGGGTTACAGGGTATGGCATGGTGAACCCTTCAAAGATGGTTATCTGCAGGCTCCGCCCAATACTGATCACTTCGACCTGCACTCTCAGGGACCGACAACCGACACAAAATACAAAGCGCTGGAGCTGATTCCCGGATTAAACGTTGGCGGTTTTTTCGATGCAGGCGATTTTGATATAGAGACAGAATCGAACATTAACGTCGTGGAAAACTTTGTGCAGACATGGGACTATTTCAAACCCTCGCGCGATGAAACCTTCGTTGACGAAAAGCATCGTTATGTCGACCTTCACCGTCCGGATGGAACGCCCGACGTGTTGCAGTTTATCGAGCACGGCACACTGAACCTGGTAGCTCAGGCCGAAAAAATCGGACACATGGCACAAACGCTTTCGAATTCAGTGCTGGATAATTACCATCACCTTGGCGATGCCGCATCTATCACCGACGGCCTTCCCTATAATCCGAAACTCGGTCCTTACGAAATAGCTCCTGACGGGCGCTCAAGTGGAGTAAAGGATGATATGTGGGCCTTTACAAGCCGTAATCCGCGTCTCGACCTTCAGGCAGCCACTATGTTTGCTGCGGCAAGCCGGGCTTTGAAGGGATATAACGATGATCTTGCTGCAAGAGCATTGCAACAGTCGAAACGATTACAACAAGAGGCAACGGAACTGCTTGCCAAACAGCCCAAAGATAATATGCGCAGAGGTTTCGGAACGGCGGATGCAGCCACAAATCTCCAACTCTATATTGCTACAGGAGAAAAACAATACATCGATAAATTTCAGGAACTTTTGTGGCCGGCTCTTGATCGCAACGTAACGTTCGGTCTGCTCACGGCATTGGACGCCATTCCCCACATGGACGCATCCTACAAAGAAAAGCTCCGCCCCTATGTGGTGAAATACAACGACTATATCAAAGGACTTGAAAAGCAAAATCCTTACGGAGTGCCTATCGGTTTGGGTAACTGGGCTGGAAACGGACTCTTGTTGAATTTTGGCACCACCGTTTGCTTTGCCAACAAATATTTCCCCGACATTGTGGATGTCAGCAATATTTACAAGGTGTCCAACTGGTTATTCGGTTGCCATCCATACCACAACTATTCGTTTGTGGCCACCGTGGGTGCCACGCGACCCAAAGCCGTTTTTTATGGCAATAACCGCGCCGACTTCTCAGCTATTCCTGGCAATGTAGCTCCGGGTGTATTATTCAGAAATCCCGACCACTTTGAAAACTACGACGACTGGCCATTTTTGTGGGGAGAAAACGAGGGTACCATTGCCGGAAATACCAGTTACTTGATTTTTGGATCAGTATTTAAGAATCTGGCGAAATAAGCCGTCGCTTTTTGGTCTCGCTACAATAGACATTATCCGTTTAGTTCATTTCTTAATTTTAGCATTTGACCTCTCCCCTAACCCCTCTCCCGAAGAGAGGGGAAAAATCTGCAAAATGAATTGAATTCTATATATTTCACAGCCTTGCTCCTCCTCCCCTTGGGGGAGGAGGTTGGGAGGAGAGGTCTGCAATTGAAATTTGTCCACTATTATTTAATGATCGCGACAAAAGAGCAAAAACACATTTTCTCTGGAAAACGCGGCTGTTTTTGACGATACTTTTCAGAGGAAAAACAGCAAAACAGGAAACGAAAAAGAACATCTTATATAAAAATTCAACCAAACAGACCATGAACAGACAACTCAGATCCCCCACTCGAAGAAGCACGTCCTTGACAATTTGAAAAAATCAACAACTGTTATTCTGAAAGGGAAGATATCCGATAGGTTTGTATAATCCATGACAACGACAGGGCACAAATGCCAAACATCAAAACATTATCATACAAATTATTACAAAAATATATTTCGCTTAACTTTTTGTACAAATTAACGATAGCGAAAATTTAATATATCAAGGTATATTCCATCTGAAAACAGTGTGTCAATTTTACAATATGTCGACACACATATCGCTACTAATCAAAATTTTTACTGCTTCAAAAGAAAAAATCCATGATTTTCAAAGCAAAAATTTTTGTAGTTTTGTGATGTAAGTAAATTAATATTTTTAAGAACACCAAATGTAAAACTGTAAAGATCTACCATGAACATTAAACGAAAAACATTATTATTAGCTGTAAGCTCAGTAATTCTGGCAGGGTTAGGATTACAAGGAAGTTACGCTCAGTCAACGGCTGCAAAAAGCAATACCGCGCCAAGCGATACAGCACGAAGCATCTCAGGGTACTTCACTCCGGCTACAACCGCAAAAAAGACTCCTGATGCTAAAGGATTCATTCAACGTTGGTTACTTTTAGACCCAATCAACAAACCCAACCGCGGTAACACTGTATTTACCGACAGTTACCTCCGAAAAGCTTTCTCTACCGAGTATTTCCCCAACCAGTTTACAATGCTTCCCAAAGATGGAGAGACAGTGAAAGCTGGCGAACAGGAGTTGAAATGGCATGCTTTGGATAGCAAAAACTACAACGTCAAATTGTTCCGTTTTGCCTATGGTTTAAGAAAACAAATTTACGGAGTTCTGTTCTGGACGGTAACCGTGGTTAATTGCCCCCGCGAAATGAAAAACGTAAGAATGGCCGTGGGATCCAATTCGGCATCGATGTGGTGGCTCAACGGCAAAGAAGCCCTGTTGCTTTCGGGTGACAGACGTATGGTTGTGGACGATTGCGTTTCGACCCGCCTAACTCTGAACAAAGGAAAGAATATCATCCGCGGAGCAGTAATCAATGGCCCCGGAATGAGCGATTTCTGCGTACGCTTCCTGGATGAAAAAGGAGCACCGATCAAAGACTTAACCATTAGTTGCGAATAAAAACGACCTTAAAACAATCATATACACATGAACTTTAGAACAAAATTAATGGGCGTAGCAGCCCTGTTATCGGTAATGCTAGCCGGAACAGCGAAAGCACAAATCGGGAAACCATTTATACATGACCCCTCCACAATTGCGGAGTGCGACGGAAAATATTATACTTTTGGTACAGGTGGCGGCGGATTAATCTCCGAAGACGGCTGGACATGGAACGGTGGTGCCGTACGCCCCGGCGGCGGTGCAGCTCCCGATGTAATCAAAATCGGCGATCGTTACCTCGTTGTGTATGGCTCTACTGGTGGCGGACTGGGTGGCGGACACGATGGTAGAATTAATACCATGTGGAATAAAACGCTTGACCCAAAATCTCCTGATTTTAAGTTTACCGACCCCATCGTTGTCGCTTCGTCCGAGAACATGGAAGATTGTGACGCTATCGACCCGGGATTACTGCTTGATCCTACCGATGGTCGTTTGTGGATGTCATACGGCACCTATTTCGGGTTTATTCGCCTTGTGGAACTCGACCCGAAAACCGGGAAACGTGTAGAAGGCAACAAAGCCATCAATATCGCCATTGACTGCGAAGCTACCGATTTGATGTATCGCGATGGCTGGTATTACCTGTTGGGTACCCATGGAACCTGCTGCGACGGTGCTAACTCAACCTACAATATCGTTGTCGGCCGTTCCAGAAAAGTTACAGGTCCTTACCTCGACAATATGGGACGCGACATGCTTGAAGGTGGCGGTAAAATGGTCGTTGCTGCCGGTGGACGCGTTACTGGTCCCGGTCACTTCGGCCGTTGGATTTTGGGTGACGGTGTAGAAAAAATGTCGTGCCACTACGAAGCTGATTTGGATCAAGGCGGCCGTAGCGTATTAGGCATTCGCCCTCTGTTGTGGAAAAACGGATGGCCAGTTGCCGGAGAGAACTTCAAAGAAGGTACTTACGAAATTGAATCGGAACGCAGAGGATATGCTTTGGAACTGGTGGTTGACTTCACAAGAATGCCGGGTGGCATGCGTGGATTCGGACGTAACAACGACGAACCGATTAAACCGGTTGCTTCACAGCAATTATCTGATGTTATCAACACATGGCCGACAGGAAACATTGATGTAAGAATCGGCGATTACATGTTCCGTCCTCATCAAAAATGGACAATCACAGCAGTTCCCGATGGTGGAGGAAACCCCGGAGGCCCTTACTACAAAATCGT
The DNA here is from genome assembly GCF_009712605.1 of Paludibacter sp. Lineage (GTDB taxonomy): Bacteria > Bacteroidota > Bacteroidia > Bacteroidales > Paludibacteraceae > Microbacter. The sequence continues at coordinate 18,931 of NZ_WASO01000014.1, read as the reverse complement.
AATTGAAGGAACTGAACGTGCTTTGGCTGCAACTGTCGATGCTGAATTAGTAACAGTACCGACATTTACGGGAGCTCCCGAACAATTGTGGCGTATCGACCAACTGACCGATGGCACCTACAGAATCATGCCAAAAATTGTTCCTAATTCCAAAGAACAATTGGCTCTGATATCTTCTGGCGACAGCACACCCACACTTGGCAAATTTGACATGAATAGTGACAATTCCAAATGGAACTTTAAAGCTCACTAAACAGACGATTTATCAACGAACACATTTGAAAGACGCAGGTTTAATGATCTGCGTCTTTTTTTTCTATCTCTTACAGGTTTCGCACTGCATCCCTGAATTTTTCATTCTTCCAGTATTTCCGAAACAGTTCATCCTTTTTTGGGTCAGGAAACTCATTTCCCTGCGCCATATTCTTCTTATTCTGAAATGCCTGAAACAGGTAATAAATTGTTTCTGTGAGATCATCCGCCATAGCATATACACCCGCAAGATTGTAGTAAAACATCGGAAAATAAGGATCTGTCCGGATACCATAATTAAGCGTGGAGACGGCTTTACCCAATTGTTTGGAAAAACCGTATGCCAGTCCCAGATTGGAAATCAACCAATACAATTGATCTTTGCTCAATAGTTGATCGCTTTTATTTTCATCCAGAGCCTTCTGAAGAATTTTTGCGGCAAGTTGATAATTTCCATTATTGAAATAAGCAACACCATCTATAAAATTTTCGAGAGAGACATGCGTGTAAGGAGCTATCAATTTAATGCTGCGCAGAACTTTATTAAGATTCTCGACGTCAGCATCTTTATAATTTGATTTTATCACCTGAACGGTAACACAAACGTTGTTATAAAACAGATAAACAATGATATTACGCTGATTTACAACATTTCCATAGATAGAAGAAACAAAAAAATCAGAGAAAGCACAATCGCCCGACTCATACCTGACAGAATCCGGCACAACTGCCTGTTTTGCATCAAAGAGTCTCCTGAGTTGAATCCAGCTGCTATCTCTCAAAGCCTTCGAGCTATTCAGTTGCAGCACATTTTCCTCTATTCCAACCGATACATCCATGGCCAACGAATCATTGTATGCAGAAATATAACGGCCTTCTATCTTTGCATTCACATCCGAACTTTGCAGCTCGAATCCGGGAAGGTTCAACTGCAAAGCCCAATGAAGGCTGGGCAATGACACCTTCAACGTATCCAATCCGGCAGCAAAAGCAGAAACGGAAACCGACCAAACCAACACTATGAGAATCATGCACTTTTTCATACACAATGCTTAAAATGAAATTTTTCCAAATATAACCATTTTTGCGGTTATCTACAGAATGTACTCACCTTGACTTTTTATAATTACACTCCTAACGGAGCATTTTTTCTGCTGTTGAAAAAACTACCGTATCTTTGCATCCCAATTCTGAAGTCCTGTTTATGAAGAGATCTATCGAACTACTATCGCCTTCAAAAAACGCCGAAACCGGCATTGAAGCTATCAATCACGGTGCTGATGCCGTTTATATCGGTGCTCCGAAATTCGGTGCCCGTTCCGCCGCCGGTAACTCCATTGCCGATATTGAGTCGCTTACTACCTATGCCCATCGCTTCGGAGCAAAGGTATATGTGGCGCTCAACACCATTTTGCATGATGAAGAACTGGCCGAAGCAGAACAGATGGTCTGGCAGCTTTATCGGGCAGGTGCCGATGCATTGATCGTGCAGGATATGGGACTTTTGGGAATGAATCTGCCTCCGATCGAACTACATGCCAGCACACAGACTAACAACCGCTCCGTGGAGAAAGTAAAGTTTCTGGAAGAGGCTGGCTTTGCTCAAATCGTTCTGGCACGTGAACTATCACTGGATCAGATACGGAATATCACCACAAACACCAAAGCCCGCATTGAATGCTTCGTGCATGGCGCTCTTTGCGTAAGCTACAGCGGGCAGTGCTATGCAAGTCAGGCCACGCGAGGTCGTAGCGCCAACCGTGGCGAATGCGCACAGCTCTGTCGCCTGCCCTACTCCATTGTCGACGCTACAGGCAACCGGCTTTCTCCCGAAGGTCACCTGCTATCGCTCAAAGACCTCGATCTGTCGGCTCACCTCGGTGCCATGATGGATGCGGGAGTTTCTTCGTTCAAAATCGAAGGCCGCCTCAAAGAAACTGACTATGTAAAAAACATTACGGCTTACTACCGTCAACGATTGGATGCTCTGCTCGAAGGGTCGGACAAATACACCAGAGCTTCGTTGGGTAAGACGACGCATTTCTTTACGCCCGATCCGCAACGGACATTTCAACGCAGTGCCACCACCTATTTTTTGAATGAGCGCAACACAGGACTGGTACAAACTACTACCCCAAAATCAATAGGACAACCCATCGGCATTGTAAAAAGAGTGGAGAGAAATTCGTTCACCGTAAAAAGCCTTGTGCCGCTGGCAAATGGCGACGGACTCTGCTTTCTCTCTCCCGACGGACTTTTTACCGGCATTCGGGTAAACCGCGTGGAAGGCGACAAAGTAACGCCGCTCAAAATGCCGTTTTTGAAAACCGGCACCATGCTCTACCGCAATTTTGATCAGGAATTCGACAAAATGCTGGCAAAGAAATCGGCAGAACGGAAAATACAGGTCGACCTTACTCTCAGAGACACTACCAACGGCATTTCCATCGAAGCCGATGCTGAAGGAAACCGTATACTATTCTACATAGATTGCGACAAAGAACTGTCCACCAAAGGATTTTCAGAGGTAAAGGAAAATATCCGTGTTCTGTTTGCCAAGCTGGGCAATACCGACTTTGAACTGCAAAGCATCCACACCGGATTTTCATCGCCATGGTTTTTTCCGGCATCAAAAGTAAGCGAATGGCGCAGACAGATGGTCGCCAAACTGGAACAGATCATCCGCATCAATCAACGCCCCACGCTTCGTCAGGCGAGAAAGAAAACGCCTGTGTATCCCGAAAAGCAGCTCACTTATCTGGGCAATGTTGCCAATGCCAAAGCACGCTCGTTTCACCTCGACCATGGAGTAGAAAAGATAGACGCCGCACTCGAAACTGGAGGCAAATTGCAATCCGGCCAGCCGGTGATGATTACGAAGTATTGCCTGAAATACGAAATGGGCTGGTGTCCGTCGAAACAACATCCGAAGCAGGCTCCCCGCGAACCATTCTATCTGCAAGGTAAAAACGACCGCTTTTTACTAAAGTTCGATTGCAAAAATTGCGAAATGCAATTACTGATTCCGTAATGTAATTGTCCAATATTGTCATATCTATGTCGCCTGATACTTTCAATACAAGTAAAGAAATTCTCAGCTATAAGGATAAAATTATTCCTATGCTGAAGAACCTGCTGGAGACCGAGATGAAAGAATATATCCAGCTGATTTCGCTCAAGAAAAATGATTTTTTGGTCAGGGAAGGTGAAGTATGCCATTATTACTACTTCGTACTGGAAGGTATTCTGCGCAATTACTACATCAAAGACGGGACTGAGATTACTACCAATTTTGATTTTCCGAACGACATTGCTGCTAATTTTACCAGTCTGGTATTGCAGCAAAAAAGCATCGGCTACATACAGGCTATGACCCCTTGCAAAATATACAGGATGAAAGCATCCGATTTCGACGAGATAAAGGCACAAAATCCACTTATGCAGCAAATCAAAGAGATACTGGTGTCGGGTTATGTTATCCTGCTCGAAGAACGGCTCTATTCCATGCAGTTTCGTACCGCTGCCGAACGTTATCATTTCATGCTGGAAAGATACCCTCATTTTCTGCAGCAAATACCCTTAACTTACATTGCCTCCTATCTTGGTATCAGTCTTGAAACGCTTAGCCGTATTCGCGCAAAATAGCACTATTCCGTTTTTATTTGACATATGTCAAATGTGCCCTAGCAGCAACAGCCTACTTTTGCAACGAAACTAAAGGCAAAAGTAGAAATTATGAACTTAAAGATTGAAAATTCCGATTTACGACTGGCAACCCGCCGGGACAAACCTACCATCAAAAAAGTATTGACCGAATCATTCAGAAATGATCCTTGCATTCAATGGCTCACAGCACAGTCGAGGCACAAGAACAAACTGGATGTGATTATGGATTATACGATCGACGAAACTCTGGAGAACGGATATATTTACGTCACCGAGGATAATTCGGCCGTTGCCATGTGGAAGAACGAAGCAAAAGAACGGTTCACATGGAACTTTATCAAACGCAATCTGTTTTTTCTCTTCAAAATGGGCATTCCATGCGTGATCCGGAACCTGCAGAGCAAGGCCGATTCGTACCGCCAGTTTCCAAAGCGACAAAAATACTGGTATCTCTACACCATCGGCGTACTGCCCGAAGCTCAGGGCAAAGGACTGGCTAGTAAACTAATGAACCCCGTTATTGAAAAATGCAAACACCTGCATCTTCCTCTCTTTCTGGAAACTGCAAATACCCGCAATGTTGAAATATATCGTAAAAAAGGATTTGTTGTGACCGAAACATTGGCTCACGGTTCAACGACGCTTTTCTATATGAAACATCTGCTGACCTGATCCAAATCATTGCAATTCTAAACAAAGAATCATTTTTTGTCTTCTCTATTTCTCCCGCATAGGATGCTGATTTCAGTGAATATCAACTATCTGTTTCGCTCACATCTCTATCCGGGAGCTTTTTTACATTCCCGTTTCGTCGATAGAATTCCAGTTTGTATCGGTAAAAACGAGCCCTTTCTATAATATAATTGTAGCTGGCATATGTCGTGTCGTAGTTTTGTTGTCGAAAACTATAAACCACGACATTATGTTTCCAACAAAAATTATTCTGGGCTTGTTGATCGGTATCGGCTGTTCGCTACAGCTTTCTGCTCAACAAAAACCCGCTCAGTGGGATCTGAAAAGTTGCATTGACTATGCACTGAAAAACAACATTCAGATTCAGAAATCGAAAATCGGGGTTTCGGATGCCAAAGTGGATCTACTTACCGCCAAGGCAGCGCAACTTCCTTCGCTCGATGCTTCCGTTTCTCAAACGTTCACCAATAGCCGAATAGCCGGTCTCAGCGGTTCATACCACAATAACAGTAACGTTGCCGGCCGATACTCCGTCAGTTCATCCATGACACTGTGGAACGGAGGCAGAATCTCCAAAAATATCGAACAACAGGGCTTGCAGGTACAATTGCAGGAACTCTCGTCGTCATCTACTCAAAACGACATTACAACGGCCATCACACAGGCTTACCTCAACGTGTTGTATGCCAACGAAGCCGTGAAAATTGGTAAGCAAACCGTTGAATCGTCGGAAGCTCAGCTCAAACGCGCCAAACAGTTGCTGGATGCCGGCTCTACCGCCATGAACGATTATGCTCAGGTGGAAACACAGTTGAGTAGTGACAAATATTCGTTCACCTCGGCACAGAACACCCTCGATCAGGCTAAACTGACGTTGAAACAATTGTTGGAACTGGATATAAATGAGGAATTGAATATTGCCTTCCCCGACATCAAAGACGAAGACGTCTTGCAGCCTGTTGCCGACAAAAGCCAGATTTACAATACAGCCCTCTCAAGCCGTCCCGAAATTAAAAGCGGACAGATGAATATCAAAGTAGCTGAACTATCGCTCGACAAAAGCAAAGCTGCTTATTATCCCACGGTCTCTCTTTCGGGAAGTATCGGTACCGGAAACCTGTACAACAGCAATGAGAAATTCACCAGTCAACTTTACAACAGCCTTGCACAGAGTCTCGGCGTAACGGTAAGCATTCCCATTTTCACCAATCGCCAAAACAAGTCTGCTGTCGAAAAAGCCGAATATGCCATCAAGAACGCGCAGCTTGACTATACGGCAGCGCAGAAAACATTGCTAAAAAACATCGAAACCACCTATCAGGATGTCGTGTCGTCGCAAAGCCGTTATATGTCGGCCAAAGACAAGGTGAAATCGTCAGAAATCAGCTACTCGCTTATTAACGATCAGTTCAATCTGGGAATGAAAAATACGGTGGAACTATTGAATGCCAAAAACACCTATCTGTCGGCTCAAATGGAGTTGTTACAGGCAAAATATTCGGCAGTACTCAATCTTAAATTATTGAACTTCTACCAAAACATTCCTATTCAATAAACGGCAAACTAATTTCAAAAACATACTTTTATGAACAAGAGAACAAAAATATGGATTGGCATCGCAGCCATACTTGTGCTGATCCTGATCGGATTTTTTACCTGTAAGAAGGAGAAACAACAGCCGTCGGTTCCGGAGACAGCCAAAGTTGCCATGGGAACTATATCGGCATCGGTAACCGCTACCGGAACTGTTTCCCCAATCAAGACCATCACAGTAGGTACGCAGGTGTCGGGAACCATCTCCAAAATTTACGTCGACTACAACTCTGTTGTAAAACGGGGACAGGTACTGGCTGAAATTGACAAAACCGTTCTTAATTCGACTTACGAGAGTGCTCTTACCGACTTGAATGTCAACAAAACGCAGATGGATTATCAGGAAAAGAACTTCAACCGGATAAAAGATCTTTATGCCAAACAGGCAGTCAGCAAAACCGATTACGAAACGGCTGAGTACAATTACAACACGGCAAAACTGAACTTCAAAAAATCTCAATCGGATGTGATCAAGGCCAAAACAAACCTCAACTATGCCACTATCGTATCGCCGATCGACGGAATCGTGCTGTCCCGTGCTGTAGATGAAGGCCAGACGGTTGCAGCCAGCTTCAGCACTCCGACGCTGTTCACCATTACCAACAACCTGAACGAGATACAGGTATTGGCTAACGTTGACGAAGCTGATATCGGACAGGTAAAAGAGGGTCAAAAAGTATCATTTACCGTTGATGCGTTCCCCAATGATGTCTTTTCGGGTGTAGTGACTCAGGTACGTCTCGAAGCCACCACAACCTCTAATGTGGTAACCTACAAAGTAGTAATCAAAGCCGCCAATCCTGAACTGAAACTCAAACCGGGTCTGACCGCCAGTGTAAACATCTACACAATGGAGAAAAACGACGTACTTGTTATTCCGAATAAAGCGCTCAATTACAGTCCGACCGGAAAGAGAGTCAACAAAACAGGCGGTAGCGAAAAACAGGTATGGATTAAACAGCCTAACGGATCGCAAGCCGTTAAGATTATGATCGGTTCTACAGATGCCACTCACACCGAAGTCCTCAGCGGACTGAAAGCCGGTGACGAAGTAATTGTTGGCGAAAAAACAGCAATAACAATGCCCGGGGCAGGGGTAAAATCGGAAGGTGCAAGTCCGTTTATGCCCAAACGTCCGGGTAGCGATAACAGAAGACCCAAAACAGCAAATTAATCATGGCAAAAAATATCATTGAAGTAATCAACCTGAAACGCAATTTCATTGTCGGTAGCGAGACAGTACATGCCCTGCGGGGAGTCTCCTTCTCTATATCGGCGGGGGAATTCGTCACCATCATGGGGACTAGCGGTTCGGGGAAATCTACGCTACTGAATCTTATCGGATGTCTCGATACTCCGTCCGAAGGCGATTACAAGCTCGACGGAATTTCGATCAAGCAGATGAATAAAGATGAACGGGCCATGCTTCGCAACCGAAAGATCGGTTTTGTTTTTCAGTCGTACAATCTGCTACCTAAAACCACAGCTGTAGAAAACGTGGAGCTCCCGTTGATCTACAACAACGAAGTATCGGCACGAGAACGAAAACGCAAAGCCATCGAATCGCTGAAAGCGGTTGGGCTGGCCGACAGGCTCTATCACAAGTCGAACCAAATGTCGGGTGGACAGCAGCAACGTGTAGCCATTGCCCGTGCTTTGGTCAACGAACCGGTGATTGTTCTGGCCGACGAGGCAACCGGAAATCTCGATACACGCACCTCTTTTGAGATTCTTTCGCTCTTTCAGGAGTTGAACCAAAAAGAAGGACGTACTATAATTTTCGTTACGCACAATCCGGAACTGGCATCTTTCAGCAGCCGTAACATCGTGTTGCGCGACGGTCTGGTTCTCGAAGATACTGTAAACAAAAACATTGCTTCGGCTCACGAGGCATTGCAAAAACTTCCGAAACTCGATGATTAAACGATATGTCAACTTCAGCAATTTGTTCAAGATCGCATTGCGGGCTTTGAGCAATAATAAATTCAGGGGATTCCTGACCATGCTCGGCATCATCATCGGTGTTGCTTCGGTTATCACCATGCTGGCTATCGGACAAGGATCGAAACGAAGCATTCAGAGTTCGTTGTCAGAAATGGGATCGAACATGATATTCGTAGAACCGGGACAGGGCATGATGGGAGGCGTTCGTCAGGATGCCAGCAGCATGCAAACCCTGAAACAGGCCGATTATCAGGCATTACTCGACCAAAGCGAATACCTGTCGGACATCACTCCGATAGTGAGCGCTGCCGGTCAGGCTATATACGGCACCAACAACACACCGACTTCCATGTCAGGCGTGAATGCCAGTTATCTCAATATCCGTAAATACACCATTGCCGACGGCGATATGTTTACCGATCAGGACATTAAAGCGGCGGCCAAAGTGTGTGTGATAGGAAAAACCGTTGTGACCAACCTCTTTACCAACGGAGAAGATCCTGTAGGAAAAGTGATCCGTTTCAAAAACATTCCAATGCGTGTGGTGGGCGTTTTGACCGAAAAAGGAAACAACTCCATGGGACAAGATCAGGATGACGTGATACTTGCTCCTTACACCACAGTGATGAAGCGTATTTCAGCGATTAATTATTTCAACAATATCTCGGCTTCGGCGCGTAGCGAAGCGGTTTCGGACAGTGCTCAGGATGAGATGGAAACCATATTGCGGAAATCCCATAAACTGGCAGACGATGCTGACAACGACTTCCGTATCCGTTCGCAAAAAGAGCTGCTCACCATGATGACCTCTACCAGCGACATGATGACCGTGCTGCTGGCTGCGATTGCCGCCATTTCGCTTCTGGTGGGTGGTATCGGTATTATGAACATCATGTATGTTTCCGTAACCGAACGAACCCGCGAAATCGGCCTGCGCATGTCGATCGGAGCGCGAGGAATCGACATCCTGTTGCAGTTCCTTATAGAAGCTATTCTGATTAGTGTTACCGGAGGCGTGATCGGCGTCATATTTGGAGTCGGAGTTTCGTTGCTCGTAAAATTTGCTGCCGGATGGCCCATTTTCATTCAGGTGTATACCGTCTTTCTGGCATTCGCAGTATGTACGGCAACCGGTATCTTTTTCGGATGGTATCCTGCCCGGAAAGCATCTAATCTTGACCCGATAGAAGCATTAAGATATGAATAACAAAAACCGGCTTGTTTTATAATTTTTATTCAATAAATATTTTGTATTTTTATAAGCAATCGTATCTTTGCACACCAGTATGATAATCAATACACAAAGACACCGCAACAAAATTCAGGTCTGTATCCATCTCCTTGTATGGACATTACTCTTCTGCTTTCCCTTCATTTTCATGAATGACAGCCGTCATTTCAGAGTGGACATGTATTTTGGGTATTTTGTTTATATAGGCGCGTTTTTTATCGTGTTCTACCTGAATTATTTATACATGATAAACAAATTCCTGTTTGATCGGAATACCTTTCGGTTCATTATTGTAAACACGCTTTTAATCGTTGTTTGCTCTTTACTGCTGTACTGGTATCGTACCGTTGAATTTGCCCATATCTGGCATGGTCCGATGCACGATAGAATGCACATACCACGTCCTCCCGATCCGTTTTTGTTCAGAGACATTACCTCTCTGGTACTTTCTGTGGGGCTTAGCGTGGCAATTCGGGTTACCGGCAAATGGTACAAAACCGAAACAGAGCGGAAAGAGATGGAAAAAGACCGCTTCGAGACGGAACTCAAGAACCTGAAAAACCAGCTGAATCCACATTTTCTGTTCAATACGCTCAACAACATCTATTCACTCATACCGGTTCATCCGGAACAGGCACAGGATACGGTTCACCGTTTAAGCCGCTTGCTCCGTTATGTTTTGTACGAAAACAACGACAATTTCGTGCCAATCGGGAAAGAGATCGATTTTTTGAAAAGCTATATCGAACTCATGTCGTTACGCCTGTCGGATCAGGTAAAACTGACAACGGAGTTTAACATCGCATCGGACAACGACCGGATTGCGCCTATGCTCTTTATCTCGTTGGTTGAAAATGCATTCAAACATGGTGTCAGCCCTGTAAATCCGTCTTTTGTACATATAAACATTACATCCAAAGAAGGTCAGGAAGTGGTTTGCACCGTAGAAAACAGCTTCTTTCCTAAAAATACGCAGGATAAAAGCGGTTCGGGTATAGGACAGGAGAATCTCAGTAAACGACTTGAGTTGCTTTATCCTAACCATCACACTCTTTGCCTCGAGAACAGAGGCGACACATACTTTGCGCAACTACAAATTAAATTTTAATATTGTAAGTATTTTTAATTACCCTTTTTATTAACAACAAAAACTATTTTGAACTATGAAAACACTAGCTTCTGTAGCATTTATGCTGCTTTTTGCATTACAGGCTTATGCCGGTAAAGTTGACGGAACATGGAAAGCCACCTTTGGTGCACCGGATGGCGGACAAGGTATGGAAATGACCTTCAAATTCGCAACCGATGGTGACAAAGTAACCGGTTCCATTGCCACTCCTCAGGGTGACATGCCGATTTCAAACGGTAAGATCACAGAAACAGGCTTAACATTCGAAATCGACTTCAACGGCATGACAATAAAAAACACAGGTACATTCAAAGATGACGATACTATCACTTTGAAAGCAGAAGGAATGCCTGCTCCCGACGGTCAGGAAAATCCAGGATTGGTTTTGAAACGTCAAAAATAAATTCACAGAAAAAGCCGTTCATCCGAGCGGCTTTTTCTCTCTTTCTGCTATCTTTGATTTCCATAAAATCAACCTTTTTCAACCCTGTACAACAATGATTAACTGCCTGATAGTTGACGACGAACCGCTCGCGCTGGATTTGATAGAGAGCTACGTACGCAAAACGCCGTTTCTCAATCTTGTAGGTCGTTGCAACAATGCCATTGCAGCGATGGAAGCTATCCATGGCGGCGGTATTGATTTGTTGTTTTTGGACATTCAAATGCCGGAACTCAACGGACTGGAGCTCTCAAAAATGATCAGCGACAAAACCAAGGTGATTTTCACTACCGCCTTTCAGCAATATGCACTGGACGGCTATAAGGTCAATGCGCTCGATTACCTGCTAAAGCCTATCAGTTATCAGGAGTTTCTGCAAGCCGCCAACAAAGCAGCGAAATTGTTCAATCTGCTTCACAACCAATCCAACGGTGAATCGGCCAACGCTTCCATCTTCGTCAAAACGGAATACAAGCTGGTACAGATATTCCTCAACGACATTCTTTACGTTGAAGGATTGAAAGATTACGTGAAGATTTATCTCGAAAACTCGGCCGAACCTGTATTATCGTTAATGAGTATGAAATCGGTTGAAGAGCGCCTTCCGCCCGATAAATTCATGCGGGTTCACCGGTCGTTTATCGTTCAGCTCGACAAGATAAAAACCATCGAACGCAACCGCATTGTCTTCGGGAAAGTCCATATTCCCATCTCCGATTCTTACAAGGACCATTTCATGGAATTTCTCAACAAACGGTTTTTCGCTTAAAGGAACAATCGGAGGGGACACGTATAACGGGCCAACAGGACGCAGGAATTTCGCATTTAAAAAATTAATAAGGGGCTTCCGCCCCTGTGACCCCGACTTCCTTTTTGCCTTGAAGCCAAAAGGAAGCAAAAAATTCAAGGCTATGCCCGCTTCGCTAAAAAAACTAGCGCTCGCCAAGCTAAATCGCCCAAACTCACTCCTTCCTTGCGTCAGGAGTTTCAAACAGTGGCCGATTTTTCGCTTCACTCGCTTGTTTTTTTGCTCACCGGACAAGGCTGTTCCTAATCTGACTTAGCAGCATTTGAAATTAAAAAACAGTCCTGCGCTAAACTTCTATATGAAGATGCTACCGTAATACTATTCCTATCGGAGCATTTTTTAGCTTCGGAGAAGCGATATTATGGTAGAAATATTGATTAAGATGCACTAAAGAGCTCCGATAGGAGCGAAATTATAATCTAACAAAGAGTAGAGACAACTTCTATCTGCGTAATCTCTCAACACGGCATCTTATTCTTTGCGTTTCAGCAAATTTAACGTCCATCAATTATTTCTGACTATTTCAATCCCGAATATTACCTATTTTTGCCATCGTAACAATCAACCATACTATAAGATATGACTAACCTCAAAAAAGCGATCCTTCTCCTTATCGGAGCTCTGTTTGTATTCGGTGGAAAAGACGCAATGGCTCAAGCCAATAAAAGCAACACAGGCACCTCCGGCGATCAGTCAAAACAAGAAAAAGCCACTTCTTCCAAAGCTAAGGCGAAGGACAAGAAAGCTGCTGAAACCACAACAAATACAAACCGTAAAGCTAAAAGCACAACAACTGTTGACAAAGCAGGAAACAAAAGCCACACTCAGGCATGGGATTCAAAAACAAAAATCGAAAAAGATAAGCCCGAAAAAGCTTCTTCTACAAAATAATGGCGTCATCGCTGCTCTATAAAGCCCAAACACGCTGGCTGTTTCATGCTCACATAAAATTGAAACTGTCAGCATTTTGGGACGAATCGGTTTTTGATGAGTTGTTTGCAGTGATGGAAACCATCAACGAGCGCTACAACTCATATTCCAAAGGCTCATTTATAGACCAGATCAACCGGCAGGCCGGATCGTTTGTCAATACCGACGCCACCACAGCAACATTACTAAAGCGTTTGAACGATCTGTCTGATGATCTGGCAGGCGAATACGACATCACCGTGATGCCGCTGATTCGCTTGTGGGGCTTCTACAAAACATCCGCCTGGCGCATTCCTTCCGACGACGAGATTCGGACTGCACTGTTGCAGGTCGGTTACCGGCGCATCCAAATCGAAGGTACAAAGGTCGCCATTGAAAAAGATCAGGAAATCATTACCGGATCGTTTGTCAAAGCTTTTGCCGTCGACGAGGTGGCAAAACTGATGCGCGCTGCCGGAATAACCGACGCCATCATCAATGCCGGCGGAAGCAGCATCTGCGCCCTCAACAACGACTCGCATCCATACTGGCAAGTGGAAGTAAACGATACAGAAGATGAGGATCACACTCTCTTTTTGCTACAGCTTGCCAATCAATGCTACTCTACTTCTTCGAACGAAAACACTTTTCTTGAGATAGAAGGAAAACGCTACGGGCATATTATCAGTCCGAAAACCGGCTATCCTTCTGAAAACCGTCAGGTAGGTATCATCAGTCAGGATGCACTTACCGGCGACGTTCTTTCCACCGGCCTTTTCAATTGCAACAAAGCAACATTTCTCCGAAGAATGGAATTCCTTTCCAACAAATACGGTGTGGAAGGTTTTCTGATAGACAAAAGCGGTGATATTGTCTTTTCCCGTAATTTCAAAAAATATATTATCCGCTAGAGATTATTCTGACTTTCTCATTTGCTGCGCTACTCTCCTTACCGGCTTAAATCAAGCCGTACCAAAAACACGCAAACAATTCCAAAATGATTATCTGAAATGTCACCTAATTGCGTTTTATATAGTCTGAATTGGAAATCGACGTAGTCAAAGACGTCATTTGCATAAGAGGTTGTCTAAAAAGTCAATATCGCTATTGATAAACTTATAAACAGAAAGACAATCTCATTTTTATACCCCTAAATCCCCTAAAGGGGACTTTTACGCCAATAAAAATAGCAGATTTATAGCCCCTTCAGGCTTATAGTAGTGACATCGTAGATCGTCAGTGGGTTTGGGGTAAAAAATAAACAATGATCTACTTTCGGATCGTAAGTTATTTCAAAATCAATTTCTATTTTGAAACAGCCTCATTGTCAATGCCCCGCTCTTCTATGCCTGAATTGCAAATCGACGTAGTCAAAAGAATTACTTTTAGTATAGTCCGACCTTTCAGGTCATGTAGGTAGAAGCTCTGCCAACACGCAGGTAACAGACCTGCTGTTATGAAAATGGGGCTTTTCAAGCCATTAGGCAAAATATCAGATACTCATTATTCTAATTAGCACCGATCAAATACGCCTACAAAAAATCACAAAAAATTTACATTTAGCCGATTATAACCGGTTTAGATTTGTGCCATTTGCGTAGTTTGCGTTCCTCATCCAGTTTCCCAACTAGCCTGAAATTGTATAAAACATCGGTCCATCATTCCACTTTGGCAAACTACCACCTTATATTTGCAACATAAATACAATAATCGCACCATTGCCTTTGAGCAAAAAACCAACGCTATGGATACAAAAAACATTGTCAAAGAATATAGTAACGGAGAGATCACCATCGTTTGGAAACCCGGTTTGTGTATTCATTCCACTGTTTGCTGGTGTGATGAAGAGGGTTTACCCGCTGTGTTCAATCCTCAGAAACGTCCATGGATAAATCCGAACGGAGCATCTACCGGACAAATTATAGCGCAAATAGAAAAGTGCCCGAGCGGGGCATTAAGCTATTACAGAAACAACAATACCGATACTAAAACCTAACTATTATGCAACCTATTACATACAACCGACTGGCTCATGCAGCCAGTCCATACCTTCGCCAACATGCGGCCAACCCTGTCGATTGGTTCGAATGGGGAGAGGAGGCTTTAGACAAAGCAAAAGCAGAGAACAAACCCCTTTTGATCAGCATCGGTTACGCCTCGTGCCACTGGTGCCATGTGATGGCACAGGAATCTTTCTCTAACACAGCCATTGCCGGACTGATGAACAGGCACTTTGTCTGCATCAAAATAGACCGGGAGGAACGCCCCGACATTGATCAGATTTATATGGAAGCTGCCCAGCTTATCAACGGACGGGGAGGCTGGCCGCTCAATGCCTTCGCCCTACCCGACGGACGTCCGTTTTATGCGGCCACCTATTTTCAGCCTCATCAATGGAAAGAGCTGTTGCAACAACTGGCCGACTTGTATGAAACCGATTTTCCAAAAGTGGAAGAAGCCGCAAGTTCCTTAACCAAGGGATTGCAAACAAATCCGTTGTCCGTAACTTTTGACGAAGAGACGGAATCGGATATTATTCTGCAATCCGACTATCACGAAGCATTTGAAAGCCTTCTTTCTCAGGTGGATTTATTGTCCGGGGGCTTTAAGGGCACTCCTAAATTCATGCTGCCGGTGGGATGGGAAGCCCTGTTACAATATTATTCTCTTACCGGTAAAAAAAACGTTCTGTCGGCGGTTACCTATACCCTCGACTCAATGGCCCGGGGCGGCATTTACGACCAGATAGGCGGCGGTTTTGCACGTTATTCTACAGACGGGCAATGGAAAGTACCCCATTTCGAGAAAATGCTGTACGACAACGCTCAGTTGATTACGCTTTACGCGCATGCCTGGCAGGTAACACGCAAACCTGAATATCAAACCATTGCAGAACAAACCATTGCATTTGCTGAAAGAGAACTCCGGAATCCGGAAGGTGGATTCTACTCTTCTATCGATGCCGACAGTGAACACGAAGAGGGAAAGTTTTATGTGTGGACAAAAGAGGAATTTGAACATTCGCTGGAATCAACCGACACAGGATTACTTTCTCATTTTTATCACATTAGCACAAACGGCAATTGGGAGAAAGGGAAAAACATACTGCATTACACGGTGGACAAAGAGGAATTTGCTCTTAAAAACGGAGTAGATCCCGGTGATTTTGACAACATTTTGCAAGAGGCGAACAAACTTCTGTTCAACGCTCGGAGCAAACGGGTTCGTCCGTCAACCGATGAAAAGATTATTACACCATGGAACGCACTGATGATTTCGGCCTACGTTTCGGCATACAAAGCATTCGGCAATCCGGCTTACCTGCAACGCGCAACAGAACTGGTCGGTTTCGTGAAGAAATACCTGCTTCACGATGATATTCTGTACCGAACCTGCATGGATGGCAAAGTTTCCACCGAAGCGTTTCTGGACGATTATGCTTTTCTGGCTGACGCGATGCTGTCGTTATACGAAGTGACGTTTGACATCCACCACGTGCAACTCGCCGATCGGCTGACCAATTACGTGCTTCATCATTTTACGGACGAAGAACACCAGCTTTTCTATTACACGTCTGACAAATCGGAACCTCTTATTGCCCGAAAATACGATTATACTGATAACGTGATGCCTTCGTCGAACTCCAGGATGGCGCATGTGCTGTTAAAGCTGGGTCGGCTTACCGACAACCTCATTTACCAACAGCGGGCAGAAGTGATGCTGAAAACTATCGGACAGCGCTACATACAAGGTGGCGCCTATTTTGCAAACTGGACGATATTGGCCGGTAAAATCACCCATCCGTCGATTGAGATTGTAGTTACAGGCGAAAATGCGCTGTCGGAAGCTTTGCGCTTACAGCAACATTATTTGCCGCTTACTGTGATAGCAGGAGGAGATGATGCAACATTACCGCTATTGAAAGAACGTGCAAACGATAAAGATTTAAGCTTTTACATTTGTCGGAACAATACCTGCGGTTTGCCGGTTCATTCGATGGAAGAAGCCCTGCAATTGCTCAGAACCTGACCAACCGTAAAATCAGCTTTTACATCCGGAATATTAAGGTCGCCTTTTGCACATCTTATATTCCGGATTATTTTTTTCATCGTTTTAATCATCATTTACGGCTCAACTTAACATTAGGTTGCAATAAACAACTATTTTTACCTCTAGCCTTGCTTCGGGCACAAAAAATATAAATGACTTTTTGTAACTTTGAAGCCTATTTAAAGAACAAACGTTTGCACAAACGACTTAAATCTATCTAAACAAACTGTATATGAGCAAAGTAATTATCAGCAGTCATCAGGATTTCGAACCATACTTAGGAAAAGAGCTGGGTGTATCCGACTATTTACAAATTACACAGGAACAAATCAATCTTTTTGCCGACGCCACACTCGACCATCAGTGGATTCATGTGGACGAGAAAAGAGCGCAAACAGAAAGCCCTTATAAAGCAACTATTGCTCACGGTTATCTTACCGTATCGCTGCTTCCTGTTTTATGGGCACAAATCGTTGAAGTGCAAAACACGAAACTGCTGGTGAACTACGGTATTGAAAAACTCAAATTCAATCAGGCCGTTACCGTAAACAGCGAAGTAAGAGTAAGAGCCACACTGGTATCGGCCGTCAACCTGCGCGGTATTACCAAAGCCGAAATCGGCGTTACAATGGAAATTAAAGACAGCAACAAACCAGCCTTTCAGGGTTCGGTAGTATTCCTTTACCATTTCAACTAAGCAGACAAACACTATTAGACATTAATACCGTTTAGTTCATTTCTTAATTTTCGCATTTGACCTCTCCCCTAGCCCCTCTCCCGAAGAGAGGGGGAAAATCTGCAAAATGAATTGAATTCTAAATATTTCACGGTCTTGCTCCTCCTCTCCTTGGGTTGAAAATACAGACACACAGTCGTCTGTAGGAGGAGGTTGGGTCAGACGATAAATGTCTGACTCTGACACGCAGTCGTCGAGAGGAGAGGTCTGCAATTGAGATTTGTATACACTTAATCAATATAATCTCATTGTCTATGACACAAAATAACCCGGTAACTATCGGGATTGTGGGTGGCATCGGCCCCGAATCAACCGTTGAATATTACAAAGGCATTATCAACGGTTACCGTTCCGCATCAAAGGACGATAACTATCCACGCATTATCATCAACAGCATCAACATGACTAAAATGTTGTCGCTGATTGATAACAAAGACTATTCAGGAGTGACCGACCTTTTACTCAGGTCGATCATTTCTTTGAAAAACGCCGGAGCAACGGTGGCTGCCATTGCTTCGAATACTCCGCATGTCGTTTTCGACAGGCTTCAGTCACACTCCCCTATTCCGCTCATCAGCATTGTTGAAGCTACCTGCAATCGTGCCGTGCAATTGCAATTGAAAAACGTCCTGCTGACAGGCACACGGTTCACCATGCAACACTCTTTTTATCAGGAGGTGTTTGCGCAACACGGCATCAACGTTATTGTGCCTCCCGCAAAAGAACAGGAAACGATTCATAACATTATTTTCCCCGAACTGGAAGACGGTATTGTTATTCCCGAAAAGAAGGCAGAAATGATTGCACTCTGTAATCACCTTATCGAAAATGAATCCTGCGATGGTATCATCCTCGGCTGCACAGAGCTTCCTCTGATGCTTAGCAGCAAAGACTTTCGCATTCCGGTGCTGGACACTGCTCAAATTCACATACAATCGCTGGTAGAAAGATTATCCGACAAGTGACTTTTCCGCATTCTGTCTTATCTTTGTATGTTTGTTCTCAAAAATATTTATTGCAGGTAAGAAGTGTCTCGCAAGAGAACACTGGGCTTGACGTTATGTCTTGTCCAACCTTTCAGGTCGCATGGTATAGGATTACTGTCTTCCTCAGGTCACAGACCTGAGGTTATGAAATTATGGCTTTTCAAGCCATCTGGTAAATAACAAATAATCGTTGTTATGGAGTATAAATATCCCCCTATCTCCCGATTGTCTCTCATTTTGCCTGAAAGGCAGAATTTTCATAACCGTATGCCAATGGCGTACGGGTCTAATGACTCATACAGCAATGCCTGAAAGGCATGATTTTGAGTTTTGTTCGACCTTTCTGGTCGCCATAACATAGGAATCATCATCCTCAGAGCTGAAGTTATGAAATTGAGGCTTTTCAAGCCACCATGTAAAACACTAATAATCAATACAAAAAAAAAAAAAAAAAAAAAAAAAAAAAAAAAAAAAAAAAAAAAAAAAAAAAAA
>NZ_WASO01000004.1 GCF_009712605.1 Paludibacter sp. | reverse complement strand
GCTCTTTTACAAGGAATATAAGTATTAATCTGTCTAACTTTTTGGGGTCACTTCATAATCTGTTCCGGGATTTTTTATTGATTATAACATAACCGGATAGTGAAAACAAAAAAGCCAACTCTACGTCACGTAGGGTTGGCTCCTTGCAAAAAGTTAGAATCTTTTTGGATTTTAACAATAACAGTATTTTGATAAATCGGGCGTAAAAGTAGTGTGTAAAGTGTTGTAAACGACCTTGAAATTGATTTCTTTGCACTAATGAAACTGCAAACGTTTGCGGGCAGACAACGTTTGCGGTCTAATATAGCCTTCTTAAAGAGTTGACAAGACATGAAGAAAAAAAAGGATGGAGATTTTGTATGCAACAGTTGAAGAGACGCCAGTAATATCTTATAAGCTATGTCGATCCGCCTTCAATAAGATTGCTATCCAGATAAATTACTCGAGGGTCAGAATTTATGGTTGTAAGACCGTCTAATCGTTCAAATAATAATTCTGTAGCTTTTTTGCCAATTTCGAACCCCATTGGTTCTATGGCAGATAATGGCGGATTGTACATGGATCGAAAGGGTTCCTCACAAAATCCAATAACCGAAATGTCTTGAGGTACCTTTAGATTTTTTTGAAAAATTGCTTTCATTACTCCCGTCATGGTTAAGTCGCTTATTGCAAAAATGCTGTCGGGGGGATTCTTCATATTCAACAATCTCAAGGTTTCCTGTTCGGTTTCTTCCGGAGTTTCGCAAGAAAGAACCAGTTCTTCATCCACAGGAATTCCTTTCTGCACTAAAGCCGTTTTATAACCCTGCAACCGGTTCTGGCTAATTAAGAGGTTTCTATTTCCAACACAAATGGCAATTCGTTTTCGTCCTGCTTCAAGTAATCGATTGACGGCTTTAAACGAGCCGGTAACATCATCAACCAGAACAGTGTCCGCATTCATATCCTTCACAACCCGATCAAAAAAAACGATAGGTAACCCAATGTCTATAATATGCTGAAAATGGTCGAAATTTTTTGTTTCCAGAGAAACCGAGGCTAAAATTCCTTCTACATTATTGGCAATCAGGATATTTAGATTTTCAACTTCCCGTTCATACGATTCATTTGATTGAAGAATTAACAGGTTATATCCCCGTTTGTGTGCAACTTCTTCAATTCCACGTACGTAGGAAGGGAAAAAGAAGTATGAGATTTGGGGAACAATCAGCCCGACAATCTTACTCTTTCTATTGCGAAATGAAGCTGCAACTGTATTTGGAATATACTTTAGATTTTCAGCAACACCTCTAACCGCATCTTTGGTCTCCTGACTGATATCCGGATGGTTTTTAAGAGCCCTGCTTACTGTCGATTTTGAAATCCCCAGTACTTTGGCTATGTCGCTTATAGTTATCGGATTGTTTTTCATGATGACCTTATTTTTACAGCTTACTTAATCACCGCTTGCTTAATAATGTGTGCTTGTCGCTAACTGGTTAAATGCGTTAACGTATTATTCTTTATTGTTTCGTATTATGCAAAGATATGAAAAGAATTCATGCAAAGACACTCTAACTATAATAGGACACGACTTGTTACCTGCTAATTGATGGCAGAGAGAACACAAAAACTAAAGAGGCAATTTATGTCTTGAGTCGCCTCATGGTTAATGATATATAAAGAAAGTTATTGCAACCGGTTGCACAACCGGTTGCGGTTGTATATTAATGAAAAACAGGAATATAGCTATTGTTATGTGCGAATTGATCCTCTATATTTGTCGCATTATTATCCTTTCAAAGAGACAAAAACCTTTTATTAATTCTCAAATTAAATTTATTCCATGAAAAGAACAATTCTATTCTTTGCACTCATTTTAGTGTGTTCGTTCTCATTGTTTGCTCAAAAAGGAACACTTAAAGGAACGGTTGTCGACAAAAAAACAAAAGAGAGTTTAGTCGGGGCAACTATCGTAATTAAAGGAACCACTATCGGTACCGTTGTAAACCTTGATGGCAAATTTGAACTTCCCAACGTTGCAGCTGGTAAACAAACAGTTGTTACTTCTTTGGTGGGTTATTCTCCCGTAGAATCAAGTGTGGTTATCGTAGCTAATCAGGTAACAAATCTTGATTTGGCAATGCAGGAAGATCTCATCGGATTGCACGAAGTGGTCGTTACCGGAGTCGTAAACCCCAAATCGGCTTTGGAATCAAGTGTGGCAATTACCAGCTTAAAACCTAAATCGCTTGAAATGCTTGGTGCAATAAATACTGCTGAAGTATTTAAATCAATACCGGGTGTTCATTCCGAATCTACCGGGGGAGAAGGTAATGCAAATATTTCGGTGCGCGGTATTCCTATTTCTACGGGTGGCTCTAAATTTTTACAATTACACGAAGATGGTCTTCCTGTAATGCAATTCGGCGATATCACTTTTGGAAATGCCGACATGTTTCTGCGTACGGATCAAACGCTTGCCAGAATCGAAGCAATCAGGGGTGGTTCTGCCTCTACATTTGCCAGCAACTCACCGGCAGGTATCATTAACTTCATAAGCAAAAACGGAGCGACTGCAGGTGGCACAATTGGCATGACTGCTGGTCTTGATTATAACGAATTCAGAACTGATTTTGATTTCGGAGCTCCAATCGGCAATGGATTTTCATTTAATATCGGTGGTTTTTATCGTCAAGGAGAAGGCCCAAGAACATGTGGTTTTAATGGAAACATGGGCGGTCAGATTAAAGCAAATATTACTAAACAATATGAGAACGGATACGTTCGCGTGTATCTTAAACATTTGGATGATAAGGCTATTTCATATATGCCAATGTCGCTTACCGCAACAGGCACGGGAACCAATCCGAGTTATAAGTCTATTGCAGGTTCCGATGTGAGAAATACCACTTACCAGAATTCGGAATTCTTTAATATGTTGGGAATTGATGCGAATGGTAATCCTCGCACAACAAATATATCCGACGGAATGCATCCGGTATCGAATGCTATTGGAACTGAATTCTCTTTCGATATTGGCGAAGGATGGAGAATCGTAAACAAGAATAGATTGGCTCTTACAAGCGGTTCTTTCAGAACACTGTTTCCAACAGGTACAATTGGTTCGGCCGACGTTATTGCAAAGGATATTCTTGGTTCGGCTTATGCCCCGGGTTATAAATTTAGTTACGCTAATGGGGTCAATGCCGGAAAAACATTATCGGCTGCTCAATTATCAGGGTTAAACGGGAATGGCTTATTACAAGAAGTAGCTTCATTTGATGTGGACATTAATAGTTTGAATAATTTTACCAACGATTTCAACCTTTCGAAAAAATTTGACAAGGTAAATCTTACATTTGGATATTACAACGCATATCAGCAAATTGCAATGTATTGGGATTGGCAAGGATATATTACGGATGTATCGAGCAGTCCTAAATTAGTGAATGTTGCCAGTGCTGATGGTTCGTACTATACAGAAAATGGTGTTACAAGTTATGGGCAATGGGGACTGGGACGTAAATATGATATGATGTATAAAATTAATGCTCCATACGCTAACATCGGAATCAATGTGAATGACAAAATAAACATCGATGCCAGTATCCGGTACGATTTTGGGAAGGCTGATGGATATTATCTCAAGAATAAAACGGCTGCAATCGATGTAAATAGTGATGGCGTCATTTCTCCGGTGGAAGCAAAATCTCAGGTTGTTGACAATACACACCCTTATGCAGTCAATTATAATTATGGCTATTTATCATACTCATTAGGTGCTAACTACAAAATTGATAACAATAAAGCTCTTTATGGGAGAGTAAGCAGAGGTGGCAGGGCTAATGCCGATCGCTTATTATATTCGTCATTTATTACTTCAGAGGGCAAAACAATGTCGGGCTTGGAAGCCGATATGGTAACTCAGGTTGAAGGTGGATTTAAATATAACTCTCCTAAATTTGCCCTGATGTTTACTCCTTTTTACTCAAATATCAATGAGCAAAACGCCGATGTGACCGAAAACAAGATTTATCTTATGAAGTTTGAGTCTTATGGCGCAGAATTAGAAGCATCTACTCATTTGAGTAACTTTACAGCTACTGCCGGAGCTGTTTTTACAAAAGCGAAAATTCTTGAAAGTCTTGATGCAACAGAAGTTGGCAAAACGCCTCGTCGTGTGCCATTAGTAATGTATAATTTCAATCCATCTTATTCTTTCGGTAAAGTGGACCTCGGATTGAGCTTTATAGGGACGACGAATGTTTTCTCGCAAAACGACAATAAAATTGTATTGCCCGGATATGTGTACGTGAATGCTTTTGCAAGTTACAATATTACAAAAGGCTTAGTGCTTAGTGCAAATGTAAACAACCTGTTCAATACAATGGGCTTAACTGAAGCTGAAAGTACCACCTTTGTCAATAATTCTACAAATTATATGCGTGCACGCTCAATAACAGGAAGAACATCAAAACTGTCATTGACATATAGTTTTTAGGAAAATAAATGATGATTTGAGTCGGAGATAAGTAATAGGGGGAAATAATGTCTTGTAATTTTCAATGTTCACCAACGTTTTTCTCTTAAAAAAAACATGGAGAGAAAAGGTGTAAGATTAAAATGTGACAATTAATTCATTTCAATTACCTATCTTCGACTGCTTCTTGACTCTTCGGGAAAACTAATAGCATTGATTTTATATGATGAACAATGAAAATACGATTTTAGAACAGTCGGTAAGAAATATTTTCAGTCACATCAAATGTCCATTCGATAAATACTATGCTCGCGAATGTGTTACTATTTCAGCGGAACAACATACTGTATTGGCTTGTCTGCGCAAACAAAGCAAGATGACGCATCACACATTATGTGAATTGACAAACAAAGACAAACCCAGTATTACCCGTTTGCTCGATAGGTTGGAAATGAAACATCTGGTGCAAAGAGTTGCCGATCCAAATGATAAGCGTAAAAAATATATTCATATCACAAACCAGGGCGTTATGGAGTGTGAAAAGATAAGTCGGATTAGAGAGAGTATAATGCAACATGCGATGCGGAATATTAATGAAACAGAACTGGTTACGTTTAATATTGTTCTGCAAAACATTATGGATAATCTTGCATTGGTATGATATCTGTTGTTGTCACTATCAACTTGTGTGTTTGAAATTATATCAATTTTTAGGCTTGACTTACCACTTTACAAAACAATTAGTTTCAATGATTACTCTTAAGCAAAGAGTATAATAAGCAATGACATTTATGAATCCACACGAAAAGGCAGCATCAGTAATTATCTCTCAGATCATTGATGCTATAAAAGCAAAAGGACAACGATATACAATCTCATTAGCAGGCGAAAGCGGTTGCGGAAAAACAGAAACCGGTAAAGCTTTATTAAACGAGTTAAACCGACAGGGGATAAAAGCACTGGTTTTGGGTCAGGATAACTATTTCTTTCTGGCGCCTCTTGCTAACGATGCCCAGAGAAAAAAGCATCCTGAATGGCTGGGCCCTCACAAAGAAGTGAACATGCAACTTCTGGACGATACACTGGTGGAGGCAATGAGTGGAGCTGATGCAATTAATGTGCCTCATATCGACTATGATACTAACATTGAGAGAATTGAAAGAGTAAGTATTGCAGATATAAAAGTACTGATCGTAGAAGGTACATACACCTCATTGCTGAAGCATATCGATACCCGGATATTTATTGATGCCAATTATAACGAAACGCTGAAATACAGAAAACTAAGAAATCGCGGGAATGAAGTGAATGACCCGTTTGTGGAAAATATACTTGAAACAGAGCATAAAATTATTGCCGGGCATAAGTTTCTGGCTGATTTTGTTATCACTAAAGATTACAACGTTATTTCAGTAAAATAATTTGGCAAAACAAGAAACGTATGGCAGTAAAAAATAAAGTCCAGCTCATTACCTATCCCGATTCGTTGGGAGGAAACCTGAAAGCCTTAAACAGGATTCTTCAAAAATATTTTGTAGATATTTTTGAAGGTGGCATACATATTCTTCCACCATTTCCCTCGTCGGGCGATCGTGGTTTTGCGCCCTTAACTTATCTCGAAATAGAACCGGCATTTGGTTCATGGGACGATATCCGGGCGATTGGTGAGCATTTTGATGTTTTACTCGATTTAATGGTGAATCATATCTCAAAAGAATCGGTTTATTTTCAGGACTTTTTGAAGAATGGACGTGATTCTCAATTTGCCGACCTGTTTATTACACTGGATAAGATATGGAGTAATGGAAAGCCTGTTCAGGAAGATGTAGACAAAATGTTTCTACGCCGTACGCAACCCTATTCAATGTTTCATGTCGGTGCATCGGGAGAGCAAATGCAGGTTTGGACGACATTTGGCAAACAAGTTCCATCAGAACAAATTGATCTGGACATCAATTCGGCGCTGACCAGGCAATTACTGACCGATTTTATGCTTAATTTCAGTAAGCAAAATATTAAAATTGTGAGGCTTGATGCGGTTGGTTATGTGATAAAAAAGTTGGGAACCAGTTGCTTCTTTGTTGAGCCTGAGATTCACCAGTTTATGGAGTGGATAACCAACTTGGCTCATTCTCTTAATATTGAACTGCTTCCGGAAGTTCATTCACATTATTCCATTCAATACAAACTGGCTGAAAAAGGACACTGGATTTACGATTTCATCTTGCCGTATTTTGTGCTCGAAACCCTGATCAATAAATCAGGGAAAAGGTTGTGTGAGTATCTTCGCGTAAGACCACACAAGCAGTTTACTATGCTGGATTGTCACGATGGTATCCCGGTGAAACCTGATTTGGATGATTTGGTTAGTAGTGCAGATGCCCGTAAAGTTGTTGACGTTTGTTTGGAGAGAGGTTCAAATTTGAGCCTGATTTTTTCCGACAAACACAAAAGTGAGGATGGATTTGATGTCCATCAGATACGGTGTTCCTTTTATTCAGTGCTTGGCTGTAACGATGATGCTTATATTGCTGCACGTGCTATCCAGTTTTTTACGCCCGGTATTCCGCAGGTGTATTATGTTGGGATGTTAGCGGGCGAAAACGATGCGGAAAATGTTTTGAAAACAGGAGAGGGAAGAGAAATTAACAGGCACAATTTCTCTATAGATGAAATAGACCAAGCCGTGAATAAACCGGTTGTTCAACGGTTAATGAAATTGATCCGCTTTCGAAATCACTATCCGGCGTTTAATGGAATATTCCAGGTTGGCGAAACACAAGATGATATGATTGCATTGTCGTGGGAGAAGGATCGTTCTCGCTGTGTTTTGAGTATCAATCTAAATACTTATTCTACGCAGATTAACTATCTGGACGAAACCGGACAAACAGTTGACTTTTACGCTTAACCTACCTAATAATCTAATACAAATGAATACGCAATCCGATCATATGGGTTCTCATCACTTAGCCATTATCAAATGGTTGACTTTTATGATGTTTATGATGTTTGCAATGACCACAGATGCAGTAGGGGTCATTATTCCTGAAGTGATGAAGCAGTTTCATTTAAGTATGACTGCCGCAGGTTTGATGCACTATGCTCCAATGGTAGCTATTGCACTAGCCGGCATTTCTCTTGGTTTTTTGGCTGATAAAATAGGCCGTAAGCCGACAATCATTATCGGATTGGCTCTTTTTGCTGCCAATTCATATTTGTTTCTTGTCGGCAATAAATTTGGATTTTTCCTTAGCCTTTTAGTGATTTCCGGTATTGCTATCGGTGTGTTTAAGACAGCAGCATTGGCTCTGATCGGAGATATTTCAAAGTCGACTACCGAGCATACATCTACCATGAATGCGGTTGAGGGGTTTTTTGGCGTTGGAGCCATTATCGGTCCTTTTATCGTTACCTATTTACTGAAAACCGGGGTCGCCTGGAAATGGCTGTATGTGGTGGCTGGAACTTTGTGTATTATGCTGATAATTATAGCGTTGTTGGTTGAATATCCTAAAACAAAGAAAACTACCGAAGATCCGATCAATTTGAAAGGTACTTTGTCGATGACGAAAGATCCTTATGCCATGGGATTCTCCTTGGCGGCTTTCCTGTATGTTGCTGTAGAATGTTCTATCTATGTATGGATGCCAACCCTGATTGCCGGTTATAAGGGAAGTGCAATGTTTATAGCCACTTATGCGCTCTCTATCTTTTTTATCTTGCGTGCCGGCGGGCGTTTTCTTGGAGCATGGCTAATGGCTCATTTTAACTGGGCATTGGTGCTGAGTATTTTTAGCTTGCTTATCTTTTTATGTTTTCTTGGTAGTGTAGTGGGTGGAATCAACTTTGCGGTTGTTTTGCTGCCACTTTCAGGGTTGTTTATGTCGGTTATTTATCCAACCATCAACTCGAAGGGAATCAGCTGTTTTCCCAAAGCAAAACATGGATCGGTAGCCGGAATAATTTTGTTTTTTACAGCTGCGGGTGCAGCTTTGGGGCCTTTATTGATGGGTGCCGTAAGCGATGCATTTGGGCATAATGCAAAATATGGTTTTGTGCTGGCCACAGTTTTCTCAGCTTTATTATTGTCAGGGATATTGGTTAACCTGTTTTTTAATCCTACCAAACGCAGACTTCAGACACTTGACCAAAGTGAATATTAGCATTGATATGGCTGAGATGAAGGTGAATTTCTTTTGTTTACCGTGATAGGTCTTATTCTGCTTGAGTTATTTATATGTGTTTTACAACGAAAAAAGGACAGCAACGACTGTCCTTTTTTCGTTGTAAATACACACCCAGTACTATTTCAAGTCCATAGCGTGATCGGCCGGAACATTTTGTCCGTTCCATATTTTTACGGAGCTCCAGGCTTCGGCAGGAGCTGTCCAGAATTCGTCGGTTGCCGGTAATCCGAGAGGAAGAAAGATGGTTGTCGCCAGATAACAGCTTCCGGTGTTGATGTAAAAATCAGCCAAGTCGGGCTGGTTGCCACAGAGTCCGATGGTAAGGTAACCCTTGTCGGTAAAGGTGTTTGGAGCGTCCAGTACTCTATGGATGACGGCTGTCAATCCGTCGCGAACCTGTGCGGGCGATAACTGAGCCGGTAACTGTTTGCGCAAAGCCATATCCGCTAAGTGATGGAAAGCCCCCGTCCGGTAAACGATGGAGCGTCCGTAAACCGGAAAGCTTCCGTCGGTATTAATCATCCGTTCCTGAATGACGGCGTAACGTTTGGTGATTTTATCCAGTTTCCCGCGAAACCAGTCGAATGATTTGGTTTTGAGTGTAACTGCGTCCATGATATTCGACAAATACGGCTGAATGACATAGCTGTTGTAGTAATCAAAATGAAAATCCATGCCGTCGGAAAACATGCCGTCGCCGGTGTACCAATGTTGCGAAAACTCACGGATGCCATATTCAAGCCGAACCGGATCGTATTCCATGCCGTATTTACAGAAAAAGGCTTCGATCATTCCCGAAAAAAGAATCCAGTTGGAATAGACCGGAATGGTCTGACGGGTTTGCAGAAGTACATTTACCACCTGTTTTTGCATTTTTTCATCCAAATGATTCCATAGCCAGGGAGAACGCACAAGTGCCAGTGAAAAGAATGCCGCATCTACCAGCGGTTGTCCGCCTTTCCATTGCATATAATCTTTGGCCGCAGGATTCACGGCGTTGGCAATCGCTTTCAGTGTCCAAACACGATATTGTTCCCGCAACTTCACTTCTGCGCTGTCACCGCCCTCCAGATTGAGCCAGGGGGATATGCCGCAGAGTGTCCGGGCGAAGGCTTCCAGATAGGCCACTTTTGTCCGGTTTTCGGGGTTGTCGATCGTTTTGGATAACACCATCGGCATCGATTCTTTCAACCGATTATCGGCCAATGGTTCCATTACCGGACGTGCAATTTTGTCCATGTACAGCAACCACACCTGTCGGGTCGATATTGGTGGACCTTTTTTCTCCCGGGCATAAAATGGCAGAGAGAGCAGTAATAATAAAAGTAGTAGTGTTTTTTTCATCTTGTTTTTCACGATTGGCATTGAGAAAACCCTTTCCGTTTTCTGTTGCAAAGATAAACGGAAAGGGTTGCTTGTAAGTGTTCGTGTTTCGTTTTTTATTTTACAGGCAGAATGGAGAACCCATAGCTGTATTCTTTTGCTTTCAGCAGGTATTGCTCGTGCGGATAAGCACCCCAACTGTTGTCTCCGCCAACTCCGCGCTGAGCAAGGTCTACACTCAGAACAACCTCTTTACGCGGCGTGATGTCATTGATGTGGCGGTATTTTTTTGTCAGTCCGGGATCGAAATCTTCCGGATAGTTATTGAGTGCGCTCACACAAAGCGATTGTAACCCTTCGATACGGATGCCTGCTCCGTTTTCATCAGTCAGGGTCATCCAGCGGATGTCGGTTTTGTAGCCATTCTCCTGTGGGCGGGTGTAAGGCACGTATTGATCGGCAACCTTGCTGCTGTAAATTCCGATATGCGAGGCCGTGTTGCGGTCGCTGTAGTTCTCCCACGGTCCACGTCCGTAGAAGGTGAAGTTATCCAGCGATTTGTCCAATGTCATGATCATACCAAAACGGGGCATTTCAGGTAATTCGGCCACACCAGCCTTATAATTCACTTTTACGGTCAAACGTCCGTCACCGTTTACAGTATAAATCAGTTGGTAGTCGGCAGCAACATCTTTGAGGAATAAATCGGCAGTGATAACAGTCTGTCCGTTTTCTTCTTTTACATCGATGTTTTTCAGCGAACGATTTTCACCGGCAGCGCGCCAGATATTGCATTTCGAGGGCATTCCGTTACCGAAATCGTTATCTGTCGGAGCTCTCCAGAAATTGGGTGTCGGTTTTTCGTCGAAATACCACTTGTTCCCAATTTTGTAAGAGGCTAAAAGACCAGTGTTTTTATTGATTCCAATTTCAACATCTCCGGCAGTAACCACAATGCGCACATTGTCATTGCTAACTTTCGGAGCGTTGCCGCTGGTTTGTTTTGCTACAAAATAAGAACCTGAACCGATGGTAAACTGTTCGCGGGCCATTTCGTGTCCCTGCGGAATGATTTCGTTGCCGAAACGGGTGTAGGCATACACATTGAGGAAATATTCGTTGCCGGCTTCCTGTGGCATGTCTGGCATTGCCAACTGAACCTGTTTCTGCGATTCGGGGGCTGCGTTTACGTCGAAATTGCCACTCTTAATCACTTCTCCATTTTTGATTACTTCGTATTTGAAGGTGTAATTTTGCAGGTTGGTGTATTTTAGCTCATTGACAATATTTATCTGACCTTTCTCCGGATTTACACCCTTGATTTGAATGTCCTGATAATATTTCTTTACCTCCATCAAACCCGGGTGAGCCGTGCGGTCGGGCCAAATTAAGCCATTGTGATTGAAGTTTTCATCGTTGGTGTAGTTCTGGCTACCCATGTCGCCACCGTAAGCCCAGTATTTGCGACCTACTTCATCCTGAGTCAGGATTCCCTGATCAACCCAGTCCCAGATGAAACCACCCTGCAGATTCTTGCTGCCGCTAATGATGTCCCAGTACTCTTTGAAATTGCCCGAACTGTTACCCATAGCGTGTGCATATTCGCACATAATGTAAGGACGGGTAACGTGTTCGCGAGCTGCATATTCTTTCATATTGGCAATGCTCGGATACATCGGACAGATGATGTCGGTGTTTTCTTTTTCGCGTGCCTGTTCAAACTGAACCGGACGGGTTTTGTCGCGCCCCTTAATCCATTTGTAGGTTTTCATAAACACATCGCCATTGCTGGCTTCATTGCCCAATGACCAGATAATAACCGAAGGCGCGTTCTTGTCGCGTTCTACCAGACTGATGGTGCGGTCGAGGTGGGCGGCATCCCAGGCAGGATCGAACGCCATGTTTTCATGCCCGTAACCCATGCCGTGCGATTCGATATTGGCTTCGTCTACCAGATAAATTCCGTATTGATTGCATAATTTTACCCATTCCACATTTTCGGGATAGTGACTGCAACGCACGGCATTGATGTTGTTCTGTTTCATTAGGCGAATGTCCTGCATCATTGTTTCTTTATCCTGATAATGACCGTTGATCGGATGGTGTTCGTGCATGTTTACCCCGTGCACATAGATACGTTTACCGTTAACCAGCAGGCTGCCGTTTTTGATTTCAACCTTGCGGAAACCTATTTGTGTGCCCACGTTTTCGATTTGTTTACCGGATTCATCTTTCAGTGTCAAAACCAGCGTGTAGAGGTATGGCGTTTCGCAGCTCCAGATGTGGGGAGAACTTACTTTACCAGAGAATGTAAGGCTTTCTTTGCTTTCAGCTGTCAGGTTTACTTTTTGCGACTGACGAAGGACTTCCTTGCCGGAGGCATCGAGTAAACGGGCTTCCAGCGTTGTGTTGCTTGCCGTTTTATTGAAGTTGCGCAGAGTTACGTCCATCGCAAACGATCCGTTTTTGTATGAGGCATCAAGGTCGGGGCGGGCAAAGAAATCGGCAACGCGGATGTTATCGGTGCTGTAGAGATAGACGTTGCGGTCGATGCCCGACAAACGCCAGAAGTCCTGATCTTCAAGGTACGAACCGTCGCTCCAGCGATAGGCCTCCACTGCCACGAGGTTGCGTCCCGGTTTTACATAGGCCGTTACATCAAATTCGGCCGGGCTTTTGGTGTTTTCGGTATAACCTACCTTCTGACCATTGACCCAGATATACATGGCTGCCGTTCCTGCTTCAAAATGCAGGTATACACGACGATTATTCCAGTCGGCAGGCAGTTCGAAATAGCGGCGGTACGAACCTACCGGATTATCTGAATGGTCGATATAGGGTGGATTTTTCGGGAAAGGGTAGGTGATGTTGGTGTAGATGGGAATACCATAGCCCTGAAGTTCCCAGTTGGAGGGAACTTTAATCTCTTTCCAGTTTTCAATGTTAAAATCGGTTTTGTAAAAATCCTTCGGACGTTGATCGGGGGTAGGTGACCATTGAAATTTCCAGTAACCGTTCAGCGAAAGGTACCAGGGCGAACTGGTATATTGGTCGGAAATAACAGAACCGGCATCGGCATAAGGCAGAAAAGTTGCCCGTGCAGGTTCGCGATTGATCTGAAATACGGCCGGGTTTTCCCAGTCGTTTACCTGTGCGTTTACCGTTGTAAATAGCAATGCTATCAACCCGGTGAAGATCCATTTTCGTTTCATGTGTATGTTTAGGGTTTAGAATAATTAAATTCCGTTTTTTGCCTTAAAAGAAGGGTCTAATTCTAAGACAGAAAAAGAGTGCCGTCGGGTAGTTACGTGCCGATCAAATTAGACATTATACCGTTTAATTCATTTCTCAATTTTCGCATTTGACCTCTCCCCTGGCCCCTCCCCTGGCCCCTCTCCCTGACGATAAATGTCAGGATTTCAAACCCGAAGAGAGGGGGAAATCTGCAAAATGAATTGAATGCTAACTATTTCACTGCCTTGCTTCTCCTCCCCTCGGGGGAGGAGGGGTCGGTAATTAAAATTTCTATACGCTTAATCGATATAATGTCTATTATTTGTTTGGGTTTGCTTGTCCGATTTTACCTTTCGTTACATCAATTGAACAGCTTTCACTCCATGTCATCTCCATCGTTGTGTCATTTTTGAATGTCAGGGGCAGAAAAATATATTTCGAATTGAAATAGTGTTTTCCATCCCAACGATCGCCCACATAGAGATAGGAGGTGCTTTTCTTGCCGATAATTGGCAAAATATAGGTCGACTGCGAATGATAGGTCGTGGCATCGCCAATATTGGTTAGCTCCGACCACGGTCCACGGATAGACTTTGCAACGGCATATTTTGCCTGATTGGGAGCCCAGCCAGTGCATCCTGAGGTGATCATGAAATAGAATCCGTTTCTTTTCATAACAGCCGGTGCTTCGCGGTGACCTCCCGGCCAAAGCGTGGCAACTTGTTCCTTTACATCAAGGAAGTCGTCGGTCAGGAGGTACATCATCATGTCATAGTTCTCGCGTGCTGAGGAGAAAAAATAGGCAGATCCGTCATCGTCAAGAAATAGGGTGCAATCGCGCGACATGTTGCCGAACGGACGAAAACTGCGCTTGTAGGTAAACGGTTTCTCAATATCGTTGGAAACAGCTACGGCAGCTCTCGCCAGACTGTAATCGCTACGTTTTTCGTAATGCATCCACATGACGAATTGTTTTGTTCTGGCATTGTAAATCACTTTCGGGCGCTCGATATTAGCATCGGCCAACTCCGGATTTGATTGGCGGGTCAGCAGATCGCCACGGAACTCCCAATTCAACAGATCGGTGGAACGGTAACATGATACCAAAACATCGTCGTGACGGTTTTCGCCGATCCAGTAGAAATAGTTGCCTACTTTCAGAAATCCACCTCCATGCGCATTGATAACATTCCCTTTTGTATCCGTCAGATCCTTCCCGTTTTCAATAGCGCTTCTTTTTGCTGGTTTGGGTGTCTGAGCTGCCGTTGTACAAACGAAAGCGGTTGTAACAAAGAGCAATAATATGATTTTACTCAACTTCATATTGGGTGAATTATTCTATTTTGAATGGTTTTTCCTGCAAGAAGAAACGATAATCTTTGATTTTGCCGGTATTGCTTTTGTCTGTTCTGGGTAGTATGCGAAACCCTTTTACTTTTACCTGTCGACCCATATCGATTACTACCTGATGAGGATAATTAGCCTTGTCTCCAATTTTTGTTTGCCAGATAATCGACTCTTGTAAATCGAAGAGCTTATCGGCACCGTTGGCCGCTTTTACTGTTTCTTCGCTATCGGCAAACAGCACTTTCCAATCAATCGAAGAGATTGCTTTGCCGTCTTCTCCTATTATTTCAAACTCGGCAGCTGATGCGCTTTTGTCATCCGGATTTTGTGCACTCAGAGCTTCGAGGCAGAAATAACGTCCGGTGATCGGTGCATCTAACATGATGCTTTTCCATCCGTTTTCTGACGTGAATGCGCCTGCTGCTACAGGATTTGCTCCGTTGAGGTTCAGACTTTTTTTCTCTTTCCCATCTTTGTTTGTTTCTTTTACGATGCGGTCGAGGATGGCGTGATTCAGGCCTTCAACGATTGTCTTTGAGGGTTTGTCGATGTCGAGCACAATGATTTCGTTTTTGCCTTTTTTGAGATAACAACCCGGGATACAAAGCGTCTGTGTGGGGCCTATTTTCCAGAAACGACCAAGGTTGTAGCCGTTCACCCAAACCATCCCTTTTCCCCAGGAACTCATATCGAGGTAGGTATATCCGGTCTCTTTCAGGTTGAAAGAGGCTTTGTACCAGGCAGGACCGCTAGCCGGTTTTTGTGCAAATTTAGCTTTGGTCTGAAACTCGTAATCGACAGGCAGATTGTATATTTTCCAATTTGTAAGTTCTGCTCCGTCGAGGGTTGCCTTTTCGGTAATCCCTTTTCGGTCGATAATGGCTTCTCCATAATTGACGCGCCCCATGCCTTCCACCAAAATGTCGAGGCGGGATGCAGCTTTGAGCGCAGGCAGTTCGATGCTATTTTCGCCTTTCCGGCGGTCAAGCGAACCAATTGCTTTGCCATTGATGTAAATTGTCGCCCAATCGTGCATCTCTTTTAGTACCAATTGTTGCGGATGTTTGCAAGCCGGTATTGTTTTTCGGTAAAGAATAGAACCCCATCCTTGATCGAAATTCTCCATAGACTGAATCGTCTCGCTCTGTTTGGCAACCGGTAAATTATCGAAAACGTTGGCAGTTAAAGCAAATGAAATGGCGGGTATGGTAATGGTTTTCTCCGGATTTTGCGGAATTTCCGGCAAAGATTCACCATCCTGAAGGTAATTCTTCAGCAAATCGCGGATTGCATAAAATTTATCGGTAGGATTGCCGGCCTCGTCAATAGGAGCGTTGTAATCATACGATGAGGTGGTCGGTGCATAGGCCGGGGCGTTGGCACCAGCCCACTGTCCGAAAGAGGTTCCTCCGTGTGCCATGTAGAGACTGAAAGAGATCTTTCTGTCCATCATGTCTTTCAGGCTGCCGATAAAACTGCTCACTTCGCGTGTTTCGTGTGGACGACCCCACTGGTCGAACCAACCGGTCCAGTATTCGCCGCACATCAGCGGTGCTGTAGGATTCATCTCCTTGAACTTACTGAACTGCTCTTCTATATTTGATCCGGCACCGAAGTTGAGTGCCTGTGCAACTCCTTCAAGATTGTATTTGAAGAAGTTGGATGCCCAATCGCAACGAAGCAGCTGAACCTTGTCGAATCCGACCTGACGAATATTGTCGCGCATGGTTTCCATGTATTTCTGATCGTCGCCCCAGGTGCCATATTCGTTTTCCACCTGCACCATGATGATTGGCCCTCCGTTTTGAATTTGCAACGGAGCCAGTTGCTTGCCAGCTTCTTTTAGATAGATTTTAACCCTGTCCATAAAGAAGTTATCCGACATGCGACGCACCTTCAGATCCTGTTTTTTCAGTAACCACCAGGGCAGTCCGCCCATATCCCATTCGGCACATACATACGGACCCGGACGTAAAATGCAATACATGCCGTTTTTCTGAATCAGGCGAACAAATTCGGCTACATCTTTTTGTCCGGTAAAATCAAAAACCCCTTGTTGTTGTTCGTGAAAATTCCAGAAAAGATAAATGCAGATGGTATTCATCCCCATGGCTTTGCACATTTTGATGCGTTCGTCCCAATAAGCTTTTGGAATACGGGCGTAGTGCAGCTCTCCTGCTCTTACCACAAAGGGTTTACCATTGAGCAGGAAAGTGTTTTGACCGGAGGTAAATGTGCCGGTTGTGTTTTCATTAGATGCTTTTGCTGATACTGAAAAAGCTAGCGCAAATAGCATGATAAAAAAGGGAATAAGGTGCTTTTTCATCTGTGACTAAAAATTTGAATCAGATAAAACTACATGTTGCTGAGAACTGTCGACACAAAATATTGTTGTTTCAGGCTTCATGACCGTTTCAGTCGTGATGTGAATGGTTATTAATGGTTAGAAAAATGAATGATTTATTTGGCTCTTTCTTCTGCTAAACGTTTTTCCCAAACCCAGGCCGAGAGCAGGGTATCTTCAATAGATTCGACGGCTGCCCATCCGAGCACGTTATTTGCTCTTTTCGGATTGGCCCACACCTTTTCGATGTCTCCATCCCGGCGTCCGACTATCTTGTGCGGAACTTCAACGTTGTTTACTTTTTGAAAAATATCGATGATTTCAAGTACTGACAGGCCGCGTCCCGTACCCAGATTGAAAACCTCGACAGATTCGTCACTCTTGTCTTCGAGTAAGCGTTTCATAGCTGTTACATGTGCCTTGGCCAGATCCACCACGTTGATATAGTCGCGGATACATGAACCGTCAGGAGTATTGTAATCGTTACCAAAAACACTCAGTTGTTTGCGTAATCCGATAGCGGTTTGCGTAATAAACGGCACCAGATTGTTGGGTACGCCGTTGGGCAATTCTCCAATCAATGCCGAAGGATGAGCCCCGATCGGATTGAAATAACGCAACAACACAGCTTTCATGTTTTTACTTGCATGCAAGGTGTCGCGAATGATTTCCTCGCAAACCTGTTTGGTATTCCCGTAGGGTGAAAGTGCCGGTTTGATGGGCGCATTTTCGGAAACAGGGAGTTCGTCGGGTTGTCCGTAAACGGTACAGGATGATGAAAATACAATGTTTTTAATACCGTGTACAGGCATCAGTTCCAGTAAATTCATCAACGATACCAGGTTGTTGCGGTAATACAACAAAGGTTTTTCAACCGATTCACCCACGGCCTTACTGGCTGCAAAATGAATGATCGCTTCCACTCCCTCGTGTTTTTTAAGGAATTTGTCTAACCCGATATAGTCAAGGCAATCCAGATTTTCAAAATGCGGACGGATACCGGTTATCTTTTCAATGCCGGAAATGACTTCTATTCTTGAATTTGAGAGGTTGTCAATGATAAGCACCTCAAAGCCGGCCTGTTGTAACTCAACCACTGTGTGCGAGCCGATATATCCGGCACCTCCCGTTACGATGATTTTCTTCATAGAATCTTTGTTTATTTAGCCCATAATTTTTCAGGATAAATACCTTGTGCAATCAGGTCTTTGATTTTTTGAACTACCTGAGGACGATCTTCAGAGTAGGTAACACCGAACCAACGCGAAGGAGTGTCCAATACTTTGCAGCTTGCTTTCCCGGCAACAATCAACTCGTTAACAACGGTGGGAATGTAGAATTCCGATTTCAGTTCCTGTCCTTTGGAAACAAGAAAATTCTTGAAACTTTCTTCGGAATAGGCAAAATAGTCCGGCGTAAAGCCCCACATGTTCATCGATACGGGAGTGTTGAATTCCAGCGAATGTTTATCGCCTCCTTCGTTCAGATAAAAAATATTCCCGTTTCTGGTTTCGATATGTGTGCGTTCAACTACCGAAGTGAGGTACCCGTTTTCGTCGGTTGCGCAAACACCACGGCTTACAGCTCCGCTTTCGGACAAAGTGTTGCCGACACGGTAACCTACCATACAATATTCATTCTTTTTGCCGGCGACCGAAACCAGAAAGTCAGCCAGCACCTGAAATGATTCCCGACCGTAGAAGTCATCGGCGTTGATGATGGCAAATGGTTCATTAATAACCTCTTTTCCCATTAACAGGGCATGGTTGGTGCCCCATGGCTTGGAGCGTTCCTGGTTGTAATCGATTCCGGCAGGTACATATTCTATTTCCTGAAAGACAACTTCCACAGGGATTAAATCTTTGTAGCGGGGTATAATTTGTTCCTGAAAATCTTTTTCGAAATGATGACGGATGACGAATACTATTTTGCCGAATCCGGCTTTAACAGCGTCATACACCGAATAATCCATGATGGTTTCTCCGTTTGGCCCCAGTCCGTCGAGTTGTTTGAGACCTCCGTAGCGGCTTCCCATGCCTGCCGCCAAAATAAATAATGTAGGCTTCATTTGTAAGTCAGTCTGATTCAAACAAGAGGTTGTCTGAAAAGGCAATGTAGCTAATAATAAACATATAAACAGAAAGGCAATCTCATTTTTATACCCCTAATTAGCTTCGCTGATCTGCGGTTCCCCTGAAGGGGACTTTCACGCCAATAAAAATAGCAGATTTATAGCCCCTTCAGGGGTTGGGGTAAAAAACGAACAATGATCCACTTTCGATTCGTAAGTTATTACAAAATCAATATCCCTTTTGAAACATCCTCTTGTTTATGATAAGTGTCGTTTGTTTGAATATGATTTGAGCTGTTTAATCAGAATAATTTGCTTGCTCCGTCGCCTATTTCGGCAACATAGAAATCAGGAGCGATGCCTGTCTTTGCTTTGTAGGCAGCCCCGACTTGTTCAATAAATGTATCGATGGCTTCCTCTTTTACCAAGCTTACAGTGCAACCTCCAAAACCACCGCCGGTCATGCGGGAACCAATTACGCCGGGGATTTTCCATGCTTCTTCGGCCATAGTGTCCAGTTCCAGACCGGTCACTTCGTAGTCGTCGCGCAGAGAAACGTGCGAAGCATTCATCATTTTACCGAACTCTTCAATTTCTCCGGCTTTTAGCGCTTTCACAGCATCGGTGGTACGTTGTACTTCAGCTACTACGTGACGGGCACGTTTGTGTGCTACGGGGTCGCTTTCCAGAGCTGATTCGACAGCTTTGAAATCGGCTTCGGTCAATTCGGCAAGATAGTTGACAGGGCGAACCATGGAAATAAGTTCAACTGCTTTTTTGCATTCGGCAACGCGTTGATTGTAGGCTCCCGAATCCAGTTTGTGCGGACTATGGGTGTTCGATATCAACACTTTTACACCTTCCAGTTTTACCGGCACCAGTTCAAATTCGAGGGTATTGCAATCGAGGAAAATGGCATGATCTTTTTTGCCGTTGGCACTGGCAAACTGATCCATAATGCCGCAGTTCACCAAAGCGAATTCATGTTCGGCTTTTTGACCGATTTTAGCCAGTTCCGTGCGGTCATAGCCAGTACCCAGCAAATCGTTCAGAGCGTAAGCTGTTACCACTTCAAGGGCAGCCGACGAAGAGAGACCTGCTCCGTTGGGTACATTGCCCCAGATCAGAATATCGAGGCCGGTGTCAAATTTTACACCTCGTTTGATAAACTGAGCAATTACCCCCAGCGGATAGTTTACCCATGAATTTTCAAGGCGGGTAGTTAGCTGATCGAAAGAGAGCGAAGTTACTTCCGGCTGGTTGAGTGAGCGGAAATTAACGACGTTTTGCCCGTTTTTACGAAGCAATAGATACGTGCCAAAGCTCAGAGCGCAGGGGAAAACATAGCCGCCGTTATAGTCGGTGTGTTCACCAATCAGATTGACACGTCCGGGAGAAAAGTAGATAGCTTCGGCTGAAGCCTGATAAAGATTTTCAAATGAGGTTTTAAGTTCTTGTGTGGTCATAGTATCTTTAAATTGTTGTTTTTTACATTGCGAATTTACAGGATTAACGTCACTTTGTAGGGGTGATTTTCGTTCAAAAAGGGTACGAAAGATGGGCAAATCCTGATTTATTGAGCCGTAGAAGTGCTGCCTGAATCACCAATATCGTGCAATGCAATAGGAAACGCACGATGTTGGGTTTCTGAGTTACCTGATTTCTATCTCTGTTTTTGCCGATAGTAGTCCGGGTGAAGTAAATTTTATCACAGCTTTCCCCTTTTTATTCTGACTTTCAATGTAGCACAGAAGCCTTCCATGAAATGTTTTTCTTTTGCTACTCTTGTAATTTGTCATATCTCTGTTATTCCCGGCTTCCATACCCAGGTATTTCACATTGCTACTTGTCTGACAAGTAATTTCATTCTCAGCCAATGTTACCGGATTGTTGTTTTTGTCAACAACTTGAATTTCAATCTGAGCCAGATCCTGATCGGCATTCAGCGTGTTTTTGTTCGGTTTGGCGATAATGGCATACGGAGCTTGTGCCGTGATAATACTATCCCGGCATGCAGGATTGTCGCTCTTGTCATAGCCGACAGCTTCCAGTTTTCCATTCTGATAAGCAATATCCCATGTTATTATTCCGGTCTGATCATTGTAAACCTGTTTATTACCAATGACTTTCCCGTTCACAAATAATTGAGCTTTTGCTGTATTGGTAAAACAGACAACTCTGACAGAATCTCCTGTAGAATAATTCCATACATGCCATGGGTCACCTGTTGCTTTTGTTTTTGAAATGCGTTGTGTGCCTATGTAAATCATTGGTGTGGAACTCCACAGGGATTGGCGGAAATATGCCCAGGGCTTCATGAACCCGGCAAAGTCGAGCAGACCGGTTCCGAGTCCTCTCGAAGGCCAGGTTCCCGCTTCTCCCAGATAGTCAATGCCAGACCATAAGAATTGTCCGAAAATATAATCGTTGTCTTTTACACTTTTCCACTCATTAAAACCTTGTCCGTTTTCACTACCGAAAATAACGCGGGTAGGGTACTTTTGATGATCCTGAGCATAGCGGTTCTCTGTATAGTTATACCCCGTAATATCCAATGCAGAAGGATATTCGGTTTCGTTTGACATGATAACGCCAGCAAGAGCGGCCGTTACGGGACGGGAAGTGTCGTATTTTTTTACAATGGAAGCTAATCGTTTGGCAATTGCACCGAGGCGTTCGGCAGCCGGATGATCCGGCATATAGCCTCCATACATTGGCTGGTTGATAGTTGCTCCGTTAAGTATGGGGTGGGTATAAGGATCATTGGGATAGTCCACTTCGTTACCGATGCTCCATGCAAAAATGGAGGGGTGGTTTCTGTCACGGCATATCATGTCCTGTAAATCACGCTCGCTCCATTCGTTGAAAAATTCGTAGGATCCTTCGTAACCGGGCGTTCCGTTATTCCAGCCGGTAAGCCACTTACGTTTCGGAGATTCCCATTCGTCGAAAGCTTCATCCATCACCAAAAAACCAAGCTTGTCGCATAAATCATACAATTCAGGTGCCTGCGGGTTATGGCTCAAACGGATGGCATTACATCCCATCTGCTTTAATGTGGTAAGCCTTCTTTCCCATACCTCTTTCGGAACGGCAGCGCCCAATACACCTGCATCATGATGAATACATACTCCTTTCAGTTTCATCCATTGACCGTTTAATGTAAATCCTTTGTTCGGATCGAAGGTGAAATTGCGGATTCCGACGGGGAGGGTAGTTTGATCGAGGATTTTATTGTCTTGTTTTATAGAGACTTCTAACGTATAAAGATAAGGGCGGTCAAGATTCCACAGAGCAGGGTTTTCAATCTTCAGATCTATGGTGTCGGTTTTGTGAGTCTCGGAGGCAATAGCCATCTTGTCGGACTTATTTGCAACAATTTTACCATCTTTATTGATCAGACGGATGTTTAGCGTGAGGTTTGCCAAACTTTTGGAGTTATTCTCTATCCCGGATTTGATTTGGAGAAATGCTTCTTTTGTATTTGATTCCTTTGTCTCACAGGTAATTCCCCATTGTGTAAAATGTAAAGGATTGGCATAGATTAGCCAGACATTCCTGTAAATCCCGGATCCGGTATACCATCTGGAATCGGCAGATTTGCTGTGGTCTACCCGGACTGCAATCGTGTTTTTACTTCCGAAATGAATGAATGGTGTGGCATCGTAAGCAAATGAAACGTAACCGTTCGGACGTTTGCCAAGCAGATGGCCGTTGATGTAAACTTCACTGTGATTGTAAACTCCCTCAAAATAGAGGTAAATTTTTTTGCCGGCTTTGTTTTCCGGAATTTCTAGTTCTTTTTTATACCATCCTGTCCCACCGGGCAAATAGCCGGTACAGCTTGCTAAAGAAGGACTCAATTCACCTTCAGAGCTCCAGTCGTGAGGCAAGTCCAGTGTTTTCCATGAAGTAGAAGTGTCAGCTTTGAGTGCGTCACAATCTCCTAAATGAAACTGCCAATTGTTATTGATTTTCACCGGATCTCCAAATGAAAGCTGAGCATTGGATTTATGCGCAAATACAATAAGAAGGCACGTAAGAATAAATAATTTGAATTTCATGCTTCACGGGGTGTTTTTTTTGTTGG
Organism: Paludibacter sp.; assembly: GCF_009712605.1. GTDB lineage: Bacteria > Bacteroidota > Bacteroidia > Bacteroidales > Paludibacteraceae > Microbacter. Next base: position 62,503 of record NZ_WASO01000004.1, on the reverse strand, counting down.
TAAAAACACTTGATAGATAATCTATTAACTGAAAGTAAGAATAAAAACCCATCCTGAGTGGTACCCAGGATGGGTTGAACTAAACCTATTAAGCAATAATTTTGGTTGCCGGATTAATTTAGAGCTCCGGTATTAGCAGTGGTCGACCATCCCGGATTCTGATAAATCGGAGATGTAGTAACATCCGAACCATCTTTGGATGTAATCAGAAAATGCTGAATGGCAATAGGACTCAGATAGTGGGTCATAGCCCATTTGTATCCATTGTAAGCCAGTGATGTCGTGGTCATTTCGTAAGGACGCAAATACTGACTTAATGTAGGAGACGAAACGTTACTTGCATCGCCAATACCATATTTCAGAGTTCCTGCAGTATACCAGCTTTGCATTGGTCCCCAAAGCTTAAAGCCTTCAATGTGGTATGGAGTTGTAATCATCTGATCCAATGCTCTCCAGCGTTTCAGATCCATCCATCGCAAACCTTCGGCCATTAATTCACATCGACGTTCACGACGAATATTGTACAGAGTTTTGTCAACAAAACTTCCGGCAGAATAAGCACCCCAGTCATTTTTTGCTTCCTGACTCATGTCTGTTGCTGCAATTGTTTTATTGTAATCAGGATCAACGCCTGCACGGTTTCTGATTGCCTGCCAGTAAGCCTGAGCTTTACTATTCAGACTTCCATATCTTTCGTAGTAAGCTTCAATATAGTTGAGATAAGATTCTACCGCACGGAAAACAATAGCGCCAGTATAGCCACCGCCGTTAGCACATTGTGCCTGATCATAGTTTAATCCTTTGCGGATAGCATATCCGGTGTTATACTTTTGTTCCGGAGTAGAAACAAGTATCATAGGTATTGGTTCAATCGGTGTCGCATGATCTCCTGAAGAATTTGTATATAAAACATTAACCTGGCCTGGAGTTTTCAGGAATAACCACAAACGTCCGTCTCTGTTGGTTTTTGCTACTGCAGCACTGTCATCTCCTAGATAACCAGAACCGGAAGCATAGATCGGAAGTCCGTTTTTCATCAAGAATCCGTCAACCATCCCTCTTGTAGTTCCAACTCCATCGTTGCCAATTTGTTCGTAAACAGGCACATTGTGGGTAATTCCCAGTCCTTTGCTGTATTGTCTCCAGAAAAGTACTTCGCTGTAGGTTGACATGTCAACATCGGCAAACATCTTACAATAAGGATTCGCATCGCAAGCTACGCTAAATGCTTTGCCTGTTTCTGTTTCTGCCGTCATAGTGTTGTTTACAAGCGTAACGTTGTCAGCTACTTGTTGCGACGAAGCAATTGCCTGATCGAGGAACCAGTTAATTTCATTGTCGATGCTACCCGAAGGGTATTGATAATTTTTATTGTAATCTTTGGATGCTCCCGGCCATCCGGTGCCATTGGGTACAAATGCTGTCCCTTTGAAATATTTCAACCATGTGGCTTCAAATAATGCAACACGCGATTTTAACTGATAAGCGCAGTATTTAGAGAGACGGTTTTTCTTGCCGTCAGGAGCTGTTGTTTGCATCAGATTAATTGCCGAATCAAGATCCTGAATGATAAAGCGGGCTACTTCATTGCACGGCTGACGTTTACTGGCTTCAGTCAGAGTCTGCCATTCGTCGGGCAATACAGATTTGATAATCGGAAAATCGCCTAATTTCTGGAGTTTATCAAAATAGACAAACGCTCTGATCATATAAACTTCGCCGATATAATGCTTAATGTTTGCATTCGAACCTGATAACAAACCAGCTTTTCGTTTGGGCTCCACATTGTTGAGGAAATAGTTACAACTGCGGATGTTGCTGAAATCCCAGTCACCGCCTGTTTGACCTACTTTCCATTGGCCGGGAACGTATTTGTTGTCATAGGTCATACCGGTCATATTGTCGGTTGCTGCATCAATACCAAAAGTACCGAATGACCAATTTCCATGTGTTGGAAAAACAGAAAACAGATTTACACTGTATGAAGCTAATTGTGATTCTTCATTTAAATAATTTTCGGGTGTAATAGACGCAACAGGTTGTTGGTCGAGAAAATTATTACAAGAACCCAGCAGCAAAGCTGCTCCGGCAATTATTGTATATAAAATTTTATTTCTCATGATTGTAAGATTTTAGAAATTAACACTCAAACCTCCGGAAAATACTCTGGACAATGGATAGGCATTACCAACCATCCAGGATACTCCGCCATCTACGGTTTCAGGATCAAACATTTTAGGCATGTTTGTGAATGTGAGCAGGTTTTCACCCGATACATACACTCTCAACTTATGAATACCAACTCTTTCGGTAATTGCGCGGGGAAGAGTATAACCTAACTGGAGGTTCTTCAAACGTACATAAGCAGCGTTTAGCAGATATTTTGTCTGACACTGTTGGTTCTTTCCATCTCCGAATAAAGGACGTGGATAATAAGAGTTCAGATTTTGTCCCAATGGATTGTTAGCATCACCACGGAAATAATCGAGTTGTTCTTTTAATCCGGTTGACCACCAGATTCCCCACTTCCATGCACCCCAGAAGAAGTAACTATCTGCGAAATAATCTCTCTTCATTACACCCTGGAGGAATGCTCTGAAGTCAAACCCTTTCCAGTCGGCAGTCAGTTCTACACCAAAAGGTAATTTTGGAGTCTTATTACCGATAACCTTCAAGTCTCCGTGATTGCTAACTGTATTGGCGCCATTGTCAATTTTACCGTCACCATTGATGTCGGCATACATAATATCACCGGCTTTCCAGTTGGATCCTAATGCATTCTGACCTCCATTAGCAAGAGTTGCTAAATGAGCATTCATTTCATCATCCGATTTTGCAATGCCTTTGGTTGTATACCCCCAGATTTCTCCGTAAGTTTCTCCGGCGTAATATTTATCGAGTGTTCCCGTTGGGTTGGCATACCGGGTTATTTTTGATGTCGAGTTAGATAACAGTACTTTTACTCCATAGCCAAGACCATTTGCGAGTCTGTCTTTCCAGCTTACTTCCAGTTCGAAACCCTGTGTTTTAAGGTCGGTGTTGTTGGTTTTGGGAACACTGGTTCCTAATGTTGCCGGCAATTCTACGCCATCTCCCACCATATCATTGGTATAGCGGATATAACAGTCAAGTGAAACATTCAAACGGTTATTAAGAGCTGCAATGTCTAATCCGGCATTCCATGTACGGATTTTTTCCCAGCTAAGAGCCGCGCTAATGATACCAGGAATGGAAGATGTATTCGGTTGTACTCCGTTTATTAACCAAGATCCGTTTGCAGTACCGATTGGCATTGTCTGATAAGTAGGATATGGCAAAAGATTTCCATTTGAATCAACAGTATTCTGATTTCCCAACGATCCGTAAGAAGCTCTTAGCTTAAAGGTGGAAACATAGTCTGCAAAGGGTTTCCAGAATGATTCCCGTGCGATATTCCAACCAGCTGAAAATGATGGGAACCAGTTCCATCGTTTGTCGGCTCTCCAACGCGAAGTGCCGTCATAACGCATATTGGCTTCTACCAGATAGCGACCCTGGTAATCGTAATTCAAGCGGCCAAAGAAACCGGCAGTAGACCAGTTGTAGTAGTTTCCTGAAATAGAAGGTGCTGCCGTTTTGCCACTGGCATCTATACCGTTTGTAGTATTTAACGTAGGAAGATCAGCCACGACAATGCCTTGTCTGTCGGCAGTTAAATCGCGATATTGATTCATTTCAGACTGGAATCCGACTAATCCTTTTAGAGTGTGTCCACCTTTTAACTCTTTAGTGTATTCAGAAAATAGGTTGACATTGTAATAATTTGTACGGTATGCACCTTCATGTACTCCGGAGTAAGTGTTGTAGGCATAAGCATTGCCATTGACGTCGTGATTGTATGTTTTTTGGGTATCCCAATGTCTGAACTGATCATCGGTTTTATAGTTAAATTCTCCGGTAGTAATCCAGCCTTTTACAGGTTCCAATACAATCTTAGCCTGTTGATACAGCCAGTCTTCCTGCGTCTTGTCACGTCCGCCATCTCTTAATGCCAATGCGGGGGAAGGGGATGAGAATAAATAACCATTCGGATCGTATAATGGAAGAATAGGCCAGCCCTGACGAGCAAGATCAGAGAATAAACCATCACCTAATGATGAAGGTCTCTGATAATCCTGTCTGATCCAACGTGTGTTGTATCCTAACGTCACCCATGGAGCCAGTTTGGTTTCGATTTTTCCTGTAGCGGTATAACGATAGAAATGGTCGCCTCCAAATCTCATGAAGCCATCCTGATCAAGGTAGTTGCCAGAAAAATAGTATTTTGTCGACTCATTTCCGCCGGAAACACTGAAGTTATGTTCCTGCGAAGGGGCTGAGCTTTTGTAAACAGCTTTATACCAGTCGATGTTGTCATTGCCGCCGCCATAATCAGCCCAGTGTGAACCATTCGGTACCGAGGTGACAGGCAGGCCGTTCGATCCGATAAGCTTGCCGTCCTGAAAATCTTTGATGCGTTTTAACCATGCATCGTCAAAGAAAGGACTGGATCCGCTGTTCTTTGACGCTTCGTTAAAATAGAGAGCAAAAGTGTACGAATCCATCATGTGAGGAAGTAGGACAGGGGAACTGGTTTTGAAATTGTTGCTGTAATTAATACTGATTTTTCCTTGTTTTCCTTTTTTTGTAGTGACCAAAATAACACCGAAAGGCGCTCTTGATCCATAAATTGAAGAGGCAGCAGCATCTTTCAATACCGAGATGTTTTCAATATCCTGAGGGTTAATAGCACTAAGGTCACCTTCCATCCCGTCTATTAAAATTAACGGGCTGCCGGAGGATCCAGTGCCGATGGTGGCAAGTCCGCGTACATTCACGCTGGGTTTACTTTCAAGCATACCCTGATTTTGTGAAATGTTCAAACCGGCTACCATCCCTTCCAGAGATTGTACGGCATTTTGTACCGGGCGGGCTTCCAGTGCTTTTGCATCAACAGTACCCACTGAACCGGTAAGGTTTACTTTCTTTTGTGTTCCAAAGCCAACTACTACCACTTCGTTCATACCCACGGTTTTTTCTTCGAGGGTTACATTGATTGAAGTGCGGTTACCAACGGCAACCTCTATCGGATTCATCCCAATGTAGGAAAATTCAAGAATGGCTGATGATGGGACATTTTTAAGCGTGAAACTTCCGGTTGCATCAGTAATTGTGCCCACGTTGGAGCCTTTAATTTTGACACTAACCCCAATCAGGGTTTCTCCTTTTGTGTCTTTCACTTTACCGGAAATGCTTTCCTTTTTTTGCTGAGTAGACGTATTCTGAGCAGTGATTGTACTCACGTGGCTCGTAAGTGCAGGTGTCAACCATGCAAATAGAGCTAAAAGACATAATGATTTCTTTCTGACGTTCATGGTCTTTAATTTTTAGAATAATTTATTAGCTGAGACTAAATGCATATGAGGATGGCAGGCGGCCATCTTCATGTTGTGGATTAAGGTTAATCTGTTTTGTTCTGCATAGAAATTGATTTTGAGTATGTTTCGTTGGTTAATTTTAACATCGCTAAGGTAGATGGTTTGTCTTTAAAGGAGGTGGATTTTTCATTCAAAAAGGATGCGTTTCGATTTCATAAACCTCTTTATTTGTTAAGTTTAATGGCATTTCTCGATTGCTTTGCAAAGCCCTTTTGGATTCTTTATTGCAAATGCATGAAATTCAGTGCTGTTGATATAATTAACATTTGCTTGGTAGCCGGATGACTTTTAAAATCATTGTCTAAATAATAAAAGGTAAATCTTAAAGTCATCCTGATATAGTTATTTTTTCGAGTGCAAATACCCGGGTTGAGATTTGAATGCCGTATGAAGAGTTAATTTTTACTTTTTTGCAATTCAAATCCTCCTCCCCCTCAAAGAAAATAAAGCGGGTTTGTCCATGATTTTCACTTAATACAAACAGAGACTCCGATGAGATAGAGTATGCGATCTTTGATGCTGTAATCTTTGGCTTCGGTTTTGGGTGGTCTTTTTGTCGTATATTTGCGGAGTAATAAATTACAATAAGCCCAAGCATGGTAAGCCTTTATCTGAAGGTCGTATTGCTTTGTATATTGTATATTACTGCAGTTAAATTTCTAATTTGCAACAGCTCATCAGTACTCAGAATTCAATGTTAAGCTGATTGTCGAATATTGTGATTGTGAGCAGACGAATATTAACGTGTTGAGAACGTTACGTCGTTTGCTGATTTTGACTCCGGGTGACCTTGATAAATAATTTTGAACACATGAAACCACGCTTTCTCCTTGCTTTTCTTGTTTTCTTATTGTCCTTGTCTTATCATGTGACAGGTAGCGAACAGAACTCTCAATTCAAGCTATTTCAATACAATGATCAACTTCCTTCGAATTCCGTTCAGTGTATTTATAAGGACAAAGAAGGATTTATGTGGTTTGGAACCAGAGACGGCTTATGTCGTTTTGATGGTTACCGGATTGCAATTTTTCGTTCAAATACAGCAAATCACAATAAATTGACCAATAACAATATTCGTTGTTTGGTGGAAGATAATCAGCATCGTTTGTGGATAGGGACAAATGAAGGAATCAATATATTAGATAAACAGACTTATTCGATCAAACCTTTCAACCATCCTGTCATTGGTCGCGACAGAATCTCCGATTTATGCATCGATAAAAAAGGGAATATCTGGATTGCAACAGGTTCAAAAGGAATTGTACGGGTAGACTCAGACCTTCGTATTCATTTGTATCAGAATGGATCTCCGATCTCAAAAACACCATCTAACAGTACGATGACGATATCTCAGGATTTAGAAGGAAACATATGGGCTACCTTCTGGAGTGGAGGACTGGCGCAGTATCAGCCAGATAAGGATACTTTTAAAGCGTATCCTCCTGTTGGAAAGGCGAATAATCCTTTTAAAATACTGGAGGATAAAAACCATCATTACTGGGTATTTACCTGGGGAGATGGTATGTATGCTTTTGATCCGAAAAGCATTCAGCATCCATATACTCCTGTTTCATTCTACAAAGATGGCAAGCCTGTTAACGTAAATAATATAATATACCGAATGATACAGGATTCTGAATCTGGAAATTTCTGGATTATCTCTTTCTCTGGGCTGGATGTTTTATCTCAGGTAAACAATACAACGTTTAATATCATAACCCGGAAGACAATGTTTAGGGAATCCTCCAATAAACTTTTTCATGAAATAATTGATGATTTACATGGTAGTTTGTGGTTGGGATCGGTAGGCGAAGGAATTTATAAGTTGGATTTTAACAATAATAATTTTCAGACAAATGATCTGGCAGTCTTAACAAGCAAACTGGGTTATCCTCCCAATGTATATCATGTATGCGAATCTGATGCGAATATTCTTTATCTGGTAATCGATCGACTTGGAATTTATCGGTTAAATAAAATGACTGGCGTGCTCGACAAGGTTTCTATTCCGTTTTTTTCAGGCAATGAAAATATCCAAGTGATGTATTATGTGAAGAGTCAGCACGCAGTGTGGTTTTTAAAAGAAGGTAGTCACGATTTTTATATTTTGCCTGAAGGTCATGGTGTTAATCAGAATCAAATTCAGACTATTACCATTGATAAGAACAATAGCTCAACAATCAATTGTTTGTATGAAGATGTTTTTGGTAACGTTTGGATTGGATTTGATCAGGGATTATATAAGCGGCCTCCCGATGGGAAAGTCATGCTGGTAAGTAACAAGATTACCAATATAATAAACTTGGCCGGAGATAATAAAGGTAATATCTGGGTCGGAACAGAGAGGCAAGGTGCTTTCCGTGTCCGGATGAATGAATCCAAACATTCTTTGATTAGTATCGATAATTTTAGCGAAAAAACAGGTAATCTGCAAAGCAACTCTATTCAGTCTGTGTGTTGCAGTAAGTCAGGAAATGTTTACCTTGGAAGTAGGGAAGGTAGTATTTATCAATATACTCAATCTTCTGGTAAGATGGTTGATATAAGTTATAAATACGGTATTACAGAAGATGCTATTCTGGATATAATAGAAGACGATTATGGCTTGCTATGGATTTCAACGACCAAGAAAATTATCAGGTATAATCCGCAGAATCATGTGTCAATGTATTACACTTCTACCGATGGTATTTTGGTTAGCTCGTTTTCAAAAAGCGCGGCTCTAAAACTTCAGAACGGGCAGATGTTGTTTGGTGGCAATAAAGGTTTTTGTTTGTTCACCCCAACACCGGCAAATCGCTATTTGACATCGACTGCTAAAGTGAAGATCACCAATATTGATATAAATGACCAGTCGATATTTGACATGGCAGACGATTCCCGCTTCGATTTTAAAAACAACAAGATCATACTGAAACCCAATGATGACAATTTAAGTCTTGAATTTTCATCGCTGAATTATTCTGCTGCTGACAAAATCCAGTATGCTTACCGACTCATTGGCGTTGATAAAGATTGGGTATATCCCGGCAGTAGCCGGCGTTATGTGAATTATACCAATCTGCCTTCCGGAAAGTATGTCTTTGAAGTGAAAGCTACGGATGAAAACGGACAATGGAGTAATCAGGTGTCAACGCTTACCATTATCAAGCGTCCACCATTTTATTTGACATGGTGGGCTTACTTGCTTTACCTTATTTTCCTTTCGGGAATAGCTTGGTTTATTATCAACAGGGTGCGTTTACGTAATGAATTGAAAATCTCCCGCATTGAAAAAGAAAAATCAGAAGAACTGGCTCAAACCAAATTGCGCTATTTTACCAATATTTCGCACGATTTATTGACGCCTCTTACCATTATTGCTTTGTTGGCGGACGAAATAGAAAAGAAATTAATGACTTCGGATAAGCCCAAGGCAGAGTTGGTGAAGTCGAATGTGAATCGGTTAAAAAGGCTGATACATCAAATTCTCGCATTCAGAAAAATAGAAACGGGAAATCTGAAGCTCAAGGTACAGGAATCTGATGTTGTGACGTTTGTTCGGGAACTTTCTTATTCTAATTTTCAGCCTCTTATCGCAGAAAAGAATATTAGTTTTAGCATTCAGAGTGAATACGATAAGTACAACGCATGGTTTGATAAGGATAAGCTGGATAAGATTTTATATAATCTCTTGTCAAATGCATTCAAGTTTACTCCATCCGGAGGTACTATTATTGTTGGACTTGAATTTTCGGAAAAAGAAGGAGTCTCTTATCTTGCGTTGTCGGTAAGTGATACCGGCATAGGGATAAGTTCCGAAGATTTGCCCCATGTGTTTTCCCGTTTCTTTATCAGTAACACTTCAGATCAGAGTAAGAGCAATGGTATTGGCTTGTCTCTGGTTAAAGAGTTGGTCGAAATTCATAATGGAGAAGTAAGTGTAACCAGTGAGTTGAATAAGGGAACAACATTCACATTGCAGATTCCAATATCTAAAGAAGCTTATTTGCCGGAAGAATTGTATCTGGAAAATGCAGTGGGAGAGAGTGCTGAGTCCGGTCCGGATGCGGAATATGTTGAGGAGACTCAAATGCCAGAGAACACTTCTGCGGAAAGGGCAGATTTTTCTATACTAGTGGTTGAAGATAACAAAGAGCTTAAACAGATTATTGTAGCTCATTTTTCACCGCTATTTCATGTATTCTCTGCAAATGATGGTATGGAAGCGTTACAGGTAATAAAAGAGAATCAGATTGATTTGGTTATTTCGGACGTGATGATGCCCGTGATGGATGGTTTGCAGCTTTGTAAGGCAATTAAAACGGATGTATCTACCAGCCATATAGCAGTTTTGTTGTTGACGGCAAAAATTTCATCTGACGATCAGATTGACTACTTCAATGCAGGAGCGGATGCATACATGCCCAAGCCTTTTGATCTGAACGTTCTTGAAGCAAGGGTAACCAATCTTATAAAAAGAAGGAAGCAATCGATCTCTTATTTCAAGGAGAACAGGGATGTTGAGGTTTCTTCCATGAATTATGGTTCTCTCGATGAAGAATTCTTGAAAAAAGCTATCGAAGTAGTTGAAGTTAATATGGGAGATGTCAATTTCGATTTTGATAAGTTTGCAGAGGTGATGAATAGCTCTAAATCTACATTGCACCGTAAACTGAAAGCACTGACAGATCTCGCTCCAGGCGAGTTCATAAGAAGCATTCGTCTGAAACACGCATGTCGTATGTTGGTTACTACAACCAATCCTGTTTCGGAGATTGCGTATGTGCTTGGTTTTAATGATCCTAAATATTTTAGTCGGAGCTTTAAGTCTGAATTTAATATGAGTCCGAGTGAATACAGAGAAGCCAATCTGAAATAAGCCGTAAATTGATGGACCATGAAAGTGTCTTTTAGAAAATAGACATTATACCGATTGGACTTAGTGACTTTGTGAGAACAAAAAGTTACCAAGCCCAGCTTCCTAATGAAGATACCCTGGATAAGGCAGTGTATCTGTTAATCTCTGAAATAGAAGATAGTTGGAATCAGCCAATCTGAAACAGGGGGTTGATTTTTAACCAGTTTCTTACTATATTTGAAAACGGGATTCAAGTATAGGCTAGAATCCTGTAGTTGACAGTTTATGTAAAATCTCGGATAGCCCTGATAGTTTTAACTTGACAAATCTTTCCTACATTCATAAACATTTGCAACATGCCTACATTAGCAGCCATATCGAAAACCCGTTTTCCATTCAGCACAAAGCAACAGGAAGTCAAACAATTTGCCAAAGAAGTATTTGCTCCCTCTTTTCCGCACATGGATAAACTATTGAGTATTTTTGATCATACCGAAATAGATATCCGGAATTTGTGTAAGCCATTTCCCTATTATTCTGACGCACACACTTTTGAAGAGCAAAATGCAGAATATATTCGTATCTCGCTCGATTATTCTGTGCAAGCAATTGAATCTTGTATTGCCTCTGCTCAAATTGCAAAAGAAGAAATCACGGATCTTATCTTGGTGTCTACCACAGGACTTTCTACTCCGAGTTTAGATGCTCTTATTATCAATAAAATGAGGCTTAACCGAAATATAAATCGCATTCCCGTTTTTGGGTTGGGATGCGGAGGGGGTGTCTCCGGATTTGCAAAAGCGAGCATCGTGGCAAGAGAAAATCCAGATGCCGTGGTTTTATTTTTAACGGTTGAATTATGCTCGTTGACGTTCTTGCAAAGCGATTTCAGTAAAAGTAATTTTGTCGGATCAAGTCTATTCTCGGACGGCGTTGCTGCTTGTATAATTACCGGCGATAACCGGACAAACAAAACCAAAAATGCCATTACATTTCTTGCATCTCAAAGTAATTTGTATTATGATTCGCTTGACGTGATGGGCTGGGAATTTCTTGACAAAGGAATGAAAGTCCTGTTTTCTAAAAGTATTCCGGACATCATTTCTCAGAATATCAAGGATGATGTTGACTCTTTTTTGTCAAAACATAAATTGCAGCTCTCTGATATTAGGAACTTTATTTTTCATCCCGGAGGAACAAAGGTTTTAACGGCTTACGAAGAAGCACTTTCTTTGGAAGGTAGTTGCCTGAACAATACGCGCAAAGTGATGAGAGATTATGGCAACATGTCAAGTGCCACCGTCATGTACGTATTAGAACGATGCTTTTCGAAAGGATTTACAACCGGTTACGGCTTAATGTTGGCTATGGGACCGGGATTTTCAAGCGAAATGGTTTTACTTCAAATGAAAAAAAACTAGCATGGTATTTGTACTATTCATTTCATTCCTCATCTGTTTGCGTCTTGGAGAGCTTTGGCTTTCGCATAAGAATGCAAGATGGTTATTGAAAAATGGAGCGGTTGAATATGGACGTAAGCATTATCCGTTTATGGTAATGCTGCATATTCTGTTTATCGTCTCATTGCTTGTCGAATATTATACCCGACAACCGGTAGGTTACAGCCGGTTCGTCCTGATATTCTATTTTGTGCTAGTTGTATTGAAAATATGGGTGGTGTCATCACTGGGGAAATTCTGGAATACAAAAATTTATCGCATACCGGGAGTTCCATTGAAGAAGAACGGACTATATGCATATCTGGCACATCCGAATTATATAATTGTGATTGCTGAAATTGCTGTGATTCCTCTTGTATTCCATTTGTATTTCACGGCAGTAGCGTTTACCATTCTCAATATGGTGATGTTGGTGATACGGATTCGCGAAGAAAATAAAGCGTTGTGTATAGAATAAAGGCCGAGTATGATCTGCCGGATGTTTTTCCTTCAATAGTAAATTTCTGTTGTTTTGGATCAAACATCTAATTTTCTGTTTATTATTAAGAAATGAATTCTTCGGGGAATATCCATAAAAATGCCTCAAAAGTAAGTTGAACTTTTGAGGCATCTTTTTGTAATGTTGTACACAGACAATCTCTACTTGGCGAACTTCACCATTTCGGACGCAGCGAGCAGAAATGCTCCTACACCAAAATTAGAAGTCGAATTCTCGTTTAAAACCTGACCTGCAATCGCTTTGTCTCCGATGGGCTGAACGTATCCGATTTTACCTGACGGTTGAAGTGCAACCCTGGTCAGGTAGTTCCATCCTTTTAAGGCCGATGAGGTATATTTCTTGTCCTTGAGGTAGCCATTGTTGATTCCCCAAAGCAGTCCAAAGGTGAAGAAGGCCGTACCACTGGTTTCATACCCCGGAGCTTGTTGCGGATCGATCAGACTGCGGGTCCAGTAGCCTTCTTTTTGTTGACAATTGATAATAGACTGAGCCAATTGTTTGAAACGGCTGATGAAAAGAGCTTTGTGTTTGTAGTTTTTGGGAAGATCATTGATGATTCTTGCCAGCCCGGCAAATACCCAACCATCGCCACGCGCCCAGAAATCTTTCTTGCCATTTATTGTTTTGTGAGGAGGAAACACGTAGCGAGCGTCGCGATAATACAACTTTGCTTCCGAATCGAACATTAAGCTGTCTGCATACACGAAGTAATCATAAAGTTTTTCAAGATAGAGTGGGTTCTGTGTGATTTTATACAGCTTTGTCATTACCGGCATCACCATATACAGGCCGTCCACCCACCACCAGTAGTCCTTATTTGGAGTGCTCATCTGATACTCCATCACCTGGAGTGCACGGGCAATTTTCATGTTGTCGGGAGCTAACTTGTACAGGTCGCAATAGACCTGAAAGCAGACTTGCCAATCGCCAAACAGTACATAATCATCCGTTTCTCCATAGGTATATTTCCATTTTGAAGTATCGTCCGATTTTGCACCTTTCCATTGGTTATTGGCAGCCCATTCTTCGGAATATTTGCGGTATGCCTCCATGCCGGTGATTTTGTAGGCTTCTATGTTGCCGGTATGATAAGCAGCTTCGTCCCAGGAAGCGCTTGTCGGTTGCGTGTGCGTGTTTTGCCAGTAATTATTTACTTTTTTGATGATGTTAATGACTTCGTTTTTTGATACGGGTCGTTGCTGGGCACTAGCAACAGCTACAAGACTTATAAAAAAAAGAAGAATGCTGATGGGTCTGTTTAATATCATTGTCTAAATAGGGTTCTGTGGTTGAGCTTTTTTCTGCAAATCAATCACTATGAAGGGTGCGGAACATGGCATGCATTTCCGCCGTCTAAAATCAGTTCGCATATAAAAATGCGAAGAAACACAATCTTTTTTGCTAATACTAATACTTTATATAAAATTTTGTTTTCTGAAAAAAGAGATTATCCGGTTACCTTTAAGTGCCGGATAATCTCTCAAGAACACTTAGTTTGTCTTGTCTTCGTCGGCTACAGCTTCTTCCCATGTTGCCCATTTGGGTGTGCTGGCATCATAGCCGTCATAGCCGTAATTCTGGCTGAGTTTGGCCCCAATGTTGGCTGTAATGGCAGAATTAGGAATGGGCCAGAAAAGATTGTGCTTGTCAACCTGATAGTTCAGATTAACCTTTGAAAGGATCGTGCCATGGTTGAAAATGCTATAGCGGGTGAGGCGCTTAAACCAATAGCTTCCGCCATTGAGGTCGGTACCGCTTTGCTTATCCCATGTGTTTACGTCGTAAGTATTGCCCCATTCGTCGGCTTTTCCGCTCTTGGCAAGACACCATGAAATACGGGTAAGCTCGGGTTGACGCCATTCTTCCATGTAGAGTTCACGAGCGCGTTCATCACATATGTCGCCGATTGTCACGGTTGTGAACATTTTCTTGGCATTGGCACGACTACGAATGACATTCACATCCTGAGCTGCACCTGTGGCATTTCCCTGATAGAACCTCGCTTCTGCACGGAGTAAATAAGTTTCAGCAAGGCGGAAGAGGTACATATTTCCGTTAGAGCAATAAGTGCCTTTGGTAGCTCCGTTGAATTGATTGGCTCCCTTGTTTTCCTCAGCAGCTACGTCGAGAATGTACATTTTATACAGAGGTATAGGGAACCAGCTACGGATAGTGTCCTTACATAAAAGAGTTCCCTTGGCAACGATTACCTTGCCGCTTGCATCCTTGTAATCGTTAGTTGCATAAAGCTGCATATTCTTTCCATTGAAGCTTGAGTTGGGGCGATTGTATTTAATGTCTTCCATTTCTACCCAATTGCCCATAGAGCGGTTGTGACGCATATCCTGAGTGTCAACTTCTCCATCATATTTCCAGATGGTCTTGTTGTAGTGATAAGAGGTGCGGAAGCATCCGATACCACGACCCAATACACGCAACCAGTCAAGCTGTGGATTGTATTCGGCTTGGGTGCGAGCCCAATTGTATGTAGGAGAACCTATACCGCTTGGGTCCATAATGTCACCGTTAGACCAGTGAACGCCTAAAGCACGCATGGTTAGATATTGCGTAAAGTTCTGGTCATTGTAGTTCAGGATAGGAAGAATGGTTTCCTTGTTGGCAGCTGCGGTAATATTTTCTCCGCGATGCAAATCCCAAAGTACATTGCGTTGTACTGCCCAGGTGGTAGGATTGCCCGAAGGTACATTCGTGCCGAAGGGTGCAGTCATAAGGGCAAGTCCATGATTGTCAATTAGGTCGGTAGCCATGTCTTCAGCTTTCTTGAAATCGCCGTTAACCAGATAGCATTTAATCAGAAGTTGCATACAAGCCTCTTGATTCACAGCACCAAGATAAGGCATTTTCTTTTGAGAAGGAACGTGAGCTACTGCAAATTCCAGGTCGTGAATCAACATTTTAAAAATGGCTTCTTTGCTGGTTGACTTATAATTCTGTTTGGGTACTTCAATAATTTTTGTAACCAGAGGTATGTCACCGAACAGAAGTGCTTGATGATAGTATTTATAGGCACGGTGGAAGTAAGCGCGACCTTTGTAGGCGTCACGTGTAGCATCGTCAAGTCCCTGAACCTGGTCTACGTAAGAAAGAACCGTGTTGGCGTACTTGATGCCATTCCATGCCTCATCCCAAAAACGGATCATGGCGTTGGAGTCACCACCACTGGCCATGCCTGAGGTTGGAGTAATCTTGTTGGCAAAGTCGTCCATGATACCACCTCCGGCATCTGTTTTTGCATAAAGACCTACGTCGCTCATAATATAAACGGAAGCAATGGGGAGTACATTCCCGTTGCCATCCATAAGCATGGTTTTATAATGCAAGTCACACATAGCAAGAGCTGCTTGCAACCCTGATTCGGTAGCATACGTCGTCTTTGGTTCATAGAACGATAGAGGATCTTGCTTAAGGAAGCTGTCTGCACAGCTTGCCAGCATGGTTAATGAAGCGAAAACCATGCAACCCTTGAACAATTTATTTATATTCTTTTTCATTTTGAATTTCTTTATATTGTTTTTTATTTTGAATTTCAGAACTTAAAGAGTGATGTTTAGGCCAACATTGAAAGTACGGGTTGCCAGACCACCAGTTTCAGGATCGCCATATTCCCAGCTTGAGAAAGTGCATATATTATGGCAACTGGCAGTTACACGAATCTTATCGATCTGATATTTATGAGTCCACTTTTGAGGTAGGGTGTAACCTAAAGAGATTTCATCAAGACGGGCGAAGTCGCGATTGTAAAGCTTGCTTACACCACCCGATAAACCAGTATTAGGACCAACGGCATTCAAACGCGCATACTTATTGGTGGGATTGTCAGGGGTCCAATATTCTTTTGCCGGAACATTACATGCATTAGTAACTTGTGATCCACCATTGTCCTGATTCAGCCAGTTGCTGGATAGGCTCTTGTGACCCATATAAGAATAGAGTGAAAATGAGAATGTAAAATCTTTCCAAAGGGTAAAGTCGTTACGTATATTCCAATAGATGGGAGGCGCTGTTGTACCAAGATAAGCTTTGTCTTTATCATTGTAAACAGGAACATGTGTTCCGTCTGCAAGGATTTTATCATCCGCGGTATAGAGATTTTTGACTTTAACGTCGCCGGGTTTTTGTCCAACAAGAGCTGCCGCCGCAATATCGGCTGCATTGTTTTGCCAGATGCCGTCTGTTTTATAATACCAGATTTCACCGATAGGTTTGCCGATATACCAACCATTGGAGGTATCATCCAGCTCTTTACCATTCGCATCATAGGTATAGTAGATGTGATTGATGCGGTTCTTGTTCAGTGAGAAACCTGCAGAAGTACTCCATGTGAAGTCTTTCTTTTGAATGTTGTTCGATGTCAAAGAGATTTCAAAACCTTGATTCTGGACTTCACCGAGGTTGGTAGTAATAGAGCTGAATCCGGTAAAACTGGGCAGACGCTGAGACATAATCATACCCGATGTTTTCTTAAAGTAATAGTCGAATGTACCGGTCAGACGGTGATCAAATATCGAGAAGTCCAAACCGGCGTTATAAGCGTTGGTCTTTTCCCATTCAAGATTGGGAGCTGCCAGACGATCCATATTCAAAGAGTTAACCACTGTAGAGGTTCCATTATTGTAATAAACCATTGGATTACCTAAAGTAAGGTTAGCAAGGGTTTTATATACGTCGCCAAACTCACGATTACCATTAGTACCCCATGAAAGACGCAACTTACCCATGTCTAACCATTTGTTAGTTGACTCCAGGAATTTCTCGTTAGAAAAAGTCCATCCAAGTCCGACTGATCCAAAGTTACCCCACGGATTGTTGACACCGAAGCCTGAATAGCCATCACGGCGAAAAGTTCCCGTGAATATGTAGCGATCGTTATAACTGTAAAATGCGCGTCCCAGATAAGATGCAGCGGTGTAGTGGCTGTCGTAGGTCGAAAACGAACTTTGCTGTTTGTTGGCACTTGCTGTGTAGTGGTATCCGAGGACATCGGTCGGAGCAAGATTGCGGGCATATATGTAATCGCTCCATGTTTTGTGGTCTTCAGCCTCCTGAACTGCAGTCACGGTGAAGTGATGAACGTCATTGAATGTCCGATCCCAAATAAGGGTGTTGTTCAGGTTCATATCGAAATTCTTGTTATTTCCACGGTTAACACCACGAGATGAAGCCGCAGAGTTTGGAAGCTCTGCCGACATAAAGTAACGGTCGTAAAACCATTGGTAACGCGGAGTGATATTGAACTGATAGGTGAATCCCAACGGCAGTGTTACCTTGGCATTAAAGATGGTATTCAATACTGTGTAACCCTTATCAAGTTCATAATATTGACGGTCGAAATAATAATTGTAGCCACCATTGGTTGCCTGACCGGTCATGGGATATTGCTGGTAACCACCAGTTGAGTTGTACATTGAAGCATACGGTGAATTTCGGAGCATGTTGTTGTCCCAATAATTGCTGCCAAGCGATACTTCTATGTCACCGTCGGAACGATCCTGAAAGTTAACGTTAGCTCCCATTTCAAGCCAGTTGGTAACTTTAGCATTCACTTTAAGATTGGAACGGAAAGCATGATAGTCGTTGCCTTGTACAGCTCCCTGATTGTTCATGTAACCGAACGACATGTAATAGTTAACGCGATCGTTTGCTCCAGAAATGCTTGCATTGTAATCCTGATTATAACCTGTGCGGAACGTTGCGTCATTCCAGTCATAAGTGTTTCCGGCGAGGAAGTTGTCATACACAAGCTTGGCATTATTCAATTCCAAACGACGAGCATATAAACTCAGATATGATTCGCCTGTTGAAGGTCCGAAACCACTCTTACCCGTAGCACTGGCCCATGTCGCCTGGTCTGTAGTACTAAGATTACTTGGATTGTTGAAATAACCGGCAGGATAAGATAACAGACCAGTCTTGGAATCAACGGCTTGGTAATAACCGTAAAGTCCGTCGGCGCCTTTACCATAAGTATAGTTCATCATATACCAATCTTCGCGATAACGCATATAATCGCTTGCGTTAAAATAGTCGCGATAAGCTGACTTGGAATTGACGGCAAGATTGACACTTACATTAATAACCGGTTTGCCTACTTTACCTTTTTTTGTGGTAATGATGATAACCCCTGCTGCCGCTTTGGCACCATAAATGGCCGCTGAGGAAGCATCTTTCAGAACGTCGATCTGAGCAATGTCATCAGGATTGATTTCAGAAAGCTCGCCATAAAAAGCCATACCGTCGAGTACGATAAGAGGGCTGGCGCTAGTGCCTAATGAGTTCTGTCCACGCAACAGAATGGATGCATCACTACCCTTAGCCGATGCGTCATAGCCAATTTGCAGACCCGGAGTTCCACGAAGAATATCCTGAACAGATCCCGGATTTTGGTCGGCAATTTTGCTGGGGTTGATTTGAACAACAGAACCAGTGAGGTCTTTCTTTCGCATTGTTCCATAACCGACTACTACGACTTCATTCATGCCGACAGCAGATTCCTGTAATGTGACGTTGATTGTTTTTTTGTTGTCAAGTGTGATGTCCTGGCTGGTCATACCAATATACGACACAACTAATGTAGCATTCGGATGAATGTTAGTAAGCGTGAAACTGCCATTCACATCTGTAATAGTTCCTATTGAGCTCCCTTTTACTCTAATGCTTGCTCCGATTACGGGTTCACCTTTCGAATCCTTAACTGTTCCCGTAACAGCACCGGCTTTTTGTTGAGAGGTTTGAGCTGAAATACCATTGTCGATGGCTTTAAATGGCGGTAAGCAAAAGGTCATTAAAGCCAAAATGAAGAAGAATTTTCTTTTTACATTCATGGTCTAGTTTTTAAAAATTAGGTTTGGTGTTTGATAAAGTGACTGATAATCATTCGTGATTCATTCATTGATAAATAAAAGACATTAACTTGTTGTGAAATTCATTGTTTATTGGTTTAAGCGTGAATAATTGCAAAAATCAGGAATGCAAATATAAACAGCTCTAAATTTCCACAGGTCAATAATTCGTTCAAAAAGGTCAAAAAGGCATTCAACTCTTAATGAATGCTATTTTTGGTTTATTTCACTTACATTTGTGAACATATTTTAGACCTGCGAGTGCATATTCTTTGTTAATATTGAATGTCCAAATTTGTACTGATGAAACGAACATGATAAAATTAACTCGCATTGATACACAAGGGAATGACCAATTTATCATGGAGTTCCATGTGCCCTTAATGAAAAATATATTTGAACACATGAAATACCACTTAACCAAGATCCTAACCATTCTCTGCGTGTGTTTTGCGTCCTATTCTTATGGTCGTACTACCAGTCTAAGTTTTCAGCACTTTCCTTATATAGACCAATTACCTTCCAATTCTATCAATCGCCTTTATAATGACAAAGAAGGTTATATGTGGTTCGGTAGTAAGGATGGATTATGTCGTTTTGATGGCTACAGCATCAAAATATTCAGGTCGAGTTCTACAAATCCTAACCGATTTACAAATAACAGTATTCAGACAATTGCAGAAGACGATAATAACCGAATATGGATTGGGACGCTGGCCGGAGTCAATATCATCGACAAAAAAAATTACCGGATTCAGCCTCTCAATAATCAATATGTGGGAAGAGATAAAGTTAATTCCATTATCAAGGATAAACAGGGATCCATGTGGGTGGGAACCGGAAACAATGGTCTCATTCGTATTTATCCCGATGGAAGCAGTATTCGATTCGGAGCAAATGTAAAAGGCCGATACCATATTGCAGGTAACAGCATTATGAAAATGTATGAAGATTCGAAAGGCAGAATCTGGGCGATGATTAATAATCAAGGAATTTCTCTCTTTCATCCTGAGAAGCTTCAATTTGAACAGTTTCCTCCTTTTCCGGGAATGGGAGATCCATTCAATATGATAGAAGATTATCCCGACCATTTTCTTATATGTACATGGGGAGAAGGAATGTATTCTATGGATTTGAAACGTTTACCGGGGAATCCTTTCAAACAAATCTCTGTAATTCAGAATGGAAAAAGAATAGCATTTCCTGATATTTCATATAGTTTGCTTCGGGATAAAAAATTCGGATACGTGTGGGTGGTTACCTTCACAGGTTTGGTTGTGATGGAGAAAAAAGACGACAATACATACAACATTGTTCATTCCGATGATCTGTTTCCTGAACCCTACTACAAATTGTTTCATGAGATTGTACAAGATAATAAGGGGAATTTGTGGCTGGGTTCTATTGGTGATGGTATTTTTACGTTGAACTTTAATAACATGTCGATACAAACCAATCCATTGACCAATATTAAAGTGGAAACAGGATCTATTCCTATTGTGATTGGACTTTGTGAAACAGCCGACGGATATATGTATACGGCGTTGAATCGTTGCGGGTTATATGTGTTGAATCCGCAGACCGGCAAAATATCTAAAGCCCGTATACCGATGATTGAAACTATCAAAAGTATCAGTACGATAAAGCATCTAAAACGTCATCATCAGATATGGATATGCGAAGAGGGGAATCCGATGATTTATATTCTGAGTGACAAGCAACAATCGTTGGCTCCGGGAACAATTAAATTGCCGGTCAAATCAACGACAATTACTAATCTTTTTGAAGATTCGTACGGAAATGTGTGGATTGGGACTGATAATGGTTTGTATTGTAAGTCGATGGTAGATAATGTGATAAAGCTGGTAAGGGCGATTCCTAATATTACAGCAATTAATGAAGATAATAAACGTAATATTTGGGTAGGAAGCGATAAGCAAGGAGTGGTGAAGTTTCAGCGAGATAGCAGAGGATCTATTGTGAAGGTAGTTTCGTTTAACATAAGTGCAGGCAATTTGCCCAATAATTCAATTCAGACCATCTGTTGTCAGCGCAATGGGAATGTGAGTCTCGGGACCCGTGTGGGGAGCATCTATTTTTATGATGAACGAAACAACTCCATGCATGATGTCAGCAAACAGTATGGTATCACCGAAGAAGCTGTTTTTGATATTTTAGAGGATAATGCCGGTGCGTTGTGGATTTCAACAATAAAAAAAATCATTCGGTTTAATCCGGCTTCGCATACTACTACATATTACACTCAAAGTGATGGCGTTATGGTGACTTCTTTTCGCCAAAATGCTGCAGTAAAACTATCTAATGGAACCATGCTGTTTGGCGGTAACAATGGATTGTGCTCATTCGCTCCGAATGCGATATCAACGACTAACCGAATGAAGCCTAAGGTGGTGATTACAGATATTCAGGTCAAGAACCAATCCATTTTTGAAGCGGAAAATGACAAACAATATGAAGCAGAAGACAATGCATTGGTTCTTAAAAATACCGATGATGATGTGAGCCTGGAATTTTCGGCACTGAACTTCACAGCAGCAGATAAAATACAATATGCCTACCGTTTGATTGGGGTAAGTAAAGACTGGATTTACATTGGAAATAATCGCCATTTTGTCAACTATGCCAATTTAGCTCCCGGTCGGTATACGTTCGAGGTAAAGGCTACCGATGAAAACGGGCAATGGGGAAATCAGATAACTTCTCTGGTAATTATTAAAAAGCCGCCTTTTTATCAGACATGGTGGGCCTATCTTTTCTATTTGATCATTGCCGGAGGTATAGTCTGGTTTTTATTTAACAGGGTACGGCTTCGGAACGAATTACGGATCTCCCGCATCGAAAAGGAAAAGTCGGAAGAATTGGCACAGACTAAATTGCGCTATTTTACAAATATATCTCACGATTTGCTGACTCCTTTGACCATTATTTCATTACTCACTGACGAGTTGCAGTCTAAATCTGCATCGGATAAAAATCAGATCGAGCTGATACGAAACAATGTGAATCGTTTACGTCGTTTGATTAA
This sequence comes from Paludibacter sp., assembly GCF_009712605.1. Taxonomy (GTDB): domain Bacteria; phylum Bacteroidota; class Bacteroidia; order Bacteroidales; family Paludibacteraceae; genus Microbacter. The sequence goes on along the minus strand of NZ_WASO01000004.1, from coordinate 40,342 downwards.
GCAAATTCTGGCTTTCAGGAAGATCGATACCGGCAATATGAAGCTGAAAGTAAAGAAGGGCGATATTGTGTCGTTTGTCCGCGAAGTGTGCTATACCAACTTTCAGCCGTTAATTAAAGAGAAGAACATTTCGTTTGCGGTGGAGGCTCCGTTCGATAATTTTATTGCCTGGTTTGATCCCGATAAACTGGATAAAGTGCTTTATAATCTGTTGTCCAATGCTTTCAAATTTACGCCTTCGGGAGGAAGCATTATTGTGAAGCTGAATTTTCCCACTCAAGAAGGATTGACCTTTTTGCAGCTTGCGGTAAGCGATACCGGAGAAGGAATACACGAAAAAGATTTACCGCATATTTTCTCTCGTTTCTATATCAGCAACTCATCCGATCAAAGTCAAAGTAACGGGATTGGCCTTTCGCTGGTGCGCGATTTGTTGCAAATTCACAAAGGCGAAATCAATGTGGTGAGTAAATTGCATGTAGGTACTACTTTTACCTTTGAAATCCCGGTGTCGGAGGATGCTTTTGATCAGGAAGAATTTGCAACGGAGGATACCGAGGTTTCGCCGCAGACTCCGGCTTATGAAGAGTCTGTCGATGTGAATGAAGTGGCTACGATGGTACAACCAGAGCACGCTTCCTACAATATTCTGGTGGTGGAAGATAACAAAGAACTCAATCAGATTATTGTCGATCATTTGTGCGACAGGTTTACAGTGCACAGTGCTACCAATGGGTTGCACGCGTTGAATATTATCAAAGAATATTCTATCGACCTGATTATTTCGGATGTAATGATGCCGGAAATGGACGGACTGACATTGTGCCGAACCCTTAAATCGGATCTTGCAACAAGCCATATCGATATTTTGCTGCTGACGGCTAAAAGCTCTGCCGACGATCAGGTGGATTATTTCAATGCCGGAGCCGATGCTTATATGCCTAAACCGTTCGATTTGAAGGTGCTGGCAGCCAGGGTCAATAATCTGGTTAATCGTAGAAGGCAGAACGTCATGGATTTTCGGAAAAATAAAGAAGTTAATATTTCTGCCATGCATTACGGTTCCTTGGATGAGGAGTTTATGAAAAAGGCCGTGTTAGTGGTTGAACAACATATGTCCGATTTTAATTTTGATTTCGACCGCTTTGCCGAAACAATGAACAGTTCCAAATCGACCCTGCACCGCAAACTGAAAGCATTGACCGACCTCTCTCCCGGCGAATTTATTCGTAACGTGAGATTGAAACATGCCTGCGAAATGCTGGTAAGTACCAACGATCCTATTTCTGAAATTGCCTATGCCTTAGGATTTAACAATCCCAAATATTTTAGTAGTTGTTTCAAGTCTGAATTTGAAATGACTCCACGTGAGTATAGAGATTCGCATCAGACTGCGTAGAGTTTGAACATATTGTATCCAATATTGAAATGATTCTGTCCTTTGTTTTCAAGGCTTCGGAATATCTTTGAGCATCAAAAATCATATAAAATACTTGTCATGAGATTCAATCTGTATTTTAAGTTTGTTCTGTCCGGTTTGTTGTCAGTTTTTATTTGTATGTCAACGTTTGCGCAAGGGCAAACGGCGAATTCCAATGTGTTTAAGGTCGAAAATCCAGATTTAAAGAAAAGTCCTTATTCGGGAATGACCCGAGAACACTGGAAAGAGGCTGCTCTATATTTGTTGAAGGGTGCTTTCAGTTATGTGAAAACGCTGGACGATCCGATGTATTTTCCCAAGCAGGAAGGTAAGAGCTATCCCCGCAATGATGGACAAATTCCGACGGCGAAGCTGGAAGGGTTGTGCCGAACCTTGTTTATGGCTGCTCCCTTGTTGAAAGAGAATCCGCAGCTGGAGATTAACGGTATCAGGGTGGCCGACTATTATCGTCATCAGATTCTTAAACTACTTGATCCTGCCAGCCCAACCTATATAAAACCCCGTTCTCTGGAAATGGGGCCTCATCAGAATTTGGTGGAATTCGGAGGTTTATCTGTCTCTTTGTTTGCCATTCCCGAAATTTTGTGGAATCCCTTGACACAACAACAAAAGGATGCGCTTGAAGCCACAATGGTGAGTTATGGAGACGGTCCTACCATTCCTCAAAACTGGAAGTTTTTCAACATTTTCATTCTGAGTTTTTTCAAGGATCAGGGTTATAAAGTAAATGAGCCTTTGCTCAACGAGTATGTCCAAAAAGCGCTTGCTCATTACGATGGCGATGGGTGGTATAACGACCGTCCGGCGTATGATTACTACAGCATGTGGGCATTTCAGATGTACGGAATGTTTTGGTCGGAATATTTTGGCAAAAAAAATTATCCGGAGTACGCAGCCAAATTTGCCGAAAATTTCAAGCCAATGAAGTCAAACTATCCCTACATGTTTGGTCGTAATGGCGATATGATTATGTGGGGGCGCAGTATTACCTATCGTTTCGGAGCGACGGCGCCGTTCCCTTTTATGGGCTTTGAAAACGATCCTTCTACAAATTATGGTTGGATGCGACGCATTGCATCGGGAGCTTTACTTCAGTTTCTTCAGAATCCTGATTTTTTGAAAGATAATGTACCGACTTTAGGGTTTTACGGGCCTTTCGATGCCGCCGTGCAGTCGTACAGCTGCCGGGGAAGCGTTTATTGGTGTGCCAAGGCTTTTCTCGGACTGCTTTTGCCCGAAAGTAATCCATACTGGAGCGCTAAAGAAAACGAAGGCCCCTGGGCGACCGGAGAACTGGCGAAAGGAACCGTGGTCAATAAATTTGAGAAAGGTCCGCATATCCTGATTACCGACTATCCCAATATCGGGGCAGCCGAATTAAGAGCGTGGTGTGATGCTAAGATTGACAAAGTTTCGGAACCATTTCGTGGAGAGGAATCCTACAATCGCTTGGCTTATAATAGCGCTTTCCCCTGGCAAGCCGACGGCAAAAATGGTGAAGTTGCCATGAATTATGTTGTAAAAACAGCTTCGACAAACCGATGGGAGCCATTCCATCTCTATAAGTTTAATCGCTATGAAAATGGGATCTATTATCGGAATGTGGAAATGGAGTTCAATAAAAATCTTGCGTTTCGGTTGGCTGATATTACACTGCCTGATGGAATTCTTCGCGTGGATGTTGTCTCAGGAACAGAAAAAGCCGATATTCGTTTGGGGCACTATTCGTTGCCACAAATTGGAGCTCCCGTAAAAGATGAGCTCCGTAAAGTTCAGGGGAAAGAGTTTCATGTTGTCAACAACGGGAAATACCAGTTGGCAATGATTCCTGTCAAAGGGTGGCAGGGCACCGAAGTGGTGAGAACGAAAGGCTTGAATCCGGTAGCAAACGAAAGTGCCGTGATAGATGCTTTTGATCATTTTGATCCGGCCAACGGCACCAAAAAAGTTTACGTCACGCTGATGCTATGGAAAAATGCGAATGAAAAGTGGACTACTCAACAATTGAATCAGGTGACGCGGGTAGAAGCAGATCCAAACTGTGAAACAATTAGAGTTTACCTGTCAAATGGCAGAGTAAAAACGGTCGTTTTTAACTAAATCAGTTCGGCTACTGCAGCATTTACAGCCTTGATCAGATCGGCAGGAGCAAGCTTTAGCTGCAATCCACGCTGCCCGGCACTGATATAAATAAACGGAAATTCGCTGGCAGATGAATGTAAATAAATAGGGTAGGGCTTTTTCATCCCGAGTGGCGAACATCCTCCCCGAATATAACCTGTAAGCGGAAGCAGTTCCTTCATGGCAACTGTTTCCGCTTTTTTGTTGCCCGAAACAGAAGCCGCCAGTTTCAGGTTTACCTCTTCGGCACCGGGCACGATACAAACGAAAACGCCGTTTCGGTCGCCCCGAAGCAAAATAGTTTTGAATACCTGTTCCACATTTTGGCCAAGTTGCGCGGCAACATGCACCGCGCTCAGGTCGCTTTCTTCAACCTTGTAAGCAACCAGTTCGTATGTAATTCCCATGCGGTCAAGGATTCGTGCCGCGTTTGTTTTTTGATGTTTCATTTTTAGAACAAAGAGTAAAGAACAAAGAGCAAAGACATGCTTAGCCCAGATTTAGCTTCGCTGATCTTCGATTCAAAATTCCGATTTTCTGCGTACTGAATACTGAATACTGCGTACTATCTCACCACCTCACATTCTCACTACCTTACGTTCTCACCACCTATTAAAAGTCCATTTTCATGCTGGCACGTATTCCAAAGTCGGAAATGTTAGGATTGTTGAGATAGGTTAGTCGTTTAACGAAATCGATCCGAAAGATACGCAAAATGTTGCCGATGCCGGCACTCACCTCTACGTAAGGTGTGCTTCCTAGTTTGTGCGTTGCTGCGCTTCCGTCGCTGTTTTCGGGAAAGCGAAATAGCTGATCGTTGTATGCCGGATTGTTGCGGGAGCCGACATCTCCGTACAATACCTTGCAGGTGATGGCTTCACGCCAGTTTAATTTCTTGAGCAGAGGTATTTTGTTCAGAAAGAATCCGTTGAAATTGTGGTCGATACTTAGTGAAGCATAACGGTCGCTGACGAATTCAAGAAAGTTTATCAGGTTGTATTTGGTGTCGTCGAACATGTAGTTTTGTGTTGCCGGGTGGATAAATAGTAAGGGATACGACACCGTACCGAATAGTTTGCCTCCTTCCAGCGCTACATCCGAATATCCCAATACGGATAATTTGAACCGTTTGAATGCCGCTAATTTGATTTTCTGGTAGTTGTAGCTGTTTCCAAAAGCTTTGTTCCCGATGCGGTATTCCAGTTCGAAAATCGGATAACTGGTCGGCATTGTGAAGCGACTCAATTGTTCCTGATAAAATTTTTCGTGCGGAGCGTACCGGAGTTTCCCGTATACTTCAGCAATGGGCAGGTATGCCTTGTCGTTTGTTTGCTGGCTGTAATCCGAATGGTTGAAATAAAGCATTCCGCGGGGAGTCTCGCGAACATATTGAAAGCCGGCAGTATATGAAAAATGACTTTTGAATTCGTGGAGATATTCGGCCTGAAAAATCCGGTTGTAGAAAAATTTGTTGTAATTGCCCCACACCAAAGCTGCAATGAAATTGTAACTCTGACTGAGCGACATCTCGTTGCCCGGTGTTTTTGCGTCGTACTGGTAGCTTAACTTCAGGTAATGTGCCGGAAAGCGAAAGATGCTTTTCGAATCCATTCCGATGGCGCCCGTAAACGAATATTTCCATGTTTTATCGTGGAATCCATAGGCTCCGTAGCCAGAAAGATAGAAATGTTCGTTGAACTGGCTGGTGGTTTTGCCTCCGAATTGTACCCGGTAACCTTCCACCGGATTATACCCTACGAAATTGTAGAGCGACCCAATGGCAAATGGTCCAACCGACTTATATCCGTACAACAACAGATACACCAAATCCATTGAACGTTTGAAGGTGGGCACCTGTTTCAGGCTGTCGATCATCGTATAGATGCCGGATTCTGACGTTGAAAGTGGTTGGGGGCGGTTTGCCGCCCAATAGCTGTCGGAGTGCAGAGAGGTACTGTCGGTCTCTACTGCTGGCTTTTTGTAAAACGCTTCATCGCGCGGAGTGTCGATCTTATAGTTGGTGTGTGTTGTTGTACGCTGCCCGTACACGCCTAGTTCAGTTTTGGGTAGCCCGAAGTCAATCCCTACATGATCCGATTCCAATAGCCATTCATTTTGTGCGTTTTTGTTGTAAGTCAGGTTGATATTGGCCTCTTTTACCCAGTTGAGATTAATGTCTCTGTTGACGCTGAAATCGGCTTGTCTGACAGCATAGCAGCTGTCGAGGGTGATATAGAGATCGCCCTGAAAAAGCATGTCGGTTTTGTTGCGCGGCGAAAAATAGAGGCGTACGCAAGAAATATTATCGAGCTTTACCGTGTCCATAATGAAATACTTATAGAACGTCGGAGCTGCATTGGCAATAGGACTCACAAACTGGTTGGTAAGAAAACTGATGTTGTTTTCATACAAGTCAATGGATTCGTAGATATTTTTCAGATATACGGAAATGCCTTCCATGCTGAAATATTTGCCATAATCCACCGTTTTTGTTGCTTTTACCACCTCTTTTTCGTGTGCGGGTGACTTGCTGAAATAGTTGTCCGACAATTTTTCCTGAATATAGAGCGGGAGCAACTTCTTTCCTTTCATAGAAGAGGTATCGGTATGATTAAAAAGGAAATGAAAACTTTTTGGCGTGTTGTCAGGACGAAATTTAGATGTATAGTTGCTCAGTCCGAATATGATCTTTTCATATTTGGTATTTTCCAGATATTGCCAGTTGCCCTGATGATTGTCCTTTTTGTGAGCAATTACTTTTTCAATCAGTTCAACTGCCGGATTTCCCTTGTTTTTATACCGTTTCTTTGCCGGTTTTATTACAATTTCCTGAAGTTGCTGAATTTTGGGTTTGAGCTTGATTACAAACGGAGTTGTTCCACCTTTTCGGTAAGTTACGGTGTCTGTTTTATAGCCGACGCATGATAACTTGATTTTTCCTGTAGAGCGGGTAATTTTGAGGGAAAACCTGCCGTTCTCGTCAGTTATGGTTCCTTCTCCAGTACGGACAGTCATCAATGTGGCAAAAGAAACTCCTTCATTGGTCTGAGCATCGACTACGCGACCTTCGAGAATAGTTGCGTCCTGTAACTTTTGGGCAGAAAGTGTGTGGTTGATTCCTGCAGAAAAGAGAATCAGAATAAAGAGACGTACAGCCGACAATCTTTTACTCATATAACCACCTATTGCTTTGTGACGGTTAAGCATCGTTAGTTTCGGGACGAAACTGATGCTTTTTGCTGTTGCAAAGATATGAAATAATTCTGTCCGTGATTTTAAAGCAAAAATAAAAATTAAAACCGATGTTATGTTTTTGTTTTGGCTTCGTCATCTATATGTTCGCTGCTTTACAAAGCAGATAAAAAGAGACACAAATCATCTAAAACTTAATCACAATGCAATTCAATCCTGTTAAAACTGTCGCAGGGGTACTATTTTTTCTGTTAATCAACAACAATGTGTTTGCAAAAGATCTGGTGTCAAGAGATTTTCCGGTTCGTTCATTCAACGAAGTGGAATTACGGGGCTTGGGAAATATTTTCATTACTCAGGGTGATCGGGAAAGTGTGAGAATTGAAACAGATACCACTACCATGAGTACGGTGGAACTCGAAAATGAAGAAAACAAATTGACGATAAGCTCAACCATTGATTTTAAACATGCAGCTAAACCACAAATGAACATTTATATCACGGTTGTCCATTTGCAGGATGTTCATTTTAAGGATGTGGGAGCTGTTACAAGTACCAACGAGTTGAAAACCGATACGCTTAACTTTTCAATGACATCTGCCGGTAAAGTGTCGATCAACTTGCAGTGTAAGCAATTGAATGTCCAGTTTGCCGGTGTTGGAAGTTTTACGGTTAAAGGTAATACTGACAGGTTGGATCTTGATGCTAAAGGCGTCGGTAATGTCCAAATGAGCGACCTGATTGCGAATGAGGCTGTTGTGAGTTTTAAGGGTGTTGGGAACGTGGATGTGTATGCAAAAGGAAAGATAACGGTTAATGCCAGTGGTATCGGTAAGGTCGTTTATCGGGGTCATCCTCGTTTTACCGATATTCATAAAGATGGTATTGGAACGGTAAAAGCGGAATAAAAATAAATATCTAAAAAACAAATTGTTATGAAGAAAATTTTGTTGGGAATGATCTGTTTGCTGATCGTCCCGTTTAGCCTTCGGGCCGCTAATGTTATTCAGGAAATATCGGTTGGTGCATTTTCTGAACTGGATGTACGCACAGTTGGTAATGTTTACCTTATTCAGGGTAATAAAGAATCGGTTCGGATTGAGTCAAACAAAGACGTGTCCGACTACATTATAGTGAAGAATAGTGGTAATAAGCTCACGGTTACAACCAAAGGCCTCCATAACTGGCATGGGAAACTGGATGTTTATATCACAGTTCGTAATCTGACAAATGCTTATTTTAAGGCAGTTGGAAATATTCAAACCAAGAATACACTGCACGGAAAAATGCTTCAGTTGACGGTCAATGCTGCCGGTAATATAAACTTTGACCTGAATTGTACACAATTAAACTCCGACTTTTCAGCGATAGGTAACGTAAATCTATCGGGCAGTGCTGCTCATGCCGAAATTCATAATTCGGCTACAGGGAACGTTCGTGCGGGCGATTTCAGAGCGGATGTGTTGGATGTTCACCTCTCCGGAGTAGGCAATGTGACTTTGTTTGCCGGTAAAGAAATTTCAATAGATGCCAGTGGTACAGGCAATATAACCTACAAAGGCAACCCTGTGGTAAAACATCTGAGTAAGCACGGTACCGGTGTGGTTAAACCTGAATAATAACTTTTCATTCCTGTTTGTAGGGTAATCTATTTTTTTTTTGCAAGCTCTGAACAACCTGTTGATAAATAATTTGTTGAAGAGTGTTGTCTGAGTGTTAGAGAGCTATGCTATAATTGCTTTTGTATTGGGCTAATCCCCATATTCCTTTTACTTTTTGTCTTGAAACAAAAAGTAAACAAAAAATTCAAGGCTATGCCCGCTTCGCTCAAAAAACCGGCGTTCATCAACGGAAATCGCCCAAACTTGTTTCCTCCTTTTGTCGGAAACTTCAAACAAGGACGATTTTTGCGTCGCTTCACTTGTTTTTTTGCTCACCGGACAAGGCCGCTCCAATCTGCATGAGCAAGATTTATAAAGATATAAACGGATTATTTTTATAATGTATAGACAACCAGGCCCGAAGGGACAAACAAAAATACCAAACTGACGGAAAGCTGTTTGAGTGAGTAGGCCAGCTACAGAAGTTTGTAAGTGAGAAAATATTTCATGGCCGAACGAACGAGTTCTTTCCGTCACTGTTTTTGCTTACTTTTTGCGCCAAAAAGTAAGGCCAGCCGCAGGCAAAGTAGAACATTAAAAATGTTCGAGAATTATTGCAATGGAAAATTTTCATATTGGCAAAGTATTAGGAATAATATGAGAATTGAAAGGATTGTTGGATTAAATTGAATTCTAAAAAAAACATAACATTCATCCAAACGCATAACCGCGAACGTCTAACTTACAAAAAACAGAACGAAGGAGTAGAAATGGATCCGCTACTCCTTCATCTTATCACAAACGAAACACACAAAAATCAGTAAAATTTTATGGCAACAAAGACTTGTTTGCAACGAATAGCTAGTTTTATGCTTATGGCGATGCTTTGCATCGGAATCGCAAAAGCAGACGGAACCGTAAAGGGTCGGATCCTTGATCAAAATCATCGTCCGGTTGAATTTGCAACCGCAGCTCTTATCAATGCAAAAACCAAACTGCCGATAAAAGGCAGTGAAAGTAACAGTACCGGCGACTTCGTTATCGATAAAGTGCACGAGGGAACTTATATTTTGTCGGTGACGATGGTGGGCTATAAGAAGTTTGAAACCGAACAGTTTGCATTTAATGGCAAAAAAGATGTTCAGAGAGATGTGGTTTTAGAAGAAAATACTCAAATGTTGAAAGAGGCTACAGTGGTAGCTAAGCGCAAGTTTATCGAACAACAGGCAGACAAAATGGTGATTAACCCTGAAGCTTCCATTACAACAGCATCGGAAAACGTGCTGGATATTTTGAAAAAGACTCCGGGCGTCACTGTTGACAACAATAATAATATTAGTTTGAAAGGCAAAGAAGGTGTGAAAGTTATGATCGACGACAAGCCGACGTATGTTTCAGCCGATCAGTTGGCTACGTTGCTGAAAGGTATGCAGGGAAAAGATATCGAACGAATCGAGGTAATTGAAAATCCGTCTTCACGATACGATGCTGAAGGAAACTCAGGCATTATCAATATCAAAACAAAGCACAACAAGCGTACTGGTTTTAACGGTAGTTTCTATACCGGTGGAGGATATAGCGGCAAGTTTGGAGAAAATGTTGGTTTAGATCTGAATATGAATTTCGGGAAACTGAATGTTTACGGGAACTATTCGTTCAACGGATGGAGTGGCTGGAATACGATGGATGCCGTCCGGAATTATGTTACAGGGCCTTATGTGGGAGCTGTTCAACAGATATATAACCGTAGCGACTATAATGGTAACGGACATAATTATAAAATCGGATCCGACTATTATGTTGCAAAAAACCAGGTAATCAGTTTTATGGTTCGTGGTTCTGATGGGCATAGTAACGGTAAAACAAACTCGGTAACGTCTTTTTTTGATAATACAATGAAGCTCGATTCTGCGCTTCATACCAAATCGGGCGAAAACGAACACTGGAGCAATATTACTTTCAATGGAAATTATAAATGGGATATTGACAGCACCGGAACTTCATTGACATTCGATGCCGATTATGCACGCTTCAAATACCATTCTTCAACCGATCAGCATGGAAATTATGTAGATGGAAACGGGAATGATATGAATATCAATTCTACTATACTGGGATATCAGCCACGCATTATCAATATTTTCACGGCAAAAACCGACTACGTACATCCTATTGGGAAAAAATTCTCGATCGAAGGTGGTTTGAAAACCAGCTTTGTAAAAACAAACAGTCAGTCAGAGTTTACGGTAGATGACCCGACAAATGTGGTGTGGAATACCGGCCTGAAACCATATGACCAGTTTATTTACACCGAAAATATCAATGCAGCTTACGTCAGCGCCAGAGGGCAATTCGGTAAAACCTCAGTACAACTAGGTTTGCGTGTGGAGAATACCAACTCGAAAGGAGATTCAAAATCGATGAATCGTGTGGATACGAAGCATTATACCGATCTGTTTCCGTCTCTGTTTATTAAACGAGACCTGAACGAAAATAATCAACTGGGATTGACTTATAGTTATCGCATTGGACGTCCAAGCTATCAGATACTAAACCCGTTCATGTGGTTGCTTGATCAATTTACCTATAATCAGGGAAATCCGTTTATTCGTCCGCAGTTTACACACTCTCTCGGACTGAATTATACCTACAAGAGTAAGTTTATTACTTCTATCGGCATGAACCGTACCAACGATTTGTTTACCGATGTGATCAAACAAAACGATATTACCAAAGTAATGTATCAGACCAAAGACAACCTGAGCAAATCGATAGACCTGAATGCTTCGCAGACTGTTCAGCTCGACGTTACCAAGTGGTGGCACTTCAATGCTTCGGCAATCGTTATGTATAAATCGGTAACATCTAACGATGCGACAGCCGATAAGTTCAAACGCTGGAGTTATAATGCCAACACAACTCAAAGCTTTACATTGCCATGCGACATCAGTATGGAGCTGGCCGGACGTTATCGCTCAAAACAACTCTGGGGTAACTTTACCATCTACGAACAATATTCTGTCGATCTTGGAGTGCAGAAGAGCCTTTTCAATAAAAAGGGAACTTTGAAGGTGTCGGTGGATGATATCTTTAATACCAATAAAGGCGGAGGTTTTGCAAAATACGGAAATGTAGATTTCAATGTTGACAACCACTGGGACAGCCGTGGGGTGAATGTGTCATTTACTTATCGTTTCGGGAAAGATTCTTTCAAAACCCGCGCCAACCGTTCTACGGCATCGAGCGAAGAACAAAGTCGTAGCGGTAAATAGCAATCAATATAGGTTAGAAGAGTTAACGGTTTGGATTAGTTCTGAATATTCAAATTCATGCATTAGATAATAGGATTTTAGTTTTACTTGTGATTAAGAAAAGCCATGGCATTGAGAAATGCTGTGGCTTTTGACTGTTTAGCAGTTAACCGGTATCAATGAATTGTAGGCGAAAAAGCTTAACTTTGAATATTCTTACAAACTTTCTGATCTGGATAAAACTTCTGAAGTTGCCTTTGAAAATTGCAATGTCACTTCGGAAGTATTCTGGTGGAATTGTTTGAAAAATTAATTTTTTATATTTGAGTCCGATAAAATGAATTTACAATGAAGAGACTATTTTATTTGGTGTTACTTGTTTTTGGTTTTGCCGGAGCGGTTGAAGCCGCATCGTCGGTGGATTTTACTGTGGCAACTTATAATTTAAGACAAGCCAATCACGAAGATTCTGTAAATGGAAATGGATGGGGGCAGCGGGTTCCTTATATTGCCAAGCTTGTGCAGTTTCATGGGTTCGATATTTTCGGAACGCAGGAAGGTTTCTATGGTCAGTTGGAGGATTTGAAGCGAATGTTGCCTAAGTACGAATACATTGGTGTGGGACGCGATGACGGGCACCAAAAAGGAGAACATTCGGCCATTTTTTATCGCACAGATAAATTCCAAATGTTGGATCACGGCGATTTCTGGTTGTCCGAAGATCAGTCTCGTCCGAATCGGGGTTGGGATGCGGCCTGCATTCGTATTTGTACATGGGGAAAATTTAAAGAGATAAGTACCGGCTTTACGTTTGTCTATTTCAATTTGCACATGGACCACATTGGTGTAGTGGCACGTGCCGAAAGCGCTAAATTAATTTTGAAGAAGATTCAGGCTATGCCTAAAGATATGCCGGTTATTTTAAGCGGCGATTTCAATGTCGACCAATTCTCTCCTTCTTATCGATTGCTGAATGGGTCGGGAATCTTACAGGATTCGTATGATAAAGCTGCGTTGGTCTATGATCAGCCGGGTACGTTCAACGAATTTGATATCAATGGCGTATCGAAAGGACGTATCGATCACATTTTTCTTACAAATCGGTTTTCGGTGTTGAAATATGGTATTCTTACGGATACCTATCGTGTTGATGTACCCGAATCGGGGACTCCTTCCGGGAATGTTTCGCAGCAACCACTTAAGGCCCGATGCCCGTCCGATCATTTTCCGGTGATGATTATGGTGCGGGCGCAATCACATTGAAATATGTTTGCTGTTGCATTTGGAAATCAAGTATTGGTGATTTGATGACCTGATTTTGAATGGCCTTGTCGTATAGTGACCGTCATTAGACCCGTTTTTATTGTGTTGAATGCCTGAATAGCATTTGCTGTAATAAAATACCTGAAATACGGGTAAAAATCACTACCTTTGCACCCCAATTGACAATAGCCCATGACTACATTTAAAGAATTGAATCTCAATACACCATTGCTCAACGCGCTTGATGATTCTGGTTATATTCATCCTACAACCATTCAGGAAAAAGCTTTTCCGGTGGCCATGTCAGGACGTGATGTGGTGGGTATTGCCCAAACCGGAACCGGAAAAACGGTTGCTTTCCTCTTGCCTTGCCTTCGTCAATGGAAATTCACCAAAGAGAAACATCCTCAGATTCTGATCCTTGTTCCAACCCGTGAGCTTGTGCTGCAAGTGGTTGAAGAAGCGAAGAAACTGGCAGCTTACATGAATATCCGCGTTGCCGGAGTGTATGGTGGAGTGAATATGTCGAAACAGGTGTTGTTGGTGAAGGATGGCGTCGATTTGCTGGTGGCAACGCCGGGTCGCTTGCTTGATTTGACGCTCAATGGAGTAATTCGCCTAAAGTCCGTGAAACGTTTGGTGATAGATGAGGTGGACGAAATTATGGATTTGGGGTTCCGTCCTCAGCTGGTGCGCATTTTCGATCTTTTGCCGGTTAAACGCCAAAACCTCCTATTTTCTGCAACGCTTACGGAAGAAGTAGAAACGCTGATGCACGATTTCTTTGATACACCCGAACGTATCGAAGCTGCACCGATGGGTACACCACTAGAAAAGATTGTTCAGAGTGCATATCAGTTACCCAATTTCAATTCAAAAATCAATATGCTGAAGCTTATGCTTTCGCATAGCAAACAATATAAACGCGTACTGGTGTTTGCCCTGACCAAAAAACTGGCAGACAATATTTATGAACGCGTTGCCGATGTATTCCCCGACGAAATCGGGGTGATTCACTCCAATAAGGCGCAGAATAACCGTTTTGAGACGGTGAGACGTTTTCAGGAGGGATCGTATCGGGTGCTGATCGCCACCGATTTGATTGCCCGCGGTCTCGATATTGCCGATGTGTCACACGTAATTAACTTCGACATGCCCGACGAACCGGAGTTGTATATTCACCGTATCGGTCGTACGGGACGTGCCGACAAGGAGGGAACTGCTGTTTCTCTGGTGTCGCCTGTCGAGGAGGAACGTCAGTTGGCAGTGGAAGAGCTGATGCAGTATCAGATTCCAATGCACGAACTGCCCGAAGAGCTCGAACTGTCGGATGTGCTGACTCCCGACGAACTCGAAAAGAAGATAACTAAAAATATTCGTTTGAAACTCACCAATCCGTTGAAGGGTGGAGGTGCTTTCCACGAAAAGATAGATAAAAACAAAAAGGTAAATCAGAAGGTGCGTCATGCCGAACTGATGCGAATTAAATACGGCAAGCCTAAGAAACGCAAGCCGAAAAAGTGATACTATGTGTCAATTCGATAATATGCCAAACAGCGTTCAGCGAAGCTAATGTGCCAATGAATCAGTAGGTATTTCCTGAGTTTATGATTTTTCTTTTCAGAAGAGATTTGAATACAGGATTGTCGAAGTCATACAGGCAGATTGTTCCCTCTCCTTGGGAGAGGGTTGGGGAGAGGTCAGAATCTCCGAATTGACAGAAAAATTACATTGTTTGTGCTGTCTTTCACAAACTAACTTCAGAAATATTGCTAATAAGTATAAGCCGTTGGTGGAGTGACAATCTCTCAAAGATACATTTCCATCCCGGCACATTTTCAAATTGAATCAATGATTACAGTTTCCAATCTCGCCGTACAATTCGGCAAGCGGGTTTTGTTTCAGGATGTGAACCTGAAATTCTCTGCCGGCAATTGCTACGGTATTATCGGTGCAAACGGTGCCGGTAAATCTACATTTTTACGTGCTATCAGCGGCGATTTACAGGCTACCAAGGGTAACATTATGATGCAGCCGGGCGAACGTCTTTCGGTGTTGAAGCAGGATCACCACGAGTTTGACGACTTGACTACACTCGATACGGTTATTCAGGGCCACAGTACGTTGTATGCGATTATGACCGAAAAAGACGCTTTGTATGCCAAAGCTGACTTCTCTGATGCTGATGGTATTCGCGCTTCTGAGCTCGAAGAAAAATTTGCCGAACTCGAAGGCTGGAATGCAGAGAGTGATGCGGCTGCTTTGTTGAGTGGCTTGGGCATTAAAGAGGAGTTTCACGGCATGAAGATGGGTGACCTGAGCGGTAAACAAAAAGTGCGTGTGTTGCTTGCCCGTGCGCTGTTCGGAAATCCAGACAACCTGTTGCTCGATGAGCCTACCAACGACCTTGACCTTGACACAGTGATGTGGCTCGAAGATTATTTGGCCAATTATAACAACACGGTGCTTGTTGTGTCGCACGACCGCCACTTCCTCGATGCCGTTTGTACACACGTTGTCGATATCGACTTCGGAAAAATTGAAATCTACACCGGTAACTATAGCTTCTGGTACGAATCAAGCCAGTTGGCTTCGCGTCAGCAGGCGCAGCAGAACAAAAAAGCGGAAGAGAAGCGGGCCGAGTTGCTCGAGTTTATTGCTCGCTTTAGTGCAAACGCTTCCAAATCGAAACAGGCTACCAGTCGTAAGAAGATGCTGGAAAAAATTAACGTGGAGGAGATCAAACCTTCTTCGCGTCGTTATCCGGGTATCATCTTTACCCCTGAACGCGAACCCGGAAACGTGATTCTCGAAGTATCGGGCCTCTCTAAAGCTGTTGAAGGCGATGTGCTGTTCGATGATGTGAATTTCATGATCGAGAAGAACGATAAGGTAGCATTTATTTCACGCGACCCGCGTGCGATGACGGCCTTGTTTGAGATTTTGGACGGAAAGATGAAGGCTGATAAAGGGCACTTCAACTGGGGTGTGACTATCACGCCGGCTTACTTGCCGATGGATAATACCGAGTTCTTTAATACCGACCTGAACCTGATGGATTGGCTTGCCGGATATTCAAACGATACGCACGAAGTTTATCTGAAAGGTTATCTGGGTAAAATGTTGTTCTCTGGCGAAGAGACGTTGAAGAAAGCATCGGTTCTTTCCGGAGGTGAAAAAATGCGCTGCATGATTGCTAAGATGATGTTGAAGAATGCCAACTGTCTGGTGCTCGATTCGCCTACCAATCACCTTGATATGGAGTCGATTCAGGCGTTCAACAACTGCTTGCAGAATTTCAAAGGCAATGTATTGCTTTCGTCGCATGACCACCAGTTCGTGCAAACCGTTTGTAACCGCATTATCGAACTTACTCCTTTCGGAATTATTGATAAACAGATGGAATACGACGAATACATTACCCGCGAAGATATTAAAGAGCTGCGCGAAAAGAAATACGCCGGAAGGTTCTGATAAAACAATAAAAAATCGCCTGCATCAAACTCTTCTCCGGAGTAAGGTGCAGGCGATTTTTATTTTAAACGGTTTGGTAAATTCTGTGTTGTCCTGACGGTAATTAACTCGATTTTGGCGCTTACTGCTTCAATTCCAGAATAGTAGCCCTCGGATAAAATCCCAGTTTTTCGTAAAATCCCATCACCGATTCATGCCCGTAACTCACGATCAGGCGGATGGGCGAACAATTCTGACTTTGCAGCCAGGCCAGACTTTCGCGAACCAGCGTATCTCCCACACCTTTGTTTTGCCAGGCTTCGTCTACGCAGAGAGAATCTATCTCTCCTTTGCCGTCTTCGGTGGATGTGGCGACACAATAGCCTACTATTTCATCATTTACTTCTCCAACCAGAATCCATACTCTCTCGTCGGGTAGCGATGTCCATGCTATAATTCGCTTTTCGAACGTAAACGATGAGTAATGATCCTTGAAATGGACTGAGTCGCGGAGGTGAATCTCGTTGAGCTTCTCCCAAAGCGGTTTGATGCGATACAATTCGTTTCGGGGTAAAATCAGATAGTTCGGAAGTTTAATCATAATTTGTAAATTAAACCCAAATTAATCATAGAAAAATTTATGTTGATTAATCGACGATTTTTGCAGATTACCTGCAAAAATGTCGGGGTTAACCCTGACAAAAATATTATTTTTCGTCAGCCCTTCGGGCAAATTCCGCTATTGCGGAATTTGGGTTAAATATCCTGCAGCCTGAGTCAGGAATACAAGAAACAGTGCCAGACTTATGCCCTGAGCTACAGTTCTGAAAAATGCTTTCCGGGTTTCAAATTCATTATACAACCTGGGTAATATCCAGTACACATACGGTAAATAAAGTACTACCGCTGTGACTACTGCCGGGAAATAGCCTCCGAAATATATGGCTCCAAGAATATGCGGAATGAATGCATTAAACAGAAATGCAGTAACCAAAGTGGTCAATAAAAACTTTTTTGGTCCTGCCTTTGTTTGAACCGTTGTCCATATAATTGCTATCCATGCAAATAGTGTGATTAACACAATGGCGGTTATCATCTCTTTGGCAGACGGAGTATGATTGAGTATTCCTTCCGGATAACGGAATTGCCGGAATCCGAATGCCTCTTCTGTGTTGTGCAGGGTAAAAATAAGACCAGCAATAAACAGTTGCTTATTATAGTGTAAAGTTGACATAGCCGCTACATACAGTGTTGTTACAAATGTATGTAATTTTTGAGTTTATAGATACCGGTGTCTATTTATTTTCCAGAATTTGGTCGGTCAGTTTTACTGCTGTTTGAATATAGTTGAGGCAATGTGTATTGAAAAGATCAAGCTCTTTAATTTTTGCCATTTCACTTTCGTTGTTCATATCCAGATCATTCAATAGCTTCTTGCAGTTTGTGCAACCGTGTATGCTCGAAAATTCCGTCATCAGTTTTTGAGCAAGTGCGTAAGCTTGCTGTTTGTCCTCCTCCTTTCCGTTAATTCCTTTTCCGTATTTCAGGCCGATGGCCATCAATGCGCCCGTAACAGCGCCGCATGTTTCCTGAGTTTTGGCAATGCCCGACCCGAAAGGAGAGGCGAGTTTTAGTAAACTGTCCCGTTCCAGTCCGAAATTGATGGAAAAGGTAGATAATACTGATTGGGCGCAGTTGTAACCGCTTTGAAACGTAGCGATAGCTAATTGTTGTTTTTTTTCTGTAGTGTTCATAATGTGATTTATATAAACGATTCGAAACCGGGAGCATACTTTGATGGAGTGAATTCTAAGATGTTGTATTTCGCAACTTTGAAAATGTAAAACGGATCTTCGGCAATGATCTGTTCTGCCTCCTCTTTATCAGTTGCGTTGCACAGGATGATGCCTCCCGTGCGCGGAACCTGTGCCCCTGAACATATAAACTTGTTGCGAAGGTAATATTTGTCAAGAAACTGTCGATGTGCGGGTATCAGTTCGTCTATCTTTTCGATAGGAGCTACATATTTCAGAATCAGTACAAACATAGTATGTGTGGTGTTAAAGTGAGTAATCAAAGATGGCCAGTTTGAACCTGATAATGCAAAGATAGAATTTATTACTTTACTCTGCGCAGCCTGTTGGTTGATTTTCAGTATAAACTATGTGTTGATTCGACTGATTTAACATAGTTATTGGTTAAAAATGATAAAATTAAATAGTTTTATTTTGTGTTATAAAAAAATAGTTTCAAATTTGATACCCTAAATTTACACAGGAAAAGACTCTCTTTTGTCCGTTCTTGGTCTATGCACCGATTTCCTGTTGCGCCTACCTAACCAACTTCTAGTAAAATAATCATTACTTTTCGAGATTCGTAGAGTATAGATTGTTGTGCAATGCGATTAAGCCTGAAGCGAACACGACTTTGGGATTTTTTGTTTCATGGCAATTTTTTGAAGATTCTTAAACCTAAAATTAAAATATTATGGGATTATTTTCTGCATTAATCGGTAATGCCGGAGCTGTCAGTCAGGAAGATCTGAAGAAAGAGTATGGAAGACTTCTTGTTGAAGGAGAGGAAATAGAATTGGGTTTCAAATTGATTCGGGATCTTTTTATATTTACTACCAAACGACTTATTCTCATTGATAAGCAAGGAATTACAGGTAGTAAAACTGAATATAAATCAATTGTATATAAGAGCATATCACGATTCAGTATCGAGACGGCAGGAACATTTGACTTGGATGCAGAATTGAAGATATGGATTTCGAGCGAACAGCTACCAAGTATCACCAAACAATTCAACAAATCTGTCAATGTTTATGATGTGCATAAGGTTCTAGCATCACATGTGCTGAAATAGATCAGAAAGGTAGAAGATTTCTATGAATACGTCTCAGTATCTGCCAAGTCGCGGATGTAAATAAACAAAACATATATGATATACGAAGAATGGTTGATTGTAAAAGAGTTTGAAGAACCAATAGCCGGGTTTCCGTTTACTATTAAGGCCCGTGTTCTTCAGCTGAAATCGCGAAATCCGAATAAAATCTATTATGGTTCGGTAAGCCATTTCTGTAAACAGAATGAGCAGTCTGCTATATCCCTCAGGCCACAGGCGGAAGGGAAAAATGTAGCTGCAATAGAAAGAGAATTGAGTAACTATATCAAAAGTTTTACTTCTATCGGAGTAGAAGAAAATGACGATTTTGATCGTTTGCAATATTAAAAACAGGAGGAACTGAAAGATGAGAAAGACTGAAGTGATAAAATGGTGTAAAACCTTGTTGATGATTATCGTGCCGGTAATTATGTTGTCATCATGCAATAAAGACGATGAAGTAAAGGCAGATTACATGGGTACCTGGAGCGCACTGGCTACTGTATCCGAAAGCGGTAATTCGATTCAGTGTAAAGATAAAATCACTTTTACTCAAAGTGGCTTTAGCGACCTGCTTCAACTGTGTGATCCGTCAACAGGAAGATTTATTGATTATATGAAACTGAACGGAACAATGGCGGTGAGCGGCAATACTATGAATCTTAAAACGACAGAGATTGGCGTTTCAACTTTTGATCTCAGAGGTTATCCAACTGGCTCCATTATCATGTATAAAGAGGGGAGTGACATATTTACTTCCTTGTTTTCCCAGACCGGACAGTCACAGGCCTTTAAATCGGTGTATGAAATTTCGGGATCTAAAATGACCCTAAAAACCGATAATAACAATGATGGCGATTATACAGATGCCGGAGAAACGACCGTGTATACAAAGGAATAATCGAAGTGTCGTTTACTTCTTGTATAAAGAGGTGAGGTGATTTGTATTGAATAATCTTACAGATAATTGTTTTTAACCCTGTTGTCAGTTTACAAGTGAATTTGCTTGTAAACTGACATTTTTTTATCCCTGTGTGATTCGTAAAAGTCAAGAAGACTTCATCGAATAGATTGTTCCGAAGTTGATTAATGCTTTTTTATTCAGACCTCTCCTCTCACGACGACTTCGTGTCGGAGTCTGACATTTATCGTCTGACCTAACCTCCTCTCCAAAGGCGAGGAGGAACACGACAGTAAAATTGTGAGATAATGCTCATTAAAGCAGGCACAAAGCCCCTCTCTTTGGGAGAGGGGTTGGGGAGAGGTCATATGCTGAAATTTATGGATATTAATCGGTATAATGTTTATTTTGCCTGTTTTATAATAAGTCGTCTTGGCTTTCTTTGCAAGGTCGGTGATTTGCTAAAACAAACAAGGTGTAAGCTGTTTTGATGCTTCAACCCCTGCCGTTCATACGGAACTTTTAGTTTGATTTGTTGACTATTTTCTATAAACCTGTCATACCTATGGCATTTTAAGTCCCATCGGGACGATAGGTTTATAGCAGGACATGTTTCAGGGGTAGCATAGAGTGCCGTAGGTACGACACTTTATGCCTGTTTTACACAATATAGAGTAGATAACGAAAAGTCAAGATGATTTCTAATAGACCTTCTACAGAATTGGTATAACTCCGCTCTACAGACGGAGCTAATTGAAACTGTGAGGTCGCTATGCGGATAATCTTGTAAACAATGCATCGGTTTATGTTGATAAATATAATGTTAAATATAAATAAACATATAATTATGAGCTTTGGATTTTAATTAATTATTTTGACCTTTGAATGGTGAAAACAATAGTGATAAAAAACAGTATTTGTGTATATATTGATAATTAATAGACATTAGCATGTGATTGTTTTATTCGTAGAGCTTCGGATGTGTTATTAAAAGGAGTCTGAATTGTATACTAAAATTATTATCCGTTTTCTAAAATAAAATTTTATGAATCGTAAATTAACAAATAAAATAGATTGCCGATTCAATAAAATTGCAAAACAATACTGTTTGTTGAAGAAACAAAACCATTTATTGAGCGATCAAGATCATTTAATTTGAAAACAGAGCCATTTGTTGGACGATCGAAGTCATTTAATTTGAAATCAGAACCGTTTAATTTGAAATCAAAGTCATTTATTTAAAGAACAAACCAATTTGTTGGAAGAAAAAATGATTTATTGGTTTCGCATTCTCTTAAAGTTGTACAAAAAACGAATAAATTGAAAAATAATTTAGTGTTATATGGAAAAGAAAATTGTTGAATACAATTATGTTACAGGGCATTTATCGAATGTGTTATCACATTTAAAAATGAGTGTTGGTCTTTTACTTTCATATAATAAAGAAGTGAAAGTTGGTATTACAGGAAGAGATCCCCAAGATAGATTTGATGAACATCTAAAAAATTATGATTGGGATCGAATGGTTGTTAAATATGTTACATCATCTGATAAAAATGCTAATGCGCTTGAAGATTATTTGATAGAACATTATCCTCAGTTGGTAAATAAATGGATTGGTACAAGTAATTTAAGTCAAGATGGATATAATTATTTGTATATCTTATTGAAAAAAGAATAGCTTCTTATTACAAGAAATGATTGAGAAAACCGCGAACACTGATTTTTGAAATACAGAAAAGTGAGGGTTGATTATGTAAGATGATTTTTTCTGTAAAATGTGCATATTTTACACCTAAAACCATTGTAAAATGACGAATTTACAAATTCAGAAAATGAGAATGTATCAAACGTTACGGGTTTTGTTTAAGGCAAATCCCGGGATGCTTGCCAAGTTGCCTAACGTAAACGAGTTTTTAACCGAACTGGATGCCGTGATCTTGCAGATTGAAGCTAATAGTAAGCTGCAACAACAGGGTACGAGCGACCTGACGGATTATAAAACCAAATTGCATGACAATCTGAAGCAGGATGTGCTTGATGCATCCCGTAAGGTTCAACCCTATGCCGTATATACCAAGGATAGCGCTTTGCAGAAAGCTACCAAATATACGGAGAGTGATCTCAACCGTCTGCTCGATGTGGAACTGATACAGGTTGCCAAAGGATTGTATGATAAAGTGAACGCTCAGTTACCGAATCTTGCCCCTTACGGCTTGACGGACGATACGCAGGCAACGTTTCTCAAAGACATTATGCTCTACGAAACGGCTATCCCCGAAAT
The DNA here is from genome assembly GCF_009712605.1 of Paludibacter sp. GTDB lineage: Bacteria > Bacteroidota > Bacteroidia > Bacteroidales > Paludibacteraceae > Microbacter. Next base: position 17,949 of record NZ_WASO01000004.1, on the reverse strand, counting down.
CAAAAAAGGGAAACTCGATCAGAAAAATGTGACAACTCAACTGGGTGAAAACTTTGACAGTGCCAATGAGATTATCGACAATCTCGACCTGTTGGTAGAGATTGTACGTAATTCAGACCCGCAATTTTATGCCGATTACCAAAATCTGCGTAAGGTAGAGCCATCTTACAGCACCGTGCAATTGCGTGCCAAAGTAAAAGATGCCACCACCGAAATGCCGATAGCCAATGTAAAGCTATCCTTTACATACAATGGCAACAGTAAGCCGGAGTTTGTAAAGCAAACCGCCGCCAAGGGAGGAATAATGGTACGGAGCATGGCCGAAGGAATCTACACCATCGCCATCAATAAGATAGGCTACCAACCACAAACCATCACGGCTACCGTCGCCTCCGATGCCTTGTGCAGTTTAGATATAAAACTGGTGAAGAGTTGAATAAAAACAGGGAGTAATGCCGAAAGGGATTGCTCCCTTTGATTGATAAAAACGGATTATAGTTAGCTAACCCCGTTTGACCCAAGAATGGAGATTGCAGGTATTCGTTCAAGCTTAACGAAGTGTAGCTTGGACGCAAAATAGAAACAATTTGTAACTGGTTGTGGATGCAATCCACTTTAGTTTTGGGTACAAGTTACGCTATCGCTAAACATGCGCCAGTAAGGGGAAGTTATGGAAAACGGAGTTTTCCATAGCGAAAATGAGTTTTATTTAGGGGATTGTTATGCGCTATTGTTTGAAAAAATAAAAAAACAAAAAAATAAATGAGATTATGGCAAATGAAAGAGAAATTAGAAAAGGTGTGACAAATTTTGGCTTTGTGACAAATATTAGAACATTTATTCAAGAAGTGAATGATTTATTGGCGGAAAGTGAGACTCCTTTTAGAGCGTTTGATTTTAATGCTTTAATAGATAAAATTACAGAAGAAAAAACTGTCATTTATAAAAATAAATTTGGGAAAAACACGACGGTTGAGAACGCTGTTTATGCATTATTCAAAACTGCTAAAAAGGCAGCTAATGGAAAAGAATTAATTGCATATTATGACAGAGCAAGAGTTGAGAAAGGCTGGACAGGTATCTATTTTACAACAGAGAAGGAGTTTGAGAAAGAAGTAAAAGATAATTTAATGTTTCGACTAGGTGCACTAAATTTCGAAAATTGGCAAGATGGATTACAGTTCCTTGAAGATTTAAAAACTAAATGTATTCCAGAAAAGTGGAATTATAAAAGTCACCAATCAGGCATCCCTCACCCAATCCTAAAATCATATATCGAAAATACTTTTGAAAAACTAAAAGTTGAAGATAATGGGTCAAAAATTATAAAAAGTGATGACAAAAAATATATTGTTTTTAATACAGGTCTCTTAGATAAATTTTTCCACGAAATTTTCATTATTGTTCATGTGCTTGAAGAGGGAGGCGAAACGCTTTACAGAAACCCTTACATTCTAAATAGTCTGACAGACTTGACGAGGATAGGATTTACTATGAATGGAAAAAGAGTTGTAAAACAAGATGATTTACCTGAACCAGCAACTTTCTTCACTAATATCAATGAAGTTATTTTTCACCCGGACATTGAAATTGATAGAAATTATGACAAATTTACTCACATTATAGAGGAACGTAGAGATAGATTCCCGAGAGAAGACCAAGAGCGAGACAGTACTGAATTAGCTAGAAAGTTAGATAACTCAATCAACTATGCAATTGCAATAGCGAAAAGAAATTATAAACTTGTAATTCCAATGTACAGACCTCAAGAAGCTAAAATACAACTGCTCATGCCAATATATTTGTCGGGTTCTTTTACGAGTAGTCCAGACTTTGCATTAGTTCTAGATTTAGAAGATGGTATTTACACTCCTGAGACTATTTTACCATTAGATGCTGCTTATCAAAATGCAAGACTTATAACAAAACCAGACGAATTATGGCTTAATCCAGACGACATTTAAAAAATAGCTCTTCGCAATCGCGGGTCTTCCGAATACATGTAGTCAGGAGACCCACAGTAGTGCAAAGATTGGATTCTAAAATATTACTAGTTATGTTTGATAATAAGATAAAAACAGGTATTCCGGGGTTGGATCGGTTACTTTTTGGTGGATTACAGTTGCCTCCGATGCCGAAAAAAGGGGAATCAATGTCATATCGTCCACTAACTGTTGTAATTTCAGGAGAAAGTGGAACATATAGGACATTATTTGGCATGCAATTGCTTCATGGACTTTCTATGGAGCTGCAAAATGAATTTCCGAGAGATGTTGAAGAGAATAAATTCAAAGACTCAGAACAGGGTAAACCGGAGATGCAGCCTGATCAGAAATCTTTGCAATATACATTGGTCGCTCCTTGTGTTATAAGCTTTAAAAAACAGGAGCAGAATTTATCAGATATATTGCTAGATATGGTTATTGCTAAATGTGTAAGACGTATTATTAAACACAACTTGAATAAGGAGAACTGTCAAATCATTAGACACAAATTTAGTTCTTCAATCTTTGATTTTGATGGATGTACATCTATTTGTCAGTTTGATATTGATGAGATGGATAGGTATATTGGTGAAGAAGTTGTGATATATAATAACAGAACAAATGCATTACATTTTACAACACCTTATGAGCCCTATATGGAGAATAGCGCAAATGCTGATATCAATGATTTAATAGCGCGTCGTAAATATAATTCAATGAACGAATATATTAAACCTGATATTCAACAGATGTTACCAAAGGATTTATCCTGCGAGTTCTTCAATGTGAATATTTATGGTCAGATTGAGGCTCCGAACTTGTGCGTAAAGGATAAAACTAAAAATGGAGAGAAAATATATTCACCTTTAGGCATTGCTAATACTGAATTTATTCCCTGTGTTGTGATAGATAATTATGATCAATACATGAAGTTGTATTCTAAGGCGCCACAATCGTTAATCGTAATATATCTGGAGAATTCGAAGAACAAGATTAAAGACATCAATCCGGATGTGTGGTTTGATTTACGCGTTGCTGAAAATCCAGAAATTGATTATTGGATAAATCAACTAACAATACGGAAGGCAATCTTACAGAATTCAGCACTGGGTTGGCATCAGTATAAAAACCGTGATTATGGTATTGAAGTATATCCAAGTTCAAACGTTTTGCTTCAACGGCGACGACATATGCTTAAAGCCATTGCAAGAGCAAATGTTGATATCCTCTCAGACACATTTCAACAATATATTGATAATTATCGTTATGTGAATCAGGACAATAATGCAGACGATAAATGTTTGCAATCCTACATATGCAAACGCTACGAAGAATTCAAAAAGGATCAAGCGAGAAACTCAAAAGATAGACTTCATAAAATATATGATTCTTTACGAAAAGATCTTCGAACAAGTAGTGTGCTGTCCGAAATATTAGTTGACAAAGCTATTGATGGTACTTCAACAGCTATAATAGGATCTGCAAATTCATATAAACGCTTTCTCTCGTTAGCCAAAACGTTTAGTGCTTCGTTTGTGGGAAATCATACTTTGTATATATTGCTTGATCAAGATGCCGAGAAACTGCGAAAATCGATGGTTTGTCCTACTTGGGAATATCGTAATGCCAAATCAGGAACCAATATAAAACAATTTGGCAAGTACAAAGAACATGATTCAGTAAGTGATAACGAATCAGGGAATTTGGACTGTAGCGATTGTTATGCAGGTATACATTTTTGGGATGTTCGCATGGGTAACATTACTTCGGATGAATTTTTTTATTATCTCACTCAGCAATTCGAAAGTCAACCGAAGATAAAGCAAATAATCATCGATAATATTCCGCGTATTAATTATAGCTTTCCTTTATTGAAAAGAGATCACTTATTCTTAACGACACTTGTTTCTATTTGTAAGGAATATAAAAAGGATTTAGTGATTCTTTGTGACCGAACTTCTAATTATGTGGATGAGTTACGCATGTTAGCTGATAATGTGATTTGTACTGAACGTGTTGAAAAAGAGACTCATATATATGTCGAACAATATAATGGCTATAATGCGCCAAGTCATATATATGCTTGTAAAGTGAAAAAGATGGAAGAACTATTTTATTGTGAAACGCATAAAGAATTCCATCAATATTGTTTAAATGAAAATCGTGTGGATAATTACGATATCCGAAGTTTAGATAAATATTGGGAACCTAGCCAACCAAATGTTTTAGCGAGAATATTCAATAAAAATAAGGGATATGAAACCAGTAAGTAATGAATTTGGAGAGTGGATTAAGGGGCAACGGTTTACTGTTTTTTTGGCAATATTTTGTGCTATTTTGCCTTTGTTGATAAACCCATTTGTTAGATTATTAGGAACTCCTCATTTTTTGTCCATTATAGCAAAGGATGATTATTTGGGTATGTATATTTATGATATATGTAATATAATGTTTATTGTTGCTGGTCTCTTAGTTGTAACAAGTAGTAATTTTCTACTGAATTCGAAAGATTATGATAAGGCTGAAAGATTGACTCGATATGTACAAGATAAATTCGGTAGTGGAAGCTCTCTTTATTTGGAAGGTCGTGAGGCGTTGTATCAGCGTATGAGTAAGGGGTGTAAACAATTCTATTACTCGTGGGTTGTTGTGTGGATTGTGTGGCTTATACTATATATTGGTAAGCTAATATTTATAATTAGAATGGATCACTTTTCATACAGTCCAGGACTGAACTCGATAGATTTATATAAGATTCAGGGTTTGTTTGAAAATATCTGTAATTTGATAAATAGCGGAGCCTTCTTTTTTATTTACCTTGTTATAACAATTTCAACAGTGAAACAAGCTGTGCCGAATCATAGCTTGAAAGAGATGCATCGATACATTATTATATTATTATTTTTAGGTCTAGTATGTATATTGTTTGATTTTAATGCACTTTTTGTTGATGGTTCGAAATCTTATTATTTGTGGGAATTAGTGATTCAGCTTATAATATCTTTAATTGCAAGTATATCCATGATTGCTGTGGTTGGGCGTCTCAATAGTAGTTTTATGGATATACCTCAGTGGATGATTCTTAGTCTATATTTATATGCTGCTTTGCAAATGTTTTATCCCTTGGGCCTGTTAAATCAATATGTTAGTAATGAAATGGTAGATGATTCTTCTGTAGTGGCTTTGCAGAGTGCTCTAGATATAATCTATAAAGGTTTTTATTTTTGCGCTTTTTTAGGTAAGATTTGTATGTTGCTTACTATTAAATGGATAATGAGTAATAATCGTTTCTTATTTTATTCAACTCATATAGCTCAGGTTTTGGCTGAGTCGGAAGATATGATGAAAGAATTTAATCGATATTATGAGAGAAGTCGGTAGTTTGTGTTTTATTGATGAAAGTGCAAAATCTCTACAGCTAAAATAAAGCAGATAAATTTTCGTAGTCTCTGGGTATCTTTCTATCTTTGTGGCGAAAGTTACCCTAAATCTAAAAGAGCCAGTATATTGTAATGTCTTTGCAGTTTTCGGATTGTTTAACGACATGACAATTGCAAAAAACACGTCTGGATGCGGGGAGCCGTTAAAACACAAATAGATGGTCAACAAGCGTACCTCCTTTATTCTTGCATTGGTTTTAGTGCAATGTTTTATCTGTGTTTCCAATTGCGTGCAGGCACAAACAAGTAAGACATTCTGGTTTGTAGCGCCCGACCTCTCTTCCGGACACGAAGAAAGCCCCATATTGTTCCGCCTTGTCAATGGTAATGCGGTCGACGCGAAAGTGACTATTTCGCAACCGGCAAACCCTTCCGGATTTACTCCGATAACATTGACAGTTCCTCATAATTCTTTAAGCTCTTGTGATCTGACGACATTTCTCGGTCTGGTAGAGGATTCACCGGACAACAATGTGAACAATAAAGGCTTGTTGATTACTTCCGATCAATACATCTCCGTTTATTATGAAGAAAATGGATCGAATAATCCCGCTATTTATGCCCTCAAAGGAGATAATGCTCTGGGCACATCTTTCCTTATTCCGGGGCAAAACCTGTTGGACAATGTTACTACAGTCAACCCTAAGCCATATAACTCATTTCACATTGTTGCCGCCTCGGATAATACCAGGGTGACAATAACTCCCCAAAATGCAATTTCAGGCCATGCGGCCGGAGTTCCATTTACTATTACCCTGAACAAAGGACAGACATATGCTGCAGTGGCAACTTCTCAGTTGGCAGCAAATCATCTTGGAGGAAGCCGCGTTACCTCCGACAAGCCTGTGGCTATTACCATCTGCGACGATTCAATGTATGGCGCAGCAATAGGAGGTACCTGCTATAACGAAGGCGGAGACCAGATTATTCCTTTGAGTTTGTTGGGTCAGGAGTACATCGCTGTAAGGGGCAATTTTGGGGTGGGAATAAGTTCTTTTTATGGAGATCAGGTCTTTGTGATGGCAACTCAACCCAATACGGATATCTATATTAACGGTTCAAAAACAACCACAATCACGAATGTGGGAGAAATATACCGGTATAATATGACACAGTCCGAAAATGCCTGTTACATCAAGGCCAATAAAAATATCAGTGTGCTGCAAATGAGTGGTTTCGGATGTGAGACAGACTTTGCCGTGTTGGCTCAATTGTCGTGTACCGGCTCGCGCGAAGTGACCCTGGCCCGGTCAACTTCTGATAATTATTATCTTACCGTATTGGTTGAAGCCGGAGGAGAAGGTAACTTTACCATATCGACCTCCAGTGGTGCTGGTGCCACACTTACCGCTTCCGATTTTAATCCGGTTCCGGGAACAGGCGGAAAATATTTGTATGCCAGGAAATCATTCACTACAGCGCAAATACCACAGGGGGCAACTGTTACATTGAAAAACAATACGAATAAATTTCATGTAGGGATTATTCACGGGACAAGTGGTTCCGGTTGCCGTTTCGGATATTTCTCTGAATATTCGTCTTCGCAGGCAAGATTCGATCCCAGAATGGTCTATGTATGTCAGGGCAATCCGATTAACCTGACTCCCACGTTTACCGTTTCCCGAACGGTAGATCCGAGTTCTGTCCTTTATTCCTGGGATGTTCCGGATGGAATGGGAGGCAGACAATCTTTCCCGCCGTCTAATGCAACACCCTCTTACCAGGTACCCAGTGCTTCTCTTGCTCAATCGGGTGCATACATAGTGCATGTAAGCGCCGATGGTTGTGATGCTACCGATACTGCAACCGTGAAAGTTCTTAATTCTCCGCTTACAGGGGTAAAAACGGTTACTGTTTATACGAATGAGTTGCCCTACGAATGGAATGGGAAGAAATACCGTGCTACCGGAGATTATCCGGAAACTCTTGTGAGTGTTCTGGGCGGGTGCGACAGTATTGTGACATTGAAACTGACGGTATCGCCCGATTTTTCAGCCACAATGAAAGCTTCGCCTCAGATTTGTGCTAACGATAAGAATTTTACTTTAAGCTACGATGTCGCATATGGGACTGTCGATTATCATTCTGTGGTGTTTGACAGTAAAGCTCAACAAGCCGGCTTTGTTGATATTTTGAAACAGTCAGCCAACGGTTATATCGATGTGCCATTGCCATCCGGCGTGACGCCTGATACTTATAATGCCTCCGTGATATTCGAGAATAGTCAGGTGACAAAGACACAGCCGGTGAGTTTTACGGTAAATTATTCCTCGTCGATTATTCTGCAAAAATGGAACGATGTGCTGGCATTACTTAATAGCAGTTACAATGGTGGGTATGACTTTTCAGTCTTTCAATGGTATAAAAATGGCCAGGTTATAGATGGCGCTACTGAATCTTACCTTTATATAGAGAACGGACAACTGGATACAAATGCTCAATATCAGGTCAAAGTAACCAGAGCCGTTGATGGTGTTTCGCTATTCACCTGTCCGTTTCAACCTACCCTGCATACCGACGTATTGGTATATCCGACCTTGTTGTCGAGAGGAAGTCCGGTGACCATAAAAATGGATGAGAAGGGGTCAGGGTTGTTGCTCAATATCTCAGGGTTGAAAATTAAGCAGCAGGCATTGAATCCGGGAGAAAATAGCATGAGAGCACCTGACAGCGCAGGTACGTATGTGTTAGTGCTTACCAATAGCAAGGGCGAAAGCAAGAAACAATTATTGATTGTGAAATGATGATTAAAAGAGAAATCATACGCCTGACGATAATGCCGGTACTCATTGTACTATCGGTATGCTATGCTGTGAATGTGACTGCTCAATCCAATGTCAATACGAATAATTTTCTGATTTGGGGCTCGGGCGGATATAGCCGCATCAGTAACGATGCTCCTGCTACAAATGCAGTTGGCAATGCTGGCGGGGCAGTTGGAGCTGGTTTTGAAATGCACTTTAAGAATAATATACTGCTGCAAACAGGGTTGGAACTGTCCTGTCTGACTTCAAGAATGAACCGGCAGGATACCTTGCTGGTGGTGCCGATGATAGATACGGAAAACAATTTGTACGACGGTCATTTTGCGTTTCAGAATACACACGATATGCAGCAGATTTTGAATGTGGGAATTCCGTTAATGATTGGTTACGAGTCTCCCAATGGACTCTATTTTGCCGTAGGCGGCAAGGCCATGCTCAATCTGGGCGGACAAAGCCGCGCTACAACTACAGTCACCTCAACAGCTTATTACGAAAATTTGATCGGCTATAACAACACAGGGATATTGAGCAATATGATAAATCACGGACTTTTTACAGAAACACGATCGGTAAACAGTTCGTTACGGTTGCATGCTATCTTTTCAGGTTCGGTAGAAGCTGGTTATACGTTTGGCAAAAACCCCGAAGATTATTCAATAAAGAACAAGCCGAAAATTCGTTTGTCGATGATTTGCGACTATGGTTTTGCTCCTTTAGCAGGGATAGAGAAGCCAACGTCCCTTTTTGTCAATACTTCGGCTACAGGAGGTTTTACTCCCGCTGTCAGTGGCTATTTGTTGAATAACATTAGCTCAAACAGGTTGAATATTCTTTATGTGGGGCTCAAAGTAACGGTCTTGTTCGGAGTGAAAAAATATGGTTGCAATTGTACTAAGGAATAGCCTCGACGGTTTTGCGGGCTTTGCATGAAAGTATGGAAATGTTTTAACGCAAAATAGTTGCAAATCAGGCTGATTTATGTGTATCTTTTGCGAATAAATCAGGGCGTAAACTAAGGAGGACTAGATTATGTCACAGAACATGCCTTTAATCATCACCATTAGCCGTCAGCTCGGGTGCGGAGGAGCTTATATCGGCGAAGCGCTTGCCAGTCATTTCGGTATATCGTATGCCGATCGCGATATAATTTCCCAGACGGCGCAGAAATTATCCCTGCATGAAAGAGATATAGCTCACCGTGACGAAAAAATCATCACAGCCTGGCAGACTTTCTTGCAATCGATTACCCGCACTCCCGACCGGATAGAACACCAACCTTTGCCTCCCACCGATAAGGAGTTGTTTGTCGCCGAAAAGGAAGTGATCGAACGTTTGGCAACCGAGCGTTCGGCAGTGATAATGGGAAGGTGTGGTTCGTTTATTTTGCGCAACCATCCTAATCATATAAGCATTTTTCTGCATGCCGCTACTCCGTTCCGGATTCAACGTTTGTGTGAAGATTGCAGTGTGTCCGAAACGCGAGCTCAGAAAATGATTCAGGAAAGCGACAAAAAGAGATCGGAATATGTGCATCAGTTTACCGGTCAGATATGGATGGATGCAACAAAATATGATCTTTCCGTGCGGACAGATATTCTTGGCGTGGAAGAGTGCACTGAAGGAATTATCCGTGTGGTGGAAAAAATTATCGCCAAGAAAACGTGTGAAGTGTGCGAAGAATGAAAAATCTGATCAAATAAACTTTCGCATTAGCAAAATGGTGTCGTACGCACCGTCCAGTTTTCTTCCGTTTTCTCTTTTGCCTTCCACCTCGAAGCCGAACTTTTGGTACAAGGCAATGGCAGAGCTATTTGATTCGAATACGTCCAACTCGATTTTTTCAAGATGATTGATGTTGCGGGCGTGTTCGATTGTTTTTTGTAGGAGCAATGTCCCCAACCCTTTTCCTCTGTATTCCGGCAGAATGCCCATGCCCAATACCCCAACATGGCGTAATCCTTCGTAACTCTTCGGGATGATATCGCACCAACCCACCACCTGATTGTTGTCTATAGCAAAATATTGCGCCAGATTATTCTCAATGATAGCTTTGGCATAGGAAAACGAAGCATCGAGGGGAAAACCTTCGGTCGAGCCCAGGTATTTTCTTTCACGAGCCACAGCGTCAACAGCCTGGCAATAGGATTCAGTATAGGCAAAAGAAGTATATTGAATGGTCATAAGTTTCAGGCTTTTTCCATTACACAGGTCCAGATGTTAACCAGCGAATCACCATCGTATAATGCTCCTTCGCTGTAGCAACAGTTACCCCGGCGCACAATAACCTCAAACCCGTTGAATGCGGTATTTTCGATGACGAATTTCGAATAGATACGGTTACGGTCGATATTGAAAGTCCCTCGTTGCAGGCCTAAGGCAGGATTCTTCGAGACGTATTCGTATAATCGCTCGTTGATTTGGGTAATGGTATAGTCGTTCGAAAGTTTCTTTCCGTTAAGATCTATCCAGCTGTTATTTTTCAGTTCGCTGCCTTTAATCAAAATGTGGGTTTCTCCCGATGCTTTTGAGATTCGACCGTCAGCATCCGTAAATTCCGATTGTGTCAACCACTTGCCCGGTTCCGATAAAAGATGTTGATTCTGTAGGTGCATAAACAGTGTTTTTGAAGATTATTTTTTCATTGAAAATACCCGTAGTGCATTTAGACACAAATAAGTTTGTAATGTATTAAAGCGCTACATTACAAGCGTATATATTATTCAAAAATCAATCCACTTATCAAACCCTACCCCCGTTCCGGGTACTTCCCTTCATCTGAAGGGAAGACTAATCTGCTATCTTAGCAATAGATCCTAAAATACAGTTCAACCTTCGCGACAGTGTGTCCCCTTTGGATAAAGGGGACGAGCGAAGCGGAGGGGTTAGATAAGATTACAATGTGAGTCATTTAATATACCGCTACTTATAACATTTACCACAATTGCACTACGGGTGGAAAACACAAATTTATAGATAAGACTCAATATTTCGAACTGAGATAGACAAAAATTTACTCATTGTTCTTGTAAAATTGAGTTTTAAGTGGATAAGTTCTTTTTCGTATGGCTAAATTGATGTTATAAATACGCTATTACGTGTCGGATTAATTGCCACAGCGAATATAAGTTCTAACTGATAAAAAAACGGGGTTGTTTTTAAACCGATTATCTCATTTGTAGTCTAAATTTTTGTTTTTATTTTCCCGTTTTGATTTTATTATCTGTTAAACCTATATTTCCATGAAAAAACTAACTTCTACGAAGGTTTTTCTTTGTTGTTTATCAATGGGAGCAATGTTGTTACTGTGCCCCATTGTCTCGGCTCAGAAAACCAAATTAACTCTGGACTTCACCCAGCCCGGCGCCAATGTAAGTCCGATGCTTTACGGACTGATGACCGAAGAGATCAACCACTCATACGACGGCGGTTTGTATGGCGAATTGATTCGCAACCGCATTTTCAAAGACAACAAAACCAAACCGGAAGGATGGAGTTTGGTTCAACAAGATACCGCTTCAAGAGCTTCTATCAAATTGATTGCAGCTGACCCCGATAACGTTCCTTTCGACGAAAGAAGGCATTCCATCAATACAGCTCTTACCACTTGCTTGCGACTTACCGTAGCCAAAGGCGGCAGTCGGGTAGGGGTTGCCAACGAAGGCTACTGGGGCATTCCTGTTAAGCCGTCGACTACTTACAAAGCTTCATTTTACATGAAAGGTACCGGTAGTATGCAGTTTCCTCGCCGCCCGGGTATGCCGGCAAGACCACAGAATGCCACCCCGGCTCCCGTTATTGAAAATAATACCGCCGGTCCGATAAACGTTACCATTGAGAGTAATGATGGCAAAACAGTGTATGCAACGGGAACCGTTACGCTTGAAAAAAGCACTTTCTGGAAAAAATACGAGGTGACATTGACCACCGCTGCAAATGTGGAACCTACCGCCGATGCCCGTTTTGTGATCTCGACTGATCGTACTGGTCTCTACTATTTCAACTTAGTGTCGTTGTTCCCTCCAACCTACAATAACCGTCCGAACGGTAACCGCATCGACCTGATGCAAATGATGGTGGATATGAAACCGAAATTTCTGCGTTTTCCGGGCGGTAATTTTCTTGAAGGGCCCGACTTTGAGAATGCTTTTCCCTGGAAAACGACGTTGGGACCTATTGATAACCGTCCGGGCCATAAAGGTTCATGGGGTTACCGACCCACCGACGGCATGGGACTTTATGAATTTCTGATGTGGTGTGAAGAAATTGGTGCAGAACCTATTCTGGGTGTGTATGCCGGATATTCGCTCAACGGAGACCATGTGGATCCCGGGCCGTTGCTCAAACCTTACGTGGAAGATGCGTTGGATGAAATTGAATATGTTATAGGTGACAAATCGACTTATTGGGGAGCTAAACGTGTTGCCGACGGACATCCTGAGCCATTTAAGCTTACCTACGTGGAAATTGGTAACGAAGATTGGTTCGACCGTACCAACAGTTACGACGGACGTTTCAAACAGTTCCGCGAAGCTATCGAGAAAAAATATTCGCAACTGACCTGCATCTCGACCATTACCGATACGCAGAACCCCGATCTGAAAGTGACCGGCAAAAAGCCGGATGTTATGGACGAGCACTACTATCGCTCTTCTTGGGAGATGTTTGCCAATGCATCTCAATACGATAAATACGACCGTAACAGTTCTAAAATTTTTGTGGGCGAATGGGCTACGCGCGAAGGTGCCCCTACCACTAACCTGCATGCTGCGTTGGGCGATGCTGCCTGGATGACAGGTATGGAGCGCAACTCCGATCATGTGATTATGTCGTGTTATGCACCGCTGTTTGTCAATGTAAATACGGCTACAGCTACCGCACCCAAAGCCTGGCAGTGGGATTCCGACCTGATTGGTTACAATGCTCTGAGCGCTTTCGGGTCGCCGTCTTATTACGTTCAGAAAGCATTCAGCGAATATCTTGGCAATAAAATCGTACCGACGACAGCGATTAATATTCCTACTCAGAATCCTCCGTTGTCTAAAAGGGACAGCATTAACGGAACCAAACCGGCTCCGGTGCCTGTCATATTTTACTCGGCTACGCAGGATGATAAAACCGGAACGATCTATCTGAAAGTGGTGAATGCCTCGGGTAAAATACAGCCGGTGGAAATCAATCTGAAAGGGTTGGCGAAAGTGGATAAGAAAGCAACGATGGTGGTGATTAAGGGTTCAAAACCAGAAGATACCAATACCATCACTGAGCCACAGAAGATTGTGCCTGCTACATTCGCTATCAAGGGAATCGGGACGACGTTTTCGCAGAAACTGGCTCCTTATTCGGTCAATATTCTGCAACTTAAGATTCAAAAGTAGAAGGGTTATTCGTGTTTGAATATTGTTTTTAACAGGACGGCAAGCAATATGCTGTCCTGTTATAGTGTTTAAAGGCCTCCAAAAAACGATTGTAAAATTGTATATTTGCAATTGATTTAATTTTAATCTATTAAGTAAATAAATGATTTGCGTGTTGATGTTTGATTATCAATGCGGACGAGCATGATTCGTTTTTTATGCATAAGGATGAATTTTATCATGCGGCTTTCATCCGGTATTAATCTTAAAAACATGAGAAAAATAGGTAGTATTATTCTTGTATCGTTTCTTTTGATTGGGAATATGGCTTTTGCACAGAACAAGGCTATTTCCATCACAAAAGCCGATTTGAAAAAAGTCGGCACCTCCATAGCTCCTTCTCAGATAGGAGAACCGGTAGGGTCGGTAAAACTGTATGAGCCACGCTGGATCGAAGCCACTGAAACTACTTCGGCTTATGCAGTAGTAGAAGGTTCCATATTCCCGGTCGATCCGCAAGGCTGGCCGATTAATTTTCGGGTGCTTCTTCCTGCCAGCTGGACACAACATGCCATGCAGGCCGGTGGTGGAGGTATGAATGGAACCATTACCGTACGAGAAGGTAGAAATCCGTTGATCAATAAGGGATTTGCGCTTTATGGAAGTGATTCCGGACACCAGGCTGGTGGTATGGGCTTCGGCGGCGCACAACAAAAACCATTGGCTTCGGGTCCAACTCCGGGTGATGAATGGGCCATGAACGATGAGGCGATCAAAAACATGGGATACATGCAGATGAAAAAGACGCATGATGCCGCTATGGTGATTATGGAAAGATTATACGGAAAACGTCCTGCTTACAACTACTATGTGGGAACTTCGCACGGAGGCCTCGAAGCTCTGACTGTAGCACAACGTTACCCGAAAGATTATAACGGAATTATTGCGAACGTGCCCATTGTCAACTTCTCTAGCCTGATGTTGGCTCCCGAATTGATCCGCATTCAGGAAATACCGGCAAAAAACTGGGTGACTCCTGCCAAAGTGAACGCCATTCGTGCCGAATTCCTCCGTCAGTGTGATGCCCTTGATGGCCTTTCCGACGGCATTATCAACAACTACATGGCTGCCCGTGCTATTTTCAACGTAAACGATGGCATTGGCCCGAAAGATCCCTGGGCAGCTTTGCGTGCCCCGAACAATACAGATCCCGATCCGTCTGATAAATCCGCTTCGGCTAAACTTACCGACGAGCAAATTAAAACAATGGAGTTTGAATACAGCAACTATAAGTTTGCTACTCCTTTGGCTAACGGCGTAAAAAGCTTTGGCATGTGGTTGCCCACGATTGAACCCGATGGTTTTGGTATGATTGATGGTCGTCGTTATAAAGGTCAGGAGGGAGCTGCCGAAAACGCTCCGATGCATAACTTTATGGGCACGCTGGGTGTAACCGGATTTTTGATGCAGGATATAAAGGCCAATCCGCTCGATTATGTGGAAGGTGGAAAATGGAATGACCGTCGCAAATTGCTCTCGGAATGGCTCGATTCTACCAATCCCGATCTCTCGACTTTCTATAAAAACGGTGGTAAAATGATTCTTACCATTGGCACGATGGACAACATTGCGTCGCCGGGTGCTCAGCTCGATTATTATCAGTCGTTGCTCGACAAGATGGGACGTCCTACAATCGATAAATTTGCCCGTTTGTATGTAGTGCCACAGGCAGGCCATGGTTTGTCGGGACGCAGTTATAAGATGAATGGAGAAGGTAAACCTGTAGAGGTGAAGAATATTCCGTCTCCCAATGGTGATGATAATATGGATATGCTCGTAAACTGGGTTGAAAAGAAACAAGCTCCGGCTAAAACATTAATGGTGGATACGAAAGGGCGAATCAGCCCGAAACAACAAGGTGCAGGTTATTTATTGTGCTCTTATCCCAACTATCCGAAATACGTTGGCGGACCTGCCGATCAGGTTTCATCGTACGTCAGCGCCGAAAAATAAATTTTTAGATACCGATTCCCAACGGTAGCGGTATATATTTGAAACAAGAAGCACTTTGCTTTTGTGTGGCTTAATGCCTTAGAAACACAGAAGTAAAGTGCTTTTTATTGTTCAACTATGAAAGTTGTCGTATCTTTGAAACCTCCTTACAGTTATAACTTTAATCTTTTACTCATGAAAAATAACGGTCTTATTATCGTGGTTTTTATTTTTCTTGCTCTGCTTTCATTTCAACGTGCCGAAAGTCAGACGCAGGAAGCGAATAAAATAACGGGTAATTACACCATTCCCGATTGTCCCGATTGGGCTAAAAATGCCGTGTTTTATCAAATTTATCCCCAAACATTCTACGATTCCGATGGCGATGGCATTGGCGATCTCCAAGGAATTACCCAAAAGCTGGATTATATCAAAAGCCTTGGCGTGGACGCTATCTGGCTCAATCCTTTTTTTGAATCTCCATTTTGTGATGCCGGATACGACATCTCCGACTACTATAAGGTAGCGCCCCGTTACGGCACCAACGACGATGCCAAAACGTTGTTTGCCGAAGCGCATAAAAGAGGGCTTCATGTCTTGTTCGATTTTGTGGCAAGTTATACGTCGATGGAGCATCCGTGGTTTAAGGCTTCGGCTCAGCAGCAGAAAAATCGCTATACAAACTGGTATATCTGGACCGATAATATCTGGACAAATCCTCCGCGCCGGTATCTCGATTCGTTTGTAAAGGGGTACGGTACCCGCAACGGTCAGTATATGCGTAATTTTTACTATTGCGAACCGGCTCTCAATTATGGCTTTGCATTGCCCGATACTGCCTGCAAATGGCAATTACCAACCAATCATCCCGATGTGATGTCGATGCGCGAAGAGATGAAAAATGTGGTGCGTTTCTGGATGGCTCTCGGAGCCGACGGCTTTCGTGCCGACATGGCGGGTGCACTGGCCAAAACTGCCAATATTCAGGGCAACCAGCAGTTTTTCAATACGCATGAAGATGCTACCAAAAAATTCTGGAAAGAGGTGCGTGCTATGCTGAAAAACGAGTATCCGAATGCTTTCACGGTATCCGAATGGTCGTATCCGCTAGATGCCCTCGATGGCTGTTTCAATGCTGACTTTTTCCATTGGTTTGACGGCTACAACGATCTTTTCCAAAAAGAGGGCTGGCGTATTCTGAACGGCGTTTCCGAAGGTCACAGCTATTTTGACGTGGAGGGGAAGGGCGATATCAAACATTTCCTTGACAACTTTATGGTTCAGTATAATCCGACCAAAGGCAAAGGATATATCAGCCTACCGCTGGGCAATCACGATAATGCGCGTCTTGGAAACAACCGCAGTGATGATGATCTGGAAATGATTTACGCATTCGGCCTGACCATGCCGGGTGTCCCATTTATTTATTATGGCAACGAAATAGGCATGAAGCAAATGCTATCCGACTGGCCACAGGTGGAAGGCGCTTACCGTCCCCGAAACGGAGCACGTACACCCATGCAATGGACATCGGGTAAAAATCTTGGCTTTTCGACGGCTGCATCCGAAAAACTGTACCTGCCTGTTGATTCGGCGAAAAATGCACCCAATGTTGCAGACGAAGAAAAGAATCCGAATTCGTTGTTGAACAAAACACGTAAACTGATTGCCTTGAAACACACCGAACCGGCACTTGCCAATTATGCCGAATTTATTCCCTTGTTCGCGCAGTCGAAAACCTATCCGTTTGTATATGCCCGTGCCAACAAAAAGGATGTCGTGCTCGTAATTTTGAATCCTTCGGGCAAAGAAGCCACAGCTCGTTTCGATCTCCCGTTGAAATATGCCAAAACATCCGTATTGGCTGGTAAAGCGTTGAAGTTACAGAAAAAGGACAACACAGTAACAGTGACGGTTCCGGGACAGACCTATTCTATAGTCAAATTGCTGTGAATTTGATTGAATTTGCGGCTTTACGTCCTCGTGATTGTTAATTCAGAATTATATCTTTGACAGATTGATAACAACTTATTTTGTTTTTCTCCTTTAGTTGAGAGTGTTGTGATTTGCTTTCAGAATTATATCTTTGACAGATTGATAACAACTCCGTTTTATCTTCTCCTGAATTTGGAGAGGTTGTGATTTGCTTTCAGAATTATATCTTTGACAGATTGATAACAACGTCGCCAAGCGAAAGTACACCTTTGAGCGTGTTGTGATTTGCTTTCAGAATTATATCTTTGACAGATTGATAACAACACAGCTGCATATCTTCAGGCAAATGATGGTGTTGTGATTTGCTTTCAGAATTATATCTTTGACAGATTGATAACAACAGAAGAAGGCCTAAAGACACTCCTCGTTTAGTTGTGATTTGCTTTCAGAATTATATCTTTGACAGATTGATAACAAC
>NZ_WASO01000001.1 GCF_009712605.1 Paludibacter sp. | reverse complement strand
TGTTTCTCTCTCAAAGCGGGTGCAAAGTAACACCTTATTTCTGATAAATCCAAATACGAGTACCTCCTTTTTGGTATAAAAATGACTCTATACCCATATCCGGTTGATATGTGTCCGGTTAGGAACCCCAAAAAAATGGAGGCTTTACACGCATTCTTCATCCCCAGCAAAGAATCCCCCCGTTTTTGACGTCTTATTCTCCAATTATCAATCGGAAATATATCAGAATTTGGTCTGTTTTTTCGCAAAAATGATTCAAAGTTTGCTCAACTTCCATTTTGCATAGGGATTTTTAGACAGAAAAGAGTTGTAAAAACGTACATCTCCCGTCACTTCTTCACCCAACCAGGATGGTTTTTCGAACAAAGTATCTTCTGTTGGGAGTTCGATTTCGGCAATTATGAGTCCTGAATTGTCTCCCATGAACTCATCGACCTCAAAAAAAAAGGAAGAATTCGGGATGACATGTCGTTTTTTTTCAATAATTCCGGGTTCACAAAGTAACATTAGCTCCCGTGCTTCTTCAGCCGGAATTTCTTTTTCCCATTCGTAGCGACTTACCCCCGATTGATTGTTCTTTCCTTTTATTGTAATGAAAGCTTTGTCGTCTTTAATGCGAATACGAACCGTTCTTTCGGGAACCGATGAAAGATAACCCTGCATTACATAGGTAGTGCTCGTTATAAAGGGATGGAAGTTTCCATTGACTAAAAATTTCCGTTCAATTTCGAGAGGCATAGTATAGTTGTTTTAATGTAAGATGGCAAAGATATAAAAAAGCTGTTAGAGCATTTGACTATTGCTCTGATAAGTTATACTATATAATAAGGAGTGACCGGAATAAATTATCTGTAGCATAAAGATCGGAAAGATGAAATATGTGGTCCGGTTTAGTATATTAGCTGAACCGATATTGATTAACCATTTTCCATTGAAGAGTAATTTTGACAGGGTTGATATAAGCACGAGTCATACTATGAGAAAAAGAGAGGCATGTACTTTATCCAAATACATACCTCTCTTGATCCTTACAAAATAGAATTCCGATTTATGGATTGATTATTTTCTTCGTAACCGATCCCTTATTGGTAACAATCTTCACAAGGTACACTCCGGGTGTAGATGGTAAATCAATTGAAGTTTCGTAACCGTTTAGCTCTTTTTGTTTGCAGAGCTGCCCGGTTGGAGTGTAAACAAGAAGTTGCTTCATCACGTCAAGACCGTAGACAGCGACATTAGTCTGGCTTTGAATAAATGTAATTCTGCTGTCAGTATTTTCGCCAAGCGAACCTGTCTTCTTTCTGAACACTAAAGCAAAATTTGGAACCGAAGATGCATCGGCGACCGAAAATGTGTACGAAGATAAATTCAGATTGGTTAGTGATCCGGAGTCATCTTTGATATAAACGACCAAAGTTGAGTCTTTCTCCGGCAACGTAATCGTATAATCGCCTTTAGCGGGAACACTAACCTGCAGGGGAATTTCCACTGAATTGCCGGTAAATGGAAGCATGTTGATCCCTAGCCCCAAAGAACTTCCTTCCGCAAAAGTATTCAGTACAATGTTCGAGCCGTTTGACGTCGCAGACCAGTTTGGAGAATCTTCCACTTCCACCTGAGACGCATGAGCATTCGGATGGAACAGTACATATGTATTTCCTGCTTTATTGTTTCCGGAGGCATGCAAATGAAACAACATAGGTTTTGATGTGTCAGCCGTTATCTGAGGGGCGTCTGAGAAACTCTTTACTTTTAGCGGATTTGAACTGGATGCCAGTTGTTTGAATTGAATATTTCCAATATTGGCTCCGTTTTTAATAAAACATCCGGCAAAGGGGGCAAGTCCCCTGGTGTAAAAGCTGGTAAGAGGGATAATGTCATAAGTATCAATGTCTGTATCGTAAGTATAAACCCCTCCTCCATATGCGTTCACCGACGGATCTGTAGTACCGCTGCTGTTTAATGGCCAATAGTTGCTGGTACTATACTCAATGGTTGCAATTTGAGGAAATGGATTAGATATAAAGTTCCACCCCCAATCGAACCATGACGTATTTGCGTTGGTATCATATTCCAGTGTTCTGCTAAATATATCTCCATTGGAAAATGTAACAGCACCAGCAGATGGGAAGATAACAATATTTCCATAATAAGGATCGCCGTCCACAATTTTATTATTTAACTGAAGCGCATATCCTGTTCCCCTGTGCATTGTACTGTTTGATGTATTCAGTCTTGTTGTCCATGCACTTTTATTAGCTCCATAGTCGGCTCTGGTTTTTTCGGTATAGGGTTCGATCCTGGCTGTATTTTCAATTATAGCTCCATCAATATTATTGACATTAACGTCATAGGGTACACCAAAGAATGTCCAGGCCTGACTTCCATCAGGTCTTAGTTTCTTGAACTTACGCATATAAAAAGCTTTGTTCGCAGTCAAAGAGCCTGAAGCTGCACAGGTTATTATTGGCGATGTTGTGTTATCATCGTATATAGTAAGGATTGATGGTGTAATTGTTCCTGATATGTTCAATGTGGTTCCCGGATTAAGCATAACTTCCGAATTATTCAGATCAGACAGGCTTGCCGCAGTACCATCAGAATATTTCGTAATTGATCCTCCACTACCATTCACCTTGTATCCATCCCATTTCTGGAAAGCTCCAATATCAATAGATGTTCCATTCTTGCGAGGATTCCCGTTTGCATCCTTAGTGGTAGGGTTAGAACTTGCCAATCCTTTCCCCAAACATGGTGAAATCAGCAGTAGAGAATAGTCGCCATTTGCAGGATCTTTGAAATTGGGAGAACGATGATACAGCTCAAAATTATGAGTTGTTGCCGTATTCGCATTCCAGATATTACTTGTATATCCACTGGCATAATTTGAACTGGCAGCGCTGTAAGTTATGTTTGGAAGAGTACCGGCGACATTGTCCGAATTATTCCACAAAACAGTATTGGTGACTGTCGCAGTTGCTGAACCTGAATTGATCGCAACACCGGCATTATTAGCA
The DNA here is from genome assembly GCF_009712605.1 of Paludibacter sp. GTDB lineage: Bacteria > Bacteroidota > Bacteroidia > Bacteroidales > Paludibacteraceae > Microbacter. The sequence goes on along the minus strand of NZ_WASO01000001.1, from coordinate 805,648 downwards.
ATGGTAGCATTTATAAGATTGGCATTACCGGAAAGGTTAATTCCACACACCTTGGTAGCCGTATTATCTGTGTTGTCTGCAATTACAACATTGTAAGCTGTACCCGCAAGATTCAGACCACTGGTCGCATTTCCTCTGATCTTACAATTTTGAATAATGGCATTTGCCGGAATCGTAGCCGTGTAGTAACTTACGCCTCCAGTCGTCCCCGTCAAAGTAAATCCGTCTATAATTGCATTGTTTGCAGTCGTGTTATAACTGATCAACGCGTTGCTTATATTGTTACCTGATAAAACCGGAGTGTTATTCAAGAGAACACGGCCATTTATTTTGGTTGCAATGTCACCATAATTCGAAGGTTCCGTGCCTGAAGTTCCCGAGAATCCACCATATATTGACATGTTATCTTTTAGTATGAATAAGGCGTCTGCTCCGGTAGATGAGGAACCACTCGCATTCCTTGATGGCGTGTAATTTCCGGAACCCTTCGCAACCCATATCTGAGGATAATCGTTAGAATCGCACTGATCCAATGCAGCCTGAAGCGTTTTATAAGGAGTCGTCCAGTTACGCCCATTAGCATTGGCGTTTGCTGATGCATTATTAACATAATAGATTCTGGGTGCTTGTTCGTAACAGCCCAAATCTGGAGTAGCATCACGAAATACCCCGCGAATATCCATCCCATTTACCAATGAATAATTAGTCACAGATCCGGAACCTTTATTTATCAAAGCAGACCCTGAGGCCAGTCGAAAATCTTCGCTACCGGAAGTCACATTAACAAACCCAGCAGGATTCGTCCCGGAACCTAACGTAAAGCTATTTGCACCGGTTCCTGTGTAACCATTAGGCCAGGCATTGTAGTTTTCTGTTGTCGTTCCAGCCTGAAAAGTAACAGCATTTCCCCAAACAACGTTATTGTATAAATAAGTAGTGGCTGATTCTGTAGCAAACATCTGAATCCCGGATGCACTTGTATTTGGTGATGTATTATTTGCTATAGTATTATTTATTATATAATTAGGATTTGTACCGCTATATGCAGCAAGTGCGATCGCACCACCACCCATGTTTGCACTATTTTTATATATCAGACAGTTTACTATCTTAGCTCCACTATAATGAATATTAATAGCTCCACCTGCTGCCCAGGTACCGCTAACGGAGTTGTTTCGAATGATGCAGTTATACAATGCCCCACCGTACATTTCAGCACCAGCCCCATCATTGGTATTACTATCTGTACACTTATTGTTTTCAATAATACAATGATTAAGTGTTGCATTAGGAACTAAAAACGCACCCGCACCACAATCGTCATCACCACCTCCGTTATTAGTGGCCATTTTTGCTCCCGTTATAGTAAATCCATCCCAAGTCGTGGATGTTGTAAATCCTGATCCTAACCCAAGAAGTGGGGTAACAGAATAGGCCGGTCCAACAACTCTGACATCAGTATTTCCATTCAACGTTGTTGTATAAAGAGAACTTCCGGATGTCAATGTAACACGATCATTGAATCCTGCACTATTGTTATCTGTTGTATTATTTTCCGGGAATGCACCATAGACGCTAACTCCATCCCGCATTACAAAGGCATTCGCCCATCCATTCCAATTACCTGATGAATAGGTCGCATAATCTCCGTTTGTGTAGTATCGGGAATAGCTACCGGCAGCCACATAAACCGGCAATAGTGCCGGTAATCCAGATGAAGTTTCGACAGCCTGTTGGATATAAGGCATAGCATTCGACCATGTTGTGCCATCTTGGGTTCCGTATCCATTTTGACGAACATAAACGGCATCTTTATATGCTGCTCCTGTAAGCGATATTGTTTTATCTGCAGCTCCGGAAGATGATAATGTGACAGTGGCCACCACACTGGACTGTATGGCTACCGGAACATATCGCACATAGAGCGTTCCTCCTGCAGTTGTCAGGCTAGTATTATTCCCCCACGTTGAGTTATCATTACTAACCTGATAATTAGAAGGAGCCGAGATGGTTATGCTCGCCGTCAGTTTTTTCGTAGTAACAACAAATGACTGTGAAGAAGAATTGTACCCTACGACGCCAGAAAATGAAGCACTTGTTGGGGCAACCAGTATTGTAGGAACGGTAGCTGCAAGCACAAAGTAACGGTTGGAACCAATAGGATCCGAATTTGAAACACTATAGGTTGATCCTGTACCATTAAGACTGACATATGTACCGCTAAGAAGCGCACTGCCGGCAATGGCATTATTAGGAGTAATGGCTGTCTGACGGGTTGCAGCGACAGAGCTACCCGTAAAATTAGAACCGGTAACCAATGACCAATACTCTGTATTACTAATCGCAGTAATTGTGGTGCCGTCAGCGAGGCCTCCACACCCGGCATTAAATGCTTGTACCTGAGCGGAAGATGTCCCCGATGTTATTGGATTTACCAATACAAAGGGCAGGTAGGTCGTATTTCCAATCGGAAACATATACGTTGATCCGGAAGTGAGATTTGCCGGTAGCACCCATTTTATCGGGCCATTTACATATGATGCCGTAGAACCACCCGCAATTGCAGTAGTCGCTGTATTGGCAATAGTTAGAAGATTGCTTGTGGTCGTTGATAAAACTCCACTACTTAAGGACAATGTGTTACTTACTGTAACAGCTCCCTGTAAAGCTTTCGCTCCACCGCCTGAAATAGTCAGGCTTTGATAATTGGGTGATGCAAACACCTGCTGAGTTCCAGCACCTGTATATCCGTAATTTACTATACTATTATAGCTATCAGTAGTCAAAGTTCCGATACTGTTGTTTTGCCCTTTTAAGTTAAGTATATGAGCTTGTTGGGTCATATCAATTGTTCCGGTACCGGATAAATTTCCTGATACGGTTACCGTTTTAACCGGCCAGTTTGTAAAAACAAGAGAACCATTGTCAATCAACTGACCTCCGATGGTCGTTGTTGTTCCTGTAAATCCTAAGCTCAAAGTTGTGTTAGCGTTAATGGTCAAATTACCATTGACAGTCAAATCTCCTGAAGCAACACATGCCATTCCTGAATTACATGCGATTATTAAGTTACCATAGTTTGGAGATGAAGAGAAACTATTATGGTATCCTCCATAATATATGACAGTACTTGTTGGGTCTAAGGAAATGTGCGCTTTGGTGAAGTTTGTTGGAAAATCGGTTGTATCCCATTGTCCATTACGACCAATAGTGAGAGTCGTTCCCGGATCCATAGTCATTGTACCGGTTGAGTTGCCTGTTATTTGGTATTGGTCACAATTTAACGTTGTTCCGGATGTCAGCACTGAGAGATTGCCCGAAACTGTCACGTTACTGCTCAGGGTAACACCGGCAGGATTGGTTACCGTGAGATTATTGGCATTGGCAAGCAAGGTGCCGGTAACTTGAGCAGATGTTCCATCAAAAATATAATTGGCAGATGCATTCAAATTCTTCGTGGTAGTGGCAGATGGTATGGTTCCGTTTACCCCGTTAGTGTTTGCGGTAATTAAAGTACCGCCTGAATTGAGGTTAAATTGCGTTGCTCCTGACGTCGTTCCAGTATCAGTAATAGTGTAAGATCCGACATCAAGAGTGCCATTTACTGTTATTTGCCCATAAAAGCCGGAAGAATTGGATCCATTTAATGTTATGTTTGAAAGCAATTGAACATTGCTCCCCGGATTAATGGTATATGTTGTCCAGGTTGCTGCATCAGAGGTCGGCATATTCAACGTTTGATTGGTTCCGTTAAATATAAAGTTTCCATTAGGAGCTCCACTCCCGGTGGTAGTTATTGAATTTGAACCGGCAGTGTTACTAAAATTACCGCTTACTGAAACATTTGAAGTTCCGAAAGTCCCCTTATTAAAATCGAAAACTCCTCCGGTTTGAATATAATTACCGCCTATGGTTAAGGAATAAGCTGTCGAACTATTAAGAGTAAACGTTCCGGCATTTAAGGTAAAGTCACCATTAACTATCAGATTATTAACAAATGACGGGTTGCCGGTTTGCCCTGTACAGTTCCATGTAAAGTTCCCAAATGATTGCGACAAGCCTAAAGGAATCGTACTTGTTATACCTGTCATTAAGCAGGTTGAACTTACATCCCATGTGGCCGTAGGGATTGTTCCTCCGTTTTGGGCATGCTGATATATAGCACCCGTTTGAAAAAGTAGCTTAGATGCGGTAGTGCAGGTGACAGTTCCGCTATTATTGATTGACCCATTTACAGTTGTTACTACATTCGTCCCGTTCGTAGTAAACGTTCTACCACTTCCAACATTCAACGTCCCGTTAATCGTTGCAGTACTATTATTTGCGAGCGTAATATTTATATTCGTAATGGTCAACACAGCTCCACTTGCAACTAAGAAATCCACCCCTGTATTACCACCTAATGTAAACGTTCGCGTAGTTCCTACTAACGTGACACTTCCCTGATTGATAGAGAGAGAATTGTATGAGATATTTCCCGGCAAGGACGAAAATGTGATAGTCCCGGCTGTGTTAAAAACAACATCATCGTTAGTCGCTGGTACACCACTGGGAAGCCAGTTGGATGCCGTATTCCAATTTTTATTTGTACCGGTTCCGCCATTCCATGTTTTTGTGGCAGCACTTATAGTAGACGATGTAATAAGCAGAATGAGTAATACACATACCACGTGTAGATTGCTTTTTATATTTGAATTTCTTTGGCCCATAAGAAAGTATTTTTCTCGCAAGGATTAAAGAGTTTAAAATTTGAATCTTTTATGGTTGACCGAAAAAAAGCATTTATTCAGATACAAAACCCCATAAAGACACAAAGTTATGAATAAAAGTGATTTATAGCTAATAATCTTTGATCTGTTAACTAAATTTTAATTTATTCACACTCAAACCAAAACATCTAAAAATGAGACTGATATAAAAACTACACACATGAATTAGCACGAAGCATTAATATGTTGTTAAATAATAAGTAAGCAATCTATCCAATGCTACTAAAGTTAGGTGGCACGAAGTGTTTTTAGTGATATCTACAGAATTGAATAGATTGAATTTTAGTTAAAAAGAAGCGTTTCTATTTATATTTTTTAATCAAAAGCAAAAACAAGACAAATAGTGTCATTGTTTTAAATAAACTCAGATTGGCATTTAAAACAGAAGAAACACCTATTGACTAGTTATGAACTTATTATCGCCACAAAAAGTCAGATTTTCATAAAAAAAATCGCAGGTGATAACAAGCCAGGGAATCGTAAAAAAGCCGCCTATTCATAATAGAAATAGACGGCTTTTCGAAGTTTCGTATCCGATACTGTTGCTTATTGGCAAACTATCTTTTTGTTTATCGTTCCTTGATCTGCAATGATTTTCATAATATAAGAACCGGCAGCCGGCAGATTAAATTGAATAGAAGTTCCGCTATTTGTAAACGCTTGGATAAGTTGACCCTGCATTGTAAAAACATATATCTTATTAAGATTCTGATTGCTTATGACGGTAATCGTTTCTTTGTTTTGAGAAACAAGGATATCTGAATTTAACGGAGATCCACTTTGAGGTGCAGCAACCTTGCTACGATCAAACAACAACGTGTAATTAAGTGTAGTTTCTTTGTCTGTTGTGATCGTAAATGTATCTTTGTCAAGGTTATGTTCCGTTCCATTTGATTCAATAATCTTGACGGAGGTAGAATCGTCGCCTTCCGGCAATGATAGGGTGTATGATCCGCCTTCCGGTATTGTTACAGATACCGGCACTTCCATCCTGGTTCCGATAAATGGCATGGCATTCACAGCTAAAGCGGTAGAACTCCCGTTCGCGTTTGTGGCAATACCCAATGAATTTGTATTAACATCTTCCAACGACGGCGTATCCTCATTATCGACGCCTTCCGAATGCGTTCCGTTGGCAAAAATGACATAGGCCGTGCTACGCCCGTTTTGATTTGCAATTTGCAACCTGAATACGCTTTTACTATCTGGTTGTTTGAACTGGCTGACCCGCATCGGAGAACTCAGTGGTGAAGTTTGCAACTGACATTGTGTATTAACACTAGCTTTAATGAAAGCCGTACTAAATGCAGAAAGTCCCTGTGCATTGAAATTGTTTAGCAAAATTACGTCGTACATGTTGTATTCAGGCAGATACATATAAACCGGCGTAAAGTCACTATTCGATGGCCAATAGCCGGGATTGTCGGCAAAGGTAGCCGTTTGATAGAATGGATTGGCAACAAAGTTCCACCCTTCTTCTCCCCAACCATGAGTCAACACCGTCCTGGTTATCGGGATCGAAATAATATTGGGCGAATCAGTTATTATGGTACCTTTTTGTGCCGGTACAATAAGCGTGTTGCAAACTAAATTGTTAGGAACTTTTGAATTTACTGCAGCCATATAACCCCGTCCGGAAACAAAATAACTTAAAGAATTGTTGGTCCAGTCTGTTCCCAGATAAGGTTTCCAGGCATCTTTTGTCATTCCGGTACGGGCGCGAGTTGGTTCGTCGTATTGCTCTATTCTGACGCTGTTTTCTATTTTCATACCGTCCAGCTTGTCAAGTTTGAATGACGTGAATGGGATGCCGAATGGATTCCACATCAAAGTAATCCCATTTGAACAATATTTTGTAAACGAGCGGACATACAGTATACTATCGGCAGTCATTGTTCCTTTTACTAAAGGTGCCTTGATATTGTTGTCCTGCAACATTAGCAATTTTGGCGTAGGTGAATAGCCGGTTACATCCAGAGTAGCCGCAGGCGTTACCAACACTTCTGATCCTGTCAAAGATGAGATGGTTGGAATGGTTAGCGACGAACGAAAATAAGCAAATGCATTGTTGCCTGTCACAATAATGCCGTCGCTAGGCTGTTTTTGATACGCTCCCATGTCAATAGTGGTGGTACTGCCGTAATAGTAACGATCTTTTCCCCTAACGTCTATTCCTGTCGTATTTTGTGTAATATCTCCCATATCCAGACAAGGAGAAATAAGCGACAACTCATAGTTATACTTTCCAGGTTCCTTAAAATTGGGAGATCTGTGATACAGATCAATGTTATTATTGCTTTTTCCAAACGTGACCCATTTTCCGCCCAAATCAGGAGCACCGGATAATGCTGAATATTTGACGACTATTTTAGCCGTATCGCCGGAAGCATAGAAATTGCTACTGTTTCCCCAAAGGATCGAATTCGTCACTATTGGTTTCAGAGTACCACTAACTGCAATTGCCGGGCCGCTGTTGTATGCGATAGTCGCATTAACCAACTTGGCTGTATCTGCCATGGCAACGACGGCGTTGGTTACATTGTTGTTGTTTGCGATCAGAATATTTACCGCTTTTGACCTATTGAACAGATTCAATGCATTATTATTGCCTTTCAACACAGCATTTAACAACCACCCTTTCCCGGGAATTGTAGCTGCATATCCGGACGTTGTGCAGCCTGTCAGAGAGAAACCATCCCAGGTCGTATATTTCTTATAATCGACAGAGTCAGGAGCCAAAACAGAACGGGTAGCGCTTCCATTCAAAACTGAATATCCGCTGGCAAAGCGCGTGTCCATACCAGCATACCCATTGTTTAAAGTGCTATCTTCTTTGAAACTTCCGTAAACATCTACCCCTCCGGACATTCTGAAGTTTTCGCCGGTAGCATACGGATATGATGCATTGTAATTATAATTGCCGGCAGCAACACATACCAAAAATTTTGGTGTTTGCATTTTTGCCTTCTCAACAGCATATTGTACAGTCTTGAATGCTTTAGCCCATGTTTTTCCATCATGATACAGTCCGGTTCCATCTGTTCCATCATCTACTCCGCTATAGGCTCTGACAAAATAGGCTTTTGTCTGATTTATATGAACAAAGTACGGTTTGATTCTCCCGGCTCCATCGGTAGCCTGATAATTATAATTTCCGTTTAAGATAGGAATCATTGTCTCAACGCCACTGGAAGTGTTAAAAGCTAAAGCCCCTTTATCTCCGCCTCTTGGGTTACCATCCCATGTTAAATATGCGCTTGTTATCGGAGATGTCGTTAGTGGAGCCGTGATTGCATTTGCCACATTGATACTTTTATCCGGATCGGTAAAGAATTCAGGTGTTGAGGATAAAGAAGACCATGCTGTTTGTTCTGCTGTTGGAGTTAGTGCCGGGACCGTAATCGCAGGAGAAGTAGAGGTGTAACCACCACTCCCGGTCTTAAAGCTTGTCAGTTCGGGATAATATCCGTTAGTAAACGTCCAAACACCTGTTCCGTAATCAGCATTGTCGAGATATCCAGATACAACAGAAGCTGTAGTAATTTCGCTGGTAGACAACCCATAAAGGCTGTATTTTTGATTATCCTGTCCTGAACCTCTCCCAATACCTACCGTTGTTCCGGTGCCCTGTATATCAAAGTAGCAATGGATAAATGTGGGATTCCCATTTGTAGAACCGACAAACCCTCCGTTTTTAGTAAATCCATACACACTGCCGGTAGCAAAGCAATTTACTACATTTGATTTATTGCTTATATTACCGACGAATGCTCCGCCATATCCACCAGTTGTTGTATTATAATTATAGAACAAAACAGGTCCTGTTGCGTAGCAGTTAACGATATCACCGGTAAATGACGGACTATCTCCGTCCATTGAGCCAATAAATCCGCCGCAATATCCGGTGGACGTTACATATCCGGTCGAGTAGCAATTGATGAATGTTGTAGCAGAAGAGCTGGTTTTGTAGATACTACCAACAAATCCACCGGCCACACTGGCAGCTCCCGGGCTTAAAACGTTACAGGAAGAAAAGCTGTTCTTCACCACTCCGTCCTGCGAATAACCAATTAAGCCACCCGCATAATTTACATTGGCTGTGACGCTACCATTAACCGCAGAACAATTGATTATGGAAATATTATCTCCAGTGCAACCAACCAGACTACCTGCATAAGATGACCCCAAAACAGCAACTCCGGATAAAAAAGTATTCGAAATAGAAGCATTATTTCCGATATATCCGAATAAACCAGCATAACTGTTTGCCGAATTATTGACATTCAGGTTGTAGACTGTGCGTGACTGACCATTGAAATTGCCCAAAAACGGACGGCTGTTATTACCGATTGGTGTCCAGCTATAGTTGGCAAGATTCAGATCGTCTCCTAAAACGATTGTGTAACCGGCAAAAGAATTGCCTCCATTTACCTGATCGGCGAGCCATGCAAGCTCTCTACATCGAGTAATCGTATAAGTATTTCCACTTAAGGCGGGAGCGGGGCCTCTTTGACTACCATTCCAGGTATCAAGAGCAAGACAGTCAATATTGCAAAGAAAGATAGATAAAACTAACAATAAGCCTTGCAATTTATATCTTGTAGAAAAAGTAAAATTTCCCATAAATATTCAATTTAGAAAGTTGAATTATATGTTCTTTTCGATAAACGTTAAAAACACTATTAGCATAACAAAGATATAATGTGATTGCTAAAAAGGTGTTGCAAATAAGCTATTTAACGTTTAAAACAACAAAAGAGTCTCTCGAGTTAAACAATTCATAATTTCATTTTAACCCGACTGACCCTTTTGCAAATTAAAAAAATTATTGTTCAATTTTCAGGGTTAATGCTTCACTACAATTCGGGAAAAAGTTCCTTTTTCGGTCGTAACTTTTACAAGATAGGCTCCCGGAAATGGCAACTGAAACTGAAAATTAGTGCCGCAATTCGCCATAGCACGAATCAATTGTTGATTCATGCGGAATAAATATACCCGCAATAGAGGATCTTTGCTGGTAATAACTACTTTACCATTGCTCTCGTAGATGTGTATTCCCCATTTTTCTAACACATCCTCTTTGTCGTGGCTTTCGTCTTTTTTCTCAAATATCAGTTTGTAGCTAAACGAACCCGTAGAATCTATATTGGCACTATAATTCCCTTTGGAAATATTGTGCGAAGTACCGGCCGGATCAACGAGGTAAACCGTCTTAAATTTGCTACTTTCCTGCAAAGAAAACGTGTAGCTTCCTTTTTGCTGAATAGTAACACTAAGGGGTATTTCCATTGATGTTCCTGTAAATGGCAGCGTATTTACTGAAAGCGCAAGATCACTGCCTGTCGCATAAGTACTCATTTGAATACTATTTCCAGACAGGCCTCCCATTGTGGGCGCATCTTCGATGGCTGCAGCTTCTGCACGAGCGCTGTCATTAAAAATCACATATGTGTTGTATTTCAAATTATTCCCTTCAAGGTGTAATCTGAATACTTCTGGCTTAGTTTCGGATGTTGTCGAAAATGGGAACGCTCTTGTGCGTAAAGGAGCTGTCCCATTCCCGCTTGTACTGATTTCTGCGGTTGAAGTTGTTGTTGCCGTGCCGTATGTCTGAATAAAAAAGGTTCCATAGGCAGACAATCCATTGTCGGTATAGTACGACGATACGGTAGGTATTACATCGTAAGTATCCTGATCTGCAATGTAGAGCCAAATAGAGCCGGATGTGTACGGATTTGCATTCCACAATGGTACTGAACCGAATTTTGCCGTACGTGCAAATGGGTTTGCTATCAGGTTCCATCCTTTGTCATACCAGGGACGTGACGTCTCAGTATAGCTGACAGGATCCGTTAATGTTGCTGCGGCATCCGAGATTGTAGATCCTTTCTGAGCCGGAACAATAAGGGTAGTACTTACAGGTTGATCCGGCACTTTGGCATTTAATGATGCGGCATACCCTCTGCCGGGCACGAACCATTTCAGATTTGGATCTGTCAGGTTGGTACCCATGTAGGGCTTCCATGCCGATTTGTTCGCCCCGTTAATGGCACGAATGGATTCGGTATATTGGTCGGACCTTACGCTATTTTCGATTTTCAACCCATCAATACTATCCAACCGTGCCGATGTAAAAGGAAAGCCCATAAAAGTCCAGTAAGCGAGTCCGCTCGATCTGTATTTTGTCAGCTTTCGGAGATACAAAGTAGAGTCGGCCTTAATGCTTCCATTATAAATAATTGGAGCCGTAGTGTTGTCGTCCTGAATAAAAAGCACTTTAGGCTTAACAGTTGTAGAGCCTCCCAAATTAATCACCGAAACGGGTTTTGCCAACACTTCCTGCCCCGTAAGATTAGAAAGAGAAGGTGTGCCAGAAGCCCTGAAATAAGAAAACGTATTGGTCCCGCTGTTTGCATAAATACCATCACCGGATTGTTTCTGAATTGCACCCATATCAATTTTTCCACCATAACTTCTGGGCTGCCCGTACACGTCAATCGGCTGACTGTTAGCCGAAAGCAATCCGGCATCAAGACAGGGAGAAATGAGTTGAAGCTCATAATTTCCTTTGCGTTTTTTGAAGTTGGGAGACCTGTGAAACAAATTTATGTTACCTGTTCCGTTTGAGAAAGATATCCATTTATTAAGAGGAGTATCGTTGGAGGCAGAGGCTGTAGACAAAGCCGTGTAAGTAGCCGTTATTTTTGCTGTATCGGCAAGCGCATCAAAGTTTGCCTTATTTCCCCATATAATCGAGTTAGTAAGCGTTGCGGAGCCCGTTCCTCCCGGAATAGAAATAGCGTAGCTTCCATTATTGGCTATTGTTGCGTTGGTAACTATCGCATTAGTTCCTCTTAATGTAACTGCATTACCGACATTGTCGGTGAGCAACGCATTGGATACGGAGGATGCCGTCCCTGCCGACAATGCATCTCCCAAATTGGAAATGATTTGGCAATTGCGAAGAGTAGCGCTGTCAGGTAGGGAAACGGCGCTGCTACCAGCAACTGTTCCGCTTATGGTAAAACCATCAATGGTTGCCCCCGCCCATGTTGGACTACCGGTGCCGTTTATATATGTTTCGGTAGCTGCCGGATTGTAACTTACAATTGAAGTGGCATTTAGGCTTAACAGTCGTACCTTGTTTGTGATGAGATCTGTTCGCTGTGTTGGTTTTGTGAAAATTTCGTTGTAATTACCGGGAAATTCCGATGCTTGTGTCCCCGTAAATCCACCGATAAGAGACAGGTTAGTTCTTAAAATGAACGTTGCCGTCGCATCAGAGACATTCGCTCCTGTCGCATTTTTAGTTGGAATAAATCCGGTGCTGCTTTTTGCAACCCAAACCTGAGGAAAGTCATACTGGTCATATTGATCCAATCCAAATTGCAATGACGCGTAAGGATATGTCCAGTTTCTGCCTCTGCATTTCTCATCCAGTTTATTGCCGGCAGCATCATTCACATAAAAAATACGGGGAGTTACTTCATAACAACCGATATCAGGAACTCCTGAGCCTGAATTTTTCCGGTATAAATCCCGTAAATCAGAAGTGGGAGGTGTTGGCGCTCCGACGGGGTATCCTACTGGAACAATGGCAGTTCCATTATTGCAAAGAGTTGAAAAATTGCCCTGTAGTCTGTAGTCTGCAACCGGATCTGATGTGCCGGGATTGACAAAATATGGTGCATTGGAGGAACCTGTGTTGGTCGTTCCGAATAAAAACGAGCCTGTACCTAATGATCCGGCAGCAGTGTTAGCGTTTTTAGGAGGAATATACCCGGATTTGAATGTATTGTATGCCTCTCTGAACGGTGGGTATGTTGAACTGCTTGCTGCGCTTGTAAGCCCATCCCACAAAGCATTGTTGTAAACATAACACCTTATGGTTGTATAGTCTCCGTTATCATCGGCTGCTGCCGAAGCATATTTGATACGCAGACCCGGACCATCAGTAGATGAATTATTGGCAATGGTATTATTGACAATATAACTTGGGACGTAAGTGCCGGTGTTCATTTTGACCAAAGAAAGATTGATCGCGCCACCTTTTTCTGCGGTGTTGTCATAAATCAAACAATTGATGACTTTGGCATTACCCCGAATCATTCGTATGGCACCTCCAGAACAATTGCCGGAACCATCAAAATATGCCTTATTATGACGGATAATGCAATTCAAAAGATTTCCGCCTCCAAGCATAAGTGCGCCGGCACCGTCATCTTTTGGTCCTCCGGCAATGTTGTTTTCTATTATACAATGACTTATGATGCTATTATTGACCATAAATACTCCGGCACCACAACACTCATCATATTGAGTAGCTGTAGCCGAAGGACGTATCATGTTTGCTCCGGTTATGGTAAATCCGTCCCATGTGGTTGAATTCGTAAATCCTGTCAAAAGAGCAGCGTCATAATTAACCGCGCCACTGTTCCAGACTAATGAATAAAGAGGTCCTAAAACCCTTTGCTTGTCTCCTCCATGAAGAACTGTAGCATAATTGGGGTCGTTTGAAAGCAGCAGCCTATCCTGAAATCCGGCACTATTATTGTCGGCAGTTCTGTATTCACGAAATCCACCATAGACATCAACACCATCTCTCATCAAAAAATTATTCGACCACTCATACCATAAGTACCCCGTAGATGAAGTGTATGTCTGATAACCATCTGTCAGATCATAACCTGAGTCATGATAATAATCACCGGCCGCCACGCAAACCATACCCTTCGGTGTTTGAGCATTGGCTGTTTCAACGGCTTTTTGAACAGTCGCAAATGCCTGAGACCATGAAAGTCCCGTATTGCTATTATTTCCATTATAAGCACGTACATAGTAGATTGGCCTAGGCTGAACGACTACAGTTGTATACGATTTGCATCCGGAGATATCTTTTGCATAAACGGTATAGGTCCCTGCCGACAGTCCACTAAAAGTATTTCCCGACTGGTAAGTTATATCATCCAAACTGTATGTATAGGAAGTTCCGCCGGCAGCAGTAGCGGTTATGGTTCCTGTGCTTCCACCTGAATAGGTAGCTGTCGCAGATGCCGATACCGTTATCCATGTAAATATAATTTGTCCATTAGCTCCAAAACCACCATTTCTGGTTGAACTCGAGGTTCTATATGCTCCACCGCCGCCACCACCGGGAATACTACCCGAGCTACCATCACCCTGCGTACTGCTACGACCACTTCCTCCGGCGCCACCACCTGTAGGTGCCGTTGCTCCTGTTGCACCAGATGCACTATTTCCGTTTGATGCATTTCCGGCAGAAGAGCCACCGCCACCGCCGTATGTTCCGCTACCAGCAGCACCAGAGCCGCCATTGTATCTGACAGTTCCAACACCGCTACTTGCAGCTCCTCCGTTTGCTCCCGACGTTGAGTTATCAACAACACTATTACCTCCTTTTGCCAACAAGGTTAAAGCATCTATGAAGTACGAATCGCCACCGGAAGATGTTGAAGTTGCGCCTGCTCCAACTACGTAATTATAATTATAACCAGGAGTTACGGAAATAATACTTTGGCTATAGGCTCCACCGCCGCCTCCGCCTCCACTCCCGTTAGTTGTTCTGGAACCGCCTTTGCCTCCACCGCCCCAAGCTTCCACTTTGAGGGATGTAACTCCTGTTGGCACTGTAAAACTACCACTGGATGTGAATGTTTGAGTGGTTTGAGCAAAAACAGCTGGACATACCGTTAGAAATATAAAACAAACCGCCAAACATACAGACGTATATATGCTTGTGCGTGTCATCTTACTCTGAAAATCCCTACCGGGAATGTCCGGTTTTGTTTCTGTCTTTGAAACATTATCGGAGCTTACTTTTTGTGGAAAACGTGGTTTAGAACTTTGTTGACCGAAGATCTGGGACATGTTTTTTTGGTGCATAAGTATAGTGTTATATTCACGGATTATCAGTATTAGTATGGCGCTCCTGTTTTGGTTCAGAAAAAAGAGTGCTAAAATTGCAAACAGAATAAAACTTTGGTGAATTCTTCTCAGATCTGGTTGGTGAATAGGCCCATAAAATAAATTAGCAAGAATCTGCCTGAGCTATTCAGAAGAAAATGATGTAGCTGCTTTAAAGCGAAGTTGCACTTTAAATAGATTTTGCAAATGTATGCGATTCTTAATATACAGGCAAATTTAATAATATTAATACAACACATTGAATAGTTAATACATGTTAATATATACGGTCATTTATTCAAAAACCCAGAAATTGTCAAATCACAACAAGAAGAGATGACACCATGAGATGCCGTGTCAGAGGTATTCTGAAAAATTCGACAACTCATTTCGTCATCAACAAAACAAATTTATTTCTCAATTCCAAAATGAATCACTATCTTTGCGGGCTCAAAAGTAAAACTCAACTAAATTAATTATAACACAACAATGAAAGCAGGAATTCATCCGGAAAGCTATCGACCCGTAGCGTTCAGAGATATGTCGAATGGCGATACATTTATCACCCGCTCGACTATTGCTACGAAAGAAACCGTTGAAATTGACGGGGTAACTTATCCTTTGGTAAAGCTCGAAATCTCTAGTTCTTCACACCCGTTCTATACCGGCAAACAAAAGCTGGTGGATACAGCAGGTCGTGTGGACAAGTTTATGAACCGTTACCAAAAGCACTTGGAAAACAAGAAGAAATAAGTTCGTCACTTTCATATTTAAACCTTACAAAGCCGTTTCAATCCAATTTGGGTTGGTACGGCTTTTTTGCTGACTACCTTAATCCGGGAAAGGCTTTCAAATTGCGCTAATTTGCTAACTTTGCATCACATCTCCGTTCTCTAAAAAAATCAATATCGATATGAAGTGGTTAAAATGGATTCGTGTTATTCTGGCTATCGTCCTGACGATACCTGTTTTTTTGTTGTTTATCGACTTTTTTCATCTTTTGCCACATGATGCGGCAAAACTGGCGCACCTTCAGTTAGTACCGGCGCTACTGGGTGGATTTTGGGGCGCTGCACTTTTTGTAGTTCTGCTGACGCTGATTTTCGGACGTTTGTACTGTTCGGTTATTTGTCCGGCCGGGGTGTTACAGGATGTATTTAACCGACTCACATCAAGAGGAGTAAAAAAGAACCGTGCAAAACGTTATTTCAAATACACAAAACCAAACAACTGGCTACGCTATTCTATTCTGGTTCTTACGGTAGTCGCGTTTGCAGTAGGTAGTTCATTCCTTGTAATACTACTCGATCCGTATAGCAACATAGGTCGTATGATGACCGACCTGGTTCGCCCGGCCTTGATTCCGCTCAACAACCTGATGGTGCCGGCTAACGCATCCGACAACAATTTTTTCCACCATATCAATTCTCTTGGTTTTGCTTTAGTTCCGGTAGCTATTGCAACCCTCTTTCTGATTACAATTGCCGTAATGTCGCTTTGGCGAGGACGCTTGTATTGCAACACGATTTGTCCCGTGGGAACATTCCTCGGTCTCTTTTCCCGTTTTGCTCCTTTCAAAGTGGTGGTAGACCATTCTGCATGTAATCACTGTGGCGTTTGTGCCCGTTCGTGCAAATCGCAATGTATCGACTCAAAAAACAGCGCAATCGATCATTCGCGTTGTGTTGATTGTTTCAATTGCCTTTCAACCTGCTCGCAGAGCGCTCTTAGCTATCGGTTTCAGTTGCCTGCAAAGAAAGCCGATACTGTTTCAGACACAGTCAAAAACAGTTCCCGTCGCAACTTCCTGATTGCAGGAGCAACTGCAGTAGCCACGGCTCCTGTTGCCATTGCACAAAACAAACTGGGGGTAAAGAAGGCTGAACCGATTATGCCTCCGGGTGCCGGAACGCGCGACAATTTCAATACAAAATGTACGGCTTGTCACCTGTGCGTGTCGGAGTGCCCCACACAAGTATTGCATCCAACAGCATTCGACTACGGTATCATGGGTATGATGCAGCCGAAAATGGCATTTAATAAAGGATTTTGCCAACCCGATTGTACGCATTGCTCCAACGTCTGTCCCTCGGGCGCACTTGTTCCGTTGACCCGTGAGCAAAAGCACATAACCCAGGTGGGCATTGCGCATTTTACACAGACCAGTTGTATCGTTTACAAGGAACATACCGACTGCGGTGCCTGTTCTGAACATTGTCCGACACAGGCAGTAAGCATGGTTGCCTATGTAGACGGTCTGCGAATCCCACATGTGGAGGATGCAATATGTGTAGGATGCGGCGGTTGTGAATATATTTGCCCGGCAACGCCGAAAGCGATAGTGGTTCACGCTAACATTGACCAGAAAATAGCAAAGCCCATTCCCAAAGGAGAAGCCAAAGAACAAAAGATAGAAAGTTTCGGCTTTTAATCTGTACTTTTAATAAGAAAAAACAAAGTGACCCTGAAAGTTTTTCACCTGACTTTTGGGGTCATTCCTTTTTCGCCCTGACAAACTTTTTATACCTTCCCGCACTCATGGTTTTCTACATATTATAACGTACCTTTGATTTATCAATTAATCACAACAGAATTTTCTGCAATTATCACACAAACAAGCCTTCTCTCTGAATTCTCAGGAATAGGCTCATAACACATATAAGAATGAAGGACAAAACTCCTAAAACCGAAGGCCGGATGCGAAAAGCTGACCTCAAACGCTCCGTTACCAATTTATTTAACCAGGAACCCAACCGTTCATTCAATTACAAACAGGTTTCTCATATACTGGGACTGACCAAGACTCCCCTGAAACAAATGGCCACCGAAATCCTAAGCGAACTTTCGGACAACGGCACCCTCATTGAGATTGAAAGAGGGAAATTCCGACTCAATATCAGAGGTGGAAATATCACCGGAACTATCGACCGCACATCGCGTAAAACTTACCTGATACCCGACGACGGCGGAGCTCCTATTTTCATTTCGGAACGAAACCTCAATCGCGCCATGGACAAGGACTATGTAAAGGCATTTCTCTATGCCGGACGTAAAGGTCGTCAGCCCGAAGCCGAAGTATTGGAAGTGGTAAAGCGTGCCAAAGAAACCTTTGTGGGGGTACTCGATATTACGGGATCTTACGCTTTTTTGGTCGTTAATAAGAAATATCTGTCGAATGATATTTTCATTCCCGCCGACAAGCTAAAAGGGGGAAAGAACGGACAAAAGGCATTGGTTAAAATGGTTCGCTGGGAGGAACAAGACAAGAATCCGGTGGGAGAAGTCATTGATATTCTTGGAGATCAGGGCGACAATAACACCGAAATGCACGCCATTCTGGCCGAATTCGGATTACCATACAAATATCCGGAAAAAGTAGAAGCAGAGGCCGAAAAGATCGATGCCGGAATCACAGCAGAGGAGATTGCCAAACGTATTGATTGCCGCGACATCGTCACCTTCACCATCGACCCGCGCGATGCCAAGGACTTTGACGACGCCCTATCGTTGCGCAAACTCGATAATGGATTCTGGGAAGTGGGAATCCACATCGCCGACGTAACACATTACGTGAAGCCCAAAACTATCATCAACGAAGAAGCCGAAAACCGCGCAACTTCTATCTATTTAGTCGACCGCACGATACCGATGTTACCCGAAAAGCTCTCTAACGGGCTCTGTTCATTACGCCCTAACGAGGAAAAACTCACTTACTCTGTGTTGGTACAAATGGACGACGAGGCGAATATTCATGATTACAAAATCGGGCGTACCGTTATCGAATCCGACCGGCGCTTTACCTACGAAGAGGCGCAGCAGATTATAGAAACCGGCGAGGGCGATTACAAAGAAGAAATGTTGCAACTCGACAAGCTGGCAAAAATATTACGTGAACGCCGTTTCAAAGCTGGAGCCATCGCTTTCGACCGGGTAGAAGTGCGCTTCGAGATCGACGAAAAAGGCAAACCTACCAGCGTATTCTTCAAAGAAGCGAAAGACTCCAATAAACTGGTGGAAGAATTTATGCTATTGGCCAACAAAACAGTGGCTACACATATCGGCAAACCCGGCAAAGGGCGCAAGGGAAAAACCTTTGTTTACCGTATCCACGACGAGCCGAACCCCGAAAAATTACAAAATTTCGCGCAGTTCATCCACCGCTTCGGGTACAAACTGAAGACGTCGGGCAAAAAGAGCGAAGTATCGTCCGCTGTCAACCACTTACTGGACGAGGTACAGGGCAAAAAAGAGCAAAACCTGATTGAAACGCTGGCTGTACGCTCAATGGCAAAGGCCGTTTACAGTACCGAAAATATCGGGCACTACGGACTGGCTTTCGACTACTATACTCACTTCACTTCGCCTATCCGTCGTTATCCAGATATGATGGTGCATCGCCTGCTGACCCGTTATGCCGAAGATAAACCGAGCGTGAATGCTTCGGAATGGGAAGGACGCTGCCAGCACAGCAGCGATATGGAACAACTGGCCGCCAATGCCGAACGTGCTTCCATCAAATACAAACAGGTGGAATTTATGAGCGAACGGCTTGGACAGGTATTCGACGGGGTGATCTCCGGCGTAAGTGAATGGGGCATTTACGTGGAACTGAACGAAAACAAGTGCGAGGGCATGATTCCCATCCGCGATCTGGACGACGATTTCTATATCTTCGACGAAAAAAACTATTGTCTTGAAGGACATCGTTTCCGTAAAAAATTCCAGTTAGGCGATGCCATCACCGTGCAGGTAGCCCGCGCTAACCTCGACAAAAAACAGCTCGATTTTGCTCTGGTACACGAAGGTGAAGAAAAACCTACCGTCTCAACCACCTATCCTTCGGCACGCAAAGAGAGCAGAAGCAAGGGAAAAAGTAGCGGAACAAAGAAAGGGGGAAGAAGGAGAAGGTAAAATTAAAGTTGAACTATGAACATTATACCATGACAATTGAGATTGTTTCATATTACCACGGATTATCAGATGCTTTGCGTCTAAATCTAACAAGCAATATTATAAACAGTTCCAAATCTGATTTATTATTGTTTAGTGGGCATACTATCGGATTTGTAAATGATATCGAAGTTCTAAAAGATCTAATCACCAACAAGACAATTGAAGTTGTCTTCGAATTAGAAAATATTAATACGGATAAAATTCGCAATTGTCTTTATCGCATCACAAAAGGACAGTTAATAAACCTCTATACAAATCAAATTCTAACACAATCTTCCGACATAGAGGGCAACTATCAATTAGCAGATAGGCTTTTACATGAATTTGAAACCAATAGAACTTTTAGTATAAATGGAATTTCTGTCTTGATAATTCAATGCGGAGAAATAAATATTTTAAAAAACATACAAAGTGAAGACAATCGAGTTGAATTTAGGTTATCAGACGATAAATCCTTACTTGAAAGATTCAATGACATCTTAAGCAAAACAAAAATCATACTAAACCCAATTCATACTCCAATGGGAAACCAAGGAAAGATGTTAAAAAGAAGAGAATTTTTATCTCAGAATAAACGGTATTACTTTTCTTCATGTAACACAAAGGAAAATTCGCATAATATAGATATCAAGAGTCTTCAATATGCTTTTTTTAATAGTACGTTACTGACTAATGTTGATATACAAAGAACTGAATATTCAATAAGTAGAATTTACGAGATTTAAATTAACTGATCAAGCAAATAATTTCCACCAAAATCAGCACAAAAAGAACAAATTTCACTCTACAAAATATCAGAATAACACAATTTTCCAAACATAAAAAATTCAACCATTAAGGCATTGAACATTCAGATTTATCTTTATGTTCAATGCCTTAATGGCAAAATAGCCTAATCTATGCGAGCGCGAATTGCCGCTTTCCCTCCCACTCTGCCGGCTGCCACGAGCCGTTGATCAGTTGATGAACGGAGGTAATACCAGCGGCTTTCAGAGCCTGATAGGCAGGAACAAAGCCTTCGAGAATATTGGTAGGATAATGACAATCGGAATTGACAACAACCGGAATGTCGAGTTCTTTGAGCAGAGGAAAAAACTGTATATCAGGATAAGTAAATCCTTTCACCACGAGCGATTTTGTATTGATCTCCACAATCATCCCCTTCTCTTTTATCAGCATGAGCAAATCGCCCACCAGATTAAGGTAGTGCGGGTCACGAATGGAAAACTCCGGACATTTCGAAGCGTTGAGAGCGATCTTGTCCATATGCCCCACAATCTGAAAACCGCCTTTTGCGACCATTGCACGACTTGCTTCAAAGAAACGGTGGACTAATGCCCACACATCACCATCGTATCCGGTTTGCAGTCCGTGATTGAATTTGTCGAAACTGCCATCTATCGACATAAACGAACCGTCGGGCAGGCGATCGAGGTAATGTACCGAACCGATCAGATAATCCAGATCATCGACTGGATAAAAAACATCCTGCACTTCGAACACTCCGTGAATATAATCCATTTCAAGACCAAGAAAGAGTTCGATTTGACCGGCATATTTCTCTTTGAACCGCCTGAATTCGGCTTTGTATTCGGGCAAATCGTCGGCACGCATGTTCCAAAACGTATCGAATGGCAGCGGAGCATGTGACGAGAATCCGTACCGTTTTAACCCTTTGGCAATGGCAAAATGCACGAATTCTTCCATCGAGCTGCGACCGTCGCAAAAATTGCAATGACTGTGATAATTGGATAAGAACATGAGGGCGATTTACGATTTCATCATTTACGATTTACGATTGAAATCTGCTAAAAAATAACATTTTAGCGTTCATCATAAATTCCAATAGCAATCCTAAAGATAATATTGATTTGTCATTGCAAAATTAGCATTTTTACCGCATAGTGCCGAAATAAGGACATTCCTCTCTCCTCATAAAGAATTTTAATTCAGTCCGCTGATTTTAGGAATACTGCACGACTTCTTGCAACCATATTGCGTTTCAGAACAACAATTACAGGCAAAAATAGCTACCTTTGCTCTTTGATCTGCGAGACCCAATCTCACATCGCAAACGACTAAACTGTAAATAAAACAACGTGTTACAAAAAGAATTCGACATCATCGTAAAAACCTTCCAGGGACTGGAAGAAGTTCTGGCAAAAGAACTAACCGAACTTGGAGCCAACAATATTGAATTGCAACGCCGTGCCGTAAAATGCACCGGCGACCTCAAACTCCTTTATCAGGCAAATTTCCGTTTACGTACCGCATCGCGGATTTTAGTACCAATAGCCACCTTCAAAGCAAACAACCCCGACGAGGTTTACGAGTTAGTTAAGCGACTCAACTGGTCGCAATACATGGATGTGAACACCTCATTCGTTATTGATTCGACGGTCTATTCCGACGACTTCCGTCACTCAAAGTTCGTCTCCTACAGGGTGAAAGATGCCATTGCCGACTATTTTATGGAACGCTTCAAGAAAAGACCTTCCGTACAACTCACTAATCCAGACTTATACATCAACATTCATATAGCGCAAAACAACTGTACGCTTTCACTGGACAGTTCAGGAGAGTCGTTGCACAAGCGCGGCTACCGGAGCGACCAGACCGAAGCTCCGCTCAACGAAGCGTTGGCTGCCGGAATGATTCTGCTTTCGGGCTGGCAGGGCGAAACCGACTTTATCGACCCCATGTGCGGATCGGGTACGCTGCTGATCGAAGCGGCTCTTATTGCTCTGAACATTGCACCGGGCATCTACCGAAACAGCTTTGCATTCGAAAAATGGAAGAACTTCGACGAAGAGCTTTTTGACAATATTTACAACGATGACAGCGGCGAACGACCTTTCACCCATACTATTTATGGATCCGACATGTCGATGCGCGCTATCCGTATTGCCGAAGCAAACGTAAAAAGCGCAGGTCTTTCAAAATACATCAAGCTTGAAGTAAAGCCGATGCAAGATATTGAAGAACCCAAAGAACCGGCATTGGTTCTTTTCAACCCGCCTTACGGAGAACGTCTGGTAACCGAAGACCTGATCGGGTTATACGAAATGATTGGTCGCATATTGAAACATAAATTTTCAGGCATGACAGCCTGGATCATCAGTTCCAACTTCGAATGTTTGGCGAAAATCGGGTTAAAACCTTCAAAAAGGATCAATCTGCTTAACGGTGCGCTACCCTGCGAATTCCGATGCTACGAATTATTCTCCGGGAAGCGGGATAAATTCTTACAAGATAACATCGCCCGGTAAGTTGATCATGAATTCTGACCTGAAATCCGATTCCGAAAACCACTTTTTAATTGAAAAAATCACACAAACCTACGATTAATCATGTCTATTCCCCATTTTTCCAAAATCATATTCCGGCAGGCAGAAAAATATCAGGATCGCAACGTGTTCTTCACGCGCGACAACGAAACTAAAACATGGAACCCTATTACGTGGAAGCACTTTGCCGATCAGGTAACAAAAGCTTCCCGTTCGCTGATTACTATAAACACAAAACGGGGAGACCGAATAGGTATCTACACGCAAAATATGGCGGAGAGTTTTTATGTAGACTTTGCCAATTTTGGAGTAGGAGCCATTTCTGTCCCAATGTTCGCCACATCCTCCATTTCTCAGATTGCATATATCATCAACGATGCCGGAATAGAAACCCTCTTTGTGGGAGAACAAACCCAATACGACAATGCACTGAAAGCAGCAGACAATTGCCCGGGATTGGAACGAATCATTGTGTTCGATCCAACCGTAAATCTCCATAACAATGGGTTGGCATTCTACTACAAAGACTTTATTGACCTCGGCAGTGCCAAACATGATAAAGAGATTGCCGAACGACAGGCACAAGCCTCTCCCGACGACATCGCCATTATCATGTACACTTCGGGTACCACCGGAGAACCCAAAGGCGTTATCCTGAACCACTCCAATTTTCTGGAAGCCATGCGCATTCACGATCTGGCGCTTCCTACTTTCAGTGAGAATGATCGTTCCATCGCATTCCTTCCTCTTTCTCATATATTTGAAAGAGCCTGGTGCTACTACTGCCTCTACCGGGGAGCTGTCATCTATATCAACCTGCGACCACAGGAAATTCAAACCGCAATCCGCGAAGTGCGCCCCACTGTCATGTGTAGCGTTCCCCGCTTTTGGGAAAAAGTTTACATCGGCGTCAAAGAACAAATCGATTCGTTCAAACCGTACATGAAAGGTATTGTAACATGGGCGCTGGCTTTAGGTGAAATTTACAACCTGAATTATCTGCGTCAGGAGAAAAAACCGCCTTTGTTCCTGAAACTAAAATACAAGCTGGTTGACAAACTGATTTTCTCAAAAGTAAAGAAAACCGTAGGAATAGAAAACGCCAACTTCTTCCCGACTGCCGGAGCCGCTCTCGAAGATGGCATCAATGTTTTTCTGCGCAGTATGGGAATTCCCATTATAATCGGTTACGGACTAACAGAAAGTACCGCTACTGTATGTTGTTTCCGCCCTACCCGTTATGTGATAGGCTCTGCCGGGAAAATCATGGATGGACTGGAAGTCCGCATTGGCGAGGACAATGAAATTCAGTTGAAAGGCAAAACCATCACCCAAGGCTATTACAAGAAACCTGAGGCCACGGAGGCCGCTTTCATCGACGGCTGGTTCAGAACAGGTGATGCCGGAAAAATCGATAACGAAGGTAACATCACGCTGGTGGAACGCATCAAAGATCTCTTCAAAACGTCGAACGGGAAATACATTGCGCCACAGCAAATCGAGATGAAACTGGGGACAAGCAAATATGTCGATCAGGCAGCTGTGATCGGCGACCAACGCAATTATGTGACTGCAATCATAGTTCCGGCTTTGCCTGAAGTTGAAAAACTGGCTTCAGAACGCAACATCCACTATAAGCTAATTGATGAATTACTGACTCACCATGACATTGTCACTTTCTACCAGAATCTTATAGATTCCCTGCAACAGGAAATGGCGTCATATGAGAAAATCAAAAAGTTCACGCTTATCAAAAAAGGGTTCACCATCGAATCGGGAGAAATGACCTCCACCCTGAAATTGCGCCGTGCCGTGATCATGCAAAACTACCGGAAGCTGATTGACGAAATGTACAAATAGAGAGCAAAGAACCAAGAGCAAAGAATAAAGACTTGTATCTATCAAAACAGTCCAATCATTAATTGTTAATTATTAACCATTAATCACTTATGATCGTTCAGAAAATTTGTGCTGCCTTAGAAGATTTTGCCCCGCTGGCGTTACAGGAAAGCTATGACAATGCAGGTCTGCAGGTCGGCAAACGCACCGATACTATCAATGGTGTTTTGCTCTGCATCGACATTACCGAAGAGGTTATAGATGAAGCCATCAAACACAGCTGCAACCTGATTATCTCTCACCACCCGCTCATCTTCAAAGGATTGAAAAGGCTAACCGGAGACGATTATGTGCAACGTTGTGTAATCAAGGCCATTCAAAACGATATTGCCATCTATTCTGCCCACACGAATCTTGACAGTGTGGTGGAAGGGGTTAACGGGCGCATTGCGCAAAAGATCGGTCTGACCGACTGCCGAATTCTGGCTCCGGAAGAAGGACGACTATTGAAACTCGTCACATTCGTTCCTGTCGCGGAAGTCGATAAAGTACGCGTGGCTCTTTTTGCTGCCGGAGCGGGACAAATCGGCAATTACGATTCGTGCAGCTACAACAGCGAAGGATTCGGCACATTCAGAGCAGGCGAAGAGAGCAATCCTTTTGTAGGCAAAATCAACGAGCTGCACCACGAACCGGAAATTCGCCTCGAAGTGATAGTCCCTACAAATCTCAGGTTCAATGTTCAACAAGCTTTAATTGCTGCTCATCCGTACGAAGAACCAGCTTTCGACTGGATTCCACTGGCCAACGAATGGCAGCAAACCGGAATGGGAATGATCGGTGAACTGCCACAACCAGAAGACGAAACCGAATTTTTGAAACGACTAAAAACTACGTTCAATGCAGGAGCCATCCGGCATACACGCTTGCGGAGAAAACAGGTGAAAAAGGTTGCTGTTTGCGGAGGTTCGGGTGCTTCATTGCTGAGCACGGCGATTCGGGCAAAAGCAGATATTTTTGTTTCTGCCGACTTCAAGTACCACGATTTCTTCGGAGCCGAAAACCGGATTGTAGTGGCCGACATAGGTCATTATGAATCAGAGCAATTCACAAAAGAGATATTTTTTGAGCAAATACAAAAAAAATTGCCTACATTTGCAGTCCGTTTCGCAGAGTGCAATACAAATCCTGTAAACTATTTGTAAGTAAGCACTTTCGGATTCCAAGCGAGTCCCGGACAGCAGGAAAATCAAGAAAAAACGGCACAATAAAACGTAAAATTGTAAATTCAATACCGTTATGGCTACAGAAGCAAAAAGCGAAAAAGAAATTTCAGTCGAAGAAAAATTGAAAGCTCTGTATGAATTGCAAACAGTTGCAACAGAAATCGACAAAATCAAGACTTTGCGTGGTGAATTACCCCTTGAAGTTCAGGATTTGGAAGACGAGATTGCAGGTTTGCAGACCCGTATAGACAACTACACCACTGAAGTACAAGACCTTCAGAAACAAGTAGCTGCCCACAAGGTTGAAATCACGGAAGCCAAAACGAAAATCGATAAATACACCGAACAACAGGATAATGTCCGCAACAACCGCGAATACGACTTCCTGTCGAAAGAAATTGAATTCCAGACTTTGGAAATCGAATTGAGCGAAAAAAGAATCCGTGATGCGCAGGCATCAATCACTTACAAAAACGAGGAGATTGCAAAAGCCACCGAACTTTTGAACGAAAGAAACATAGACCTCAACCAGAAAAAGAGCGAGCTCGACGAAATTGTTTCTGAAACCAAACAGGAAGAAGAAAAATTGCGTGAACGCGCAAAAGAAATCGAAGGCATGATCGAACCGCGATTGCTGACAGCTTTCAAACGCATTCGCAAAAACGTTCGCAACGGTCTTTCCGTGGTAACTATTCAGCGTGACGCTTGTGGTGGTTGTTTCAATAAAATTCCGCCCCAACGACAAATGGAAATTCGTCTTCGCAAAAAAGTTATCGTATGTGAGTATTGCGGACGAATCTTAGTGGATCCTGAAATAGATACCCCTTCAGAACCAATGGAATAAACGAATTTTATTCAACTTCAACATAACGCAAGCCTTGCATCCGTATATCTCTTTCAGATATCGATGTAAGGCTTTTGTTTTATTATAAATGCAATAACAATGAAGACAATAGAAGAAATATTTTTGAACAGAACCTCGGTAAGACGTTACGAACGCAAACCAATTGAACCCGAAAAACTGGAGTTCATTTACAAGGCAATCCAGAATACACCAACCAGCTACAACGGCCAACAATTTTCGGTTATTTCCATCACCGATCAGGACATGAAACTAAGGCTTTACGAACTGATTGGACAAAAACAGATAAAAACATCGGCTGTATTTATGGTGTTTTGCGTGGACTTCCACAAACTACAGCAATTTGCAGAAGCCACCGACACGGAATTTCCCCGCTTTCAGGACACAATGGATGGATTTATGGTAGGCGTAATCGACGCTGCTTTAGCCATGGAGAATGCAGTAATTGCAGCCGAATCGCTGGGATTAGGATCTTGCTGCATCGGTTATACCCGTACGGCAGCCCCGGCTGAACTGGCAAAAATACTTCAACTACCCGAAGGAGTATGTGTTATTTGCGGCTTATCAATCGGATATCCGTCGGAGCAGCCCGACCTGAAACCCAAAATGCCCTTATCGCTGGTAATTCATGAAAACCACTACCGGACAGACGATATCAAGCCTGAGCTATTGGCTTACAATGAAGAAGTGACGGCATACAATGCCGTGCGTGCCGGCGATAAAACCACCAACGACTGGGGAAAACACATCCTTGATTACCATACCATTGCACTAAAGTATGACATGGAAAGTTATGTACGCAAACAAGGATTTAAGATTTATTCAGACGGTCAAAATAAACAATAAAAGACTGATCTTAACAAAGAAAAGTAATATCTTTGCAAAACAAAGCATAATTCGAATGAATTATGCTTTGTTCATTTTAAGGCTACACTAATCAACCAATAATCTATATGAGAAAACTTCTACTTATTTTACTTACCTGCATTGTATCTATACCACAACTATTTGCTATTCCTGCTTTTCCTTACCCCATCAAGTACACACAACCCGATGGTAGTGAAATTACTATTCAGCTTAAGGGTGATGAAAGAGTACATTGGGCCGAAACCGGAGACGGATTCACACTGCTCAGCAATGGTAAAAATGGATGGGAATATGCCATTGCCGATTCTCAGGGCAACTTAAAAAAGTCGGGTATAATTGCGCATGAAACAAACAAAAGAACAACGAAAGAGGCATTGTTTGTAAAAAGTCTTTCTAAGAAGCTCCGTTTCAGTAAAAGCCAAATAAGTATACTTAAATCAGTATGGGAAGCCAAAACAGGAGAAGAACAACTTATCGGCACCGGATCTTTTTTCAAGGGCACAACTCCCAATACACCTGTCTCTACAAAAGGAGTTAACAGAGTATTCACACCACGGGGTACGAAAAAACTTCTCATGATCCTTATCCAGTACCCAGACTTACACTTCACTTATACAAAGCAAAATTTTTACGACTTAATGAATACCCAGAATTATAATCTGGAAGGTGCGCATGGTTCTGTAAGAGATTATTTTCTGGAGCAATCGTATGGACAATTTGACATACAAACTGACGTCGTAGGTATTTACACCGCAAAAAACAATATGGAATATTACGGGACTGATGCAGCTGATGGCACTCACGATCCTCATGCGGATGAATTAATGCTGGAGGCCGTTCAGGATGCGGATGCGGATGTCGATTTCTCCCAATACGATAACGATGGAGATGGATCCGTTGATGGTGTCTACATTGTGTATGCGGGATACGGACAAGCCTCCAGTGGTATTGCCAATACTATCTGGCCCCATGCAGGTGGCATTGCTGGACAAACTTTTGACGGCAAAACCGTATCCAAATATTCATGTTCCAATGAATTGAATTATAATGGATCTACAAAACCCGGCACTATAACTACTATCGGTGTAATTTGCCATGAATTCGGTCATGTATGCGGTGCTCCGGATTATTATGACACGGACTATGCCACAAACGGCAACTTTCCCGGAACCGGCTATTGGGATGTGATGTGTTATGGAGTTTATAATGGCACGCCAAGCGGAAGCCAACCTGCGCATCAGAATCCTTTTGAGAAAGTGCGTAATGGCTGGATTACGCCCGTGACATTAACCGGAGCAACATCTTTGTCCATACCGGATATTACATCGAACCGTTCCATTTATATCTATAACACAACTACTCCGGGCGAATATTTTATGCTGGAAAATCGTCAGCAAAACGGGTTTAATGCTGCTTGTCCCGGACATGGATTGCTAATCTATAAATTCAGTCAGACTTATTGGAATACCCATGCCAACAATGCGGCCCCACAAGGATACTACGTCGTAAGCGCCAATTGCACTTCATCTCCCACTACAAGCTCCGATCCGTCTACTTATGGGACAGTAAACAGTGCTTCGTGTCCTTTCCCTGGAACAGGCAGTAAGGCTTCATTTACTGATGCAACAACCCCAAGTGCACAATCCTGGGCTGGAGCAAACACAGGCTATCCCCTGACCAATATCGCAGAAAACAGTAGTGTGATCACATTGTGCTTCAATGGTTGCCCCTCAGTCAATTCTATTCAGAGCTTTAAAGCTATTGGCGCCAGTTCCACGCAAATCAACCTTTCGTGGCTCAACAGCACCAAAGTAATTATTGCGCGGAATACCACAAATACATTTGGAAGCCCTGTCACTGGCACGACCTATTCTGTTGGAAATACGCTAACTGGAGGTGGCGACATAGTCTTTGCAGGAACAGCCTCATCGTTTAGCGACAACTCCGGCTTATCGGCTTCAACGACCTATTATTATCAAATATGGGCTACGGACGTATCAGCAAATTTTTCGTTAGCAAGCGCAGCCAATGCATCTACAACATGTTCGGCACTATCACAACCTCTATTTTCAGAAGGCTTTGAAGGTGGAGTTATACCGGGATGCTGGACACAAGAATATGTTTCTAACACATACAACTGGACAATTGCTACCAAGTCTGGCTATTCAAGCACTCCGGCGGCAGCTCATAGCGGCAGCAAACTGGCTCTGTTTTATGATGGCGCCTGGAAATCACCTGTTTCAAGACTGATTACACCTCCGCTCGATTTATCTGATGCGGCTAAGCCAACGCTCAAATTCTGGCACACACAAGCCAAATCAAACTCTAATCAGGATATTTTGTACGTGTATTATCGCACGTCTGCCACAGCCGATTGGGTGTTACTGCAACAATACAATGGAAACATTCAAAACTGGACTTTGGAAAGCATGAATCTTCCAAATCCATCATCAACATATTACATCGCTTTCGAAGGACATGCGGCTAATGGATGTGGTATTTGCTTAGACGATGTGGAAGTCTGGAAAGATGGCGGCACAAACAAATGGATCGGCATAACAAGTACCGACTGGTTTACAGCGTCCAACTGGTCGGCTGGGGTTATACCTACCTCTACAAATGATGTGGAAATTCCGTCAGGAACACCTTACAGTCCTATCATCTCAACAACAGGAGCTGTTTGTAACAACATCACGATTGACATCAGTGCTACGGTAGAAATGGGCTCTAGTAGTACCAATGATTTAACTATCAGTGGCTCCATTACAAATAACGGCATATTATCGGCTACATCCACGAACAGTACGATTAACATAGCCGGTGACTGGACTAACAATGGCATATTTAATTATGGAACAAGCAGTGCTGGCTGTACTGTTATTTTTAACGGAACAAATGATTTACAAACAATTGGTGGAACGACATCAAGTACGGGATTCTATAATATGGTAGTCAACAAAGGGTCACAAGGTAGGATTCTTGAGGTTAAATCTGTGATAACTCTTAATAATACTACATCTTCCGGAACTACCCCATTAAACCTTTCCAGCGGGACGTTCAAACTTTCCAGTGCTTCTACAATCACGCCATTTAATGCAACGCCAACAATTCAGTCCTCGGCATGTTTATGGAATAATGGCGGCACAATTAATCCAACTGCAAAAAATATATTTTTATATGGAAGCTTTAGGAATAGCGCAGGGGTAACAAACTTTGGCAATGTGTATAGTTTGAACGGAATGAATTTTACGATTGAAGGCGGAATAGTGAATATCTCCGGTTATTTGGGACCTCAAAATGGATCAGGAACCCCAACTGTTACATACAATCAGTCAGGAGGAATACTTAATTTGAATGTTGCAGTCTCATATATTCCATTTAACATTAATACTACAACTTCAACATTCAATATGAGCGGAGGTACTATTGCTATTCAAAAAGCATCTACAACAGCATCAGATTATCAAAACCTTGCCGGAACAAACAATGTTGTAACCGGAGGTATGCTGCAAATAGGCAATGGATCAACAGCGACAAACCAAACCATTCATATCAATAGCACGGCACCTATCTATAACTTGACGGTAAATTCTTACAATGCTCCAACAGCTCAATTGGTAACCAATCCACTTACGGTTTTAGGTGATGTGACTATCGGTTCTGGCGCAAAACTCGACCTGAATTCGTTGAACCTTTCAGTAGGTGGCAACTGGACAAATAACGGAGGAAATTTAACTGCTACACCTACAGGAACTATTACTTTCAATGGTTCTAACGCACAAAGCATTGGAGGAAGTGCAGCAACTACATTTAACAATTTATCTCTCAGCGGCACGAGCGAAAAGAGTGTCATTTTATTGTTGAATAACGTGGATGCTACAGTTGATGGAGCACTCACCTTTACATACGGAGTTATCACCACAGGCAACAACAAACTGATTATTCCTGCCTCGGGTAGTGTGTCAAGGACTTCCGGACACGTGAATGGAAATCTGCAAAAGAACGTTTCAACAGGGACTGCCGTAACGCAAACTTACGAAATTGGTGATGCTACAAACTATACTCCGGCATCTGTTTCCTTCGCCAATGTTTCAACCGCAGGAACCCTTACCGGTAGCACTACAGCAGGTGATCATCCTCAAATTGGCTCTTCAACTCTCGATCCTGACAAGAGTATTAACCGGTACTGGACTCTGACAAACAACGGCATTGGCTTCACCACTTATGATGCTACTTTCAATTTTGTATCAAACGATTTGGATGCTTCGGCAAATACATCAAATGTTATTGGTGGAAACTATGCTTCAGCTACATGGTCTTCCCCTGCTCCAAATGTGGGCACAAAAACTACCACATCAACCCAATTATTAGGGCTTAACTCTTTTGGAGACTTCGCATTTGCAGAAAAGAAAGTTGCGACCGGGATTGCTGACGTAAGCTCTGACAAATCTGTTCTTGTGTACAGAAACACGCTGAACCAGATTGTGGTTAGCATTGCAAGCGACGACCCAAGTGAAGCTTTGATATCCGTTTACAACTCAACAGGGCAAACAATTGCAAGAAAGAGAAGTGCTCAAGCTGTTACGGTTCTGGATGCTCATTTACAAGCTGGCGTATATATGGTAGCTATACAAAAATCAGGTAAAGTTCTGCTAAAGAAAATTGTAATCAATTAGTCATTACAAATCGATACCTATTCTGACGGGCATTACCAAATTCAAGCAGCGGCATTTCAAGATAACTGAATTGCCGCTGCTTTGTTTTCAGACCATCAACCTGACAGCTGACGGACATTCATTCTATTTTCTAAACAGTTTATCATTAACGCTGCTATCCCCATCTACACTTTTTAGTTGAATTTTGTATCTTTGCAAAACGAATTTTAATAACAAACGCCCGTGAAAACTCTCATAGCTCCATCTATTCTTTCGGTTGATTTCAACAACCTGCAACAATCGATCGATATTGTTAACCGTAGTGAAGCAGACTGGCTGCATCTTGACGTGATGGATGGCGTTTTTGTCCCCAACCTGTCTTTTGGGTTTCCGGTCATTGAATCGGTTGCCAAAATCACTCAAAAGCCGATGGACGCTCACCTGATGGTGATCGAACCCGACAAATACATCGACCGTCTGCGTGATCTTGGTGTAAGCCGCATTACAGTGCATTATGAAGCTTGTCCTCACTTACACAGAACTGTTCAGGCAATCAAAAAGGCAGGAATGAAGGCCGGGGTTTCTCTCAATCCGCACACACCTGTCACTCTTCTTGAAGAAATCATCGACGATTTGGATTTGGTGCTTATTATGAGTGTCAATCCCGGATACGGAGGTCAATCATTTATCGAAAACAGTTGTCCAAAGATTGAGAAATTACGTCAACTCATTGACACCAAAAGGGCATCTGCACTGATTCAGGTCGACGGAGGCGTAAATTTTGAGACCGGCAGACGTTTGGTCGATAGCGGAGCACATGTATTGGTAGCCGGCAGCTTTGTCTTTTCGGCAAAAGACCCGATAGATACCATTAACAAACTCAAGCAACTCTGAGCACGGTTCCTTTGAACCTATAAAAAAAAGCCACAATCACATGTAGTACATTTGATTGTGGCTTTTTGATTATCTATAAAATTAGTGCTAGATCTTTTGCTCCGGTTGTTGTTCCCGCGGCTTTCGGTCGAAGAATGGGTTCTTGGAAGAGGCACTCACCGGAATCGCATATATCGAGTGACAATCGGGTAAATAACCCAGTTCTTTTATTGCAAACCCTACAGAAAACATTATTCGGGTATCGACCCTCAAATCGGCAGCTGTAGCCACTGCAGAACCAACCGCTATCCCAAGGTCAACCATATTGATTGCGCAAGGCATGGCGTCATTCTGCAATTTTTCGACACAGGTCGGAACTCCGCAGTAACCGCAATTAAGCCCCTGAACCTGGGTACGGGTTCCAATCAAAACAATCACATCGGCCTGAAGTATGTTTTCCGAATCCCGGAACATAAATTTCAGTCCCGTTTCTACCCCTTTCGCATAGGTAAGTTCCGACAACCTGCGAATATCTTCTTCGCCGGTAACCGAAGCTATTTCTATAATATCAACACCCTTCCCTTTTGGCGCCGTTCGTGCAGCTGTCATCATCTGACGGGCTACCGAAATCAGGTGTTCTTTGCGGCTTTCACGTTCATTAATCACCATATCCGTACTGTTTAATCTTCGGAATAAGTATAATCAGAGCCCTCTCGTTGCAACACAAGTGCTGAACGTGCAGGAATATAAAGCTTCAGCCATTCTTTATTATGCGATGCATGAACGGGATCGTACAGCGACAAATGCTCCACCGTATCGTCAGACAAGCCAAAGCCTCCGAATTTTTTTGCATCAGTATCAAGAATGATCTTATATTTACCCGGTTGAACCAGCATACCGTAATCGGTATATGAATTTGTGGGATGGAAATTAAAGACAAACAACAGATTACCTCTTTGATATGCCAATACCTGATCGTTGCTCTTATCCCAAAGTTGGAAAATAGGAGCAAGATTAAATCCGGGAACAGATCGGATAAGATCCATCATCGCCTTATCAAAATCGCCCAGATAGTGATACATCAATTTGGTATTATCGACGAGGCTCCACTGGCGGCGGGCATATTTATGAGACCAGCCGTTTCCGGACCGCGGAAAATCAATCCACTCCGGATGGCCGAATTCGTTACCCATAAAGTTAAGATATGCCCCGTTTATAGTTGTCGCAGTAATGAGACGAATCATTTTGTGCAATGCAATTCCTCTGTCAACCTTAAACGTAGTGTCTCCTTTTTGCATA
This sequence comes from Paludibacter sp., assembly GCF_009712605.1. Classification (GTDB taxonomy): domain Bacteria; phylum Bacteroidota; class Bacteroidia; order Bacteroidales; family Paludibacteraceae; genus Microbacter. Next base: position 771,094 of record NZ_WASO01000001.1, on the reverse strand, counting down.
TGCCAGTACATGTCCGAATCGATCAAACGGAAGATGATGGTTTTATCACCCACCAGCGCCTGATCGTGACTTTCGGCATAGCTTACGGTTTTCTCTCCAAAACGACGGTTGGTCAATTCCCAGAAGATATGACCGGGCTTCCAGTCTTCATCCTTCTTTTCTTTAATCGTTTTAATCCAGAAATCGGGAATTCCCATTGCCATCCGATAGTCAAAACCTATTCCCCCATCATGGAAAGATGCAGCCAGTTCCGGCATACCGCTCATCTCTTCGGCAATAGTAACTGCAAATGGATTCACCTGATGAATCACACGATTAGCCAGCGTCAAATAACAAATAGCATTATCATCCTGATGTCCGTTGTAATAGTCGGCATAATTCGTGAAGGATTCTCCCAGACCATGGCTATAATAAAGCATAGAAGTAACCCCATCGAAACGGAAACCATCGAAATGGTATTCTTCGAGCCAATATTTGCAATTGGAAAGTAAAAAATGCAGCACTTCGTTCTTCCCATAATCAAAACAAAGCGAATCCCATGCCGGGTGTTCTCTTTTTGCATCCGCGTAAAAATACTGATCGGGAGTGCCATCAAAACGACCCAAGCCTTCTACTTCATTTTTTACTGCATGAGAATGGACAATATCCATAATCACGGAAATACCCATGGAATGAGCCTCATCTATCAGTGCCTTCAGCTCTTCAGGAGTCCCGAAACGCGAAGATGCCGCAAAAAAGCTGGACACATGATATCCGAAAGACCCGTAATAGGGATGTTCCTGTACGGCCATAATCTGAATACAGTTGTATCCCATTTTGGCAATACGGGGCAAAATGCTTTCTCGAAAAGAGTTATATGTAGAAACCTTTTCGGCTTCCCCCGACATGCCAATGTGACATTCGTATATCAGAAGAGGATCGGTTGTCGGTTTAAAGTCGGTTATTTTGAATTTGTAACGAAATTCAGGACTCCATACCTGTGCACTAAAAACTTTGGTTTCCTCATCCTGCACAACACGTTGCGCCCATGCAGGAATACGTTCTCCGCTACCACCATTCCAGTGAACGATGAGTTTATAAAGATCTCCATGCTTCACTGCTTTAGCCGGCAACTGTAGTTCCCAAACACCATTTTCCGTTTTCTGCAACTGATATTCGGGGCTCTGTTTCCAACCATTAAAGTCGCCAACCATAAAAATAGCAGTAGCATTAGGCGCCCATTCGCGGAAGACCCATCCTTGTTCGGTACGATGCAAGCCGAAAAAGAGATAACCGGTAGCAAAATCAGACAAATTTATTTTACCTCCAGTCAATTCTTTCTCTTTATCAACAGCATGCTGATGCCGGCCTTCCAAAGCTGCCGAATAAGGTTCAAGCCAAGGATCATTTTCTATGATTTTCAGTTTCTGCATGGAATTGTATTTTGAACTCAACATTAAAATAGTTGTATAGTCGTTAGTTTCCGACTACACTAAAACCTTGATAACTAACTTACGGATAGCCCCTTCACCAATACAGGGAGCATGACCGTCGTGTGGAAAGAAAGCAACAAACTGACCAGGTTCCACTTTAACATACGCAGAAGGTTTGTCTGTAAAGAAAGTTATATCTTTTGTTTCGTTATAGCCATCGGGCGAGTTCTTGCAATCGCCGGCAGGAAGGAATCCCATCGTTTCCGGAGCCGTCAACGGCAACTGAATATCAATATATTTTTCATGAGTTTCAATACGCGCTGCCTCCGGTGTTTTACCGGTAATATCTGACACAGAAATAAACAGTTTATCTCCATCGAGAACAATTTTACCCGCCGGAGCCTGTGTTAAATCATTTTGTTTTACATATTCAAATGCCTGATGAAAAAGTGGATGCAGAGCTTCATATTGAGCGCTGTCTGCCAAAGATGCTAAAATCATATCGTAGTTTTTGTTTCGTCATGGCAAGCATGACAAATAAGGGTTAATTACAATTCTTCCAAATTAACTGTGTTACAAAAATAGCATCTTTGAGTTACAACTGCAAGCCTAAAGAAAGACAATAATCTCAAATTTTCAATCAAATAGCACTTTATATTTCAATTTGCATTTTCATACCCCCTTTAAAAATACCCTCCAACAAACAAATAACCCTATATTTTCCGACTGAACATCAAAAAATATAGGGTTATTTTACAAATTAAGGGTAAAAACAGGAAGACTACCCCAAATTCAGCACCTCATCCACCGTAAAATTCAAAAAGCGATGCAAGGGCTGAAGATACTTATAATATTCGATCAATTGTGGCACAATTTCCTGCTGCGAATAGAATTCGTCGGGGATATTTCGCCCAAACGCGTAATGCTTATACTTGAGCAACTCACCGTGAGGCCAGTCTTTCGGGAAGCCAAGCGGCACTTTCTTCAGTTTATCGTCTTCACCATACATATCGGGAAATACGGAGGCAAAAGGTTCACCCGTGATTTCGAGCCACTCGTCGATGTTTTCGTAAATCGCCATTCGCAAAGCCTTCAGCACATCGGCTTCGGGCATGTAAACACCGCCACTGATAAACGAGTTACCCGGTTCGAGGTGTAAATAATAGCCTGCCCGAGGGCTTTTACGCCCGCCTTTGGAGGCCATGTAAGCTCCAAAGTGCGATTTATACGGCGTCTTGTCTGGCGAAAAACGGGTATCACGATAAAGGCGGAAAATGCAATTTTTGGCATCCAGCCCCTTTATTTCGGGATCGAAAGTAGCGATTCCTTCGATAACTTCCTGCGTTAGTTTTTCAAAATCTTTTTGCAGTTCCTTGCAGTAATCCTTCTGCGTGGCAAACCACTCACGGCTATTATTATCCCTCAACTGCGTGAGAAATTGTAGTATTTCGGCTGTTCTCATCGTTTCTTTATTTATGATTGAAAAACAAAGGTAGAAAAAAAACAAAGAGAATGGAATGTATTGTTCTCTTTCCGTCCTCACGACAGCTCAGCAGAATCATGCTAAAGTTTCCAGGTCAACGATAAGTTAAGAATACGTCCTTCAATGGGTGCCCAGAGTTGCCGCATCTGCGGATTGTCAATGGTGCCGTCAAAGATGGGTTCGTAGCGACTTTGACGTACATTCATCAAGTTTTCACCATTGAGCACCGCCGTAAGATGACCCGTCGAGTATCTAAGCATGGCTGCCATAATATAGTAGGCTTTCACCGACTGATAATCCTGATTGATTTGTCCGGCCACCAGCGAGTTTTCGAGACCCACACTCCAGTTTTTACTAAGTTCGTACATCATCGTGTTCGACAGGTTATGCCGCGGCGTACAGATAGGTTGCTGGTGATCGCCGTTGTAGAGCTTATTGACATGCGTATAAACATAACTGAGGTAAATCTCCCAGTCATCCACGGTCAGTCGCATATAGGTTTGCGCACCGAGAGTTCGCAGGGCTTTATGAGCATTGTAAAGCACCACCCCCGGAAATCCTGACAGGCTGTCGACCGGAGAGTTGATAAACGAGGCAAAAAAGGCCTGATTCAGGTTGAGCGTTACATCGCCGATGCGTTTCTGAAAATTGACATCAGCATTCACCCCGTGCGAGCGTTCCGGCTTCAGCCCCGACACGAAAGTCAGGCGGTTCAAATCTTGTTCCAGATCGAGATAGTTGAGTGGATTGGGCGTCATATAACCCAGTCCACCGTTGACACGCGCCGTCCACACCTTGCTGAACTTGTACATCACCGAAAGGCGGGGCAACACAAACCAACCGTATTTGTTCTGATGGTCTGCCCGCAAACCGCTTTCGATGGTGAGCGCCGGCATCGGATTGTAAGTGTTTTGCACAAAACCGCCAAGGGTGTTGTAGGAATAACCATTGAGAAGAATCTGAGCCGAACGGTTGTGAAACTGATCGCCGTTAAAATTAGCTCCGACCACCCAGTTCATTTTGTCGAACTGACGAAAATAGGAGAGCTCCGAATAGTAGAGCAATTGATTTGCATTGAAATTATACCCGCGGGTATCAATTGTTTGGTCGAGATTACTGCCGCTCGCTTTTACGGTAATATTGCTGGTCGACGACAGGTTGTTCACATATTTAGCCGTCATGCTATGCCGGTCGGACTGCGTTCCCACATGATAGTAGGCTCCGTTGCCCGACGAAAGGTAGCGCATGTCCCCACCCTTGCGATTATCGAACGTTCCGGTATAATCCACGGTTAACGTGGAGCGCGGATCGAGGTAAAACTGGAATTTCGGATGAATCACCGTGCTGCGCACCCTTGACGATTCGCTCAGTCCGTCACCATTCACATCCGTCGCCTGCCGCCATGTTTGACCTGCAAACAGGGTATATCCGAACGTTTTATATTTCTTCGCCAGATAAACATTCAGGTTGGTTTCGTGTAGTGAAGTCTCGTTGATAGTGGCGCTCAGCTCCTGTTGAGGCATAGGATCTTTGCTCACTAAGTTAATAATACCACCAATAGCATCGCCACCGTACAGGGTAGAACAGGAACCTTTGATGATTTCAATCTGTTTCAGGTCAAGCGGCGGCACCTGCATAATGCCGAAATTGCCCGACAAACCACCGTAAAGCGGCAGTCCGTCTTTCAGCAACTGCGTGTAACGACCGTTCAGTCCCTGAATGCGGGCGTATGTATTGCCCGAAGCGGCGCTCACCTCCTGCATCTGAATTCCGGCTATATCGCCAAGCAAGCTCGAAATATTGCCCGGCATAATGCCATTTTCCTCCTGCGTATCTTCCAGTCCCAGTACTTCAATCCGGGTTGGAATGGCCTCGATGCGCGAATTGGTACGCACCGAAGTAACAGTTACCTCGTCGAGATGTTCCGATGCAGGTTGCAAAAATACCTCCTGCCGACCAGGCTTGTCCACTTTCACTTCCTCTATTTCGTAGCCCACATACTGGACCTTAAGTGATGCCGGCAATGCGCCGGAAATATTCAGCGTCGCAACACCCTTTCCATCGGTTACAGCACCCGTCGATGTACCTGACACCGTCACGGCCGCCCCGATTAACGTCTCCTTCGTTTGCGCATCCTTCACGCTCACCGACACCTGTTGTTGTGCAAAAAGGGCGCACTGGCACACCAGGCCAAACAGTAACAATAACTTCTTCATCAATTTGAACTATTTAGAAAATTTGATGCCACAAAATTAGAATACGACTTTGGAGAAAATTGGAAATTTCCGGTCAAAACGACCCATTTCACAAAAATACTGTAATTATCGCAAGGAGAGGGTTAAGCAATGTACGCCTTCAAGGCAAGTATAATCGATCGACAAAGAAGAGACTTTGCAAATTTCGGCCACAATAGACAAGCCCAATCCGCTGGAATCTTTTGTAACGCCCTCTTTGGCAAAACGCGAGAACAGGCTTTGGGAATCACCCTGCAACATCTTTCCGGTATTTCTGAAAATCAGCTTCGAAGCCTGTGACGTAACGTGGATGAATCCGTCATCGATATTATGCTTGATGGCATTTCCCAACAGGTTGGTCACCAGCAGATCGGCCAGCATGGGATTCATATTTACCGCAAAAGGTGTTTGCAAATCACGAACCACCGCAATATTGCGAAGCGCCAGCAACTCATCCAGCTCGTCCAACCGCTCTGCAACCAAAGCGCTCAGATCAATGCCTCGTTTTTCAACAAACTGGTTGTTTTCGATTTTGGAAAGCAACAGCAACGTCTGCCCCAACTTCGACACCCGCGAGGCTGCGTCATAAGCCGTTTGCACCTGCCTGCGATGGTCTTCGGATAAACTCCGGTCGGTTAGTAATGTTTCCAGCTTCGATTTCACCACAGCCAGTGGCGTCTGCATTTCGTGCGATGCATTCTCTGAAAACTCTTTCAGGTTGGCATAGTCATCCGTCATTTTCCGCATCATTTGGTTTAGCACGTTGTTCATCTGATCAAACTCATCAATCGTCGACGAGGGCAATCCCTTGTCTGTTTTTTGATCCACTTTGAAGTCCTTCAATTCTTTCAACGTCCGATAAAAAGGATTCCAGATGGTAGCCGACAATTTACGGTTCAGGAAGTAAAGCGCCAGAATGATGAGCACAAAAGTGCCCAGCATAAACCAGAACGCTACCCCCACAAAATCGTCGGCTTCCAGATGCGACAACACCAGCGTAACCTTGTATGTGTTCCCATTCACCCTGTCCGGAAAAACCAGTTTACGAGCCGGCACCATGCTTTTTTCGCTCGCGGCATAAATGGTAGTATCCGAAAACTGTCTTTCGGTGCTTTGCTCGTTCGAGGGCTGTATGTCGATAGTTTGATCGGGAGAGTGAAAAGGAAGAGCTATTTTGTTCTGATGCAACGAAGATTGCACGGTTTCGGCCCGGTTCGAGAGTATCTCGTCGATATTAAAATCGATTACAGCCGTAAGGATAAAGTAAAGTCCGCACCCCGCCACCACAAAAACAAGCAGCAGTAACGTGATAAATCGCCGGTTTATTTTCGCCTGTAACTTCATCCTTTTCCCGTTTGAAACATATAACCAATGCCGTACACGTTTTTAAAATAATCGACGCCCGTTTTTTCGAGCAACTTCCGACGTAAATTTTTGATTTGCGAGTAGACGAAATCGAAGGTATCAGCGGCATCAGCAAAATCGCCCCACAGATGTTCGGCAATTGATTCTTTGGTCAATACCCGATTGGAATTTGCCGCAAAAAAGGCCAGTAAATCGAACTCCTTTTTGGTAAGCGCAACCGCTTCGTTGTCAAAGAAAACCTGACGGGATTCAGGGAGTATTCTCAACCGTTCAATATTCACCTCAATTTTACCGTCGTACTTTACCCGTCGCAGAATCGATTTAATACGCGCATTTAGTTCTGCCAGATGAAACGGCTTGGCAAGATAGTCATCCGCCCCCAATTCGAGGCCGGCAACCTTATCGTCCAGTGAGTTTCGAGCCGAAAGTACAAGCACACCGGTAGTCGGGGCTATCCTTTTGATTTCGCTAATCAGCTGCAATCCACTTCCGTCAGGCAACCCAATATCGACCAGCACACAATCATACTCGTAGTCGGACACCTTATTCAGAGCCACATTGAGCCGGGTTGCCTGTTCGCACTGGTAACCTTCCTCTTCGAGAAAACTCACAATAGTTTCCCTCAGTCCGTCTTCATCTTCAACAACTAATAACTTCATTGCGTTGCAAAGGTAAGATTCAATTTTGGAGAAAATTAGAATTTATCGGAAATTCTACCCGTAAAGCAAAGAAGCCCCTGTAAAAACAGAGGCTTCCCGGATCACACCAAAGAATATTATTACACATTCACCAATACTCCGGCTTTGAACCAGCGCCTCCCGATTTACAAATGCACCCATTATTAATATAAATATTAATTTTATTTAATGTGCTTTTTGGTAAAAATATATACATATATTTGTGTCGCATCCTACCAACACGATTCTAACCTTAAGAGAAATAACGATTTCTCCCTTCTGAGGCAAATTCACAATTCCATTACACTCAACCGTTTTCCCATATACCATTAAATTTTCAAATCTTATTATCTTATGAAAACACCTGCAATTATTTTTTTATCTCTGATTGTTTGCCTCAGTTGCGCAGCACAAAATCCCGCAATTAAAAAGGCTCAGCTATTCCTAAATCAAAAAACCATTGGCTATGATTGTTTCCACATAACAACAGAAGGCCACGCAACTACAGATAAGGATACTCTGTTCATAAAACAGTATGAGAAATATGCCTTTATGAAAAACAGTGTAGACACCCTCACCGGATATAATTTTATTGCAAAAGACAGTCTTATGCACCCTACCTTTCATGTTATTGTTCAACCCTGGTACTGCTACGACGGAAATTTCTTCCACCTAAAAACAAAAACACCTTCTGACACTACATATTCTAAAAGTGAGATAAATTCCAATGCTAAAGAAATAATACAAGCTGTGATCCAAGGACAATTACCCGCAATACTACAAATGCTTCAGAGCGAACATCTACAGGCATTATCCGACACCTTAATTAACAGAGAACCCTGTTTTCAGTTTACATTGACCGAAGAAAAAACGCCCAAATTTTTATGTTTATCAAAAAAGACTTTTCTGCCGGTAATGACAAAAATAATAATCAATCCTACCCAACCTTTTATCCAAGAATACTATTATTCAAATTTTGTTACCGGAATTAAATTGGATGCTTCCGACTTTACAGAAAACACCAAACACAGCAAAACAACCAAGAAAGTTGGGTTAGGAGACACCCTACCATCCTTTCAGTTCAAATATTTAGAGGGTAAACATATACAAATGACAAGCTCTAAAAAAATAAAAGTAATCTATTTATCAATGATACGATGCGGTTACTGCCTACAGGCACTTCCTCACGTCGAAAGCGTATATAACAAATTAAAGAGCAGACAAGATGTGAATTTCTTTGTGTGTTATCCGCTTGATTCAAAAGAACAGCTAAAAAAATATGCCCTGACAAAAAAAATAAAAATACCTATTGTTTATTCAGCCGGGGAAGAAAAAAATGAAAAACTCAAATCTAAAATAGCAACAACTTTATCCCTAACAATGCCTTCGGTACTATTTCTAAATTCCGACAACAAGATTGTTGATATTGTTTCAGGATTTAGCAACCGCTTCGAAGATTTGATTTACACTAAATTGTCCGCATTAACGAAGAAATAAGAGCAAACGGTTACTTCCGCCAAACTACGAAAGTAATTTGGCGGAAGTAATTTTGCATTACACACCCACCGACACTCCTACTTTGAACCAGCGCCCGGGTTGGGGCAGGTTACCAAAGTCGAAATAGGTTGTGTTGAACAGATTGGTTGCCTCTGCAAAGAGCTGGTAATACTTTGCTTTCCATTGTAACTTCAGATCGCACAACAGATAGGCATTAAAATTTGTCTCCTTATTTGTAGCTACATTCACGTAAGTTCCTGCCCGATCGTTGAGACTCAGCTGCCATGCAGCCGACAGTTTGCCGATAATCGGTTGCGAAATACGCATCTTGGCCTGATGACGCAGGTAGTCGGTAGAATAGGACGAAACGTACTGATTGCTTGCTTTCGAAACATGCAGGTAAGTATAATCGAGGTGGATGTTCTCGAGCCATCGCCATGCCGGACGGTAATCGACCGCAACTTCGCTACCGAGCGAATTGACATCGGTCAGGTTCTCGCTATGCCACACCAACTCGTTGGGCAGGCGCACCCAGTCGATAATGTTGTGACCGTAACGTTTGAAACCAGCCACACGCACCGTCCATTTATCGGGCGTCCACAACAAATGCACATCCACATTGAAGGCATCTTCCGGTTTCAAATTGGGATTACCATGTTGTGTGGTGCTCTGATAATAGAGATCGGTAAAGGTTGGCATCCGGTAAGAGTTGTGCAACCACGTACCCAACGTCAGTTTGGGAGTGACTGCATAGTCAACATTGCCGCCTGCATAGAAATGAAAACCGTAATCGTCATTGCCGCTTCCCATCGCACCAAGGCTGACAGTCCATTGTTTCCACTCTTTCACCTGCTTTACAGACACGCTACCGATGCGGCGTTCGGCAGACTTTGTAAATACGTTTGCATCTGAATAGGGATCGAAATGCGGAGCAGAAATGGGGGTTCCCAACGTGTTACTGAAAATATGTTCAGAGCGTAAGTCTCCAGCCAGCGAGGTGACCCCGCCCCACCACGAGTAACTGGCCTGTGCCGAAATACCCATCACGTCGGTAAGGTGATAGTTGGGTGAAACGTACCACGGCGGAGCAGGCACACCCTCGCGAAAGAGGGCGAACATGTCGTGATGGCGACGATAATAGCCCGAGGCCATCAGCTTCCAGTGGCGGGTTTGTTTTTTATATTGCAACGAAGCAATCAGAGAACGGGTCTCTTCGTACTGATCGACATATTTCGGAGAATAAAACGTGTTGGCTCCGAAATCTTTCGACTGCACACCCAGCTGCAACGAAAACTGTCCGATGCGGTTGTCGATAAACCGCACATCGGTATATGCGTTGAAAATTTTAAAATCAGAGTCGTGGGCAAAACCGTCACTGCGTGTGCCGTTGACAGCTGCCATTACGCGCCATGGGCCGGTATTGAGATAGCCCGCAGTGCTTCCCTGCCGGTAACCGAAGTCGCCGCCGGAGATTTGCGCGTTGAATCCGTTATGAATAATTTGTTTGGTGACAATATTGATAGCGCCACTGAAAGCAATAGCTCCTGCCGTCCAGGCACCCGGTCCGTAGAGAATCTCCACGCGGTCTATCAAATTAATGTCTAAAGGAATGTCTAAATTGAAGTGTCCCGTTTGGGGATCGGTGAAGTTGACACCGTTGAGAAGGATGGCGGTTTGATCGAAGGTTCCGCCGCGAAGACTAATATCGGCCTGTACATTTTCAGTTCCGCGGGTACGCAGGTCGACTCCCTGAACGTAGCGCAACAGGCCCTGAACGTTTTGTACCGCCGCTTGCTCAATCTCTTTGCGGGTAAGCACTGCAACTACTTTCACCAACTGTTGGGTTGTCGGTGGCAGATCGCTGTTAATTTGCACCTCTTCCAGCTGAAACACCGGATCGGGAGCCGTTTTGACATTTTCCTGTGCCACGGCTTTCTGATTGGCCATTGTGAGCATGGCTGCGCCAAGCACACCGATTTTCACTGTAACACTTAAACTGTTGAACACTGCGTAAGGTGTTCTTGCCCATCGTCGGAAACAGGGCAGACACCGTTCTTTCTGCATTTTCTTCATTTGTAAATTATTAAGTTAAACAATACCGCCGGATCTGTTTGCCGGCGTTTTTCTATTCATTCAGCATTTTCTTCACATATTCGGGAGGCTCTGGCGCACCCATCAGAAAGTCGCCTCTTTTGTTGAGCGACAACGCCCAGCGATCGAGCCACGAACTGCCGAAAGTGCCGTACACCGTCACCGGAATTTTATAGGCCGGGTCTTTCAACACCTTGTCGATAGGCTGAAAATCGTATCCGTTTTTTCGAAAGATCGCAATGATATCATTCAGGTATTCGGAGTTCAGCATACTGGCATGAAGCAAAATTACCTGATTCATCGGCCGTCCGAACAAACCGATCGATTCTTTTTCGAAGTGCTTTATATCCTGATCGATGTAAACAAGGTAATCACTCACTATTTTCTTCATCAAAGCCGCATCTTTCTTTTGTTTGGCCTTATAATAAGCATAGGCAAACGCATAATCTTCGCTGTCGATGGTGATGGGAGCTGTAGTATAACCGTGTTCAGTCAGGAAATTAGCCAGCGAGTCGGCGCGGGCTTTGGTCGTTCCCACGTGCAGGTAGGGATGGCGGAAATATTTTTTCTTCTGCCCGTATTTTTTGAGCAGCTCCTTCGTGATAATTTCGCCTTTCAGTATATCGTGAGAAAATGCTTTGAATGATTCCGTGTTGTAATCAGGATGAGAGAACGTGTGATTACCGAGCATCAAACCGTTGCCGAGCCATTTATCGAGAAGGTGAATCTGGAACGCCATTGGCTTATTGACGTAGTTGTAGAGCTTATTTTCGTTTACAAACCCGATAGCCGGCACCTTATTTTTCTTCAGAGAAACAATCAGGTTATCCATAATCCGTTGCTGGACCACTGTATCGTACGGGCCGTAATCGACCACCGGCAGGTCGTCAATAGAAATACACACATGCTTTTTCTGCCCAAAAGCAATCACACTCGCAAAAATCAACAGCAACAATAATCGGGATCTCATACTCTTTATTTTAGGAAGAGACAAAGATACAAAAGTTAAAAGTAACTTTATGCAAAAAAGAGGTAAGCAACAATAATTGCAGCAATGGCTCCGGCAAGGTCGGCAATGAGCCCTGCCGAGATGGCATAACGAGTTTTGGTCACACCTACCGAACCGAAATAAAGAGCCACAATATAGAAGGTGGTATCGGCAGCACCCTGAAAAATACAGGAAAGATGTCCGGCAAACGAGTCGGGGCCATACGTTTTCATGGTTTCCACCATCAGCGCCTTAGCACCGCTACCGCTCAACGGCTTCATAAAAGCATTGGGCAATGCTGCCACAAAATCGGTATTTAACCCCATCAAATGAAACAGGCTGGCAATTCCATTAATGATCATATCCATTGCACCCGAAGCACGGAAAGCTCCGATGGCCACCAACATCCCGACCAGATACGGAATCGTTTTAACGGCCGTTTCAAATCCCTGCTTGGCGCCTTCAATAAACGCTTCGTAAACATTGACTTTCCGCACCAGACCTCCGATAAGAAACGTTGCAATAATCAAAAGCAAAAGAGAATTACCGGTAATACTGGAAGCTACCGACATTTGCTGACTATCCAAACGTGAAAAGCCATAAACAATCAACCCTATGATAAACGTAATTGCCCCCAACCATCCAATAACAGTACGATTGAGTAAATTGAGGCGTTGACGGATGCCAACATACAAAATTGCAGTAAGAGTAGAAACGTAAGTAGCAATCAGGACCGGAACAAGAATATCGGCAGGATTAACTGCACCCAAAATGGCACGCTGAGCAATAATATTGATCGGAAGAAGGGTGAGACCTGCCGTGTTCAATGCCAGAAACATAATCTGCGCATTCGAGGCGGTTTCTTTGTTGGGATTCAGTTCCTGCAGGCTTTGCATCGCTTTCAGTCCGATAGGCGTAGCTGCATTGTCGAGCCCCAGCATATTGGCCGAATAATTCATCACCAACTGACCACTGGCCGGATGTCCTTTCGGAATTTCAGGATAAAGCTTTGAGAAGAACGGTCCCACAATGCGGGACACAAAACGGATGGCTCCTGCCTTTTCTCCTATATTCATCAGTCCAAGCCACAATGTCATCACACCCGCCAAAGGCAGAGCAATATCCATCACCGAGAACTTGGCCATCTCGAAAGTCGACTTCACCACTTTCTCAAAAATGGCAAAATCGCCGGTAAAAATAAACTGAAGAGTAGCGACGAGAAACGCAATGAGGAAAAATCCAATCCAGATATAATTGAGCATGAGGAAATAATATTCTGATTACAATTCAACTCACAAACAAAGCTTTCCGATAGCAATTTATCGTCAAAATGAGCACTTTGCTTATACTCCTGCAAATGTAACGATTGTTTTTTGATGTAACAAGCCAAAGAAACAACCCCATTTTTCGATAAAAACGTTTCTCCCGACAGTTACTCCTCAAATTTTTGCAAAAGATGTTTGATATTGAATAAAATGTACGTATGTTTGTGATTATCAAAAACCTTAAAGCTACAGATTATGATAGACCTCTCAACCACTTATATGGGATTGAAACTCCGCAATCCGATTATTGCCGGCAGTTCCGGCCTGATGAACAATGTTGAATATCTGAAAGAACTCGAAGAAGCCGGAGCCGGAGCTGTCGTCCTCAAGTCGATTTTTGAGGAACAGATCCGCCACGAGTCAGAGAGTTTCCTGCAATCCGACCACGAAAAAGTGCGTGAATGGAAGAGTACGTTTAACGAAGCCGTTCAGCAACACCCCTACGCGTACGAAGAAGCCGAAGCGTATGTCAACAGCTTTGCCAAAGAGCACACGTTGGAACGATACCTCGCTTTTGTGGCAAAAGCCAAACAAACGTTGAGTATCCCGGTAATTGCCAGCATTCACTGTGTTTCGCAATACGACTGGAGCTATTTTGCCAAGCGCATCCAGGAAGCCGGAGCCGATGCCCTCGAACTGAATATTTATGTTCTCCCGTCGGACATCAACCGTAGCGGCGCCGAAAACGAACAGGTCTATTTCGATGTTGCGGAACAGGTAAAACAGCAGATCACCATCCCGTTTTCTCTCAAAATAGGGTACTATTTCTCGAGCGTGGTGCACACCATCACCAAACTGAGCGAATCGGGCGCTTCCGGTCTGGTATTGTTCAACCGGCCCTATCACCCCGACATAGATATCCGCGAGCTGGAAATTTCCACCGGACAGGTTTGTACCACCTTCGACGACTACCTGCACACTCTGCGCTGGGTGGCAATTTTGTCAGGAATGGTAAAATGTGACATCTGCGCATCCACCGGCATCCACAGTTACGACGTTGTTATTAAGCAGATACTGGCAGGTGCTTCGGCCATCCAAATTGCTTCGGCGTTGTACAAACAAGGCCCCGACGTGATTCCGGGCATGTTGAAAGGCATCAAAACATGGATGGAAATTCACAATTTCGAAACCATCGACCAGTTCAAGGGAATGTTTAGTCAGAAAAACATTGAAAATCCGGCAGCATTCGAGCGGGTACAGTTTATGAAGCTCTACTCCAGAATAGAATAAAATGATTTAGCACACGGAAGACACAGAATTAACGGGCAATCACAGCGTTCATCCTTTTATTCAGTAGACATTATATCGATTAAGTGTATATAAATCTCAATTGCCGACCTCTCCTCCCAACCTCCTCCCCCAAGGGGAGGAGGAGCAAGATCGTGAAATATTTAGAATTCAATTCATTTTGCAGATTTTCCCCCTCTCTTCGGGAGAGGGGTCAGGGGGGAGGTCAAATGCGAAAATTAAGAAATGAATTAACCGGTATAATGTATAGTGTCTTCGGTGCTATTTTTTATCTCTTCGTATTTACCAGATAAATACCAGTCAAGGCAATCAACGCTCCGATCATTTCTCTGAGCGACATAAATTCGCCCAACACCGGAATGGAAAAGATAGCCGTCAGGATCGACTGGCTAAGGAGCGTAACGGAAGCCACCGTTGGTTTGATATAGGCCAGCGCAAAGTTGATGGCCAGCCAACCCAGCATTTGCGGCACTATACCCAATGCCACCAACGACCACCACGTCGGTGCCGAAAATCCCCACATAGGCACCCGGGTAAACAAACATAGCACACCGAGCGCCACCGTACTGGAAACCATTGACAACATGGTAAACGAGAAAGTATCCAGCGTGTTGCGCCCTTTTCGCGTTGTCAGCAAATAGGCTCCGTAAAACATACTAGCTGCAATGGAAAGAAAATTACCGAACGAGAAATCGGATGCCGAGAATTTATCCAGTCCCACCACAATACTTACTCCGATTAGCGTAATAGCTGTTCCGGTCCAGAATATGCGACCCGGCCGCTCTTTCAGAATAAATACCGCTCCAAAACCCACCCAGACCGGAGCCATATTACCCAGCAGAGTTGAAATGGATGCTTTTGTGAGCATAATAGAGGTGTTCCACAATGCAATATCGCAAGCAAAGAAGAGTCCGCACAGTAGCGCAATTTTTACGCCGTGCCAGTCGGTTACCGGTTTGCGAAATCGCATCCATAAAGGCAAAATAGCCACCAGTCCGAAAACCATACGGTAAAATGCAGAACCAAAGCCGCTGATACCGGCTAGTTTAAAAAATATAGCCGACCACGCAATGCAAAGCACGCCGAAAAACAGGAGAAAATAATTGAACCAGGGACGGTGAGCGTATTGTGAAAGCATGCGAAGGAATATATTTTTCAGTTGCAGGATACAGGTACAAAAATACGGTAATTTGCCGATATATTTGAACCTGAACACACGCTTCTATTTACTTCCCTTTTCTGCCTGAATAGAAACCAACCGAAAATTTATCTATTTTTGTGACCCAAAATTACACTGATAAATATTCAATGAAGAAATTACTATTACTGACATTCGTCATACTGTTTACGGTTCAGACCGGTTGGTCGCAAAAATGGTCGGTACGCTTTGCCGACTCGGAAATGAAACGCTTCCCGCAGGCCTGGCAACTCGACTACGGCAAAGGACTTTACTTCGGGTACACGCAAGGCCTCGGCACATTAGCGTTCTACAAACTCTGGAAAGCTACCGGCGATAAAAAATACTACAACTATGTGTACCAATGGCTCGACACCATTGTGAATGCGCAAGGCAAAATTCATCTCTACGAACCCAAAACCTACAATATTGACTTCATCAATTCGGGCAAGACATTGATGGCAATGTGGAAAGAGACGAAACTGCCTAAATTCAAAATTGCTCTCGACACGTTACGGGAACAGATGAAAAGCCAACCCCGTACCGACGAAGGGGTTTTCTTCCATAAAAAAATATATCAACACCAGATCTGGCTCGACGGACTCTACATGGGCGATCCGTTTTTAGCTGAATATGCCGTCACTTTCAAAGAGCCGAAGCTGCTCGACGATGCCCTCAACCAGATTCTGATCGGAGCAAAGCGTACCTATGATGCCAAAACCGGGCTCTACTACCATGCCTACGACGAAAGTCGCCAGCAACAGTGGGCTGACAAGAAAACCGGTCATTCACCCAATTTCTGGGGTCGCAGCATTGGTTGGTTCTATATGGCCGTGGTCGATATTCTCGATTTTGTACCCAGAAATCACCCAAAACGGGCACAGCTCATTGCCATTGCCAAAGGGCTGGCCGACACGCTGCCAAAATATCAGGACAAAGACGGGCTCTGGTATCAGGTGGTCGATCAACCCACCCGCGCAGGCAATTACGCCGAAGCATCCGCCTCGAGTATGTACATGTACGCCATCGCCAAAGCGGTCAACAAAGGATATATCGCTCCGAAATACAAAGCAGTTGCGCTAAAAGCTTTCGACGGCATTACCCGCAAGTTGATTAAAACCAATGCAGATGGAACACTCTCACTAACGCAATGCTGCGCGGTAGCAGGATTGGGAGGAAAACCGTATCGTGATGGAAGTTACGAATATTACATCCACGAAAAAATCCGCGATAACGACGCAAAAGCTACCGGTCCGTTTATCATGGGTTGTATCGAACTGGGCAAGTAGGTTGTATATTTGTGCCTGGGATCACATTGTTTTTGAATTAACCGGCACAAAGTAAATAGTAGATATTCACATTATACTAACATTGCAATCCAATCGTTCTTTGCCTGCGGCAGGCCTTACTTTTTGGCGCAAAAAGTAAGCAAAAAACATTGACGGAAAGAACTCGCTCGCTCGGCCATGAACCATTTTCTCATTGCCAAACGTCTGTAAGTGGTCTACTCACTCAAACAGCTTTCCGTCGGTTTGGCATTCTTAGATTACCCTTCGGGGCTGGTTGTTCTATAGTTTATAAAAACAATCTGTCCTATTCTTAAATATCTTGCTCATGCAGATTGGAGCGGCCTTGTCCGGTGAGCCAAAAAACAAGTGAAGCGACGCAAAAATCGTCCTTGTTTGATGTTTCTGACGAGAGGAGGAAACGAGTTTGGGCGATTTAGCTTCGCTGATTTTCAATTGCGTCGGTGAACGCCAGTTTTTTGAGCGAAGCGGGCATAGCCTTGAATTTTTTATTTACTTTTTGTTTCAAGACAAAAAGTAAAAGGGAATATAAAATTTTGATCCATAGAAAATTAACGGCACATATTAGCTAAGCTCAAATATTTTAACTTCATAATACAAGCTAAACAACAAGGCTTGCGAAAGTTGAATTAATCCCAAGATAACTGACTCAAATGAAACCTGCTATTTATCTTTCAATATTTTGCCTTATGACACTTTTCGGATGCAAATCAACAGCACCGTTGCACACAATAGAGCAACTCGACATAAAACGATATAGCGGAACCTGGTACGAAATTGCCCGAATTACCCATCGTTTTGAAAAAGGACTGGAAAAAGTTTCGGCCACTTACACCTTGCGCAACGATGGAAAAATCACGGTATTGAATCAGGGAATAAAAGTCTCCGATCCCGGAGTGGTCAAAACAGCCAAAGGAGTAGCCTGGATACCCGACCCATCGAAACCAGCACAGCTGAAAGTCTCGTTTTTCTGGCCGTTTGCTGGCAACTACTGGATTATTGATCTTGACGCCGACTATCAACATGCTTTGATCGGCGATCCGTCCCGAAAATACCTGTGGATATTGTCGCGCACCAAAACAATGGATGCCGCGACTTACAACCGGCTCACCGACATTGCTGCAAAGGCAGGATTCGACATCAGCAAGCTCGATCGGATTCGTCAATAATCAAGCTCCTGAAATTCAAAGAAAAGAATTTCAGAATTTGTTGCAGAAGCAAAAACAAAGTCGTAACTTTGCGCCGTCAAATTTTCAAAATATACATTCATGTCTTATTTAACAGCAGAAAAAAAACAAGAAATCTTTGGCAAGTACGGAAAGTCGAATACTGACACTGGGTCTCCTGAAGCTCAGATAGCATTATTTTCATACCGTATCAGCTCGTTGACCGAACACTTGAAGATCAACGCAAAAGATTATAGCACTGAAAGAGCTTTGGTTATGTTGGTAGGAAAACGTCGTCGTTTGCTCGACTACTTGAAGAGCAAAGATATCGAACGTTACCGTAGCATCATCAAAGAATTGGGTATCAGAAAATAAGTGCTACCTAAACGGATTAAAAAGCTATCTCTTGCAGATAGCTTTTTTCTTTTTAAAGAACCGGAATGACAATATATCTACGCCTTGTGCGTTAACCAACTGTCAACGGTTCGTTGTGCCAGCCTTGCCAAACTTGACATCTTTTAATACTACCGGCAGGGATCGAACCATCAAAAATGCCTATTTTTGCTTGTAAATAAATATTCCCCATGAAGAAAATCACCTTGCTATGTGTAGGGTTTACATCCCTACTGAGCCTCCAGGCTCAACAGACATACACGTACAGTAACCCTGCACGCGCCTTCCAGGAGGGCAAAGAGCAATATCTGCAACAACAGTTCTCAGCCTCTGAACATAGTCTGCAAACATATCTGCAAACAGCAGACCCTTCTGACAAGAGTAAAATTCAGGAAGCAGAATACTTTATTGCCGCTAACGCATACGAACTGAGACAATCCGATGCCACAGATCTTCTGACGGCTTATGTTGAAAAATATCCGGGCACATCGATGCTTAACAATGTGAAATTTCGCTTAGGAATCTTACTGTTCGAACAAAAGCAATATACAGCAGCCATCAAGGAACTAGACAAAGTCAGCATCAAAAAGCTCAACACTTCCGATGAGAATTTATATCATTTTGCACTGGGATACTGCTACACTGCCGTCAATGAATTTACCAAGGCGCGCGATCAGTTCAAACCATTGATCGGCGTTGAAAAATATGACAAGACAGCCAACTACTATTACGGATACAGCGAATATGCGCTGGGCAATTACGACACTGCCCTGCCTTATTTCGAAACCATCCAGAATCAACCGGAATTTTCACCCCTGGCGCCTTACTACATCATCCAGATTTATGCCAAACAGAAAGAATACGACAAGGTAAAATCGTATGGAAAAAGCATCCTAGAAATCAACCCCAATAACCCGAAAAACGGAGAAGTGTACCGCATCATGGGCGAATGCGCTTACCGCGATCAGGATTACAAACTGGCGGCAACCGATTTTTCCAGAGCCTTTACAACGGACAAACAACTTTCACGCACTTCGTTCTACATGTGGGGAATGTCGTGCATGCAATCCGGAGCCTACGATCAGGCTGTAATGCCTTTAACAAAAGTAGCCGGCGAAACCGATGCACTCGGTCAGAATGCATATCTGGCTCTCGGGAATGCCTATACGAAGACAAACGACCGTCTGAAAGCTCAAATGGCCTATGCCAATGCCGGCAAACTGACCTTTGACAAAGGAGCTCAGGAAGAAGCTTTATACAATTATGCACTTTCTACTTATGAATCAAACGCTCATTTCGGAGAAACTGTAAAAGCCTTCGACAATTTCCTTAGCATTTTCCCAAATTCAAAATATGCTGACGAAATCAATAGCCGTCTTGCAACTGCTTTGATTCAGTCAAAAGACTATACGGCGGCCTTAAACGCAATCAACAAACTCAAAACCAGCAATGTGCAGGTCATCTCCGCAAAAGAAAACATACTGTTCCATTTAGGTGTTGAGCAATTTGACAAAAAGAATTATCCGGGAGCCATTGCTAACCTGACAGAAGCTCTGGCAGTCACATCACACCGTCCGTCATTAGTTCAGATTTACTTCTGGAGAGGAGAAAGCTATTACCGTGCCGGCGAATATGCAAAGGCAGAAAGCGATTTCAACACATATCAGGACGATCCGAGAAGTAGCCGGGATGCCAATTTCCATTTGTCATACTACGATCTTGCTTACTGCAAATTCATTTCCCACGACTACAAGCAGAGTTTGCTTGCCTTCATGCGTTTTGCAGGAGGAGAACACGAAGCAATGTCGCCGACATACATCGATGCGCTTATCCGTATCGGCGATTGCTATTACATGACCCGCGACTTCATCAACGCTCATAAATATTATGCGCAGGTGGTTGCCAAAGGGAAAGCCGGTAGCGACTATGCAGAATATCAAATTGCATTTATCTACGGACTCCAGAAAAATTATCGCGGCAAAATCACTGAGCTGAACAAGCTAATTGAAAACTTCCCGACCTCGAATTACGCTGCCAACGCTTACTATGAGATTGGCCGGTCATATATCATCATCGAACAATATGACAAAGCGATAGAAACTTACAATACACTGATTAAGAAGTATCCGAATAGTGAGTTCACCCGCAAAGCAGCTCTTGAAATCGGATTGGCATACTCCAATACCAGCAACAAGAAAGAAGCCTTAACTGCCTACAAGCAGGTGGTAAACAGCTACCCTGGCAGTTCGGAAGCTAAAGTGGCCATGGAGAACATCGAAAATCTCTACGTCGATCAGTCGGATGCAGAAGGCTATGTAAGTTATCGCCGATCGTTGGGCAAAAGCACCGACATTACTGCGGTAATGGAAGATTCGCTGGTATACACCACTGCCGAAAAGGTTTATCTGAACGGCAAACTTCCCGAGGCTGCCACTTTGTTTTCCAATTATCTGGCAAAATATTGTCCTCAGGGCAACTATTGCATCAAAGCCACCTATTATCTGGCCGACAGTTACATGCAACAGCAGAAAACAGACGAAGCTCTGACCAACTATAAAAAACTGACAGAAATTCAGGGTAACCCATACATGGAACAAGCGCTGGCTCAATGCGCATCCATCACCTACGACAAAAAGGATTACGCCGCATCTCTCAACTTTTTCAAAACACTGGAAGCAACAACGTCCAACAAAGAATATCAGGAAGCGGCCAGTCTCGGAGTGCTCAGATGCAGTCACCTCACTAACGATTACGGAAGTACAATCAAGAGTGCGAACCGGATACTCAACAACAACCTGTCGTCTTCTGACATGTCGACTGAAGCACGCTTCTACAGAGCAAAAGCCTATCTGGCAATCAACAAATCCGACAGCGCTTTCAACGATTTGACGGTACTTTCGAAAAATGTGCGTACTGTTTTTGGAGCCGAAGCCAAATACGAGCTGGCTAACTATTATTTCCAGAAACAAGACCTGAAAAAATCGGAAGCCGAAGTGATGAGTTTTATCAACCTGAACACGCCGCACCAGTATTGGCTGGCCAAAAGCTTTATCCTTTTATCGGATATTTATGTCAAACGGGGAGACAACTTCCAGGCAAAGCAATATTTGCTGACGCTTCAGGACAACTATCACCAACAGGACGATATTTTATCGATTGTAAAACAGAAATTGCAGGATATTGAAAAGTCTGCAACTCCAAAATAAAAACCGTTCACGAATTATAAAAAACTCCGAAACAATGAAGAAAACAACCTGTTTTATCCTCACTGCCTTCGTGGCCGGATGCCAGATTATTGCAGCGCAGAGCAACAAAAACGACACGATAGCAAGGCGCAATGTCGTTATTGAGCGTGATTACGTACCAACAATCAAAAACACCGACAAGCTGGATATTACCCCTATAATCACAGAACCGGAAATTAAAAAGACCGAAGCCGTTTATTCTGAAAAAATGAATTTACTCAAACCGGAATACGAAGTCAACAAGTGGCCGGCAGCAGCAATTCATCTGGATCAGAACACCTATAAAAAGGGATACGCCCTGTTAGGTTTCGGAATGTACGGAACAGTTTTGGGTGACGTGTTCTACCCCATTGTGGATGACGGCACTCAATCGCTCACTTTCGACACTCACATCCACGGACTTTTTGGCAACACGCAACGCCAGTGGATCACTAACTTCGGACTGAATTACGTCACCCACCTTGAAAACTTCGACCTGAGTATGGGGGCCTATTTCAAACGCAACGGATTTAACTACTACGGAACCAACGGTCAGTATTTCAACAACTACACAGCAAACTACAAAGACTCGACCAATAGTTTTATCAATTTTGGGCTGAAAGCAGGCATTAAATCAAAAGGAGATGCTGAAGCCATTGCATACAAAGCCGACGTTCAGTACAACAACCTGACTCCCGGTACTGGCTTGGGCGAACAAATGGTTCATATCACCGGCAACATCGACTTACCCATCGGAGAACATCGTATCGGTTTGGCAATTGACGATTACAACATGTTTTATGCCAAATTCCAGGGTCAACAACTATATCCGAGCCATTCGATTATTGGTGTAAACCCTTATTTCAACCTGAAAGGAGACGAGTGGAGCGTTCGCTTAGGGCTGAAAGATTATTTTTCGATCAACGGCAAAGGGAAATCCTTCAATCTGATGCCTGATGTTTCAGCACAGGTTAACCTGATTAAAACCGTAACACTTTATGCAGGTATTACAGGTGAATACTCTGTCAATTCGATGCAGAAGATTACAGACGAAAACTACTACATTGCACCGACGTTAAGGGTGGATGACTCATATGCTCCGATCGATGTATTTGGAGGCATCAAATTCTCCCCTTTAGCTGGTCTTTTGATCAACGGTTCTGTTGATTACAAATCGTACAACAAGCAATATTTTTATGCAAACCAGTACGAACCGCAATATGTTTATGATCTGATATTAGCAAATACCAGTTATCTATACAACTATGCAACAATATTGAAGCCAACCTTCAACGTTCTCTATGACAAAGCCAGTGTGGTAGCTGCCAAACTGAATGTTGCATACAACTGGAAAGACCGGTTTTTGGCACACATCAATGCCACATACAATAATTGGGACACGAAAACACTTACCAAAGCTTGGATGAAACCCTCCACTGAAATAGAAATTGGAGGCGAAGCCAAAATTACCCGCAATGTTTTCGTGAATGCCAACTACTATTTTGCCGGTGGCAGATATGCATATTTGTACGGCGCGGAATCGGTAAAGATGAAAAATGTAAATGATCTTAGCCTCGGAGCTTCTTATTCATACAGCGACTGGCTGACCGCTTTTATTCGCCTGAACAATGTAATGGGAACCAAATACCAGACATACTACGGGTATGATTCTCTCGGACTGAACTGGCAAATCGGAGCAGCCGTTTCGTTCTGATATTCATTCGTAATGAGGATGTCTCAAAAGAAAATGTTTTTATTGATAAACTTGTAAACGGAAAGGTTATTCCATTTTTTCACCCCTAATTAGCTTCGCTGATCTGCGATTCCCTTAAGGGGACTTTTGCACCAATCAACATAGCAGATTTATAGCCCCTTCAGGGGTTTGGGGTATAAGAACAAATATCTATTTTCGATTCGTAAGTTATTATAAAATCAATATCCCTTTTGAGACATCTTCGTTATTTTTATCCCAACTCGTTCTCTGCGCGTCTTCTCACATCCTCATTGTCTCACCACCTCACTACCTGACACATATGCCGAATCCATATTTCCAATTCAAGCAATTTACCGTATGGCACGACAAATGCGCCATGAAGGTAGGAACAGACGGCGTATTACTGGGAGCCTGGGCTGCTGTTGATGAGGCAAAAACGATACTCGATGTAGGAACAGGAAGCGGACTGATTGCACTGATGGCGGCTCAACGAAATCCGACAGCCCACATCACTGCCATTGACATAGAAGAGACCGCCGTGACACAGGCTGAAGAAAATTTCAAACGGTCGCCCTGGCAAGAACGGTTGACGGTACATCATGCGTCACTCGAACAGTATGCACTAACCGCCAATGCCGCTTTTGACGCCATTGTTTCCAATCCGCCCTATTTTCATAAGTCTTTACATTCTCCTGACAAAAAACGTACACTCGCACGACACACGGCACACCTTACGCAAGATACGCTACTTATCAACTGTCGCGAACTTCTTTCTGCCAATGGCTCTGTTTATCTGATTTTACCGGTGACCGAAGGAGAACTTCTTCTGGAGAAAACCGCTGATTATAAACTATTCTGCACCCGTAAGACATTGGTGTTTCCAACTCCGGCATCCAGTCCAAAACGGCTTTTAATTGCCTTAGCCAAAACACAAAAACTGCTTTTGGAAGACACTATCACCATCGAATCCGGCATACGACATCACTACTCCGAAGATTTCGCCCGTATGTTACAGGCGTTTTATCTTAAATTATAAAATACATTCCCTAAGATAGCCTAAATAACGTTCAAGAGCTTTACAAATACAATCGTTTGCGGGGTATAGAACGTTAACCCGGTCCGATTCAACTTGTCGGATTAAAAAAAAAAACTATCTTTGTAACGCAATAACGTATAATTTGATGAATAACAATTACATAACACCCGACTACGTTTTTGAAACGAGTTGGGAAGTATGCAATAAAGTAGGTGGAATTTACACAGTTTTATCGACACGGGCATCTGTTTTACAACAACGACTGAAAGATCATCTGATATTTCTCGGACCCGATTTAGGTGCTTCTGCTCATCCGGATTTCACTGAAGACACTGCATTATTTGCCGACTGGAAAGAGGAGCTTGCAAAATACAATGGCATAAAAGTTCGCTCAGGCAGATGGAATATCCCTGGCAGCCCCATTGCTTTGCTGGTCGATTTCTCGACACTGCATTTGCAACGCAACAATCTTTACCGTCAGGTTTGGGAGTGGTATGGTGTTGACTCGCTGCATGCTTACGGCGATTATCACGACTCTGCCATGTTCGGCTACGCAGTCGGAATTGTGATCGATAGCTACTATCGCTACTATAAACTGAAAGGGAAGAAAATCATCGCCCACTTTAACGAGTGGATGACAACATTCGGATTATTCTTTCTGAAACGATATACTCCTGAGGTAGCTACCGTTTTTACGACTCATGCCACTTCAATAGGAAGATCGATTGCAGGGAATCACAAACCGCTGTATGATTATCTGGCGCATTATGACGGAGATCAGATGGCTGCCGAGTTAAGTATGCAGGCGAAACATTCCGTGGAGAAACAAGCAGCTCATTACGCCGATTGCTTCACAACCGTTAGCGACATAACCGCCCGTGAATGCACGCAGTTATTGTGCAAAGCGCCGGACGTGGTTACTCCCAATGGTTTTGAAGACGATTTTGTACCGACTGGAAAGCAGTTCAACATAAAAAAAGAGGAAGCCCGCAACACTTTGAAAAAGGTAGCCGAATGTCTGCTCACGTATCAGTTACCGGAAGATACCCTGTTTGTTGCAACCGGCGGACGCTATGAGTTTCTGAACAAAGGACTTGACGTTTTTATCGAATCATTGAAACGTCTTGAATATTCACAAACGTTATCGCGCACAATTGTAGCGTTTTTAATGGTGCCGGCCTATATTTCCGGACCGCGACAAGACCTGCAAAAGCACCTGAACGGAGATGACAATGTTCCGCATGGGAATCCGTTTGTCACGCATCAGTTGGTAGAACCGTGGCACGATCCGATTTTATCGTCGATCAGCTGGTCGCACCTGACGAATGCACAAGAAACTAAAGTTAAGATTATATTTGTACCGTCATATCTTACCGGCGAAGACGGAATTTTCAACAAAAGCTATTATGACTTGCTGATAGGAACCGACCTGACCGTATTCCCTTCGTATTACGAACCGTGGGGATATACACCGATGGAAAGTGCGGCATTTTCCGTGCCCACAATCACCACCAGCTTGTCAGGGTTCGGGCAATGGGTCAATTACCACCAGCAGGACATCGATCAGGGAGTTGCTGTAATTCCCCGCAATGACTCAAACTACGACGACGTGGTAAGTGAGTTGGTAAGGCAAATCGAACAATTTGCAGCCCTGACGCCGATACAGGTTCAGTCGGCACGAAAAAAAGCGGCTGCCATTGCAGAACAAGCGCTTTGGGAACATTTTATTGAATATTACGACAAGGCATATACAATTGCATTAAGCAAAAAAAGATAATACATATCCGCAAGCTCTGTATTGCTTATCAATAAACAGTTTGTAAGACATCTTGACTTTTTATATTTTGACCCCCAACCCCCTAAATGGGGGCTGTAACTTTGCAAAATGCACAAAATTTTCTCGTTTTAAGGACGAATTCCTCCCCATTTAGGGGAGGTTAGGAGGGGTCAGAAGGTAAATACAGAAAATAAAATACATTTTCCTATAAAAGTCAAGACGAGTTTTTTCCGTCAATGTTTTTGCTTACTTTTTGCGCCAAAAAGTAAGGCCTGCCGCAGGCAAAGAGCAAATTAAAACGATAAAAGAATATTTTATCACTTGATTCAAGCAGATGGCAATGCTTGCAAAATTGAAGAAAAATAATCATCAGACCCGGCTACAAGATAGCTGATAGGTAAAAAGGCAACATTTAACAAACTTATATGTAACACGCTCCGCCCAAACGGAACGAATTACATTGGGCATTTACAAATCAAATTATTCACGTATGAAACTACAATCATCAAAAGTGAACAACCCCAACTGGAACGAAATTACGGTAACTTCTCACGTTCCGGAAAAATTGCAAAAGCTACTCGAGATTTCCCGTAACATATGGTGGGTGTGGAACTTTGAGGCGACAGAAATGTTTTCGAGCATCGACTCCAAGCTCTGGAACGAATGCGAAGGAAACCCTATCGTAATGTTGGAAAGATTGAATTACGAAAAGTTGGAAGAGCTGGAAAATGATCAGGCGTTTATGCAGCGTCTGGAATCCGTTTATGCTTCATTTCAGGAATACATAAAAACTCCTTTCGATACAAAAAAGCCATCAATAGCTTATTTCAGCATGGAATACGGCCTCTCCAATATCCTGAAAATTTATTCAGGCGGGTTGGGAATTCTGGCCGGTGACTACCTGAAAGAAGCCAGCGATTGCCGTGTGGACATGACCGCCGTCGGATTCCTTTATCGTTACGGCTACTTCACACAGAGCCTGTCGATGGACGGACAGCAATTGGCCATGTATGAACCGCAGAATTTCGGCTTGCTGCCAATCGAACCGGTAAAAGACGAACACGGTAACCAGATTCAGATTGAAGTACCTTATCCGGGCCGCATTATCTATGCTAATCTCTGGAAAGTATCGGTTGGCCGCATTGCGCTCTACCTGCTCGATACCGACAACGACCGCAACAGCGAATACGACCGTCCCATTACCCACCAGCTTTATGGCGGCGACTGGGAAAACCGCCTGAAACAGGAGTACCTGCTTGGCATCGGCGGTATCCTCACCCTGAACAAACTGGGCATCAAAAAACAGGTATACCACTGCAACGAAGGACATGCCGCCCTTATCAATGCACAACGACTGGTAGATCTCATCCAGGGTGATGGTTTATCATTCAACCAGGCAATGGAAGTGGTCAGATCATCTTCTCTTTACACGGTACACACGCCTGTGCCTGCCGGTCACGACAGCTTCGACGAAGGGCTGTTCGGCAAATACCTGGGCGAATTCCCGAGCCGTTTAGGCATCAGCTGGGACGAATTTATCGACCTCGGCCGTGAGAACCCGGGCGACAGAAGCGAAAAATTCAGCATGAGTACCTTTGCCTGCAACACCTGTCAGGAAGTAAACGGCGTAAGCTGGTTGCACGGCAAAGTGTCGCAGGATATGTTCCAGAACATCTGGAAAGGCTACCTGCCGGAAGAGCTCCATGTAAGTTACGTTACAAACGGAGTCCACCTTGAAACATGGACTGCTTCCGAATGGCAACGCCTCTACGACAAAACATTCGGCCCTGAGTTCCGCGAAGACGAATCGAACCTGAAAATATGGGAAAAGATACATACCGTCAGCGACGAAGAGATCTGGAAAACCCGTACCGCGCTTAAAAACAAGCTGATTAATCATATCAAAGGACAGTTTACCGAAACATGGCTGAAAAATCAGGGCGATCCTTCGCTGATTGTTTCCATTCTGGAAAAGATCAACCCGAACGCGCTCATCATCGGTTTCGGACGTCGTTTCGCGACATACAAACGTGCTCAACTCCTGTTTACCGACCTCGACCGTCTGGCCAAGATCGTAAATAACCCGCACTATCCGGTACAGTTCCTTTACACCGGTAAGGCTCACCCTGCCGACGGCGCAGGACAGGGATTGATCAAGCATATCGTTGAAATTTCACGCATGCCCGAATTTCAGGGTAAGATTATCTTCCTCGAAAATTACGACATGCGCCTTGCCAAGCGCCTGATTTCAGGTGTGGATATCTGGTTGAACACCCCTACCCGCCCGCTGGAAGCTTCAGGTACTTCGGGACAGAAAGCCGAAATGAACGGCGTTCTGAACTTCTCGGTACTCGACGGATGGTGGCTCGAAGGTTACGTGAAAGGTGCCGGTTGGGCTCTGACTGAAAAACGCACCTACGAAAATCAGGATTACCAGAATCAGCTGGATGCCGCAACCATCTACACGATACTTGAAAACGAGATTATTCCATTGTTTTTTGCCAAAAACAGCAAGGGTTACTCTCCCGAGTGGATACAGTACATCAAAAATTCGATTGCTAAAATTGCACCACGATTCACCACCAAGCGCATGTTGGACGACTATATCGAACGCTTCTACAACAAGCTGAGCGCTCGCCACGACAAGCTGGTTGCCAACCATTACGAAAAAGCGAAAAGCATTGTGGCGTGGAAAGAAAAGATGGCTGCCGGATGGGATCATATCGAATTGCTGGAACTTTCGGTTCCCGAACAACTCCGCATGTCGCCAACCGTGAACTCCGAGTACGACCTGAAAGCGGTAATCGATGTGAAAACGCCGGATTGCAAAAACATCGGTCTGGAGCTGGTAATGACCTACAGAGACGCCAAAAACACGGAACACATTCTGGATACCGAGGAATTCAACCTTGTAAAAACAGAAGACACCCGACTGACATTCGCCCTGAACTACCGCTTAACCAAAGCCGGAACATTCAAAATCGGATTCCGTCTCTTCCCCAAAAACGAAGAACTGCCGCACCGTCAGGATCTCAACTTTGTAAAATGGTTATAATCCAATAGAATAGAAGCAAAAAGGCTGATTCAATCCTGTGTTGAGTCAGCTTTTTTCGTTTTCTGTCAGGCAGTTTGTCTGTTCCCAAAATAATTCACCAGATCAAGAAGGTTCATATTTGTAAATGTTGCAAAGTTACAGCCCCCATTTGGAGGAATTGAAGATCAGCGAAGCTAATGGGGTCAAAAATTAAAAATCAAGATGGCTCCATAAACAAAGAGAACCCAGAAGTGATTTAATTCACAATTTGGTTGAATTGTCTACCTTCTCAATATATAAAATACTATATCTTTGCCTTCAAAACAAGAACCTTTGTACCGATCGAAAAAAGACAATAAGATGAGCCACTGCTTAGTCTTCATTCTTCTTTTGGCATTACATTCTTTGTCTGCATTCGGTACTTTTTACGACCACATGTAATTCAATAAAATATTTTTACAGAACCATTATGAAAGCATACAAAATTGCAGTTTTGACGCTATTGTGTTTTTATTTCGAGTCACCTGCTTATTCACAAACAGTAATCAAAGAACTCTCATCGTGGAAGTTTCTTAAAGGAGACAACAAACAGGCCTCACAAACAGGATTCGATGACTCGAACTGGACTTCTGTAAAAATACCTCATGACTGGGCCATATACGGCCCCTTTGATAAAGAGATTGACAAACAGGTCGTAAAGATTGAACAAAACAACGAAAAAGAAGCTACCGAAAAAACCGGCAGAACAGGGGCTTTGCCATTTATTGGTACAGGGTGGTATCGCACTGCCATAAACTTACCGGAACTTACCTCCGACAAACAGGCTTTGATTACGTTTGACGGCGCCATGAGTAACGCCGAGGTCTACATCAATGGAATCAAAGTCGGAACCCGCCCATACGGATATAGCTACTTCTATTTCGACATCACGAATTATCTCAAACCCGACCAACCAAATGTAATTGCGGTTCGTCTGGAAAACCTCCCTTTTTCGTCCCGATGGTATCCCGGCGCCGGGTTATACCGAAAGGTTAAGCTTATCATTAAAAACAAAGCAAGTTTTCAACATTGGGGAAATACCATTACAACACCATTCATCTCAGAGCAATTGGCAAAAGTAAACATCCGCTCCAAGGTTCAGGGTGAAAATGTAAAAGTACAGGTCTGTATAAAAAACTCTCAAGGCAATGTAGTCAGCAATGGCACTGCGTCAGAAAAATTCGGAGATGAAATAGAACAAAATATAACCGTACAAGAACCTCAGCTCTGGAGTCCTGAGAATCCTTATTTATATACTGCCGAATTGAAACTTTACCAGAACGACACGTTGAAAGATACAGAAATTGTGCGGTTCGGTATACGTCAAATCAGCTACACGGCATCAAAAGGATTCGAACTCAATGGGAAAGTCCTGAAATTTAAAGGAGTTTGTTTGCATCACGATTTAGGTCCGATCGGAACTGCTGTAAACAAAGCCGCGCTTAAACGACAGTTGACGATTTTGAAAGACCTCGGATGTAATGCAATCCGTTCGTCGCATAATATGCCATCATTCGAGCAATTAGAGCTGTGTGATGAAATGGGATTCCTGTTTTTGGCCGAAAGTTTTGACGAATGGAAAACCCCCAAGGTAGAAAATGGGTATCATCTCTATTTTGACGAATGGGCAGAGAAGGACGTAGAAAATTTAGTACGCGCAACCCGCAATCACCCCTGTATCGTAATGTGGAGTGCCGGCAACGAAGTGCCCGATCAATGGAGCAATGATGGTGTCAAAAGAGCGAAATGGCTTCAGGACATTTTCCACAGGGAAGACCCAACCAGACCCGTAACCGTTGGTATGGATCAGGTAACCGCTGTGATGAAAAACGGATTCGGAGCCGTTCTTGATATACCCGGATTAAATTATCGCACCCACTTGTACGAAGAAGCTCACGAAAAATTTCCACAAGGCCTGCTTTTAGGGTCTGAAACTGCCTCAACCGTTAGTTCGAGAGGTGTCTACAAATTTCCGGCTGTAACTGCAACCGGGAAAACGTATGCCGACTTACAATGTTCCTCTTATGACCTCGAGTATTGCGATTGGTCAAACATTCCCGAGGATGATTTCATCTTGCAGGATGACAAGCCCTGGGTGATAGGTGAGTTTGTTTGGACTGGATTTGATTATTTAGGGGAACCGACGCCATATGACAATTACTGGCCTTCCCGAAGTTCTTATTTCGGCCTCTGCGATCTTGCCGGCTTGCCCAAAGACAGGTATTATTTATACCAGAGCCGATGGAATTCGAAAGACGAAACATTACACATACTACCCCATTGGAATTGGCCCGGATACGAAGGTAAAAACATTCCGGTATTTGTATATACCAACCATAATAGTGCAGAGTTATTCATCAATGGCAAGAGCCAGGGAATACAGAAAAAAAGCAATCAATCTAAATTAAACCGTTACCGATTGATGTGGATGAATGTAAAATATGAGCCCGGAACATTAAAAGTGGTTGCTTATGATGACCTGGGAAAACCAGTTGCTGAAAAAAGCATTGTCACTGCCGGTAAACCTCATCACATCAAGCTGGAGGCCGACAGGAAAACCATTACATCGGATGGAGAAGATTTGAGTTTTGTAACTGCCTCTATTGTTGACAAACTGGGAAATCCGTGTCCGACATCCGACAACAGGCTGAATTTTACTGTCACAGGTAACGGTTCATTCAGAGCCGTATGCAATGGAGATGCAACCTCATTAGAAATGTTCGACAAACCAACCATGAAAGCTTTTAATGGAAAACTGGTCATTTTAGTCCAATCAACAACTAACAGCGGCACTATCGCATTGAAAGTTTCCGGACAAGGTCTTAAAGATGCAAACATAACTCTAACCTCTTCAATACAAACAAAGTAGATTTCGGCCCGTTCGGATAGGTAGCCAGACCCACGTAGCGGCGAATTTTCAACTACGTGAAGTGGTTATAATCCAATAAAATAGAAGCAGAAAGGCTGATTCAATCCAGTGTTGAGTCAGCCTTTTTCGTTTTATGTCAGAAAATTCGTCCATTTACAAAATAATTTATTCCCGTTTTAATTTTCATATTTATAAATGTTGTAAATTTACCTCGCAAATTATACACTAGTCTATAATAAAAAACACACTACCATGATAGACAATACCAAAATTGAATTAATTCCGACAGGTAATACACCTCAAAAGATTGAAACTTCGATCGCCGAATTTAACGAACCGCTAAGTAATCTATTGAAACACGTTCGGTTACCGACTGAAAATGTATTACAACCAATAGAAGAGCGGCGGAAAGTGATATTTTCCCTTGAAAGCGCTTTGGAGGTTCTACCGTACGAAGATAGAGAGAAGGCATATTATCTTTCAAAATTCACTGTTGCTATTACCGTTGGCCTTTTTGATGGAGCATTAGCATTTTTATGGGACGAAACGATCAAGGCTCTAAGACATTCAATTATAAAATTTGATTTAGAATACTTCTATAGCGTTGCTGGAGAGCTTGCATCTCGTTATAAAAAGCTAAACGGAGAAGAAGACCTTGCTGCTATTTCAGATTATGATTTACTTGACATTTGTAAACGAATTGGATTGATAAATGATATCAATTTCAAAAGACTTGAATATGTAAATTATTTCCGAAATCATGCTAGTTCAGCGCATCCAAATGAGAACCCTATTTCAGGAATGGATATGCTGAGTTTTTTAGAAAATTGTCTAAAGTATGCTATTACGGCTGAACCGGACATTTCAGTGGTCAATATAAAAAGATTGCTGGATAATATTAGAAAAAATGTAATTCCAACAACAGATTATCAATCAATAGGGAAAGATATAGCTAAACAACCACAAGAGAGAATCGATGATTTACTTCTGACTTTGTTTGGTACTTATTGCTCACCTGACCAAGAACAAACAATCCTTGATAATATTGGAGGAATTTGTCCTTATATATGGGATTCAGCTACAGAACAAACTAAATACAAGATTGGAGCAAAGTTTGGACTTTACCGAGTTAATGGAGATGTAAAACGTAAAGACTCAACTCAGAAATTTTTAGAAATTGTAAATGGAGAAGGTTATAAGGATGAAGATAGCTTGGCAGCAGAATTAATCGAAAAACTTGAAAATCTAAAAAGTGTTCATTTTGAGTGGAATAATTTTTATTACGAATATTCACATGCCATTTCTATTGACAAATCTCTTGGAAATAAAGGGATTCCAACAGCTGCAAGAAAAATTTTTGTTAAAGTGGTTTGTTTATGTTACGCTGGAAATGGGAAAGGCTACAGAGATGGTGTCGATGAAAGAGCCGTCAGTTATTATATAAAATTTATCAAGCTTTTTAAAATTCCCGAAGTAGTTGACTTTTTAAATCTTTTTGCAGACCCTGAATTTACGACTGATTTAAATAAGTCAAAACCTGATAATAGAATGAGAAATATTGCAAAGGCGTTAAAGAATACAACGACAGATGTTCACATAAACAAAGCCTTGGACGTGATAATAAATTTCCCATTAAAATCATTGGAAAATGTATCAGGAGACACTCGATTCAAAGAACCTATGAAATATGTAAAATAATCGTTGCTTCACGGTGGCTATAGTTCCTCCGCTAGCGCGGGTCTCCTGACCCGTGCTATAAATGACCGTAGAAAAACATACTAAAGGAACTTGACGCACCTTACTAAGATCCGGATAGAAAACTATCTAGCAAAAAAAATCTATTTTGTGGCTTTTGTTAAGGGCACGGGTCAGGAGACCCGCGCCAGCGGCACACGATAGAGGGAGTTCTTTTTGACCTTATAAAGACCTATAATGCTTAATCTTGCAATAGAACAATCGCATGAAAAATATTCTTTGTGCTTTCTTACTTCTAACATCGATCGCTATGTCAGCTCAGACAAACAAAATGATGATACGCATTGCTGAGATTGAAATTGATTCAAGCTATCTTCAGGAATATAAGGATATTCTACAAATTGAATCTAAAGCATCCGTAAGCAAAGAACCCGGAGTTATTGCCATTTTCCCAATGTATCAACAAGAAAATTCTAATCAGATTCGCATATTAGAGATATACGCGAATAAAGAGGCTTATGAGAATCATATTAAATCTCCTCAGTTTCTGAAATACAAGACCGAAACAATCAAAATGGTGAAATCTCTAAAACTCATTGAAATGAAAAGTATTGATCCTGAAACAATGGATGAAATATTTCGAAAGTTACACCATTAAAACCACGCTCCCGCGCGAACCTAAAATCGTACAGCGCAGAGGTTATCACATTCTCCAATAAACAAGCGAGGCTGACTCAATATTACAATTGAATCAGCCTCGTTTTTATTAATTGCCGCTTTCGGATTAGAATTCTGCGTTTTTAGGAGTACGCGGGAAAGGAATCACGTCGCGGATATTGGTCATGCCGGTAACGAAGAGCAACAGGCGTTCAAAGCCCAGCCCGAAGCCTGAGTGCGGTGCTGTACCGAAACGGCGGGTATCGAGGTACCACCAGATATCCTTTTCGGGAACGCCCATTTCCTGCGCTCTGCGCGTCAGTTTCTCGTACGACTCTTCACGCTGCGAGCCACCGATAATCTCCCCGATTTTCGGGAAAAGAACGTCCATAGCACGCACTGTCTTGCCGTCATCGTTCTGTTTCATGTAGAACGACTTGATTTCTTTCGGATAGTCGGTCAAAATTACCGGTTTCTTGAAGTGTTCTTCCACCAGGTAACGTTCGTGTTCCGAAGCCAGATCGGCACCCCAAAAAATCGGAAATTCGAATTTACGACCTTTAGCTACTGCTGCTTCAAGAATTTCAATACCCTGAGTATACGGCAAACGCACAAATTCATTGCCAATCACAAAGTTCAGGCGTTCCAGCAATTCCTTGTCGTACATGGAAGCGAGGAAGTTCAAATCGTCTTTGCAGTTGTCAAGCGCCCACTGAATGCAATATTTGATAAAGTCTTCGGCAAGCTGCATGTTCTCTTCAATTTCGTTGAAGGCAACTTCCGGTTCAATCATCCAGAATTCTGCCAGATGACGCGGTGTATTTGAGTTTTCGGCTCTGAAAGTAGGCCCGAAAGTATAAATCGAACCCAATGCCATAGCAGCCAATTCGCCTTCCAGCTGACCGGAAACGGTAAGGCTTGCCTGTTTGCCGAAAAAGTCGTTTGAATAGTCGATAGAACCGGTTTCATCCTTTTTCAGATCATACAGGTTCATGGTAGTCACCTGAAACATCTGCCCGGCACCTTCGCAGTCAGATGCGGTAACAATCGGTGTATGGAAATAGAAGAAACCGCGTTCGTGGAAGAACTGGTGAATAGCGATCGCCATGTTGTGACGAATACGGAATACGGCGCCAAACGTATTGGTACGTGGACGCAGGTGTGCAATCTCGCGCAAATACTCCAGCGAGTGACCCTTCTTCTGAAGAGGATATACATCCGGATCGGCAGTACCGTATACTTCCAGTTCTTTGGCAATCAGCTCAACCGTCTGCCCTTTTCCCTGCGATTCCACCAGCTGACCGATCACGCTAATGCAGGCGCCGGTAGTTACCGGTTTCAGAGCTTCTTCCGAGAAAACAGACAAATCAACCACGATTTGCAGGTTATTAATAGTCGAACCGTCATTTAATGCTATAAAGCTAACATTTTTATTACCTCTTCGGCTTCTTACCCAGCCTTTTACGTTAATCTCCTGCGACACCAGAGACGGTGTTGCCATAACATCCACTACTTTGATTCTTTGTAACTTTGCCATGTTATATTCTTAATAAAAAAGCACTTATCTCGTGTAAGTGCTTTTCTTATTTATAAAATTATTTCTTTGCGTGAAAGTAAATCCAACGATCTTCTCATGACTTTCACTCTGCAATCCATTTATCTTCCTTTAAGAGGTGTTCCCAAACGAGTCATTGCACAACGGAAACCGATATCATTAGCCGATTTGCTCTGATCGAGGTAACGGCGTGTGGAAGGATTCAGCCAGTAAGGACGATCTTTCCATGAACCACCTTTGTAAACTCTTGAGTAATCCGAAACTTTGGACGCCAGAATATCCAATTGATCGCTTTCGGGGTTGTACATTTGCTTGGTGGACATGTTCCGTTTTGCTGCTGTAGAATCTTTCCAGAGATCAGGATTATTGGAAGCCTGTAACGAACCATCCTTAAAGTTCTTCACATCGTTCTCATAGTTTTCAATATCTTTCCCTGCGCGAACCACTTTATAGCGCAAGCGGCCCAGGCTGTCGACACGGTATTGAACGACTGTTTTATCAGGAGCATCCTCTGTTTGCCGATAGAAATGAATCGGTTCATAAGCATTTCCACGGAACGGGTTGTATTCTTCCACATCCAGTTCGTTCAACGGACGGTAAACATCAAGCACCCATTCGTTCACGTTACCAGCCATATTGTACAAACCATAATCATTCGGATAATACGAGTTAACCGGACCAGGAATAATGCTCTTGTCTGAGTTACCTCTTACACCCATCAGGTCACCACGGCCACGTGCGAAGTTGGCCATCATAGCACCCTGATGTTTTTTGGAATTGCTACGCATCTGTGTAGATTCCCATGGATACATGTGTCCGTTTTCTGCTTCGCCGAATTTCTGATCGGCAATTACGCCATACGCTGCATATTCCCATTCTGCTTCGGTCGGGAGACGGAAATACGGGAATAAAATACCATCAGCCATTGCTACTTTCGTCGTATCCTTCATTTTCGGATTGCGATTGTTGTAACCGGTGTAGTAGTATTTCTTTGTGCTAAATACATATTTTGCAGCGACTTCATTCGGGTCGGTCGATTTCTTGATAGCAGCCAAATCAGGAGCCTGAATTTTTCTGTTATCCATCAAAATCTTTTCGTTGACACGGTCGGTACGCCATTCGCAATAATCCATTGCCTGTTCCCAGGTAACACCTACCACAGGATAGTGACGATAAGCAACGTGTTCAAAGTAATTTTCCACGTAAGGCTCATTGTAAGCCAGTTTTTCGCGCCAAACAGCCACATTGGGCTTCGCTTTTTCAATAATAGCAGGAGAATTGTGAAGCACCTGTTTGGTCCATTCGAGGTATTCACGCCAGTTTTCATTTGTGATTTCATACTGGTCCATGAAGAATGAATTGACAGTTACACGGCGCTGGAAACTGTTAGCGGTCTGAGCACCCTGTTCTGCATTTCTACCCATCGTGAAAGTTCCGCCTTCAATCAACACCATGTTGGGCGGGATACGCTCGTGATATCTGTTATTTATCTTCAGTCCACCTTTCTTACCATTTAAGGCCCAGCCTGTTGTGTTAGAAAAAGCAGTTGAAATTTTATTACTACTACCACCGCCACACGATACCAGAACAGCCACAGAGGCCATTATGATTCCGATAGTTGACATGCTACGAATGTTCATGCGAAAGAAGTTTGAGTTATATTATTATTTTGAAATCAGACGAAATAAGTATGCTATCATTCTGACAGCCTGACATCTCTAGAAACGGTTAAAATTGCAAAATTTCACGTTTTCAGGGTGCAAATATAGCTTTTTTTATCCAAGCTATGATTCATTTTATTTAATTTTTTCGCAACCGCCAAAAATTAGAACTACAAATATATTTTCCTATTTTTGTACTAACAAACAGTATAACGTAATCATGGTTCAAAATAGTATCTCGATCCGGCTAAAAAATCAATTATATACGCTCTCAAATCCTGTAGTAATGGGAATACTAAATGTAACTCCCGATTCGTTTTACAGCAAGAGCAGGATTCAGTCGGAAGAAGAAATTCTGGCCAGATGCGAAGCCATACTGTCGGAAGGCGGCACTATAATAGATATTGGCGGCTATTCGACACGGCCTACAGCCGAAGCAGTAAGCGAAAACGAAGAACAGGAACGTCTGTTTTGGGCCCTTGAAATCATCAAAAAACAGTTTCCGGAGGCAATTCTTTCTGTCGACACCTTCAGAGCTTCAGTTGCAGAGGCTGTTATTAAAAATTTCGGGGTCGACATTATCAACGACGTATCGGGAGGAACGCTGGATGCCAACATGTTTGAGGTCATTGCAAAATACAACGTTCCTTACATCCTGATGCACATGCGCGGAACCCCGCAAACCATGCAGTCGTTAACCGAATACGATAATTTCATGGAAGAGATTATGCGCTTTTTTGCAGAAAAGATCCGGATTCTTACTGCAATGGGAGTCAGTGATATTATTTTAGACCCCGGTTTTGGATTTGCAAAAACAGTTGAACAAAATTTTGAACTGCTCAGGGATTTATCGAACTTCCGGATTTTCGATCGCCCGGTTTTAGCCGGATTATCCAGAAAGTCGATGCTATATAAAAGTCTGAATACAGATGCCGAACATTCGCTGACAGCCACTATTGCCGCAAACACGCTGGCACTGGCTGGCGGAGCTTCCATACTAAGAGTTCACGACGTAAAGGAGGCTGTGGAAACAATAGCCATTTTCCGGCAGACTTATCCGAGAACAGAATAACGTAAACACTCATTCACAATAACAATGGGATTAGAATTCGGAATTAAAGATATTATTGACATCCTTTTGGTGGCAATCCTCTTCCATCAACTTTACAAGTTGTTCAGAGGCACCGGAGTGAACAATATTTTCATAGGGATTCTCTCCTTGATTGTTGTGTGGTTTTTTGTTGTGTACATTTTCCAACTGGAACTTTTGGGTTCTATTCTGAACCAGTTGATGAATGTCGGGATTGTTGCACTGATCGTTATCTTTCAAAATGAGATCCGGCGTTTTTTCTTTATGGTCGGCTCGCGCAACAAGTGGCGTTTTATCAACAAGGTTGCTCAGATTTTCGGAAATAAAAAAGAAGAAGAAACTGACAACATGAGCGTTACCCAGCTGGTAATTGCATGCAGTCACATGGCTAAAAGCAAAACCGGAGCTCTCATCGTGCTGGTTCACAAAAGCGAACTCGAAGAATTCGTTCATATTGGAGAACGAATAGATGCAAATATCAATGCCTCGCTTATCGAAAACATCTTTTTCAAAAACAGTCCGCTACACGATGGTGCAATGGTTATTTCCAATAAAAAAATCGTATCGGTAGCCTCAATTTTACCCATATCGGAAAATCAGCATATTCCTAAGCACTTAGGACTACGTCACAGAGCAGCATTGGGAATCACCGAGCGATCTGATGCTTCCGCCATTGTTGTTTCGGAAGAGAAAGGTACTATTTCGTATGCCGTGGAGGGCAAAATTTCAATTAACATTTCACCCGAAGAACTACAAAAGACATTGTCCGCAGGGGCAATTTAGAATTCTTATTTAGCAAGCAAGATTATAATTATGATAAAAGCAGGAGATCGTGTTCGTTTCCTCAATGCCGTTGGCGGTGGAGTTGTGACACGCTTTATAAAAAAAGATTTAGTCGGCGTTTTGGACGATGACGGTTTTGAGATTCCGGTATTGACCAAAGAATGCGTGGTGATTGCCGAAGTAAACAAGATGAACTTCCCGGTTCAAAAACCAACCGTACAGGCCGAAATAAAAACAGAACCAATAGCAATAAAGGCACCTGTCGCTCCGGAACCGGAAGAATGGGAAGAATCCGAAGAGACCGATTATGGCAATGAAATCAACCTCTACCTTGCTTTCGTTCC
Source organism: Paludibacter sp. (assembly GCF_009712605.1). Classification (GTDB taxonomy): domain Bacteria; phylum Bacteroidota; class Bacteroidia; order Bacteroidales; family Paludibacteraceae; genus Microbacter. The sequence goes on along the minus strand of NZ_WASO01000001.1, from coordinate 731,253 downwards.
CACGCAAATCAAGAGCCTTTTCAATTCAGCTATCGATGTATTTTTAATCAACGACAGCAACTATACGCTCGGATTTTGTTATGCTACCGTCAACCATAAAAGCGAGCACACATGCAGAGATAGCGGCACAATGCATCCCAACACCAAGCTTTTTCTGGAAACCTTAGAAAAAGAAGAACTGAATAAAATCAGACAAGTGACGGTACAGGCAATTGCATTCAAAAAAGGCGGCACCTATGCCCCAAAACCTACTCTTGATTTTGCAGTTAAGCTCCCAATATCCGACTTCAACAAGCTGCATTGTTTTTCCGAGAATGATTTCTTTGACGAACAAGCCATGATCATTCCTCTGATGGAAAAGGATCTGCCTGCCGCGTTTATCAAACCCGATCCCGAAGAGATAAAGAAGGCCATGCTTCAGAAGGAAGCATCTCCCGCTCCCAAGAAAGCGATACCTGAAAAGAAAAGAGAACGCATCTCCCCCATCGTAGAAGTGGATCTCCACATCCACAAATTGCTCGACTCCACTGCCGGCATGGACAATGCAGCCATTCTCAGCTATCAAATGGATAAGTTCCGGGAAACGCTGGAGCAGCATAAAAACAAGAAAGGGCAGAAAATTGTTTTCATACACGGCAAAGGAGAAGGCGTTTTGCGCAAAGAAATATTGAAAGAGCTCAAACTTAAATATCCGACGTATTACTTTCAGGATGCATCGTTCCGGGAATATGGTTTTGGAGCCACAATGATAACAATCAGATAAATGACAAACAGAGTAAAGAAGCCCGACTGGTTAAAGGTATCGTTGGCATCGACCGGAAATTTTACCGAAGTAAAAAAAATCGTACAACAACACCATCTGCACACCATCTGCACGTCGGGCAAATGCCCAAACATTTGTGACTGCTGGGCACGGGGAACCGCTACGTTTATGATACTCGGTGAAATATGCACCCGCAGTTGTAAATTCTGCAACACATTAACAGGAAAACCTCTGCCTGTAGACCCGAACGAACCTGCCAACGTGGCTGAATCAATCCGGCTGATGAAGCTGAAACACGCTGTTATCACCTCGGTCGACAGGGATGATCTCGACGATTTGGGAGCCTCACAATGGGCCGCTACCATCACAGAAATTAAAAAAGCAAACCCCGGCACGACGCTTGAAACCCTGATCCCGGACTTTCAGGGAAAGGACGAACTCATTGATCTGGTCATAAACGCCCGTCCCGAAATCATCTCGCACAACATTGAAACCGTGAAACGGCTCACACCGCTTGTTCGCAGCGCTGCGAAATACGATGTCAGCCTGCACGTTTTGGCACGTATCGCACAAAGCGGCATCACTGCAAAATCCGGATTAATGGTGGGACTTGGTGAGACCGAAAGCGAAGTTCTTGAAACCATGGATGACCTTCTGAAAGCCGGATGTACCGTACTGACTATCGGACAATACCTGCAACCATCGCGCAAGAATATTCCTGTAACAGAATACGTTATACCGGAACAATTTGACCGATACAAAACCATTGGTTTAGAAAAAGGATTCAGGCAGGTAGAAAGTGCACCGCTGGTTCGCTCGTCCTATCACGCAGAAAACCATCTATAGAAATTAAAATATATCAGAGGAAAGATTATCTTTGCATTGTTCTTCGGAGAAACTAAATTCAAATCCGGCACACTAACGTAATTTTCAATCATATTGATTTTTACGCCATATTTTCATCATGAACCAAGAGACTTCCGTTTTACTTATTTTCACTGGGGGGACCATTAGCATGGCGGAAAATCCGCAAACAGGAGCATTGCGTCCACTCGATTTTAACCGAATGAAAGAGTATATTCCTGAACTCAAACAGCTGAATATCACTCTGGATTCCGTCGCCTTCGACCCTTTGATAGACTCTTCGGATGTCCAGCCCTTCCACTGGGCAAAAATGGCAGCTCTGATTCAGGAAAACTACGATAATTATAACGGATTTGTTATCCTCCACGGCACCGACACAATGGCTTATTCGGCGTCAGCCCTGAGCTTTATGTTGGAAAATCTCAGCAAACCGGTTATTTTCACGGGAGCCCAGCTTCCGATAGGCATGTTGCGTACCGATGCGAAAGAAAATTTACTTTCGGCCATAGAAATTGCCGCAAATGTTGACAGCACCGGAGAATCAACAGTACACGAAGTCTGTATTTACTTTGAAAATTCGCTATTCAGAGGTAACAGAACCACCAAAAAGAATGCCGAATTATTCAACGCATTCGGGTCGTATAATTATCCTGCATTAGTAAAGGTAGGCGTACACTTCAACTTCTCAAGCTCCTTTATTCACAAGAACGAAACAAACAAACCTCTGAAGGTTTCTAGCGCGTTTAATCCGAACATTACCATAATAAAATTATTTCCAGGATTAACCCCCGAAATCCTGAAGGCTATTTTACATTCCGAAGGGTTGAAAGGAGTCGTTTTGGAAACTTATGGAGCCGGTAATGCGCCCCGTCACGATTGGTTTTACGAAAGCCTGCACGAAGCAGTTCAAAGAGGAATTATCATAGTCAATGTGTCGCAATGCGATGCCGGTTCGGTGCAAATGGGACGATACGAAACCAGCCTGAACCTGCTCAAAGCCGGAGTTATCAGCGGGTATGACCTCACCACCGAAGCGGCGGTTACAAAACTTATGTTCCTGCTTGGACAAAACCTGAGCCATGCAGAGATAAAAGAAATGATGCAGACTCCTCTCTGCGGCGAGCTTACTTTGGGATAAAACGCGTATCTAAAGAGAATAAAACGCCAACTTTCAACGTCAAACACTTATTGCTTATGTGGAAAGATTGGTTCTTCTTTTCAAGAAGCCAACAAATTGGAATTATCATTTTAATCGTTATCATTTTAGCACTTTTAGCTGCCAGAATGATACTCCCTGCATTGACTACCCACACAGTCAAAAAAGACAATTTTGAGACCGAGGCCAATATATTCCTCGACTCTCTCAAAAGCGCTCCTCATGGCAATTATCCTCCAAGCTACCACTACAATAATTATGCAGAAAACAGGCACGAGTCAGCTTTCGATAAATTGCCCAAACCGGTTTTATCCCGCTTCAACCCCAACACCGCAGACTCAATACAATTTGTACGATTAGGCATCAAGCCCAAAATTGCATCCAACATCTTAAAGTACAGAAAAAAGGGAGGTAAATTCAGGAAAGCAGAAGATTTTCAGAAAATATGGGGAATCAATGAGGAGCAAATGCAAACGTTACTGCACTACATTGACATTCCTGCAGAAACACCTCCTCCTGTAGCAGCAACAACCTACACTAAAACGACAAAAACAGATGCAGTCGTTGAGCTTAACAGCGCTGACTCGACCATACTAAAGCAAGTAAAAGGTATAGGATCCGGATTTGCGCGGCGCATAGTCGGCTACAGAAAACGATTGGGTGGTTTTGTGAGAATAGATCAATTACGGGAAGTATGGGGAATCACTCCTGAAATGTACGCTGCGTTGGCTCCGCATTTTTCCATAGACAAAAAGTACGTACAAACAATCAACGTAAACAAGGCAAGCATTGAAAGGCTGAAATACCATCCATACCTTAATTTTTATACCGCAAAAGCAATCTATGAATTAAGGCTCACGAGAGGTTCACTCAAATCAATTAACGATCTAAAAACAATTGATATATTAGACAAAGATCTTATCTATAAAATAGAACCATACCTTTCATTTCTGTAGTTCTTGTCTTTTTACATCCCCGCTCAGGCTCAACCAATTTAAAATAAAAAATGGAGCGATCTCCATCGCCCCATTTTTTTCAATAATCTAAAGAGAAAAATAAAGAGTCTGTTTTACTTTCACAAGTTACGCATCTCTGTTTATTGAATAATTAAAATTTACTTCATTAGTAAGACTGTCAAGGAGGCTCCAAAAACATGAGCAATTCCTTACAGAATCCAAGTACAAAAATAGCATGAAGATTTCAATCCGACAAATCCGCAAACAGCTCACTCATGTACAAACGCCCAATTTCCTACATATTTATATTACGAAGAACACACCCTTTTGTTAATGACCAAAAACACATATTGACAATATTAACATTCAAGGTGATGCCATTAGCATCTGTTTTGCTTTTAATTAATTTTAATATAATGTCGCAAAGAATCCGAAGAATACAACAACCATAATAGAGCTTCATAATTCTTAGTTTTTTTCTTCTCAAACTACATAAAAATTCGAAACAGCAGCTGACTTTCACGTATAATAATGTACTTTTGTGCGACTCCAACACAACAAAACCTTTATCGACAATATGACAAATGCGCCCATTCTATTTGATAATTTAATCAGATATGAAAACACACCTTCTTACGAACACTTTGATCATCGAGCCGAAAATCTGCGTTCAATATCATATCACCTGCAAAAAACCTTTATACTAGCAGACCACTACAAGAAGCAAATCCGGATATTTAACAATAACCCTTTACTTAAAAACATTCTCGATGAAACTTGCAACGGGGAATATACCAGCGAGTACAAATTAACAGAAAAAATATCAACTTCCGATCTACCTTTATTTACTCACATATTTCTTATTATCAATGATTACATACTTGCCCGCAAGGACGAAAGCTCTGACATCTTTTATTTTTCCTTTAACATACCGATGACCGACAGACTAGACAGTACCCGCATGGTCGAGTTTAAGGTTCTACCTTACATTTATACTGATCTGACGACATCAAAACTACCCTGGATCACCTATTATCAATGTTCAGAAAGCAGCAACCCGAACCCCGGACGACTAACACTACACAATCTCAATGACAAATCTGAAACTTTTTATTTATTAAACAACGAAACAGCTCATTTTCCAGACTTCATAACACTCAAAAAAAACGACTTAGAGATCTTCGGACTTGCATGTCAGGGATTTTCCGAATCAGAAATAGCGGACTGTCTATCCATCAGTATAGGAACCCTCAAACGAATTAAGTCATCCATCATGATGTATCTCAACACACAATCGACAGCCCAAACCATCACATTACTCTATCGACAAGGACTAATATAAAATTATGAAGCAAATAGATATTGAAACCTCTTCTCTGAATGAGTACAAAAGACTTAGCGAGCTCTTTTCGGAAATCTGGTCAGCAGACATTGCTCTGTTAAGCCTTTCAACTCTAAACGCCTTGTACATTCCGGAGAAACTATCCCTGTTGCTTGGCATATCCAACGAAGACCTTGTCAAAGATCAATCTGAAATCTTCGCAAGAATATTACACCCAAAAGAGTTCACTATAATCAGACAGGCGCACATTAAAACATTGGAATTCTATACAAAACTATACAAAAGTCATTCGCAGATTCCATATGTTGATGCCAAATATTACCTTAAACTGAAAACGAAAGATGGAGAATTCAAAAATTTCTCTGCATTAATACACCCGATTTTTCACTCAGGATTAAAGTTTCCACTGGCTTGCTTCGCTTTATTAACCCCAAACACCAAGCTTGGATTCGAACGCTTTTCAATCTCATTTCACAACAAGGATAAGAAGCTATACTATTCATCCATTTCTGATAAATATGTTCAAAAAGAAAATTTGGAATTAAAAGAAATTGAAAATGAAATATTGAAACTGACTGCAAAAGGATTTGGAGAAACAAAGATTGCGAAAGAGCTTGACATAAAGCTGGATTTAGTCCGCTATTACAAAAAGAGCATCTACAAGAAACTCCATGTGTCAAACATGTCGGAAGCTGTTTTCACAGCACTAAACAACCATCTCATTTAGCACAGCTTCCCGTATAAAAACAATGAAGGGGCGATGTCGCATCGCTCCTTCATTCCAAAATCTAAAGAGAAAATTAGTTAGGGATCACATACTTTCACAAGCTGATAATCCGTAAAAGAAATATTTTGTTTTTATTATATTCAACACGAATATAATATATTGATTTTCAAAAATCAAGACATCATTACACCAAATCACTTTCATACATACACCACCTCCGACCCAAACCGCACCGAAATAGCACATAAGCATCTGATTAAGTGTTATTTATACATGTAATATTTAATAAGCATGGTTGTTAAACTAATTAAATTAATAATGTATAATTTTTGTTATTTTGACAAGTTGTTTCGCATCACTCATATTGTCTATTTTAACATTTTTCGTACTCAAAAAAAAATGGAGACAAATCTCAGATTTGCCCCCGCTTTGCATATAAGTAGAATTCGATTTATAAACTTTCCGAGTAATTCAAAAACTTAGCATAAGCTTCGTTCCAGACTTTACTATCCTGTGGAACAAAGCGCTTCAAATCAACCGAAGCACACACAAAATCCCGTATCTGCTGAATATCAACAAACAAACCAGCTGCTTTTGCCTGCAACATCATATTACCTATTGCAGTTGCTTCAGCAGGGCCTGCCACAACTGTTACCCCCGTTGCATTGGCAGTCAACTGGTTGAGGAATGAATTACGAGAACCACCACCAATAACATGTAACGTTTCAATATCATACGGAGCAAACGACTTCAGCGCCTCAAAAACCTGCTTATAACGCAGCGCCAGACTATCGAAGATAGCGCGGACAAATTGTCCTACGGTTTTGGGAGCTCCCTGACCACTGGCTTTGCATACCTCAACAATAGCCCTGGTCATACTGCCCGGATTGCCAAAAGCCTCATTATCAGGATTAAATAGGAACTCGAATGGTTGTGCCTCAAGAGCCATAGCAATCAGCTCTTCATAAGAATATACCTTCTCTACATCCCACTCTTTCTTGCATTGTTCCAGAATCCACATTCCGGTGATATTTTTCAGGAAACGGATGGTTCCATCCACACCTCCTTCGTTGGTGATATTGGCAATACGTGAAGTTTCATTAATAACAGGCTCCGGAAGCTCAAGCCCCATCAGAGACCAGGTACCGGAACTCAGATAAGCAAAATGTTTGTTTGAAGCAGGAACAGCCACCACGGCAGATCCTGTATCGTGACCGGCAACCGCTACCACAGGAATCTCTCCGAGTCCGGTTTCCTGAGCCAGTTCTTTCGTCAAAGTACCAATAACCTGACCAGGCATAATAACTTTCCCCGGAAATTTTTCTCTCTCAACACCCAAAAACTCAAGAATCTCAGGGTCGAATTCTTTGGTATTAGGATCAAGCATTTCTGACGTGGAGGCAATAGTGTACTCTGTCACTTTTTTACCTGTCAGCAAATAAGAGATAGCATCGGGCATAAACAAAATATCTTTTGCAGCCTTCAACTGCGAAGAATTGCGTTTTTTCAGTGCATAAAGCTGAAATACCGTATTAAAATCGAGTGTTTGAATACCTGTTTTTCCATAAAGTTTTTCCAGTGGAAATTCGCTAAGAAATTGTTCCGTATTTTCTTTTGCAGTGTAGTTTCTGTAAGCGTAAGGCAAGCCCATGAAAGAACCGTCTTCTCCAACAAAAGCAATATCGACACCCCAGGTATCAACACCGATTGAAACCGGCTTGATACCTTTACGGGCTGCAACAGTCAAACCCTCTTTAATATGACGGTAAAGTTCAAAAAGATTCCAGTGATAGTTACCATGAATACTGATAATGCCATTGGAAAACTTATGCAGGTCATCCATTTTGAGCTTGCCATTCTCAATGGTGCCGCAAATAACGCGACCACTTGTTGCACCCAGATCAACGGCAAGGAACGATTTATTTTCCATTTCAAAAATTTGATTTTATAGTAGATAGAAGTCCGAGATTTATAAAGAAGGATAAATGCAAGAAAAAATCAAAATAAGAAGGCCAATACCTAACCATATAAAAGTCGCTTTAGCACAGCCCACCCATTCTTTCAGAATAATTCCCCAAAAGTTACTGAAAAGAATATTGAGAGACATCAGTATACTCCAGGAAAAAGCCATCATAATGCTTCCATCGGTAAAAAAGCTCTTACCCAAAGCAAGTCCGAAAAATTGTGAATACCAAAGCACGCCCGCCAAACCGCAAAACAGGAGATTATTCACCATCACGGAACCCGGCACAGAAAAATAATCTTTGGCTGTTTTATTTTTTACATTTTGAAACAAGCAATAAACCGCGTTGGTAAAGAAGCCTCCTAAAGTCACCATCAAAACTGCAGGCAAGCCGGCATACAGAGCTTTGGTTCCCAAACCAAGAGCCGCAGTTTTAATCGGCTCTGCAGCTTCAAGTCCCAAGCTAAAGCAGGCACTCATCACACCAGCCAGCAGAGCAACCAACAACCCCTTACCAAGCGCAAAATCTTTTACAGCTGCTTTTTTCTGTTCTTCGGTCATATTTTTAGCACGAAGACTGCCCGCATAACCAATAATAGCGATACCGGCAATTGCAATACAAACTCCCACCAACAAAACCAGACCCTTGCCGGTAAACAAGTCAGTGCCCGCTATAATAGCCGGAATTAGCGTACCAAAAGCAGAGCAAGTACCCAGCGAAATTGACTGTCCGAGAGCCACTCCGAGATAGCGCATGCTGAGTCCAAACGTCAAACCGCCAATGCCCCACAAAACGCCAAAGCCCATAGCTTTGAGGGCAGCTCCATTGCCACTGGCAAGTAAAGCACCCAACGTTGAACCTTCGGGCACTGCAAGTAAGGCTCCAAGATAAGGAAACAGAAGCCATGCAAAAACACCCTGAACCAGCCAGAAGCTTTCCCACGACCAGCTTTTTACTTTATTGATTGGCACATACGAGCTCGATTGACCCAAGCTGCCGATGGCGATAATAATAAGTCCGATAATCGTATTCATAAATTATGCGTTTTGATGTATCAAGATTAGGTTTATAACGAACAGTACTCTAAAACATAGAGAGAGTTTCATCCCCCGGAATCGAAGATGAAACTCAACTCAAGTGTTTATGACTTCAATGTTAACGTTTGCCGGTAACTTCTTTTTCGTAAGTTTCAATTTCAGTAATAAAATCGACGCCAACAGCAACATTATTTTTCAGACAGAAATAGTCGAACACGTCGGCCCATGGCAATGCTTTACATTCTTCGAGCAAGGCAAGACGTTGGAAGTATTGTTCGTTTGCTTCGTATTCTCTCAACTTGGCAATCGGTTCGAGCATCGCCATCAGGAACGCTTTCTGAGTAGCACGGGCACCGATAATGTAAGCCCCGATACGGTTGATGGAAGCATCGAAATAATCGAGACCGATATTCACACGGCCAAGAGCGTTTGCACGAACAATTTCCTGTGCCAGCATTGCTACGCTTTCATTAAGGATTACCACGTGGTCACTATCCCAACGCACCGGACGGCTGACGTGCAGCAACAATTCGTCGGTGTAGAGCAACAGTGATGAAATCTTATCATAGATCTCTTCTGTCGGATGGAAGTGTCCAAGGTCAAGAGTTGCCATCAAACCGTTTTGAACTGCATAACCCATATAGAATTCGTGAGAACCTACGGTAAAGCTTTCGAGACCTGTGCCGAACAGCTTACATTCTACTGCGTCTTTTACGTTTTCAAATTTATTGGCAAATATTTTATCAAGCGAGTCTTTCAGATTTTGACGATAAAGCAGACGATCTACTGTAACATCCTTCATTCCATCGTGCACCCAAAGGTTGTGACAAGCTTTGCTACCTTGTTGTTTCCCCATTTCGTCGGCAATACGACGGCTGCGGATGGTATGTTCGATCCAGAAATCGCGGATGCCCTTATCGCGGTGCGAAAGCGACTGATCGCCACTTTTCGGGTGAGAAAAACTTGAACTGTTGAAGTCAAGTTTCATATTATTTTCTTTTGCCCAATCGATCCAGCTCTGAAAATGTTTGGGTTCTATCTGGTCGCGATCCACTTTCTGACCACCAAAATCGCCATAAATAGCATGCAAACTCAGACGATGGTCACCGCCGAGTAACGATTTCACTTTTTCGATATCCTGACGCACTTCAGCAATGGTGCGTGCTTTACCCGGGTAATTTCCCGTAGCCTGAATACCACCGGTAAGAGAACCTCCTGCATTTTCAAAACCGGTAACGTCATCCGTTTGCCAGCAGTGAAGAGATAGGGATATATTTTGTAACTGGTCCAATGCTTTGTCTGTATCTACACCTACAGATGCATATTTTTCCTTGGCAACCTGATAGTTAGCTTCTATCTGAGCATCCTTTTTCATAAGTTCAATGGTTTGTTGTATAGTTATTAAATTTCTGGGTGTAAAAGTAGACAATCCTGATTTTGTATTAACTGAAAAAAATGACACTTCAGCTTTGCTTTTTGACAAAAGAAAAAAGCAAAAGTAATAAAAACTCAAATATACTCTCTCTATTGTCAGATTCTGAATTTATCAACAAGCATTAATGACAGGTTAAGTAAGAACAAGCACATGCGCAAACCATTCAGTTTCAGAAATACCATACTCATTGCAAATTGTTATGTGATTTCTTTCTAAATTTGCAGCTTCAACCTATTTCTTTCTCATGAATACACTAACTAACAATTCTATAATGCTGAAATATCTTGTGACAAATGCACAAGACCTATTATGGGGCATTACAGTAACAACGGTAGGAACGCATCAGATCAAAAAAGACTATGACGTATACCCGCCAAGAGCAGGGCATCCGGACAAATATTATTTCCAAGCCAAAGAAGGTCGTATATTAGACGAATTTCAGTTAGTTTACATCACCAAAGGCGAAGGCAAATTCTATACCAGCAAAAACAAATGTATTGACGTAAAAGAAGGTGACATGATGCTGGTAATGCCGGGTTTATGGCACTGTTATTATCCCAGTAAGAAAACGGGATGGAACGAATACTGGATTGGTTTCAAGGGTGAAGTTATGGATCTTCGAGCCCGCAATGGCTTCCTGAATAACGAAAACTGCATCTACAAAGTTGGGATGCGGGATGAAATCGTGAACCTCTACCAACAAGCAATAAATGTTGCAACGACCGAAAGCACTGCATATCAACAGGTTTTAGCCGGAATCGCCAACTTACTTCTCGGACTATCGATGGCTTATGACAAAGAACAACAGTTCGAAAATTATACCGTTTTGCAGATGACCAAAGCAAAAATGATTATCCGGGAAAATATCTACTCTAAAATAACACCTGAGGAAATAGCCAATTCACTAAACATGAGCTACTCCTGGTTCAGGAAGACCTTTAAGGAATTCACTGGCTTATCACCTGCTTCTTATATGCAAAAGCTAAAGCTTCAAGCTGCCAAAGATTCTCTTGTCTCTACTAACCAGTCAATCAAAGAAATTGCATACAACCTGCATTACGATAATTCGGAGCACTTCTCCACTCAGTTCAAAAAACATGTTGGAGTTTCACCCAAGGACTTTCGCAGTATGCATAGCAAGTTTGCCTCAAGTAAGTTATCTGACTAACAACAGCGAATCCAACACAGCAGAGCTTACCTGAAAAGCTGTTCCATGGCGCATCCCTTTAGGAAACGAAACTTTGTCTGAAACGTCTTCCCAATTCTTACCATCTTTAGAACGTACTGCTCCATATTTGTGGTCGCGATACTTATCAAAGTAAACGTAAATATATCCATCAACCAACAATGGAGAAGGCCCTTCTGCCCAGTAATTACCGGTAATCGGGGAAGAAACCTCTGTCGGAAATCCTTTTTGCAAATTTTCAGTTACCGAAACGCGAATATTCTTTTGGACTGGGCGTAAGGTTTCATTTTTCAGAAACAACATATATTCATCACCCCGTTTAAGAATCGTGCCATCAATTACGCTAAAATCGGGATCGAAAAATAGTGTAGTTTTCGAGAAACTCCTAAAATTGCTTGTTGTAACACTATACAATCGATGATTCAATCCTTTTTCAGTTGCCGAGTCGGGAGCATTGGGATGCAGCGACGGCACAGTAGATGCCCAGAAGATATAGTAATTTTTCGATTTCTTGTCGTAAAACAGCTCCGGTGCCCAGGCATTTTTAGCCGTCGGTTCATACTCCATCACCGGAATATTTTGCTGGTCCGACCAATGCACAAGATCTTTGGACGAAGCATATCCGATACCACGATCCCACCATCCGGAGGTCCACACCATACGAAACACACCATCGGATCCCTGCACAATACTCGGATCGCGCATCAGTCGATCCTTGCCGACCGTCGGAGTCAGAAACGACTTTCCATCTTTGAGAGCTTTCCACACCTGACCATCATAACTATAGGCCAAATGCAATCCATCTTCTCCATTACCCACAAAGTAGGCGAACAAATAAGCGTTCTTTGATACTTTTTGTGCCGAAATAGAACCTAAAGCGAACAAAAATAAAATAAATACGAACAAAGAAATGTAACGTGTCTTCATGAGAATTAAATAAAATGTCGTTGTGCAAAAATATGATATTTCACCGGCTCGGCAAGCTATTTTACATATTTATTCAATCCGAGTTGGGATAAAGATCTCACTCCTTCCATTATGATGCTGGCGTTAAGCAAAGCACCCTGATATTTGGTATGGGTATGATCTGCCATAAAGAGTTTGGTCACCTCATCATGCCCCATCGCATCGTATTTATCGGCAACCAGTTTATTTACGTCGATAAAGAAAGCCCCTTCCATTTCGGCAGCCTCTTTTGCCCATTTACCGTACGAGTTGTCATTGCGCTCCACCTTGCCATCTTTCCAGCGGTCCCGGGGCACCGGACTGACAACCACCGGAACGGCACCTTTGAGACGGGCATCGCGGATATATTTGCGAATGTACCATCCGTAGGAATACACAACCTGATTCCGCTTGGTTGTTTCCATCTTATACACTTTCGATTCGTCGCCGTTTCCGGGAATGGTTCCACGCGCCTTTTCGGTATTGATTGCACCGCCGTCGTTATGTCCGAACTGAATAAACAGGAAATCGCCCGGTTTCAGAGCGGCACAAACCCCATCCCAGCGTCCTTCGTCGATAAACGTGCGGCTACTACGGCCGGCCATGGCATCGTTTTCCACGCTGATTTTTTTGTAGTCAAGAAAATTGGACAGCAACGAACCCCGCCCCAGGAATCTTCGCTACTCTTCTCGTCTTTGTTGTGCACGGTAGAATCGCCAATCACAAACACCACTGGTCTGTTTCCCTTTCGTGCTGTTCCGCGTATATCCTTCGTTTTGTTTCTCAGATACTTTGCCAGCGGCAACTGTTGCTCCAGAATTCCTTCCGCAACAGAAGCTGCATTCAGTTTGGCTCCCGCTTCTGATGTATGGATATGATCTGCATAAAACATTTCGTTTACTTTAGCCGGTCCGAATGCATCAAATTTAGCGGCTGTGATGCTATTCAGATCCACAAAAGGAATCTTCTCCGCTTCGGCAATCTGTTTTGCCCACTTGCCGTAAGTTGTATTGGCACGAACAATATGACCGTTGCCATCCCATGCATTTCGCGGTGTAAACGACAACATGATCGGGAATGCTCCTTTTGCCCTGATTTCAGCCACAAACTTGCGGAGATATTCACCGTACGAATAAACCGTTTCGTGCACTCCTGTTTCCTTGATGGTTACCAGCAAAGAATCGTGACCAATGCCGGGAATAGATGCCCGGGCACGCCCCGAATCATAGGGTCCGCCGTCGTTATGTCCGAATTGAATCAAGATAAAATCGCCGGGTTGAATCCCCTCTTTTACCGCAGCCCACTGATTGTTATAAAAGGTGCGGCTACTGGTTCCTCCCAACGCATGGTTTTCGATCGTAATTTTGGTTGAATCGAACAAAGCACCGAAGAATTCACCCCAACCCCATTGTCCGTTACTCCCGTCGGCATCCCATCCGTTGCGAACGGTAGAATCGCCGATGAGCAGTGCCACCGGATTATTGCCCCTGCGGGTTGACCCTGATTTCAACAGCGGCTTACGGATTTTCGGCGAAATCCGGTCGTTGATATTAACCGAAATAGTATCGGCAATTGTCTGAATTTTGACAATTGGAAAATCCTCCATTTTAATGGAATCTTTTGCAATGGATTGTGCCATTATAAACGAAACCGAACAAACACAAACAATAAAGGAAAATAATCGTTTCATTGCAACGTACTATTAATCTGATTACAGACAATTTACTTCGCCAGCTTATACACTTCGCTACCTGCCAGCAAATAACAACCCAACCCGTAATCTTCAAAATCGGGCGTTTTATCATAACTCAAAGGTTGCCCATCCTTAGGCTCTTTACCTGTTCCCTGCACAAAACCAAGCAATCCATCGGCATGAACTGCCTCTTTTGCCATCGCATTCCAGGCTTTCACAATAGCGAGCATATAGGTCTTTTTATCGAGCCAGCCATGACGAACACCCCAAGCCATTCCATACACAAAAAGCGACGTACCACTGGTTTCTTTTCCGCCAAAATGGGTTGCATCGTGCAGACTCACATTCCAAAAACCATCGGGGCGCTGCAACGGAAGCAAAGCCTTCATCATGGCCATGTATGTTTTCCGATACTCCGAATACCCTACGGCGTCCTTGGGCATGACGTCCATCACACGAACCAGAGCAGCAACTACCCATCCGTTGCCACGCGACCAGTAGCAATCTTCGCCATTCGGTTCTTTGTAGGGAGCCACAAAATCTTTGTCACGCCACCACAGGTTGTCTTTGGCGTTAAACAAACCACCACCTTGTTTGAGTTTGGTATTCAGATACATGTCATACATGCGTTGAAAATAGCGATCATCTTTATAGATCACGCCCAGTTCGGCAAAAACAGGCATTGCCATCTGCAACGCATCGATCCACCACCAGTCATCCACTTTGTCGGTAGCCAACATCTTATCGATCGAAGCCTTGATATTTTCAATCCGTTCGGACTTCGACTTATCCATCTTATACAAATTGATATAGGTCTGTCCGCAACAGTGATTATCGGCATTACGGGTTTCGATACCGCCACGGAGATTCCACTTGTGAAATTCGCTCCAGTCGATGGCATATTTCAAATATTCTGCCTTCGGATTCAACGCATAAAGAGCCATCAATCCTTCGTAATAGACAGCTCGGGTCCAGATATTGCTGGGACGAACTTTATCCGTGACCAAAGGTTTGGACGGATCGGCATACTTGGCCATAAAGTAGTGGTTGGCAAGTTCCATTTTTTGCAGCACCTCCTTTTTTGAAGGCAACGCTTGGGCAAAACTTAAGCTTACAAAAAAGCTTGCTAGCAACAACGATGAAAAACATCTTTTTTTCATACTAATGGATTGATGGGTTGGTTAATATGTTATTAGTAATTTTGTTTCTCTGCTCTTTCTATAACTGCATTTTTTATATCCCGACAATTGAACGTGCGAAAATCGGAAACATTCGTCAACGAGAAAGCAGCCGGTGCTTTCGGTTGATTGAAAATGACATTACTGAAAGAGATGTTATGCACATCGTCGAGACAGACCGAAGGACGTTCGTCTGGCCGCATAATCGTTGCCTCTACGTTGTTAATCTGAATATTATTCGCATGACGAATATAGAAGACGGATGCTGGCAACGGTCCGAACATGGTCTGTTCGGGATACTTTTTTTCATTTTCAGGAATCACACGGGTGGCCAGTTCTTTTGTACCTCCGCCCTGTTGGTAGAGATAAATATTGCTCAGCTTTACGTCCTCAATTGAGTGTCCGGGGATGCCGGCAATCAGGCAAACATACATCGAATCGGAGTTGTAAACCCGAACATTGTCGATGCTTACCCGACGCAGATGGCCGACCGGAGTTCCCTGCGGACTGCGTTGACGTGCTCCGAGACGCAGAAAAATGGGAGCAGCGTTAATATCGCGTAGTACCAGATTGGAAACCGTAATATCTTCCAGATCGCCGCCATCGACCGTTTCGAGAGCCAATCCG
Organism: Paludibacter sp.; assembly: GCF_009712605.1. Taxonomy (GTDB): domain Bacteria; phylum Bacteroidota; class Bacteroidia; order Bacteroidales; family Paludibacteraceae; genus Microbacter. The sequence goes on along the minus strand of NZ_WASO01000001.1, from coordinate 715,380 downwards.
CGACTACGTTCGAACACGCAGTTGCTGATGGTGATATTTTTAAAGCCTCCGCTCGATTCGGTTCCCAGCTTGATACGTCCACACGGGAAGCACTGGTCGGGAGCCTGCGGAATAAACCGTTGAAAAGTGCCGTCGAGCACCGTTCCCATATCGTACCCACTCACGAAACAGTTGGTAATGGTATTGTTTTCCGTGTTGCGAAAAAATCCGAGTCCATAACTGGCCTTCAACACAATGGCATCGTCGTTCGGCGAATTGACCGTACAGTTGGAGACCCGCACATTGCGGCAGCAATCGATATCAAGACCATCGCGATTGGTATCGATCAGCAGGTTATCGATCGTCATATTATCGACACCGGTTGCCAGCAACGCAAAGTGCCCGCAGCGATACATACGGATATCTTTCAGGTTGACATTACGACACAACTTCAGGGCAATGGCCTTGTTACCAACCCCTTTTATCCGACTCTCTTCACGGGTCAGCCCCATACCGTCGATCATTCCCTGACCACATATCGTCACATTTTCGAGACCAATTCCCCAGATCAGACTGTTTTGCCAGTGGCTATGCCCAAAATCCTGAAACATATTGAATGCGTTCGGTTCGGCCACGTCGAAGCCCTCCGTTTCGGTAGGGTATGCGGCGATCAGGGTTGCACCATTATCGAGAAAGAGCGTAATGTTGCTTTGCAGCCTGATAGAATATGAAGCATACTTCCCGGCAGGAAACCAGACCGTGCCCCCACCCTCTTTGGCCGCAGCCTCAATCGCTTTATTAATGGCGGGCGAATCGATGGTTTTTCCATCCCCTTTTGCCCCAAAATCCCTGACATTAAAAGACGTTGCGGCCGGCATCGCTGTTGCCAGCATAAGTACAACCCCTAAAAGTATACTCTTTTTCATTGTGATTATCCTATTGTTCAGATTACATTGGCACATTTTCATATGGGCATATTTTGGCTTACGCTGATTTTCAATTCAAGTTACCGCATCAGTGTCACACCCATCAAACCAATTACCACCTCGTTGGCACGGGTTTCGAGTGTCAGTTGTTTCAACTGTTTTGTTCTATCCAACGGCAAATCAAGTATCACTGCCGCACCACCGTCAATTTCGCGTCCCGAAGCCGGTGACACCGGAGTTTCGGTATAGTCGCCTCCATTGCGTTTTGTCGAATCCGTAGGCTGTTTCTCTTTCGTTGCCATCATCTCGCGACTGACTGCTCCCGTTTTCAGGAAAACCCGGTACGGACGTGGGGCTTTTATGTTAAATGCGAATCCGTCTTCGTAGTAATCCTGCTCAATGGGGCACCACGTTTGCGGATTGACGAGCAACAACGAATCGGAAGTACCGTCGGTATACCGGACCTTCACCACGCCGTTAGTAAAGCGGCTTTGCATATGATTGGTCGAACCGGCCATCAACAGATAAGCATGAGATGCTTTTCCGGTCAGGGGGACAGCAACTGATATCGGATAGTTGTTCCAGAGCGAGGTAAAGGCAATATTCTTTGTATCGGGCAATGATGTTGTGCGGAACGGAATCCCCATCGGCGTATGGAAGGCTCCATTCTCAGAGGCTTTCCGCAACCCGCTATCGTCGACGTTGGCCGTCGTGAGCGGATGTGTCCACTCTCCAATGCCTTGCGTAGGCGTTTGCAACGTGGTATACGGTGAACGCGGAGCAAGGTATTCGTTTCTGAAAATTTGGGTCACTTTATCGTTCAACTGGTTGTCCATATTGACTACCTCTGCTTTCCCGGTGATATTGGCAGGTAATGACCAGTCTCCCAATGTCTGCTCCTCCTGAGCTCCATTATCCTTTACAAACGAGATACGGTTGGTTCCACAAACAGCTACGCCAACAGGAATGTCGATCTGTTCAGAAACCGAACCGGCAACAATAGCCAGATTGGTTTTGATCTGCTCTCCATTCACCAACAGTTTTCCGTTTACTGCTACGTTGCGATTATTGCGCAAGCAGAACGAGAGATGACCGGAACCCGGATTCACCTGTTCCACCGCCAAAGGTTCTTTCACCCAAAGTGCGACCGGTATCCACCACGTCAGATCGCCTTGTGTAACACGGACAAAAAAGGTACGGTGGCCTACCTCTCCCGTAATTGTTCCGGAGATTGTATTTTCTTCCGCCCGTTTATCTCCCAGTACCGATTGCGGATCGTAAATTTTTCCAATCGGAGTACCGATTGACTGCTTGTAGGCATCGCCCCGGGCTACCGTAAGCTCTTCCGGTGTCTTAACAACCTGTCCACCCCACTCAATTTCAACACTATTTGCCTGATTTTTGCCACACATCACCCAAATGACAGGTGTGCCCACAGCAGCTGTGTCCACGCGCCACTCTGCCGGTTTTCCATTGACCGAAAGGCTTTTTATTTTATCGGCATAAGCTTTCAGTTGGAGTTCCAGATTGAGCAACTTCGGCAAATGCTGGGCGATTTTATAGCGTTCAACGTTACCGCTACGCTTGTAATCGAACGAAACATCAGGTGTCGAGAATGAAGCAAACTTCCAGTCGGCAGGCATTCCCGGGCAAATCACCAACCGGTCGTTCAGGGCATCGGGTAAAATTCCGAACAAACCCTGTACCAATGCACGCGAAAACATCCCGACGGGATCGCCGAAATCACGGTAGCACTCACCACGCGCGGCATCGTAAAAACTGATTTGCCCCAGGTTACCCGGACTATTACTCAAATACATCCCGTCCAACACCGAACTTTTGAACAGCTTAAAAGCGGCATCACTGCGACCACTTTGCCAGTAAGAAAGTGCGGTATGCCATATTTCAGCAAAGGCCACGTTGTTCGTCGACCAGCAATACGGCATCCAGTCGGAGGTGGAGATCGTTTCCCAGCCCTCATCCTTCAATCCTTTTGCTTTGACGGGAATATGGGGAATCTGAGTATCGACATAACGCGTTGCCTGATACAACTGAAACGGGTCGCCTGCTTCCGAATCGACCGTATGATAAATAGACCAAACTGCCGCACTCGCATGTACCTGTTTGTTGCCCATAAAGTCTTTGTATTCGGCCCAAACGCCCTGAATGGGCATCCACAACTGCTCGTTCAGGGCATTCCATATTTTTGCAGCCTCTTGTTCATACGGTGCCGGATTTTCGCCTATTTTACGGGCAATTTCGGCAGCCATTTTATTTGCCCGGTAATTATAGGCAGTGGAGTGAGTAGCCGCTCCACTGTTGTATTGCAAGCCATCGCTGGCCCAAATGGCGGCATAACCATCGTAAAGTCCGTCATCATTGGGATCGAAATTGCGTTTTTCCCACGCAAGGCTCAGTTTCAGCACCGGCCACATCTTTTTTGCATAGTCGAGATCGCCCGTCCAATTGAAATGCCACAACAATTCGTCAATGTAGCAGAGATTCATGTCGTAATGGTGCATTTCATTATTTTTCTGCGGATTGCGACAAATATAACCGTTGCTGTACATCGGCGTTCCCCATTTTTTCAATGCGCGGGAAAGATGCATGGCGCTATCCTGAGCCGGATGCGGAATTGTATTCGGCACATCCGTCACCTGGGAAGCTGCATAATCGTTGAAATGAAGGCGTGCACGGTCGTGCCAGCCCAACACATCGCCGGTGTAAGCACCCCGCCATCCGGCCAAACGCATCCGCCAGCCAATAGCACCGTGCAGATAGGAATTCGGTTCCCAAATGGCATCGGCCGCCATTGCCAATGTTCCGCCCAGAGTATTGATAAAAGGATCGGGAGTGGTTATCTTGATACGGGAAGCAAGTTGCTGACGCGCAGCTTCAGCCTGCACAAACCGGGATTCAAGCTTTTTATACGACAAAGAGCTATCTTTGTTATCCTTAACGACAGCCACATAGAAGGGAGTATGTTGATTGGCTGCAAATCGGGCCATTACCACGGGCTGATCGTTTGCCACCGAGCTATTCCATTGGGCAAACGGAGACGAAACAACCGTCGGATTGACGGCTTTGATGACTGATGGCTCCGGAAATATTCCGGTCAGCGTTATCGCTGCGCTCTTTTTCGTCGGAGGAAGTGTCAGTTGAAAATCGTTCTTGCCAAACAGATATTTATTACCGGTACAATATTCCGGTTTCAGATCAAAACAGTCGGCCGCATCGACACCCAGATCGCCTTCGCGCGAAAAGCGCTTGCCGGTAACTCCACCAAAAACCACCAACAGTTCGACCTTTTTATAGCAATTTTTCAACTCTCCTTTTAGCACAAACCCCTCGGCATCGGCCATTGCCAAAGTCGTAAGATGCAGTTCACCGCCACCCAGCAACGGGTCTTTGAGGGTGTAGATCCGGGACCCGGCACGGTAACGTGCTTCCACAAACTGTGCATCGTTCAGCCATTTCGTTTCGCCGTCCACCACCAATCCAAAATGGAGATTGCCTCCCATCCCCGGCAGGTAAAAAGCAAATTCGGGAACATCTCCCGTTTCTGCACGAAACGCAGTATTGGTTCCGTACAACGCACGATTGTACTTTACTTTTCCGTTGACAATCACAAAGTCGTCACCATCTGGCGTGTAACGCAACGTCCGTTCTTTTTCGTGCCAAAGACCGTCAGTGGCACTCGCTGATACTGCAAGGCAAAGCAACAGCGTGATATATATTATTCGTTTTAGCACCTTCAATAATTTACAATTGAAAATTTACGATGTACGATTGCAATCTGCTTCCACCAATTACATTTTCTAATTTTCAAATTCCCAAATCTTCTAATCAGAATTTCTTCACTTTCAACGGAGTTAGCGTTACCGGGCCGAGTAGGCCGGAAGGAATAGTTCCCCAGTCGGCATAGGTTACCGGTTTGTAAAACAGATTCACCATGTTGATTTCATTGAAGATACGCCATTTCACACCGCGACGGTCGTAGTCGGCTATGCGGTTGGCCGGAAGATTGGTAACCTCCACCTCCAGCCTATTTTTACCTGGGTGAACCAGTTTGCCGACATTCGCAACAAAAGGCACTGCCCAAAGAGTTCCGGCATCCTGTCCGTTGATGCGAACACGCGCACTCTCGCGCACGTCGCCCAGATTCAACTGCCAATCGGCAGCAGCTGTTGCCGGCAGTTCAAATTCGGCACTGTAACAGGCAGTTCCTTTATTTATTTTCGCATTCGGTTCGTTCAACATCGTCCACGAACCCAGCGTATCGATAGCGAAAGTTCCGGAAATAGCCGGATCGCTTTCGGCAAATTGCAATGTCCAACCTTTCGAGACAGTGAGTGGTGTAGCCTGCGGCTCTGTGTATTGCCATGCAACTGCATCCACATTTTGTTTGTCAAATGTTTTCAGAATCACCGATTCGCCCGAATTCAGCTGCAAATAGACCTCTGTTTTTCCGTTTTGTTGACGCACTTTAGCTTTGCCCGAATTGCCGCTTATCGGATCGAACAGCATTGCCGATTCGGCTTTCACAGACAGAGGCACCCAACCGTCAACGCCCTTATTCTGCAACGAAGAGATAAAATAGTGATGGCCGGTCTCGTTCGACCTGCGAATACAGGAGAGTCCAAGGTCGGTGCGCATATTTTCTTTTTGCACTTTGCAAGCGGCAAGTGCAGCAGCATAATCGGGAGCAACAACGACCTTCCCTTTACCGAAAAGCATCACTGCCGTTTTAGTTACCGAAACAATCTTGGGCAAAGCCGACAAGGATTTACCCAGCAACACTTTTCTCTGTTTGAAATTGCTCAGACCTGGAACATCCTGCGGATAACCACCCACAAAAACGACTGTCGCACCCGCTTTGGCAAGCGACAAGAGATGAGCCATCACATCGTGGGGAATGGTCTTCACATCCGGCAGAAGAATGGCGTTGTAGTCCGCGCCTCCGACCGTACGCAGTTTTCCCTGATTTACAGTTGTACTCCGCACAAACTGATCGGAAATATAGTCGACGTCGTATCCGCTTTTGATAATGGTATGGATAGCCTCGATAAACTTCGGCGCCTTTTCGGCCATTTCATGAATGGTGAAGGCCTGATACGGTTTTTTCAGATCGGCTTTCCGCATGTCGTAAATGGGAAGGTAAACCAAAAAGTCGTTATCGGGTTTTCCCTCCTGCAAAAACGATTGACAGCGGGCGATATAGCTGAACAAAGGAGCTGCATCGCGCCAGATTGTGTTGGTCGGCGACATGTCGACAGCGGCATAAAATTTCCAGCCTGGCCAGGCTGCTTCTTTCGGGGAATAAGCCGTCCCATGAAAATAAACATGGTTCACACCAGCCACAAAAAAGAGGTCGAGATCGGGTTTGCACTGCGAAAGCGAAGTGCGAAAATGGTCGGTCAACCAGGTAAATGTTTCGGATGAGGTCAACGGTTTACCCGAAATATGTGCCGCCGAAGAGGCATATTTGAGCATGGAAATATCCGAATCATTCGTTTTACGAATAGAATCGACACGCAAACCTTTGATATGAAAATCGGAGATACCGAACGATTCACATTCTGGAATATCGACCGTTGCGTAGAGATCGATCAGGTTACCGGGCGAACCGTGAGCCTGATTGCGGGTGGTGCTACCGTGCGAGTGCGCCCAATCGGTCCATGTCTTGGTAAAATTTTCCTGCAACAGATCGGACAGCGTTTCGCGGTAGTCGGATACTACACGGGCAATAACATCCGCATTGCCCTGTCCTCTGAACTCCGGCAGGTACTCTTCGAGTTTATACCCGCGGCGAAGCTGAAACTGTTCGAACAGATCGGGAGTCCAATCGGCACTAAACACCTCGTAGGAGTCGTTGAAAAAAGAGTGCGGGTAGGCTGTATGACTCTGAGCAAATGCCCGATCAAAGCGCCCGAGATAGTTGGTCACTGCCTGTTTGGAGAAATGGTTCATTACCCATCCTTCACCTCCCGGCGCGGCTCGCTTCACTTTCTGCAAAGTTTTACCGACAAAAACCGCTACCAGATGCCATTCTCCCGCGGGAGCCTTCCATTGAAGCTTGCCTTCTTTATCAAGTTTGTTTGTCAAATCGATTTTCTTCCCGTCAGCGGAAAATGCCATCAATCGCGACAGCTTTGCCACGCCCTGTTGTTTTGTATCGTTTACCGTCACAGGCTCTTTCAACACATCGCCCGCCTGAAGTGTATAATCGTGAAAAACAACCTTGCAAGCTGCATCTTCCAACGTCACTTCCGGACTACCGAACGGCCAGCCGGTACCGGTATTCATATCGATTTTCATTCCCAGACGGGCAGCCTCGTTTTCGGTGTGGCTCAACATCTCCATCCATTTGGGCGAGAGATAGTTGATGTTATTGGCATCGTTGCCCTGCACTCCATAGATCGGGATAATCTCCAATCCACCCATCCCTTTGGCGGCATACTCCGACATGTTGTAGGTAAGGTTTGCCTTATCGACGGCACTTCCCAACCACCACCAACGCGCCCAGGGTTTGGCTTCCGCTTTCACGGCAGGCCACGAAGTGGTTTGAGCTGATATATTCAATGTTATTGCAAGCAAACAGATTGCAACAGGCCCGAGTTTATTGAGTTTATTCATTGAAGATTATACAATAGTTGATTAAGGTATTTATATCGTTTTGCATTTTATGACCTCTCCCCTAACCCCTCTCCCGAAGAGAGGGGAAAAATCTGCAATATGAACTGAATTTTCAAATCAATCAGTGGTCTTGCGGTTTTCCCGCTTTGGTCTCCTCAAACACACCAGGCAGACGATAGTAATTCACGTCGTAGTTGGAGGCCGGTTTGTAAAAACTACAATAGTAATTTTGCCCGTTTTTGATGGGGAACATTCCGCTCAGAATCTGCGCATCGGTTTTATGTCCGGAATGAAACAAATCCAGTGGTGAATTTTGTTTGTGCGCATCCGATAAAACGGCCGAAGTCTCTATCGGAAACATAGTGTAGAAGACAGAGAAATCGTGCAGTCCGCCTTTGGGATAGTAGAGAATGACTCCGCTTCGCTCCACCACAAACACATTGTTTTTGCAATCGGCAGGATTCAGTCCCGGCTGCACCTCCTGCTGAGTTTTACCACACGCCGCCCCGAAAGCCCAGAATAACGATAGGCTGTCCGGCAGATTTTCGCCGTTAACACGCATAATCACGCCGTCGGTCTGGTACAGCGGCAACACCTCGATCGCAAGTTTTCCTTTTTCCAGAAAGGTGCCGGTTAATGTGTATTTCAACCCTTTTCCTTCGGACTTGCACACCGACTTCAACGCACTGAGCCAGATACTTTGGCTCCCCTTCACCAAACCAAATCGGGCTGCCGAAGCTTTATCGAGCACATAAAAGGTAAATTCGGGGGCTTCTCCGACTGTAATCACCGATCCCTGGTTTTTGGGAGTAATCGTACGCGACTGTACCTGTGCCCCGGCAGTAAGCCAAAGAAGAGGAAGTAAAAAAACCGATACTATTTTCAACATTCTCATGGATTTACTTTTACATTTTCGTCGTTTGTGATCGTCAATCCTTTACCATCTTTCGTGTTAAACTTAACGTTTTTCAGCGTCCAGTTTTTGCCAAAATCGATATCTCCTGCCTTTTCCACATTAAAAGTACAATTTTCCAAAGTGAAATTATCAAGCGTCGACTTTGCAATTCCCACGGCAGTAATGCCGACCGGGGTATCATTTACCGTAACGTCCGAAATATGCACATCCCGGAAAGTCGGGATTCCTTTTTCGGCTGGCACCACTTCCAACATCTTATTCCAATGTTCGGGCAGCACCTTGCCTTCGTATGCGGCTGGCAATTTTGAGTAGCTGTATGACGGATTCCAATTGAGCGAAATAGCCAAAGCCGCCTTTGCATTGCGGGCATCGATATTATAAACCGCCACATCTTCCACCACACCACCACGGTTGTAGGCCGATTTCAGGCGAACAGCCGCCGAAGTGCCATTTGTTTTCAGGTTGTAAGCCACCACGTGACGAATACTACCGGCAGTCTCGCTACCGAATACCACCAGGCCACCACCCCGCGCCGACACGCAATCGTGAATGGAGACGTATTCGGTCGGACGGTTTACCCGTTGTCCGTCGGCATCGCGACCGGCTTTCAGGCAAATATTGTCGTCGTTGCAATCAATATCGCAATGAGCCACCTCAATCCGTTTAGAGGAATCGATATCGATACCGTCGGTGCTCGGTCCATGACCGCCAATATTGTTACGCACCAACACATTTTTCACCGTGCAATTTTCAGAATAAAGCAGCTGTACCGTCCAGAAACCGGCACGTTGAAACTGAATTCCGTCAATGGTCACGTTTTTGGAACTATCCACCACCAGCGTGCGGGGACGCTGACAATCGTAATCGACAATCCAACGCAACCCTCTGGCATCGTAATTCTTGCGCATCGCCCAGTACAAATCCCAGAAATATTTACCTTGTCCGTCTATTATTCCTTTGCCGGTAATGGCCACGTTTTCCTGATTTTTCACGTTGACCAATGCTGCCGGCCAGTTCATCTCAATGCCTGCCACCCGGGTACGGATGATAGGATAATCTTTAATATTTTGAGAACCTAACAAGGTTACACCTTGGTCAACCCGCAAGCAAACTCCTTTTTTCACAAAGATGGCTCCCGACAAATATCTTCCCGGCCTGAAAGCAACAATTCCACCGCCTTTGGCTGCACATAAGTCAATGGTCTTTTGAATGGCTTTGGTATTGAGTGTAATGCTGTCGCCAACTGCGCCGCAATTATTTACCCAATAGATTTTTTTCCCGTTTGGAACCGTTTTGGCGCCCACCTCTTTCAGCCACGCCGGATTTTTATCGATAGCAAATCCAACGCCAAAAGAAAAAACAAGCAGCAAGAGTCCGGAGAGTATTCGTTTCATAATTAATTCAATATTCTATTTTCAAATTTCCACATCTTCAAATTTTCAAATCGCTCAGTTTCCGTCCGGTTTTTCCACCGTCGTAAACGGGCTCAACGGAAACGAAACCGATTCGAAAGCATCGGGATGCGCAGGATCAAAACGTTCATTGTCTGGTCGCAGGTATTTGATGAAGTCAAGATTATTGGTAATGCAACCCTCCACAATACATTTGGAGAGTTCGTAACCACCATACGCGTTGAAATGGGTGTTGTCCGCAAGGTCGTTGGCCTGACCGGCAAAAGTACCAGCTTTGTAGTGCACAAAAGCTTTGACCGATTGTTCGGGTCCCCACGCTTCGTACAGAATCTTACTCATCGCATTCAGGTCGATTAGAGGCACATTGTTCTTTTTTGCCAGCTGACGGGCTGCCTCCGGATATTCACCCAGGGTATTGATTACCTTACCGTCGGCATCAAAATTGCGGCGGTGCATCGAAGTCACAATCACCGGAAAAGCTCCGCGCTTGCGAGCCTCATCGATATATTTTTGCAACGACTGTTGATAAGAGCCCCAGGGGCCAATTCCCTCGCCTTTCTGTTTCTGGTCGTTATGGCCAAATTCCATAAAGAGGAAATCACCCTTTTTTATTTTCGTCAGCAACTTTTCGAGACGACGGGCCGAGATAAAGGTATTGGCAGCTTCGCCCGATTCGGCATAATTTGCAATTGCGACTCCTTTTTTGAAGAACGACGGAAACATCTGGCCCCAACCGCACCACGGATCGTTGTCCTGATCGACTACCGTTGAATTTCCGCAAAGAAAAATAGTTGGCGCTGTCGTATTTGGCGTTATTTCTATGGAACTAACCGCTGCATTTCTATCGCAAAACTCCAAAGTCAGCTTATCATCCCAGTTCAGCTTTGCCTTTTCGCGCGGCTTTATTTTCACCGAAACCGAATCATTAATCCGCGCATTCCGAATATTAACGGTAAACGATTGTGTTGTTGTTTTCCCCTTCGCAGTAGCAATATGAGCCAACATCAACCGGCGCGACTCGGCTCTAACTGTTGTCAGAGAGGGCTCGTTGGTTCCACCTAAAACCAACTTTATATCATAATTACCCTCCGGTAATTTTACAGAGAAATAGAACGGTTTATCGCTTCGACAACCCGTAAGCTTCTTTTTGCCATTCGCTGCGGTAAATTCCTGCGGATGGGTTTCAAAGTCGAAACCATAACCCAATTCGTCGGAATATGCGGTCGATGCCGAAACAGCTTTTACTCCTTTCTTCGCTTTCGAGGTTCCAAAACTAAATTTCCATCCACTGCTTTGGGCAAAACTAAAGAGTGAGAAGCCGGCAAAAAGGATGCAACACAGAGAAAAACGTTTCATCTGATATAAGATTTAAACATGTACGATTAAAAATTGAAGGCAAAAACATGGATAATAAAAATGTGTTGGTTCAACTTCCATTTTCAAATTTCCACATTCTCAAATCTTCAAATTCTTTATGGCATCTTTTTCAAGCCTTCCCACAAAACGTTCCAGTTGCCGTCTTTCGGGAAGCCCGGATTATTGCCTTTGCTTCCGTCCCAACCGGCACACATCATAGCAACGGCAGTCAGCAAACCTCCGTTTCCGGGAAGATAGATGCGTAACCGTTCATCCTGATAGTTATGCCCGTTCACCAGATAGGTATTGGTCCGCTTATTCATCAACAGCGCACCCACAGCTTTTTCTCCATCACCCAAACGAGCTGCATCCATGGCCGTCATCGGGTAATCCCAGCCCCAGGTTTTGTCCCAGTTCCAGTTTTTCCATATCCAATTCAACGTATTTTTCATTATTGCCGGATTGACCAGGCGACTCTGCGGGAAAATACCCAGCGCGCCCAACACGGCCATGTGATCGGAGGTAAACCGGACGTCATGATAGGTCTCGGGAGCCGTTTCTGCAGCCAAATACAAACCGTCTTTCTGTGCCAAAGGCGACAATAGTTTCAGGATTTTGTTCCACTCTTTATTTTCGGGCAAACCGGCGCGTACTCTCCATTGTTGAGCCACGCTCAAAGCATAATACCAGTAAGCCAGTTCAAAAGGCGGATTGGTGGTTTCGGCAGCACGCAGGGTTTCCTGAGCCGGAATGGCGCCTTTGAGAACATAACGGTTCTTTGCCTTGTCGTAAGTAGCAAACGAGGCCATAAAATCAGCCGTCTCAAAAACCAGCTTTTTGTATTTATCGATTACTGCTTTCGAAGGATGGTCGCGATAAATCAGTTCGGCCATGTAGATAAAATGGGGTTGCTGCCAGATAAGAAAAGAACCGACTTTTGAAGGGGCTTCTATTGCCGAAGGATCCGTCATTTTCATCCAGCGAACGCCATTAAATCCTTGTCTTTCGGCAATTTTTTTGGCATTATCATATGCCACATTGTACCAGTCCATGCTCTTTTCAAGTAGGTCGATACGGTTCCACAATGCAAAATGGACGGCATGCCACCAATACATTTCGAGGTGAAATTTACCGAACCAACTGTTGTAGGTAAGCCCGGTTTCCTGAGGAGGGACATTACCGGCACACTGAATCGCCATCAGATATTGCGAGAGCACGACTCTTCTTTCAAGTTCTTTCGCCCGGGCATCTTTACACTGCGAAAAATCGGCAGCAGCTCCTTTGGTCCAAAAGTTATTCCAATACGATGCCGAAGCCTCTTGTGTTGCCGCAAAATCTTTCAAGCTCAATTGCGGTCTTTCCATCTTAAATGCACACGAAAATGAAAATTTATCACTGTTTTCGGGAGCCAACACATAGTAGTGACTTTTCGTTTCAGACAGAGAGGCGGCTCCCTGCCACTGAAGTTTTACGTAATATGTCGTTTCATCCAACCGGCAGCAAATAACCGCATAATCAGCTCCGGATTCCACAATAGAGGTTGAATACGCCTCTGGCTTCGACCAGTCACATGCGTCGTCAGTATGTTTGCCCGATGGATATGGAATACGTAAATTAAACTTAAGGTTTCCCGTCCGAATGAGAGAAGAATTAACTGACACGGCAATCATATCTTCGGCCGGATGACAAACTGTTCTAACCTCTACCGGCTTCCCAAATAATGAATAAGAGCTTTGCAATTCTCCTGTCCACAAATCAAGGGTTTGACTGACATTCGTAAAGTCAGAAATAGTTGCTTTTTGACCTTGTGCATTTTGTAATTCTAACCCCACAACACCCAGATGAAGACGATGCGGATTCTCGCGAAACCACTCGGAAGCCTCTTTCTGACGACCTTCCTTAAACTCCGTAGAATAAGGTTCGTTCCATCCGTGAAAATTATAATTTTTCAAAGTCTCTTCAAAACGGTAATTATTCGGATTGGAAAAGCTATGCCACCCCCATTGCGATTGAGTCCCAAGAGGAACACCATTTTTGTAAAGTTGCGGGAAGGTTTGAAGGCCGGACGCATCTGCCGTAAAAGCAAATGTACCATTACCAACTGAAAAAGAGGAAAGAGAATCAAACGAGTGAACAACCGGATTATTCCGTTCAACAAGAGCTTGTCTGTTTATTGCAGCGCAGAGACAACCGGGAATTATCCAAAGGGACAAGACTAAACATTTGGACGTCAGTGATAATTTCATGGGCATTTACATAATTTCAGGAAGTACAAAAGTAAAGATTAAGCTTGTGGCTAAAATGATTTTTTTGATATTTTGACTTTGCTTTTTGATACAAAATATACTCTTTTTGAAACTGTTTCAACTGAGTACGTGAGGTCATTCCTGTTTATTTGATTTAGACTTAACAATGCCCATAGAATTCAATACAAAAGCATAGTCAACCTGATTGACAGGTACGAATAAAAGTCGCGATTACTCAAAAGTATCGCCCCAAGATTATCTGCCAAAATCATGTGCAACGTTTCTTGCTGATCAAATTCCGAGTTATTTTAGAGCAAAAGCAATATATATAATTATTGTTTATTTGAGCATTATTTTTGCTAATTTTTATTTTTTTATTATGTCTATTTTTAATATAACACACTCCGTTATGCTTCTCATAACCGTTTATGTGATTTTTAATATATCGACAAATCATAGCAAAAACCCTTAAATAGACATTTTTTTAATATTATATGTAAATAAAAAGACGAATATAGCAAATAAAAACAACATTTTGTATATTATAATTAATTTACATCTATATTTCAACGTACACTTACATTAGTAATCAGGGCATTATATTTTATTCACTGTTTTAACATTTAGTTGTACAACATTTTGATTTCCTCAAAAAGACACTATATTTGCAACCCATTTCCTTTTTTAAAAAGGGAGTGTTTGAAACTTGTCATTTGAACCAAAAAATTATGCATAAAGCAGGCTTTGTAAACATTGTAGGTAACCCCAACGTAGGCAAATCAACATTAATGAACGCCTTGGTGGGAGAACGAATTTCGATCATTACCTCCAAAGCACAAACAACCCGTCATCGCATAATGGGAATTGTAAATGGCGAAGATTTTCAAATTGTATATTCTGACACCCCTGGTGTTTTAAAACCGCATTACAAACTACAAAAATCAATGCTGGGATTTTCCCAGTCAGCATTGACGGATGCTGATATACTGCTTTACGTCACAGACGTAATTGACTCGAGCGAAAAGAATGCTGATTTTATCGAGATGGTAAAGCAGCATGCAGGCGATTATAAGATCATTTTGGTAGTCAACAAAATCGACTTGGTAGACGAAGCAAAACTCGTCGAGATTGTTGACAGTTGGCATACTATTTTACCTGAGGCTGAAGTAATTCCTATTTCTGCTACTCAGAAGTTCAACATCGATCCGTTGTTAAAACGCATCAAAGAATTATTGCCAGATTCGCCTCCGTTTTTCGACAAAGACGCTTTAACGGACAGGCCGGAGCGCTTTTTTGTAACAGAAATAATCCGAGAGAAAATACTTCTGAACTACGACAAAGAAATTCCTTACTCTGTCGAAGTCGTAGTTGAACAATTTAAAGAGGAAGCCAAATTAATTCGTATCAACGCGGTGATTTATGCTGAAAGAGATTCGCAAAAGGGAATTCTGATTGGACATCAGGGAAAATCCCTTCGCAAAGTCGGCATGGAGGCTAGAAAAGATATCGAAGCTTTTTTTGGTAAGCAAGTATATCTTGAACTATTTATCAAAGTAGAAAAAGACTGGAGAAACCGCGAAACTAAATTACGGAATTTCGGATACCATATCTCCGATTGATCTTTTTCTTTCATCAACAACAACATCCTGAGGTACAGGATGTTCTTTCTCTGTCGATCTGACAATGTTGTGCCTGCTCACAACCACTTCCAGATCAATTTCAATCTAAAGAGGACTTTACACCAACTCTGAACGAGAGCGTTTATTCTGCTCCCTGTTTCGAGCCGTGTATGGTCTTGTAGGAATCATACACTCTTACGAGATCCGCACATTACACTTAATCAACTGTAAGGCTGTAATTTAACTCTATATAGATGAACAAATTTATTTGTTCCATTGTCATTGTTCTGTTGTGTTTCCTGAATCAAAATATGTTCGCAATTGCTAACAATTGCGACAATCTTAGTTTTGAGAGAGGAGATTTCACAAACTGGACAGGTAAGACCTGGCTCCATTTCTACACAGAAATTCTCAATCCGGCAACCGGCATTGAGCCGGGACGGCATACGATTATGTCGGACACTACAGCATACGACAACAATACCGGAGGAAAGCTAAAGATCGTACCTCCGGGACATACACATTCTGCTCGCCTCGGAGACGCCGTCAATGGTTGCTTATCAGAAAGTTTATCTTATACTTTGACTGTAGATTCTACAAATGCTCTTTTTATCTGGAAGTTTGCCGTAGTCTTACAGGATCCTTTACATGACCATCTGGCTGATGAACAACCGCGTTTCAAAATCACACTGGAAGATCAGGACGGAAATATCATATCGTCCTGCAGTCAGTATGACGTTAATGCGGCTGAACACATCCCCGGGTTTCAGAATTATTATCCTGACGGATTTTCACGCGACTCTGACAATGTAACGATGATTGTATGGAGAGACTGGACAACAGCTGCCGCAAATCTCATGCCTTTTTACGGAAAGAAAGTAACCCTCACTTTCACCTCTGAAGATTGCACCAAACAAGGACATTTTGGTTATGCCTACTTCGTGGCAGAATGTCACCCGATGCAGATATCCGTCAATTATTGTAAAGACGACACTGATGCCCGGCTTGAAGCTCCCGAAGGCTTCTCCGACTATGTATGGACACCCGGCAATATTAAAGGCCGGGTTCTCACGGTAAATAATGCCACACTTGGAAATCAATACAACTGTTCTTTCAACTCCGTTATGGGTTGTCAGGTTGAGCTTTCCGCCTCAATAGTAAGAACGACTCCCAATGCATCCTTTAAATGTTTATTGCTTGATGCTCAAAACAGGACTTACAAATTCATCAACACCTCTACTACTAGTAACGGAACGATCTCTGACTTTACCTGGAATTTTGGAGATGGCACCTCTTCCTTCGACCCAAATCCCACACATACATACACTTCTGCCGGGATACACCACATAACATTAGAAATTGTATCATCACCCTCCGGATGCAGGAGCAGCCAAAGCTTAGATATCGACGATAAACCAGCTGTTCCTCTCTCTATTAATGGCGATCCATCATTCTGTCACGGCCAAAACACAACCCTAACAGCCAATGGAAGAATCAGATACCACTGGAGCACCGGCGAAACAACCCAATCGATTCGCATATCCAAGAGCGGCTCATTCTTCGTCGTAGGCTGGAAAGAAAACGGATCCAAAGACACGGCATTCGTAAAAGTTAAAGAAAAAACATTGCCAACAGTTTCTATTACAGGATCAAAAATATTGTGTCGCGGCAACTCCACTATTCTAACAGCGAAAGGAGCTGACACTTACACATGGAACACAAACGAAACATCGCAATCAATAAATGTTTCTGCAGCAGGAATTTACTCTGTCACCGGAATTACAACCGAAGGATGCAAATCAGATGTAGTTTCCACAGAAGTGCTGCAAGAAAGCGAGTGGAAACCAGGCATAACCGGCGACTCATTGTTTTGCGCAAATGCGACTACCACTCTTACTGCCTCGGGAGCAGCAGCTTATCAATGGAACAATGGAAGCTCATCACAAACAATTACAATCAACACGGAAGGCACCTACATTGTTACCGGAACCAACAAAAACGGATGCAAGGCTCAAACTTCAATGCATGTTTCCAAAATTCCATTGCCGGAAGTTAACTTCAGACTAACACCGGATAAATTAGACCTGCGAAACCCGGTTATATCAGGCGACATTACCACAAAAGACGATATTAATTATGAATGGCTACTTGGGGATGGCACCGTTACCAACAGCTCCACATTTACACACAAATACAATGTATCGAATTCCGGCACAGGGTATACTATTACTCTAAATGCTGTCGACCAGTATGGTTGTGCTAATTCGTTCACAAAAAACATCGTACTCGACCTGAAAGTCCCCAATGTTTTCACTCCGAATAATGATGGGTACAATGATACCTTTATGCCGAACTACGACCTTCAGATCTACGATCGCAACGGAATTCTTATCTACAATGGCAATCAGGGGTGGAACGGGACTTACAAAGGAACGAAACTGGATCCTGATGCTTATTTCTACCTTTTACGATATATTGACACCAACAATATTGCACAAATCAAAAAAGGCTGTGTCATGTTGGTACGATAAACGTCATTTTACTGACAATAAAAAAGATATTTTCGTGTTGATTTGTCGAATCTAACAAAAAACTTAACTTTGTGCATCTATTTATATGCACGGTTCATGATTCTGCCAAAATCGACTAAGGGAAGCATCCTTTTTTTATTTTTATTTTTATCCAATTTTCTTTCTGCTACAAATCCAAACTTAAAAAACATTGGCTTTGAAAACGGATTTACAGGCTGGACAGGTAAAACTTGGATTTATTATACTTCAAACGGTGGTGTCAAAACGACTCCAACTGTAGTAACTCTCCCCAATGACCCCAGCATTGTCCTCATGTCAGACCAAACCGCCTACGACCTTTACACAAACAGCCAATTAAAAACCATTCCTTCTGGCTATAAATACAGTGCCCGACTTGGGTCTTACAAGAATGGAAGCCCTAATGGGAGAGATCAAAGTCTCGAATATACGCTTAATGTCAACCCTTCGAACGAATTACTTACCATCAAATTTGCAGTTGTGCTTGAAATGCCGAAACCAACACAATCGACACACACTGAAGAACAAATGCCGCGCTTCATCATTTCTATTTTAGACAAAACCGGAAAAGAAATTCCAAATTTTTGCAACAAATTTGACGAAAACACATTGACACTTGACAACATGCAACAAGTTACGCTACCCACAACACAACAAATTGTCAGATGGCGTGACTGGAAAGCAATATCTGCCAACCTAAAAGAGATGGAAGGACAAGACGTCACGATTAAATTTACCACAATGGATTGTACCCCGGGAGGACATTTCGGCTATGCATACATTGTAGTGGATTCACAGCCATTATATATTACTACAAAATTCTGTGGAAACAACGAAGATGCCACCCTGACAGCACCAGATGGATTCAAATCTTACACATGGAAACACAATGGCAATATAATCGGATCAAATTATGAATGTAAAGTTCCCAACGCCAAAGAAGGGGAAATATACTCCTGCATTTTCACAACCGAAGCCGGATGCAACGACAGCTTATCCACCACCATAAAAAGAATACAACCAATTGCCGACTTCAAATTCACAACAACAGGCTGCACAAACCAAACCAACACTGTCAAATTCACAAACAATTCGGTAGCGGACGCGCTTCATCCTTCCGACACCTCCGCAACCCTTTCATATCAATGGGATTTTGGAGATGGAAAGACTTCGGCTGCAGCCGATACTACCTATACCTTTTCCACATCCGGAATGCAAAAGATAAGCCTCAAAATTACCAGCTTTCCATCTACCTGCACGGCATCCAAAGATACGATGATTGAGATTTTTTATCCGCCATTAATCGGAATAAAAGGTGACACCACCTATTGTCCGAATCTTACGACAACCCTTAAAGGTTATGGCGCCGATCATTACAAATGGATTCAGATAGATGGTTCTATGACAGGCGCCCAAGACTCATTGCTGGTAGGAAGCCCCGGAGGAACAATAGAACTAATCGGCTACGCAAAAAACGAGGTTTGCAACACAAGAATACCACTCAAGATTACGGAAGAACCAATCTGGAATTTAGATGTATGTGGAGATCCCTTTTTCTGTACCGGAGACAGCACCACTCTTGTTGCATCAGGCGACGGAATAACCTATTTATGGAATTCACAAAAACCAAACAACCCGTCTATCACCATCAGCAAACCCGGCAAATATGAGGTCATTGCGACCAACAAGAGAGGGTGTCAGCTTTCGTGGTCTGATGATATTAAAGAGATACCGCTTCCATCCACATCTTTCAGCATTGACCCGGCAATTATCAACACCAAACACAATCAGGTGGTGTGTTCCATTACTCCGGAAAACGATGACATGACTTATGATTGGGACATGGGGGACAAAACTACTGAAAAGGGAGTTCTGTTTACTCACTATTATTCAGGGAATAGCGGGATTGGCAAGTACGATATTATGCTTACGGCCATCAACAATATTTATGGATGTAGAAGCCAAGCAAGCCAAAGTATCATCATGGAACCTTTTATCCCTAATGTATTTACGCCCAACGGAGATTCGCACAATGATTATTTCATGCCAAATTATGACCTTGAAATATTTGACCGGCATGGCATATTGTTATACAAAGGAAACAAGGACAGTGAAGGTTGGGATGGTAAATACAAAGGCATCAAGGTGGATCCTGACACTTATTTTTACGTGCTGCATTATGTCGATTACCAAAACCAGTTACGTACGGCTAAAGGTTTTGTAACCTTAGTCCGATAATAAAAATTTATTTTTTACACAACAACAAACAATAATACAACCCTTTGGTGAGTTTTAAATTATCAGTTAATAGTTAACCAGATAAAAAGCTGTAAACGTGCCCTCTTTACAGCGATTCACAAAAACTGTAAAAACTAATCATTTACCTGTCACACGGGCAGATTCATAATATAAACGCGATCTGCTTTCATTGAACCAAAGACTCCCAATAGCATGAAAAAACGGCACTATCTCATAATTGGACTTATAGTCTGTTTAACAATTATCTCGTTAGGTTTATTCGGTGCAAATTCCAATCTGATTAACCTTGGATTTGAGAACGGAAACTTTACCGGATGGACTGGATACACAAGAGTTTACAGCACTGATGTACCAACCAGCAACACTCCTTGGGTGCAGGTAGCTTTACCAAACAGCAGAAGACAGGTAATCATGTCAGATACTACAGCATATGATCCAACAGTAGGATATTTACTAAAGATTATTCCCAAAGGTTATAAATATTCAGCAAGATTAGGCGATGTTATTACATCTGCTGATGTAACTCAAGGAAACAACATGGGATTTAGATGCTGGCAACAAAAATTGCAATACAAATTAGCTGTAGATTCGACCAATGCCCTCCTTATAATGAAATTTGCCTGTGTATTGCAATATGCATCTGACCATTCCGCATTAGTGGAACCCCGCTTCAAACTCACCCTTTACGATTCATCTGGCAATGAAATCAACACTTGCACAAACTATGATGTGTACTCTTCAAGCAATACGGTTAAAGGATTCCAAAATTATACCTCCACTAATTCAATCCTTTCAATTGCGCCTCAAATCCAATGGAGAGACTGGACTACTGTTGGAGCTGATCTTTCGGCTTATAAAGGACAAACCATCACACTCGAATTTATGTCCACCGACTGTACCGGAAGATTTCATTTTGGCTATGTCTATTTTGTAGCCGACTATCAGCCGATGAAAATCTCTACCGACTTTTGTGGATCTTCCGACACGGCAAGATTAACAGCTCCGACCGGATTCGAGAGTTATCGATGGCGTGATGTAAATACAAACAAGGTAGCAAACACAGACACAACCCTATCAACGCTTGCCGTGCCAATGAGTGGAAAAGATAGTGTAATTTATCATTGCATTATGCGGTCGGCCACCGGCTGTATAGACTCTCTTTCCACAACTATTCTGAAATACAAACCAGTTGCCTCTTTCACCGCAAAAATGGTTGGCACGTGTACAGACAATAACGTAGAATTCACAAACCAATCGACAACAAATCGCGGTAGACTTGCTTTTCGGTGGGATTATGGAGATGGCACGAACGACACAATATCAGGCACACACATACATCACTATACCACGTCGGGGCATCACCCGGTAAAACTTATTGTATACAATCCTCCATCTACCTGTTCGATCGACACAATAAAAGATGTTGAATCAATAAACACCGATCTGGTCGGCCTCAAAGCCGATCAAGACTCGATCTGCATTGGCAGTTCAACCGGAAAACTAAGGGCTAGCGGTGCCTGGACGTATGAATGGAGTACTAATCCCGGCACGTTTAATATTGACAGTATCAAATCGGGTCTACCGGCAGGAACCTACTGGGTAAAAGGATACGACTCTACGCATAACTGCACATCCAACAAACATTACACCACCATTTCAGACGAAAGCGAATGGATGGATTCAATTCAGGGACATAACTGGTTTTGTACGGGCGATAGCACAAAACTATACGCTTCCGGTTGGTATGTAAACATGAACAAACAGACAGGCATTGCAAAAACGCCACTCACGTATCGATGGAACAATGGAGCTTTAACTGACACTATAACCACCAACAAAGCTGGCACTTACACCGTTATCGCAACTGACAAATGGGGCTGTTCCCGAACCTCCCCGTACAATGTCAAAGAAAAAGTATTACCTTTGATAAATTTCACAGTCTCACCAAACACCATAAATTCTAAGAGAAACTTAGTCTCATGCTCCATCAACCAGGAGCCAAGCGTATTATACAACTGGACTTTTGGAGACAACACTGGTGTATCGACGGGCAATTCAGTTATTCACTACTATAACCAGAATCTACCGTCAGCTCTTTATACAATAGCGCTCAAAGACAGTGACACCGTCTACGGTTGCACAAATTCAGGAACAACGTCAATTCTTTTAGAGCCGTTTGTTCCGAATGTATTTACACCAAACGGAGACGAGTACAACGATTACTTTATGCCCAATTACGAAATGGACGTTTATGATCGTTACGGCATTTTGGTTTATTCAGGAACAAAGGAAAGTAATGGTTGGGACGGTTCCTACAAAGGGAAGAGATTGGAACCGGACACTTATTTTTACATTATACATTACACTGATTATAACAATCAGAAACAAACAATCAAAGGGTACATCACCTTAATCCGATAAGAGAATATGAAGAGATTTTTACTGGTTACGTCAATTTCCCTTATGGTTATATTTCATAGCAGTTTTGCATTTGCACAGGCTGACATTAGTATGACTACCCATTGGAACAACAGAGCCAATTACAATCCGGCTTCAATTGCCAAAACGGAATACTTATACCTTTTCAGTAATGTTCGGCATCAATGGACAGGCATCAGCGGGGCTCCCACTGTCATTAACGTACAGGCTTCGGAATACATTCATGACCTGCGTTCTGCTTTTGGCATTTCCGTCATCAACGATAACATAGGATTAACCAACGTACTCAATCCTACGGTTACCTACGCATACCGTATGTCTCCCAATGAAGATCTCGACTCCTGGTCTATTGCTCTGGGGCTGTCGGCGGGACTTTTTGCCCGGACTATAAACGGATCCAAATACGATCCGACAGACACTACCGACCCGACACTGGTTTATTCTGATCTGACGACTTACAAACCGGATGCCAACTTCGGGATAGAAATTCAAACCAAATACCTCATATTGGGATTATCGACCACGCACCTTTTTGCCATTTCAAAAAACAGCAATTTATTTCAAAACACTAATCACAGGTACTTATACGCTATTTACAAAAACACCAACTCTGAATATTTTAATTTTAGTTTTGGTTCTGAAATCGCAAACAGAAACAACCTGACAGTGCTTGAAGCCAACTCCATGATACGGTTTAAGCGCCCCACCGGCCTTTCGGATGGCCCCCGTGAGCTTTTCGACATTGGACTTAGTTACCGAACGACCCAACAATTATCATTACTTTTAGGCGTCAACATCACAAGTAATTTCCGGATTGGCTATTCTTACGATTATGATTTTAAACTGAATACAAACCAATCAGGAACGCATGAATTTATGCTGGAATACCGCATTCCAAACAAGACCAGTTCTATTTGCGGTAGTTGTGACAATCAACGCGACTGGTATTTCT
This sequence comes from Paludibacter sp., assembly GCF_009712605.1. Taxonomy (GTDB): domain Bacteria; phylum Bacteroidota; class Bacteroidia; order Bacteroidales; family Paludibacteraceae; genus Microbacter. The sequence goes on along the minus strand of NZ_WASO01000001.1, from coordinate 692,091 downwards.
AACCAGTCCACCCAACATTTTTGCTTAATTATTGTTGTAAAACCTGTGCCCGATATAGTATATTTGTAACCGTTTGCGGTAAAATCCGAAACGGTTATTTTTTTACTTAAAAACACTACTATTATGCTACAAAAAGGAGATAAATTGCCTGTTGTAACTTTACAGGATCAAAACGGAGAACCATTCAGCACAAGTTCATTGATTGGCAAAAAGACTATCTTATATTTTTATCCCAAAGACAATACTTCGGGATGTACCGCCGAAGCATGCAGTCTGAATAATGGTTTGGACGAATGGGCCCAACAGGGTTATCAGATCGTTGGTGTGAGTCCCGACAGTCCCTCATCACATCAGAAATTCATTGCCAAATACAGTCTGAACTTTACTCTTTTAGCAGACACAGAAAAAGAGTTGGCTTCTGCATTTGGAGTATGGGCTGAAAAAAGCATGTACGGACGAAAATACATGGGCATTGTCCGCACCACATTCGTCATTAACGAACAAGGAGTGATAACCCATGTCATTGAAAAAGTAAACACAAAAGAGCATTCGGAACAATTAAAAACAGTTTTATTATGAACAACAATCCGGCATCTGAATAAGGTGCCGGATTTGACTATATTCTCATGGATAAACCATTCCTGATATACAAGCTTGATGCCGCAACCATCGGTGAGATTGTAAAAGATCCTCCGGCTCCTCACCGGCATGAATACGAAGAACTGATCGTTTTACTGGAGGGCACGCCCGAACATTTTATTGATTTCAGGAAACAGACGATCCTGTCGCCTGCTATTATTTACGTTTCCAAAGGGAAAATTCATCAGTTTATGCCCGACCTGCAAACCCGCGGCTGGCTCATACAATATCAGAATGAATTTGCACCTCAAAGTAGCTTCCATTTTTATTCCAATTTTGCCGACACCATTCATTATTCACTTCCTCAACACACGTGTCATAATCGACTCGACACCTTATGCTCACTTATTTATGAGGATTTCACGGCCAATCCTCCACGCTATCAAGTAATAAAACATCTTTTACTTGCACTATTGATCCAAATAGATTCCGATCATACACTACAAATAGCAGAGTCAAAAACGGCCAGTAACAGCTACATTTCTACTTTCGACAAATTTCTCAAGCTGGTTGAAACTAATTACAAACAAGCTGAAAGTGTACAGTTTTATGCAGATCAACTCAACACCTCAGCACGCAATCTGAACCTGATCTGCCGTTCGGTATTCGACAAAAGTGTATCTGAAATTATCGAAGACCGGAAATTAATAGAAGCCAAGCAATTAATCGTCAGTACCGACAAGACCATATCCGAAATTGGTTTCGAAGTCGGCTACAACGAAAAATCATACTTCACCCGCGTATTTTCTAAACGGGAAGGAATTACACCTACGGAATTCAAGAAAAAAGCGGTTGCATTATTGCAATAAAATTATTTTCAAAAAAAATCACCACTGCTCATCCAAACCGACATTGAATTACGTCTAATGAGTAAAAGTTCCATCCTCAAAAGATTACTATTATGAAAAAACTTGGATTTCTATTATTATTTACCTTATTGGCTGTATTCAGCTTAAATGCTACTCCGGTTTCCACAAGCACCGACGCAGCAATTAAAGACAGTATATATCAGGCAAATAAAAGCGATCAGGCGATCAATGACGAACAACGTCAGGAACAAGCCTCTGAACAGCTTTATGAAAATGAAAAAAGACATTCGTACGACAATGATGAGCCAAAACTAACCAGTGCAGGAATCGTATTAATTTCCTTAATGCCTTTCCTGACTGCTATCCTCATTGTATTCTTTGTTGTTCGCAACAAACGTATGAAAGAGTTACGCATGATTCAACTGTATGAAAAAGCGCTTGAAGCAGGCAAAGACCTCCCTGAAAGCTTCTTCCGCCGTCCTGAAGAAGAACCCAAAAGTCATTTTCTGAAAGGTGCGATCTGGATAGGCGCCGGCTTGGGAATCTCAATCGGAGGTATCTTTCTGATGGGTCAACATTCTCCCTGGGGCTTCGGGTTAATCCCTTTATTTATAGGAATTGCCTACATGATCAGTTACTTTGTAGAAAAGAAAGACAAAGCGAACTCGGCTAAAGATGAGTAACGCGGATGACCTGAAGTGGATCATGCAAGTCACGTTGCTTGGCAACAAAGATGCTTTCGATCCGCTTGTCAGAAAATATCAATCGCCTATTCGCCGGTTCTTTCTGAACCTGACGATGGGCGATTCATCTCTGAGTGACGATCTGGCGCAGGAAACATTTATCAAGGCATATTTACAGCTGAAGTCGTTTCAAGGGCTTTCGGGTTTCTCCACCTGGTTGTTTCGCATTGCTTACAACGTATTTTATGATTCAGTACGTACCCAAAAGCATCAAAACGAAACTTCTCTGGACGAAGTAGACCGATGGCATTCTGTCGACAACGATTTTTCGGCTGAAAAAAGCGATCTTTACGATGCTTTGCGTAAATTGCGTCAGGAAGAACGAACGGCGATCCTACTCTGTTACATGGAGGGAATGAGCCACTCCCAGGCAGCAAAAGTAATGAAATGCCCACTGGGAACTCTCAAATCGTATGTTTCTGCCGGCAAAACCAAACTGGCACACCATTTGCAATAAAAAGACAGACAAAAATGACGAACATGAACGATAAACAATTGCAACAGTTTTTTGCAGAACACAAGATGGATGTTGCCGACAAAGGATTTTCCGACAAGGTAATCCATCGTCTGCCGGAAAAACAACGCACCCCGGGCTTAGTGTGGATATTTGGAATCATCAGCACGCTAACTGTAATCCTTACTGGTAACTATTATCGGGTATTCCGCGTTTTCATGGCAATATTGGATACTTTAGGATGGTGGATATTACCGGTTATCACTTGCACCATCGCCGCAGCCATCATATTTACTGTCACATCGTACGAACGACGACAAGCAATATTCCGCTAATTGAACTTCAACTTCCGAGCCAGATTTGCCGGATTGAAATCAATTCTGCTCTATAGCAACAAAAAAGCCCGTGATTACAGGATTGTGTCCTTAATCACGGGCTTTTATTATGAGATAATATGAACCTATTTTATTGGCAAATGACGCAACCGGCACATTTGGAAAGTTCTCCCCTGAATCGCTTTTCAACCAGCAAGTGAATCCGGTCTTTCAACGCATCGATGCGAATATTTTCAATCACGTCAGCAGCAAAAGCAAACTTGAGTAACAATTTGGCTTCTTTTACCGAAATACCTCTGGAACGCATATAGAAGAGTGCTGCTTCATCCAATTGTCCTACCGTTGCACCATGGGAACATTTCACATCGTCTGCATAAATTTCAAGTTGTGGTTTGGCTTTCATTTTAGCAGTAGGTGTTGCACACAGGTTCTTGTTGGTCATCAACGCTTCTGTTTTCTGAGCGCCCGGAGCAACGTAAATCTTTCCGGCAAAAGCTCCGACAGCTGAATCGTCCAGCACATATTTGAACAATTCGTGACTACGACAATGCGGCGAGTTATGATTAATCAGCGTAAAATTATCCACCTGCTGATTTTTATCGCCAATAGCCATACCGCAAAGCATTACTTCGGCATTTTCACCATCCAGATCCACCTGCACATTATTGCGGGTAAGCCCGTTGTGAAGTGTAACCGCATTAATCAAAACATTCGACGAAGCTTCCTGCTTTACCATTAACGAACTGATATTGGTCGTTTTGTTATGCGTATTTTCTAACGAATAATATTCAAATGAGGCATTTTCTCCCACGAAGACTTCGGTAACGCGATTGCACAGGAATTGTACCGGATCCTGCGTGTGTGCACATTCGAGTAGCTGAGCTTTTGCACCTTCTTCAATGATGACAAGATTGCGACTGTTGGCCATAAAGTCAACATCCGCACGCATAATATCCACCAATTGAACGGGCTTGGGCAATACTACTCCTTTCGGCACGTACATAAAAAAACCGTCCTGAACAAAAGCTTCATTAAATGCCATTGTTGCGGTTTTCGCATTTGCAGCCTGACGATTGTAATACTTGCCTACCAGTTCGGGATATTTTTGTGCAGCTTCATTCAATCCGCAGATAATTACACCTTCAGGTAATTCCGGCTGTTGCTGGGTTGCGTAAAAGCTATCGTTGACTACATAATAGAGATAGCCATTGATACTTGGCACATCGCAACGAAACGCTACCGGGATATACAGACGATTCAGATTCAAACCGTAATCGACCGAAAATGCTTTACCCAAATCGGTATACAAATAATCTTCGTTGCGGGTGGTTGGAAACCCCAGGCTCTCAAAACGGGTAAAAGCTTCATCACGACCGGCATTCAACACATCGGCGCAAGGCTTTTTAAGGTCGGCATGGTGTTCCTTGTATAGTTCTATATAGGATTGTTCTATTGACATAAGTTTAATTTGAAAATTTGGGGATTTGACAATTTAAGAATAAAGTCCGATTCATAAAACCGGCCGCATCGCAAATTGTAAATGATTAAATTGTCAATGACTACTGGGCATCAATTTCCTGTTTGATCCAGTCGTAACCTCTGTCTTCCAGCTCAAGCGCCAGTTCCGGACCAGCTGTTTTCACGATCTGTCCTTTGTACAAAACATGCACAATATCTGGTTTGATATAATCGAGCAAACGTTGATAATGAGTAATCACGATGCAAGCATTATGATCGGTTTTCAACTTGTTTACGCCACTTGCCACAATGCGGAGGGCGTCAATATCAAGACCACTATCCGTTTCATCCAGAATAGAGAGTTTCGGATCAAGCATTGCCATCTGAAAGATTTCGTTCCGTTTCTTTTCCCCACCCGAAAATCCTTCGTTTACCGAACGATTAGCCAGTTTGCTATCCAATTCCACGAACTCTTTCTTCTCGCGCATCAGTTTGAGAAAATCTGAAGCCGAGATAGGATCCATTCCTTTATATTTGCGATGTTCGTTGATAGCCGCACGCATGAAATTGGTCATGCTGACACCCGGAATTTCGACCGGATACTGAAAACTAAGAAAGATTCCTTCGCGTGAACGATCCTCAGGAGCCATCTCCAACAGGTTTTTCCCGTTAAAAATCACTTCTCCTTCGGTAACAGTAAACAATGGATTACCCGTAAGTACAGCTGACAGGGTGCTTTTGCCCGAACCATTCGGTCCCATGATAGCATGAACCTCGCCTTCGTTAACTTGCAGGTTAATTCCTCTCAAAATCTCTTTTCCGTTTATATTGGCATGTAAATTCTTTATTGTAAGCATAATGAATGATTTGTTGTTTGAACCGTCAGTATCAACACACTGACTGATTTTACAAAATATTAAAAAGCTACGCAAAGATAATCAATAAAATGTGGATGTGTATGCTCATTTTTGTGCGTTGTGTGTTAATTTTGCACAAGTTTAGAGTGCAAAAGCGCTCATTCCAAACCGTATGGAAACAAGTTCTCTCGTTGAATTCGATTGCATGAAAAGGCAAATTCATTAACATTAAGAGACGGTTCCGATTTATTTACTAACAGAATAATACAATGATAAAAATAGAAATGGATTCCGGTTCCGGATTTTGCTTTGGGGTTGTCAATGCCATTACCAAAGCCGAACAGGAACTGGACAAAGATGACTCCCTATTTTGTCTGGGAGATATCGTACACAATGGCAGCGAAGTAGAACGTCTCAGCAAAAGGGGTTTAAGGACTATTGAACACGAAGAATTTTCCAAATTAAAGAATACCCGTATTCTTTTTCGTGCACATGGTGAACCCCCGGCCACCTATCTGGCCGCAAAAGCTAATAACATTCAGGTGATTGACGCCACCTGTCCGGTAGTGCTGAAATTGCAGCAACGCATCAAGAATGCTTACGAAACCCATCCCAAAGAGGATTGGCAAATTGTCATTTACGGAAAAATCGGACATGCAGAGGTAAACGGTCTGGTTGGACAAACAGAAAACAGCGCTATCGTGGTAGAACATATTGAAGACCTCGACCGTGTGGATTTGAACAAAAACATTTGTCTTTTCTCTCAAACCACAAAATCAATCGCAGGGTTCAACAAACTGGTAGAAACTATCAAAAAGAAAATTAATCCGTCCGTTTCCTTTGAATTTTACGATACAATTTGCCGTCAGGTATCAAATCGTATTCCAAATATTCGTACCTTTGCCGTACGACACGACATAGTCTTTTTCGTGAGCGGCAAAAAAAGTTCAAACGGCAAAGCTCTGTTTGACGAATGCAAAGCTGTTAACCCCAACTCACATCTAATATCTACCCCTGAAGATATCACTCCGTCTTTATTAAAGGGCGTAACCACAGTAGGAATCTGTGGGGCCACTTCCACACCCAAATGGCTGATGGAAGAAGTTGCCAAAGAATTAGAAAAGATTGCAAGTGTAACAAACGATTAAATCAAAACGGTCATGTATCAACTAAAATGTATCGGGGTACTTACCTCGGGAGGCGATGCCCCTGGCATGAATGCTGCACTCAGGGCAGTAACTCGTAAAGCCATCTATCATGGCATCCGTGTAAAAGCGATTTATCGCGGTTATAAAGGTCTTATTTCAGGAGAGATAAAAGAGTTTCAGACTCAGGATGTAAGTAACATTATCCAACAGGGAGGTACCATCATCAAGTCGGCACGAAGCATGGAATTTAAAACCGACGAAGGAATGCAGACCGCTTACGAGACTCTTAAGCGCGAAGAGATCGACGCATTAGTAGTAATTGGAGGAGACGGAACCTTTACCGGAGCACGTATCTTCGGACAAATCTACAATGACATACCCATCGTTGGTATCCCCGGCACCATCGACAATGACCTTTACGGAACCGACTACACGATCGGTTACGATACAGCATTAAACACTGTTGTGGAAGCTGTCGACAAAATACGTGACACTGCCAGTTCGCACGAACGTCTTTTCTTTATAGAAGTAATGGGACGCGATGCAGGATTTCTCGCTCTTTACGGAGCTATTGCTTCCGGAGCTGAAGCCGCCATCATCCCGGAAATCACCACCAGCACCGACCAGTTGACTCAGTTGATTGAACAAGGCTTCCGTAAATCAAAAAACAGTAGTATTGTATTGGTTGCCGAAAGCGACATTACCGGCGGAGCTATGGCTGTTGCCGACAAAGTTAAGCAGGCTCATCCCGAATTCGATTGCCGCGTCACCATACTCGGCCATATTCAACGCGGAGGATCTCCCACGGCCAACGACCGTGTATTGGCAAGTCGCATGGGAACTGCTGCGGTAGACGCCTTGTTAGCTGACCAACGTAATGTAATGATTGGTATCGTGAACAACGAAATCGTTTACGTTCCGTTTATCAAAGCCATCAAGGACGAAAAACCTGTCAATTCAAGCCTGATGGACGTGCTACATACACTATCAATCTAAGCTTATCAAAACTATATAGAAAAGGGTTGGCCTCACGGTCAACCCTTTTTGTTTTTCTACTTTTATCATTGAGATAAATTTAGCTCATGATATACCCGCCTAGTCTGGAACAGAGAAATATCCATGCAACAAAACGAGGTTACGTCTTGCAACAAGAACACAAAAGCTATTACTCTCCAAACAAAATGATTCAGGTTGCAATCTAAATTGTATTGATCATTTCATAAAAAAAAGACCAACCTTCAGAATTAACTTCTGAGGTTGGCCATACACTTCATTTTTCTCTTTAGATTCAAAAATTTCTATTTTCCAAAAGACATTTGGTTCGAATGCCTCTTTTGAAATATCGTTCAATTTTCGATGACAAAAGTACGCTTTTTGCACATATGCTCATTTATCAATTCATACAAAACCACCATCAAAATTGATAAGTTTGCCTAAAAACACAAAAAAACAAGATTTGATTGTCAAACGATAGAATTCTGTTTTACAACGATTGCTGTCTCTGACGGTACCATTCGGAAGGAGAAACACCGGTTATCATTTTAAATTGACGGCTAAAATTTGAGGGTTCACTGTAACCCACCAATTCAGACACCTGAGCAATGGAAAGCTGTGGGTTTTCCCGAAAAATCCGCATTGCTTCTTCTATTCTCAACGACCCTACCCATGCATTAAAATTCACCCCTTCTTCCTTGTTGATAAACCCGGACAATGTCGTCCGGCCAATTTGGAGCAGCTGCGCCATTTCTTCTATACTTACACTAGGTGCCAAATAATATTTCTGATCCAGCACCTGTTTTTTTAGCTTTCCCCAGGAATGTCGTTGTTTTGGAACCTGACCAATTTCCGGCGTCAATGGATGAAACACCTGTTCAATCTGCACGTACGTGCGGGGATATTGAATATAACATACCCCAAACACAATAAAGAAAACAGCAAGAACTGAAAAGAAAGTCATCAACGCAACCGGTGAATTGACTAAACTTATGACCAACGCATATCCTCCAAGCAACAGGGCTCCATCATAACAAATGCGAACCCAGGGTAAATGCAGCTTCATATTTTCAGAAAAACACTCGTCCAGCCGGGAGTTATACAATGTTGCTTCCTTCTTAAAAGAACGACCAAAATAGACTAGTTGCGTCACACACATCAGCCAAGTGGCAATCCGGATTAAAATTTGAGGATGAATCAAATTCTGCATCACCTGAGACAAACTTCCAAGCATGGGATTACCAAATTTTATTGCTCCGATCCAATACAAAAGATTGAGGAATACAAGAGGCGAAATATGTATGAGTATAAACTTTCGGGTGATTCGTTCCGGATGCAACAAATTGATCAACGCCGTTGAAAACAGCAAGATCAGAAAAGAGCACATGGAAAGAAGTATCATTGACAATACATTCACCAATACTTTATCGACAACCGCAATAAAAGCGGAAGCAACATAAGCGACAAACAATATGCGCAAAGAGATGCGATAGTTCTTCAATCCTGCATTTGGTGGCAATGGTAGTGTAATAAATATGATTGCAAAAATCAGACAGGAGGCTGCCAATGCATTTGTCAACAATACATACAGTAGATGATTCATAACTCAGGACAAATAAGAAGAACGTTTATCCAACAAGATCAGCCCGGCGACTGCTTGAAAATCGTCATGCAAAGATACATTTTTCGTATCATAATTTCATAAAACATATTGGATTGCCTGACCAATACCTATTTCCATGATATTTATCCAAAACATGCCGACAAATTAGCAAATGATATAGAGAGGTAAATCTTTCGGGGGTCAACCCTTTTTGTTATCTTTGCAGGTCTGTTTGAAACACCAAAAACAACAATTAAATCAATATAAAACAGGTAATTACACAGTCAATCATATAATAAACACCATACAAATGAAAGTAAGAGTTCGTTTTGCACCTAGCCCCACAGGTCCGCTCCACATCGGAGGGGTGCGTACCGCGTTATACAACTATCTTTTTGCCAAACAAAACGGCGGAGACATGATTCTCCGCATCGAAGATACTGACTCGAACCGTTTCGTGCCCGGAGCGGAAGCCTACATCGAAGAGTCGCTGGTATGGCTGGGCATCAAGATCGACGAAGGAGTGAAACAGGGAGGTCCCCATGCGCCTTACCGTCAAAGCGAACGCAAAGATATTTACCGTAAATATGTTGATCAGTTACTGAACGACGACAAAGCTTATATTGCATTCGACACTCCCGAAGAATTGGATGCCAAGCGCAACGAGATCAAGAATTTTCAATACGATGCTTCTACCCGTGGCATGATGCAAAATTCTCTGACTTTATCTGCAGAAGAAGTTCAAAGCCGCATAAATGAAGGCAAACAGTATGTTGTCCGTATTAAAATAGAGCCGAACGAAGAAGTACATGTACAGGACCTGATCCGCGGTGAAGTAGTTATTAACTCATCGATTCTGGATGACAAAGTACTCTTCAAATCGGCCGACAACCTGCCGACCTACCACCTTGCCAACGTAGTGGACGACCATCTGATGGAGATTTCGCACGTTATCCGTGGAGAAGAGTGGTTACCTTCGGCTCCGCTACACGTATTGCTTTACCGTGCACTAGGATGGGAAGATTCTATGCCGCAATTTGCCCACCTGCCTCTACTGCTCAAACCCGATGGCAACGGAAAACTCAGCAAACGTGACGGCGACCGTCTTGGTTTCCCTGTATTCCCATTGGAATGGAAAGACCCGAAAACAGGCGACATTTCGAGCGGTTATCGCGAAACGGGCTACGAACCCGAAGCGGTTATCAACTTTTTGGCATTGCTAGGATGGCATGCCGGTTCCGATCAGGAAATTTTCTCGATGGAAGAGCTTATCAAAGAATTTTCGATGGAACGTTGCAGCAAGAGTGGTGCCAAATTTGATTTTGAAAAAGGGAAATGGTTCAACCACCAGTACCTGCAACTAAAACCGATTGAAGAACTTGCAGCTAAATTCAAGACAATTTTAGCAGAAAAAGGAGTAGAAGCAACTAACGAAACTATCTCAAACGTAATCGTCCTTATGCGCGAGCGCATCAACTTTATCAGTGAATTGTGGGACACAACCTCTTATTTCTTTATTGCTCCGACAAGTTACGACGAGAAATCCGTTCAAAAACGCTGGAAACCATTTACTGCGCAACAACTCACCGAATTGTCGGTCTTCATTGAAACACTGGACAACTTTGTAACCGATAAAGCCGACTCTGAAGCAAAAGTAATGGAATGGATCGCCACCAGGGAATACAAAACCGGCGATGTGATGAATGCTTTCCGTATTGCATTGGTTGGAGAATCAAAAGGGCCTCACATTTTCGACCTGACAGCTATTATAGGGAAAGAAGAAACACTTAACCGAGTGCAACGGGCAATAGATACCATTAAACTCTAAAACACAAAGAAGGATGTCTTCTGCAAGACATCCTTCTTTATTATCATATTTTTTTGCTCGTTTATCTCACTTTTTCAAGCAAGTTCTTTCTCAGGTAACGTACCGGATAAAGCGCCGCTAAAAATCCCATCACACTTACCGTTACAAGCACGACAGCAAGATCCGTCCAAACCACTTCCACCGGATAAGAATCGATAATAAAACCTGATCCCTGCAATTTGATCCATCCGAAATAATACTGACCTAAGCAAAGAATAACACCAAGCGCAACACCCAGCAAAGCACCACCCACGGAGATCATCCAGCCTTCCAACAGGAAGATTCGTTGTATTAATCGATTGTCTGCTCCTAAATTTCGCAGGGTCTGAATATCATTCTCTTTGTCAATAATCAGCATAGACAACGACCCGATAATATTAAACACGGCTATCAGCAGAATAAAAGAAAGTATAAGATAAGTCATCCACTTTTCTATTTTCATAATACGAAAATAGTCACTCTGCTGTTCATAACGGTTCAACACCGAAAATTTATCGCCAAGAATATTCTTTACCTCTTTCTTCACAACATCAGCCTCCACTCCGGGCTTCAGCTTCAAACTTACCGACGTCGCAACATTATCCGGATAATCAAACATACGACGTGCAAAAGGCAGTGAAACCAGAAAATATTTATCATCGTAAGCAGCCTGCTTGATAGCAAAAACACCTGAGACAAAGATCTTGTCACTATTGAAGCTATTTTCCGGGTTCACCAGATTAATTGCTGAAATACGTTTAGGCACATACACCAAAACCGGATCGAGTGCTTTAGAACCGGTACCCAGAGCACCGGCAAGCCCCACACCCATAATACCATTCTCAAAAACGCCATCGTTCAACACAAAACTGCCCGACACAAGCAGACTGTCAATTGCTGTCATTGCCTGAAAGTGGGTTCCAATACCCTTGATGGTTGCTGGCAATTGCTTGTCTTTGTACCGAAGCATGGCATTATCTTCCACTACTTCGTCATAAAAAGCAATATCCTTGAGTTGGCGTACCGCATTCCACTCTTTGGTATGCGTATCGAAGGCTTTTCCCTGCACCAATTCAATTTTCAAATCAGGATCAAAAGCACTGAAAAGCTGTTGTATAAGACCTTCAAAACCATTGAACACCGAAAGCACACAAATCATTGCCATTGTGCCCACGCAAACACCTCCTGCCGAAATACCGGAAATGATATTAATCGCATTGTGCGATTTCTTGGCAAACAGATAACGACGGGCAATATGAAATGCTAAGTTCACAGAAATCTAAATTTGAGAATATGAGATTTGAAAATTTAAATATATTCGATGCTCACCTATTTCTTTAACAGCTTGTCGATATTTTCAAGATAATCGAGCGTATCATCCAAATAAAATGCCAGTTCGGGAACCACACGCATCTGATGGCGAATTTTTACGCCCAATTCATAACGTATTGTTTTAGTATGTTCCTTGATAAGCGCCAGCGTTGATTCGGCCTTATCTCCCGGAAAAATACTCAAATACACCTTTGCAATGCTCAAATCGGGGGTAATCCGCACATTGGTAACGGTAATCATCACTCCCGGATAGTTGCGCGCAATGCCGAGAAACATACTGCTCAGCTCTTTTTGCAACATCCGTCCTATTTTTTCTTGTCTTGTACTGTCCATAAATTTATAAATTCAAAGTTCCAAAATTTCAAACTCTATCTTGAACATTTCGGATTATTATACCACATCAATCATTGGCAATAAATCGCCATTCCATATCTTTCCACTCTTTAGCGTAATCCACTCCCACCCGAGGAGCTGTAGCAAAAGTGGCTATAACCGGTGTATCTTCCACCCACAATCGGTTCGAGATACATAAATCTTCTCCATAAAATGATTTGTCGAGTTGCAACAAACGCCCTACCCTGCCCGAACCTATTACCTTATCAACACCTCTGATAAGTACCGCTTGCGGATGGCCTTCGTTTCCTGTAACGAAATTGAGCATCCAGTACATGCCGTAAATCAAATACACGTAAATTTTACCTCCGTCGTGATACATTACTTCGGTACGTGGTGTACGCCCTTTACTTGCATGACAGGCCAGATCTTCTTCCCCGATGTAAGCTTCGGTTTCCACAATAACAAAACGTTTTTCTTCTCCGTTTTCAAAGCGACGCACTATAGTTCTACCCAGCAACTCCCGGGCAACAGTAACGGCATCTCTTCTAAAAAAATCAGGATGTAAACGTGGGAAAGCGGTCATGGTCTGTTTTACCTGCAAAATTAGGCATAATTTCTTGTTAGTGAAAGCACAAAAAAGCCGTCTTTTTCGAGACGGCTTTTCTTCAGATTTACTATTTCAACATTTACCATTTACGAATAATCTCTGCTCGTCTGCTGCTTTCTAAAAGAGTTTCAACCTCTGAGCAAATTGTAAATCGTAAATAAATAAATTGTCAATGTCAATTACGCTTTACCTGCGCTACCCAAAACGTTAACAGTTTTGTGCATGTAGAGTTTTTTCAACTCATCGCGAGCTGGGCCTAAATATTTACGAGGATCGAATTCGCCCGGTTTTGTTGCCAAAACTTCACGAACTGCAGCTGTCATAGCCAAACGACCATCTGAGTCGATGTTAATTTTGCAAACAGCTGAAGAAGCTGCGTGACGCAATTGTTCTTCTGGAATACCGATAGAATCTTTCAATGCACCACCGAATTTATTGATAGTTTCAACATATTCCTGAGGTACAGAAGAAGAACCGTGCAATACGATAGGAAATCCCGGAATTTGTTTTTCAATTTCTTCGAGGATATCGAAACGCAATGGAGGCGGGATCAAAACACCGTTTGCATCGCGGGTACATTGTGCTGGTGTAAATTTGTTAGCACCGTGAGAAGTACCGATAGAGATAGCCAAAGAGTCAACACCCGTACGTGTTACGAAGTCAACTACTTCTTCTGGTTGAGTATAGGTGTGGTGTTCTGCAACAACGTCATCTTCAACACCTGCCAACACGCCTAACTCACCTTCTACAGTTACGTCATGAGCATGAGCATATTCTACTACTTTCTTTGTCAAAGCAATATTTTCTTCGTATGGGAAGTGTGAACCATCGATCATTACAGACGAGAAGCCCATATCGATACAATCTTTACACAATTCAAAGCTATCGCCATGATCAAGGTGCAATACAACCGGAATTGCATAACCCAATTCTTTTGCATATTCAACAGCTCCCTGAGCCATGTAACGCAATAAGGTCTGGTTTGCATATTTACGGGCACCGCTCGAAACCTGCAAAATCACAGGTGATTTTGTTTCAACACAAGCAGCAATAATTGCCTGCATTTGCTCCAGGTTATTGAAGTTGAAAGCTGGAATAGCATATTTGCCTTCGATAGCTTTCTTAAACAACTCTTTCGTGTTTACTAATCCTAATTCTTTGTAGCTTACCATAGTATTTATTGTTTATTGTGTTTGAATTTAACGAGTGCAAAGATACTCATTTTTAGCAAGGAATCCCAGAAAAATAACATTTTTTCACGACACAGAAGCTGCATCGTTTGCATTCTTCCCGACCGTCGGAGGCTTATTCCATTTGTCAAAATCCATGTATGGCAGAATGATATCCGGAAGCTGTTTCAAGGGCTTATAGAGCAACGATCCGGGGGCATTTTCGGCCTCTTTACCGGTCACTTTATGGTGCGCCGACGAATATAAATTTATCAAAACGCCCAGTACCAAGGCAACCTGCAATACACCAATAGCTCCGCCACACAGACGATTCAGCCATGACAATGCAACTGCTTTCGACACTTTGGTCATCATTCTCCCCAACAAATACAAGCCCAGCCCTACTCCCACAAAGAGGACAAAAAATGAAAGAGGCAATGCCACCTTCGGAGAGAGGTGCAACAACATTTCCAGAAACGAAGCAACCGGTTGATAAAAGAAACGGGCAAAATAGATGCCCAGCACAATTCCGGCCAGAGTTGCCAGCAAACGAAAGGCTCCTTTTATGAAACCGAAAATCATTCCGGCTCCCATCAAAACAAGAAAAAAACAATCCAACGTCGACATAAAACGGTATTAATATAAAAAACGGCCACGGATAACGACTCAGGTCTTCATCCGCAGCCGTCTATTTATGCTGCAATTAAATTAGTTACAATCAGAGGGTTTTCTTAACTTCTACTTCTTCGTAGCCTTCGATAAGGTCTCCCGTCTTAATGTCATTGTAGTTGGCTATATTCAAACCACATTCATAGCCATTACCAACTTCTTTGACATCGTCTTTGAAACGTTTCAAAGAGCCGAGCTCACCACTGAACACCACGATACCATCACGAATAAGACGTATTTTGGTTCCGCGTTTAATCTTACCTTCACGCACGATACATCCGGCAACAGAACCCACCTTGGTAATCTTGAAGACTTCCTGAACCTCGAGGGTAGCCACCACTTCTTCCTTGATTTCGGGAGAAAGCATACCTTCCATAGCAGCTTTCAATTCTTCTATTGCATTATAGATGATCGAGTAAAGTCGGATGTCGATTTCTTCCTTCTCTGCCAATTTACGAGCGGCCATTGAAGGACGAACCTGGAAGCCGACGATAATCGCATTTGAAGCTGCGGCAAGCATTACATCCGATTCTGAAATCTGACCCACTGCTTTGTGAATCACATTTACCTGAATTTCTTCGGTAGAAAGCTTAATCAACGAGTCGGAAAGTGCTTCGATAGAACCATCCACGTCACCCTTCACAATCACATTCAGTTCCTGGAAGTTACCGATAGCTATACGGCGACCGATTTCATCCAGTGTAATGTGACGGCTGGTACGCAGACCTTGTTCACGTTGCAACTGCTCACGTTTGTTGGCAATATCACGGGCTTCCTGTTCTGTCGGCATAACATTGAATGTATCACCGGCCTGAGGAGCTCCGTCGAGACCAAGAATCAGTACTGGTTCCGAAGGTCCAACGCTTGTCACGCGTTGATTACGTTCGTTGAACATCGCTTTTACACGACCAAAATGAGTACCGGCAAGAACCACATCGCCAATATTGAGCGTTCCGTCTTTTACCAAAACGGTCGACACATAGCCACGTCCTTTATCGAGCGACGATTCAATGATTGAACCGGTGGCACGTTTATTAGGATTAGCCCTTAATTCAAGCATATCTGCCTCGAGCAACACTTTTTCAAGCAACTCGTGTACACCTACGCCTTTTTTGGCCGAAATTTCCTGCGACTGGTATTTACCACCCCAGTCTTCCACCAGGTAGTTCATATTAGCCAGCGCTTCTTTTATTTTTTCAGGATTAGCACCTGGTTTATCTATTTTATTGATAGCAAACACCATTGGTACATTTGCGGCTGATGCGTGGTTGATTGCTTCAATTGTCTGAGGCATCACACTATCGTCGGCAGCAACAATGATAATGGCAATATCGGTAACGGCAGCACCACGGGCACGCATTGCGGTAAACGCTTCGTGACCAGGAGTATCAAGGAAGGTAATTTCACGACCGCTTTCCAGCGTTACATGGTAAGCTCCGATATGCTGAGTAATACCTCCGGCTTCACCGGCAATTACATTGGCTTTACGAATATGGTCGAGCAATGAAGTTTTACCGTGGTCAACGTGTCCCATCACAGTTACAATAGGCGGACGGGCTTCCATATCCTCTGCACGGTCTTCTTCCTGATCCTGTGCGATAGCGTCAATAACTTCCGAACTCACATATTCTGTTTTGTAACCGAATTCATCAGCAACAATATTGATGGTTTCCGCATCCAGACGTTGATTAATTGACACCATCACGCCCAGATTCATACATGTACCAATAACTTTGGTTACAGGCACATCCATCATGGTTGCCAATTCTGCTACCGTTACAAACTCGGTCAGCTTCAGTACATTTTCGCTGTCGCGCTCCATTTCTTCACGTTCCTGCTGACGCGCTGAAACGTTATCGCGCTTTTCTTTTCTATATTTTGAGCCTTTAATCTTTTTCTCTGTCAAACGGGCAAGCGTTTCTTTGATCTGCTTTTGAACATCTTCTTCGTTCACTTCCGGTTTGAAAGGACGTTTGGGCATATTTCCCTGACCTTTGTGACGGTTATCATTTGGTCTTGCAGGGTTATTCCCTTGTGGAACATTCGGTTTCGAAAGATCCACTTTTTCTTTGTGAATACGTTTCCGTTTTTCTTTTCTCTGGTCGGCATTCGCTGATCCTTGCTGAGTCGCAGGAGATGCTGACGAAGGATTTGCCGGACGTTGTTGATTATTCGGCGTATTTTGTTGTTCGCGTTGTACGCGTTCTTTCCGTTTTTCTTCTTTTGACTTTTTCTTCGGACGTGTTTGCTGGTTGAGAGCAGAAAGGTCAATTTTGTCAACTACCTTTATATTCTGTTCTATTACAGTAGGTCTCAACTGGAACACTTCACCTTCATTTTGCACTTCCGGTTCTGCAGTCTCTTTGGGACTATTATCTTCAGAAGGTTTTTCAACAACCTTCACTACTTCAGCCACAGGCTCTTTTGCCACTTCTTTCACGGCTTCAACTTCAATTTTCTTTTCAACCACAACCGGTTCTGCTTTTGGAGATTCGGGTTCAGGAACAACTACAGGTTCCGGAGCCGGCTCTTCTATTTTTTCAGGTTTCTGTTCTACAACAGGTTTGGGTTCAGGTTCTGGAGCCGGAGCTGGTTCCACTACTGGTTCCGGTTGCTTTTCAGGAGCGGGAGTAGCAGGAGCCGGTGCAGCTTTTTTATCAAGAGCATCCAGATCAATTTTCCCCACAGTGGTAATATGAGGACGTATTTCATCCGACACGACCACCTTGATTTCCTCTGTTGCAGACTTCGGTTCAGGTTTCGCTTCAACCTTGGGCTTATCTTTAGACACAGAAGCTTCGTAACCGGCAGCAGTAATCGTTTGAGCCTTTTCTTTCTCCTGGCGCATTTGAGTTTCGCGTTCTGACTTAATTTTCAGGTCCTTATCGTTGCTAAACTCTTTTACAAGAATAGTATACTGATCTTCAGAAATCTTGAAGTTGGGATTTTCCTCAACAACATGACCTTTTTTTCGCAAAAAATCGACTGCCGTCGAAAGTCCTACGTTCAAATCCTTAACTACTTTATTTAACCTGATACTCGACATAGTTTATATTTAGTGTGTTTGAAAAGATAAGCAAAAGTGATAGCCGACAAACTCAAAGACAATTCAAGATGTTCCTGCTCCTGAAATTCGAAAACGCCTTATTACTCCTCAAATTCTGCTTTGATGATATTCAGCACCTCATCAATGGTTTCTTCTTCAAGGTCGGTACGTTGAATCAACTCCTCGCGAGAAATAGCCAATACACTTTTCGCCGTATCGCAGCCGATAGACTTAAGCACATCGATTACCCATTGTTCGATTTCATCTGTAAATTCATCGAGATAAATGTCTTCTTCCTCTTCGCCATCAATATCACGGTAAACATCGATAGTATATTCGGTAAGCATTGAAGCCAAACGAATATTCATACCGCTTTTACCAATAGCCATTGATATTTCTTCGGGCTTGAGGTAAACATCTGCTTTTTTATTTTCTTCATCCAAACGGATCGAAGATATTTTAGCCGGACTCAATGCTCTTGCTATAAACAAAGAAACATTAGCCGTAAAGTTGATAACATCAATATTTTCATTACGCAACTCACGAACAATTCCGTGAATACGTGCTCCCTTTACACCGACGCAAGCTCCAACCGGATCGATGCGTTCGTCATAAGTTTCGACAGCCACTTTCGCTCTTTCGCCCGGAATACGTGCAATCTTGCGAATGGTAATCAAACCATCGTGAATTTCGGGCACTTCCAGTTCGAACAAACGTTGCAGGAACAATGGAGAGGTACGCGAAACGATAATTTTAGGGTTACCATTACGGTTGTCTACCTTCACAACTACCATGCGAACGGTATCGCCTTTACGGTAAAAGTCTGCCGGAATTTGCTCTGTTTTAGGAAGAATCAGTTCATTGCCTTCATCATCCAAAAGCAGAATTTCCTTTTTCCACATTTGGTAAACCTCTCCTGTAACAATCTGACCGATACGATCTTTGTATTTGTTATAGAGATAATCTTTCTGAAGTTCCAGAATTTTTGAGGCCAGCGTCTGACGCAAAGTCAAAATAGCACGACGACCAAACCCGAGAAAATCGACAGCATCGGTAACTTCTTCACCGACTTCGTAATCCGCGTCAATTTTTTTAGCATCGGTCAACGAAATCTGGCTGACAGGATCTTCCACTTCATCGTCTGCAACTACCTCCCGGTTGTGCCAAATTTCAAAGTCGCCCTTATCTGGATTGATAATGACATCAAAATTTTCATCCGACCCGAACATTTTAGCTAAAGTGCCTCTGAAGGACTCTTCGAGCACACTGATTAGCGTAGGACGATCAATATTCTTCAGCTCTTTAAACTCGGAAAAGGTGTCAATTAAATTGACAGGTTCAACTTTGCTCATAGCTATTTGAATCTTATTAGATATTTTGTGTATTTTACTTCGTTATAGGAATAAACCTCGTCTTCTTCTACTGTGATTTTTCGCTTGGCGCCTTCAGGCTTTACCTGCTTGGTGACCGTAACGGTAAAAGTATCTTCAGCAGCATCTTTTAATATCGCGCTGAATTTTTTACCGGTTTTTGTAAGCACTTCTACTTCGTTGCCGATATTTTTCTGATACTGTTTCAACACTTTGAACGGAGAACCAAGACCTGCAGAACCAACTTCCAGCTCAAAATCTTCCACTTCTCTGTCAAGTTGTGACTCTATAAAACGGCTCAATTCAGCACAATATTCAATATCGATGCCTTTTTCGGAGTCAATCTCCACCACGATATTGTTTTCGGCATTCACTTTGACATCAACAATAAAATTCTCTGTGCCAGCGATAAAAGCCTCAACAAATTGATATATCTGTTCCTTTTGTATCATAAATTATCCGAATAGTGCATTAGCCGCAAAGATAATTATTTTTTCATTGAATTACAACCTGTTATACCCTCGAACACACTCACTCCAAAGTATAAAAAAACCCTATTGAAAGGACTTCAAAAGGGTTTCCCGGTCACTGCCTCGGCAGTATATCGTGTAAAACTATTATCCCTTTGAATTTAAGCACAAAAGACACATATCTCATTGAAAAACGGGTCTTTGGGTAGATGCTTAAATTGCTTTCGCGGTGAAGTTGCACAAACATTCCAACAGCAAAAACGTTGCAAAGGTACTATTTATTTCTTAAATAACAATAATCAGAACTTGGATTGCAATGGATTGAGAGATTATTTCATCATCTTTTTCATCACATCACCAATAATTTTGATTCCTTTCTCAATTTTATCTTCTGCCGTATTGCAATAAGAAACACGGATATATCCGTTTGACGCTCCCTGAGGATCGAATGTGGAACCAACAACAAAGACTGCTCCTTCGGCAATAACCTCCTTGAGTAGTTCCATTTCATCAATTCCCTCCGGCAATTTTACCCAAATGTAAAATCCACCTTTAGGTTCCACAAACGAAGCTTCTGCCGGGAAGTAACGTTTAATGGCATCGACCATATATTCACAACGCTTATGGTAAATACTACGAACGCTTGCCACATAACTGTCAAGTTGCCCTGAAACGAGGAAGCGATGTGCCAATACCTGCGTAAATGTAGGTGAACAGGCATCGATGCACTGCTTGCAGAGTTCTGCCTTGCGGTAAAATTCGTCACCAACCAGCATCCAGCCGAGACGCATGCCAGGGCCGAAGATTTTGGAGAATGAGCCGGTATAGCAGATTTGTTGTTCTTTTTCCGATTGAATTTTCAGCGGAACAATATGCTGTTTATCTTCTTCGTCAAACCAAAGTTCTCCGTAAGCATCATCTTCAAGAATGGGCACTTCCGTTGCATTCATTACCTCCAGCAGTTCTTTGCGCCGTTCCGGGCTATACGTCAAACCGGCAGGATTGTGAAACGTAGGGGTAATGTACAGGAACTTGGGGTCTAATTTCAATGCTTCTTTCAACGGGTCAATCAAAATACCGTGTCCATCCATATTAATACCGTGGATAGTTGGCATGTAAGAGCCAAATGCAGACAAAGCCCCGATAAAAGCCGGATTTTCGGTCAACACCACATCTCCCGGATCAATAAACATCTTCGCCCAGATATTAATTGCCTGCAACGAACCAGTGGTAATAATCAGCTTATTGGTATCCATCGGGAAGCCTTTCTTCCGAAGCCATTCACCGAGAGCTTCCAGCAATGGAGGATAACCGGTTGTAGGCCCATATTGCATGGCAACCTGCTGCTCTTTCACCGACAAATTATCGACTATTTCCTGCACCTCATGAATAGGGAAAAGCTCGTTATCGGGCATTCCTCCGGCAAATGAAATCATATCGGGACGCGTGGCCAGGCTCATCAGATCTCGAATGGCCGATGAACGCAACGCACTGACTGACTGTGAAAAACGAGTCATTTGAATAGATGTATTAGATATTAGAATTTTTTCAAACTTTGAACAGGTAAAGATACGTTTTTTTGCCGGTTTTTAGCTTCTGAACCGTCATCGATTACTTAAAACAGGTAGCTTCACCACCCGAAATTGCAACACATTAAATACAAATCGCTACCTTTGCACCACTTTATCCGATAGTTTAACAATGGAATCTTTCGACATTCGCGACCAACAACCACGCTCAGACACTGACAAAGAATACGAAAACGCTCTCCGTCCTCTTTCCTTCCTGGATTTCAGCGGACAAACGAAAGTCGTTGAGAACCTTTCCGTGTTTGTGAGTGCTGCCCGCATGCGGGGCGAATCGCTCGACCATGTTTTGCTCCACGGCCCTCCCGGCTTGGGAAAGACGACTCTTTCCAACATCATTGCCAACGAATTAGGTGTCGGATTCAAAATCACCTCCGGGCCTGTGCTCGACAAACCCGGCGATTTGGCCGGATTGTTGACATCGCTCGAACCGAACGATGTGCTTTTTATTGACGAAATTCACCGTTTGAGCCCGATTGTGGAAGAATATCTCTATTCGGCGATGGAGGATTACCGCATCGACATTATGATCGACAAGGGTCCGAGCGCACGTTCCATTCAATTAACACTCAATCCGTTCACGCTGGTAGGTGCCACCACCCGCAGCGGACTACTCACCAGTCCGTTACGCGCTCGTTTCGGAATCAATTGCCACCTTGAATACTATGACGAATCGATTTTAAGCGCCATTATTCAGCGTTCGGCTAAAATCCTGAACGTACCCTGCACCTACGAGGCTGCCGGAGAGATTGCATCGCGCAGTCGTGGAACACCGCGTATTGCAAACGCATTGCTACGCAGAGTCCGTGATTTTGCTCAGGTAAAAGGCAATGGCACTATCGATCACGAGATTGCCTGCTTCTCTCTTGAAGCCCTCAATATTGATAAATACGGTCTGGATGAAGTGGATAACAAGATATTATTGACGATAATCGATAAATTTCAGGGCGGCCCCGTGGGTTTATCCACTATTGCAACCGCATTGGGAGAAGACTCCGGCACACTGGAAGAGGTTTACGAACCATTCCTTATAAAAGAGGGATTCCTGAAACGCACACCACGTGGGCGGGAAGTAACCCCATTAGCGTATAAACATTTAGGAAGAAAAAGTCCTGACGAACAGGGATTTCTTTTTTAAGCATATCAATCAACCTCTATAGTTTCAAAGGGAAAGCATGGCGGGAAAACAAATGAAATCATTGGCGAAAGACACCGCCATTTACGGAGTCAGCAGTATTTTGGGAAAATTTCTGAACTGGTTACTGGTACCTCTTTACACATATGTATTAGCAAGCTCGGCCGATTACGGCGTGGTTACCAATTTATATTCGTGGACGGCTTTACTATTGGTTATCCTGACCTACGGCATGGAAACCGGATTCTTCCGTTATGTCAACAAAGAAGAAAACAACCCCGATCTGGTTTACAGTACTTCCATGATCTCGGTCGGCATCACTTCGCTCATATTTGCAGTTTGGTGCGTACTCTTTGCGCCGCAAATCGGGCACTGGCTCGACTATGACAATCACCCTGAATATATCTGGATGCTCGGATTATCCGTCGCGCTGGATGCTTTTGCCTCTATTCCCTTTGCATACCTGCGCTACCTGAAACGCCCATTAAAATTTGCAGCGTACAAACTGCTCTTCATTTGCCTGAATATTCCGTTTAACCTCTTTTTCCTGATAGTATGTCCATGGCTGATGAAACACGCACCGCATACGATTGACTGGTTTTACAACCCGAATTATGGCGTAGGCTATGTGTTTGTATCCAACATTCTTGCCACAGCCATACAAACAGCATTTTTGGCTCCTTACATTTTTGCTGTTAAGTTCAGGCTCGACACGGCTCTTCTTCGCAAGATCCTGAGATATTCGCTCCCATTGCTGGTACTGGGTGTTGCCGGGATTATGAACCAGACGCTGGATAAGATTCTGTTCCCTTTCCTTCTGCCCGGCGCGAAAGGCGCTTCCGAATTGGGAATATATGGCGCCACCTCAAAAATTGCACTGGTAATGCTCATGTTCACTCAGGCATTCAGATATGCTTACGAACCGTTTGTTTTTGCACAAAAGAAAGATGAGAACAGTCTGACAGCCTATTCCGATGCCATGAAATATTTCGTGATTTTTTCATGGCTCATCTTCCTTGGAATGACACTCTATATTGACGTTTTCAAGTTCATCATCAAACACACCTATTGGACTGGATTAAGTGTAGTGCCTTTGGTGTTGATCTCTTTCATTTTTCAGGGAATATTTTTCAACCTCTCCGTGTGGTACAAACTGACTGACAAAACAATGTACGGAGCGTGGTTTTCACTGATCGGTACTATTATCATAGTCGTTGACAATGTACTTCTTGTTCCCAGATACAGTTACATGGGTTCCGCATGGGCAGCTTTCGGGTGTTATTTTGTAGTAATGCTGGTTTCGTATTTTATCGGACAAAAATATTTTCCTATTAATTACCAGCTAAAGACTATCGGAAAATACTCCCTATTGGCACTCGCTCTGTTTTTTCTGGGCTGGTATATCGACCTGCATTACATTCTGCTCAACCTGTTGTTCCGAACCGTTTTGCTGGCAATATATGTCTGGTACATGACACGCCGCGATTTCCCGTTGAACCAGATACCCTACATCAATAAATTTTTGAAGAAATGATTATCGGATACGATGCCAAAAGAGCTTTTTGCAATCGTCGGGGATTAGGAAATTACAGCCGCGATGTCATCCGTTTAATGTCTCAGTATTACAGCGACAACCGGTATCTTTTATTCACGCCCCGCATCAGCGAAAGCCTTTTCCTGCCTGATACTTCGTCAACCCAAACCATACTTCCTCATCGTTTCCTGCACAAAAAATTCCCGGCACTTTGGAGAAGCTCAGGCATTTGCAAAGACATTAAGGAGCAACACCTTCACCTTTTTCATGGATTAAGCCAGGAATTACCTGTCGGCATAGAAAAAACAGGCACCAAATCGGTCGTCACCATGCACGACGCCATTTTTGTCCGTTATCCTGAATTATACGATCCCTTCTACAGAACAATTTTCACCCGTAAAAACCGTTATAGTTGTAAAGTGGCTGACCGGATTATTGCTATTAGCGAACAGACAAAAAGCGACATAATAGAATTCTTCGGGGCTGACGAATCCATAATTGACGTTGTGTATCAAGGATGTAACAATATCTTCAGGCAGCCCATATCAAACGATCAGATTGATGCCGTAAAACAAAAATACAATCTTCCGAATGACTTTATCGTCACGGTCGGAGCCATTGAGAAGAGAAAAAATCAGGGCATTATTATTGACGCATTGCACCAAGGGAGAATAGATATTCCCTTAGTGATTATCGGAGGAAAAACAAAATATGCAGACGAAATCGCTCAAAAAATCAATAAATATTCTCTTGAACAACAAATAGTTGTCCTAAACAACGTTTCTACCGAAGATTTACCAGCAATTTATCATGCAGCATTATGTATGATTTACCCGTCTTTATTTGAAGGATTCGGAATTCCGATTTTAGAAGCCCTCTGTTCACAAACACCGGTCATAACATCGGAAGGAAGCTGTTTCGCAGAAACAGGAGGAGACGCGGCACTATATATCAATCCGAACGATGCAGACGATGTTGCCGATAAGTTAAACAAAGTGCTCTCGAATGAGGAGCAACGCAACACCATGATTGCAAAAGGCTTGATACATGCCGACAAATTCACTGACGAAAAAGTGTCACAACAATTATATAAAACATACAACTCCCTGTTGTAATAAAAAACAGCTCGTATTATAAAGAAATTGCCCTAATTATTCGCTTTTATGTTTGATTATTTGATTGTTGGAGCCGGCCTTTTTGGAGCTGTTTTTGCACATGAGGCGAAAAAGAACGGAAAATCCTGTCTGGTCATTGACAAACGGGCTCACCCCGGTGGAAATATTTATTGCAGCCAAACAGACAACATCAATGTACATGAATATGGTGCCCATATTTTTCATACCAGCGACAAAACAATTTGGGAGTATGTTCAACAATTTGTACAATTCAATCATTATATAAACTCTCCCATAGCAAATTATAAGGGCGAGCTATATAATTTACCCTTCAACATGAACACTTTCTATCAGTTATGGAAAGTGCAAACACCCAAAGAAGCCCAACAAATCATAGCTAGCCAAATAGCCGACTTAAATATTCAGGAGCCGCAAAATCTGGAAGAACAAGCTTTGAAACTGATAGGAAAAGATATTTATGAAAAGCTAATTAAGGGATATACAGAAAAACAATGGGGAGTATCCTGTACTCAACTCCCCCCTTTTATTATTAGACGGCTTCCTGTTAGATTTACTTTTGATAACAATTACTTTAACGACCCTTATCAGGGCGTACCGATTGGCGGTTACAATAAAATTATAGAAGGACTGTTGGACGGTATAGAGACACGCCTGCATATCGATTTTTTTACCGATCGGAATCAACTAAGCAAGTTGGCTCATAAAATAGTTTATACTGGCTGTATCGATGAATATTTTGAATACCAATTGGGAGAATTGGAATATCGTTCCCTGAAATTTAAACACGAACATCTTGGTATGCAGAATTTTCAGGGAAATGCTGTCTTTAACTACACTGATAGAGAAACACCCTATACCAGAATCATTGAGCACAAGCACTTTGAATTTGGCACACAGAAAACAACCGTCATCACCAAAGAATATCCGGTGAAATGGCAAAGGGGAATGGAATGTTATTATCCGATAAACAACGAAAGAAACACTCAATTATATAATCAATATAAAGAACTGGCAAACGCTGAAAACAATGTGATTTTTGGTGGAAGACTTGGAGAATACAAATATTACGACATGCATCAGGTGATTGGTGCTGCATTAAAATCGGTGCAAAAAGAATTCAACCATGAAATTTAATACCATTTTATTCTCAGCATTCCACAAAGCCTATACACAACCTAAAGCCGAATGGATACAGCCCATTCAGGTTGGAAAAGCTATATCTGATGCTGATTTAGGATACCCGGGCGACGATACGGGAGATAACATTTCAGCTCTTAATCCAATGTTTTGCGAGCTAACAATGTCTTACTGGATCTGGAAAAATGCTGACCGATCAGCCTGTAACTATTGGGGACTCATGCACTACAGGCGTTATCTGACGCCCCCGACTCTGAATGATTATATCAGAATACGGAAATCACAATCCATCCAGTCTGATGAATTAGAAAATTATCTTGGCGAAAAGACTAAAACAAGAATAGACAAAGACCTGCAACAATACGATGTCATCATGCCCTACAGACGAAGGCTGATAGGGCATGACCAAAACATGACAATGGAAGAACAGTTCAGCATACTGCATATTACCGAACATTGGGTAGCTACTCTGCAGGTGATTCGCGAAAGATTTCCGGATTACGAACAAAGTTTTCATATTTTCCAAAAAGATAAAAGAATGTATTATGCCAATATGATGATCACTTCCTGGGCGATTTGGGATAATTACCTTAGCTGGTTGTTTGAAATTCTTTTTGAAGTAAACACGCGAATAATCATTCCGGAAGATAGCTACCAAAAAAGAGTCTTTGGTTTTCTGAGTGAAAGGTTATTAAATCTTTACGTATATCACAATCATCTGAAAATCAAACGATACATCACACTGAACATTGAAAGTTATTGAAAAAGAAAAAATAGCTAGGATATCTGCTAATAATCATATCTAAGGGCATAATGATTCAAAAAGACGATTTATTCGGAATAGTTGTATGGTATAACCCCTGCGAAGTTAATTTATCGGCCACTGACAGCTATATAAACGGAGTCAACAAACTGATTATCGTAGATAATTCTGATGGTGACAATTCTCATTTAATTGAACAAAAGGGATGGAAAAATACGATCTACCTTCCCAATCGTCAAAATAAAGGAATTGCAACGGCGTTAAACCAGGGATGCAGGCTTGCTCTTGAACAGGGGGCTCAATGGGTTCTAACCATGGATCAAGATAGCTTTTTTGATGATGACGGAGTAAAATCTCTAATTAAGAACGCTAACCATTACTGTAATTTTAATGACACAGCCATTTTTTCTCCCCGGCATAACATCGAAGATGAGATAAAGAAAAAAAAAGTAAAACCAGAATATACAATAGAGAATGATGTTATGACTTCTGGCAACCTACTCTCTTTAGTTGCATTTCAAGCTATCGGTAATTTTTTGGATGATTTTTTTATTGATTTGGTTGATCTTGAATATTGCATTCGAATTAATAAGAAAGGATTTCTAATTGTCATGATTAACGATGTAACATTACATCATTTTTTGGGAGGAGGAACGTATCAAACTACATTTCTGGGATTCAAAAAATCGTTTTATAACCATTCTCCTCTAAGAAAATATTATATTGCCCGCAACTCTCTTTACGTGGCCAGTCTGCATAAAGAGCAAAGTAAGAAATACAAAAAATATCTTTTCAAACAAATCAAAAAGGTAGTTCTTTACGACAACTGTAATAAATGGATCAAATTGCGTTATATGATAAAAGGAATTTTTGACTACAAAAATGGGATTAAAGGCCCTTACACGGCAAACTGATAAAACTCGTTTCATCATAAATATTGCAACTAAGTTCTTTTATAAGGCTTTTCAGACTGTGGACAATTCCATATTGCTTAATGAAAGAAAAATATAATTCATGAAAGAAAAAGTAGCCATCGTAATACCTATATATAAGCCATCGCTTACTTCTTTTGAGCAGGTGGCTCTCGACAAGTGCGTGAAAGTACTGGGACACTATCCAATTTATTTTGTTGCTCCTAAATCGTTGCCCCTTGACGAGATTGTTAATATAAAAACTGGATCAAATATCATCCGGTTCCCCGACTATTTCTTCAAAGGAATCGCCGGCTATAACAGACTAATGATGAGTAGCTGTTTTTACGAAGCATTCACCCGATACGAACACATTCTAATCTATCAGTTAGACGCTTACATCTTCGAGGATGAACTTTTAAGCTGGTGCGACCGGGACTATGATTATGTGGGTGCTCCCTGGATTCCTTCGCAAAAATATGAGCAAGCTTCCTTTCAACTCGGGCTGCGTGTTATGAATTTTTTAGGAGATATGGTTAGAATTAAAACGGGAGCTCATAACTATTACAAGGTCGGCAATGGAGGATTCTCCTTGCGCAAAGTAGATACATTTCTGAAAATAACGCAGTTAGAAGAAGATCATATCAATTATTACTTATCGAAGAAGGGACCCCGATTCCATGAAGATATCTTTTGGGGGGTTGATATGTCAAAACGACATAAAAATTTCAAGGTTCCCAAATGGGAAGAAGCTTTGGGTTTTTCCTTTGATGTTAGACCTCAGCTGGCATATAAATATGCCAACCACAAGCTTCCCTTTGGATGCCATGGATGGCATAAACAGTCTCATTATTTGTTTTGGAAAAAACACATTCTCGATTATCCAAAATTTAGAATTCAGACAATCAAATAACGCTTAAATGGGTATTCAATAATACTAGTTCCATTTTTTATTTAATTGGCACCCTATATATTGTTAATTAATCGTTATAATTATATTTTGATGGCATCTATCGTGTTCAAAATCTTTTTCGCTCTTTTGTCATCTCAATTGAGTAAAAAGAATCTACTTAACCAGTCATCTACATAAAGCCATGCACCTATATTCATGTGCATAATAATGCTTGAATGTTATCCATTTTTGAAACTATCGGTTAAACGTAATCCGGTTTCCTAATGCTTACCATCTCCCAAATGATCCGCAACCATAGCAACGTACATGGCAAAGCCTGAAGGGCATTCGGTAGTATATATTGTTTATAAATAGGTCGTGGGAACAAATCGGATGGCCCGAAGCTGGCCAGCAACATCACAAAGATTAACAATCCCCAATCCCAGTACGAGAACGGGCGTTGCTGAATTACAAACCAAATAGCAGCTCCCACTATGGCAATTATATAAGTATTCGGCTCACTTCCTGTACTAAACAGTACAACAAACAATAATACAGAAGCCAACATTCGCAATTGATACCCTTCATTTTTATAAGCTTTGAAATTAAGGAAAGAGAGGGCGACAAGTAAAATTCCCGGCAAAATAACAAGCAGGCTTGACCACTCAAAATGTCCTGTTGTTTTTTTAATCATCCCGATAAGAGACACATTTTGCATTAATGCTGTATTGTTATCCCCATTTTTCATAATAAGCCCATGCAACCATTCTTTATGTTGGCTCACTACAAAATCTGCAGAAGAGAGCAGCATTGGCAAGGTAAAAAAGACAACACTCCACAGCAAACTCCACAACACAAGCTTTGTTTTATGTTTCGAAAAGAAGAAAAAAGCGAATCCAACGATTCCATAGAGCTTCACGAAGGTGCCCAGCATTATCATAAATGCCGCCCAACCGTCCTTCTCCTTTTTAATCATCGTATATGAGAGAACGATTAACGCTGCTGTTGCTGTATTAAACTGCACATTTGTTTGGGCGATTATTAACGAATTGGTAACCAGCCAGCAAACTACCCCTACTTGCCATTTTTTCAACGGAAGTTCTTTTAAAGCAACAAACAACAGCAAACAAAGACAGAGCAGCCACAAGGTACTTCCCAGAATATCGGGCAACAAAGCGAAAGGTGCCATAATGATGCTGAAAATCGGACCATAATGATTCAAATCGCCATAAGCTTCAGGTCTGGGTTGGTATAAAGGATATTGCTCTACAAGATTCAAAAATGCATATTTGTATATCTTGTAATTACCATGTATACCATGCGTTAGTTGCTTGATAACAATAACCCCTACTGAGAGAATTGACCAAACGGCCAAAATAAAGCGATAGTCTGAAAAGACAGGTTTCTTAAAGAAACGGACAACTCCTTGCAACATAAAAACAATTTATTTCTTAGGCTTGCAAAGATACATCTTTTCGTTCAAGCATTCCTATTTTTAGTACTCTCGCATTCATCCGGATGAACGCCCTTCTACCATTACATTCTAAAACATTTTTTTATTTAATACACAAAAGAAGAAAAATACAAAACTAATAACTATTTTTGTACCGTTTGTTTGGCTACACAAAGCCAATTTGTCTACTAAAATCATTACTTATTAATTACACCTTATGATTAAAAAGATGCTTTTTTGCATGAGCATGTTTGCTGTGCTCCTGCCTGGGGTTGCTCAAAAACCTGCCAATTTTTTCAACACAAAATTAGCTAACGGACTGGAAGTATTGGTTGTTGAAGACAAAAGCGTTCCTCTTGCCACGGTTGAAATTACGACCAAGAATGGATCTTACACAGAATCTCCTGAGTTCAATGGTCTGAGTCACCTGTATGAACATATGTTTTTCAAAGCGAATAAAGATTATCCAAGTCAGGAAGTCTACATGGCAAAAACACGTGAACTTGGAATCATATTCAATGGAACAACCTCGGAAGAGAAAGTTAATTATTTTTTCACCTTACCCAAGAATAATTGGTTAGCTGGCCTTAAATTCATGAATTCGGCTATCCGGTATCCATTGTTTCTGCCGGAAGAAATGAAAAAAGAAAATGTGGTGGTAGACGGTGAATTCCAGAGAAATGAATCCAACCCCTATTTTCCCTTGTTTATGGCAATGAACAAGGCTATGTGGGGCGATCTTTTCAGTCGCAAAAATGTGATTGGAGACCACACGATCATCAATACGGCCACTCCTGAGAAAATGCAGGCAATCAAAGACAAATATTACTGGCCAAATAATTCGATGCTTATCATATCCGGAGATGTGAACCACACGGAGGTTTTTGCCAAAGTGAAAGAAATTTTCAGTTCATGGAAAGCCTCCGGCTTTGACCCATTCAAAAAGTGGCCAATTCCTGAATTCAAACCGCTGACAAAGAATGATTATTTTGTTGTTGAGTCTAAAAACGCAAGAGTGCCCATGTTTATGCTTGGCTGGCATGGCCCCGACACCCGCAATGATCGTCCGGCTACCTATGCGGCTGATGTGTTTTCTTTTATCCTGTCTCAAAACTCGAATAAGTTCCAAAAAGAACTTGTAGACAAAGGCATTGCATTACAAGCGCAGGTCAATTACCAGACTTTGAGTCACGTAGGCCCAATCAGGGTAATAGTTGTACCTAACCCGGGCAATGTCGCTGCATGTGCTCAGGCGCTGAAAGACCAAATTGCCCAGTGGGATTCTTCCGATTATATCACTGACGAACAACTGGCAAATGCAAAACGTCAGCTTGAGATTCAGAACCTTCAGGAATTTGACGTAACCTCATCCTTGTCGCACAATCTGGCTTACAATTGGTGTACCGCCGATCTTGACTATTTCTACAACTATGTTGCTAATGTAAAGAAGGTTACCAAAGCAGATCTCCAGAACTACGTTCGCAAGTACATTAAAGGCAAGAATTATTGCGCCGGATTATTAATCAATCCAGCACAAAAAGATCAGTTAAAGCCAGAAACCTTCTGGAAAGAATAACTGAACAACTAAAACAATTATCAACCACTAAATATTAAACAAATGAAATTCAAGATATTTGGAACTTTGATGATATTATTGGCCTGCAACTTTTACATACAGGCTCAGGATGGTGTCACAGAAATCAACATAAACGGGTTAAAGGTGATTTTCAAGCCTTCAACCAAACAAACAGTCAGTGCTTACCTGTTTTTCAGAGGCGGGACTGCCAATTATTCCGCACAGGAACAAGGCATCGAATCGCTTACCTTAAGCGCTGCTACAGAATGCGGAACAGAGAAATATCCGAAAGATGCGTTCAAAGATATGGCCGACAAATATGGGATTGAGCTGGGAAGTAACTCAGCATACGATTTTGGTTATATCAGCATGAACTGTGTGAAGCCTTACTTTAACGAAGGATGGGATTTGTTCACCGAAGCCGTAAAACATCCGGTATTCGACACTAAAGAGTTGGCGCTACTTCAACAAAAAATGGTTGCAAACCTTAAATCCATGGAAAGCAATCCGGACAATGCACTCACTAAACTCACCATGCTTGATGCGTTTAAGAACACACGCTATGCCATTCGTCCCGAAGGATCTGTAGAAACCGTTAGCGCTTTCAAACAGGAGGAAATCAAAAAATATTACGCTAAACTATTGAACTCAAATCGTTTATTATTGGTTATCGTAGGAAATATGACTGCACAGGAAGTAAAACAAAAGGCAGAAGCTGCATTTTCGCAATTACCTTCTGCTCCGGTTGCCAATGTCAACGCACCTGTTGCTACTCAAATTTATTCGAATTCACTAAACGTTGAAAGCCGCAAAATTGCGACCAATTACATGGCAGGAATCATAGGTGCACCTTCCATTACCGATCCCGATTTCAACGCTTACAGATTAGCTTTCAACATTCTGTATGACAAGCTTTTTGAAGAAATAAGAACCAAAAGGAATCTCTCTTATGCACCGTCAGCTTCATTATCTAGCGGCTTGATTCCATACGCACGCATATACGTCACAACCACCAAACCCAAAGAGGCAGTTGTGGCCATGACCGATGAAATTAAACGGTTGCGTAACGGAGGCTTTACCGCAACTGATCTCAGGGATGCAAAGAGCCAATTATCCACCTCTTATTTCATGAGAAATGAGTCTACTTCAGCCAACGCTATGGCATTGGGTGTCGCAGAAATAAAGGGCAGTTGGAAAAATGAAATATCCCTGTTGGACAAAATCAATGCTGTAACGCTTCCTCAGATGCAGGCTGTATTCAGCAAATATGCGGATGGCATCAAATGGAGCTATCTGGGTGATGAGGCATTAGCCGACAAAGAGGCTTTTGGTAAAACCGTAAAATAACTTTACCGGTATTAAATGACAAAGGCAGTCTCAAACGGACTGCCTTTGTCATTTAATATAGTGCTACAAACTATTTTTCGCCGTAAATAACGCCAAGCAGCGTCTGTCCTACCACGAGAAGAGTTTGTTTATCGACATTATCCATAGTATCGTGCGTTGTGTGCCAGTAACTACCAAAGCCTGTCTGACTGTGAGGATCGAAATGAATTATATCAACACAGGGAATTCCAGCCAACCGATTTACATAAATATGATCATCGGTAATAGCACCTCCGGTTCCGTCTACAAAATTGGAAGTAAAACCATATTCACGAGCCTTATTCCAGACCTTCTCAACAACAGAAGGTGCAAAATTCAATGATTCCTGCTCTTTATAGAAGACAGCTCCGGGAGCTCCCACCATGTCCAGTAAGATCCCGAAACGAGCTTTATATCCTTTTACATGCGGATTTTTTGCCCAGTATTGGGTACCGAGACACCACGAATCTTCATCGTGTGCACCCTGATAAAACTCAGGTGTTCCATAGTCTTCCGAATCAAGAAAGATAATATCAACGCCGATCGCCGGTTGCTGTTTATTAAGCTGTCGTGCTACTTCCATCAACACCCCCACCCCGCTGGCAGCATCGTTAGCACCCATAACAGGCTTGTGATGGTTTGCCGGATCTTTATCCTGATCGCACCATGGACGGCAATCCCAGTGAGCACAGAGCAAAATTCGCTCTTTCAACTCGGGTTTATATGAAGCAATAATGTTGGTTGATTTTAGGATAGTTCCGTCATATCCTTTCAAATCGGCCTTTTGCCGAATCACTTTGGCTCCAAAGTGCTCCATCTTTGTTACCAGATAATCCGCACATGCATCGTGCGCTTTTGAATTAGGAACCCTTGGTCCAAAATCACACTGCGTTTTCACATAAAGGAAAGATGAATCGGAGTCAAATTGCGGCACCGCCACCTGCGCTGTCTGATCAGTTGACGCCGACTGTTTGCTGGCAGAACTGCAACCTGCCACAAAAAGCAGAAGACAACATACAGTAGTAAATTTATTCATATGGATAATTGCTTAAAACTTATATTTCAATGAAACTTTCGCATCAAATGTAGCATAACTCACAAAAGGGAAATGCACGTAATTAGAGGTTCGGATAAAACTGCGTTGTTCAAACGCCAAGCCTAATGAAGGTGACAGATCAAAATCGAAGGTTGGAGTTATCATAAAGATGGAAGTACGCCCCTTATCTCCCTGAGCATTCAAATAAAGTTGCTGTTCGTGAGTCAGGGTCGTCAGATCCAGTCCGGTCGGATAACCCTTCCACGTATAAATATTAAGATTGTAGAGTTTGATTCCGAATTCACCAACACCTTTATACTGCAAAGTAGCACTGAGATTAATACTAAATCCCTGTCCCATACTATATTCCCGATTCATTAATTTGAAGTGATCCGACAAAGAAGCTCCCAACAAAACAACATTGGCATAAGTTGCCCCCACAAAACCAAGTTTTTCATTTTCGGTATCAAGCTTATAAAGCAATCCCGGGCCAAACGAAACAGTTTCTGCAACTTGATAGGGAGTAACGTTTGAGCCTGTTGACAAAACAGGATTTGAATCAAAAAAATTAAAGTGTTGATAGAGGCCAATAACCAATTGCTGTTTATTCGACAGTTCAACATTTCGGCCAGCCAGCAAACCGACTGCATTGACAGAACTAATGGTAGGTTGACCGCCTCCGAAACTAAAATTCATCCGGATATTAAACCAGTCGTACGGTTGATAGTTCTCTTTCTCAAACGGGTTACCGTGTTTTGCCTGAAAGCCCCAATCTGTAGTATATGCGCCCTGAAAAGCGTGTCCTTTTTCAGAGACATATCGTTCACCGATAGAAACTTCAAACACCGTAGGATTATAGTGAAAATACTCCGAGCGACTATTCCGCTTTACTCGCCATGCTTTACCTGTCAAAAGACGGTTAAAGCCCTGCATCGGAGAAAGAAGTCCGCCCAGAAGCTCTCGCCCAAAACGAGCTGCACCAGTTCTGGAATCATCATACACAGATGATGAAAGCCGAAATAGCATTTCTCCCATCATAGCACCTCCAAGGGTCGTCGCCATTAAATCATTGATTGCCGGAGGTTCCGTCTCCATCAGATTTTCCCACATCATACTTCCGCAAAAGGAATAGGGCAACGATTGCCAAAAATTCATTCCATTGGAACGGGCAGCAGCGAAGTACAAACCGCCATGGTAGGGATGCGCAAACAGGTTCGTATTCAACTGGTCATTATCCCACACCCATTTATGCGTTATATTCTGCTTCATGCTGGCCAAACTGATTCTCGCAAACTCAGCTCCTGCCAAATAATCCATCCCCCAAACTCCCAGATTCAAGCCGACCACCTCGGTAGCGGCGACCAATGGCTTTTTCTTCAGTTTCTCTACCGTCTGCTGGATACTATCAGAATACGCAGGCACCCCACGTGACTCTGCGATGCCCTGAGCAAATACGGGCAGACAAGAAGTTAATACAAGTAGCAATATATAAATAATTCGCTTCATAACCTGCTTGATTTCAACAAATTAGGCAATACAATACCTAATTCAATAATTGGTTTAAGCTCTGCGGAGGTTTTCCGGGAAAGAAATCTCCGAATAGAATAACCACCCGAACAAATTACGGATACCTGCTTATCAAGTGCCAGTTCAAAATTAACCCGCCCTTCTGCCGACAACGCTGTCTTTTCTCCCGTATCCATGAATTTGGAGATAAAGCTGGCACCGGCATCCGAGCTTAACGTAAGTCTTCCGATCTGTTTGTACAATCCTAACCGATAAAAGAACATACCCGATGAAGTTGTATGCGGTGCATCATAAGGAGTCCCCAACCCCAGAATCGTGTAAGAGATGCAGTTCATAAAACGAAATCCGACATTCAATGTAGCCAGATTGCTGTAATAAATCACAGGACGTATTTTCGTTTTGGGAGAGATGGATACCAATCCAATTTTGAGAGTGGAAGAATCTGCCGAATAATTCACAAGCCCCACCTGGACGCCTTTCATTCTACGGGCAAAATTGGCAACTCCAACTTGCACACCCCGCATGGATGTTGCATAATTAAATCCAGACAGCTGAATCCCACTACCTTTATTCAATGTAAAATTAACAATACCTGACAGCTGGACTCCGTGCATATCGTTCGCCACATTAAAACCTCCGGCTATTTGCACCCCAGACAGCATCTCTCCGGTAATATTCATAAGAGCAGCAGCCTGAAGACCGTCGGTATTGAACATACAGATATTTTGCACACCGGACAGTTGAACCCCGTGCTGATTTACAAAATTCATATTGGCCAAACTACCAATCTCAACGCCACTCATAGACGCTTTATGAATATTGTAAAGACCTGACACCGTAAGACCTTTAGCGGCTCCTTCAATGCGGGAATAAAAACCGGCCACCTGCACACCTGTCATCTTACCTGTTGTAATCCCACTAAATCCATTTGCGCTGAATCCATAGAGATTATTTACTTTTGATTGCAACAGTCCGACAGAGACCATCAATGAATTATCGTATGTATAAGGGACAATCGCTACAGGATTCCATAGCGACACATTCAAACATTTAATATCTGTTTGAGCAGAAAGAGAGCCTGTTAGCAAGCAGGTAAATATCAAAATCAAAATTTTACGCATATAGGCTCTTCTATAAAAAAGGTACACAAAGGTATTTATTTTTCGTTTTACTGCAAGCAAGGCTTTTATTTTTCATTTTTCTCCTATATCTATTTGCACTATCTTTGTCTCTGTATTTTATATAACCAGATTCCATCATGCTTGTTTTACTCAAAAAAGAATTTGCCAACTTCTTCAGTTCTGCGGTAGGTTACATCATTGTTGGTATTTTTCTTTCCCTTACCGGACTGTTTTTATGGGTATTTCCCGGAGAATATAACATTCTCGATTCGGGTTACGCCCAACTCAGTGGTCTTTTCTCGCTTGCCCCATGGCTTTACCTGTTTCTGATACCGGCAATTACCATGCGGCTCTTTGCCGAAGAAAAACGGATGGGAACTATCGAACTCATCTACACCCGCCCCATCAGCAAACTACAAATCGTTGCGGCTAAATACCTTGCAGGTTTGCTTCTGGTAGCAATCTCTCTTATCCCCACCATCATCTATTATTTTTCGGTCTATCTAATGGCAGAACCGGTAGGAAACATTGACTCCGGCGCTTTTTGGGGATCTTTTATCGGACTGCTTTTCCTGGCATCCGTTTATGTAGCAATCGGCATATTTACTTCCGCATGTACCAGCAACCAGATTATCGCTTTTGTATGCGCAGTGACTCTAAGCTTTATCTTCTATTTTGGGTTCGACCTTGTCGCCTCACTTTCTCTTTCCGGTGCCATGCAAGCATTTATTGCTTCCATCGGAATCAACAGTCATTATATTGCAATGAGCCGGGGAGTAATTGACAGCCGCGATGTTGTCTATTTTCTGAGTGTAATAACCGTTTATTTCCTTTTTACCCGCTGGATTATCAGAGCAAAATAAAATCATTGGCACCCGATTGTGCTAATACAAGAAAATCCGTCGTACAGATTATGTGCGACGGATTTTCTTATGTATAGGGTTATTTATTTTACCGCCTTAAAGCTCATATCGAGACTCTTCACTGAGTGAGTCAACGCCCCGACTGAGATATAGTCGACACCGCATTCGGCATAAGCGCGAAGCGTGTCGAAGGTGATTCCGCCCGACGATTCGGTTTCAAAACGGCCTGCGATCAGCTCTACCGCCTTTTTCGTATTCTCAACCGAGAAGTTATCGAGCATAATTCGATCGACGCCTCCCAATTTCAATACCTGTTCGATTTCGTCGAAACTACGCACTTCGATTTCTATTTTCAACGACTTGCCCTTTTCCTTCAGGTAGTTTTGCGCAGAAAGAATAGCTTTGTCGATACCTCCGGCAAAGTCGACATGGTTATCCTTCAACAGAATCATATCGTACAAGCCGATCCGGTGATTGACGCCACCGCCAATATGCACCGCTTCTTTCTCCAACAAACGCAAGCCTGGAGTGGTTTTGCGGGTATCAAGAACACGGGTTTTCAGACCTTCGAGCTGTTTCACGTATTTGCGGGTAACGGTAGCCACGCCGCTCATACGCTGCATAATATTCAGCATCAAACGTTCGGTTTGCAGCAGCGAAAGAATCTTTCCTTCCACCACAAAAACGATGTCACCGGGATTTACTTCGGCACCGTCATTGATAAACACTTCGATTTTAAGCTCCGGATCGAAGGCTTTGAATATTTCTTTGGCTATTTCAACCCCGGCCAAAACGCCTTTTTCTTTGATGATGAGCTGCGATTTTCCCATCGCCGTTGCAGGAATACAGGAAAGTGAAGTATGGTCGCCATCGCCTATATCTTCGGCAAACCAGATTTTGATCTGTTCGTGTAAGTTATCAATCATTTTTTAAGTAGAAAATAGTCGGTAAAAAGAAGCCGATAGGCAGTCTCCGACTTGTTATTCAATGCGTAGTTGATATATTTTCAGCACATTTCCCTCTTTTTTGAATAACATATTTACTCTGAAAGAAGATGTGGCTGTGGTAAGTTGTCCCACAATAAAGGAAACATTGGCACGGGATCCCTGATGGAGAATCTCAAAAGTTTTAGTTGGCTGTTTGGCAAAAAAATCGGCCACGTGATTGCGAGCCTGAACCTTTGGAAAAGTATCGTCCACCTCTGGCAGCACCAGTTCTACGCTGTTGCAAAAATAGGCCGATAGTGCGGTTGCATTCTTTGCATCGAAGGCAGCTGCAATGGATGCGCTCTGACTCTCAAAGCTTTGTGCGTTACAAAACTGAGCAGTTACAAGCGTAGTCAGTATAAATGATAAAAGTGCAATACACCGCTTCATAATCTATTGTTTTTGAATTGTAAATTGCAGTGCAAAGGTACGCACTTTTACACCAATTAGCAAGTTAAAACAGCGTTCCCTGAGGATTGACGGGAGTTGCAGAAGCTGGAGCCTCTCCTATCATCGTCAAAAACTCCTCCTCACTGACAATTGCCACACCCAATGCTTTGGCTTTCTCCAGTTTGGCCGGTCCCATATTAGCTCCGGCCAGAATAAACGAAGTTTTGGCCGATACCGATCCGGTTTCTTTGCCTCCGTTTTGTTCGATCAAAGCCTTGTACTCGTCTCGGGAATGCTGTGCA
This sequence comes from Paludibacter sp., assembly GCF_009712605.1. GTDB lineage: Bacteria > Bacteroidota > Bacteroidia > Bacteroidales > Paludibacteraceae > Microbacter. The sequence goes on along the minus strand of NZ_WASO01000001.1, from coordinate 652,494 downwards.
AACACACCGCTAACAACCACAACCTTACCTTCGAGCAAAGAACTTTTAGCGGCCAGCTCAGCCTCCGAAACCGCCAATTGCAGGCCATATTCCTTCAAACGTTCGATCAATGTCCGGTTGCGTTCGTCGGCAAAATAATCGACCACGCTTTGAGCAATACGCTCACCCACATCGCGCACGGCCGCCAGGTCGGACTCTTTGGCCTGCGCCAATGCTTCGATACTTCCGAAGGCTTGCGCCAGCGTCTTAGCCACCTTTTCCCCAACGAAACGAATGCCCAGTGCAAACAGTACCCGTTCAAACGGCACCTGTTTGGAAGCGGCAATGCCTTCAATCATATTCTGCGCCGACTTCTGCCCCATCCGCTCCAGACCGACAATCTGCGGAACTTTCAACTCATAAAGATCGGCTATATTTTGAATCAGATCCTGCTGATAGAGCAGATCGACCGTTTCGGAACCAATGCCGTCGATATTCATCGCCTTGCGGCTGATAAAATGCTCGATCTTACCTTTAATCTGAGGAGGACAGCCATTTTCATTCGGACAATACCAGGCTGCTTCGCCTTCGTTGCGTTGCAGTTCGGTGCCGCAATCGGGACAATGAGTAATGAACTGTATCCGTTCGCCCGCTTTTGCCCGTTGCTCCAAATCGACACCCATAATTTTTGGGATAATCTCGCCTCCTTTTTCAACAAAAACCGAATCTCCCAAATGGAGATCGAGGTTTTCGATAAAGGCGGCATTGTTTAACGTTGCCCGCTTTACGGTCGTTCCGGCAAGCAAAACGGGTTCAAGATTGGCCACCGGAGTAACCGTTCCCGTGCGTCCCACCTGAAACTCCACACTCTTGAGCACGGTAGAGACCTGCTCGGCCTGATATTTGTATGCCACCGCCCAGCGGGGCGACTTGGCCGTAAAGCCCAGCTCCTGTTGCTGACGCAGCGAATTTATCTTCAACACAATGCCATCGGTTGCCACAGGAAGCTTGCTCCGCTCTTTATCCCAATAGTGGATAAAATCGAATACTTCTTCCATATTTTTGCACTTACGCATGGCATCGGACACCTTGAAACCCCATGATTTTGCCTTTTGCAGGTTCTCATAATGACCGTCGCACGGAAGGTTTTCACCCAACAGGTAGTAGAGATAAGTATCGAGTTGACGTTTGGCCACCTCGGCAGGATTCTGCAACTTCAACGTTCCCGATGCCGCGTTACGCGGATTGGCAAAAAGCGTCTCTTCCTGCTCTTCTCGTTCCTTGTTCATCCGGTCGAATGACTCCCAGGGCAACAGAATTTCACCCCGAATCTCGAACGAAGCAGGATAATCATTCCCCTGCAAGCGGAGCGGAATAGCCCGAATCGTCTTCACGTTGGCCGTCACATCATCGCCCATCACGCCATCGCCACGGGTCACGGCACGTACCAACATTCCATCCTCGTAGATCAACGAAATAGAGACTCCATCGAACTTCAGTTCGCAAACGATCTCAAACGGTTCATCGATCAGCTTCGCTGCCCGGTTGAAGAAATCGGCCACCTCACTTTCGGAGTAGGTATTCCCCAACGAGAGCATCGGGTAACGGTGCGCCACTCGCTCGAACTCCTTGGTAAGGTCACTACCCACCCGCTGCGTAGGTGAACTGGGATCGTAAAAATCGGGATGAGCAGCTTCGAGTTGCTGCAGCTCTTTGAGCTTCATATCGAACTCGTAGTCGCTGATAGAAGGTTGCGACAAAACGTAGTAACGATAGTTGTGATCGTGCAGTTCGCGACGAAGAGTTTCTATTTGTTGTTGGGGAGTCATAATCAGGATAATTCCAAAAGTTTAACGTTACCAAAGTTCAAGTAAATCAACAGGTCTTCAATTTAGGGCTTCACTTTTAATTCACGTGACTTAGACTTTTGCTCCAAGCGAAGCCTAAGGGTGAAAAAGCAAATTTCCAAATAACACCAAAGCAACCATTTCAATGAAACAAAAAATCAGAGTTAAAGCGGCAGAAATAATGATAGTGGTATTGAGCTGCCAGGGGCGCTTCTCATCGGCATAAAGCCAACGAATAATCTTCCCATCTATTGCAAATGACAAAACAACAGCCATCAACATTGAAATAAGCAAGCCAACTCCATGAGCAAAAAAGACAAGCAAAGCAAACACTACAAGGAAAATCAGTTGTGGCAAACAATACCACTTCAGAAATTTCAGAATATGTTTTGGCAATAAAATGAGTAAAGACGGTATCAACTTAAACAAAAGAAAGATGATCGATAAAAAACAATCATGGAGAGCAAATCCATGTTCTTTTTATGCGTGTACAAATCTTCAACTCCTATTTTGGTTTTACCTTCTTTTGATAATCCATAGATAGGGTATCTTTCATTGGGCGATATCAGACCGGTAGATATCTCTGTAGAATCGTTCAACTTTATTTTAACTTGAAAAGGGGAGGTCGGTTCAAAAAAAACATAGGTATATGTATCCGCTTGAATCTCTTGATGCCTATCTTCGAATTTGAATTCCGGATTAGTATTGCTATCTGAAAAGTCAATATATGCCCCATTCTTGACCAAAAAATCATTCAACTCAAAACTAACACGATTAGGAGCCGGGTCAATCGCTTTACTAAGAAAGCATGACCCCACAAACAATGTTATGAACAGAAAGATGATTCTCATGGCAATAAAGGGGAATATTCGTGCAGTTCGCGACGAAGGGTTTCAAAATCAGATAAAAGAACAAAGACAGACGAATTGGTCTTGGCACTTGGTTCTTGATTCTTGGATCTGCTTAGTTGGTTTTAAACTTAAACTTTACCTCTTTCAACTCTTCGTTGGCCTTCACGATTTTCTGTTTCAGGCCTTCTTTGTAATCGATCAGTTTGGTTTGCAGGCTTTCGTCGCCGGAAGCTAAGATTTGTACCGCCAACAGAGCCGCATTCATCGAAGCATTGATACCGACAGTTGCCACGGGGATACCCGGAGGCATTTGCACGATAGCCAACAATGCATCCATACCGTCAAGCGAAGCGTTGATGGGCACGCCAATCACAGGTAGCGGAGTCATCGAAGCGATTACACCAGGAAGGTGAGCTGCCATACCGGCCGCAGCCACAATCACCTTGATGCCGCGTTCGCGGGCACCTGTGGCAAATGCTTCCACCTCTTTGGGAGTACGGTGAGCCGAAAGGGCATGAATTTCGAACGGAATCTGGAACTCGTCAAAAACCTTGGCGGCTTTTTCCATAACGGGCAAATCGGAGGTACTGCCCATGATAATGCTAACAACCGGAGTCATAGTAAAATGGTTTAATGATTTGATATTATATTGATTACTTCTTTACAACGGGATTGAATTTTGCTTCAACGAAATTACATCAAATTTTGCCAAAGACAAAAAAGCCGCACAGGAAATCCCACACGGCTTTCGAACAAATATCAGCTCATTTTATTTTACAGTCACCTTCAACGGACTTTGCAGTTTGAGGCTAAAGTCACGCAGGTAATCGAACCAAACCTGATCATTGGGGAAGCCCCACTGACTCCAGCCTGCACCGAAGTAATAGGTAAATTTGGTACCGGGTTTGTAGTTGGCAAAAGCAAGTACGTGGTCGCCCTGTTGCTTACCGGAAAGCATCTTCCCGCTTCCGAGAACAGCTCCCACATAATCGCGTCCGGCAGGAACACCGGCATCGGAAGTAGCCACTTCACCGTAACCGATATAACCGGCTTTAGCATCAATTTTAGAAACCCCTTTTTTATCATGCAAGAAGAGTCCGGCTGCCAGTTTCATTCCGACAGGAATTTTACCCGCATACGACACAACGGCTTTGTTCAACTGCGAACCTGCATCGATCGAAACGGTATAAATCTCTTTCAACCATGTTTTACCAACCTTCACTGAGTCATACGTCAACTGAAAAGTGGTGCGCAACGGACCGTTTTCAATCACCTTCCATTTGCTGTACTGGTTCTGCACCCACAGCGTAGAATCGGTATAAGGAGCAATCCCTCCCGCACCCAGTGTGTGAGCCACCTTGTAGCAATCGAGTCCTTCGCCGTAGTCCACATGATAGTGAATCCCCTTTTGGAGATCGTTGTAATAGAATTTATCCACAATCAGGGCTTCGGTCTTTTTCAACCATACATCCACACCGTTGCTGGGGTTTTCGTTAGCCAGTTTCGGGCCATACATGCGGAAAGCAATGCGGTCGTTTTCCCATGCAAAGTCGTCTTTCCGTTCTGGAACAAAGCGTCCGAACGTTTTTGCAGCAAACTTCTCGGGAGCGCCGCCTTTGATTTCATATACAGCCGAACCGTTGGCTTTCACCGTTGCCGGAAAAATCAGCGTCAGTTGATTGGCCGTAACCTGATAAGGCACCTGAGCATCCTTGGCATCAACCACGATAAAACTTTTGGTATCAGCTCCCAGTTTTTGCTTTACCACAGCCATGCTCACCGACACCATCTCTTTGTTGCGGTCGAAACCCAACGAATTGGCTACCGTTACCTTCAGCGAAGCGGCAAATGCGGTTGAAGTAACGGCAATTGCCATCCATGCGATTACTAATTTCTTCATCATTGTGCGTTATTAATTCAAAAACAGAAGAATCAAGACGAACAACCGGACAATACCGGCTGTTGCTTGATTCTACAGGATTGAAATTTATAAAACAAATTTATTTAGGTTGTTTACCGATGTAAGCCAAAATACCACCATCGACATACAACACGTGACCATTTACAAAGTCAGAAGCGCTGGAAGCGAGGAATACTGCGGGACCCTGAAGATCTTCGGGAGTTCCCCAGCGTGCTGCAGGAGTTTTGGCAATGATGAACGAGTTGAAGGGGTGACCTTCTTCGCGCAAAGGAGCAGTCTGAGGAGTAGCGATATAACCCGGACCGATACCGTTACACTGAATATTGTATTCGCCATATTCGGAAGCGATATTCTTTGTTAGCATTTTCAAGCCACCTTTGGCAGCAGCGTAAGCAGAAACTGTTTCGCGTCCCAGTTCGCTCATCATCGAGCAGATGTTGATAATTTTACCTCCGCCTTTCTGAATCATGCCGGGGATAACCGCTTTAGAAACGATAAACGGAGCATTGAGGTCAACGTCGATCACCTGACGGAATTCAGAAGCCTTCATTTCAATCATCGGAATACGTTTGATGATACCGGCGTTGTTAACCAAAATATCGATCACGCCCACTTCTTTGGCAATCTGAGCTACCATAGCATCCACCTGATCTTCGTTGGTCACATCGCAAACATAACCGTGAGCTTCGATGCCGCTATTTTTATACTCCTCAACGCCTTTCTCTACGAGATCAGCATTGATATCGTTGAAGGTGATGGTAGCGCCTGCACCGGCAAGTGCCTTGGCGATAGCCATGCCAATACCGTAAGAAGCGCCGGTTACCAACGCTACTTTTCCGTTAAGTGAAAATTGATCTGTCATTGTTGTAGTGATTGATGTAAAATTGTGTGTGTGTATTCTTTGTATGAAAACAGGGTTATCACCGACAAAAGCCGACAACAATCCTGCGTTATATCTTATCTGAGTTCTTCAATTTTGAAGAAGTCCTGATCGCCATAATCAACATTTTCGCCGCCCATACCCCAAATAAAGGTGTAGTTAGCGGTTGCTGCTGCCGAGTGGATCGACCATTGGGGGGAAATCACAGCCTGATCACCCTGCATCCAGATGTGGCGTGTTTCGGTAGGTTCGCCCATAAAGTGGCATACTGCCTGACCTTCGGGTACTTCAAAATAGAAGTAAGCTTCCATACGACGGCTGTGAATGTGAGCCGGCATGGTATTCCACACGCTGCCCGGTTGCAATTCGGTCATACCCATCTGCAACTGACAGGTAGGCAACACCTGATTTACGAGCATTTTATTGATATTTCTATGGTTTGATGTTTCCAGTGCACCCATTTCGGCCACCACGGCATCAGCTTTGGTTACTTTTTTGTCGGGATAGGTTTGATGAGCCGGAGTAGAGTTGAAGTAGAACTTGGCAGGCGACTTGGCGTCGGCGCTTTCGAAATAGACTTCACGATCGCCCATACCCAGATACAAAGCCTCTTTATAACCCAATTCAAAGGTTACTCCATCCACTGTAACTTTTCCGTTATCGCCCACGTTAAATATTCCAAGTTCGCGACGTGACAGGAAATAGGGCATTTTAAGCGGATCGATAGCTTCAAGCGACAATTTTTCTCCGACAGGCATTGCTCCTCCCACAATCAGACGATCGTACATGGTATAAACCATATTCACTTCGTTTGGTGCGAAGATTGTTTCAATCAGGTGCTCTTTGCGGAGACGTGTGGTATCGTAATGCTTTGCGTCCTCAGGATGAGCAGCATAACGAATTTCATAATTTGTTTTCATGCGTTATTTTTTTTGACGTAAAAGTTCGATATCATGCCGGAAGACTTTTTTTCTTCATCTTGCCGAAAGAAAAAATTGGTTTTCCAGTTCACAAAAATAGTAATTTATTTTCAGAGAAAAGACGAAAATACAGTCATAAAACACAGAAAAGGGCCTCATTTTTCCTCTCAGCATCCAATGTGGTAAACCAATCAACACCATCATCTTTTCTTCAATCTTTTTTAACTAAAAATTCCAGTGTTCAAACGATGATTTCCTGCTCAAAATTAGTAATTTTGCGCAAGAAACAACAACTCATTTCGCAATGCCATCAATCGCTTCACTTACAGGACAAAAAACGCGCGCCATGCTCATCGATGTCGCCCGAATGCTTTTTGCCAAGTGGGGAAAAGCAAACACCACAATGAACGACATTGCCAATGCTTCGAACAAAGGCAGGCGCACATTGTACACTTACTTTAGCAATAAAGATCAGATCTACCTTGCTGTTATCGAACAGGAACTGAACATCCTGAATGAGAAATTACAAAAAGTTGCAGCCATGGATATACCACCCGACAAGAAATTGGCGGAATATATCTTCACCCGTCTAGATGCTGTAAAAGAATCCATTACCAGAAATGGCTCATTAAAATCCGACTTTTTCCGGGATATTTATGAAGTAGAAAAAGCCCGTCGCCGTTTCGACATCAAAGAAATCAAACTACTGGTTGGTATTTTTCAGGAAGGAAAAGAAAAAGGCTATTTCAACCTGCATGATGCGGAGCTATCTGCCCAAATTTTCCACTATGCTCTTCGTGGGATTGAAACGCCTTACGTTCGCGACAGGGTAAGTGAAAAAATGAAATATAACAAACGATTTATCATCAATGCATTTATGCACGGGATACTAATTCCGAAACAAAGCCGTCCGAACAATGATGAAAACGAATAAAAAAAATGGTGGTTACTTTGAAAGTAACCACCATTTTTTTATCACGATATCTCTTTATTGACGTTGCTTCACTGCTTCATATACCAAAACACCGGCAGCCACAGACACATTTAACGATGCGATAGTTCCCAAAATAGGAATGGCCACCAATTCGTCACACAAACGAAGAACGTCATCCGAAATCCCTACATTTTCGGAACCCATCACGATAGCGACCGGCTCTTTGTACGACACTTCTGTATAGTTTTTCACCGCCTTTTCAGTTGCAGCTACAACCTTAAGCCCAGAACCCTTTAGAAATTTCACGGCTTCCACTAAACTGTTTTCGCGGCAAACAGGAATTACATGCAACGCGCCCGCAGAAGTTTTCACTGCATCGGCATTTGCAGCAGCCCCGCCTCTCGAAGGTACCACGATTGCATTCACACCTGCACATTCGCAGGTACGGGCTATAGCGCCGAAATTGCGGATATCGGTTACCCCATCAAGCACCACCACAAAAGGATTCTTACCTTCCTCATACAACGCGGGAACAATATTTGATATCTGCTGATATTCAATCGCCGCTGCATAGGCAATCACACCCTGATGGTTCTTTTGAGTGATAGCATTCAGCTTTTCGACCGGCACACGCTGTACCGGCACATTACGACCCTGCAAAGCAGCAAACAATTCTTTTGCCAAATCACTCGACAATTCTTTTCTGACGAGAATTTTATCCACCTCTTTTCCTGCTTCGAGCGCTTCAATAACAGCTCTGATACCAAAAATCAGATCAGAACTTGGAGGACGATGCTCCCATTTGGGGCGAAAAGGGTTGGAATTGCCGCGCGGCTGTGGCCGACGTTGAAAAGGATTACGTTCCATAGATAATATTTTCGTTTGAAAGATTTACAAAATAATAATTTCAGAATACACTATTTCAAAATTCCACAATAACAAATATACTTCGTCTCCTATCATTTTTGAATTTCGGAATTTGAATTTTTGGAATAAAAAATCAGACATCCAACCTCATTCCGTCAAATGCGAGGTGTGTCTCCGGAAAAACAGCACGAGCTTCAGCCAAAAGCCCTGACTGATTATCATAACGAGCCGAATAGTGGCCAATGATAAGCTTCTTCACATTAGCCATTTTTGCAATTTCGGCTGCCTGCTGTGCCGAAGAATGCGCAGTCTCCTTTGCCCGAACAATCTCACTCTGCATAAAGGTTGCCTCGTGATACAAAAGGTCTACGCCTTCAATAATCGGCACTATCTTTTCAGAATAAGCAGTATCGGAACAATAAGCATATTTGTGAGCAGGATAAGGAGCTGTGGTTAGATGCTCATTCGGAATCACTTCGCCATCTTCCCGTACAAAATCGGCACCCTGTTTGATACGGGCAATGTCTCTCACCGGAATCTGGTAAAAATCGATCATATCACGAATAATATGACGTTCTTTTTCCCGTTCGGAAAACAAAAAGCCGGCTGTAGGAACACGATGTTTCAAAGGAATAGAAAAAACCTGCAACGATCGGTCTTCGTACAAAAGCGCATATTGTCTCGGATTGAACGGCTCGAATATCACCTTATAACCGGTATCGGCGCAATAATAATCTATTTGCGGTTGCAATATTCCTTCCAGATCGGAATGTGAATGAATGACCAAATCGGATGTCCGCCCCAGCATTCCCATTGATGAGATCAGACCTATCAGGCCAAAACAATGATCCCCGTGCAAATGAGAAATAAAAATATGATTCAGGCGGGAAGCTTTGATTTTCAACTGACGAAGCCGGATTTGAGCCCCTTCACCACAATCAATCATAAACTGCTTTTCGCGCAATGAAAGCAGTTGCGATGTCTGAAAGCTACTAATAGAAGGCAGTGCCGAATTACAACCCAATATGGTTAAACTCATTTTCTCCATAAAACTTCTATTAGACGCTGAACTAGATTAATGAACAACAGCTTTATTTCGTGTATTCGAACACACCTTTTTCGCCACGGATAGTCACCTTAGCTCCTTTCGAAGCTTCCACATGACCTATAATCTGAGCATCAACGTTATATTTTTCAGAAAGAATAATGATATCTTCTGCCCATTCCGGATCAAGATATATTTCCATACGGTGACCCATATTGAACACCTTGTACATTTCCTTCCAATCCGACTCCGATTCTGCCTGTATCATTTCAAACAGCGGAGGCACAGGGAAGAGATGGTCTTTAATCACATGAAGATTATCAATAAAGTGCAGCACTTTGGTTTGTGCACCACCCGAGCAGTGAACCATTCCATGAATATGTTCGCGATGATGCTCCAGAATATCACGAATAATCGGAGCGTAAGTACGCGTAGGCGACAACACCAGTTTACCGGCATCCATACCCACATGTGCTATTTCATCTGTCAGTTTTTTCGATCCTGAGTAAGCCAAACCGGAAGGCATGCTTGCATCATAACTTTCAGGGTATTTTTCGGCAAGATAATAAGCAAAAATATCGTGACGGGCAGAGGTAAGTCCATTACTTCCCATTCCGCCATTATAGCCATCTTCGTAGCTTGCTTTTCCGCACGAAGACAAACCGACAACCACATCGCCAGCCTTAATTTTATCGTTCGAAATAACATCCGAACGCTTCATGCGGCAAGCAACCGTACTATCAACAATAATTGTACGAACCAAATCGCCCACATCAGCAGTCTCGCCGCCAGTCAGATGAGCATTCACTCCCAGACTACGCAATTTTGCCAATAATGCTTCCGTACCATTAATCACTTCGGCAATTACCTCTCCCGGAATCAGATTTTTATTACGCCCAATGGTAGATGACACCAGAATATTGTCGGTAGCACCCACACAAAGCAGATCATCGATGTTCATTATCAATGCATCCTGAGCAATACCTTTCCAAACGGAAATATCGCCGGTTTCGCGCCAGTATAAATAGGCTAATGATGACTTTGTTCCTGCACCGTCAGCATGCATGATATTGCAATACTCGGGATCTCCACCCAAAATGTCAGGAATTATTTTACAAAAAGCGTGAGGAAAAATACCTTTATCCAAATTACGGATAGCGTTATGAACGTCTTCTTTAGAGGCAGAAACGCCTCGTTGACTATATCTTTCGTTCATTGAAGTAGTTTATATGCGAAGGATTAAAAATTACGGTGCAAAGGTACGACATTTCCGGTGCATATCCCACAAGAGAGCATGAATATTCGGGTAATAATCAAATAAAAAACGGATTGTTACCATTGAGAATAACAATCCGTTTTATTCGTTTTGTGGAGCCGGCGGGAGTCGAACCCGCGTCCAAACGAGGAAGCAATACGCTTTCTACATGTTTATCTTCGCCTTCAATTTTCGAGTCCCGGCAAGACCGAAGCCACCAACCGTTACCTTATCCTCTGAATCTCATCGAACGCACGAGGCTACGTCCGACTATTCCCGATTTAGCTGCACCTCCTGATCAAAGAGCCTCGAGACCACGGCATTTGGGAGATGTCTCGTCCCGACACTATCGTCGGGATAAAGCTAGAATCTACTATACTTCGATTAAGCAGCAAGAGCGTAGTTATTTTCGCCAGTTATAATTTTGAGAATCGAGATTTACGAGCCGACATCCCAGCGCTCGACATGCTTACATACCTCTTCTACCCGCTGTCAAAACCAAGCGACCCCGGTTTTAATGCCCAATTGACAGTTGATAATTGACAATTACTTCGTTGCAAAACCTGTGCCAATCAGCAGAAAACAAACCGGCTGGTTTCCATTTATTATCATCTGCAAAGATACAACATTTTCAGGCAAAACAAAAGCTATTTAAAGTTGTCATAAAGGAGATTCTCTCTATCAAGCATTGCTCATTTTGTTTACATAACAACTAATCTTCTCTATGAAAGCCAAACCGCCTACGTGGTTTATCGGACAACCGTTTGTCGGTTTGTAATTCTGCTAATGTTCGGTTTATTAACTCAAGCTGAATTCGGGTATCCTCGTTAATGTCATTTTGGTCGATTAATATCTCATCCATATATTGCTTTAATTCCTCATATCGATCAGGCTGTGGATTTGTCAACGCCTGACGTATTGTAACAAATGCCCGCATAATACCCATATTGATCTCTATGGCCGTATCTGAATTCAACACACTACTAAGCATTGCCACTCCTAACTCTGTAAACGCATAGGGTAGTTTTCTTGTTCCGCCCCAACTTGATGTCGCAAATTGCGACTTCAAGATTTCAAATTCTTCTTTTTTGAGTTGAAACATGAAGTCATCAGGAAACCGTTTTATATTTCTTTTAATTTGTTCATTCAAACGTTTGGTTTCAACGCCGTACATCTCAGCCAAATCACGGTCAAGCATTACCCGTTGACCTCTGATTGTGTAGATTTTGTTCTGTATCACTTGTTTCTCCATGGATTATTGAAATAAGCCGTTTAGACTGTCTGCTTTCGTCTTAGTGTTTGATCCACCTCAATCAAAGCGCTATTATCAATGCGTTTTGTTGACATTTCGCACAGCCAAGTAACAATTGGGATCATACCACAAATATAATCAATGCATTACATTTCACAAAAACAAAAAAAGCTCCTGCATTTGCAAGAGCTTTTAGAAATCTATTTAAAAAATGTATTTACTTCGCGTAGCTTACCGAACGGGTTTCGCGGATAACAGTGATCTTCACCTGACCCGGATAAGTCATTTCGTCCTGAATCTTTTTAGCAATGTCGAACGAGAGTGTTTCTACTGATTTATCATCAACCTTGTCGGCACCCACAATCACACGCAATTCGCGACCTGCCTGAATGGCATAGGTTTTCTGAACGCCCGGATAAGATAATGCCAAATTCTCAAGATCGTTCAAACGTTTGATATAAGCCTCAACGATTTCGCGACGTGCGCCCGGACGTGCGCCCGAGATAGCATCACAAACCTGAACAATAGGCGCCAGCAAGCTGGTCATTTCTGTCTCTTCGTGGTGCGAACCGATAGCATTGCAAATATCCGGTTTTTCCTTGTATTGTTCGGCCAGTTTCATACCCAGCAATGCGTGTGGCAATTCCGGTTCGTCATCGGGCACTTTCCCAATATCGTGGAGCAGACCGGCACGTTTTGCTTTTTTCGGATTCAGACCAAGTTCGGCAGCCATCACAGAACAGAGGTTAGCAGTTTCGCGGGCATGCTGCAACAGGTTCTGGCCATAAGACGAACGGTATTTCATCTTACCCACCATACGGATCAGCTCTGGATGCAGACCGTGAATACCCAAGTCAATGGTAGTACGTTTACCGGTTTCGATAATTTCTTCTTCTACCTGTTTTTTCACTTTGGTCACCACCTCTTCGATACGGGCAGGGTGAATACGACCATCGGACACCAGTTGGTGAAGTGCCAGACGGGCTATTTCGCGACGAACAGGATCAAACGCAGAAAGAACGATAGCTTCAGGAGTATCATCAACGATAATTTCAACTCCGGTAGCAGCTTCCAACGCACGGATATTACGACCTTCGCGACCGATAATACGCCCTTTTATTTCGTCCGATTCGATATTGAATACAGTAACTGAGTTTTCAATGGCAGCTTCCGTAGCGACACGTTGAATTGTCTGAATGATAATTCGTTTTGCCTCTTTGTTGGCATTCATCTTCGCCTCTTCCATGATCTCGTTGATGTAAGACATAGCACCTGTTTTGGCCTCATCTTTCAACGATTCAATCAGCTTATCTTTAGCTTCTTCGGCCGACAACCCAGAGATAGTTTCGAGCTGTTCCAACTCTTTACGATGAAGAGATTCCAACTCCTTTTTCTTCTTATCTACCAAGTCAATCTGCGATTCTAGATTTTCTTTAATCGCATCTACTTCGGTATTTTTACGCTGCAGTTCACTTTGCTTCTGATTCAGGTTCATTTCCCTTTGTTGAATACGAACTTCAGCCTGTTGCATTTTGGCATTACGCGATGCAACTTCCTTTTCGTATTCTGACTTCATCGAAACAAATTGTTCTTTAGCTTCAAGCAATTTATTCTTTTTCAGCACTTCAGCCTCAGCTTCGGCGTCTTTGAGAATTTTTTGCGATCGACCATTCAACACGAAACGCATGACAACCCATGTGGCAGCCACGGTAACTATTATGGTCAGTACAACTAACAATATTGAACTCATAGAATTATTAAGGTGTTAAATATAAAAAACGCATTGACTCACTGCCATTTGCAGCAAGATCAATGCGGGAATATTGTTCTATCCAAAGTATTGACGAACTTATTGAAGTTCCTTCAAATATTTATCCAATTCTTTATTCAACAGATCCATTTTCTCTACCACCGGCCCGACATCTTCTCTGCACTTCAATTCCTGAGTTTCAATTGCAAAATGGTAAGCCGCCATCACCAATACGGTTTCATAAGGCAACTGAGCATGTCGTTCCCGATAAGAGTCTATTTTTTCTTTCAGATTTTTAGCAGCATCGCGATACAACTGTTCGTCGTTCCTGTTGATTGTCAACGGAAACCGATGTCCTGCCAAATTGACGTTTATGGTAAATAGTTCGTCGTTCATTTGCTTTATTGATTCAGCAAATCAATACATTTGTCAATTTCCCGCACTAATTGTGAGATTCGTTTGTGAGCCAGTTCTCTTTCATCCTCATTTCCACCGACAAACATTTGTGCCATTTTCAGGCTCTCATAATCAGAACGTAATTCAAGAATGACCTTGTGCGCCTGCATCAAATCATCTTCTTTCCGTTGCAATTGTTCTGTAAGCTGCTGAATCCTGGCTCTATCATCAGCATGTAATTGCAACAGTTTGCGCAGCTTTTTCTCAAAGCCATCGATCAGTGATTGATGTCTATTTGTCATTCTGAAAACAAAATCGTTGTCAAAGGTATATCGAATTTATGAATGAACAAAATTTTTATCTCTTTTTTTAACCGGATTCATTCTATTTTTTCGGGTAAAATTCACAAATGTTTATATTGCCTTTCAAGAAGTTAATTTTATCTGATTTGCACATTCATCAGATTAGCTATAAGTTTGCAAAATGAATCGCCCGTTATATTTTTTCAACCCCGAACACGATCTGGCATTGGCCAATAGCGATCGAAACTTCAACGCTCCGCTTCAGGCAAAAAAATTGGCTCACGACCTCGCCTGCCTGCCTCTTTGGTATGCCTCTCCGGGGAGCATCGTATTGAGCACAAATGCAGACAGCAATTGGCTTGAAGAAATACAACGCACATTCCCACAGCTGAAAAATATCCACCTAACGCTTACTCCTGATTTTTCATTAATAAACACTCTATCCCCCTGGGGGTGGGACAATGCTGTTTGCAAACATTTTTCTCTTTTGGGCGCCGATAGCTCTTTGTTGCCGGATTCCGTTCAATTGGAAAATATTCGCCGTTTGTCTCACAGAAACATTTCCATACAGGCTTTAGAACACATCCTTCAAGACACCCGATTTAGCGCCATGCTACCCACGCCTGCAAAAGAACTAACATCCGCAGACGAAGCAGACGAATATGCATTGGAACACAAAAAAGTGATTTTCAAAGCCCCCTGGTCGGGAAGCGGAAAAGGACTATGCTGGTCAAAAGATAAAATGACAGAAAGTCGTCGGGGCTGGTGTCGCAACACAATTGAAAAACAAGGAAGTGTAATCGCCGAGCCAATCTATGATAAGCTATTGGATTTTGCGATGGAATTTTCGTGCAACGACGGGAAAACATCTTTTGCCGGCTATTCCCTGTTTGAAACCGAAAAAGGGATATATCGGGGTAATATTCTGATGAGCAACGAGTCCATTATCCAAAAAATTGAAGAATATGGCGTACCGGCAACTCTTCTGTTGACTGTACAAAGTCAGTTAAGCACATTCATCACAAATAGCATTGCCCCGTTCTATTCCGGTTTGCTTGGTATCGACATGTTCAGCTATCAAGAAAACGATCTCATCAAACTACACCCCTGCGTAGAAATCAACCTGCGAATGACCATGGGATGCGTTGCCCGTATTTTCTATGATAATTTTGTAAGCCCGAATGCAACTGGTTGCTTTCATATCGACCATTATTCGGAGCCCGACGCTCTTTTCAACGACCATTTGCGTCGACGGGTTGAAACACCCTTAACCGTGACGGACGGACGTATTTCAAAAGGATATACCTCTCTGACTAACATCTCTCCGCGCTCACATTACAGAGTCAGAGTAGAGATTGAATAAAATCACGAATCATCCTTTGCTCGGCTTGTAAAACCAATAACACCAGCCTTTTAGTATTGATCAACCCGACTCTCAAATCAAATAATCACCTCTATACTTTTACATACTACAAGGAGCAAACCGCTTTTTAACAATGGGAGCAACATTCTTAAATATACATTCTCCGCAGCCTAAAATTCCGCCTCACTACAGCATCATTTCAACCTATGAAAGTAATTAAATATCAACACAAAACAAGCATTAAAAGTAAAATTAAACCAGATCGTTAAATTATAAATTTCATTAAAAATAACTTTATTTTTAATGAAATCATTGCATTCCAATATTCACATCCTTATATTTGCAACAAAATAACAATATCATAAAACATATTGAGTATTTTTTTATGTCTATATTTATTTAACAACAATCAATATAGATCTATTAGCGAAAAGCCCAAGAGCACCTGATAAATGCGTTCCACTCTAACAAATAGATACGGACTGCAATTATCACCTCAAAGCAACAAAAAATCAGACCGATCAAACAAGGCGACACCAACATACAATCCAAGTGATTTAATTTAACCGATCACATCAACATTTCCCTATTGGTTGCCAGACACATTTCTTATGGTTAAACTGTATTTTCCGGTTTAATCCTCACTTTGATATCACGCCTGATATCATTCAAAACCCCAAACCAAAATCAGCAAAAGAGAACTCCGGCTCAAAAGAATACCGGACGTTATCTCTCCTTCAAGACATATTTGCATAATATGTACAAAGGAATTATATGCTTAGAACTCTTTGCATCATACTCTATTCATGTTTCAACCGAAAGAGAAAAAACACATTCGATCAATACAGCAAAGGATATTTAAGCTTAATCCAATAATTGCAAATACATAATTGTGGAGCTGGAAACCATTTAAAACAGGGAGTATGCCGAAAAGCCTTACGAGTAGGAAAAACTAAATTAATCTAAGTATTATGGAAACAGGAAGAACCGGAGGATGGACTCCGTACAGCACGACCATTTCAAAAGAAGCAATGGACCTTTTCAACAAAACGAAACCAATTGGAGTAAACTACACCCCTCTGGCTGTAGCAACCCAAGTAGTCAATGGCACAAACTACCGTTTTTTCTGCAACTCTCATGTGGTATATCCTGATGCCCCAAATGATGCCGTGATCACCCAGATCTACCAACCATTGAATGGAGATCCGCACATCACATCCATTACTAAAGTTTAAGCATTGCTTTATGCCGGAGCCGAAACCACTAAAAACGGGGCGGAACCCGAAAAGCCTTACGAGTAGGGAAATTTTAAAAAAACAACCCATGAAAGACATTTTAGTAAAACATTTAGAAGCCGGAGTCGCCGGTTCAATCACTGTTAGAAATGAAGGTGGATATGTAGCAAAATTCAGCATCACCTATGTATTTCAGGGCAAAGAACTAACCAAAGAAAGCGACAAGTTTACAGCCGGAGTAAATAAAACGATAGAAATTCCGGAAGGAGCAACCAACATTTACCTGAAAGTTGAAGAATATTGGTTCATTGGACAAACCACAACCATCTTTACTCAAAGCTTTAGCACCCCGGTAACGAAATCTTATAAAATCTGGGGAACTACACTAAATCCAAAATGGGAAGAAACCACCTGAGCACAATGACCCGAGAGTGTCTGTAAAGATTTTCTTGAGACACTCTCGGCATATCAAAGAAGCCCTAATTATTTACATCATGGGAAAAGACGTTGGAATGTTTATGATCACTTACCTGATTGGCGACAACACGCCCGGTTCGTTTACATTAAACGCAAGCCTTATCGTCAGCACTCCCAATCAGGCGATATCGGGCATAGGAAAGTTATTGCAACCAACCAGTTCACCACAGGACATACATTCAAACTTACAGGGGCACTATGCTGTCATGTGTATTATGCCTCAAAATTGCCACATACAGATCATTCTAACAGGTTATCCCATTCAGGCCTGGTCTGGATACGGAGGTATAGGACCTGCAAATAATCCGAATATAAAAATATTGCTTGCACTTACAGAAGACTGGCAATCGGGTTCTGCTACATTTGCATTTATGAATTCCTCGGGTAATTGGGAAGAAATTAAAGGAGTGCCCGTAAAGAAGATTTCCGGATTAACCCCATCCGACCTTTAGAGCATTGCTACGCACACATCACAAAACAGAGAAGTCGAAAACTGAACAGAGTAGACATCAATTCATTAACATTTAAAGCCATGGATCAAAAAGAAGGTATTTTGCTCACAGAACATTTCGAAAATTTTATGACAATCGACGGTGAATCAACATGGGTAATCAAGGATTACAATGCATCTACCGGTTACCATTGGGAATATCGTCCCGACAATTCAGGCACTACGCAACTTCTCGAAGTTGTCACCTTACACCCAGCAACAAAAGCTGTTGGAGTTCCAGGAAAAATAGGATGGAAATTCAAAGCCCTGAGAAACGGAAGCGGAGAAATCTTGTTTGAGCTATTTCCTCCCGGACAACAGCAAGCCATCGAAAAATCGCTGTACAAAGTAACTGTAAAATAATTATTTAGCGCAAACTAATTCGAACCAAACCAAAGTGGAGTCGACACCACACTAATAAACGGGCGAAATCCGAAAAGCCTTACGAGTAGGAACATACTAAACAACATCGACTATGAGCATTTCAGTAAAAAACTCTGCACGCACAGAAGTAGAAGTGGCAATCAACAAATGGGGTGATGATGGAAAAACCGGCTTCTTTTCTATCGAACCCGAAAAGAGTGAAACATGGAGTAGAAGTGATGACCGAGGATTTGTTATGTCATTACAAATATCAGGAACACAACGCCCATATTTCGTTCAACATAACAGTAGTATTGTCGTCCATAGCATAAACCATGTGGAAGATCATGGAATCCAAATAAACCCTATTGCCTGAAATCTTCACAATAGCAACAGGCATTAAAAATGCCCTACAGATAAATAAAAGTCTGACTGCCCACTGCATCAAAGCAGAGCAATCAGACTTTTATTATTTTCGTCGGACATTTATCGTCTCAGAAAAAACATAGAACAGTTTTCGTCATCATTTTTTTTCGTCATCAACCTTCAACACCGGCACACCAATATGGAATTTTACAGCCAAAATACGGATAACAATGACTGAAATAGCAGAAACCAGCTGAGTCATCCCTTTTGGAATTCCCAACTCGGAACAGATCATAAAGACAACACCACCCGCAACACAGGCTAACGCATAAATATCTTTTCGAAAAATCAGCGGTGTTTCATTAATCAGCATATCCCGGATTACACTGCCGATAGAACCTGTAATCATCCCCATCATAATAGCGACCCAGTAAGGGAAATGCGCATCAAGAGTCTTCTCAATCCCCACTACCACAAAGAGCCCCAAACCGATAGTATCAAAAATAAAGAAAGAGTTTTCAAGCTTCACCAAATGGCGCTTAAATAGAATGACAGCCACCAGCGCAACTCCGGTTACAATCAAATAAGAGGGCTGGTGCATCCAGAAAGGAGAAACTCCCAGCAACACATCACGGGTTGTTCCACCACCAATTGCGGTTACCAGGCCTACCACATAAGCCCCAAACCAATCAAATCGCTTAGCCGCTGAAAGCCGAATACCACTAATAGCAAAAGCAAATGTCCCCAGATAATCAATCAAGTCGATCAAATTCATAGAAAAGATGAGATTTTCAAGAAGGCCCTCACATTATAACTTCTGTATTTCAAACAATATTGAATGTTGTTGATAAAATAAAAAAGCAGGAACCGGTTCAGTTCTGACCGATTCCTGCCCCTTGAAATGTTTTTATCTGCAATTATTTCGTAACGAAACGGAAGTGAGAACCAAAACGTTCGAAAGCAGCTTGTTCCAAAGCTTCACGATGATCAGGGTGAGCCACGGTGATCAACAGTTTAGCACGTTCCTGCAAGGTTTTACCATAAAGGTTAACTGCACCGTATTCAGTTACAAACCAGTGCATGTGGTTACGTGTTGTAACAACACCGGCACCCGGAGCCAATACCGGAGCAATCTTACTAACGCCCTTGTTAGTTACAGAAGGCATTGCGATGATAGCTTTACCTCCTTTAGAACGAGAAGCACCGTAAACGAAGTCGATTTGGCCACCTACGCCTGAATAAAACTTAGTTCCCAGAGAGTCAGCACAAACCTGACCTGTAATATCAACCTGTAATGCAGAGTTGATTGCGGTAGTTTTGGGGTTTTTAGCGATCAGGAAAGGGTCATTGGTATAACCAACGTCCATCATCAACACTTGTGGGTTGTTGTGGATAAAGTCGTACACTTTCTGAGAACCCATCAGGAAGGTAGAAACCATTTTACCTTTATCGATACCTTTGTTAGCACCGTTAATAACACCGCTTTCAACCAAAGGAAGAACGCCATCAGCAAACATTTCGGTATGAATACCAAGATCTTTGTGGTTACCCAACTGAGCCAAAACAGCGTTAGGAATAGCACCGATACCCATTTGCAGACAAGCACCATCTTCAATCAGTTCAGCACAATGCAACCCGATTAATTTTTCCACTTCGCTCGGTTCGCTGAAGTGAGCAGGTTCCAGAGGGGTATCGTCTTCAACGAAGATATCGATCAAGCTCATTGGAATCATTGCCTGTCCGAAAGCACGGGGAACGTTTTTGTTAACAACAGCAATCACGTGATCTGCAGTTTCTACAGCAGCCAGAGTTGCATCTACCGAAGTACCCAAAGAAACATAGCCGTGTTCGTCGGGAGGACAAACCTGAATCATGGCAACATTACATTTGAGGTAGCCATCACGATACAGACGCTGAGTTTCACTCAGAAAGATGGGTATATAGTCTGCAAAACCAGCCTGCACAGATTTACGCACGTTAGCACCAACGAAGAATGCATCGTGTTGGAAGACTCCTTCATATCTTGCTTCTGTATAAGGAGCCGGACCTTCTGTATGCAAGTGGTGAATATGCACATCTTTCAATTCGCCTGCATCACCACGGGCGCACATAGCGTTGATTAAACATTGGGGAGAGCTGGCCACACTGCTCAAATGCACGTGATCGCCCGACTTGATAACTTTGACAGCTTCAGCCGGAGTAACGACTTTGTAGTTTTTTGTTGTCATGTTTGATTTATCTAATGGTTTAATGAATCTTCAAATACTTGTAATACAGGAGAATACATAAAATATTCAGCCAAAAAATTTGCATTGCAAAGTTATTGTTTTTTCATCACATTACCATTGATAAATAGCACATTAAAACTACATTTTAAGACTTTTTATTCACCTGCAAATTCTTTCAGTATGGCAATCTCTTCTTTCCAAAGGGTTTCATCGGGAGTTTCAAGAATAATGGGAATATTATCAAAACGTTTATCTACCATAAAACGTTTAAAGAATTCCAAACCCAAATAGCCTTTTCCCACACTATCATGCCGGTCAACCCGGGTGGCAAGTTCCTTTTTGGAGTCGTTGAGATGTATACCCCTCAGATAATTCAAGCCCACAACCTCTTCGAATTCAGACCAGACCTTTTCGTACTCAACAGCATCTTTCAGGTTATATCCGGCAGTAAAAGAATGACAGGTATCCACACAGACCCCCACCCTCGATTTATCCTCCACCTGAGCAATAATATCAGCCAAATGTTGAAAACTAAAACCCACATTACTACCCTGACCTGCAGTATTTTCAATCACCGCAGTTACCCCCTGCGTTTCGGACAAGGCGATATTGATTGACTCCGCAATACGCGAAAGGCAATCCTGAAGAGATATTTTATTAAGATGTGACCCGGGATGAAAATTCAACAGCTTCAAACCCAACTGTTCGCACCGCTGCATTTCATCAAGAAACGCCGCACGCGATTTTTCCAAACCTTCCGCTTCCGGATGGCCCAGATTGATCAGATAGCTGTCGTGCGGTAATATATACTCCGGCATGTATCCAAATTTCTCACAGTTAGCCTTAAATTCTTTGATACTTTTAGAGGAAAGAGACGGCGCCACCCACTGACGCTGATTTTTTGTAAACAAAGCAAAGGCCGTTGCTCCTATTTCTGATGCATTCACAGGTGCATTTTCCACACCTCCCGATGCACTTACGTGTGCTCCAATATATTTCATACTGTAATAAATTTTTCGTTTAAGGTAGTATGGAACCCCATGTTGCTGAAAATCTTTACCCGACAGCTATCTACCCTTGGGCATTATGAAGCAACATGATCGTTTCATACTATATTATTTTTGGTTTAATTTCAGATCAACAAAAGTAATATTTCGAACCCCGGAATGCAAATATTATCATCTTTCAACCCTAGCCAAACGCATTTTTTTAGTTTATTTATGCACAGATCATTACACTTTTCACAATGTCTCAACATGATTACATCTTACTATACGTCAAAGAATAACACCTTTTCAAATTCTTTTGAAAAGAACATGCCATAAAAACGAACAAAAAGCTTTGAAGTTTCATATTTTTTGTATCTTTGTACACTATTTTCTTATATAATATGGAAAAAATAGACAACCTAGATCGCAAAATATTAGAAATCATCACGCAAAATGCACGGACTCCATTCAAGGATGTTGCCGAAGAATGTGATGTTTCGCGCGCAGCCATCCACCAACGTGTGCAAAGGCTGATAGATATGAAAGTAATAACCGGTTCCGGATATTATGTTGATCCCCGAGCTCTTGGTTATAGCATGTGTACCTATATCGGAATTACCCTCGAAAAAGGTTCCATGTACAAAGAGGTGGTGCCAAAATTAGAAACAATTCCTGAAATTGTAGAATGCACTTACACCCTCGGACCGTACTCGCTTCTCATAAAAATGTATGCAAAAAATCCCGAACATCTTCTTGAATTGCTCAACGGACGCATTCAGGAAATCGACGGTATTGTTGCTACCGAAACTCTCACGGTACTGGATCAGCGCATACTGCGCCAAATCCCGATATTAACTGAAGAGTAAGCATTAAAACGCAATTTATTATCCCCGAAAAAAGCGACCCTTTTTTTGGGGATTTTTTTGTGGCAACTTATCGAGCGAAGCCCTGTATGCACGTCCAACCGCAAGTTTTTCTCCATTAATAACGACTTCGCTTCCCGAATAGGCCTGAATTTTATCAATTGCCACCAGATACGAACGATGGATCCGTATAAAATCTTCTGTAGGCAACTCTGATTCCAAGGCAGACAGACTCCCGTAGGCAATTAGCTTCTTTTCTACCGTAACAACTTTATAATAGTTACTCAAGCTATGAAAATAAAGAATATCCTTTTGTTTAATCCGAAATAATTTCCCATCTGATTTTATAGTCAAGCACAACGTTTCTTCTTCCATCCCGACACTCTTCTTTGCACTCTCAATCAATACCAATGCTTTTTCAACTGCTTTCTCAAAGCGTTCAAAAGAGAACGGCTTGAGTAAATAATCCACAGCATTCACTTCATAACCCTGCAAAGCAAATTCATCATAGGCCGTACAAAAAATGACCTTTGTCTGTCCAATAAGCCTAGCGGCCCATTCCATACCGGTCAGTCCCGGCATCTGAATATCCAAAAAGACCAACTCTACCGGATCTTTTTGCATAAAAGCCACAGCTTCCTGAACATCAGCGCATCGACCGACAACATTCAATTGCGGGATTCGGCTTGCGTACATCTCCAGCACATCCAGCGCCAGATCTTCATCATCCACCAATAAGCATCGAACGGGTTTCATTATCTAAAAAATTAATAATCAACGTAGATGAATATTGTGTCTCTGAACTGTGTATCTCGAGAGAATAACGTCCGTAATAAATAATTTCCAGCCTTTTACGTACATTTTCAATACCAATGCCGGAACTAAGATTATTTTTTTTTGCCATACTCGGATCAAAACTATTATCTACCCTCAAATACAACTTCTTCAGATCGACCTCCAGTTTAATGCGAATCCAGGCTCCTTCTGTATGATGGATCGTGGAATGTTTGAAGGCATTTTCCACAAAAGGGAGCAAAAGCAAAGGAGGAATTCTGCAGTAAGAGGTGTCGCCTGCAACTTCAAAATCAAAAGAAAAACGTTTATCGTATCTTAATTTCTCCAAGTCAATGTAATTGCGTAAATACGCAAGTTCTTTTTGCACAGAAACCATCTCTGCTCTCGACTCTTGGAGCACATAGCGCATTAAATCCGATAATTTCAGAATCATTTCTGGAGTGCGATCAGATTTTTTCAGCGCCATAGCATATAAGTCATTCAACACATTAAAGAAAAAATGAGGCTGAATCTGGCTTCTGAGAAATTGCAGTTCTGCCATGGTTTTCTCTTGAGATAAAAACAATATGCGATTTTCCTTTTCCAGCGAAGATTTATAGAGTTTGATCGCAACCGGAATAATCATCACGCTCGTGGCATTAATAATATGATTCAGAATTTCAGTTGGATCGAACAGCCCGACATGCATATCAGAAACTCCGAGCAATGGAATTACAGAAAAATAAACTAACGTACGCTGTAAAACTCCTCCTCCTACCATCGTCAAAAGACTTGCCACGCCAGTTCTAAAATATTCACCTCTGAAAAGCAGCTTTGGGATAATATAGTAAAGCGAAAAATAGGTCATTCCCAATTTTATGGGTAAAAATACAAGTTCATTATAAAAACATACCCAATAGTTGCTATAGCGGGTTCCCCACAAAAGGGTAAAGAAAGTTACAACACCTACCCAATAAGCAATATGGAAGAATAGGCGCTTTTTATTGTCAAAAATATTTATTGTCATTATTAGGCTAAATCAAGGTACATAAATAAAACATACTGGCAAAAATAGTTGATTTTTCATTCTGTTTATTTTTCCTTCGCTCAATACCTTCCTTTTTTATGCCAAAGTAGCCAAATTTTATCCGTTCGCATAAATTTACCGGCATTGGCATAAATAATTTTATATAAATAACACAAATTATTTCCTTTGAGCTCACAAAAGATATTTATCCCCAAACAAAATACAACACAAACATACCTATATACCTATAATACAGCAATGTAAAATAATGCAATTATACAATATCTAAAGAAAAACAGGACTTGCCTCTTGCAATCTCCTTTCATGACTCAATTTTTATTAACCATTAATTATTTAAAAGCATGAGAAAAACCAAATTGATGCTAACAATGTTTTTACTTTTATTGTTCGGCATTAACGCGATCGCTCAAACAAAAACCATCCTACAGGGAATGGTAGTAGACCAAAACAATCAACCTGTAATAGGAGCCTCCATCCGGGAAAAAGGCTCAACAAATGGCACAATCACCGATGTGGATGGAAGATTTACGCTACAGACCTCCACGTCCAAACCCGTTGTCAAAATAAGCTATATCGGGTACGACAACATAGAAATTACCGTCACAAACGCCTCTCAACTAAAACGGATTGTACTCCAGGAATCGTCTGTTGCCCTGAATGAAGTAGTTGCAATCGGATACGGACAAGTAAAAAAGAATGACATGACAGGATCGGTTGGTGTACTGGGTGAAAATAACCTCAACAAAAGTACAAGTACATCACCTCAACAACTGATTGTCGGCAAAATGGGCGGAGTAAACGTAACCACTGCCGGTGGAGCTCCTACTGATGGAGCAACAATCCGAATTCGTGGAGGCTCTTCTCTTACGGCCAGCAATGATCCGTTGATTGTGGTTGATGGTCTTCCTCTCGACAACCGGGCAATTGACGGGTTGGGCAATATTCTCAGTTCAATTAATCCGAATGAAATCGAAACTTTCACCGTATTAAAAGATGCATCTGCCACTGCCATTTACGGCTCCAGAGCTTCAAACGGTGTCATCATGATCACCACAAAGAAAGGCTCAAAAGGCAAAATAAAAATCGATTATGATGCCAAACTATCAATCGGCACAGTAGCAAAAACACTGAATTTGCTAAACGGAGATGAATTTCGGACTATTGTTAAGCAAGAAACGCCAGATTTTGTAAGTTACTTGGGCCAGACAAATACAAATTGGCAGGATTTAATCTACCATACAGCAATAGGCCACGACCACAACATTGGTATTTCTGGGACAATTAAGAATATGCCTATAAGAGCATCATTAGGTTATACGGATCAAAATGGAATCCTTAAAACTTCAGAGATGCAACGTTATTCCGGCACTCTCCGTATCAATCCGAGCTTCTTGAACAATCATCTCAATGCTGAACTTGGTTTGAAAGCAACTTATGCTGACAACCGCTTTGCCGATCAGGGAGCTTGTGCCAATGCTGTACGGTTCGACCCCACCCAGCCAGCCATGTCTTCCGATTCTCAATATCAAAAATACGGAGGTTATTACACCTGGATGCTCAATGGAGTGCGCAATGTAAATGCCACCCGCAATCCGCTGGCACAACTAGAGCAAAGAAGCGACAAAGCAAATGTCAAACGTTTAATCGGAGATTTCAAACTCGACTACAAATTTCATTTTTTACCCGACTTGAAAGCAACCCTTACAACCGGTATAGATTACACCAATAGCGACGGCAAAATTCGTATCGACCCGTCAGCATCATGGGTTGAACTGGCCACTGCTCCCGATGCTCAACTAAAGCGAGACTATACTCAGGACACCAGAAATGAGATGATCAACTTTGTGTTTAATTACAAAAAAGAAATCAAGCCGATAAGAAGTGTGTTTGAGGCTATGACAGGAACAGAAGAACAACACGTCTGGAGAAAAGCCAGTGGACATGACATTCGTGTAAATGGAACAACCCTCGACGACGGTAGCGAGACCGAATACTTTCTGGTGTCTTATTTCGGGCGTTTCAATTACACTTACAACAACAAATATTTACTCACGGCGTCTCTTCGTCGCGATGGCTCTTCCCGTTTTTCCCCCGACACTCGCTGGGGGCTATTCCCTTCGGCCGCTTTGGCATGGAGAATCAGCGAAGAACCGTTTCTGAAGGACTCAAAAACTATCAGCAATCTGAAGCTACGGTTGAGTTATGGGGTAACCGGTCAGCAGGACTTAACAAGCAATGATTATCCATATATGGGCACCTATCGCTTAAGTGACAACTATGCCCGTTATCAGATTGGCAACAAATTCATTAACACACTACGACCCGAAGGATACGATCAGAATATAAAATGGGAGCAAACCACCACCTATAATGCCGGCCTTGATTTCGGCTTTCTTAAAGGTCGACTAAATGGCAGTATTGATGCCTATTATAGAAAAACAGACGATTTGCTGAATACAATACCCACTCCGGCAGGTAGTAATTTCACGGATCGTTTGCTTACCAACATTGGTAAAATGGAAAACAAAGGAATTGAATTTTCGCTTAACGGTATCGCCATTGATACAAAACGGCTCTATTGGGAAGTTGGGGTCAATGTAACTTACAACCAGAATAAAATCACAAAACTGACCAGTTATGACGATCCAAACTACCCAGGTATTGCTGTAGGTGGAATCTCCGGTGGCGGAGGGAGTAACACGGTACAGGTTAATGCCGTGGGACATGCGTTGAATACATTTTACCTTTTCAAACAAAAATACGATTCGAACGGCAAACCAATTGAAGGCAGCTACGTAGACAAGAACAATGACGGACAAATTACCGATGCAGATAAATTTTACATGAAACATGCTGCTCCGGACGTATTCATGGGCTATTCTTCAACTCTTAAATACAAAAACTTTGATTTCAGTTTTTCAGGCCGCATCAGTCTGGGCAACTATGTTTACGACGACATAAATTCGAACGGTGCTCGTTATCAAAACTTAGGCACCAATAGTTTCCTTATGAATTTGCCACGAGACATCCTGAATACAAATTTTCATAATGCCCAATACTGGTCAGACTATTACCTCAAGAATGCATCATTCTTGAAGTTAGACAATCTGACACTTGGGTACACCTGTAATAATCTTTTGAAAATCTCAAGCAGCACCAATCTTAATCTGAGAATATACGCATCTGTCCAAAACGTATTTACTATAACCAGCTACAAAGGTATCGATCCAGAGGTCAGCAGCGGAATTGACAATGCAATTTATCCTCGTCCAAGAACTTACGTACTTGGCATCAGCGCACGATTCTAAACTTAAAATCTCATTTACAATGAAAGCAAAAAACATAATAACAAACATGTTGTTCTTATCGTGCATCTGGGCGTTCAGCTCATGTGCAAACGACTTAAACACTCTACCTCTGGACAAAAACATACTCACTGCCAACCACGTTTTAACAAGCGATTCAGCCTATTTACAACTACTCGCAAAATGTTATTCAGGCTTAGCCGTCGGTGGACAAACAGCCAACGATGGAGCACCTGACATTTCCTCTGTTGGAGGAGGTTATTCTTCTTATTTCAGACAATATTGGAATGCGCAGGAAGTAACAACCGACGAGGCTATTTGCGCGTGGAATGACGGATCACTTCCTAGTTATCATTCTCACTCATGGACCGCTTCCGGCGACTATCAATCGGCGCTTTATTACCGAATCAATCTGGAAATAACCTATTGCAACAATCTGATACGGGTTACCAAAGGAATCGACAAATACAAAGCATACAATACCGAAGCACGATTTCTAAGAGCCATGAGTTACTGGCACTTATTGGATTTATTCGGAACCGGACCATTTACGAGTGAAAATGACAAAATCGGGTTCTTTTTCCCCAAACAAGCCTCCAGTCAGGAGTTATTCAACTACATTGAATCGGAATTAAAGGCTATTGAAAATGATCTGGCAGCTCCAAGAGCCAATGAATACGGACGCGCAGACAGAGGAGCAGCATGGATGATATTAGCCAAATTATATCTTAATGCTAAGGTTTACACCGGCACAGCAAGATATACCGACTGCATTGCCTATTGCAACAAAATAATCGGTGCCGGATATAGTCTTGAACCGAAATATGCAAAACTCTTCCTTGCCGATAACAATTTACGAACTAACGAAATCATCTTCCCAATCTGTTTTGATGGACGTAACACCCAGACCTGGGGTGGATGTACATTTTTAATTTGTGCTGCCATTGGAGGAAATATGAGACCGATAGATTATGGCGTCAGTGGTGGATGGAGCGGCAACCGAACAACTTCTGCATTTGTAAATAAGTTTGCAGATATCAGCGGCAATACAGACAAGCGGGCGATGTTCTTCACCGACGGGCAATCTCTCGAGATCAACAATGTCTTCACTTTTACGCAGGGATATGCACTTTGTAAATTCAAAAATCTGACATCGACCGGAGCTGTAGGATCAAGCACTACTTTTCCCGACACCGACGTTCCTCTTCTCCGATTTGCTGATGCTTACCTGATGTATGCAGAAGCCGTCCTCCGTGGTGGTAGTGGCGGAACCCGAGCCAACGCACTGAATTATGTCAATCTTGTCCGGGAAAGAGCATATAACGCCCCGGCCGGGGATCCGACTGCTGATATTTCCGACTCACAGCTCACCCTCGACTTCATTTTAGACGAATGTGCCCGAGAATTTTACTGGGAAGGCCATCGCCGAACAGACCTAATTCGTTTTGGCAAATTCACCGGCGGCAGCTACATCTGGCCATGGAAAGGTGGCGTTAAAGAGGGGACAAGCACCGATGCCAAGTACAATGTTTTCCCCATCCCATCGGCAGACATAAATGCAAACCCCAACCTGAAACAAAATCCGGGCTATTAATAACCGTCCAAAAGATTGTGTTTTAGCTACGGATATTTGCTAATAGCAAATAGTATTTTAATAGGTATTGAGTTAAAAACAGGATGCCCGAATTAATACGGGCATCCTCAAAATTCTGAAATCTCTGAACTAACCATTTTCAGACTAAATCAAAAGACACTTTTCTTGTCTGATAGAATTAAGAAAAGATGTATTGTTAACACCCGGAAGACTGATAAAAGTGATTTTTGTCAGTCTTTACCGGGTTTAAAACTACAACTAAAAAAGCAGCCCTGAATTTTCTAAAAATAGAACATGCTTTCCGTTCGCATAAACAAGTATTAGTTTGACATAATAAATTTTGAAGCTGTATCGGGATTATCTTTCTTTGAACCGGATTTCAGGAACAACCTTATTCAGAACCACACATCATGCGAAAACTTGCCCTCATTTTTTTCATTATCACGGTTCCTGTATGGAGCATTACGCTACCCTTACGAAAACAATTTACCATAACCCGCACCCCGACGGCGCCCAAAATAGATGCTTTGCCCACCGACAAAGTGTGGAAACAGGCATCGCCCATTACCGATTTTATTCAACAAAGTCCGATTAATGGAGGAACACCTTCTCAAAAAACGGAGGTTAAAATGCTTTACGACGATCGTGCAATCTATGTATTGGCTCTGCTTTATGACTCAAAACCGGACTCTATCTTTTCCGAATTGGGAGATCGAGATTCGGGTGACGAGGCGAATGCCGATCTTTTTTCCGTGGAAATAAATCCATACAACAACGGCCTGAATTCCATGGAATTCATGGTATCGGCTGCCGGAGTGCAGATGGACTCAAAAAACGACATCGATCAAATGCACAAGAGTTGGGATGCCGTGTGGAAAAGTGCTGTACAGAAGACAAAAGAGGGCTGGATCGCCGAAATGGAAATTCCTTTCTCCGCCATCCGTTTCCCGAAAAAAGAGATCCAATTATGGGAAATCAATTTCTTCAGGCTTATCAAACGAAACGGAGAAGCCATCACCTGGAATTTCGTTGATAAAAACCGATACGGCTGGCTCAACCAAGCCGGAGAAATGCATGGCATCGAACATATCAAACCACCTCTACGGTTATCATTAATGCCATATCTGACAACTTATTATGACAGTAAAATTTCTTTCAAAGGTGGGATGGATCTGAAGTATGGCCTCAACGAAAGCTTCACCCTTGACATGATGCTAATTCCCGATTTCGGACAAACACGTGGCGACGACGGAGTACTCAATCTCACATCCGTCGAAACAAAATACGATGAGAAAAGGCAGTTTTTTACCGAAGGAACCGAACTCTTCAGCAAGGGCGACCTTTTTTACTCACGCCGCATTGGCGGACAACCCCGTCTATATGAAAATGTCGCATCGCAATTGTCAACACACGAAATTATTCTTAAAAATCCAGGAGAAACGAGTCTCTATAATGCTACCAAAATATCAGGATACACCTCCTCCGGATGGGGTATCGGAATTCTGAATGCCATTACGCAACCAGAAAATGCATTGATAAAAGACACGCTTACCAACACAATCCGAAGATATATAACACAGGATGTAAGTAACTACAATTTGTTGGTCGTCGAAAAAAATCTGGGCAAAGAATCATATGTCAGCTGGGTAAATACCAACGTAACTATTCCAGGGGAACACCACATGGCAAATGTGTCTGGTCTTGATTTCAAATATAAATTTCTTAGATACCTGCTTTCTGGCGATGCTTTCTTTAGTTATATTCACGACAAAACAGATACCGGATTTTCAAATCAAACCGGACATCGGTTGAATCTGAATTTTGCAAAAACAAAAGGAGAATTCCGCTACGAACTGGACAATTCGTTGCTCAGCCACTCATACGACCCCCGCGATTTCGGCTACCTCGAAAACAAAAATCTGA
The DNA here is from genome assembly GCF_009712605.1 of Paludibacter sp. Classification (GTDB taxonomy): domain Bacteria; phylum Bacteroidota; class Bacteroidia; order Bacteroidales; family Paludibacteraceae; genus Microbacter. The sequence continues at coordinate 621,277 of NZ_WASO01000001.1, read as the reverse complement.
TTTCTAACAACCTGAAACTGCAATACTTCCACTTCACCCCCACCCGCCATTTCAACGAAATATCCGGCGAGATGAACTTTACGTACGAAAGCCTCTACCTGCCCCTATTGTACAGTCGGTTTGAATTGGCGGCCAACCTTAAACTTCTATTCAAATCATTGCATTATATCAAATTTTATCTCAGTGCAACACCCATTCCGAAATACGATTATTTCGAACCGCGGGTAGAAGGATGGAAGTACAAAGAGCCAACGGCCGGTTACGGCGCTATCGAATACCAAACCGACACGCGAAAACAACTGGCATTGATGGCGAAAATCGGATATTGGCAGGCAACCCGATTTGGCAAAAAAGCGCTTTACCTGACGTGGCAACCCCACTACAGAGTCAACGACAAACTTTCATTCGACTTCATGGCAAATTGGTATTTTCTTCATAATGCCATCGGATTCGTAGACAAAAATATACGCAATGATTCGATCTATTTCGGTCGACGCAATGTGACCGGTATTGAGAACATTGGAACTATCAAATTTTCATTTTCAAACAAAAACTCTCTCAATCTGCGTTTCAGGCATTATTGGTCAAACATCAAATACGGAGGCTATTATCTTTTGCAAACAAGTGGAAACATGCAGGATGTTACTTTAAGAAATAACTACAACATCAATTACAATCTTTTTAATGCTGATGTTTCGTACGTCTGGCAATTCCTGCCCGGTAGCGAACTTTCGTTCGTCTGGAAAAACTATTTTTCCACGGCAAATCAAAAGACCAATCGCAATTATTTGAGTAACCTGACAAATGTATTTTCTTCATCTCAACTCAGAAGTCTCTCTCTAAAGATCATTTATTATATAGATTATCAAACCATTAAAGCTCATTTCAAGAAAGCATGAAAACGTTTGCACGAACATTACAAGTAACAATTCCTATTCCGAATCTCAATATCCGGTTATTATTAATACTTTTACTAACAGAAAGTTACCTCTCCTTACAGAGACAATAATAAAGAAATTAAAGATCTATAAGAGACCCAAGCGCATCGTTCTGACATTACATTAAACTTTTTTACCAGCCCAACTAACACAATGAAAACTAAACTTATCTTTTTGATTTGCCTTCTTTATTGTTGCATCTCAGAAATGACTGCTCAAAAGTCGTTTACTGAAGAACAAAAATATTTAAGACAGAATGCAACACAGCCCACCGACTACATTATCCAAAAATTTTCCACTTACGATCTGGTATTATTGGGTGAAAATCATGCCATAAAAGAGAATCTCGATTTCGTTGCCGGTCTGATACCGCATTTATACAAAGCCGGAATTTATAATCTATGCATGGAGTTCGGTGCCGCCGAAATGCAGTCGAGACTCGATTCTCTCATCAATGCTCCCCGTTACGACGAACAAATTGCGCGTGAGATGATCTATTTCTACAATGTAGGGTGGGCTTATAAAGAGTATGCTGACATCTATAAAGCAGCGTGGAAATTCAACAAAGAGTTACCCTCCAACGCTCGCAAATTCAGAATTATCAATCTCAGCTATCAATATGACTGGAGTAAGTACAGCCCCGACCAGAGTCCGGAAACCATGCAAAAAGTCTTTCACAAAGGAGTACCCGATAAATTCAGAGCCGAAAGAATTGATAATGAGATAATCAACAAGCATGAAAAAGCACTTATATTTGTAGGTAGTGTCCATGCATTCACTAAATTTAAAATGGCTGTACCCTATTCCACAACAGTATTATCCATGAATAGCGACGACTTCCGGTACAAACACGACTTCATTTACTATGACGATGGATTTCTGGGCAACCGATTACTGAGAAAATATCCGAACAAAACCTTCAATATTCTGCTCCACTGTGCACTGTTCAGCATCCCGGGCGAAAAGACATCGGATGTTTCTCCTGCCAACGGACAAATAGAGCAAATAATGAAATTAATGAATTACAAGCCTATGGGATTCGATCTGGGGAACTCACCTATTGGAAGGCTTCAGGATTCAAGCACCTACAGCCAGGGCTATCCCGGCTTCACGATCGGGCAGATGTTTGACGGCTATATTTTTCTGAAACCGTTCGATCAAATGACCGGTTGTACGGTAGATTCTCTTTTCTTCAACAACAAGAAATGGGAAGAGGTGCAGAAACAGATTCCTGACCCGAACTGGTTTGTCCCTAAGAGTTTGCAGGAATTCAAGGACAAAATCAAACGGTATGTCACCATGCGACAGCGTTACAAAGACGTCATAGATCCATCCATACCCAAAGTGAGCTCTGGCAGATTGATCCGACTAAGCAATTTTGACTCCCGCCACGTACAGCCGCGCAATATTGACGTTTGGTTACCTGAAAACTACGATGAATCAAGACGCTATTCTGTTCTATACATGCACGATGGACAAATGCTTTTCGACTCCACTATCACATGGAATCACCAGGCATGGGACGCAGACAAGCACCTCAGCAAGCTAATGAAAGGAAAACAGGCTAAAGAATGCATCATCGTAGGGATTTGGAATAACGGCAAATTGCGACATAGCGAATACCTGCCGGAAAAAGCAATTCAATACCTGCCCGCTGCCATTAAAGATTCTCTTTTAAAAGAGACTTTGGCGGGAAAACCACAAGCTGATAATTACCTGCAATTTATTGTTGAAGAGCTGAAACCCTATATCGACAGCACTTTCTCTACTCGACCCGACCAACAGAATACCTATATTGCAGGCTCCAGCATGGGTGGATTAATCTCGATGTACGCAATGTGCGAATATCCGCAGGTTTTTGGCGTAGCTGCATGCCTATCGACTCACTGGATTGGAGATTTCAATATAAAAAACGAAGTGTTCCCCAGAGCCTTTATCGAATATATGCGAAACAAATTGCCTTCACCGAAAAATCACAAATTCTATTTCGACTTCGGCACAATAGGCTTAGACAGCAATTATCCGGCACATCAGAAAAAAGTCGATTCCATTATGAAACAAAAAGGATATCGCAAAAGTATCTGGATTACCCGAAAATGCGAAGGGGCCGATCATTCTGAAATATCGTGGAACCAACGCCTCGATATACCACTACTATTCTTGCTAAAAAAATAAACCAACCGATTTAATATTATTTCAAATGAAATGAGCATGATTCATGGAATTGCCAGTCAAAATGATGATTTTCCAATCATGCGAATTCCATGTGGCCTTAATTTAACAATAAAAAATAAACACATGAAAAAATCAATTGTTCTACTGCTTACATTCATTTCCCTCAGCCTCTGCGCTCAGGTTGAACGTGTCGAACCTGCTTTTTGGTGGGTTGGCATGAAAAATCCGAAACTCCAACTGTTGATTCACGGGAAAGACATTTCCAAAAATCAGGTTTCAATCAATTATCCCGGAGTTAAAATCGCCAAAGTAAACAAGGTTGAAAATCCTAATTACCTTTTTGTCGATCTGACTATCGACTCAAAAGCAACCAAAGCAGGCAAATTCGATATTAATTTCAAACAAAACGGAAGAACCGAAGCGACTTACACATATGAACTAAAAAACCGCAAAGCAGGCTCGGCAAACCGGCAGGGCTTCACCTCCTCCGATGTAGTCTACCTGCTAATGCCCGACCGTTTTGCCAATGGTGATCCTTATAACGACAATGTGGATTCGCAACCCGAGAAAGCCAACCGCACCATCGACTACGGTCGTCATGGCGGAGACATCAAAGGCATACAGGATCATCTCGATTACATCAAACAACTGGGAGCAACAGCCATTTGGAGCACTCCTCTGCTTGAAAATAACTATACCCAATACACCTATCACGGCTATGCCATTAGCGATTTTTACAAAATTGATCCCCGTTACGGCAGCAACGACGATTTTGCTAAGCTGGTAGCCGCAGGGCATCAGAAAGGTCTGAAAACCATTATGGATATGGTCTCTAACCATGGGGGAATCGGGGCCTGGTGGATGAAAGACCTGCCGATGACAGACTGGATTCACCAGTGGCCAACCTTCACCAGAACCAACCACAAAGCCATCACAACCAAAGACATACACACCGCGCAATGCGATTTAAAACTGGATCAGGAAGGATGGTTCGACACCACCATGCCCGACATGAATCAAAACAACCCCTATTTCTGGACATATTATATTCAAAATAATATCTGGTGGATCGAATTTGCCGATCTGGACGGCATTCGCATGGATACGTATCCGTACAACGACCGCTACGCCATGGCAAAATGGGCTAAAGCTATTCTCGAAGAATACCCACACTTCAACCTAGTGGGCGAAACATGGCAGCATAGTTCGGAAGACATTGCTTTTTGGCAAAAAGATGCAGTCAACTCGCTACACTACAATTCCTACCTGCCTACTCCGATGGATTTTGTAATGAATGATGCTCTTTCAACCTGTTTCAACGAGCAAGGCAATGGCTGGAATGAACAAGGGATGAACAAATTGTACAACACCATTGCTAAAGATTATCTTTTTGCCAATCCGAATAACCTTTTCATTTTTGCAGAAAATCACGATACTCAACGCTACAACAACACTCTGAAAGGAGATCTTGATAAATACAAGATGGCAATGTCATTCCTGATGACCACCAGAGGAATCCCCCAAATATATTATGGCACCGAAATAGGAATGACCGGCGACAAAAACAAAGGCGATGGCGATATCCGTCGTGATTTTCCCGGAGGATGGGCAGGTGACAGCATCAATGCGTTTATTCCGCAAGGAAGAACCGAATTTCAGAAAAGCTACTTCGATTTCACATCAAAGCTGCTTAACTGGCGCAAAAACAAGGAGGTTATACATACAGGAAAACTTTTGCATTATGTTCCCGAGAACGATATTTATGTATATTTCCGCTATAACGACAAAGAAACCATCATGGTTATACTTAATAATAACGACAGCGAACAAACTCTGAAGACAGATCGGTTTGTTGAAGGGATTAAAAACCACAAAGAAGGAACAGACGTGATTACAGGAAAATCCTACACGCTGGCACCTGACCTTAAACTGCAAAAGAAATCTGCCTTAATTCTTGAACTAAAATAAGAGACGAACACTTATTATTTCACGAAACGCAGCAAATCATTACGGATTGCTGCGTTTCCCATTTTAAGTTTACACTTCAGGAATATCCCCGTTGTCTGCAAAATTTCATGTAACTTTGCAAAGCGAATTGAAAACCTATTCCACACCTACTTTCATTTCTGTTGATTAGCTATGTTGATGATGAATAAAAAGCTCTTATTTTCACTCTTATTTTGCTGCATTACAACCGGATTCTTATTTGCGAACAAATCCGATTTTACGAAAGCGGCACACTATTTCAATTATGGAGAATATTCCGAATTGAAACATTTCTCCGATTCTATACGATACGCAAATCCGACTAACGAAGACACTAATAAAATTGATTCTTTGCGCGAAATTGCCTCTCGGACACAATTGGATTTCAGTTTATCGGAACCAAAAGCCGAAGCGCAGATCAGGACTAAAATCGGCAGTTTCACCCTGAGCGACAAGAAACATTGGGAGGAAAACAATTGGCTGGAATACAAAATTATAGATGGTCAAAAACGGTACTTCAACCGTGCTGTAAGCAATCTAAAATTACGGCTTAACCAATACAACGACAGCGTAAATCAAAGATCAACACCTATAGATTCGATTAAAGCTTTCAGATTAAGACAAATTGGTCATACCATTGCACAAACCTCACAACCGGGAGCACTTTCGTCTCCGGTTCATTTCACACTCACATATACCGTTTCTGTCAAACCCGATGTTGTCCCGGCCGGAGAAACAATACGTTGCTGGCTGCCTTTTCCCAAAGAAAACCGACCCCGTCAAAGCAATGTACTTCTACTGGAAGCGTCGAAAAAAGATTACAAAATTGCTCCCGACTCGACAGGACATCGCTCCATATACATGGAAAAGAAAGCCGTCGCCAACAAGCCCACTGAGTTCAGGATCAAAGTGTCTTATACCGGATCCGCCCAATATTTTGACTTAACCAAAACAAGGATTGCCCCCTACAAAAAGAGATCCGAGCTATATCAAAAATACACTGCACAACAAGGTCGGCACATTCTTTTCACCTCTCATATCAAATCTTTGGCCGACAAGATTGTGGGCAAAGAAAAACGACCCGAAAAGATTGTACAGAAATTGTATGAATGGATTGACGGACACATCATTTGGTCCGGCGCGCTGGAATATTCCACCATGGACAACATTCCCGAGTATGTACTGCAACATCGCCGCGGTGACTGTGGTATGCAAACGCTTTTATTCATGACAATGGCGCGCTACAAAGGCATTCCTGTGAAGTGGCAAAGCGGATGGATGTTGCATCCCAATGAAGTAAATCTGCATGATTGGTGTGAAGTCTATTACGAAGGAGTCGGATGGGTTCCTTTGGACATGTCATTTGGGTTACAACCCAGCCATAATCACTCGGTGCGCTACTTCTATATGAGTGGCATGGACGCTTACAGATTGATTGTCAACGATGAAATCAGTGCTCCATTCAACCCCGAAAAGAAATTTATGAGAAGTGAGCCTGTTGATTTCCAAAGAGGAGAAGTAGAATGGCAAGGAGGAAATCTTTATTTCGACAAGTGGGACTATCACATGGACGTCGATTACCAATAACAGAAAAGCCGGAACATGATTTTTCATTAATTCCGGCTTATTTTTTTATATCATATCAGAACCGCTATGGTTTTTTCAGTTTTTTATCCTCCTGAACAGTAGCAAATATTGAGAATACGGTAAAAATTGCAACAGCAGAAGCAGCCCCGACTATTAAATTCAATTTATCTTCCGGCTTATCTAATGGAAGAACAAAAAAGATTATCAACGCACAGATGCCTAAGATACCAAATGCGAGTGCGATCTTCGATATTATTTTCCCTTTGACCGTTTTCATTTTCTCTGATTTTAGGTGTTAGTAAATTGCTCTTTCCATATCGGCCATAGCCTATCTCATCAGCAAAGCATAAAGCTTGTATATCCTACAATATGCCATTAACGGACATTGTTGTTTATCAATCAGAACACTACAAATATAAAGTGAAAAAGTGCATTTGATTCAACTGAGCAAGAAAATTCAGAAGAACTTTTCAACAACACACATTCGCACAAAAAAAGCGACAAATCTGAATGACCAGAATTTGTCGCTTAAGTATGTTTATTGGTGAACTATCTACCTTGAAGTAGTTTCTTTTGTCCAATATGCTGTCTTCCCCAGCCCCATCCAGGACGAACCGATAAATCCTCTGATTTTTAACTTTGAAGCGCTCTCGAATTTCATAAAACAGTTATACGTTTTCCCATTTGCCGGGTTATAAATCGACCCTTCGCTCCATTCGTCTTTCGATGCATTATATACAAAATTCTTCAACATCTGAAGACCTAAAATTGGCTTGGCTTGCAATTGCTTATCCGGGTTTTTAGCATCCAGTTTCTGCTTTCCGTTATCAGTCGGAACTTTCAGCCAAACTATCTGACCGTAATATTTTCCGTTAGCAGCCTTGAAAATCTGCACCTGTGATTTTTCCTTACCAGTTTCATCATCGTAAGTAAGGTAGTATCCAACAATCCGATCTGCTTTTGATTGAGCCAACATTGAAGAAGACAGAGACAGAAACAAGACGAACGCCGTAATATATAGTTTGCTCATATTCAATAATTTGCTTGTTATTTCAACACAAAGATACAATTATTTATTAATCATCGGCATAATCAGCAACAACAATGACAAACCGATGAGAATTCCAACTGTTATCCAGCCTATTGCGTTCACCACCGGTTTATTGGTATGCTCGCCCATAATTTTTTTCTTATTCACCAGCAAAATCATGCAGATAAGAACAACCGGCAATAGGATCGCATTAATTACCTGCGACCAAAGGGAAATGCCGATCAATGGAGCATTTGGCCATAATATAATGCCTGCTGCCAAAATAAGAATCACAGTATAGAGAGTGTAAAACTCCTGCGCTTCATTCCATTTTTTATCGATACCGGCTTCAAAACCAAAGGCTTCGCAAACATAAAATGCAGTAGCAAGCGGAAGAATGGTTGCCGAAAAGATAGATGCGATAAAGAGTCCGAAAGCAAACAGTTGAGAAGCAAATTCGCCTGCCAGAGGTTTCAGAGCCATAGCTGCATCTTTGGCCTCATTAATTACCACGTTGTTGACATGCAGCGTAGATGCACAAGCCACGATGATAAAGAAAGCCACCACCACCGTTGCAATGCAACCGATCACAATGTCTGCCAACACGTATTTATACTGCGTAATTTTCAGTCCTTTTTCTATTACGGTAGACTGCATATAAAATTGCATCCAGGGAGCAATGGTAGTACCGACAATGCCCAACACCATAGTGAGTGTCTGATTATCGGCTTTCATCTCCGGGTGAGCTATAGAGTGACCGATAGTTCCCCAATGCGGATGACCCAAAATAGCCGAAACCACATAGGTTAAAAGAGAGACACTAAAGATCAGGAAAATCCGTTCGGCAATGGTGTAGGTACCTTTCACTACCAGTATCCACACAATAGCCGCCACCAGCGGTACCGAAATATATTTACTTACGCCAAATACTTCGAGACTACCGGCAACTCCGGCAAATTCGGTGGTAGTATTACCGATATCAGCCAGTAGCAATCCCATGAAAATAAAGAAGGTAATTTTCACACCGGCATTTTCGCGAATGAGCGTAGCCAGTCCTTTACCCGTAACGATTCCCATGCGGGCATTCATTTCCTGAATAACCACTAACACTATGAACGAAGGAATCAGTGTCCATAAAAGGTTATAACCATACACAGCGCCGGCGACCGAATAAGTAGTAATACCCCCCGCATCGTTATCGACGCTGCCGGTAATCAATCCCGGCCCGAGGACTGCCAAAAACAATCCTATCTTTTTGTATAAGTTCTGATTATATTTTTTGAAAACCATGAGTACACAATTTGAAGATGTGGAAATTTGAGAATTTGAAAATAAGGCGTTGGAGTGACAAATTATCCATCTCATCGCAGATTGATAAATTGTCAATTATCAACTGTCAATTGATCAGGTTGTTCTCCGTTTGCCGAGCAAGTCGTCGATAATATCATCGACAACCACCATACCTTCAAGCTCGTTTTTATCATTGGTGACTGGAATGGCCAGCATGTTGTACTTGGACACCAGTTCCGAAAGAGAATCGAGCTTGTCGTAGTCGTTAACACAATTGAGGTTATCATCCATCACATCTTCCAGACGGGCGGCCGGATCGGAGATAAGCAAATCACGCATCGTAATTGTTCCTACCAGCTCGTTTTTCTTGTCCAACACAAAGAGTCCATAAAGCGACTCCATGTCAGGCTCTTCTTTACGAATAAAATCGAGCACTTCGGCTATTGTTTGATCTTCGGTGAAAGTGAGTACATCGGTAGTCATAATACTACCCACCGTACTATCCGGATATTCGAGCAAGTCGCGCACCTCTTCTGAAGCTTCAGGCTCCATCTCATGCAGCAACTGTTCGGCTTTTTCGTCTTCCAGATAATCCATCAGATCGGCAGCCTCGTTAGCCGGCATCTTTTCAAGTACGTCGGCAGCTTTTTCTACCGGAAGACTCTCGATGATGTGAATCTGTTCTTTCACCTCGAGTTCTTCCAATACGTCAGCAGCCTGCTCTTCGTCTAAAGAAGAGAAAAGAGTAGTTTTAGACGTGCGGCTCAAGTCTTCAATAATATCGGCAAGGTCGGAAGGGTGAAGCGTATTGAGCTTGGAACGCGATTTAGAAAGCTGAATACTAAGAGTACTCAAATCAATAGCTTCCACATCGTCCCAGAGAATAAACTTGGAAGGGATACGACCATTAAAAGGCAGCAAAATATACTTGATTACCTGATCGATGCCGATCCGGCGAAGCAAACCTTCTGTGCCCACATCTACGGCCACGACGTAGACTCCGGCCGGAATGGCAACCATACGAATATCATTGACCCGAACCAGTTTACGGCCGGTAATATCCACGATTTGCTTATCAAGAATACTGTCTTTCAACAGAATTGCATCCGAAAACTGATCGGATTGCACGTAAATCATTGACTGACATTGTACCTTGTAGCGTATCCCAAATTTTACAATTTGCAGGTCGTTGAGAATGGCATCTTTCTTTTTGCCATCCACTTTCACGGTAAACCCAACTACCTGAGGGCGTTGTGATTCGTCGCTATCGGGATCAACAACCGGAACGCGTACATATACGTCAGTGATTTTGCCCAAAACATTTTCACGGGCATCGAAAATTGTACAGCCTATTAAGCGGCTGAGATAAAATGTTGTTAAAGAAGTCATGAAACCCTCCTTCTTTGTGCGGTGTCGAAGGAAGGCATGAACCGGCCTTCCCGCTAATCGCAGGTTAATACTTTTGTACTATTCGCCGGACCATCATCCATAATTGGTGAGTTTTAAAATTTCGTTGCAAAGGTAATTCTTTTTCTTTCAGAAGGTTTCCCGTTTTGTTTTTTTGTGACATTACAGACTTACTATTTCTTTCATCTGTTTTTCAATACATTACAAACCAAAAACAGTTCCTCTCAATATTAATAAAATAGCAAATTGGTATTTTTCATGCAAATACAAAAGAAAAATCCATCGGAAATCAGACCTCATAGCCATCCCGATGGATTTTTTCTTTCAAATTGACAGCTCACGCATTTTACAACATTTCTGCTATCGTTTTTCCTTGTTTAATGCGATCGGCCATGCCGATACCATTACGGAGGTTCCCTGCCAGAATGAGACCTGAATACTGCGCTTCGATTTGTTCGATTGCCTCAAAGCGCTCTTTGCTGTCGGCCCGGTATTGCGGAATGGCGTGCGAATGACGCATAATTTTGAAAAGATCAGGATTGAAATCATCAAGCTCCAGCAGGTCTTTGGCTTCGCGTGCCACCAGTTCGCGGATCGCGTTATCATCCAGATCGCACAACTCCTGACGGCGTACGCCTCCGATAAAGATGGTAACCAACGCTCCCTCTTTCGGTGCTCGGTTTTCAAACAACGTCGACATGAACATGATGCCGAGAATGTCGCGTTTCTCGCAGAACGGGATCAATGCGCCAAAAGCATCGAGGGGACGACCTTTCCACTGTTTGAAACCAAGCGCCACTTCTACAACCCGTGTGTAATGCAGGTTTTTGATTTTATCGACCTGCTGAGCCGGTAAAAATGGAAAAAGTTCCGGCAAAGCGTAAGCACCTGCGGTACTAACCACTTGTTTTGCCTGTATTTCAACGGGATCACCTCCGGCATTAGTTGCTTTCAGGAGATAACCGTCGTCGTTCTTTTCTACGGTAATGTTTTGTAATCCAAGCAAAATTCGTTCTTTACCGATTGAAGTTTGAAGGGCTTCCATAAAATTGGACAATCCTCCTTTCACGGAAAAGATCTTCTTGGTCGCCTTCTTCATCTCGGGATCTTTCGGCTCTCGCATCTTTTTTACAGATCCTCCGATAAAGCTGCCGTAATTCTGTTCTAAGTTGTAAAGTTTCGGCAGAGCATATTTAGTCACCAATTGGGCAGGATCTCCTGCATAAACTCCCATAACAAAAGGATCGACGGCATAATTCAAAAAAGATTTCCCCATGCGGCGTTTTACCATTTCGGCAAGCGTTTCTTCGGGATTGGTACCCGGCTTGCGGAACGGTTCGCCCAACAGACGGAATTTATCGAACCAGGTGAACAAAGGGGTAGTAACTCCTCCGACCAAACCCGAAGGCAGCGCAACCCATTTGCCTTTTTTGAGCACATAACGTTTCTTAGCCGATTCGTCAGCCACCTCGTAGGTCATCTTATCTTTCAGGTCTTCAAAAAGATCGGCCACCTCTGGATGAGAAATCACACCGGTATTAGGTCCTGTTTCGTAAACAAAGCCATCTTCTTTTACCGTATTGATCACACCACCGACATGATTCTGTGTTTCGACTACTATAAAGTTCCGATTCTTTTTTGCCAGATGGTGAGCGCAGGTAAGTCCTGTAAGTCCGGCGCCAATTACAATTATATCAGTCTGTTGCATTATATCGTTTTTGAATAAGTATTTTCTTTTACAGAAAGCTGCGGGTCGAAAGTCATGGCAATATTGCGGACTACCAAAGAACCGTCGTCGTGAATGCGAAGCTGATTGCCCTGAATTTCCAGAAGCGAATCCTCAATGAAAGGCGTTAATTTGGCTGCATCATATCCGACAACCTGCTTGATGGTTTCAACATCCGTTTTGTAGGTCTGAGCTACCGCTTCGAAATCGAGGAAGAGGTTACACATCACCTCTTCGATCACGGTGCGGATAATCTTTTCGTTTTCCGTCAGCTGATATCCTCTTTCCAACGCCAAGCCGCTATTGTTCACACTTTCGATGTATGTTTCAATGACTTTCGTATTTTGGTAATAACCATTTTCCAACTGGGTGATAGCCGAAGAGCCGAAACCGTAAACCTGACCGGTGGTTTCGCGGGTGCAATATCCCTGGAAATTACGGTGCAGTTTTTTGTTTACGAGCGCTTTCGTCAGTTCATCTTCCGGTTTGGCATAATGATCCATACCGATGGGAACATAACCGTTCTCGGTCAGCAAATCGTAGGCCATTTCCATCAGCGCCAGCTTTTCAGAAGCGTTGGGAATACCTGTTTTTTCAAGCACTTTCTGAGCACTTTTCACCCAGGGAACATGTGCGTAGGAAAAGGTTACCAGGCGGTCGGGACTGATTTCAATCGCTTTTTCGATGCTTTTACGGAAACTATCTACCGTTTGTCCCGGCAGCCCGTAAATCAGATCAAGATTGACGCTGTCGAAACCGTTTTGTTTCATTCGGGCAACCAGCTCCTCCACCGGATATTTTGACGGTTCACGGTTAACGATCTTCAAAACATTTGCATCAAAATCCTGAATTCCAAGACTCAGCCGATTGAATCCGAAAGAAGCCAGGCGATCGATATCTTCCAATTCCAGATAAGCCGGACTGCACTCCATGGCAATTTCGGGATGTGCTTCGAACGTAAAGTTAGCCCGAAACAAATCCATCACCTCCTGCACCATTTCCATCGGAATAGAGTTGGGCGTTCCCCCACCCCAATGCACCTGCGACACCTTCCGGTTTTTGTCGATCAGGCCGGCCACCTGTTCAATTTCTTTTTTGACGGCATCAATATACCTGCGAAACAGATCTTGGTCTCTGCTTCCCGAAGTAGTGCAACCGCAAAAATGACACAGTCGCGGGCAAAACGGAATATGCACATAAAGCGAGATATTTTGGGGTAGCTCGCTATTCGACTGCACAATAGCCTGTTGATACTCCGCATTGCCAATGTTGGTATGGAAGTAATTGGCAGGCGGATAGCTCGTATAACGAGGCCCCGCCTGATTGTATTTCAGAAGTAAATCTTTACGTATCTGCATGATGTTAATCTCTTTTCCAGTCGGCCGACTTGATCCAGTCAACTACAAATTTGGCATTTTCGAAGGGAGTGTTCGGCAGTACGCCGTGCCCGAGATTGAAAATCCATTTGTGCTCTTTACTGCCGAATGTAAGGTATTTTTCCAGTTCGCGACTGATGGCGGATTGATCGGCAGCCAAAACACGGGGATCCAGATTGCCCTGAACGCCGATTTGCTCTCCAACCATCTCCTTCGCGTCTTCGATCGACATCTGCCAATCGACACTTACAAAATCGAATCCTTCGTTTTTCAATATTTTCATCCCGTTGCCCAATCCTTTCGGGAAAAAGATAACGGGCGTACCGGTAGCCTGAACCGCCTTCAGAATTTTCCGTACGTATGGCAAAACCACCTCGTTGTAAAGCGGATAAGGCAACATGCCGGCGTGGGTATCGAATAGTTGAAATGCACTGATGCCGTGCTTCACCTGATTCAACGCATACTCGATTGAAAGATTAGTGATGGCCGAAAGCAATTTTTCGGTTGTCGCCCGGTCGCGATAAATCATGTCGGCAGCAGCCGGAAACTGGTGGTTGGAACTGATGCCCTGCACCATGTAAAATAGCGTGGTGAGCGGAGCACCGCAAAAACCGATCAATGGTGTATCGGCAGGACGGATGGCCATTATCACGTCAATAGCGTCGTACACATGCTGTAACTTAGATGGATCGGCATACAAAGACGACACCGGGTCTTTCACATCTTTCAAAGGCGTTTCGAAACGTGGCCCATGATCGGTAAATTCCAGTTTCATGCCCATTGCTTCGGGAATGACCAGAATATCGGAGAACAAAATGGCTGCATCCACACCCAAACGATGAACCGGTTGAAGCGTGACCTGAGCGGCCAACTCCGGAGTGTTCATCAATTCGTGAAAACTGTATTTCTCCCTCATCTTCAGGTACTCGGGAATAACTCTCCCCGCCTGACGCATAAACCACACCGGTGGACGTTCACGCTTTATGCCGTGGATTGTATCTAAGAAAATATTGGACATATTGCAGAATAGTTGCTTTGATAATGAATAATTTGTAAACAGTTAATGCCTTCGTTGAATTGGAGTGAATTGTACGCTAAGACGCCATGACGCTAAAAAACTCTCATTTTTCTTCGCGACTTCGCGACTTTGCGTAAAAGCAACTACACCAGCTCCTTCATTGCTTCAAGGCTGGCCGCAATACAGCAATCGATATCTTCGTCGCTATGTGCCTGAGAAATAAACATGGCCTCGAATTGTGACGGCGCCTGATAGATTCCGCTATCGAGCGAAGTCTTGAAATAGTCGGCATATTTCTTCGTATCCGAAGTCATTGCTTCGTCGAATGAGGTCACCTGAGCACTATCCGTAAAGAAGAGCGTCATCAGCGAACCTACCCGATTAACAATACCTTTGACGCCCGTTTTCTCCAGATTGGCTTTCAGACCTTCTTCCAGACGTTTGGCTTTGCGTTCCAGTTCGTCGTAAAAGCCCGGAGTTTCGTTCAACGTTTTCAGCATGGCAAGACCGGCCGCCATTGCCAACGGATTTCCAGACAGAGTTCCAGCCTGATAAACCGGTCCGTTGGGAGCCAGCATATCCATAATCTCTCTCTTGCCTCCATAAGCACCTACCGGCAGACCGCCACCGATAATTTTGCCCAGCGTGGTCAGATCGGGAGTGACGCCGAAATATTCCTGCGCACCGCCTTTTGCCAAACGAAAACCGGTGATCACTTCATCGAAAATAAGTACAGCGCCGTATTGAGTGGTCAACTTGCGGAGACCTTCGAGAAATTCCTTTGCCGGAGGAACGACACCCATATTACCGGCAACCGGCTCCACAATCACAGCAGCAATATCGTTGCCCTGTTCCACGAAAAGCTTTTCAACAGAAGCAAGGTCGTTGTAAGTAGCCACCAGCGTATCCTGAGCAATGGCAGCTGTCACGCCCGGGCTGTCGGGCAAACCCAGCGTAATGGCACCAGAACCGGCTTTTATCAAAAAGCTGTCGGCATGACCGTGATAATTACCGGCAAACTTGATGATTTTGTTGCGTTGAGTATAGCCGCGAGCCAGACGCAAAGCGCTCATGGTAGCTTCCGTCCCCGAATTGACCATCCGCACTTTTTCAACGGAAGGAACCATTTTTACAATCAGTTCCGCCATTTCGGTTTCGAGTAACGTCGGTGCCCCGAAACTGGTACCTTTCTGTGCCGTTTTGGTGATGGCCTCCAGAATGGTTTCGTTGGCATGACCGAGAATCAGCGGTCCCCACGACGATACGAAGTCGATGTATTCGTTGCCGTCGATATCTTTGATGCGACATCCTTTGGCGCTTTCAATGATGACCGGATTGATGCCGACACTTTTGAAAGCCCGTACAGGAGAGTTAACCCCTCCGGGAATTACCTCCTTCGCCTTAGCAAAAGCCGCTGTACTTTTTTCGTAGTTCATTGAATATCGGTGAATTATTTGTTTTCGCGTTTCAGAATTTCGGCCATTTGAGCCGCATGGTAAGTGATGATGATGTCGGCACCTGCTCTTTTGATAGAGGTAAGAATCTCTTTTACAATACGTTCTTCATCAATCCAACCGTTAGCAGCAGCTGCTTTTACCATCGAAAATTCGCCGCTCACATTATAAGCCACGATAGGCATATTGAACGTATCTTTCACACGACGAATCACATCAAGATAACTCAATGCCGGTTTTACCATCACCATGTCGGCGCCTTCGATGATGTCCTGTTCCACTTCGCGCAAAGCCTCGTTCGAGTTAGCCGGATCCATCTGATAGGTGGCACGGTTACCGAATTTCGGAGCGCTTTCGGCAGCTTCGCGGAAAGGTCCGTAAAAAGCAGAAGCATATTTGGCGGAGTAAGCCATGATGGGCACATTGTAAAAACCGTTTTTATCCAGCTCTTCACGAATTTTACCCACACGTCCGTCCATCATATCGCTCGGAGCAATAATGTCGGCGCCCGCTTCGGCCAATGAAACCGACTGTTTGGCCAGCGTTTCGAGGGTCAAATCGTTATGAACGTCGCCATCGACAATGGTCCCGCAGTGACCATGAGTGGTATACTCGCAATTGCAAACATCAGCCACAATCATAATGTCGCTGATCTCGGCCTTGATAGCACGAATGGCCTGTTGAACAATTCCGTTGTGTTCGCAGGCAACCAGTCCGTGCTCATCCTTGTGCTCGGGAATACCGAACAACAATACGGATTTAATGCCCAAAGCCACCAGTTTTTTACACTCTTCCACCAGCAAATCGACAGAGAGTTGAGAGTTACCCGGCATAGATGTAATCGGATTGCTTACATTTTTACCCGGGCATACAAACAGCGGCATGATCAGATCATCCACCGACACTTTGGTTTCGCGAACCATATTACGGATTATTTCAGTACGTCTCATTCTTCTGAGGCGTGTTTGCGGAAAGGCCATAATTTCTTTGTTTTTAATGTTCTCAATATCGTTAAAGCTGTCGTTCGGCAGCAAAATAATTTTCAATCGCGGTTATCAGGCCTGTTTTGCCCGACGTGGTTGCTTCGACACAGGGATGAATACCGGCTTCAAGCAAGGCTTTCGTGGTAGAAGGTCCGATAGAGGCGGCTTTCACGCAGTTCAAATCAATTTTATTTTGAGTGTGATGCACAAAACTCTTTACACCCGAAGGACTGGTAAACAAAATCAGGTCGTACTTTCCAGCGGCAATGCGTTGCACTGTTTTTTTAGAAACCTCGGTTACAAACTGCGTGTGATACACATCCAGACGTTCCGCCGTCACTAACTCATTCAAGCGGTTTTGCAAAACATCAGGAGCCAGGTTTCCGGTAACAATCAGCACCTTGTCTGCTTTCTGAAGCAACGGAATCAGATCATCGAGTAGCTCTGCACCGGTATTTCCCTGATTGACCAGATCCGCCGAATATCCCTGCTGTTCCAACGCTTCGGCGGTTCGAAGTCCGTAAGCTGCTATCCTGAAAGGCAATTTTTCCGGCTTGGAGAGTTGGTCAAAAAAGCCGTCCACTCCGTTTTTACTGGTAAAAATCAGCCATTGAAAAGCTCCGTCTTGCATTATTCGATTTAGTAAAACCTTATCGATTGCAATCGGTGTAATTTCAATCAGCGGCATCGGCACAACCGTGGCATTCAGTTGGCACAAAGCTTCGGCAATCTGATCGTCGGAAGCTTCCGGCCTGGTGTTGATGATAATCTTCCCGTTCAGCATCCGTCCGTTTTTAAGTTAGATGCAACTGTTCTTTCTGATCTCGTCGAGTATCTCTTTTGCTCCCTGCTCTGCCATCTGAGCCGAGATTTCAAGCGCAATTGCCCGTGCATCGTTCAACTGCCCTTTTTTCGACAGCCGGATGGTTTTCTCTCCTTTCAGATCGGAAACAAAGCCCGTGAAAACAATTACATCTCCCGAAACTTCCGAATAACAGCCTATAGGGACCTGACAACCACCGTCCATTGCTTTGAGAAAAGCTCTTTCGGCAATAGCAACCTGCAAGGTTGGCTGATGATTGATGCCGCTCATTACGGCTGCAACGCGCTCGTCATCCGAACGGGTTTCTATAGCAATAATTCCCTGACTGACAGCCGGTATAATATTTTCAGGATCGATAATTTCGGTGATTCTCTCGTCAAGATTCAAGCGTTGCAGACCTGCTGCCGCCATAATCATCGCGTCGCAATAACCGTTATCCATTTTGCTAAGGCGGGTATTGACATTTCCGCGTATATCGACAATCTGAAATTCAGGATTATAAGCTAACAGTTGAGCTTTGCGGCGCAGACTGGAAGTGGCAATCACGTCGTCGGCGCCAAGCTCTTTCAGGGTTTTTCCGTTTTTGCTCACTAAGGCATCGCGCACTTCGGCTCTTGGAAGTACTGCACCCAGTTGCAATCCTTCGGGAAAAAACGTGGGAAGGTCTTTGAGGCTGTGAACCGCCATATCCACTTCGTTGCTCAACAAAGCGACCTCCAGTTCTTTGGTAAACAATCCTTTATCGCCAATTTTCGAAAGAGCTACATCCAGAATTTTATCGCCTTTGGTGTGGATAATCACAATTTCGGCCTGCACATCCGGAAAATTGGTTTCGATGCTCAATTTCACCTGATTGGCCTGATAAAGTGCCAGAGCGCTTCCGCGGGTTCCTATCCTGACGATATTATTTTTCATTTGCTGCGATTAGTTCAAAAAGGCTGTCCAACAGTTGTATGTGTTCGGTATTCTTGCCGTTATCGGTAAGTTCCTTGAGGTTTTTAATGATCAGTCCGGAGAATTTGTCGACCATGTGCGAACCGTAGTAATCGACCATCCTGATCTCCGATTCGTTCATACATTTCTGATAGCTCCTGAATTCGGAATCGTGAATCTGGCGAAAGTTCTCCTTGATGCGGCGAATAGTCGGCGAAAGGCTCAACAGGTCAAGCCAGTCCATAAATTCACTCACCAATGTGGCAATAATTTCCTGCGCTTTAATGATTTCGGCTTTCCGTTTTTCAAGCGTTTCGTTAATCACCACCTCGGTATCATCTACATCGTAAAGGGTTACATGTTCCATATCGCCTACCTCTTGCGACACATTGCGCGGCACCGAAAGGTCGAAGATGGTAACCGGACGGTTATTTCTCAGAGGCATCACCTCTTCTATCATTTTGGCAGTGATGAGCGGAGTCGTAGAAGTAGTCGCCAGCATGATAATATCACATTTGACCACGTATTCCTTCATTTTATTCAACGGAACGGCGGTTGCATGGAACTCGGCAGCCAGCTCTTCGGCTTTGGTATAAGTGCGGTTGATAACAAAAAGATTTTTGCACCCTTTTTCCACCAGACTCATCATCGACAGACGGCCGGTTTGTCCTGCACCGATCAGCAAAACGGAGCGAGAATCAATATCGTTATATTGTCTGGTAGCCAGCGAAACGGCAGCCGAACTGACCGAAGCGTATCCTTCGTTGATATGCGTTTCTGTGCGCACTCTTTTCCCAGCATTCAACGCACTGTTAAACAGGCGTGTCAGTACCGGACCTGCACAATGGGTACGTTCGCTGATGGTGTAGGCACTTTTGATCTGACCGACAATTTGGTCTTCACCCAATACCATCGAATCAATGCCCGAAGCCACCGTAAAGATATGTTTTACGGTTTCGGTACCGCTATAGTGATAGAAATGTTTTCTGACGGAAGAATCCAGCTTTTTGAACTCAAAAAGGCGGTTAAAAAGGAGTTCGCACCCTTCTGACGGCTGGATATTTTTGAAGTGGTAATATATTTCAACGCGGTTACAGGTCGATAAAACAATAATTCCTGCAAAAGGTTCGGTTTTCTTCAGGTTCTTAACAAATTCTTCAATCTCCTCTTCGGTAAACGATACCGTTTCCCTGACTTGCACAGGAGCAGATTTATAATTCAAACCGATAACTCCAATCATCCTTTTCATTAGCCTGTAACTTACTTAACAGTGAATTTATATGCAAAGAAACAGAAAAATCAGCAAACAGGGTATCCCCATTTAAAGGGATACATAAATGTTAAATAAAGCTGATTACTATGCCAAAAATCACGACAACCAGCAATGCAACGGAATAAAGGAACCCGGCACTCAACACCTTGCTTGTAGTTCTGACCCATCCCGTTCCGTAAACGTTACGGGCACACAACCAGCCATATACCAGCGTAATTAAAAATGGCCACCATAACGAAACGGAAAACAATGCCGATAAAAGGATGTACAAAGTCAGCACAAAAAAGATGACACAATGAATATGGATAGAAAAAACGAGATGCTCGGTGTAGTACATTTTGCTCCGCCGAAAAAGCAGCCACAAGAAGAGGGCAAAAAGTGGCATCAGGAAAAACATCAGAGTGGATATTGCCTTCTGTAGCTTGTGTTTGATTTCTTCGAAAGAAAAATGTCCGGTATTGAGCTTGACCAGATTGCGTTGAAAATTGCGGTTATACCAGGTGACATCCCGTTTAGACGCAGCCAGATACTCATCGATCAGTTCGTTATCGGGTTCGGGAGTATGCCGTATCGAATCGAAAAGCGCTTTGGTTTGGGTATTTTGCTGATGACCGACGTAAGGAGAAAGTGCTTTATCCATGGCATCGGTCGAGTCGACACTATCTTCCACCAACTCGTGTGATGATGCAAAATTCCAATCGTTGATTTTGACCTTTGATTGCTCCTGCTTATTGGGTTTGCTAACGGTTTTTGGACCCTCAGGCAACACTGCCAACAAAAAGAAAAAGATGAAACTGATAAAAATGTAGAGACGCATCGGCGGAACGTAGCGCGCCCGTTTATTTTGGTTGTAGTTGGTGGTAATTCGACCGGGATGAACCAACAAATCGCGCAAAGTAGCCACCATTTTTGTGTCGAAATGGAATGCACTTTCGAGGTATTCCATCACAAAATGTTTTACCGGTAGTTTGTGCGTGTGGTTTTCCTGTCCGCAGTTGGGACAAAAGTTGTCGGTTTCGTCAAATTCGTAGTCACAGTTAGGACAAATCTGTTGCTTAAGCCGGTTCTTCGCCATATTTGCATATTTTTACGCAAAGATACGAATTTTCCGTTATCCTAACCCGGCCAAAAGATCCGTAATTAGGGCAATCCTGACTATATTTCAAAAATTTTCCCCGTCGACAATGCCTCTATTTTATCGCCCAACACCGCTTTCAACAATTCGAATCCTTCCGTTCCGGTACAATGACCCGTCAATATTTTATCGACTCCGGTTTTGTACAGCTCTTCTGCCAATTGCCGTACGGTTTCGGGTGCTTCTCCGAGCGATTTTGTAGCCGTATTCAACAGATGGAAACCTCCCACTACCGCATGAACCGGAGTATCAGGCATCTTTTCCTGTACCGTCCGCACCATGTTGAGAATGCCGCTATGGGCACAACCGGTAAAAATCGTGTTCCTCCCGTTCTCGGTAATTGCCATCACCAGTTCGTGCCGGAAATCGTCGCGCATCATCCCACCGCTTCGTTTGGTATAGAGCAACGAATTGAACCTCGGTCGGAAGGTATTGAAATCGTTGACCGAAAAAAGACGGATAGAATCATTGACTGCAACTTCGTTTTCGACAAAGCGGAGTCGCTCTCCATACTCTTCAAACAGTTTCGAATCGATACCGATATAACGAGGTTCAGGTGTACGACCGACCGAATAACATTGATCGGAAGCAAATTCGGAGAGCCACACCGTCGCTTTGCTATTCATCGAAAGAAAAGTACACAATCCGCCACCATGATCGTAATGAGCATGTGACAGCACGTAAAGATCGATCTCTGCCAGATCAATGCCCAGCAAAGCGGCATTCTCCACAAACGAATCGTCAGGGCCATTGTCAAACAGCAGTTTTAGTCCGCCTGTTTCCACGTACAAACCCAATCCATACCCGATAGCAAACGGAGTTCCTTCGGGTTTTGTATTTTCAATCAGTGTCGTAATCTTCATATTTCAGCCAAATTTATCTTCGTCATTTATTGCAATGGTTCGTTATAAAACATATTTTTCACGCAAAGCCGCAAAGGCATAAAGAAAAACTTTCAGTTTTTCTTTATAGCGTCTTCAGTTATAATATTTGTGTGTCAATTATTTATGCGCACTTTGCGTCTCTGCGACTTTGCGTGAGAAAATAAGCCGAAAAAAAACGACTTATCGTTTTTTCAACCTATCATACTATTATACAACAACATAAAAACTTTTACAACCAGCATTGTTCTTATCTCCCTAGCATCAAAGCCGATAGCGGCACACTGATGCGTATTCCTGCTCGTTGAAACTCTTTTCCTCTAAAAGAAGTAAAGATACCGCCCCGCATTAAATCCATCAAACCGATGGTGTAGCCTGCTTCATAGTATGGCCTTGACGATCCATTCTCATAAAGACATTTCAAATGTAATGCTTCATTGAAAATATACCGTTGCATAAAAGGAAGCCGTTTCAGCAAAAGGTAATCGGACTGCCAGCTCAGATGCACTTCCGCCCATTTACCGGTCGAAAAACTGTAATTGGGCAATAGCACAAAACTATTATCGAACGAGTTGTATGTTACGTATAGCGGACTCGTTCTGAAATAGTAATAATCGGGGGCATACAACCGTTGATCAGACAGGAAACTTCCTGCAGACACCGAATATTTCAAAACGCTCCAAATATCGAGTTTTACAGTCTGATTGATACCGAACACCACACGCTTGTAATCGGACTGTTCCGATTTATTACTCATCCGAAAAGCGGTTTGATATAAAGCATTAAAAGTAGGATAGTCCGAACCGGTATACAATTTCTTTCCCTTCACAATCCGGTAGTGCATAAAAGGTGTATATGTCTGCCCGACCCATGCGGTAGTGGCCGTGTGTTGCGGAAAAGAGGCAGCATAAATATCATCAGGTACATTGGGGCGAGGTTCTTTTCCCCAAAGATGAAAAGTGGTACTGTTAGCAAGTAACATCCGGTTTTCGTAACCTGCGCCCAGAGCTAAAATGAAGCCGTTGGCAATATCAATGGAGTTGGCAATCTTTACCGAATTGCTTTTGTAAAAACGAATCACGTTATTACCCGCTGTAAAGGATGTATAGGCATTCAGATCACGACCAGTTCCTTTATCGCCCTGCATATCGGTAGAAGAACTTCCTCCCGAAATGGAAAACAATCCATTTGAAAGTGGGAGATAGTTCAATTTGGCTTCCGTATTCCAGTTGACGGTCTTTCTTCCGGTAACATAGTAAGCCCATGGAATCAATGTCAGGCGACTCGTTTTCGTGAAGGGCATCGACAAAGACAATCGTTGACCCAACCACCAGCCGTCGACAAAATTATACTCCTTCACAACTCCTCTCACCAAACCGCTATACCTAAAATAGAGCGAATCCCCTAATGACAAACGCCCTCCTTTCAACAAATTGCCTTTCCGCATGCTATCATCCAGTGTGTATTCGAGTCCGTTTTCGGTTGCCTTCAGTGATTTGGAAACTGGAATAGAATCGACCCGCTGAAAACTCCGGATTTCGTCAGCCAGAAGCGGAACTTTGCGCACCGATTCCCAATAAGCCGAATCGCGAAGGTTCGCCAACGAGTCCACCTGCATTTTTACCATCGAGGTATCGCGAATCTCCAGGTTTTTGCGTTTCTTATTACCGTCAGCAGGCTCGAGCATTTGAGTAGAAAGGCGAGCCATGCGCAAGGCATCGGCGGTTGTGAACTTTTCTTTGGCCGACAGCCTCGCCATCTCCGCTTCTGCTTTCTGCTGATTTTTCGAACGTAAATTTGGCTCTGTTACCGTTTGAACTTTCGTAGCAGGTTGTTTCGCCGAAGTGCTTACACGAATACTTTTATATTTGATCGAAGAATAGAAACGGGCGAAACCGGTAATTCCCATCGTTCCTATATTTGTATTGATGCTGTAGGTGATCGGCAAAAACACACCCGGCTGCAACTCCTGATAATTGATTTTATCGTACTCGGTCGATCCGGCTTCTGTCACCGACAAATCGAGAGCAAAAACGCTCCAGTCTCCATCCACAATGTAGATATAGCCGGAATAAAGCGCGGCATTCCGAAGCTTCGGCGTTACCATCACCTTGTTTATTTGATATTTTCCGCTTGGATAAATTTCGGCAAGTCGGAACCTGTAGTATTGAAAAGCCTGCGGAGAAAGAGGAGAAACACAATCGCCGAATTTAGGCGAATAAATATTAGACGTCACGGCACGAATGCCCCCTTTCGGCTCAATTTCTTTCGGGATGGAGCTTTTGTATGCTAACACCCGTTGCACATAGCCCGAAGGCGCCCGATAGGTAATTTCGTTATGCGATTCAAGTACGAACAAATGCCCTACCATCGATTTTAGCTTTTGATCTTTAATCATCATCTTCACTAAAGCCGGAAGATGATCGATCTTCGCGCTCCCCTTGAGGTAATTATCGCAGGTGTATGATTCCACCTGATAGAGATGGTAAGGTGCCCGGGCAATGGCGTGCCGCATCACATCGTAGGCCGGGTCTTCTTTGGATGGTCGTACGGTTACCTCTTGCAAAGGCTGAATTTTTTCAGCTAATATGAATTTTACATTTGCACCTGAAGCAGTCACTTCCACCTTTTGAATTTGCGTTTCATATCCCAAGAAACGAGCTTCGACAGTGTACGTTCCAGGCGAAAGATGGCTTTGAAAGACTCCGTTGCCATCCGTAATTACACCGGAAGAGGTTTCGTGAATGTAGATAGTGGCATAAGCAATTGGATTTCCGTCAGTGGCACTCACTTTACCGGAAAGGATTTGCCCTTGAAGAGGCATAATTGCAAAGAAAATGGCAAAAATTGACAAAAACGATTTCATTGACACATATTTATTTTTTTTCTAAAATCAGTATATCTGCCTTTGGATTACTTAAATCAGAAAATATTTTAAGTTAAATGAAGTGTCAAATGTATTCAGAAAGAACGAAAGGAGAGTCCCGAATTCATTTAAAATATTTACATTTTTACTATATTTTGCAAAATCAGTTTATCAGATTGCTTTTTCTAATCACTTTTCTTCCATTCTAAATCCCAATTGGATGAATCCTCGTAACTTTGCATCTTCATTCAAAAATCATTGTTATGCGCAAAATTCAAACTATTATAACAGGAATTGCTCTCGGATGCAGCATCGCAACATTTGCCGCCACTCCGAAACTTAACGACGGCATCTGGCGTGGAACGCTGGAAGTGAAAGATAATTCAGCTCCTTTTCTTTTTGAGGTATCCCATCGTGGAGCCGACTCGACGGTAGTTACTCTAATGAACGGAGAAGAACGGGTGGCGCTGAACGGGGTTTTCTTCAAAGGAGACTCGGTGATTATCCCCATTGAACCGTTCGATGCTCAGATACGGGCAGCCGTAACAGAGGGAACTCTCAGCGGACGCTTTCTGAAGAATTACGTCAAAAACGATGTGGAAGTTCGTTTTGCAGCTCGCTTCGACAACAAACAACGTTTTGAACAGGTTGCAACCCCGACGGCTGTTGCATTAGACGGGAAATGGGACGTACTCTTTATCGACCCGAAAGGCGAAGCGGAGCACAATGTAGGCATTTTCCAAACCGACAATGGGATTATTACCGGTTCGGTGCTGACGCCCAGTGGCGACCTACGTTTCCTCGAAGGCGCTTACACGCAAACGGGCGCACATCTTTCGGCTTTCGCGGGCCAAAGTCCCTACCTGCTAGAGGTTTCATTCAAGGACAACAACCATTTTGAAGGAACATTCTTTACAACGAAAAGCAAAACACGACTGGAAGGCACACGCAACGACAAGGCGGGATTGGCTGATCCTTACAACCAAACCCACATGAAGCCGGGCAAGGATCACTTCGGATTCAGTCTCCCGAATACCGACGGAAAGAAGGTTTCACTCACCGACGAACGTTATGGTGGCAAGGTGGTGATTGTCTCCATCCTCGGAAGCTGGTGTCCCAACTGCATGGACGAAATGAAATATCTGGCTCCGTGGTACAAAGCCAACAAAGGTCGTGGTGTGGAGGTTGTTGGTCTGGCATTCGAACGAAAAGACGATTTTGATTATGCCCGTGCTGCCCTGTTGCGGATGAAAAAACGTTACGGCACCGAATACGAACTGCTCTTCGGCGGGCAGGTGGGTTCGGAAGCGACAGGTAAAGCATTGCCGGAGATGGACAAGGTAGCCAGTTACCCCACCATGATTTTTATCGATAAAAAAGGAAAGGTTCGGAAAATTCACACCGGATTCAATGGTCCGGCCACCGGATTGTTCTACAAGGAATTCCAACACGAATTCAACGTACTGGTAGACGAATTATTGGCAGAATAAAATCTGTAACGATTTAACCCATGCCGGTTGTTCGCAGTGGATGTCTCAAAAGTCAATATTGCTATTGATAAACTCATAAACTGAAAGACTATTCCATATTTTCCGCCCCTAAATCCCCTTAAGGGGACTTTTGCGCCAATAAAAATAGCAGATTCATAGCCCCTTCAGGGGTTTGGGGTATAAGAACAAAGATTGACTTTCGATTCGTCAGTTATTATGAAATTAATATCTCTTTTGAGACATCTTCTACGAAATTGGCCGCGCGTCTCTACACATTTTCCGTCGATGATTAAAACACCACCGCCGGCGCCCGGAATGTTTTCGGGTCGTTGACTGCACCGTAGGTATAATTGATCACTTCCAATTTCTGAGGCACCACTTTAATCAGCACAAAAATATCCTGCCAACCGGATATTCCGTCCCAATAGTCGCGTTTCATCTTCATCAGCAAATCTTTGTCGTCGATAACGGTTGCCGTGCCGGTTATTGTCACATAGCCGTTTCCTTTCGCATGATCGGCATAATAAACCGCCACCTTCGGATTATTTCTGATCTCTCTGGCTTTGGAGCTGTAGCGCGACGTGGCAAACCAGACAACAAACTCTTTCGGGTTGGGGAATGGGTTCATGGTGCGTATCTGCGGCTGACCAACAGAATCGACCGTTACCAGCGAACAGTAATGGTTTTGTGAAATAATATCGGAGGCCGCTTTCATCAACGAATCTTTCGGTAATGTTTTTTGTGCAAAAAGCGGCGACTGGGAAGAAATTCCGGCAAACAAAAGGATTGCCGACAAAAAAAGGAGAGCTCTGTTTTTCATTACTTGAGGATTTTAAGAGATATTTTCCTTTTAGACCCTCAAAATTCCATCTACCCTAAAAATATTTTCAAAAAAACGCTTTCAGAGAAAATTATTCCAATGAGAAGGGAAAGATGCCTCGATGGTCAGTTCGGAAGACAACTCCGGATGCTGCAAACGCAATGAGCGCGCATGTAGGAACATCTCTCGAATGTCGAGTTGTTCGGTGAAGATACGGTTCTGTTTGCCGTCACCATGTACCCGATCGTTGATGATGTAATGACGCAACTGTGCCAAATGCTGCCGTATCTGATGCCAGCGGCCGGTCAACGGATATGCCTCCACCACGGAAAAACGCGCGGTCGGATAACGGTCGGTAGCCAGCGGGAGTTCCAGTTGTTTCAAGGGAACGAAACGCGTAATGGCATCCTGTAAATTTCCCCGGTCATTCTTTACCTGTCGTTCACAAATCATCTCTTCGGGAAACCAACCCCTCACCAAAGCCACATATTTTTTATGCGATTCTCCATTGGTCAACTGATCGTTGAGCGATCGGGCCACCTCCGGTGAGAATGCAAAAACGAGTACACCCGACGTCGGCCGGTCGATGCGGTGCACCGGAAAGAGTTTACGCCCCACCTGATCGCGCAACAATTGCAGGGCAAACACCTCGTTTTCTTCAGCAATGGAGGTACGATGCACCAGCAGGCCACAGGGCTTGTTGATGGCAATCAGATATTCGTCCTGATAAAGGATGTCGAGCATAGGGTTGGTGTTTTGAGGTGCAAAGGTAGAGGAATTACCTTGATTCACCCCACCATCTCTGAGAATCTTAAATTGGATTTATTATTCGACTCCTATGGAGCCGGAATTTGACATTGCGACATTCCATCCGACTACCATAATTTGACCCCTCCGGGGCCTTGAATCAGAACCTTCAGAGTGTCTTTCCACAAAGCATCTGGCTCCGTAGGAGTCAAATTATGGTAGAAAAAGAATATTCAGTGTAGAATAGAGCTCCGTCAGGAGTGAAATTATTTGTTGGCATTTTGTAAAAACCGAAAATATCAGGGAGCCAATTTTCAAGACTACCATAATTTGTTCCCCGAGGCCTTGAAGCAAATATTTCAATACAGGTACAACTATGGCTCCGTAGGAGTCTGGATTATGGTAGGCATAGAGTATTCCGTGAGGAATGGAGCTCCGTTAGGAGTGAAATTATTCATAAAATTCAAACAAATATTCATTCTTGAACTCAATATCAAAATCTACCAAAAGCTTCATATACTCTTCCTTGAATGATTTACCCTGATGGTGTTTCTCCTGATTCATGATATACTTTATCACAACATCCCGTTGCGAACGAGAATAAGAAAATCCCCCATACCCTTCCTGCCAACTAAACTTACCGGGAACAAGTTTCCGACTGTTGATCCATACAGTTGAACCCGATTTTACATCTCTGATCAAATCAGAAACGGGAAAAGCCGGATTGTATTCAAAAAATAGATGAACATGGTCTTTATATCCGTTTACAGCCAGTGAGTAGTGCTTTTTATTGTTGACAATGCCGGCAATATAGGAAAATAACTCTTCTCTGATCTTTGCTGACAAAATGTTCTCCCTGCCTTTCACAGCAAAAACAACATGTAGATTGAATTGGGTGTAAGTGTTCGGCATAGACGGCTAGTCAATTAGGTTATAATGACAAACATAGCAATAAAGATTTATTTCCATAATGGCATTTTTATTGAATCTATTATTCGACTCCTACGGAGCCGCAATTTGACATTCCGTCATTCCATCCTACCATAATTCGACCCCTCCGGGGCCTTGAATCATAACATTCAGATTGTCTTTCCACAAAACAAATGGCTCCGTAGGAGTCAAATTATGGTAGAAAAAGAATATTCAGTGTAGAATATAGCTCCGTTAGGAGTGACATTATTTGTTGGCATTTTAGAGCCACAAAATTTAGGGCGTCAACTCAAGCAACAGCATGATTACAGGTCTACACACTTTTTCCGTTACGAATATCCATTCCTATTTTACCCATCGACCGAAAATGGTTATTTTTGTAGCATAAAACTTTAGCTATGTCAACTCTTTCAATCGGCACGCCTCTGCAGAAGGGTGCCACCCGTGTGCTCTTCCTCGGAAGCGGCGAATTGTGTAAGGAAATGGTGATCGAGGCGCAACGTCTCGGAGTGGAAACCATCGCAGTAGATTCATACGAAAACGCACCGGCTATGCAGGTGGCTCATCGCTGTCATGTTATTGATATGAAAAACGGTAAAGCGCTGCGTGCCGTCATCGAACGCGAAGCTCCGGCGCTGATCGTGCCCGAAATCGAAGCCATCGACACCGTGATGCTGGAACAACTGGAGAGCGAAGGCTTCCACGTAATTCCCAAAGCGCACGCTGCCCGTCTAACGATGGATCGCGAAGGCATCCGCCGTCTGGCTGCCGAAACCTTGCAACTGCCAACTGCCCGTTATCTTTTTGCCGACACTGCCGAAGAGTTTCGCGCTGCCGTGAAAGAGATCGGTATTCCCTGCGTAACAAAACCGATTATGTCTTCGTCGGGCAAGGGACAAAGCACCATCAAGAGCGAAGCCGATATCGACAAGGCATGGAACTACGCCCACGAAGCTGCCCGTGGCATCGGCAGCCGGGTGATTATCGAAGAGTTTATTACATTCGACTACGAAATAACGCTGCTCACCGTTCGCACCGCTTTCGGCACCAAATTCTGTGCACCGATCGGTCACGTACAGATCAGCGGCGACTACCACGAGAGCTGGCAACCCTGCGCCATGGAACCGGACACCATCCGACAGGCAGAACAGGTTGCCCTGAAAGTGACCGACGCGCTGGGCGGTTACGGCATTTTCGGTGTGGAACTGTTTGTAAAAGACGGCAAGGTGATCTTCAGCGAAGTATCCCCCCGTCCGCACGACACCGGCATGGTGACGATGGCCACACAGGTAATGTCCGAATTCGAGCTGCATGTTCGAGCCATTCTTGGTCTGCCGGTCGATACCCGACTATTACAATGCGGTGCCACGCACGTCATCAAAGCGACCGAAGAAGCTTGGAACCCCACTTTTGATATTACCGAAGCGATTCATGTTCCCGATACCAAAAT
This sequence comes from Paludibacter sp., assembly GCF_009712605.1. Taxonomy (GTDB): domain Bacteria; phylum Bacteroidota; class Bacteroidia; order Bacteroidales; family Paludibacteraceae; genus Microbacter. Next base: position 590,959 of record NZ_WASO01000001.1, on the reverse strand, counting down.
CCGTCTTTTCGGCAAACCGCTCTGCAAACCGGGTCGCCGCATGGGTGTGGTGTTAGCCACCGGCAACGATACCGACGAAGCCCGTGCCAAAGCAGAAGAAGCAGCGCACAAAGTAAAAATAATCTGAGTCCACGGATGACACGGATGACTTCGTCAACACGGATTATCAATTCAATTCAATTGCGTCTTTCAATCACTGCGTACTGAATACTGTATACTGAGTACTTTTCAACTTATGCCGAATCAAATACAAATAGTTTTACCTGCCGAATGGGCGCCACAGAGTGGCATTCAGCTCACCTGGCCGCACGCGGATACCGACTGGAATTACATTCTGGAAGAGGTAACCCAATGCTACATTGCTCTTGCAAAAGAGATCGTGAAACGTGAAAAGTTGCTGATCGTTTGTCACGACAGTGCCACCGTACGCGAACAGTTGGGCGACGGCATCGACTTCAGTCAGATTATTTTCCGTGAAATAGAGACCAACGACACCTGGGCACGCGACCATGGTGCCATCACGGTGATGGTGGAAGGCGACCCTTATCTCTACGATTTCACCTTCAACGGCTGGGGCATGAAATATGCCGCCAACTTTGACAATCAGATCACCCGCCGGCTCTACGATTCGGATACGTTTCAACCGACGGTGGCTTATCAAAACATGCTGCAATGCGTGTTGGAAGGCGGCAGCATCGAATCGGACGGAGAGGGAACCATCCTCACCACCGAAGAGTGCCTGCTTTCGCCCAACCGTAACGACCACAAGTCGAAAGAGGAGCTGGATGAATACCTGTTGATGGTGTTCGGCGCCAAACGGATGCTTTGGCTGAAAAATGGTTATCTGGCAGGAGATGACACCGATAGTCACGTGGATACGCTGGCCCGCCTCTGTTCGCCCGACACGATTGCCTACGTAAAGTGCGACGATCAAAATGATGAACACTACGAAGAACTCAGCCTGATGGAAGAAGAGTTGCTGGCATTCCGCACGATGGAGGGCAAGCCCTACAACCTCATTCCGCTGCCGATGGCCGATTGCGTATTGTTCAACGAAGAACGTTTGCCGGCAACCTATGCCAATTTCCTCATCATGAACGGAGCCGTGCTGATGCCGACATACGATTCACCGAAAGATGAGATTGCTAAAGCTCAATTACAGGCAGCCTTCCCCGACCGTGAGATTGTCGGCATCGATTGCCGTTCGCTCATCAAGCAGCACGGATCATTGCATTGCGTGACGATGCAGTTCCCTGAAGGAGTATTGTAAACGACCTTATGAGTGAGGGTTTCACTCCGTGTGAAGCCTTCACTTTTTTATTCACCACAAAGAGCACAAAGTACTTTCACAAAGCTCTCGAAGATTTCAATTTGCGTCATCCTTTGTGTCCTTAGTGCTTTCCTTTACGAACTTTGTGGTAAAATATCGTCCGGCTTTCACCTTAAATTAACCTGATATGATCTCACTCCGAAAAACACTCCGCCTCAAATCTCTTGTTTTTCTTTTGCTGTGTATTCCGGCACTGTTCTCTTTCAAAGCTGCCGACAAGCAATATCGCGAAACCATCGATCTTTCGGGCAACTGGCAATTCGCGCCAGACGAAAACAATGTGAATATCGGACAAAAGTTAGCTGCCCCAACCTTTACCGATTCCATTCTGTTGCCCGGCACTACCGACACCAACCACAAAGGCCGGAAAAATGACACTCGCACCACAATGCACCTCAACCGCAATTACCTGTACGAAGGCCCGGCATGGTACCGCAAAGAGGTCATAATTCCGGCAAACTGGAAAAACCGTTCGATCTCTCTGTTTATGGAACGCACCAAACCAGCGAAAGTGTGGATCGACGGACAATTTGCCGGAGAATCTATGCTGCTGGAGTCGCCGCAAGAATATGATCTTTCCCGCCTGTTGACTCCCGGCAAACACATCATCACCCTTTGCATAGATAACAACGCGAATCGAACTCCGTACGGTGGCGTGCACATGTACAGCGACGATACCCAAACCAACTGGAACGGGATTATCGGTCGCTTCTGTCTGGAAGCATCGACACCGCTACACATCACTGACCTGCAAGTCACTCCCGACATTGAAAACAAGAAAGCTGTTTGCAGAATCAAACTGAATCGTGCGCCAAAATCCGGCAATGTTTCGCTCGACCTGTTTATTTCAAAAGAAGAAAACGGGAAAACCGAAGCTCTGCCTCTTGCCGGTTTCACACTGAAATCCGATTCGACACTGACTGTTACCTACAACTTCTCCGACATCAGCCTTTGGGACGAGTATCACCAACCACTTTACAAAATCAACGCGGTGGTCAGTGACGGCAAGCAAGCCGACAACCGAACGGCGACTTTCGGAATGCGGAAATTTACCACGCGTGGCACACAGTTTACCATCAACGGAAGAACCACCTTCCTTCGGGGCAAACACGACGGATGCGTCTTTCCGCTCACCGGATTTCCTCCCATGGACACAGCCGGTTGGATGCGGGTGTTCCGCATTGCCAAATCGTACGGCATCAATCATTATCGTTTCCACACCTGGTGCCCGCCCGAGGCAGCTTTCACCGCCGCCGACCATCTGGGCATCTACCTGCAACCGGAACTTCCTTTCTGGGGCGGTCTCGATGCCGACAGCACAGCGATGATGCTTACAAAAGAAGGAATTGCCCTGCTTAAAAGCTACGCCAACCACCCTTCGTTTGTAATGTTCGGCATGGGCAACGAAATATGGAGCGGTCACGAACGGGTAAAAAAAGTACTGACGACACTGAAGCAAGCCGACAGCCGCCCGCTTTATTCGGAAGGATCGAACAATAACATTGGCTATGCGCCCTCCATCGACGAGGAAGATTACCACGTGGCAGCACGCACACCCTTTGCGCACGATTCTATTCTGACACACATCCGGCTGATCCATGCTTTTTGCGATTCGAAAGACGGCGGCATCCTCAACACGGTTTCTCCTTCGACACAAATCAATTACGACTATGGAGTAAATCACATCAACAAACCGCTGATCAGTCACGAGATCGGGCAATATCAGGTTTATCCCGACTATAAGGAGATTGCCAAATATACCGGGGTATTGAATGCCCGCAATCTGGAAGAGTTCCGCGACCGTCTGGCTAAAGCCGGAATGATAGACCAAAATCAGCTTTTCACCAAAGCTTCGGGAGCGTTAGCGGCATTGTGTTACCGTGCTGAAATCGAAGCAGCATTACGCACAAAAGGCATGGCCGGCTTCCATTTACTCGATCTTCAGGATTATCCCGGTCAGGGAACGGCTTTGGTCGGTATTCTGGATGCGTTTATGGACAGTAAGGAGGTGATCAGTCGCGACGAGTGGATCCATTTTTGCAACGATGTCGTTCCGCTACTGTCGTTCGAGAAATACTGCTGGAGCGATCAGGAAACGTTTTCTGCCAACGTGGAAGTTGCCAACTATTCAGACAAAAGCATTCGGAACAACATTTCCTGGAAATTAATTGGAGAAAATGGTAGAGTATGGCGGGAAGGCAAGTTTAAAAAGCGCGAAATCGCCAACGGACAATTGAGCAATCAGGGCACAATCAGTTTTTCTTTTTCCAGTCTGCAAACACCACAACGACTGAACCTCGAAATCGCCATCGACAGTACAACCTACCGGAACAGCTATCCCCTCTGGCTTTATCCGACTCCCGAAGCCATCGGGAACGATCCGACCATAATGATCACCGAATCATTGAATAAGGAAACCATTGCATTGCTAAAAAACGGAGCCAACGTATTGTTATTTCCTCAGCCTGACTCTGTTTCGCACAACAGCGTCAAAGGATTATTTAATCCCGAATTCTGGAATTTCGGCATGTTCAAAGGCATTTCAGAATCGAACAAAAAACCGGTTTCGCCCGGCACCATGGGGTTATTGATGGATCCGAAGCATCCGTTATTTGATCTTTTTCCAACTGATTTTTATACCAACTGGCAATGGTGGTCGATTATCCACAACAGCAATCCGCTCAACCTGAATACGACAGACAAAGCCTATCGCCCCATCGTGCAGGTGATCGACAATCTGGAGCGAAACAATAAATTCGGTCTTATCTTTGAATTCAAAATGGGAAAAGGAAAATTGCTGATCTGCATGTCGCGACTCGGTAAAATTGTCGACAAACCGGAAGCCAATCAGCTGTACCGTTCTATCCTCGATTACATGCACTCCGAAAAATTCAATCCGGAATTTTCGATAAACGAAGAAGAATTACGAACTTTGCTGAAGTAAAACAAACCCGATTTGGGAATTTGAGAATGTGAAGATTTGAAGATGAAATTTCTTTGATTTTCAAATTTATCACACAGATTAATCCACAAATTCTCAAATTCTCAAATTATCGTACATGAAAATAGCTCTTATCCAACAAACCAACACCGCTGACACCCGCGGCAATATCGAGAAACTGAAACAGAACATCACCGTCTGTGCCCGTCAGGGTGCGGAGTTGATTGTTTTGCAGGAGTTGCACAACGGACTCTATTTCTGCCAGGTGGAAGATCCTGCCAATTTCGATCAGGCCGAAACCATTCCGGGGCCTTCTACCGAAGAGTTCGGGGCTTTGGCGAAAGAGCTGGGCGTGGTTATTGTACTTTCGTTGTTTGAAAAAAGAGCTCCGGGCCTGCATCACAACACGGCCGTGGTGATTGAGAAAGATGGTACCATTGCCGGCAAATACCGAAAAATGCACATCCCCGACGATCCGGCTTACTACGAAAAATTCTATTTTACTCCGGGCGATTTGGGCTTTGAACCGATCCAGACATCGGTCGGCAAACTGGGTGTACTGGTTTGCTGGGATCAGTGGTACCCCGAAGGAGCTCGATTGATGGCATTGGCCGGAGCCGACGTACTGATCTATCCTACGGCTATCGGATGGGAATCGACCGATACCGACGATGAGAAAGCGCGCCAACGCGAAGCTTGGATCATTTCGCAACGTGCTCACGCCGTAGCTAACGGATTGCACGTAATTTCGGTGAACCGTACCGGTTACGAAGCCGATCCGTCAGGCGTCACCAATGGTATTCAGTTTTGGGGAAGCAGTTTTGTTGCCGGTCCACAAGGCGAATTTCTGACACAGGCTTCCTCAGATAAAGAAGAAAACCTGATTCTGGACATTGACTTGTCACGCACCGAAACCGTGCGCCGCATGTGGCCCTTCTTCCGCGATCGCCGCATTGATGCATTCGGAGATATCACCAAACGCTTTCGGGACTAAACGACAATTTGAGCACGCGGAGGACACAGATTAAACAGAAGAACACGGATAATTTATTCATGAAAATATTTCGTGGCTATCCATCTATTCCATGTTTTTTGAAGTCAAAGCACACAGATTACACTGAAAAGCACAGCATAACACCAATACATTTATCTATGGATTTCTGTGTTAATCCGCTTGTTCCGTGTCGTCTGTGTGCGAAAAATTACAAACTGAATTCCAGAATTCCTTGTCTGTCGAAGTCGCAGTTCGACCATTCGTTATCGATAGTGGCACCACATTTTTCGTAGAGCTTGATGGCATTCTCGTTCCAGTTGAGCACCTGCCAGCGTACTCGCTTGCAATTTTCCTCGCGAGCAACCTCAAATATTTTCTTCAATAAAGCCGATGCGATTCCCTGTTTGCGGAAAGGTTTGCGCACGTAAAGATCGTCGAGATACAGCGACTTGCCAACCCATGTATAGTAGGCAAAGAAATAGAGCGAAATCGCCAGCACTTCGTTTTGATCGTTCACTGCCACAAAACAACGAAAACAATCTTTCTCTTCGAGCATCTGTTCAACGGAATTAGTCACCTTCTCAGGGGCTTTTTCGAACAAAGCCAACTCTTTGATGATACTTAAAATAGCAGGAAAATCAGCATCCTGAGCAGGACGTATGGAATAATTCATCATGTGGATTTGAATCTTATTTTAGTTAATTGGCTGCAAAGATAGGCATCCCGCTCCAAAAACAAAAGGCATAGCCTCATCCCGAGACCATGCCTTCACTTACTTATATATCACGAAAAATAAAAAAATCAGAATTTATAATCCAATCCGATACCAAACACCTTATTGGTACGGTAAAAGACGTCGGTTCCGGCAAAAGTCGTTCCGTTATAGTTTGACGAAGTTTTTGTCCATTTGTTGTAATTGGTAAAGAAGTAGGCGAGGTTTAATCTCATTTTCGGAGAGACATTAATTGCACCGCCAAAACCAACTGAATATGAACTCAGGCTGAAACTCATATCGCTCTGATAGTTGTCTGTTACACCTGTCCGGGTAATCTGACCGCCGGCACTCACCAAAAACATGTCGTTGATTTGATATTCAGAGCCAAACAAAAATTCGTTTACGCCTCCGTTGATGAACTTTTGTTTGTCGTTGGCCATTTTTGCATCCGAATCAAAGAAATGGTGATAGCCACCCGACACTTTCCATTTTTTACACAACTGGTATTCAGCACCCACAGCCAGATATGCCGGAATATCGCTCGGTGTATTCACACCGTCGGCAAACATGCCGGTATCATCTACCGTTGTGTTGTTCTGAATATTGAGTTTGGTAATGAATTCATATTTTGCCCCGATATTCAAGCCTGCATAATGATAATTCAGGCCAATGATCGGAGTTACACCCCAACCTGTTTGCGTACAGTCCAGTTCTTTATCGGCCGTAGCTTTAGCACTGGCTGTGTAAGTTGCCGCAGCGGTATTATACGCACTCTGCACCTGTGATGCCTGCAACGAACTTACATTTTGTCCCAAACCGGTACTCAGCTGTGTAACCTGAGCCGAAGTCAGGACACCCGCACTGACCAACTGCGACATGGTGTAAGAACCATAACCAGCTGTAATGATAGGCGCCAACGAATTGGATGCACCCTGAGCCGCAGTTGCCGCATTGGAGAAGAAAGTATTAGCCGAAATTGTTGCACCTGTCGGATTCAATGTCGGATGTACCGGATTGATCTGAATATTACGCAGATGTCCCTTGTATGCATTATTCACAATATTCAGGCGCATACCGAGGGCACCGGAAAACATATCGTTGATTTTATATGTCCCATTCAGTTGAAACCCGAAGATAAACTGGCGGCCTTCCATAAATTCATCTACAGAATAGGCCGTAGTAGGCACACCTTTGTTTTCCAACATTTTTGGAATCAATGAAATCGGAGCTTCAAAAGAAGCTAAGCCATGATTAAAGGTTGCTTTGCCACCGCCACCGGATATTGCAAAACCGGCTGAGATCACGAAACGGTCTTTCTTATAGGCCAACTGAAAACTTGGGATAACCGGCGCCGAAGCTTCGCCCTTAAATTCTTTCGTGGCACTACCGCCATTATTTGCAAAAGATGAAAATGTTGAGGTAATTTCACGTGTCTGAAATGCACTCTGATTAGTCAGCGACAAATGAAAACCATCAGTAAGGAGCGACAAACCTGCAGGGTTGGTGTAAACGGCATCAATTTCGGTAGATGCATCTCTGGCCGGATTGCGTAAGAAATGTACGCTCTGATTTGTATTGGTAAGTAGTCCTCCGGCAAAAACCGGACTTGTTGCCAAAATCAGCAACAGGAGAAAACATGTTTTTTTAATTGTCATTATTTACAGATTAAAAAAGATAAGAGGCCGAATTAAAGTTGAGCCTCTATCTTAAATTAAAAATTAATTAATTTTTCTGGCGACAAAATTACACATTTTTTCATCATTTGTGCAATATCAAATTATTTATGGCACATTTCTATATTTTATGAGCATCTTCATTCCCTCAAAACCAGACACAAACACCTGATATTGTTTCATTTGCAACCGTTTCAAATCAAACCAAACAACATACAGACATTTCTCCCCATTGCTTTAAATAGAGGGAATAGTCATTAACTTTGCAGAAATTTTAAGGCAAAAAAAGCAGGAAATGTCAGGCTGTCGGTAGGAAATCCTATTTTCCGGCTATCAAAACGAAGTTATAATGCATCAAAACGACAAAGGAGCGCCAAACCAACTGGGCACGGAACGCATAAAGAAGTTACTTATAGAGTATTCAGTTCCGGCAATTGTTGCAATGTCGGTCACCTCTATTTACAACATTATAGACAGCATTTTCATCGGACAGGGGGTTGGTCCGATGGCAATCGCCGGGTTGGCCATCACGTTTCCGTTTATGAACCTCGGAGCGGCCTTTGGATCGTTGGTTGGAGCCGGAGCATCAACGATGGTTTCAATTTATCTGGGAAGGAAAGACAGAGACGGAGCAATCCGCATTCTGGGTAATGCATTTGTAATGAATCTGACGGTAGGCCTGACGTTTGCAATTACGATGCTGATATTTCTCGACCCCATCCTGCGGCTTTTCGGCGCCAGCGACCAGACTCTTCCCTATGCCCGCAGTTTTATGCAGATAATTCTTGCCGGTAACGTATTCAATCATATGTTTATCGGGCTCAACAATATTATCCGCGCCTCAGGCTACCCTAAAAAAGCAATGCTCATGTCATTGCTCACCGTCGGTGTCAATCTGGCATTAGCACCGATATTCATTTTCATTTTCCACTGGGGCATTCGGGGTGCCGCTACAGCCACGGTTGTCGCGCAAATCACAGGGTGCTGCTGGGTATTGACCCATTACATCAATCCTAAAAACTACATTCATTTCAGGAAAGGCTATTTTGCACTTAAAAAGAAGATAATCGGGGATATATTTTCTATCGGCATGTCGCCCTTCCTTCTCAACTTATGTTCTTGCGTCATTGTTATCATCATGAACAAAAGCTTCATGACGTACGGCGGGGATATGGCTGTTGGAGCATTCGGTATTACCAATCGCATTCTGATGCTATTTATAATGGTAGTATTCGGGTTCAATATGGCAATGCAACCAATTGCAGGATACAATTTCGGAGCAAAGCTTTACGACAGGATGCTGCATGTCTATAAACTGACGGTAATTGCAGGGACAATCACCACCACAATCGGATTCATTATTGCTCAACTAATTCCGCATTCCATTGCCAGAGCATTCACCTCCAATCCACAATTGATTGACATCGCGGCGCATGCCCTTCGTATCAACATGGCGATATTCCCGATTGTAGGTTTTCAGATTGTGACCTCCAGCTTTTTTCAGTCGGTAGGAATGGCAAAAACAGCCATTTTTCTCTCGCTACTGCGGCAGGTACTCGTGATGATTCCGGCACTGTTTATTCTTCCGCATCTGTTCGGATTATACGGCATTTGGGCAGCAGGTCCAACCAGTGATTTAATTGCCAGCATCATTACGTTCGCAGTATTGCAATTGCAAATGCAAAAAATCAAACGGAACAGATAACGCAGAAAATCACCCCAACTCCATATAATTATCCACGCAAGCCGGAATCTCTTCCCTACGGTGAGTTACATAAATAAGTGACTTGTCTGGTTGCTCACAGAAACTCTCCACCACCCGACGGCACAACTGCTTTTTGGAAGCATCCAGACCGTGAAACGGCTCATCGAGAATCAGCAATTCGGGATTTTTCACCAGCGAACGGGCAAAAAGCACCAGCCGTTGTTCTCCCGAGGATATTTTAAGGAAGGGCCTTTCTTTCAGATGTTCACATTCGAGCAACGCAAGCATCTGAAGGGCAATTTCCAACTGCGATTCGGAGCATTTACGAAACAACCCCACACTATCGAAGAAGCCGGAAGCAACCACTGACAAGCAAGGAACATTTTCTCTGTAGTAGAGATGCATTTCAGAAGAGGTAAATCCGATACGCGCTTTGATTTCCCAGATGCTTTCTCCGGTTCCCCTGCGACGGTCGAACAATGTCAGTTTTTTTGAATATGCCTGAGGGTTATCGGCAAAAATATAACTTAGTAGCGTCGACTTGCCCGAACCGTTTGGTCCCAGCAGCGCCCATTTCTCGCCTTTGCGTATGGTCCAGTTCACTCCCTGACGGATAATCTGTTTTCCGTAGGAAATTTCCACATCCTCCATTTTAACTACATTCTCACAAGCCTCCGGCTGATCTTCAGGCGTTGGAAATTTAGCCCAGTCGATACAAATTTCAGACGTGAGTTCTTGCTTTTGTTGATGCATTGCTCTGTACTCGGAAGCACTCATCATTGAAGTCTCGCGACAATTATCCATTAATAGTACCCGCTCCGTGCAATCAGGCAAATCGACTGCTGACGGCACAAGAAACAGCAGCTGAATGCCCTGCATATTCATCCGCACAAACAGTTCATTCAACTGATTACGTGAGGCGACATCCAGACCGATAAACGGATTATCAAAAATCAGCATACGGGGATTGGTCGCCATTATTTTCGCAATCAGCAATTTTCTCAGCTCCCCGCTCGAAAGTTGAATCAGTTTGCGGTCAATCAGCTTCGCGATATTTAAAGCCTCAACAATTTCGTCTGTTACCGGATGTTTTGAACCGTCGCCCATCAACAAATCTCTTACATACGGAGAATCTTCAGACTCTGTACTATTAAAGCGTTGCTGATAATACATCGGTCGAAAATCAACAATGGAATAGGTAGAATTGAAACTCACCAATTTTATAAAATCCCAGGCATGAAGCACTTTATCCGGATTATCCTGCTGCATCGTTTCCAAAAAATGATAGGTTATATCACCTTTGTTTAAGCCATATTGTCCGGTTATAAGCTCGGCAAGCAGAGACTTTCCGCTCCCATTTTCACCGGCGACAGCCCAAATCTCACCATTTTGAATCTGCCAGTTGACAGGGGTACTAAAAGAGGTTCCCGGAATTCGGGGCAGAGCGTTTTCAAGAGATAAAAAGAGATTCATTCGCATTCTGTTTTGAGAGTGCAAAGATGCCAAAGAATGATGGGATCAACAACCTCTTTTGAATAAAACGCCAATTTAAACCAAACAAAGCCAGACAAAATACTTTGAGCATCTTTAACTGCATAAAATTGACTTTAGATTTTCACGGTTGTACCTTTATAACTCGTTTTATAAAGGAATAAACGTTCGCTGAACAAGCCAATTTACCTGTCCATCAATAGTGTTTTTTTACAGGCTATTCGATTATTCCAGTAAAAACATGTTCGTTAATGAATATAATGGTAGTGTTTGCCCGGCCGTGATCCGACACAAGAGATGATGAGAATTATACCGAAGCGTTGTTGATTTGCCCGGCAGATATTGATAGTTAGAGTTTTCTTACAAGCAAGGGGGAGATGAGCGGTAACATCTCCCTTTTTTCATTTCCTGTCGCATTCATTGCAATCCGCCATGAACCACCCGCATGTCGCTTTTAACCTTCATCAGAATCGAATTACGACTCGCTTGCACAAAGAAAAAAAGGAAGAGATTTGCTATCTTTGAAGTCAATTTACTGTATTCGAAAAACAGACAAAAAACAGAGCCATCACGAAGAATTCAAGGATACATAAAAACGGAATATCTTTGTTTTTAAAGCATATATTTTGTTTTTAATTATCGGAAAATCTTTCGTAATCTTTGTTTTCACAGCATTGAGCAGGATTACAATTTGAGTATAAGCTGCTCTTTTTGCTGTATATTTATTCACAAAAGTCATTTTTTTTGCATAAAATCACATGTTTTCACGTCAAAAATTTTGACATCACGTAAAAAATTCGGACATTTGTACCCGAAAAAAGAATAATCTGTAACGTATTGTCATGTCAATCTTAAAAAAACACAGCATTGGCATAGATACATGACAATAATGCAAAGCCAAATATCAAAATGGAACAACAAAGAATGAACTATCCGAACTTTCCACAGCCCCAAGGCTTGTACCATCCTGAAAATGAAAAAGACGGATGTGGAGTAGGCTTAGTGGTGAATATCAAGGGCGGCAAATCGCATGATATCGTTGAAAACGGATTGCAAGTGCTTGAGCACATGATGCACCGCGGAGCTGAAGGTGCAGACAACAAGACCGGAGACGGAGCCGGAATTTTAGTGCAGATTCCTCACGAATTTATTCTTCTGCAGGGAATTCCTGTTCCGGAAAAAGGCAAGTATGGAACAGGATTATTTTTTCTTCCGAAAAACGAATCCGACCAGAAAACTCTCCTTTCAATTATCAAGAAAGAAATTGAAAAAGAAGGGCTTACATTGACACATATTCGTAATGTCCCTGTTGACAGCGAAGTATTGGGAGAAGTTGCTCTGGCCGCAGAACCCGACGTAAAGCAGCTGTTCATCACCGGAGGGAACGATCAGCTTGCTTTGGAAAGAAAACTGTATATCGTTAGAAAGAAAATCGAAAAAGCTATTCTTGACTCCAATATTCAGGAAAAAGGACAGTGCTATATCGTGAGCCTTTCCACACAAAAGATTATCTACAAAGGGATGTTATCTTCCATTCAGTTGAGAAGCTACTTCCCTGACCTGACAAACCCATATTTCACCAGTGCACTGGCATTGGTTCACTCACGTTTTTCCACCAACACCTTCCCAACCTGGGCGTTGGCTCAGCCATTCCGCATGTTGGGTCACAACGGTGAAATTAACACCATCCGTGGTAACCGCAGCTGGATGGAATCACGTAAGAGTGTTCTAAATCCGGAAGAACTCGGCACGATGGAAAACCTCGAGCCGCTGATTCAGCCGGGCATGAGTGATTCGGCATCGCTTGACAACGCATTGGAATTTTTCGTAATGAGCGGAATGAGCATTCCTCATGCACTCGCGATGATGGTTCCCGAAAGTTTCAACGACAAAAATCCGATTTCTCCCGAACTGAAAGCGTTCTACGAATACCATAGTATCTTCATGGAACCGTGGGATGGGCCTGCAACTTTGCTGGTTTCCGACGGTCGTTACGCTTGCGGCACACTCGATAGAAACGGTTTGCGTCCTACCCGTTACCTCATCACCAAAGATGATGTGATGGTAGTTGCTTCCGAAACCGGTGTATTAACCATCGATGCTTCACAAATCAAAGAAAAAGGTCGCCTTCGTCCGGGTAAAATCCTGATGGTGGATACCGAAACCGGCACTGTTAAATACGATGCCGAAATCAAGGAAGAACTGGCTAACGAACATCCGTATAAAACATGGCTCGAAAAGAACCGTGTAATTTTGAGCAAATTGTCATCCGGTAGAACTGTAAAAAACACCGTTGACAACTACGAAACAATGTTGCGCGTCTTCGGGTACAACCGCGAAGATATCGAACGTATCATTCAACCACTGGGTGTTACAGGTGTTGAACCGACCGGTTCGATGGGTAGCGATATTCCTTTGGCAGTAATGTCAGACCAGCCACAACGCTTGTTCAACTATTTCCGTCAGCAGTTTGCTCAGGTAACCAATCCTCCTATCGACCCGATTCGTGAAGAGTTGGTTATGTCCACCACAAACTATATTGGTTCTATCGGTGGAAACATCCTGAAACCGTCGGCAGAACACTGTAAAGTAGTTCGCCTCCCGGTTCCTGTATTGACCAACACCGAACTGGACATTTTGTGCAACCTGAAATACAAAGGATTTACAACCAAGCGCCTGCCAATGTTGTTTGATGCCGCTGCCGGCACCAAAGGCATGGAAGAAGCTATCGACAGCCTTTGCAAACAAGCAGAACAAGCCGTTGACGAAGGTATCAATTATGTAATCCTGAGCGACCGTGGCGTTAGTACAGAAAAGGCTCCTATCCCTTCTCTGCTGGCACTTTCAGCTGTACACCATTACCTCAACGACAAATGTAAACGTGCACAAATCGCGTTGATCGTTGAAACAGCAGAAGCTTACGAAACAATGCACATTGCACTGTTGGTTGGTTTCGGAGCAAGCGGCGTGAACCCATACATGGCATTTGCAGTATTGAATGACCTTGTAAACCGCAAAGAAATCCAACTCGACTTTGCAACAGCCGAAAAGCACTTCCTGAAAGCAATCCACAAAGGTTTGCTGAAAGTGATGTCGAAAATGGGTATCTCTACGATTAAGAGTTACAACGGTGCCAAAATATTTGAAGCAATCGGTCTTTCAAATGACCTCCTTGAAAAATATTTCAGAGGAATGTCTTCTAAAATTGAGGGTGCGGATCTTAGCGACATTACCAATGACATCCTGAAATCTCATAAAAAAGGTTTTGAAAGCGACGTGGTTAACGACTTGCTCGACAACTACGGCAACTACGCTTATCGTGTTACCGGTGAACAACACGCCTGGAATCCGGAAACGATTTCAAAACTTCAGTTGGCAACCCGCTTGGGAAGCTACAAGAAGTTCAAAGAATATTCCAAATTCGTTAACGAGAAAGAACACCCTATCTTCCTCCGCGACATGATGGAGTTCAAGAGAAACCCGATCGACATTTCGTTGGTTGAACCGGCAAGCGAAATCACCAAACGTTTTGTTACAGGTGCTATGTCATACGGCTCTATCAGCCGCGAAGCTCACGAAGCAATGGCAATGGCAATGAACAAAGTGGGTGGTAAGAGTAATACCGGTGAAGGTGGTGAAGACCCCGAACGTTACAAACCAAGACCTGACGGTACTTCTACACGTAGTGCCATCAAACAGGTTGCTTCGGGACGTTTCGGTGTAACAACCCACTATCTGGTTAACGCTGACGAAATTCAGATCAAGATCGCTCAGGGTGCAAAACCGGGTGAAGGTGGTCAGTTACCGGGCTTCAAAGTTGATGAGATGATTGCAAAAACACGTCACTCAATCCCTGGCATCTCGTTGATTTCACCTCCGCCTCACCACGATATTTATTCAATCGAAGACTTGGCTCAGCTCATCTTCGACCTGAAAAACGTAAATCCTAAAGCTCGCATCAGTGTAAAACTGGTGTCTGAAACAGGAGTTGGCACAATTGCTGCCGGTGTTGTGAAAGCGAAAGCCGACATGGTACTGATTAGCGGTTGCGAAGGTGGTACAGGTGCAAGTCCGATGAGTTCCATCCGTCATGCCGGTCTGCCCGCAGAATTAGGTTTGGCTGAAACTCAACAGGTATTAGTTCTGAACAACCTCCGTGGCAAAGTAAGACTACAATCCGATGGTCAGGTGAAAACCGGACACGATATTGTTACAATGGCTCTACTCGGTGCTGAAGAATATGGTTTTGCAACCAGTGCCCTGATTGTTTTGGGTTGCGTACTGATGCGTAAGTGTCACCTCAATACCTGTCCGATGGGCGTTGCCACACAGGACGAAAAAATGCGGAAACATTTCGTAGGTCGCTACGAATATCTCGTTAACTTCTTCAATTTCTTGGCAGAAGAAGTTCGTGAATGTCTGGCTGAACTCGGATACACCAAACTGGACGACATTATCGGACGTTCCGATCTTCTCGTTCCGAAACAATATCCGGCAAGTTCGAAACTGAGCAAAATTGATTTATCAAAAATCCTCTATCGCCCCGAAGAAGCAAAAGCAAATGCCACCCGTAAGGCTGTAGAACAAGATCATAAAATAGACGAAATCCTTGACCTTAAATTGATTAAGGCTTGTAAACCGGCTCTGGAATCAAAAATGGCAGTTCAATTGAACTACAAGATCGACAATACTGACCGTGCTGTTGGTGCCATGTTGGCTGGGAAAGCTACTGAATTAAACGGAGAAGAAGGTTTACCGGAAGGAACTATCAACATTACCTTCAACGGTTCGGCAGGACAAAGCTTTGGAGCATTCCTCGTTCCGGGCATCACTTTCCGTCTCGAAGGAGATGCGAACGACTACCTTGGTAAAGGTTTGTCGGGTGGTAGAATTGTTGTTGTTCCTCCTGTTGGAACTACCTTCAAATCGAACGAAAACATTATCGCAGGTAACACGTTGCTTTATGGCGCTACTACCGGCGAAGTGTATATCAGCGGTCAGGTAGGCGAACGTTTCTGCGTAAGAAACAGTGGAGCTATCGCCGTTGTTGAAGGTGCCGGAGACCACTGCTGTGAATATATGACCGGTGGCCGTACCGTAGTTCTTGGAACAGTAGGACGTAACTTTGCAGCCGGTATGAGTGGCGGTATCGCTTACGTTTGGAACAAAGACGGCAATTTCGACTACTTCTGTAACATGGAAATGGTAGAACTGTCGTTGGTGGAAGAAGCTGTTGACAACAAAGAACTATACGATCTCATCGAAGCACATGCCCGCTATACAGGCAGTGTTGTTGCAAAAGAAATGCTTGCCGACTGGGACAACTACGTTGATCAGTTCATCAAGGTAATGCCTATCGAATACAAAAAAGTTCTTCATGCACAACGTCTTGCGGCGCTTGAAGCTAAGATTGCAAGTGTAGAACGTGATTATTAATGGTTTGAGTAAAAGGAGGAGAGACGACAAAATCGTTTCTTCTCTGATGTCAGACGGAAAAAAGAAATTGTAAATAGTAAATTGAAAATAAGATAATGGGAAACCCAAAAGCTTTCATGAGTATCGATCGTAAAGAGGCCGGCTACCGGCCTGTTGACGAACGGGTATGCGATTTTTCCGAAGTTGAACAAACTCTCAACATTGAAGATCGCAAGTTACAGGCATCACGCTGTATGGATTGCGGCGTGCCCTTCTGCCACTGGGCTTGTCCGCTGGGTAACAAGCAGCCTGAATGGCAGGATCTTGCCTATAAAGGAAAATGGTTACAATCATATAAAGTACTGACTTCTACCAATGATTTTCCGGAATTCACAGGTCGTATTTGTCCTGCTCCATGCGAAAAATCATGCGTTTTGAAGTTGCATGAACAGCCTGTCACCATTCGTGAAAACGAAGCTGCTGTTGCGGAAAGAGTATTTATCGAAGGGTTAATCAATCCTATCATTCCGAAACAACGCACAGGAAAGAAAATTGCGGTAATCGGATCAGGCCCTGCCGGTTTGGCTTGCGCTAACCGCCTCAACCGCAAAGGACATACCGTAACCGTATTTGAAAAAGACGAAACCATCGGAGGTCTTCTCCGCCTTGGTATTCCTGATTTCAAACTGCACAAATCTGTAATCGATCGTCGTATCGACCTGATGAAAACAGAAGGTATTGAATTTAAGACATCTGTCAACATTGGAGTTGACGTTACCACAAAAGAAATTCTGAAAGAATACGATGCTGTTTGTGTAGCAATCGGAGCCGGAGTTCCGCGTGACCTGAAAGTTCCGGGACGCGAATCCAAAGGAATTTATTTTGCTCTTGAATTCTTACAACAACAAAACCGTGTCATTGCCGGAGTACAGATTCCAGATGCAGAAAGAATCAACGCCAAAGGTAAACATGTACTGGTAATCGGTGGTGGCGATACAGGATCTGACTGTGTTGGAACATCTGTTCGTCAAAAAGCAGAAAAGATCACACAGATCGAAATTATGCCCAAACCTCCGGTTGGTTCAAATCCTGAAACACCGTGGCCTCTCTACCCGATGGTTTTGAAAACATCATCGTCGCACATGGAAGGTTGCGAACGTCGCTGGAACCTTGACACACTGCGTTTCCTCAGCGAAAACGGACAGGTAACCGGCGTTGAAGTAGAAGAAGTAGAATGGACAAAAGACGAAAACGGTCGTATGAATTTGAAACGTACCGGAAAAGTCGACACCATCAAAGCTGATTTGGTATTCCTTTCAATGGGATTTGTTCATCCGCTCTACGAAGGCTTGTTGCAGGAATTAGGCGTAGAACTGAACGAACGCAAAAATGTTGCGGTTGACGGTTCACACCAAACATCAATAAACAAAGTGTTTGCTTCCGGTGATGCCGCTCTGGGCGCATCTCTGGTCGTACGTGCCATCGCTTCGGGTCGTGACACTGCCGAAAGTATCGACGAATTCTTGAAGGCTTGATTTACTTCCCTCTCAGCATATTTCGGTAAGCAGATACCAGGTTATCAGTAGAAGGTGGTTCCTGATACCTGCTTACCATTTATATGAGTTCTCCCGGTCGTCCCGACCGGCTCATATAAAGCTACTTTCTGTATCAGAGTGTGTTTTCTGCCGTCCGGAGCCCTTCCGGAACTAAAACCTACCGCTTATGCAAAACAACATTCTACCCAACACTTTTTATTCCGAATATCAAAAACGGCTTACCGAAGTACGTTCACACCTGAACCGTCCTTTAACATTGGCCGAAAAAATATTATACGTTCACCTCTTTGACTCAAAAGAACTCAAATCTTATGAAAGAGGTTCAGATTATGCTTATTTTGCTCCCGATCGGGTAGCCATGCAGGACGCAACGGCTCAAATGGCATTGCTCCAGTTTATGAATGCCGGCAAAAGCAAGACGGCCGTTCCTTCATCAGTGCATTGCGACCACCTGGTTACTGCCAAAGTAGGAGCTTCCGACGACCTTCATTCGGCCAATATTACCAACAAAGAGGTATACGATTTCTTACTCTCCGTTTCCCAAAAATACGGCATCGACTTCTGGAAGCCCGGTGCCGGTATTATTCATCAGGTAGTACTCGAAAATTATGCATTCCCTGGTGGAATGATGGTGGGTACCGATTCGCACACGCCCAACGCCGGCGGATTGAGCATGATTGCCATCGGCGTAGGTGGTGCCGACGCTGTCGATGTGATGGTGGGCATGCCCTGGGAACTGAAGATGCCGAAACTTATCGGGGTAAAACTCACCGGTCGCATGAATGGCTGGACTTCACCCAAGGATGTAATTCTGAAACTGGCCGGTATCCTTACCGTAAAAGGAGGAACCAATGCCATTATAGAATATTTCGGCGAAGGCCTTTCCTCTCTGTCGGCAACCGGCAAAGCCACCATTTGCAACATGGGAGCCGAAGTGGGTGCCACCACTTCTATCTTCCCGTTCGACGAAAAGACAGCCTATTATCTGAAAGCTACCGGACGCGCCGATATTGCCGAGCAAGCTGCTGCTGTAGCTGTCGATTTGCAGGCCGACGCAGAAGCTATTGCTGCTCCCGAACAATATTACGACCGGGTAATCGAGATCAATCTCGACGAACTGGAGCCGTATATCAACGGTCCGTTCACTCCCGATGCAGCCCATCCGATTTCCGAATTCGTGAAGATCGTCAAGGAAAAAAATTATCCCGAAACGGTGGAAGTCGGACTGATCGGCTCCTGCACCAACTCATCGTACGAAGATTTGGCCAAAGCGGCATCGATTGCCCGTCAGGCCAACGAAAACAACATAGAAACGAAAGCGAAATTCATTCTTTCGCCGGGTTCGGAGAAAGTGCGCGCCACGGCTGAGCGGGATGGTTTGCTGGCTCCGTTCGAACAGTTTGGCGGACTAATCATGGCCAACGCCTGCGGCCCCTGTATCGGGCAATGGAAACGTCAGACCGACGATCCTCAGGCGCTGAACTCTATCGTTTCGTCGTTCAACCGCAACTTTGCGAAACGTGCCGATGGCAACCCGAACACCTATCACTTTGTGACATCGCCGAATCTGGTTACTGCATTGACATTGGCCGGCCGACTGACATTCAACCCGTTGACCGACACCATCACCAACAAAGAAGGAAAAGCAATCAAATTGCAGGAACCTGTTGGTGACGAGCTACCTTTAGAGGGATTTGCCCAGGCTGAATCAGGTTGTTTGAAACCTTCTGCCGATGGTTCGTCTATCGAAGTCAAAATTGCTCCCGATTCGCAACGCCTGCAAAAATTGCAACCGTTTGCGCCCTGGGACGGCAATGATTACAAAGGATTGGCTCTTCTGATAAAGACGCAGGGTAAATGCACCACCGACCATATTTCGATGGCAGGCGAATGGTTACGTTTCCGCGGTCACCTTGAAAACATCTCGGACAACCTGCTGATGGGGGCCGTCAACGCCTTTAACGAAAAAACCAACGAAGTACTCAATCCGCTTGACGGTTCGTACGGGAAAGTGTCGCAAGTAGCAAAAACGTTGAAAAGCCAAGGCATTTCGTCGATTGTAGTTGCCGAAGAGAACTACGGGGAAGGTTCTTCACGCGAACATGCAGCCATGGAGCCCCGTTTCCTTGGAGTAAAGGCGATCCTTAGCAAATCGTTTGCCCGCATCCACGAAACAAACCTGAAAAAACAGGGGTTGCTGGCGTTGACATTTGCCAATGCTTCCGATTACGACAAAGTGAAAGAAAACGATACGATCGACATTCTCGGCCTGACCGAATTTGCTCCGGGCAAGCCTTTGACGATAAAATTGCATCATGCAGACGGAAGCGAGGAAAGCTTTGCCGCCAACCACACTTACAACACAGAACAAATCGAATGGTTTAAGGCGGGTTGTGCGCTGAATATGATGAAGATTTGAGGATGTGAAAATTTGGGAATTTGAGAATGAATTGGTTGTAACTTTTCTCATTTCCATAACTTTCTTAATTCCGGCAGTTTCAGAATCGTAAATCGTAAATGAATAAATTGTAAATGAAAATTTCTTGTACAAACGGTCAACTGACCGTACCCGATATAGTTACCATCCCGTTTATTGAAGGCGATGGTATTGGCCCCGAAATAACCGGGGCTGCTCAAAAGGTAATCAATGCTGCTGTAACGAAAGCCTATAACGGCAAACGCTCCATCGAATGGAAAGAAGTGTTGGCTGGTGGCAAAGCATTCGAGCAAACCGGCTCCTGGTTGCCCGACGAAACCCTGACTGCCTTTCAGGAGTACCTCATCGGCATCAAAGGCCCGCTGACCACCCCGATTGGTGAAGGCATCCGTTCGTTGAACGTGGCGCTGCGCCAGACACTTGATCTGTTCGTCTGTCTGCGTCCGGTGCGCTGGTTCAAGGGCGTTCCCTCTCCGGTGATTCACCCGGAAAAGGTCAACATGTTTATCTTCCGCGAAAACACCGAAGATATTTATGCCGGTATCGAATACATGACCGGCGATGCCAACTGTGAGAAGTTTAAGAAATTTCTGATCGAAGAGATGGGCGTGAAGAAAGTCCGCTTTCCTGAAACATCTTCTTTTGGGGTAAAACCTGTCTCGAAAGAAGGCTCTGAACGTCTGGTTCGTGCCGCTATTCAGTTTGCCGTCGACCGCAAATTGCCTTCTGTAACACTGGTTCACAAAGGCAATATCATGAAATTCACCGAAGGAGCCTTTAAAAACTGGGGCTACAAACTGGCAGAAGCCGAATTTGGAGATAAAGTGTTCACGATGGCCGAATACCTGCAAATAAAGAAAAGCGAAGGGAAAGAGGCTGCAGATGCGGTTTATAAGCATGCCGTCAAAGAAGGCAAGATCATTGTGAAAGATGTGATTTGCGACGCGTTCCTGCAAGAATCGTTACTGCATCCGGAGGAACACTCGGTAATTGCCACCATGAATCTGAATGGCGACTACGTTTCCGACCAGCTGGCTGCCTGCGTGGGTGGAATCGGGATAGCTCCGGGAGCAAACATCAATTATAATTCAGGTCATGCTATCTTTGAGGCAACTCACGGCACCGCTCCTGATATTGCCGGTACGGGCAAAGCAAATCCTTCGTCGCTACTCTTATCGGGTGTAATGATGCTCGACTATCTGGGATGGAACGAAGCTTCGACATTGATCGAAAATGCTCTTGAAAAACTGATGGCCGAACGGAAGATGACGGCAGATCTCTATTCTCAAACGGAGAATGCCACCCTGCTTTCGACAAGCGAATATGCGGATGCGCTGATCAGTTTGTTATAAATCGAAAATTCTGGTACACTAAAATATCTTGTGGCATCCCCACATTTTAACAAAGCAACAGACCGGAGTGAAATTACCCGCGTCTGACGAGAGAAAGAACCTGTAGTATTAATTTTATAACATGAAAGGTTATGAGTACAGATGACATCATTAAAAAGCTGACTGATTCTATTAAAGTTACAAGTCACATCGACAACGAGCTTTTTATCAAATATAATGTAAAGCGTGGTCTGCGTAACGAAGACCACTCCGGAGTATTGGTCGGATTGACCACCATCGGCGATGTTGTGGGTTACGAACGACAGGAAGGCGGACCGCTGAAAGCCATTCCCGGCAAATTGATCTACCGCGGCATTGACGTGGAAGACATCGCCGAATCGTTACAAAAAACCCACCGTTTTGGTTTCGAAGAAACTGTATTCCTTCTGTTGGCAGGCTATTTACCGTCCAAAGAAGAACTGGAGTCTTTCAACGAACTGATTTCTGAGCAACGCCGTATCGAAGACATGTCGAAGTTCAGCATTCTGCAATTGCAGGGACACGATATCATGAATATTCTGGCTCGTTCCGTCATGATTATGTACACCTTCGACGAAGATGCAGACAACACGTCGCGCGAGAACCTGATGAAACAGGCAGTGTCGCTTATTGCCAAATTCCCGACCATTATCGCTTATGCGTACCACAGCATGCGCCACACCTACCAGGGAAGAACTATGGCAATTCGTCACCCTAAGGACAACCTCTCGATTGCAGAGAATTTTCTATATATGCTCAAAGGGCCGGATAATTACACAGAATTGGATGCCCGCATTCTGGACATGGCACTGGTACTTCATGCCGATCACGGCGGAGGTAACAACTCGACCTTCACCATCCGTGTTACCAGTTCGTCGGGAACCGACACCTATTCGTCAGTAACTGCGGCCATCGGATCGTTGAAAGGACCATTGCACGGGGGGGCCAACCTCAAGGTTATTGATATGTTCAACCACCTGAAAGAGGCCATTTCCGACTGGAGTAACGAAACCGAAATCAAAGAATATCTTTTGAAGATGCTCCGCAAAGAAGCCTATAACCGTACCGGTCTCATTTACGGTATCGGCCATGCCGTTTATACCATTTCCGATCCGCGTGCTGAAATTTTGAAAGTGATGGCCCGCGATTTGGCAAAAGAAAAAGGGCGCGAAGATGAATTTGCATTCCTCGAGCTGATCGAAAAGCTGGGCGTGGAAACCTTTATGGAGTTCAAAGGAAACAACGTTAACAAGCGCGTTTGTGCCAACGTTGACTTTTACTCCGGATTTGTTTACGAAATGATTGGTCTGCCGAAAGAAGTCTTTACTCCGATCTTTGCCATGGCACGTATTGCCGGTTGGATGGCACACCGGATTGAAGAGCTAAACTTTGATAGCAAGCGAATTATCCGTCCGGCTTATAAAAACGTAGCAGATCGGAAAGATTACGTAGAGCTGGAACAACGAAGCCGAAAATAAGCTAAAAAGATGGTGGTTGCTGTCTGTGGCGCCACCATCCAATATTAACGTATTGTAACAAATAATAAATGCGATTAAAATGTGTATCTTTTTGAAATAAAAATACCCAAAAAACATCGAATATCAATATAGTTTGTACCTTTGCATCATGTAAATAATTTATTTCAAAAGAGATAATATTCTATATAAGAAATATTTAACTACACAACCAATATAACCCTCATGTCGAAAACAGCAAAAGTAATTGAATTGGATCAAGTGGTTGTTCGATTCTCCGGCGACTCTGGCGATGGAATGCAGCTCACCGGCACACTTTTTTCCAATTTGTCAGCCATTCTTGGCAACGAAATCTCCACATTTCCTGACTATCCTGCCGAAATTCGCGCTCCGCAAGGAACTCTAGGCGGCGTATCAGGTTTTCAGGTTCACCTCGGTGCACAAAAAATCAACACTCCGGGCGATCAGGCCGATGTTTTAGTAGTTATGAACCCGGCAGCCTTGAAAGTAAACGTAAAAGCTATCAAACCGGGTGGTGTAATTCTTTTTGACGAAAACACCTTTGACGAATCAGGCTTGAAAAAAGCAGGTTTTGTCACCGACAATCCATTCGAAGAACTCGGATTGAAAAACGTTCAATTACTGGGCGCTCCCCTCACCGACCTGACAAAACTAAGTCTCGAAAACAGCGGTTTTGACAACAAAACGATTGTTCGCTCAAAGAACATGTTTGCTCTCGGTCTGGCTTGTTGGTTATTCAACCGTCCTATCGACAAAGCGCAACATTTCCTGGAAACCAAGTTTGCAAAGAAACCGGCTATTCTTCAAGCCAACCTCAAAGTATTGATCGATGGGTTCAACTATGGTAGCAACACACATGCTGCTGTATCGACATATCATATCGGCAAATCAGAAATTGACAAAGGACGATATACAAGCATCAACGGAAATAAAGCAGTAGCTTTCGGTTTGATTGCAGCAGCAGAAAAAGCAGGTTTGCAGCTATTCCTTGGCAGCTATCCTATAACACCGGCAACTGACGTTATGCACGAACTTGCTGCACGCAAGGATTTGGGCGTACGTGTTGTTCAGTCGGAAGACGAAATTGCAGGTATCTGTACCGCTATCGGTGCAAGTTTTGCCGGGAATTTGGCAGCCACTTCTACATCGGGCCCCGGCTTGGCACTGAAGAGTGAAGCTATTGGCTTGGCTGTGATGGCAGAATTACCGCTGGTGATCGTTGATGTTCAGCGTGGCGGACCGTCTACCGGACTTCCTACCAAAACAGAACAGGCAGACCTTCTGCAAGCGCTTTACGGCCGTAACGGAGAATGTCCTTTGGTTGTAATTGCAGCCGGAACACCGGACGATTGCTTCGACTATGCCTTTATGGCGGCTAAAATTGCGGTAGAACATGTAACTCCGGTTATCTTGTTAACCGACGGTTTCATTGCCAATGGTACTTCTTTGTGGAAATTGCCAAAACTGAGCGAATATCCCGCTATCGTTGCTCCACGTCCGACAGAACCTGCCGAAACATGGAAAGCATACATGCGCGATCCGGAAAAGCTGAACCGTTACTGGGTGGCTCCGGGAACTCCGGGTTATAATCACCGTGTCGGAGGTCTTGAAAAAGATTTCCTGACAGGTGCTATCTCGACCGACCCGAAAAACCATCAGAAAATGGTTGACGTACGTCAGGCCAAAATTGATAAAATTGCAGATTATATCCCAGAACTGGAAGTTTACGGCGATGCTTCGGCCGACACCCTTATCGTGGGTTGGGGCGGAACTTGCGGTCACCTGCGTTCGGCAGTTGACAAGTTGAACGAAACCGGCAACAAAGCGGCTTTGGCGCATTTCAACTACATTATGCCGTTACCAAAGAATACCCGCGAGGTTCTTTCTAAATACAAGAAAATCGTTGTTTGCGAATTAAACAGCGGCCAGTTTGCCTCTTATCTCCGTTCGCAACTTCCTGAAATTTCCATTTCTCAATTCAACAAAGTTCAGGGACAACCATTTGAAGTTCATGAAATCGTTGAACATATAACATCTCTTTAATCTGCCAATTATGAGTTCTCAAACATATACAGCTCAAGATTTTAAAAGCGACCAATACGTTCGCTGGTGCCCGGGTTGCGGTGACTTTGCCATTTTGAATTCTATTTACAAAGCAATGGCAGAACTGGGCGTTGACCCATCTCAGACAGCGGTGATCTCCGGTATCGGATGTTCTTCCCGTCTGACTTATTACATGAACACATACGGTTTTCACACCATTCACGGACGTGCAGCGGCTGTTGCGACCGGTGTAAAATCGGCCAACCCGGATTTAACCGTATGGCAATTCACCGGTGACGGCGACTGTCTGGCTATCGGTGGAAATCACTTTATTCATGCTGTTCGTCGCAACATCGATATCAACATCGTATTGCATAACAATGAGATTTACGGCCTCACAAAAGGGCAATATTCTCCGACATCAAAAAAAGGATTGATTACCAAATCTTCTCCTTTCGGAACGATTGAGCGTCCTTTCCGTCCTGCAGAATTGACTTTCGGGGCACGCGGAACATTCTTTGCACGTACCATTGACGTTGACACAAAAGGATCGACCGATGTAATGGTGGCTGCTGCCAAGCACAAAGGGACTTCGGTTGTAGAGGTATTGCAAAACTGCGTTATTTTCAATGACGGCGCTCACAAAGAGATCAGCTCCAAAGAAGCCCGTGCCGAAAAAACCATTACGTTGGAACACGGAAAACCAATGCTTTTCGGCGCAGACAATGAAAAGGGTCTCATGCTCGACGGTTTCAACCTGAAAGTGGTTACCTTGGGAGAAAATGGCATCACAGAGAAAGACATTCTGGTACACGATGCCACTACCGAAGATAATACTTTACATCTGAAACTGGCTAACATGACAGGTCCTGATATGCCTGTGGCAATGGGCGTGATCCGGAATTTCGCCACAAGCACCTATAACGATGAGCTTGTTCAACAAATTGAAGAGGTTCAGGCGAAATCTAAGATCAAGACTTTTGACGACTTATTGAAGAGCCTCGATTCCTGGGAAATCTGATAAAATTAACTATGAACAATTGACGAAAGAAATTTACTGCGTATCTTTGCCACGCGTAAATTTCTTTTGTCATTTATAACCGTATAAACCGTAAAACATAATGAGACAAGCATTAACAGCCACTGAATTTAATTTTCCCGGGCAAACGGGAGTCTATCACGGGAAAGTGCGCGATGTATACAGCATCGGAGATCTTTTGGTGATGGTTGCTACCGACCGAATTTCTGCATTTGACGTTGTATTACCGAAGGGAATTCCTTTCAAAGGACAAATGTTGAACCAGATTGCCGCCAAATTTCTGGATGCCAGCTCTGACATTTGCCCAAACTGGAAACTCGCCACACCTGATCCGATGGTAACTGTCGGTGTTCGTTGCGCTTCGTATCCGGTTGAAATGATTGTACGCGCTTATCTTTGCGGAAGCGCCTGGCGTGCTTACAAAAGCGGTGTTCGCGAAATTTGCGGTGTAAAGCTACCTGATGGCATGCGTGAAAACGAAAAATTTCCACAACCCATCATCACTCCGACAACTAAAGCTGAATTGGGTCTCCATGACGAAGACATCTCGAAAGAAGAGATTATCAAACAAGGTTTGGTTTCAGCTGATGAGTATGCTGTTTTGGAAAAATACACGCTGGCATTGTTTGCCCGTGGAACCGAAATTGCTGCAGAACGCGGACTAATCCTGGTCGACACCAAATATGAGTTTGGTAAATACGATGGTAAAATCTATCTGATCGACGAAATTCACACCCCCGACTCTTCGCGTTACTTCTATGCAGAAGGATATCAGGAACGATTTGAAAAAGGCGAAGCTCAAAAACAGCTTTCCAAAGAGTTTGTTCGCGAATGGTTGATGGACAATGGGTTTCAGGGTAAAGAAGGACAGAAAGTTCCTGAAATGACCGAAGAAATTGTAACTGGCATCAGCGAACGTTACATCGAATTGTTCGAGAACATCACCGGTGAATCATTTGACAAAGCCGACACCACCAACATTTCGGAAAGAATCGAAAAGAATGTATTGAATTATCTTGCAACCCGTTAAGGGCTGCAAGGTTTTTATCTGCAATTACAAGCTTTATCAAGCAAGTGATAAGACACCTTCACAACACCCTCGACTATCAGGTCGGGGTGTTTTGAATAATACGGTGAATACCCATCCAGATAATCACTTGTCCCGAAATGATACTTCCCTTCAAATCTCAAGTCGATGATTTTTGTAATGGGAAAACGCAGTCCTAATCCTGCAATAAAATTTATTCCTCCCCCGCTTTTTGAAAGCTTATCACCCTTATTGGGACGACCGGAAGTCGGAGAGAAACTCTGATCGGAAACACTGGCTCCAATCAGCCCCACTCCACCTACTAAATACAAGTCAATAGGAATTCGTTGTTCTGAAAAGAAAGAGAACATTTCAAAATTTACCAATCCTGAAACTTCTCCGATAAAAGCAGAGTATTTATAATCGCGGGGATGCCGGGTAAAATCGCGGGTACCCTGATACTTTTGCAATCCGATATTAGCCACGTATGCCAGACCGGCCATAAGGTATTTCCGGTATTCAACCGTATATATCGTCCCCACATCCTGTTGAATAAAATCTTTGAAAAATCCATGTGCCGAATATGTAGCTGCCGCATCACTGAACATGTAACCATAGCCAATTCCAACAGAGATGGAATGTTCATGTGCCTCATAGTCATAACCCTGAGCTGACACATTAAAGCATGACCCTATAAGAATCATAGCCATTAACGCTATAATCTTTACATATTCCCTCAATTTCATGAATTTTTTTTATTCCTCTATAGATTTTGGTTGTGTTTCGAATATTATTTGTGCCTCATAAACAATAGCACCGGCGTTCCCGTAAATTCCCACATACTTCGCAATTTATTTTCGAGGAACCTTATGTATGGATCTTTTACGTATTGTGGCAAGTTGGCAAAAAACACAAATGTAGGAACTTGCGTATCGGGCAACTGCGTCACGTATTTTATCTTTATATACTTACCTTTAGTTGATGGTGGCGGGTAATTTTCTATCAGAGGAAGGAAGAATTCATTCAACTTATTAGTTGATATTCTTCGGGTCTTATTTTGATAAACAGCAACTGCGGTTTCCACCACCTTAAAAATACGCTGCTTGGTAAGCGCCGATGTAAATATAATAGGAAAATCCGTAAATGGAGCTAAACGTTCCCGAATTGAGTTTTCAAAAGCCTTAATATCCTTCACTTCTTTACTGTCCACAAGGTCCCATTTATTCACACACACAACTAACCCCTTGCGGTTTTTTTGTATCAGAGAGAATATATTCAAATCCTGGCTCTCAATTCCACGGGTAGCATCAATCATCAGGATACAAACATCAGAACTTTCAATAGCCCGTATCGCTCTTAAAACCGAATAAAACTCAAGATCTTCATTTACCTTGCTCTTTTTCCGGATTCCGGCTGTATCTACCAAATAAAAGTCATGTCCGAATTTATTATAGCGCGTATAAATCGAATCTCTTGTCGTTCCGGCAATATCAGTTACGATAGCACGTTCATCCCCAATCAGTGCATTTACGAGAGATGATTTTCCTGCATTAGGACGCCCTACAACTGTAAATTTTGGCAGGTCTTCGAGATCCTCCTCTTCGGCCTCGCTTTTCAGATGGGCTAAAACTTCGTCCAGAAGCTCACCGGTTCCCGATCCGTTTACGGCTGAAATCACAAACGGATCGCCCAATCCGAAGGCATAAAATTCTGCTGCCTGATACTGCAAATCAAAAGTATCTGCTTTGTTTGCGATCAACACCACTGGCTTTTTGCCTCTTCGCAATATACTTGCAACCTGTAGATCCAGGTCGGTAATCCCATTCAGAATATCTACAACAAAAAGAACGACATCAGATTCTTCAATAGCTATAGAAACCTGACGTTTAATTTCCTCTTCGAAAATATCGTTTGAGTTCACCACCCAACCTCCGGTATCAATCAGGGAAAACTCTCTTCCGTTCCATTCAACTTTCCCATACTGACGATCACGGGTAGTGCCCGCTTCTTCGTTTACGATGGCTCTACGGGTTTTGGTCAAACGATTAAAAAGAGTTGATTTTCCGACATTAGGTCGGCCTACGATAGCTACAATATTGCTCATGAATTATGGTTATTAATCTGATGCTCAATCGCATCAACTTGAAAAAACGACTTTGGTTGTTTCTAAATGCAAAACAAAGTAGTTATTGTTTTGCCGGAACTTTAATTTTATCACGTACCACGTACAAATCCCGTTTCACCTGAGGATAAGCCTCCCCTATCTCCGATTTCAGCTGTAGAGCCTCCTGCATTGTACGGCAGTTACCGGCTCTGACTTTCCAGAATGGAGAATGATACGACACATAGACCGGAACATTCGGAAGCATTTGCTGAAATTCTTCTTCAATCCGGAAAGCCTCTGATTTGGCTGTCTTTTGAATATTACTGGAATAAACCTGTACCCGATAGCCCGGCACGTCGATCGTATTGACTACCGCCAACGATTCGACAGTTCCGACTGAATTTTCGTTTGTTTGTGTTTGTGTCGCCGCTTTTTTCTTAACGCCATACACCAAAGACTCAATTCTTTGATCCTGGTGAACTTTAACGACGCCTTTTGCAGAGGTATCCTTACTCTCCAAATGAGAGAAAATGTTTTGAGCAGACACACATAATACACTAACAAACAATACACTAAACACAACAACTTGTTGTTTCACTGATCTTTTCGGCATACTAACAAAATATTTTGCAGCACAATACGCACAAATTGAGACAAAGATACACATTTTTAGAATAGAATTGGCAATCCGGGCACAAATGTCATTTTGTTTTTTTCCAAATGTTTATAGCGATATTTTTTATAACTTTGTGCCTTAAAGAAAATGCTCGTAAATGAAAGATATAGCTGCAATAAAGCAACCGGTTATAAACGATTTCCTACGCTTTGAAGAGCAATTTAAAGCTGCTTTTCAGTCCGACAATCAACAGCTAACCGAAATCTACACATATCTACTGACCAATGTTGGCAAGCAAGTACGTCCGACACTGACTCTGTTATGCAGCAAGTTGTGCGGAACAATAAACGACACGGCAATACAGGCTGCTGTTGCACTGGAACTTATGCACACTGCAAGCCTATTGCATGATGATGTCGTTGACGAAGCCAAGGAGCGTCGTGGAAATCCGTCTGTATATGCCCAGTGGGGAAATAAAACAGCAATTCTATCCGGAGACTATTTACTGGCAGCGAGCTTTCTTGTTATCACCGGCATCAACAATTCCCGAATCTGGATGATCCTTGCAAATGTCGGAAAGCTTTTAGCCGAAGGTGAACTCCTTCAGCTCAACAAAGCAGATGGTGAAACCGTTAGCGAGACTCATTATTTCAAAGTTATTGAGCGTAAAACTGCAACTTTATTCTCTGCTTGTACAGAAGTTGGAGCCATATCTGCCGGAGCTGACAACGAACAGATCAAACGGATGCGCGAATTCGGTGAAAACCTGGGCATTGGCTTCCAGATTAAAGACGATATTTTTGATTATTCTGATAGTAGCATTATCGGCAAACCGACAGGCAACGACTTAAGAGAAGGAAAAATAACCCTTCCCCTGATTTATGCCCTCAAAACCTCTTCAGAAAGCGAACGTCAGGACATTTTGCTCAAAATACAGTCCATTTCAACCAACGAATCGTACATAGCTGAAATCCAGCAATTCGCAAGAGATAAAGGAGGTATTACATATGCTGAAGAGAAAATGGCTTATTATAAAAATAAAGCCTTAGAAGCTTTGTCGTCATTTCCCGACAACGAAGAAAAAGAAGCTCTGATCTCTATTCTGGACTTTGCTACTGCCAGAAACTACTAAGAGGTAGTTGTTCAACTTTCTAAAAACTGCTTAATGCAAACCAGGACATTTATTGTAAGATATACTATGGCAGTTTTACTGCCACTGTTAATGATTGTCAGCTGCAGTGCCGCAAAAAAGATTACGGCATCCTCGCCAACAACCGCAAGCACCACTTCAAAATCAGCTTTTCAATCGAAGTTGCATTTGCCGCAATTCTCGACAATGAATGCTGCGAAGTGTAAGTTTACGTTATCATTTCACGAAAAGAGTTACTCTATATCATCTTCTGTCAAGATAATCAAAGACAGCGTGATACAGCTTTCCATAATGCCCATTCTTGGCATCGAGATGTACAGAGCCGTTTTGAGTCGCGACTCAGTTACCATCATTGACAAAAACAATCACAACTATTTTGTGACCGACTATAGCTTTTTCCAAAAACGGTTTGGTGTGGCCATCAGTTTTAAAGATGTGCAGGCTCTATTATCCAACCAACCGCTAAACGCACCGGAAGAGAGCTCCGCATCATCCAGCCTGAAACCTACTGACAACGGGTATGAATGGACTACGTCGTATAAAGACATGAAAGCTGATTACCAGTTTTCAAAAGAATATCAACTGAATAAAACGACACTTGAACAAACCTCGTCTGATGCTAAATTCAATTGCAGCTACTCTGATTTCGGCACGTTTGACACAGTTGTTTTCCCGGCTCTCTGCTCCATCGAAGCATCTCACAACGAAAAACAAGCCGGCTTTACTATCTCATACAACAAGCTCACATTTAACACTCCGTTAAACATCAACGCAATTAATATGTCAGACTACAATCGTGTAGGACTCGATCAAATTCTTCCATTCTAAAACCGGTCAGATGTACGCAAAAAGGAATTTTGTCATTTTTCTATTGCTCGCAATAATTGCATTCCCAGCCTTTTCACAATCAATAAAGGACTTGCAGGCTCAAAAAGCAAAATTGCAGGAAGAGCTGAAAATGACCAACAAATTGCTTATTGACACAAAAAAATCAGCAGCTTCATCAGAAACAAAACTCGCCATCATACGCCAGACTATTGCATCGCGGAAAGTATTGATTGAAAATCTCAGCCTTCAAATTAATGCTTTAGACCGGCACATGGACACTTTGCAATCAGAAAAAACGCGACTTTCACAACGACTTTCGCGGTTGAGAGCTGACTACGCCCGACTGCTTCAGGAAGCACAAATCCGTAAAAGCACCTACTCCCAATTACTTTTCTTATTCTCGTCCGAATCCTTTGGACAGGCATACCGCCGTTTGCGCTATCTTCAGGAAAGCAGCGATTACAGGAAGAAACAGGCGTATGAAATTTTAGGAGTTCAGGAAACAATCACTCACAAACAAAACGAAATCATTCAGGCCAAACAATCGAAAGTTGTAACGCTGAGCCAAAAAGAACAGGAAAGCAAGCAATTGCAAAGCGAGCAATCGAAAGAAAATCAATCACTCAGTGAATTAAAAAAGAAAAATAAAGAACTACAGACTCAGCTCTCGAAGCAACAACGTCAGGCAAATGCTCTGAATGCTCGAATTGAAAGAGCTATTCTGGAAGAAATGCGCCGCGAAGAAGCCCGCAGAGAGGCTGCCCGTCGCAAAGAGCAACAAGCCCGAGAAGCAGCGGCTGCTAAGAAAGCGGCTGCTGATAGAGCAGCAGCTGAACGTGCAGCGAAAAAACAAGGCAAAAAATCCAAACAACCTGTTGCTACAGAAGAAAAAGTCCAGACTCCGGTAGAAACTACAAAACCAGCACCAGCAGCACTTCCGGCAACATCAGCCTACGTTGACATGATGACAAAAGAAGAAGCGCTTGTTTCCGGAAATTTTGCCGCAAACAGAGGCCGCTTGCCCTGGCCGGTAGAAAAAGGCTACATCCGTGGTCATTTCGGCATTCAGCCCCACCCGGTTCTGAAACACGTTACCACGAACAATAAAGGAATCTACATTCAGGCACCTCGCAACTCCGATGCGCGTGCCGTATTTGACGGGGTTGTTACCCAGCGCTTTGCCATTCCGGGTAATAACAATGCCATCATTATCCGCCATGGAAATTATCGCACGGTGTATGCCAACTTAACCTCAATTTATGTAAACGTAGGCGACCACGTTTCTCCACGTCAACGAATAGGAAAGATCTTTGTCGATGATGAAAATGGTGGGAAGACAGAGCTTTACATGATGCTGTGGCAAGACAAAACCTTGCTGAACCCCGAATCGTGGCTTGCCCGATAACACATAATACCCGACAGAACTCTATAAAATGTTAAGAGGTCGTCTCTTTCGGTTGGTCATTCCGAAATCCATCGTATATTTGACCATCAACTAATGCTGTCTAAATCTATGTTATCCGCTTCCCAGATAAAATTCATTCGTTCGCTTGCTCAAAAAAAGGAGCGGGATGCTTCCGGTCTCTTCCTGGCAGAAGGTTCCAAAAGTGTACGTGAGTTGCTACAATATTTCGACTGTCAACTACTTATCCTTCCAAAAGAAGATACTGAAAAATACGATGGACGTATTGACGAAACCGTTTATGCGTCACCCAAAGAAATCGAAAGGGCATCGTCTCAAAAAACACCGCAGGGTGTAATTGCTGTTTTGAAGAAATCACAAAACAATAAGCTTCCGGACTTCTCGGAAAGCAATCTTTATCTGGCATTAGACGGCATTCAAAACCCGGGAAACCTCGGAACTATTATCCGACTGGCCGATTGGTTCGGGATACGGCATATTTTCTGCTCAGCCGACACCGCCGACGCATTTGGTCCGAAGACCGTTCAGGCGACCATGGGAGCGTTAGGACGTGTAATGATTCATTCTGTCGATTTACCCGAATTTCTCCGTGATATTCAACCGAAGATTCCGGTTTTCGGAGCTTTCCTTGGAGGTGATTCGATCTATAGCGCCAGCTTGCCCAACAACGCCATGATCGTCATGGGCAATGAAGGCAACGGCATTTCCGATAAAGTTGCAGGCCACATCGAAAACCGGTTGGAAATACCCTCTTTTGCAAACGGAGGAGAGACATCCGAGTCATTGAATGTTGCTGTGGCAACCGCGATCGTCTGCTCCGAGTTCAGGCGCAGATCACTACCCCTCAAATAGATGAAACAAAACATTGCAATTTAACGTTATGACTAAAGATAAAATTCTGTGGACTGACGATGAGATTGACCTGCTACGGGGCTACGTTCTCTTTCTCGAAGAAAAGGGTTATGAAGTCTCGACTGCCACCAACGGCCCCGACGCAGTGGAAATGTGCCGACAACAACGTTTTGACATCATCTTTCTCGATGAAAACATGCCCGGACAGAGCGGGCTTGAAACCCTTGGTTTTATCAAAGAGATAGATCCTTCTGTTCCCGTGGTGATGATCACGAAAAGCGAAGAGGAGAATATCATGGACATGGCTATCGGAAACAAAATTGCCGATTATCTCACCAAACCGGTAAATCCCAGTCAGATATTGCTTACCCTGAAAAAAAATCTTCACAAGAGAGAGATTATTTCCGAACAAACCACTTCGGCTTATCGCTCCGACTTCAACAAGCTCGGCATGCAAATAAATGACTCTTTCTCTCATGACGACTGGGCAGAAGTTTACCGCCGCCTTGTTTATTGGGAACTGGAACTGAGCGAGGCAGAAAACAACATGGACGAGTTGCTGCTGATGCAAAAAAACGAAGCAAACGCTGCTTTTGCGAAATTCATTAAACGCAACTACGCAAAATGGTTCGAAGACCCGGACAACAGACCGCTGATAAGCCCCGATCTTTTCAAAAAACGCATTTTCCCGTTGCTCGATCAGGGCGAAAAAGTATTTGTCATTCTGATTGACAATTTCCGTTTCGATCAGTGGCGTCTTATCAAAGAGATTCTGAGCGAATTTTTTGTCTTTGACAAGGAAGAACTTTATTACAGCATACTCCCGACAGCAACACAATATGCCCGCAACGCCATTTTTTCGGGTTTGATGCCTTTGCAAATTGTGCAGATGTTTCCTGATCTTTGGGTAAGTGAAGAGGACGAGGAACACAAGAACATTCACGAAGAAGAGTTATTGAAGAGCCAGATTGAACGTTTTCGAAAGAAATACAGCTTCTCGTTCCACAAGATATTCGACACTACCGCCGGAGAAAAGTTGGTGGAAAAAATACCGCAACTTTCTAACAACCAGCTGAACGTATGCGTTTTGAATTTCGTCGACATGCTGTCACATGCACGTACGGAATCGAAAATGATACGAGAACTGGCTCATAGCGAGGAAGCTTACCGCTCACTCACGTTGTCCTGGTTTCGCCATTCATCTACCTACGATCTATTCAAATCGCTGGCCGAAAGCGACTACAAGGTAATAGTCACCACCGACCACGGCACCATCAAAGTTACCAACCCGGTAAAAATTGTAGGAGACAAAAACACGAACACCAACCTCCGGTACAAAGCAGGCAAAAACCTGAATTACAACCCAAAGGAAGTGTTTGAAATGGCTCAACCCTCCAAATACGGATTGCCGTCTCCGAACGTCAGTACGTCGTATGTCTATTGCATGCAGGACGATTTCTTTGCGTATCCGAATAATTACAATCACTACGTCAGTTACTACAAAAACACGTTTCAGCATGGAGGCATTTCTCTGGAGGAAATGCTTATTCCGTTCGTCACGATGAGTTCTAAAAAGTGACCAATGACGATCGCACTCTCTGAATTACCTTTTTTAAGTGATTTTGAGCTATATTGACGCACATTGAGATAGAAAACTCACATTGCCTCAACGAAAACAATTCGTATATTTGCAGGCAATATTTTAACAGCAACTGAAACTCAGGATTAAAAGAATCATTCGGTTGCACCTCTAATTACAGGACGGCATTTTACAAGCCCTATCAGACATGAAACAACTATTGTTGATTACCTTTTTTGCAATGGCAGGCTGCCTGATTGCACAAAACGGAGAAGATCCTGTTTTGATGACAATTAAAGGCAATCCTATCCACAAGTCTGAATTTGAATATCTCTACAACAAGAACAATACTCAAAATACACTCGACAAAAAGTCTTTAGCCGAATATCTGGTCTTATTCGAAAATTTCAAAATGAAAGTTCTCGAAGCGGAATCACTCGGCATGGATACGACCAAAGCTTTCCTTGAAGAATTGTCGGGATACCGCCGTCAGCTCAATTCTGTTTATCTTACCGATACCGCAACACAAAACCGGTTGGTCAAAGAAGCTTACGACAGGCTTAAGGAAGACGTTGATGTAAGTCACATTTTGATCCGTGTAGCACCTAATGCGACATCGGATGACACGCTGGCCGCCTTCAACAAAATCGCTGCTATTCGCGAACGCATTACAAGAGCCCCACGTGCAATCACACCCAAATGCGGATTCTTCACCAAACTTTTTGGCAAATGCAAAGCGACAATTATCGCACCCGAGAACTTCAATGAAGTAGCCCGAAAAGAATCAGAAGATCCGTCTGCCGCAGAAAACAGCGGACACCTTGGTTATATCACCGGATTCATGACGATTTACCCATTCGAGAGTGTCGCGTACAATACTCCGGTCGGTCAGATCAGTTCTCCCATAAGAACTCCTTATGGATTCCACATCATCAAAGTGGAAGGACGTCGCCCTTCGCGTGGCAAATTGCAGGTAGCTCATATCATGAAGTTTACGCAAAAAGACGCTCCTGATTCGATAAAACACAAAATGAAGGTTGTGATTGACAGCCTTTATCGGGAAGTAAAAAACGGAGCCGACTTTGGGGCTTTAGCCCGTAAAGCCTCTGACGACAAAAGTTCTGCTATCAATGGAGGAATTCTTCCATGGTTCGGATCAGGCAACATGGTAAAAGAGTTTGAAGATGCAGCATTTCAGCTACAGAAAGGAGAAATAAGTCATCCCGTTTTATCGCCTTATGGCTGGCATATCATTAAGCTGATTGACACGAAACAACTGGAACCGCTGGCTGAAAAGAGAGCTGAAATCGAACGTCGCATTCAACGTGATGACCGGGCAAACATTATCACTCAGTCTTTCATCAACAAATTGAAGGCGCAATATAATTTCAAAAATAACGAATCAACTCTTGCTCCCTTTTATCAGCTGGCAGAAAAATACTCTCTGAAGGATTCGGCTTTTATCAATGCAACGGAACACATGGAAGGCGTCATGGCAACTTTTGCCGATCAGAATGTTACACAATGTGATTTTGCTTTCTTCCTAAGCCGGCATCCCAACAGTCAGCAAACAAACAAAAAGGCACTGATTGATGAAAAGTACCTGCAGTTTACCAATACAGCTCTGGTCAATTACAAAGACGAACAACTGGAAAAAGAATATCCCGAATTCGGGAACCTGATGCGGGAATACCATGACGGCATTCTGTTGTTCAACATTAGCAATGAAAAAGTATGGGATAAGGCAACCCGAGACACCAAAGGGCTTGAATCCTTCTTCAGAACCTATCGCAGTAATTACACGTGGGCTGAACCACGTTTCAAAGGCTGGGTTATCTCCTGTAAAAACGAAGCAACCAAAGCAAAAGCGATGGAACTGATCGCAAAGGCACCCAAGGATTCATTGGACAATTACCTTTCATCGAAGCTCAACAAAGACACAATTGTGGCAAAAGTTGAAAAAGGTTTGTACGTCAAAGGAGATAACAATGCGGTAGACAAATTCGAATTTAAATCAGGAGATTTTGTTCCGAACAAAGCTTATCCAATTGTGTTTACATACGGTAAAATGTTAAAGAACGGGCCTGAAAGTTATTCCGACGTTATGGGCATCCTCACATCCGACTATCAGGCTTATCTGGAAGATCAGTGGATGAAAGAACTACGACGCAGATATCCGGTCATGATAGACCAGAAAACACTTAAAAGCATAAAAGAAAATTGATTACACGTAACTCCAATTCATAAACATGAAGAAAACAACATTAAAACTGGCAATCCTGATTTTTCTTTGCGGCTGGCAGCAGTTAGCCTCAGCGCAAACTAACATTATCGACGAAGTGATTTGGGTGGTCGGCGAAGAAGCCATCCTCCGTTCCGATGTCGAGAACCAAAAGCTTCAGATGCAATATCAGAACGAGAAAATCGATGGTGATCCCAATTGTGTGTTGCCCGAACAGATGGCAATTCAGAAATTGTTTCTCCACCAGGCAAAACTCGACAGTATTGTTGTCAGCGAAAGTCAGATTAACAGTGCGGTTGAACGTCGCGTCAACTACATGATTTCTCAGATCGGATCCAAAGAAAAGCTGGAAGAGTATTTCAACAAACCGCTTTCGCAAATCCGAAACGAATCATACGAACCAACCAGAAACCAGATGTTGGTTGAAGAGATGCAAAAAAAACTGATCGGTGATATCAAAATCACCCCTGCCGAAGTGCGTAATTATTACAAAACACTGAAGGCTGACAGTATTCCCACGGTTCCAGCATCGTTAGAAGTACAGATCGTCACCAACGATCCTGTCATCCCTCAAAAAGAAATTGACCGGGTAAAAGAACGCTTACGCAGTTTCTCCGACAGAATAACCTCCGGCGAATCGCAATTTTCGACCCTGGCCCGCCTTTACTCTGAAGATACAGAGTCGGCAAAACGTGGCGGAGAGCTTGGTTTTATGGGTCGTGGTCAGTTGGTTCCTGAGTTTGCCAATGTTGCTTTCCTGCTTAACGATCCCAAAAAGATTTCGCGTGTAGTTGAAACTGAATACGGATTCCATATTATTCAGTTGATAGAAAAAAGAGGAGAACTGGCCAACTTCCGTCACATTCTGATGAAACCGCAGGTTTCACTGGATGCCGAAAACAAAGCCATCCACAATCTGGACAGCGTGTTGACATTGATTCGTAGCGGAAAACAAACATTCGAAGAAGCTGTGGCCAGAAATTCTTACGACAAGGATACCCGTATGAACAACGGGCTCATGATGAATGCCAACACCGGAACATCTAAATTCGAATTGCAACAACTTCCGCCGGAAGTTGCGAAATTGGCTGAAGGCATGAGCGTTGGTGAGCTTTCAAAACCTTTTGTTATGCTCAACACAAAAACTAACCGCGAAGTATGTGCATTTATCAAAATCAAATCAAAAACTCCCAGCCACAAAGCAAATCTCGGAGATGATTATCAGACTTTGAAGTCAATTGTTGAAAACAAACAAAAGAATGAAATCATACACAACTGGATCGTAAAGAAACAAAAGGAAACTTACGTAAGCATCGATCCTAAATGGCAGAACTGCAAGTTCCAATATCCGGGATGGGGCAAAAAATAAAGTTGCATGTTCACGATTAGAACGTCGAACTTTGAATTTTAAATTTGAACTTAAAACTTCAAGCTGGCATTTTGAAACCTGAATTTTTCAAATCATTCAACAGGCATATCGTACTTTTAGGTGCGTTATGCTTGTTTTTGCATTGGTTAGTTGCTCAACAAACCGATCCTAAATTATCGTTCCCTTTACCGAAACACCAGACATTGACCAGTCCGGAGGAGCTAATAAAGGCAAAAGTGGACAGAGATGCGGCATTCAAAGGGGGAGCACAGCAGGTGTTGCACCCTATGCCATTGCCCAAAATCAACAAAAACAGCAAATCGTTCGTCTTCCTCGAAAAAGCGGACGTGATGCTCACCAACCCGGCCTTCCCGGGAGTGCAGATTATCTCGCAAAACGTACGATTTCGGCAAGACAACACCTATCTCTATTGCGACAGCGCCTATTTCTACGAACAGGCAAACTCTTTGGATGCTTTTGGCAATGTGCACATGATACAGGGAGATACGCTGAACCTGTACGGCGACGTGCTCTTTTACGATGGCAACAGCAAACAGGCACATCTTAAATATAACGTAAGGATGGAAAACAAGGGGACCATTCTGACTACCGACTCCCTGTTGTACGATCGGATAGTAAACGTTGGTTACTACACTACCGGAGGCCGCATTACCAATGGAGACAACGTACTGACCTCTCTTATCGGGCAATATTATCCTACCACTCATACAGCCTATTTCAAAACGGCGGTCAAGCTGGTCAATCCCGATTTCGTGATGCGTTCCGATACCTTGCAATATGATACCAAAAGCGGTGTGGCAACTATTGTCGGTCCTACCAATATTGTGCATAAGAACAAAACTACCATCACCTCTACCAGCGGATGGTACGACACGCATACCGATCACTCACAGCTGTTGAACCGCTCCATTGTAAGAAACCCTGACGGAAGGCAGCTGACTGCCGACACCATCTTTTATGACAAAAAACAGGGAATCGGCAATGCTTACCACAATGTTGAAATTAACGATACCGCACAGCAAGTTACATTGTACGGGCATTACGGTTATTACGACGACAACAAAAGCTACGGTTTTGTCACCAAACATGCACAACTTGTTCAACGCTCAAAGGAAGATACGCTCTACATGCATGCCGATACCTTGGCAATGCTGAAAGATTCAACGTTCAAGAGCGCCAAAGGATTTCACAACGTACGCTTTTTCCGGAGCGACCTGCAGGGCAAATGTGATTCAATTTTCTATTCCGACCGCGATTCCGTGATGCGGATGTATGGTCTGCCTGTCCTGTGGTCGGACGAGCAACAAATTTCCGGCGAAGAAATTCATGCTTATTCTAAAAATAAGGAGATTGAACATATTCATGTCATCAAGTCGGCTTTTGCCATTCAGCAAAGCGACAGTATTCGATTTAACCAGCTTTCCGGGAAAGATCTGAAAGCCTATATCCGGAATCGCGAAATTTACAGGATAGATGTAAGCGGGAACTCCGAATCACTCTATTTCCCAAGGGACAAGGACAGCACGCTGATCGGGATGAATACTACACAAAGCAGTTTTCTCACAATGTATATAAAGGATAAAAAAGTGGACAAGATTATCCTTCGGCCGCAATCCAACGGAACATTGTATCCTCCTGAAAAAACAAAGAAAGACCAGATGTTTCTGAAAAATTATAACTGGCAGGAAGCCACGCGACCGAAAAACAAGGAAGATATTTTCACCTTCATACCGAAAGACGATTCAAAGAGTTCCGGTGGAAGGAAGAAACAAATAGGAGTCAAAAAGACACCCGAAAAAGAAGACAAGAAAGAGAAAAAATAACAAAATAAAACCGGCAACTACCTATGATAGTTGCCGGTTTTGTTTTTTTATAACGAGTCCGAAATAATCTTTTCGATCACTTTCGGAAAATGTTCATATTCGAGTGCATGGACCTTATTTGCAACATCCTCCGCAGAATCGGAAGGTAACACCGGGCAAGTAGCCTGAAAGGCAATCTGCCCTTCATCATAATGATTATTTACATAGTG
The DNA here is from genome assembly GCF_009712605.1 of Paludibacter sp. Taxonomy (GTDB): domain Bacteria; phylum Bacteroidota; class Bacteroidia; order Bacteroidales; family Paludibacteraceae; genus Microbacter. The sequence goes on along the minus strand of NZ_WASO01000001.1, from coordinate 549,511 downwards.
AATCGTAATACCCGACTCCTTTTCTCCGGCAGCAACTACAGCTTCGTGTACACGACTGCCATACATCCCTTTACCTCCATGTTTGGGCAAAAGCGCAGGGTGGATATTCAAAATCCGGTCAGGGAATGCCGCAATGAGGTTGTCCGGTACTTTTAGAAGGAATCCAGCCAAAATTAGCCAGTCAATTTTCTTCTCAATCAGCAAGTTTAACAGAGAATCGCTCTCATTCATCTCCGTTTTTGAAAAAATCATTGCAGGAATATTCAGTTTTTTTGCTCTTTCGAGAACATATGCATCCGCTTTGTTTGTTAAAATTAATGAGACCGATATGCAAGGATGAGATTCAAAATAACGGACTATGTTTTCAGCGTTACTACCTGATCCAGAAGCAAAAATAGCAATATTTACCATGAGAAAAAAGAGAATTTTTATGCACATTAAAGTGCGATTTGTGCAGAAACATCTCATTTTTATGAGAAAAAGCATGGCTTTTCCAAAAAAAATTCGTTCCTTTGCAGCGCAAATTTATAAAACAAATTTCATTTACAACCAAAAACTTTAAAGTTATGTCAGAAGTTGCAGACAAAGTAAAAGCGATCATCGTTGACAAATTAGGCGTTGACGAATCAGAAGTAACACCTCAAGCTAGTTTTACTAACGACTTAGGCGCTGACTCACTCGACACTGTAGAATTGATCATGGAATTCGAAAAAGCCTTTGGCATTACTATTCCAGACGATCAAGCAGAAAAGATTTCGACAGTGGGCGAAGCTATTGCTCATATCGAAAGCGCGCTTTAATAACTCGACTAACTCTGTATGGAATTAAAACGAGTAGTAGTAACAGGTCTTGGTGCTGTCACTCCGTTAGGTAACTCTGCCTCTGAAACATGGGAAGGGTTAATTAATGGTGTGAGTGGCGCAGGACCTATTACTCATTTTGACGCATCACAATTTAAGACTCAATTTGCATGCGAGGTCAAAAATTTTGACCCAAGTCAGTTACTTGACAGAAAAGAGTTAAGAAAATGCGACCGCTATACGCTCTACGCTATTGCTGCCGCTAAAGAAGCTATAGCCAACTGTGGTGTTGACCTTGATACAGTTGACAAAAACGAAGTAGGTGTAATTTTCGCTGCCGGTATCGGAGGTATTCAAACCTTTGAACAGGAAATTGGCGGATATTATGCAAATCCTGCTATCGGGCCGAAATTCAACCCGTTCTTTATCCCGAAAATGATTTCGGATATTGCAGCCGGTCAGATTTCTATAATCTACGGATTTCACGGACCCAACTACAGTACTGCTTCTGCTTGTGCTTCTTCAACCAATGCACTCATCGATGCATTCAACTATATTCGTCTCGGGAAAGCAAACATGATTGTAGCCGGCGGTGCCGAAGCAGCAATCACCCCTGGCGGTGTCGGCGGTTTCAACGCATTGACAGCCCTTTCTACCCGTAACGATGAACCTCAGGGTGCTTCCCGTCCTTTCAGCAAAAGCCGCGACGGTTTTGTGATGGGAGAAGGAGCTGGTTGTATTATCGTTGAAGAATTGGAACACGCTCTTGCTCGCGGTGCAAACATCATTTGCGAAATTGTCGGTGGTGGTTTGTCAGCTGATGCATATCACCTGACAGCAACTCACCCTGATGGATTGGGTGCAAAATTAGTGATGGAAAGAGCATTGAAAGATGCAGGAATGAGTCCCGAAGATATTGACTATATCAATGTTCACGGAACTTCGACCCCTGTAGGCGACATCTCCGAATCGAAAGCTATTAAAGATGTATTCGGCGACCATGCTTACAAACTGAATATCAGCTCCACAAAATCGATGACAGGACACTTGCTTGGTGCCGCCGGTGCCGTTGAAGCAATGGCCAGCATCCTTGCAGTGGTGAATGATATTGTTCCGCCAACCATCAACTTCCATGAAGGCGATGAAGATGAAGAGATAGATTACAAACTGAACTTTACCTTTAACAAAGCCCAAAAGCGTACTGTTCGAGCTGCATTATCGAACACGTTTGGATTTGGCGGTCACAATGCAAGTATTATTGTAAAGAAATTTGCAAAGTAATCAGTGATTATTCAGAAACTCTATAAAAGGATAAGGCTCTTGACGAATTCTCGAAAGGAGCCTTATCTGTTATTTTATCGGCTGACCGGTATTATACCTGATAACCTTGATCTCTATGAGATGGCCATGTGCCACAAATCAACCGGAGTGAAAGATTCGAAGGGGAATTCCGTCAACAATGAACGCCTCGAATTTCTGGGCGATGCCATCCTCAACTCTATTGTAGCCGATATTGTCTACCACCAATTTACCGACAAAGAAGAAGGATTCCTTACCGATACCCGTTCGAAAATTGTGCAACGCGAATCGCTCAATAAACTGGCGATAGAACTGGGAATTCCGAAGATCATGCAACTTTCGTCAAAAAACGGTGCTTTGCATGGCAACAACGTTTTCGGTAATGCTTTTGAAGCTTTGATAGGAGCCATTTATCTGGATCAGGGATATGAACGGTGCAAGCAATTTATCGAATCGAAATTGATTGCTTCGTGTATCGACGTCAACAAAATGGCTCAAAAAGAGGTCAATTTCAAATCGAGACTGATTGAATGGGGACAATCCAACAAGGTTCCTGTTGAATTTGAGGTAATAGAAACTTTCCACGACCGCCGACACGAACTAACGTTTCAGACGCACGTTTTAGTCAACGGACTAGTTGGCGGCCTGGGAGTCGGGCATTCTAAAAAAGAATCACACCAGAATGCAGCCAAAATGGCGCTGAAGAAACTTCAGGAAGACGAAGATTTCATTGAACAGGTGCTACAGCCCAAACCCGAACTTCCGGTAGATGAAGAAAAAGCTGAATTAACAACCGAAAATACAGAACCGATAGAGGTTCCCGAGACAACAGTTCAGGAAGAAAACGCTGAACAAACAAATGATCCGATAGAAAACTGACTACAGTTTAATCGATATAAGAGTAAAGTAATATGGAGATCCTTTTTTTAGGAACAGGAACGTCAAACGGAGTTCCTCAGTTGTGCTGTAACTGCGACACGTGTGCTTCGACCGACACACGCGATAAGCGGTTGCGTGCTTCTGCTCTGCTAAGTATCAACGGAAAAAATATTCTGATCGATTGCGGGCCGGATTTTCGTCAGCAAATGCTAACCCATCGCATCACTTCGCTTTCGGCTATTTTGCTCACACATGAGCACTATGACCATGTAGCAGGACTTGACGATGTACGTTCGTATCGCGCTGTAGACGTATTTGCAGAAGAAAGGGTAAACCACACGTTAATGAAAACGATGCATTACTCATTTGCTGCCAACAAATATCCGGGAACACCGGAACTGAAACTACACGAAATTTCAGAATACACACCTTTCGAAGCTGCCGGTGTTGAAGTAATTCCGCTCCGGGCTATGCATGCACAGTTACCCATACTTGGCTTTCGCATAGGTAATGTGGCTTATGTAACCGATTTCAAAACCTTACCCGAAAAGACTCTGAATCAACTAACAGGGCTTGACCTGTTGGTAATGGGAACCTTGCGTTTCAAACCTCATTTTTCGCACCTGATGGTGGAAGAATCTCTTACCCTGATAAACCGTCTTGCTCCAAAACAGACCTATTTTACGCACATGAGCCACGACATGGGACTTCATGAGCTTGCAGAAAAAGAGCTGCCTCCGAATGTGAGGTTAGCCTATGACGGATTGAAAATTAAACTATAACAAATAACAATCACCGAGGCTGTAAGTGCGATGGCTCTTGTTCGAGATGAATACGGGCGATCCGGACACGCTGGCCGAGGTACAAATCAGAACACATGCAAAATATCAGAAACATTGCAATTATTGCCCACGTCGACCACGGTAAAACGACACTGGTAGACAAAATGTTGTTGGCCTCCAAACTTTTTCGCGAAAACGAATCGGTAGGCGAACTGATACTGGACAATAATGACCTGGAACGCGAACGCGGGATCACTATCCTTGCCAAGAACGTTTCCGTAAATTACAACGGATGCAAGATCAACATCATTGATACTCCGGGTCACGCCGACTTCGGTGGTGAAGTAGAACGCGTACTCAACATGGCCGACGGTGTTTTATTGTTGGTTGATGCTTTCGAAGGCGCTATGCCTCAAACCCGCTTTGTGCTGCAAAAAGCCCTGCAACTGGGACTGAAACCCATTGTTGTGGTTAACAAAGTGGACAAACCCAACTGTCGTCCCGAAGAAGTTCAGGAAGAAGTTTTCGACCTGATGTTCAGCCTCGACGCGACAGAAGATCAGCTTGATTTCCACACCATCTTCGGATCTGCTAAAAACGGCTGGATGTCGAACGACGTACACGTGGTAAAAGATAATATCAACGACCTCTTCGATGCCATCATCGAATACATTCCTGCTCCCGAATATATCGAAGGAACACCGCAGATGCTTATCACTTCACTTGATTACTCATCGTACGTTGGACGTATCGCCGTAGGGCGTGTTCACCGCGGAGAATTGAAAGAAGGCATGGCTGTATCGCTGGCAAAACGCGATGGCTCTATCGTTAAAGCGCGCATCAAGGAGTTGAATGAATTTACCGGTCTGGGACGTTCCAAGGTTGAAAAAGTAGGATCAGGCGATATTTGCGCTGTTGTGGGTATCGATAATTTCGAAATCGGCGACAGTATTTGCGACATCGAAAATCCGGAACCGCTGAAACCGATTGCCATTGATGAACCGACCATGAGTATGTTGTTCACAATCAACAACTCTCCGTTCTTCGGCAAAGAAGGGAAATTCGTTACCTCTCGTCACATTCACGACCGCCTCATCAAAGAGTTAGACAAAAACCTTGCTCTTCGCGTTGAAAAAAGCGAAAATCAGGACTCATGGAACGTTTACGGACGTGGCGTGCTCCACTTGTCGGTACTGATCGAAACCATGCGTCGTGAAGGTTATGAATTGCAGGTTGGTCAGCCACAGGTTATTATAAAAGAAATTGACGGTGTAAAATGCGAACCAATGGAGCAACTCACCATCAACGTACCTGAAGAATCGTCAGGAAAAATCATTGAAATGGTTGCTACCCGTAAAGGTGATATGACCAATATGGAACACAAGGGCGAACGCGTGAACCTCGAATTCACAATTCCTTCACGTGGTATCATCGGTCTGCGTAACAATGTACTGACCGCATCGGCCGGTGAAGCTATCATGGCACACCGTTTTCTTGAATATCAACCTTACAAGGGCGAAATCGAACGCCGTAACAACGGTTCTATTATTGCTATGGAAAGCGGCACTGCGTTTGCTTATGCTATCGACAAATTGCAGGACAGAGGTAAATTCTTTATCTATCCGCAAGATGAAATCTATGCAGGACAGGTAGTTGGTGAACACAGCAAGGAGGGTGATTTGGTAGTAAACGTTACCAAATCGAAAAAGCTAACCAACATGCGTGCATCGGGTTCTGACGACAAAGTGCGCCTGTTCCCGCCTATCGTTTTCAGCCTTGAAGAAGCCCTTGAATACATCAAGGAAGATGAATACGTGGAACTGACTCCGAAATCGATTCGTCTGCGCAAAATTATTCTCGACGAAAACGAACGCAAACGTATGGCTAAGAAATAAGTTCGCTGTCAAAAGACAACGCAATACAACGATAAGAAAACCATTCCATACACGGAATGGTTTTTTTTGTGCCTGAAATTTGCATATGGCCCCTTTCGTGTTCTATATTTGCACTCCCAACGAACGACACGCCAGTGGAACGTTGGAGATAAATTCAATTACCAACTATAAAAAATTACACAATGGAAGATATGATATGCAATTGCAACCAAATCACAAAAGGTGACATAATCAATGCAATACAACAAAAAGGATTAACAACGGTTGAAGAAATTCAGGATGTTCTAGACGCAGGCACCGTTTGCGGCTCTTGCGTAGAAGACATTGAAGAAATTCTGAAATCGGTGAAATAAAAAACTATCGATAACTGTTTTGTAAAGCCATCCTCATAATGAGGATGGCTTTTTTATTTTGAAATCAGTGCCAAAAGAAAAAACATATAGATAATCAGATGCTTACTTAATAGTTATAATAATATTTAAATTAATATATTTTTTTACATAATAAATAACACAATATAAATTTACGCTTTAACTTTACCCCTTCAAAAATCGGACTAATTGGCCGGAAACTTCTACAACCATTTCTAAATGAGATTCGTATGTTTGAGCATACAACTATAGGGGCAATATAAATTTTGACCCTTACTCTAACATTCGAAAACGATTCAGCGCCAGAACTGAGAGAAAACAGAGTCCATTTAGGAATTCATGGCATTTCATTGTGAGTTTCACCTCCACAATGAAAGAAAACTAACCTCCATCATTTATTTATCACACTCTACTCTGCTACATGCATAGCACGAGGTAGAAAGTTATGCATGGAATCAAATCCATCACAGCATAATAATCGGCTCACAGAGCATCGCTAATAAACGTAAGATTTGGCTGCAACAACAGCCAAATCCCCGATATATTTCGGCCTACGCAAAAATATTTTAATCAATAATCTAAATTACAATTATCATGGAATCAACACCCTTAACAAAGCATGTCAAGTATCGAATTGGCAAATGGCTACCATCTGACAAGGAGTTTTTAAATAGTTGGATCGGAATGAAAATCAAGCAAACTCAAAGCAAGAATCTTAAAATGCATGATTCTGTAAAAGCCTTAAAAGACGCGATATACGCTGATCCTATTTTATATATGAGCTTTACCAGCATGTATGACGAAATTCCACAAGGGTATCAAGAGCCGGTAAAGAGCTTTGACACCATGCTTCTGCTCGTCAACCAGATATTAAATGAATCTCCCTGCTTTAGTATGATTGAGAATAAGATTGGACTGGTTGGGTTTCCTATCAATGCCATTCTTGATTGGGCTATGGGAACCAAGGGTGGTTATTTAGCCTTCACACACCCGGTTGTCAATCAAAAATTAAGCATCATTCTAAACGAATGGAAATCCTTCCTATCTTCCTCTGCCTCCCAGTATGTATTGGTTGAGGGCTCAATAGAACAACCTCAATCCGATTATCCAAATCCGTTGGGATGGTTTTCCTCAGAGGCACTTAAGGCTATGGCTGCAATGGATCCATTACGAGGTATTGGACAAAATCCGCACGAAGCAAAGGTTAATTTTATCTACAATTTCAAATGTGACCCCACAAAACCACATTATGGTTTCAAAAGTTGGGATGATTTCTTTACGCGCGAGTTCAATCTCGGAGTTCGCTCAATAAGTGCCGAAGACCAGCATCCTGATGTTATTGTGAATGCATGCGAATCGGCACCTTATAATTGCACCAACAACGTGAAGATGAAAGACAAATTCTGGATGAAAGGACAACCATATTCTTTGATCGATATACTGGCACACCATAAGCTCGCTTCTGAATTTGGCGACAACAGCACTATCTATCAAGCATTTTTATGTGCAAAAACATATCATCGGTGGAACAGTCCTGTCGATGGGACGATCATTGCCACCGAGAATATCCCCGGAACATATTATGCAGAAGCTCCTATAGCGGGATATGATCCGGCCGGACCAAACGATTCTCAGGGCTATATAACAGAATTAGCCGCCCGGGCTTTGGTCTTCATTCAGGCAGACAATCCCAAAATCGGGCTCATGTGTTTTGTCGCTGTCGGAATGGCCGAAGTCTCAAGCTGCGAAATGACCATAAAGGAAGGCGCTCGCGTGAAGAAAGGTGACCCCATAGGCACATTCCATTTCGGAGGCTCCACACATTGTTTGATCTTCCGCCCCGGAGTACATATCGACTTTGATTTTCACGGACAAACCCCAAGCCTGAACACATCCAACATACCTGTAAAAGCAAGAATCGGAGTCGTTAAATAGAACCCGCATATTTTTGGCATATAACAAATGGACGAAAAAATTACCCGAATATAAACCTATAAGAAAAAAATTATGAAGAAAAAGAATTTTGATGCAAAAGAACGTTCGGCACGTTGTGAAGCCGGCATTTCATGTCATTTTATCGACGGTTGGTACGTGCTGAATCTAAAGGGAAGTAATAAAGAAATTGGACTTCAGCACGGGCTAATGCTTGCCGAAGAAATCTCGACCTACATCGAAGAGACTAAACAGTATGTGTTTGTATGCATGGGCATCGGTTACGATTACGCACGAAACGACGTTAAGAACCTAATCGACAGTACCCTTTCTAACGAAACCCGCACAGAGATGACTGCAATAGCCATGGGTGTGAACAAGGTCCTTTCAACGAATTATGATGTTTGGGACATTGCCATCCTCAACTGGATGGAAGGCTGGAGTGGCTATGCTTTTGATAGCAAGGCGGCTTACCAGTATTATTCCAATGCCAATAAAACACACATTGAAGCCCCATTAAAAGTACGACGTGACCATTGCTCTGCATTTGTTGCTACAGGAAAGTACACCACCGATGGCAAACCTGTAATGTTTCACAACTCGTTCAACGTATTTGAAACAAGTGGTTATGCAAATGTGATAGCAACCATCACGCCCAGTGATGGACATAAATTCACCATGCAAACGCAAATCGGATATGTTCATTCTATGGCAGATTTCTACATCGTCCAGGTGGGCGAAGGAGTGAATGACCGTGTTGCAATAACCGAAACAACCATAGGAGGTTTCAATGTGTATGACAAGTCAGGAATACCTGAATTCGACCGCATACGCCGTGCTGTTCAGCATTTCACTTCAATTAACGATCCCGACGATCTAACGTCTTTTGTAAGCATAATGCGTACGGGAGAAAGTGGTGATTATGCCAACACCTGGTTGCTGGCCGATTACCGCGACAATTCAATTTGGGAATTTGAAGAAGGGTTGGCATTTTACAACGTGACACAGATATTGCCTACCGCTGAAAAACCCTATTTCTTTGGAGCAAATTATCCGAAATATCCTCCAATTAAGAACTTGGAATGCTCTAACGATGGTGGCGACGATATCCGACGGCATCAGGGTGCCCGACGAGTTCATTTGCCCCGGCTGATCGAAAAGCATGGTGTTTCCGGAAAAATCAATCTTGAGATCGGACGTAAAATAATTGCCGATCACTACGACATTTACAACGACTGTGAGACACACGGGAATAGCCGTACCGTTTGTTCGCACTACAATCTCGACAAACGGGAATACATGTCCGATCCATCACGTCCAAAGCCATTTCAACCCCGCGGTGCCATTGATGGAATGGGGATCGATGCGACTCTGGCAACCAAGTTACAACTTAACGCTCGTTGGGGCAGCAGTTGTGGCACAGCCTGGAATGCTAAAGAGTTTTTAGCAGAACATCCGCAATTTGATCATTTAAAACCGTTCCTGCACGACCGACCATCATGCCCATGGACAATACTTCCAAAAAATTAGATTGATAATTACAAGAATATCAGTCACTATTACTGCAGCATGAAGCCTCCTGCATGCAATAGTGGTACCGATATATTCCTCGAGTGGAAACAGATAACCACCTCAAAAAACGACCTGCCCCGCGCAGGATAACCCGCGGGGGCGAAACCCGAAAAGCCTTACGAGTAGGGAATAAATATTACACAAAAATGAGTGCATCGAATTCCAACTTAAGTTCATCAAAGTACGGTTACGACTTTGTTGTGGCAACAACTCAGGCAAGTATTAATGCCACTATGGATGAATACCTCAGCGGGATAAGCTCTCCCGAAGTAATTATGTGCTATATAATAGATGATAATGGCAATCCACAGGAAATAGCATACGACGACCTGCTTAAACAAACAAATGGAACCGATCCGTTTAATGTTCCCGATCAAACACCAACGTCCGACCAAAGAATAAAAAATTTATCGAACGCGTGGTTTATGTATGCATTTAAAGCATCCATCGGTTTGCCCCCGGGATATGCCCCATTAACACCTAGCGGCTCTGCATTACCAAACATTGTAACCCTTGGGGCAAATACAGCGTCTGTCACATTTAGCCTGATGTGTTCTGAATTTCAGGTTGTAGAAGCAAATTATGGTCCCAAAGGTATTGTCAGTTACTTGAATAAATCGCAACCCGACGGAAATGCCTGGATGTTTACATCGCAGGTCGACTTGAGATTAACCAGCGATGCCGCCTATGGCAACCTTCCTCCTGCTGTTCAGGCTCAAATAAAAAATCTTGGAGGGAATGCATTTAGTATTCAGCAATTATTATTCGATCTGGATAATGCCGCTTTAGAAAGCATCCCAACAATCAGTGGTGTGGCTCCGGGGACTCCTCTTTATAACTGTTTGCAATCGGTTTTCTTAGGTGCATATTTTAACAAGCTACAAGCCAATGGTCAACCTGTTTTGAGTTATTCCATAACACAATCAACTGCTCCTGCTTCAACGTTAACCCTAACAGACCTGAACATGGAAGTAAATCCATTTATGGGAACAAACGGACAACCGGTAAGTCAACCGACTACCGATCAGCAGAACCTTAGTACGTTGTGTTATTTATGTGCCGCGAATGGAACTGTATTGCCCGCTGCTGCTCAGTTCTCATGGAACTGGATAGATCCTTCGGAGTCATCAAATAGCAATGGGATAGTGTCAATTAACAGGAACACATTTGCCAATTATTTCAAAGATCAATTATTACAATACGTACCAAATAATTGCTATAAATCATCGGTTCATGTAGAATTGGACGGTTTAGACGTAAAATTTAGCTTTTCGCTGAGCCCTGGACAAGCACCTAATGTAACAATACCTTCTACCGGTAGTACTGTTTTAACAATGAGTTATAGTTCCGAAGCATCCGATCAGGCCGGGTTAGGTGGTGATATGGGAAGAATGGAGCTAAACCCTTCGATGAATGTAACCGTCCAATTTACAGGCAATACAATTGTTATTGTTCAGCATCTGGTTATTTATCTGTATGTAAGAGGGACCTTCGGGGTTCACAATAGTGGGAATGTTGTGGATAAAACAATAACGGATACCTATACTATTTCTGTGGATTCAAATGGAGACTTGACTGCTGCGTATACATCAAACACTGTTGATAATTCGGTGACTCCATCGACAGATTGGTTTTCAAATTTCTGGGGAAGCGACGTTAATGCTTTAACAAAGTCAATCGCTCAATGGGCACAGAATTTTGCAAGTAGACAGTTTACCGACATTCCACTTTCAACTGTCAGGAATTTCGTATTCCCGGGAGGAAACACGTTTACCTATAATAACGTTGTCTTTTCTGACAATCAGGACCTTGTATCTCACATAGTCTATATCCAACCTAGTTAAATATCTCAGGAACATATCGAACGAAACTGTTTCGAACAGTTTCGTTCCGATTTATTTTCAAAGTAATTAAAATTGCAAATACATTAAAAATGTCAAATAAAATAACTTATTCTTCAGAATTAATGCGAAATTTCATTCAGGCGGAAATAATGTCGCCTCAGTCGAAATTTCAGGCTTTACAAACCAATACCGGATTATCACTTCTGTTTTCAGTTGGAACAGATGATGTATTCTTCGTTACCGAAGAAATTCAGGCATCCTCTTCTGGTTGGACAAAAATAGACCTAAGCTCGGCCCAGATTGCAAAAGACTTTGCAAATACCTCTAGTGTAAGCTGTAAAACGTTTGATGTCGCACAGAATATTACAAATGGAACTGTCGGTGCTGCAATGGTTTTAACCGATACTAAAAATGATTTTTTATATCTCTGTTTGAACAATTCAAATGCAGATACGCAATGGCTGAACTCTCCCAACTGGGTTTATCTCCCTTTTGACGCTCAGAAAGGCGGACAACCAGTTCCTTCATCCATCACTATTGTCAATGTATTTCTCAGTGAAACCAATAACGGACAATATATTGTTGTAGATATTGAACGCGACCCGTCAAGTGCTACAAAATTGGTTTCTAGATATTATATAGACGCAAACAAAACAGGAGGTTATGCCTGGCATGTGCATGATGTATCTATGGATATTGAAGTCTCAAAATATCAAAGTTGTGTAGGAAGACAATATGGTCAGCCAATAGATGGAATATACACGATTGGATCAATTGACGGGACAGCCCAATTCCTGTATCTGCCTTTATACAATATCTGGAATCCACAATTGCCGGCAAATCCAATGCGGTTATCTTTGCTCGGAAGTTTGGTTCCCGATGCCATTGCTTCATGCCGTAATGCCGACCAATCTACTGATGTATTTTGTACCTCAGGCAACGGATTATATTACTTTGCCAGTAAGAACCAAAAGGACAAAGCTCAGGGCATACTAGTGCAGCAAAACTCTATTTTTATAGGTGTGACGCATTTATATGCATATAAAACAAGTTCTAAAGTTGTTGTATGGGGATTAAATCAGGCCGATCAGGTATTTTATACAAGTTGTCCTGTTGACCAGATAACCAATCAAAGTGCATGGAGTTATCCTGTGCCTATTTTATGCAATGTAGATTTAGTATCGCCATATATAAATTGTATCGATGGTGGAAATACTTTTTTCAGCGTTTCGGAAAATAATCTTATCAAGATGATTCAGTCACCGTCTTCCTCAATGTGGACAAAACAGTTCATAACACTTCCTGTACCTGATGTAAATACCAAATCGCAGAATTTCAGTTCTTACACATCCCGTATCCAGCTTACTGATGACAATAATCAGCCCTTAACCGGTACGCAGCTTTTGTTAAGTACGGCTTCTCGTGGACATTTTTATATTAACAATCTCTATTATGTCTTGGATTCAGACCCTATTCTTGCACAAACGGATACCGTTGGTTGCATCACCATTATTGAAACGATTGATGATATTCAAGGTAGTATTATAACAGTTGCCGACGATAATGGTAACACAATAACTATTAATCCGATGGAAAAACCGATTAATAAAGTTACCGCTCTTGACACCTCTGATAAACTACAGAATGCTGTAATTACCAATCCAGACGGAAGCACTAAAAATCTGATCGATTCCGGAACACCAAAATCGCAACTGGATCAAGTAGCTCAGGCAAACACCCAACTTGCAAGTGTATATACTTCAGTGAGCGGAAATAATGGAACTCCTACAGTATTAATGGCTATACCATCGAATTCGTTCTCTACTTTGAAGGGCTTTGAAAATTCAATTCTTACTGATGTAGGCGATCTGTTCCGATGGCTTGAATCGGGAATTGAACACGTTGTACAATTAGTTGAAGACACAGCTACCGGACTCTGGCATTTTGTTGTGAAAATTGCAGGGGAAATTTACCAGGGAGTATTAGACACTGTAGAGAAAGTAGCGGGAGCTATAAAATGGATTTATAATGCAATTAAAGTAGCTATTGAAGATTTGCTAAAATTTCTTGAATTTTTATTTCAATGGGGCGACATCACCCGGACAAAAAATGTAATTAAAAATCTCGCTAAAGTATTTCTTCAGAGAGAAATAGATCAGGTTGAAGTTTTTAAGGGCATGTTTGACAAAGAGATGCAGGATGCTATTAATACAATAAATAGTTGGGCGGGTATTACTGACTGGTCGGGTCTGGGGAGTGCAGCTACCTCGCCGTTAAATGCCAGCTCAAATGCTTCGGTCGATCAATCGGCTCCGGGAACCTTATTATCCACGCATTTTCAGAATAATGCAGGAAATATTAATCAATTGAATCCCCCTGCTCCTGTTAATCCGTCCCAGTCTCCAATAGACACATTATTTCTGGCTCTGAAAAATGAAGGTTCTGTACTCGATAATGTTCTTGACCAATTAAGCGAACTTGCAAAAGATTATTCGACATTGAGCCTTGCCGATGTACTAAAAAGGATAGTGGGGATTATTGCCGATGCCGCCATAGAAAGTGCTCAAAATGTCATTGATGCCCTGTTTGATGTAATTTATGAATTTGCCAGTGGAATAATGGCTGTATTGGATACAGAAATCTATATTCCGATGGTAAGCGACATCCTGGAATATTTTGGCGTACCCAAGGTTTCATTTCTTGATTTGTTCTGTTGGATAGCAGCAGTGCCTGTCACCATTGGTTATAAAATAGCCAAAGATGTAGCTCCTTTTCCTGATGACCAATATACAAAGATACTTTCGGACAGTCCTGATTATCAAACATTGATCAATTCCCTTTCCCAGAGCCAGACTCCGGAAACCGTTCAGATTATGGCCATGAAAAACAATACTACTGTAGCAGTGAACAAACAACCAGCTAATAACAGTATGTTTTCAATACCCGATAGCGTGTCAGAGGCTATATCTGTGAGTTTACATAGTGTTTCGGGATTTTTAACGCTCATGTCGTGTTTTGTATCGAGTTTTGAAGCTGCTGCTGAAACCGGTGAAAATGCCTTTTCGACGCCTTCGGCTGTATTGGGTGTTTTAACCGGAGTCTCAGGAGGTGGAGCTGATTTTCTGGTTCCAAAAGATCCAATCGAGAATACAGCAGTAAGCTGGGTAAGTACAATAACAAGCGGATGCACCGTTTTGGCAAAATTAATATTCTGTGGTCCAGCCCAGAAAAAATTTGCCAGTTCATCGGGCATTATGAAAAATCTTAAAGCAGGCGACGGAAGGGCTACCGGAGCCATAGTCAACAGCATTCTTATAATTCCTGCCTTGTTTTGCTCCTGCTGGCATTTTTACGAACTCTCGCAAGATTCGAGTAATGACACTCTCAGTGCCGCTATAATTGATGAGACTTCCAACCTAACATCTTACATCAGCAGAATTGGGTATACAATCGCTGTTAATGATAAGGAACCGGAGTCTAAAGCCGTTAGTATTGGGGTTATGGTGGTTGCTAACGTTGCTACATCGGGACTACAAACTGCCGAGGCTATTGTTGGTGCATAACAATAATTTATGAAGTACTTACTCATAATTGTCAAATGATATATCAAGTGGAGTCTAGAAACCACTCTAAAAAACGGGGCGAAACCCCAAAAGCCTTACGAGTAGGGAATATTTTTAATCTCTTTAGTTATGAAACAACGTCGATATCTGGTTCCACTTTTTTATTGTGTAACAGTTATAATTCTGCTTCTACCTTCGATCTTATTCGGACAAAGCGACAAAAATCTGAAATTGGGTAATCCGAGTAATGCAAAAGCAGATACAACCATGCATGACAATTACCTGATGGAAAAGCCGCAATACTGCTTATCATATAATAATACAAAACATATTCCAAATTGGGTGAGTTGGCACGTCGATTCAACAGATTTAGGAAAAAAAGATCGACAAAATGATTTTCGGGCGGATAATTCTCTTCCGGCAACCTGGTATCATGTTGTAACCCCGAAAGATTACAAAAACAGCGGGTTTGATAAAGGACACCAATGTCCTTCGGGAGACAGAACCAACAGTGTTGTCAATAACTCGGCTACATTTCTGATGACAAACATGATACCGCAGGCTCCCAAAAACAATCAGCAAACATGGAAAGGGCTTGAAGATTACAGTCGTAGTCTGGTGAAACAAGGAAACGAATTGTATATCATCTGTGGCATTTGCGGACAAGGAGGCATCGGCTCAAAAAACAAAACAGATATGGTAATAGGATCAGGAGTAGTTGTTCCTGCTCAGACTTGGAAGATTATAGTAGTTGTTCCTGTAAAGAACCCTCAGATAGACACATCTACCCGAATAATTACCGTATTAATGCCAAACACCCAGGATTGTGCGAAACAACCCTGGTACAACTATAGAACATCCATTGATTCCCTTGAACAATTGACTGGATATAACTTTCTATCAAACATTCCGATTGATATTCAAAAAACTCTGGAAGCAAAAATAGATACACTGCCTATCAAAAACAAAACAATAATTAATCAATAATAAAATCATCATGAAAGACTTATCATTAAAAAAACAAACGTCTCTCGATGACAAAGAATACCATTTGCCACCACAGGGAATAGATTCTATCCTAAGAGCTAGACTACTAAAACAGTTTCAAAACTACATTGATACCCAAAAGAAACACTTCCTCGGATATCAGGCCAATCAGGATATTGAATACAAAACGGAGACATCAGATTTCCTCAGCTATCATGTCAATAACATAGGCGACCCCTTTACCGCCGGTAACTTTACCATAAACAGCAAGATACTGGAAAGAGCTGTATTAGACTATTATGCGACACTCTGGCATGCCAAACCACGTAAAGAAACAGATACACAAGACCCAGACAGTTATTGGGGATACATCCTTTCCATGGGCAGTTCCGAAGGAAATATTTACGGACTATGGAATGCACGGGATTACCTTGCTGGTCGTCAATTACAAGTCGACCCTACTCCTGAAAACCTTGGTCGGACCAACTATTTGGAACCAAAAATAGATGATGCGGCCGGAGGAACAAATTCATACACTCCGATAGCATTCTATTCCGAAGATGCCCATTACTCCATTGTCAAATTCATGAGAGTGCTTGGTATAGCTACATTCAATGAAGTCGGAGAAAAATATTATAAAGGGCAAAATCCGTTAGATGCAAACGGAAATTGGTCTAAAAACAAAGAAGTGCCATCAAAGCAGGGCGCAATCGGTCCGGGAAGCGTCGATGTTGAAAAATTGGCAACATTAGTCGAGTTTTTTGCTTCAAAAGGCTATCCGATTCTAGTAATATGTAACTACGGTTCTACTTTCAAAGGTGCATATGATGATGTGAGAGCCGTACAGGATACGCTAATGCCGATATTTACCAAATATCACTTAGTAAATCGGAAAGTGACTTACGAAGACGACAAAGGAAACCAGCACGTGGACATCCGAAATGGATACTGGATTCATGTTGACGGCGCCCTTGGGGCAACATATATGCCCTTTGTGGAAAAAGCGCATGAACAAAAGAAATTAGACCAACGTGGCCCGGATTTCGATTTCAGACTATCCGGAGTCAACTCAATCGTAACAAGCGGTCATAAATGGCCCGGAGCCCCTTGGCCATGCGGAATATTTATGACAAAACATAAATATCAATTGTTTCCGCCCGATGATCCGGCATATATTGGAGCACCAGACACCACATTTTCCGGTTCACGAAATGGATTTTCAGGAATAATAATGTGGGAGTTTCTTGCCAAGAACAGTTATGACCAACAAATTAAAAAGGTATTGAAGTGCGAGGAAATTACAAAATATGCTGAAGAGCAACTCAAAAAACTGGAAAAGGATTATCATCCCGATCTTGATTTATACGTAGCACGAACACCACTTGCCCTCACTGTTCGATTCCGCAAACCGAATAAAGACATCGTATTCAAATACTCGCTTTCCTGTGAATCGCTTTTGGTTGATGGAGAGCAACGTAATTATGCCCATGTGTATGCCATGACTTTGGTAACCAAAGAGCGTGTAGATGAATTTATCAAACAATTGCAAGCAAAAGATGCCTTTAGAGACGATTCCGAAGAACAGGCAAATGCTCTTCCAAAGTTTGCACATTCAAGCGGATGGAAATAACATATTGACACAGAAGTTAAGCGACAATCCGAACGCTTGAAATCCTTAGCTTAACAGACAAAACCGACGAGACTCTTTTATGATAACAATGAGTTTTGATATACCTTGCCATTTTAAAAACCAATCGCGGGATCTCCATTGGCGACCCCGCGATTCGATTCAACAAATTATCATCTTTTTTCGATCCTGTCTATTCTTCTTTTTTCTTCTTCAAGAATTTCAGTTCTACAATAAAAGCAACCAACAAGCCCAGCCCACCGAACAACAGTACCGACGCACCGTAAATAACACCAGAGGCTTGATAGCCCTGATTTCCAATACTCTCGAAATTGAACCCTGGAATCGTATTGAGACAGATAAAATAACCTACAAGTAGTCCCAACCCGACGCCCAGAAGAAGGCAAGCCACTTTCAGCGTACCAAAATTGAATTGACCTTCGATGCGCACCGGCAACGACAGTTTGGTTTGCATCACCGAAATATCGAGCTTATCGCCCAATTTTTCGATAATCGTGAGCCGTTCTTTTTTCTTCACAAAGAGTTCGAACAGTTTGTAGATACCCAGAGTAATCATCCCCACTACCAAAGGGATTGTAATAAAGTCCATCATAATCGTGTAAGTTTAGGTGAATATTTTCGTTCTTTGCTATGTTTGACGCAACGATTGCAGATCGGTTACACATTTGGCAAATTTTCTTTTTCCCCAAGACAGGGAAACCTCTCCGGGCAACTTATTAAACAGCGCCAGTCAGGATAAGCCACAAAAAAAGCAGAAATAAAAACAGGTTTGTCATGATCGGTTGGTTTAAGCAATTAATTTTGTCCTTTGCAATATTTGACGCAACTTCGCACGATTAGTTACACTTTGCGACAGATTTATTTTTTTTCGCACAACGTGTAACCGAAACGGCACCCTTGCGTCTAACGAATATATGGATAATCGGGACGAATTACAGATCATCGAGCGTATACGGCAAGGAGAGACGAACCAGTTTTCTTATCTCCTCAACCGTTATAGCAATGTTATCTATTCGCTGATCGCCCGCATTATCCCGTCGAAAGAAGATGCCGAAGAGCTGACGCAGGATACGTTCCTGAAAGCATTCCGAAAACTCGACACCTTCAAAGGTGATTGCAGTTTTTCTACCTGGCTGTTCCGCATTGCCTACAACACGGCGGTATCGGCCACTCGGAAGAGCAAGATTGTTTTCCCTCTGATCGACGAAACAATGCTTGCCCGTGTTGCCGACGAAGAGGCCGACGCCGTTTTCGAAGAAGAAAACGAAGAGTTGCTCCGGAAGCTGGAGATTGCCCTCGAAAAACTCAATCTGGAAGAAAGAGCTCTGATCACGTTATACTATACGGAGGACAAACCGGTTGCCGAAATCGCTGCCATCATGGAACTGACGGCCGACAATGTCAAGATCAAACTCTTTCGGATACGTAAGAAATTGTACGTATTAATCAACAAACAACAAGCACAATGAAGCACGACAAAGCAATAGCAAAGGTTCTGAAAAGGCGCTCCGAATTTACTCTTCCCGACGGTTTCAACAGTCGGATGATGGAGAAGATTTTTCTTGCCGAAGCGAAAAAAAAGAGACAAGCCTTCATTCTCAACATATGTCTCATATCTTTCGTTTCGCTGAGCCTGATCGCCATGGCCGTTTACCTACTATGGGATTCACTTTCGACACTGACCTTCCGCACGCCGGCTCTGCATATCACCTCTGAGGCTCTCTCGCAATACGGTTTTTGTTTCTATATAGCTTTTCTGGTGATGGTGCTATTCGGGCTCGATCACCTCTTCCGTTCTCGTTGGCACAAAAAGAGATTCAAAGAAGCAGGACATTAAAGCTCTTTATCCGATAGTTTGAAGAGACGTGGCATACCACGTCTCTTCTTTGTTTCCTGCCGGAAATAGAATATATTTGTGTAATAAAAAACCTCTCAAAATATGGAAGACCTGGAAATTTGCCACTGCAACAACGTTTCGAAGAACGAAATTACCGATGCCATCTGCCAACACAGATATACCTCCGTAGCCGAAATACAGAACGCACTCAAAGCCGGCATTATTTGCGGGCGCTGTATTCCTGAGATACGGAACATTCTGGCAAAACAAAACCAATAACAATAAGTTTCAGCCAGTAAGGGCTTCGCTTTGAGCGAAATCCTTACTAAATTGAATATAAACTTTTTAACCTTCTAAATCAATATCATTATGTCTGAAATAATATTGGGAGTCGGCTCCCGCGTGAAACATCCGCAATTTGGTAAAGGCGCTGTGGTACAGCTCCGTTCCGATGCCTACGAAATATGTTTTATCGATTGCGGTGTTCGCATTATTGCCCGTGACTACACGGCCTGGGAAGTGATTGAAGCTATAGAAACACCGTCCGATCTGGCTACTTACGAAAAAATTGAGAAGAGCCTGATCCGGGTATTGCAACGATTCAGCGATATCACCGAAAAAACGGAGCTGGGACAGCGGTGGAATAATGGAAAGATGATTCTGATTCCCGGTGACAAAGAGACCAAAGAAAAAGAAATTCCGCTCGAAACCTTCTTTCACAAAATAGTGATGGTGCGCGACCGGTTGCGAGTGCTCGAAGCTAAGATCAACGCCAGCAATCTCACCGACGAAGATAAAGTAGAGCTACAACAATACATCACCCGTTGCTACGGCAGCCTAACCACCTTCAATGTCCTGTTCAAAAACAAAAACGATCAGTTTGTTGGCGAAAAAGGAGCATAGCTTTGAGAAATAAAAAACCGATCCAACGACAGTATGCCATCGGATCGGTTCTCGTATAAAATCCAAACTATTTAAAATTGATTTTCTTCACTTTGTAGCCCATCGTCAAAAGCATTTCGGCTATTTTTACACGGAAGTCACCTTGCACCAGTATTTCGCCATCACGCGCAGAACCACCTGCTCCGCATTTCACTTTCAGGGTTTTTCCCAGCTCTTTCAGCTCTTCATCACCTCCGAAAAAATTCGAGATAATAGTGGCCGGCTTACCATTTCGCTTGTCCATTTCCACCCGCAAAGGTTCTGATTGCTTTTTTACAACCGAAGTTACCTGTTCTACCTCTGGCATATTTTCTCCTTCCGGTAATACCTCTTTCAATCCGCCGAGTTTATCTTTCCAATCCATAATCCCGTTTTAATATTAATTTACAGACAATTAACCTACATTTATTTCAATTGCGGTCTCACCGGCGACCAATGGGTTTGTACAATTCTCCACTCGCCAGTTTCCTCCCGACGATATACTTCGGTGCAGTTCCACTTGTAAACCGTTTCATTTACATATCCTTCGTAGTTGAACGTAAGCACAGCCATCGCATCAGTAGCCTGGACGTGAGGATTCAGTAACTCGTACCGGTCAGTATGCACTTGTCCTCTGATGCTATCATACAACGCCCTTAACTGGTCAATTCCGTCCAACCGTTTTTCCACGAAAGGATCAAAATAAACCACATCCGGAGCTGAAATATCCAGAAAACCGTCAGGATTCCCGTTGCCCCATTGGTCAAGAGCCGCTTTCTCCATGGCAATAATCGTTGCCGCAATCTCTTCTCTGTTTTGAACTTGTAATCCCATTGTTTCAATTTTATTTTAGATGAATAAATCCGGTTACTATTTCTATTTCCAAGAATCACATTCAGTTGTATAGAACATTTCCATTGATCTCCAAATAGTGATCCATCAAACAATTACTTCTTTGACAAAATAAAATGCCATCACAAGACAAAGCACAATCTTCACGACGGTACCCGCCAGAAATCCGATAAATGAACCAATTGCCGAACGGAAAGCCTTTTGGGAATCCTGCCGGTTCATCAGTTCACCAATAAAAGCTCCCACAAAAGGCCCTATCACGAAGCCCCATGGCGGAATAAACAATCCGACGATCAATCCGACCGTTGCTCCTCGAGTACCACCCTTTGTTCCACCAAATTTTTTTGTTCCCCAGATAGGAATCATATATTCGAGTACTACTACCGCTGCCGTCACCACAGCCCACGCTACCAAAAAAGTCACCGGAAAAGGATGCCGGTTCGTCAACTGCAACAGAATTAAGCTTATATAGGCCAACGGAGGCCCCGGCAAAAATGGAAGGATGCTTCCAGCAAAACTCCCCAACAATAATAAGATGCCAATAATAATCAGAATAGTATCCATCTCAATTCCATTTCATTAATTTGAAAATTGCATACCCCAAAAGCAAATAAAACAAGGTCCCTAAGAAAGAGATCAAAACAATACGGGAGTCATGACCATTCTTTTCCTTTTCCGAACCTGAGATATTATACATTCGTGTCAATAAAATGACATAGAAAAACACAATGGGTCCTAGAAAAAAAACAACCCATCTGTTGCCTAACAACAATGAGATTTTATCTTTATTCTTACGTTCAGTCTCCATAAATCGTTATCACTAATCACCTTTTATCTTCAACTTATACATCGTCACCGCCTTGCGGATAGATGCCAAGCCAAACAGTTCCGGATCGATTTCTTCGGGCTTAATAAAGAATGCTTCTGCCACATCGTCTGCGGCTTTCAAACCGGAAAAATCGCTCACCTGACAACGAAAAAAGAAATCGAGCGTGGGAATATTCATCCCTAAGTAGCAATACCAGTTGGGCAGTGAAAAAAGAATCTCCGAACGATCCACAGACAAATTGAGTTCTTCCTTGATTTCACGGGCGATGGTCTCAGCACAGGTTTCCTCCATGTCGGTAAAACCACCCGGCAAATCGAACGTCCCTTTCTCTGGCTCTTTTCCTCTGCGACACACCAGCAACTCACCCTTTTCATTTTCGATGAAAGCCGCCGTAGCTGCCGACGGATTGAGATAATAAACAAAACCGCAATCGGCACATTTTTTTGATTTCACATTATTGACGTTGAAATGTTGCGACCCGCATACCGGGCAAAAACGAAAAAGGTCAAGACAATGACTCATAGTTTTAGGTTCAATTTTGAGAGACACAATTGATGAATGCTTCAGCAAATTTACTGTATATTTGTCACAGAATAATGCAATCGGACAATTATAAACATTATCGATTTCTACCTGACTCCTATTTTGCAATCATGACTGACACGAACCTACTCCGCAAAGCATTTTTATGCTGCACAGCTTTGGCTCTTTCCATCTTTTCCTCTGCACAAAAACCCGAAACGCTCCGTTTGTGGTACAATCAACCGGCTTCCAAATTCGAAGAAGCCCTGCCTCTGGGCAACGGACGATTAGGCCTGATGGTGTATGGCGGAGTAAAAGACGAATTATTGAATCTCAACGAAGGTTCTTTTTGGTCGGGGGTCCCCTCCAATACCAATCCGACACCCGACGCTCCGACTTTTCTGCCTAAAGTACGACAACTACTGTTTCAGGGGAAAAACAATGAAGCTACGACCATTCTGAAAAACATTCAGGGGCCCGATGTTCAGGCTTTTCTCCCAATGGGAAATCTGCAAATACAGCAACATCGCAACGGCATTCCGGTTGAATATTGCCGCGATCTCGATATTTCAAAAGCAATAGCAACCACCACATTCCGAATCGACAGCGTGGAATACAAAAGAGAGTTTTTCGTCTCCGCCCCCGATCAAGTGATCGTTATTCGACTGACGGCTTCCAAAAAGAGACAATTATCCTTCGATCTGACGGGCAACACGCCATTTGCGGCGGCCTCCATCACAGCTATAGGTAACAACGAATTTATACTCAAGGGAACCGCACCTTATTCTCTTCCTTTTGAAGGCCGTTTCCCAATTGTTTACTCAAATTCCAAAGGAGAAAAAGGCATGCGGTATCAGTATCGGGTACGGGTAGTCAGTTGCGATGGAAAAGTAAGTACCAACCCCTGTTTGCATGTAAGCAATGCCTCCGAAGTTGTCCTGCTGGTTTCGGCTGCTACCAGTTTCAACGGCTTCAAAAATGATCCACAAACCAACGGGAAAGATGAAGATGCACTCTGCAAAAACTATCTCGACAAAGCAACATCACTCTCGTTTGATCAGCTAAAAGAGAAACACATTCGTGACTATTCGCAATTTTTCAACCGCATGTCGCTCGATTTGGGAAGCAACGGCAAGGAAACCCAACCGACCGATGAACGACTGAAACGGTATGCTTCGGGAGAAAAAGATCCTTCGCTCGAAACCCTCTACTTCCAGTTCGGACGTTATCTGCTTATTTCCTGTTCGCGACCGGGTGGAACGGCAGCTAACCTACAGGGAATATGGAATAAAGATCAACGTCCGCCATGGAATTGTAACTACACAACCAACATCAACCTACAGATGAATTACTGGCCTGCCGAGATGCTGAATCTGTCTGAATTAACAGAACCACTCATCCATCAAATAGAAAACCTCGCTGTTAACGGAAAAGATATAGCCCGCAATTTTTACAACATGAAAGGCTGGGCCGTGCATCACAACTCCGATATCTGGGCCAGTGCCAATCCGGTTGGAGGAAAAGAAGGAGATCCTATGTGGGCAAACTGGGCTATGGGTTCTCCCTGGCTATCGCAACATCTCTACGATCATTACCGTTTTACCGGCGACAAAGAGTACCTGAAAAACACAGCTTATCCGCTGATGAAATCGGCAGCCGACTTTTGTATGGACTGGTTGATAAAGAAAAACGGGCATTTGGTAACGGCGCCATCTACCTCTCCTGAAAACAGCTACAAAGACGAAAAAGGACAAATCAATGTTGTAACCATCGCTTCTTCAATGGACATGGAGATTTTGTGGGACATCTTCAACAACCTGATAGAAGCTTCGCAAACGCTAAACACAGACGCCGATCTACAAAAAGTATGGAGAGAAAAACGGGATCAGCTGCGCCCGTTGAAGATCGGCAAAAAAGGGAATCTTCAGGAGTGGATAAAAGATTACGCTGATGTGGACCCGCAACACCGCCATGTCTCGCACCTTTTCGGGCTCCATCCGGGACGTGAAATTTCGCCCATTACCACACCGGCTCTTGCCAACGCCTGCCGCAAAACGCTTGAGATTCGTGGTGACGGCGGTACAGGCTGGAGCAAAGCATGGAAAATAAACTTCTGGGCCCGCCTGTTCGACGGCGATCACAGTTACAAGATGTATCGCGAGCAACTCTCTAAATCGACACTCAACAACCTGTTCGACACTCACCCGCCCTTCCAGATCGACGGCAACTTTGGCGGTGCATCAGGCGTAGGAGAAATGTTGCTTCAAAGCCATTTGAACGAAATAGATTTACTTCCGGCTCTACCTTCCGAGTGGAAAAGCGGAGTTATGAAAGGAATGAAAGCACGGGGTAATTTCGAAGTAAGCTTCTCTTGGAATGATGGCAGGCTGACAACAGGCTCTATTACATCGATGGCCGGACAACCTTGTAAATTGCGTTCCAAGACACCGCTGACGATTACCGGTGCCGATGTTACCGAGAAACAAGAAAAAGGGTATTATCTGTACTCATTCAATACTGTCATGAATACAGAGTACAAACTGACAGGAAGATAATTTTTTAAGCATTTCGGTTCAAAAAAAGAGGTAAAACGACCCAAAACGCGCCCATATTAACAAGTTTACCCTTCCTAAAAAGGGAGGTTTCGGCAAAAATTCGTTATCTTTGCATTTTGAAGGATAAACCTACGTTAAATTCGTAAATCCCTACTAATCAATGAGCGATCCGATAAAACACGAATGCGGCATTGTACTGATGCGGTTACTTAAACCGCTCGAATACTACAAAGCCAAGTATGGAACCACCCGTTTCGGGCTGAACAACCTCTATCTTTTGATGGAAAAACAGCACAACCGGGGTCAGGAAGGCGCTGGCATTGCGTGTGTCAATTTGAATGCAACAGCGGGAGAAGAATATATATTTCGTGAAAGAGCTTTAGGTAACGGTGCCATCACCGACGTATTCAACAGCGTAGGTCGTCAGATAGAGGCTTACGAAAAAATGCCGGACAACGAAAGATGCACCAACGCTCCGTTTGTCGGGGAACTATACATCGGCCACCTGCGCTACAGTACCATCGGTCGTTCCGGTATTTCATACGCACACCCGTTTCTTCGTCGCAATAACTGGAAAAGCAAGAATCTCTGTCTGGCCGGCAATTTCAACCTTGCCAATGTTGACGAGATTTTCGATCATATCGTGGCCGAAGGGCAACATCCCCGCCACAATGCCGATACATTTATCATTCTTGAACAACTCGGCGGCAGACTCGACTCCGAAGTAGAACATCTCTACACCAAATTTGCCCTCGAAGGCATGGCCGGAAAAGAACTCAACCAGGCTATCGAACAACATTTGGATCTGGAACGCATCATCAAACGCGCTACTGCAATGTGGGACGGCGGTTTTGTGATTTGCGGTCTGACCGGTAGCGGTGATGCTTTTGTTTTCCGCGACAAATGGGGAATCCGCCCGGCTTTTTACTTTGCCAACGACGAAATCATTGTAGTCACCTCCGAACGTCCGGCGATGCAAACCGTACTCAACATCGCGACTGAAGAAATTCAAGAACTGAACCCGGGTGCAGGACTTTTCATCAAGCAAGACGGTTCTTTCAAAATCAGCCAGATACACCAAACTGAAAATGTTGCTCCCTGTTCGTTCGAACGTATCTATTTCTCTCGAGGCAGCGACCGCGATATCTATCGCGAACGTAAAACTCTGGGACGATTGCTGACTCCGCAAATTCTCGAAGCTATCAATCAGGATGTGGATCACACTGTTCTCTCGTTTATTCCTAACACTGCAGAGGTTGCCTACTACGGCATGATGGAAGGATTTGAAAACTACCTGAATCAACAAAAAACGGCGGCTATTCTGAACAAAAAGAAAACCCTGTCGGAAGCTGAGGTGGAAAAAATCCTTCAAAAAAAGATACGTACTGAAAAGCTGACTATCAAGGACATCAAACTGAGGACCTTTATCACCGAAGATAAAAACAGGAATGACCTTGCCGCTCACGTTTACGACATCACCTACGGCACAATCAAAGAAAACGAAGATTACATCGTGGTGATAGACGACAGTATTGTACGCGGAACGACCCTCAAGCAGAGTATTATCAAGATTTTGAGTCGTCTCAAACCAAAGAAAATTGTAATCGTCTCTTCTTCTCCGCAGATTCGTTATCCCGACTGTTACGGTATTGACATGTCGCGCATGAGCGAATTCATCGCCTTCAATGCTGCCATCGAGCTACTGAAAGAACGGGGCATGGAAAACGTGATTCACGAAGTATACAAAAAGAGCAAGGAACAGGAGAATCAGCCCAAAGAATGGATTGTAAATCACGTAAAAGACATTTACGCTCCTTTTTCCGATACAGAAATAGCAAAAAAAATTGGAGAGATGGTAACTCCGGACAATTGTACGGTAGAAGTGGAAATTATCTACCAAACCATCGAAAACCTTCATGTTGCCTGCCCAAAACATAACGGGGACTGGTACTTCTCTGGAAATTATCCGACTCCCGGAGGAAACAGAATCGTAAACCAAGCGTTTATAAACTATTACGAAAAGAACGATTTACGCCCGGGCAAACAGACGACACGAAAAAATAACAAATAAAAAGTAAGAAGTAATCCAACTTCAACTATTTCAAAATGAGTAAAAGTATAGTAAGGGATAAAGCAAAACTATTTGCCATTAGAACTATCCGGCTATATCAATATCTCACCGTCAAAAAAAAGAATATATCATTTCAAAGCAGTTATTGCGAGCCGGAACAAGTATTGGGTCAAATCTTGCCGAACAAGAATTTGCCATATCAGATGCCGATTATTTGAATAAAACAAGTATTGCATTAAAAGAAGCTGCAGAATCAGCTTATTGGCTTGATTTATTACATGAGACAGAATACATTTCTGACAACGAGTTTCATAGCATCCATACAGATTGTAATGAATTGATTAGCATGCTTGCTGCATCTGTAAAATCGATAAAAGCGAAATTAAATCGTTAACTCGAGAATGACATCTATTACTTATTCATTTTTACTTCTTACTTAAAATAGATAATTATGAAGTTCACAAAAATGCAAGGCGCCGGAAACGACTACGTTTATGTAAACGGGTTTGTTGAACAGATTGAAGATCCGGCTACGTTAGCGACTGCCATTAGCGACCGTCACTTCGGCATCGGATCCGACGGTCTGGTTCTCATTTTGCCTTCCGAAACGTGCGACTTCCGCATGCGCATGTTCAACTCCGATGGCTCGGAATCGGAAATGTGCGGCAATGCCACCCGTTGTATCGGCAAATTTGTATATGACAAAGGATTAACCGACAAAACAGAGCTCACGCTCGAAACTCTTGCAGGAGTAAAACACCTCACGCTGAACATAGAAAACGGCAAAGTAAACTCCGTTCGTGTCGATATGGGTGAACCCATTCTTGCGCCCAAACTGATACCTATCAACCTCGACGAAACCAGTGTGATCAACTACCCCATTGCTCTTGAAAGCCGCAAGGTAAACATCACAGCCGTTTCCATGGGGAATCCCCACGCCGTGATTTTCATGGATTCGCTCGAAGAGCTGGATATACAAAAAAGCGGTCCGAAAGTGGAACACCATCCGCTCTTCCCGCGCCGTACCAATACCGAGTTCGCACAGGTTATCTCGCCGACTCATATCAAGATGAGAGTTTGGGAACGTGGTGCCGGAGAAACGCTTGCCTGCGGAACCGGAGCTTGTGCAACAGCCGTGGCAGCCGTACTGAACGGTAAAACCGAACGCAAAGTAACATTGGAACTCCTCGGCGGAAACCTCGAAATAGAATGGTCGGAAGCTGACAACCACGTCTACATGACCGGACCAGCTGTAACCGTTTTCGAAGGCGAATACCTGCTTTGATATTTACAATTTATTAATTTACGATTGACGATTTAGAATCGGCACATTCAGGGCAGATTTCATTCTCAAATCTTCAAATTCTCAAATCCCAAAATTAGCAATATGGCTTTTGTAAACGACAATTTTTTGAATATCCCCGAAACCTATCTTTTTTCGGAGATCGCACGTAAAGTAAATACCTACAAGGAAGAAAATCCATCAGCAAATATCATTCGTCTTGGTATCGGCGACGTAACGCGTCCGCTGGCTCCGGCTGTTATCAAAGCTCTTCATGCTGCTGTTGACGAAATGGGTGAAGCCAGTACCTTTCGCGGTTACGGCCCGGAACAGGGTTATGCCTTCCTGCGCGAAACCATTGTTGCTAAAGACTATACTGCCCGTGGCATGGACATTGCTCCCGACGAAGTATTCGTGAGTGACGGCGCCAAAAGCGACACCGGCAACTTCGGCGACATTCTCGGCCCGAACAACGTGATTGCCGTTACCGACCCTGTTTATCCCGTTTACGTGGATACAAACGCCATGGCTGGTCGTGCCGGCAAACCGACAGCCGACGGCAAATGGGAAAAGATTGTTTATTTGCCCTGTACAAAGGAAAACAACTTCATTCCAGAACTTCCGGCGACTCGTCCCGATGTAATTTATCTCTGCTACCCGAACAATCCGACAGGAACAACTCTGAAGAAAAACGAATTGAAACAGTGGGTCGACTACGCTCGCGCCAACGACGTATTGATTTTGTTCGATGCCGCCTACGAAGCCTTTATCAGCGAAGCAGATGTTCCTCACTCTATCTACGAAATTGAAGGAGCCCGCGAAGTAGCTGTCGAATTCCGCAGTTTCTCAAAAACCGCAGGTTTCACCGGATTACGTTGCGGTTATACCGTCGTTCCCAAAACGGTTCTGGTTAATTCTGCCGAACACGGACGTGTACCACTCAACCGCCTATGGAACCGCCGCCAAACAACAAAATTCAACGGCACCGCCTACATTGTACAACGTGCTGCCGAAGCTATTTATTCTGCCGAAGGGCAACAAGAGATCAAAGAAACCATCGCCACTTACATGAATAACGCCGGCATCATCCGTAAAGGCGTTGAAGCAAAAGGTCTGAGTGCATTCGGCGGTGTAAATGCGCCATACATCTGGCTAAAGACTCCCGACGGCATCTCATCATGGCAGTTCTTCGATCGTTTGCTCAACGAAATGAATGTTGTTGGCACTCCGGGCGTCGGATTCGGTCCTCATGGTGAAGGCTACTTCCGCCTCACTGCATTCGGAAGCCAGGCTCAAACCGAGGAAGCCATGCAACGCATTGCCAACTGGAAACTGTAATTAATTAATAATGAAGAATTAATAATTAGTCAGATTATATTACAGAATGAGAATTTGCAGCACCCACTGGCCCTGCAAATTCTCATTATTAATTTTTAATTGTTAATTATCAACCGACTATGTCTACTTATTTATTCGACAAAATAGTATTTGGCCCCGTTATAAGTCGTCGCTTGGGCACTTCGCTCGGCATCAATCTTTTACCTGTCAATGCTAAAATCTGCACATTCAACTGCATTTATTGCGAATGCGGATTCAATTTCAAACCGCAGGAAGCTCACATCCCCACACGTGAAGAAGTCAAAGAGGCACTACGGATAGCGCTGTCTGAAATTAAAGTGGACGGCAAAAAACTGGATGTCATCACTTTTGCCGGAAACGGAGAACCTACGATGCACACCGACTTTGCCGGAATTGTAAACGATACCATCGCTCTTCGAAACGAGTTTTTCCCCGAGGCAAAGATCAGCGTTTTGTCTAACAGCACACTGATACACAAACCATCCGTATTTGAAACATTAAACAAAGTGGATAACAATATCCTGAAAATGGATTCGGTGTTCGACAATACAATCCGCCTGCTCAACCAACCCGGAGCTGCCTCTTTTTCAGGCGAATGGCTAATTGAGCATCTAAAACGATTCAATGGAAATCTCATCATCCAAACGCTCTTTTTGCAGGGAGAAATCGAGGGGCAACAGATAGACAACACCACTGAGGAAGAGCTGAGTGCGTGGCTGGATGCCGTGAAAGAAATCAGACCAAAACAGGTTATGATCTACACATTGGCAAGAGACACTCCCGTTCAGGCGCTCAAAAAAACATCACACAAGCAACTCGCTCAAATTGCAGAAAGGATAAAGGCTCTCGGCATCGAAGTTTCTGTTTCTGAATAATACAGTTTTTGACATTTATTCTTTGAGATGGACTTTTTTTTGTATATTCGTGCCCTGATTTTAAAGTTTTAGAAAAGAGCAGCGCCGGCAAGTTCACATCCGCATTGCTACTGAATATAAAACAATTATCGGCCTTAAAATCATAATCAAAACAGAATCATATTTTTAACTGAAACAAATCAATGGCAACATTAGAGAAAATTAGAAGCAAAGGAGTATTCCTGTTGATAGTGGTGGGTTTAGCAATGTTTGCTTTCATTATCGGCGACTTTCTGAATTCAAGTAAAACCTATTTCGGCCAGCAAAAGCAAAAAATTGGGGTTGTTGACGGAGAAACTTTAAAGTATGCTGATTTCATGGAAGCTGTAGAACAATTATCAACAGTTTACAAGATTGAAACCGGACAACAAAATAACGACGAAATGAGCGAACAGATTCGTCAACAGGTTTGGGATAACAAAGTGACTGAAATCCTTTTGGGCAAACAAACCGAAAAAGTAGGCATTGCGGTTTCTAAAGATGAACTAGAAGACTTAACCATTGGTAACCATATCAGCCCCATCATTTACAGCCGTCGTACTTTTACCGATCCGAAAACAGGCACTTTCAGCAAAGAAGCTCTTCTTGGCTTTCTGACATCTCTGGATAAGGCTTCAAAAGGCAAAGACAAACAACATGCTGACGAGGTAAAAGAATACCAGCAATATTGGTCATTCCTCGAAAACATGGTAAAACAAAACACATTACAACAAAAGTACAACGCATTACTTTCAAAAACCATAACAGCCAACTCGCTCGATGCCAAGTTTGCATTTGATCGCAGCCAAACATCTGTAAATATGGTTTACACTATGCAGCCTTACTTCACCGTACCTGACGGAGCTGTAAAAGTATCTGAAAGTGAAATCAGTGATCTCTACAACAAACGCAAAGCCCGTTACAAACAAGAAGCTAATTTCGATCTTAAATATGTTCAATTTGATGTGAAACCATCAAAAGCAGACTACGCAGAAGTTGAAAAGAAAATCAACAGTCTGCAAAACGGATTTAACACAACTACGGACATCAAAGGATTTGTAAATGCCAACTCAGAAGAAAAATATATTGATATTGCTCTGACAAAGAAAGAAGTTCCTCCGTTCCTCCAGGATTTTGCATTCGGTGGTAAAACTGGCGATGTTGTTGGTCCTAAGATGGAAGGAGACACCTACTACATGGCTAAAATTGTTGAAGGTGGCATCAGCGAACCTGACTCTGTAAAAATCCGTCATATTGTTCTTGCAGATAGCGAAAGCAAGCTGGCCGACAGTCTTGTTGCAGCAATCAAAGGTGGTGCTAAATTTGCCGACTTAGCTCAAAAATTCTCTAAATTGCAACAAACCGCAGCAAACGGCGGTGAAATTGGCTGGGTACGCCAAATGAACCTCTTACAAAACGGCTTTAAACAAGATCTCGTTACAAAACTTTTCAGAGGCGGTGTAAACGAAGTTATTCTTGACAAACAAACATCTTCTATCCAGATCATTCAGGTTGAAGAAAAGACCTCAAGCATCAGCAAAGTAAAACTGGCTTTATTGGCACTGAAAGCCGTTCCAAGCGATCAGACAAGAGAAACTGTTTACAATCAGGCTAAAGAATTTGCAGCAGCAGCAACCAGCAGCGACAAATTCGATCAGGCAGCTAAATCAAAAGGTGTTACTGTTCGCCCGATGAACGGTTTAGACCCCAACGCTCCCCGACTGGGTAACGTTAAGAATACCCGTACGGTTTTCCGTTGGGCAAACGATGCGAAAGCAGGTTCTACTTCAGACGTATTTGAATGCGGCGAACGCAACGATGTTCTCATCGTAGCCAACCTGATTGCATCGCATCCGAAAGGATACCGCGATCTGAAAGATGTTACAGCTGAATTGAAAGCAGAACTCATCAACGACAAGAAAGCTGAAGTAATCACCAAAAATATGAACTCAGCAATGGCTTCAGCTAAAACTGTTCAAGCTTTGGCTGCTGCTTTGAAACAAAAAACAGACACTGCTTCTAACCTGAATTTCTTCAGCGCACAAGCCGGATCTCTTGGAATGGAACCTGCCGTTATCGGTGCAGCTTCCGCTTCTAAACCAAATCATCTTTCAGCTCCTGTTAAAGGCAAAGCTGGTGTATTTGTTTTCAGCGTTGTAAGTGAACAAAAAAGAAACGATAAGTTTAACGCCAAGGCTCAGATTGATATGCTGAATTCCCGTTATGCTTATATGCTTCCTTACATGACATTACAAGTTCTGAAAGACAAAGCTGACATAACAGATAACAGAATCAAGTTTTTCTAACTAGTCCTCCTCTCCTAACAAAAAAAAGGTTGCCAAACGGCAGCCTTTTTTTGTTTGTGAGCCTATACTAAACAAGCTTCAACAGCGGTTAAAAAAGCCTGAATCTGTCTAATTATCCTACAATATCAAAATTTGTTACTACATTTGCACTAATATAAAAAACTATCTGATAAGAATAGCCTTTAATACTTTTATTTGCCTGAATATCAGCTCACAGACTTTAATATCCGGTTAAAAGGATAACAACGAGGCAAAAGTAAAAGAAGCAAGTGCCGGCAAAAGGTTAAAAAATTTATTTCAAAAACCAATTTTCTTCATGAAACAGCTTAAATACTTGGTTATTTTTTTGTTCACCTTAGGATTGCTCGTATTTAACTCTTGCCTCAGTAACAGCGTCACAAATTACTCCGACGATGCCCGCGTATACACCTTTGCAATAAAGAGTGACAGCGTACCTGCTTTTGCAAAAGCAAAATTTACCGTTGATCAAACCGGTGGTAATGCATATAAAACCAACGGATTAATCTACAACGTAGACTCCCTCCCTTTCAAAACAAAACTGTACGGTCATTTCAGAGCCATACCTGTCATAAGCACCTATTCTTCAGCTGCCATGTTTTTCGACAAAAAGGCCTATAAGGCAGGAGACTCTATCGATTTCAGAACCAAACAGGTTTTTTTAAATTATGCAGCTAATGGAACCGATACAATGTCATATTATGTAGATGTACGCGTTCACAAAGTAGAGCCGGACTCCATCGCATGGCAATTGAGAACTTATCCTTCCTTTGGTTCTGCGGAAACAGCACAAAAAGCAGTCTATTGCAATGATTTGGTAATGTTATTCCTTAATAACGGCTCAAACATCAGTTTATACACCACAACTGACGCTAAAAGCTGGAACGGGGGCTCAACCATTTCAACCTTACCGGCTTCTGCTTCATTGCAAAACATGATCGTTCTCAACAACGTTATGTATGTGATTGGTGACGGACAAACCATCTATTCCAGTTCAAACGGCACATCCTGGAACAAAATTACGATTTCATCGCCTAACCAGTTAAAATCACTGATCGCAGGCTATGATAACAAGCTGTTTGCCGTCATGTATGACAGCAGCAACAATTACTACGTAGAAACTTCTTCTGACGGTGCCAACTGGTCGTTACAATATGCAATAGCCGATTTCGACAATAGCTATAACAACGGCAATAAGTTTAACAGCTTCCCTGTTTCTGATTTCGCAGCAACCACATTCACACCTCAGACAGGAAGTCCAAAACTGATGCTAATAGGCGGTAAAGATAAAACAGGAAATACGGTAAATTCAGTTTACACTTACATGTCCGGTACCGGACAGTGGATGGACTTCTCTACAGAAATCAAAGCCGACTCATTCCCCGCCAGTAAGAATGCTTCATTGATTTGGTATGATGATCGTTTAATGCTCTGGGGAGGTACAAATGCTTCAGGCGCTATCGCAAAAGACACCTTGCTTTGTTCAAAGACAGAGGGATACATCTGGACAAGACGCGATACACTGATCAACTTCCCCAAAGTCCTTAATTATAAACCCAGGACTAAAGCTTCTGTTGTAGTCGATAAATACAACAGAATATTTATGATTGGAGGAAAAGATGCCAGCGGTAATTTTATCAAAGAAGCCTGGGTAGGACGAAAAAACAAGCTTGGATTCG
Organism: Paludibacter sp.; assembly: GCF_009712605.1. GTDB lineage: Bacteria > Bacteroidota > Bacteroidia > Bacteroidales > Paludibacteraceae > Microbacter. Next base: position 514,815 of record NZ_WASO01000001.1, on the reverse strand, counting down.
GTTTACCTGCCATGTAATTGATACCCCATATATTTATAATAAAAACTGTTCTTCCGGGAGCAGTTTTTTGTTTACACACCACATGATTCGACTTTTTCCACCGACGACACAGCCTGTTACAGGATCAATAGATCTGCCGGCCTCAAAAAGCATTAGCAACAGAGCGCTGATCCTTTCAATGCTCAGCAAAAGTACAAAAGAGATAAGCCATCTGGCCGACTGTGACGACACGAAAGTAATGTTGGAAACCCTCAAACTGGACAAAACAACTTTCGATATCGGAGCTGCCGGAACTTCTATGCGATTCCTCACTGCTTATTTATCAAACCTACAGGGGAATTGGATTTTAACTGGCAGTGAACGCATGAAAAACCGACCAATAGGGGTTCTCATTGATGCGCTCAACCACCTTGGTGCCGATATCGAATACATAGAAAAGGAAGGCTATCCCCCTCTCCGCATATCAGGAAAAGCGCTACAAGGCGGCAAAATCAGACTTGCAGGAAATATCAGCAGCCAGTATATATCAGCTTTACTGATGATTGCCCCTACAATGAAGAACGGATTGGAAATGACCTTGGAAGGTAAAATAATCTCTATTCCTTATATCCGGATGACACTTCACATGATGGAGGAATTCGGCGTATCTGCAAAATGGGAAGGCCAAACCATAACGATTCCTCATCAGGAATACCGCCCGATCGCATTTCACGTAGAATCGGACTGGTCGGCAGCTTCCTACTGGTACGCGATCGCAGCTCTTTCCGGGAACAGTTGCTTTAAGTTATACGGACTAAAACAAGACAGCACGCAAGGCGATTCTCAGGTTGCGAAGATTTTCGAATCATTGGGAATAAAAAGCGAGTTTACTCCAGAAGGAGTTATCATATCGAATGATTCCACTCCTGTTTCTGTGTTCAATTACGACTTTATCAATCAACCGGATCTTGCGCAGACGGTAGTAGTCTGCTGCTGTTTGCTTAATATCCCATTTTCTTTTTCAGGTTTACAAACGTTGAAGATTAAGGAAACAGACCGGATTGCTGCCTTAAAAAATGAGATGGTCAAGTTGGGCTATATACTCGAAGAGCCGGAAGACGGTATGTTGTCATGGAACGGACTACGCACTAACCCTGACTACAAACAGGCCATCTGCACCTATGAAGATCATCGTATGGCGATGGCTTTTGCCCCGGCAGCATTGATTCATCCAATCAAAATAGAACACCCGGAAGTAGTTTCCAAGTCTTATCCGGGCTTCTGGCAAGACTTACAAAGCGTCGGTTTCACTATCGAATAAAAAAATGAGAGGCTGTCATCATTGTGATTGACAGCCTCTCATTTTTTCTATCTCTTCTTACGCGTCAATTTTTGCGTAAGTGGCATTTTCTTCGATAAACTGACGACGAGGTCCAACATCGTCTCCCATTAACATGGAGAAAATATGATCTGCATCAGCTGCATTTTCGATGGTTACCTGACGCAGAGTACGGTTTTCCGGGTTCATGGTGGTATCCCACAACTGCTCGGGGTTCATTTCTCCCAAACCTTTGTAGCGCTGTACGTGTACCGAATTTTCATTCCCATCTGCATATCTCTCAATAAAGGCAACGCGTTGTTGTTCATTCCAGCAATACTCTTCCACTTTTCCTTTTTTGCAAAGATAGAGCGGCGGAGTAGCAATATAAAGATGCCCGCCTTCGATCAGTTCTTTCATGTGGCGGAAGAAGAAAGTCATAATAAGGGTGTCGATGTGGCTACCATCGACGTCGGCATCGGTCATCACGATGATCTTGTGGTAACGAAGCTTTGAAACATTCAACTGCTTGCTGTCATCTTCGGTACCGATGGTAACGCCCAATGCAGTGTAAATATTACGAATTTCTTCGCTTTCAAGCACTTTATGTTGCATTGCCTTCTCCACGTTCAGTATCTTACCACGAAGTGGCAGGATAGCCTGTGTGGTACGGTTACGACCCTGTTTGGCCGAGCCACCTGCCGAGTCACCCTCGACGAGGAATATTTCGCAAATTTCAGGATGCTTTTCAGAACAGTCAGCGAGTTTACCGGGCAAACCACCACCTGAAAGTGGAGATTTACGCTGTACCATTTCGCGAGCCTTGCGGGCAGCGTTACGGGCAGTCGCAGCCAAAATCACTTTTTCTACGATCATTTTGGCCTGTTTCGGATTTTCTTCAAGATAATTCCCCAAAGCTTCACCAACAGCCTGATCGACCACGCCCATCGTCTCGTTATTCCCGAGTTTTGTTTTGGTCTGTCCTTCGAATTGAGGTTCTGCTACTTTCACCGAAATGATTGCAGTAAGACCTTCACGGAAGTCGTCCCCACTGATTTCGAGTTTTACCTTTTCAAGCATTTTGCTGTCTTCGGCATATTTTTTCAGCGTACGGGTCAATCCACGACGGAAGCCGGCTACGTGAGTACCGCCTTCAATGGTGTGGATATTGTTTACATACGAGTAAACGTTCTCGTTGTACGAGGTATTGTATGTCAACGCTATTTCGACCGGAGTACCGAATTTTTCGGTAGAAATATGGATAACTTTATCAATCAGGGGTTCGCGTGAGGAGTCAACAAATTCGGCAAACTCTTCCAGCCCGCGTTCCGAATGGAAAACTTCTTTTTTAGGAGTTCCGTCTTCGTTCAACGTACGCAAATCGGTCAGAGAAATAGTAATACCGGCATTCAAATAAGCTAACTCACGCATACGGGCGGCAAGAATATCGTATTTGTAAACGGTATCTGTAAAAATGTCGCCATCGGGATGAAATCTCACCAACGTCCCGTTTTCCGTAGTCGTTCCGATTTCTTTTACCGGGAACTGAGGAGCTCCTTTCTGGTATTCCTGCATGTACACTTTACCTTCGCGGTATACCTCAACATGCAAAAGAGAAGACAGCGCATTCACACAGGATACACCCACCCCGTGAAGACCACCGGACACCTTGTAACTTCCTTTGTCGAATTTACCTCCGGCGTGCAGTACTGTCATTACAACTTCCAGAGCCGATTTTCCTTCTTTTTCGTGCATATCAACAGGAATACCACGCCCGTTATCTCTCACCGATATGGAGTTGTCTTCGTTAATAACGACACTGATGGTATCACAATAGCCTGCAAGCGCTTCGTCAATTGAGTTATCTACAACTTCATACACGAGGTGATGCAAACCTTTGATTCCGATATCGCCAATATACATGGCCGGGCGTTTACGAACTGCCTCAAGCCCTTCAAGGACCTGAATACTACTTGCTCCGTAATCATTGTTCCCGTTCAATTTTTGTTCTTCGGTCATATCTAAATTATAATATTAGAAACACGTCATTCTTTTTCAAAAAGCAAACAAAGTTACTATTTATCATCCATATTAACAAGCAATTTAAGGAGCTTCAAAGTAAAAAATCAACAAAAAAAGGGCATAAATGAAGTGATCCATCCATGCCCTTTTAAGAATAATTTTACAATTAATTCAAGACTTCGCCTTAAAGGCTAAAGCATACAATTTTATCTGTTTTACCATCGACAGGAGCCCATTGGCGCGTGTCGGAGAAAGATGCTCTTTCAACCCGATCTGATCTATAAAATAAAGCTCTGCTTCCAGAATCTCATCGGGAGTATGACCCGACATGACTCTAATGAGCAGCGAGATAATTCCTTTCACAATCACGGCATCACTTTCGGCAGTAAAAACCACCTTACCATCATTTTCTGCAGCATCGAGCCAAACACGGCTCTGGCATCCTTCAATTAAATTCTGCGGTATTTTTGCTTTCTCGTCAATAGGATCGAGCGAGTTTCCGAGATCAATCAGATAGGCATATTTATCCATCCAGTCGGAGAACTCGCTAAACTCTTCGATCACCTGATCTTGCGTTTCGTTTATTGTCATTATTTGATTTACTATTTTCCCGATAGCTATCGGGGTTACAATTTACTATTTTAATCTGCCGGCCACCTGTCTTTCTGGAAAGAAAAATGGTTGATGAAAATTGCTAGAACATTTTTTGCACACGGTCGACGGCTGCTACCAACGCATCAATTTCTTCTTTGGTATTATAAAAAGCGAACGAAGCCCGGATCGTTCCTTCAATGCCTAAGGTGTGCATCAACGGCATGGCACAATGGTGCCCGGTTCGCACCGCGATTCCAAGTTTATCGAGCAAGGTTCCCATGTCAAAATGGTGAATATCACGTACCAGAAAAGATATAACGCTTGCCTTCTCGGCTGCTGTTCCGAAAATACGCATCCCATCGATTTTCATCAACTGTTCGGTGGCATATTGCAGCAACTGGTGTTCGTAGTCTCCGATAGCTTTCAGGCCAAATTTCTGCATATAGCGGATTGCCTCCGCCAACGCGACCGACCCGACATAGTCCGGAGTTCCGGCTTCAAACTTAAACGGAAGTTCTGCATAAGTTGTTTTTTCGTAGGTAACAGTTGCAATCATCTCGCCACCACCGTGGTAAGGAGGAAGTTGTTCCAGCCATTTCTCCTTTCCGTACAATACACCGATTCCGTTAGGTCCGTACATTTTGTGTCCGGAAAAGACATAAAAATCAGCATCCAACGCCTGGACATCGACCGGCATATGCGACACCGCCTGAGCGCCATCGACCAGCACCGGAATATTGTAAGCATGAGCTTCTGCGATAATCTTTGCCACTGGATTTACAGTCCCCATTACATTAGAAATATGTGCAACGGAAACTAATTTTGTTTTAGGGGAAAGCAGTTGGGAGAAAGCCTCCATATCCAGTTCTCCGCGTTCATTAAAAGGAACAACTTTCAGCACAATACCTTTGCGGTCGCGCAGCAGTTGCCAGGGTACGATATTAGCATGGTGTTCCATGCCGGTAATCAGAATCTCGTCACCTTCATTGCAAAAAGTTTCTCCAAAAGATGTTGCAACGAGATTAATGGCTTCGGTAGTTCCGCGGGTAAAGATAATTTCGCGCGACTCGGCAGCATTGATAAAAGCCTGCACCGTTTGACGAGCCTCTTCGTGCGCTTCGGTTGCCACCTGACTCAGGTAATGAACTCCGCGGTGAATATTCGCGTTTTGGTTGTAATAAACCTTCTCGATCGCCTCCACCACACAACGTGGTTTTTGCGACGTCGCCGCATTGTCGAAATAGACCAACGGACGGTCGTAAACAGTGCGGGAAAGTATGGGAAAATCGGCCCGGATGGCCGCAATATCTAAAGTGGTATCCACAAGAAAATGTTTTATGGGTGATTGATTTTGAAACAAAACATTTCAGGTATAGAATTCAGGCAATAATTGAATTAAATGTTTCGTTATCCGTAAAAATTGGATAGTGCAAAGATAACTATTTAACCACAAAACCGGATATTCGAATTGTAAAAACACATGTTCTTAGCCAGATACTCAACGAAGGTATTTATTTTCGGTTTTTTTTTGAGTAATTTTGTGTCGCTTGAACATGAAATCAGGATACCGCAATCCAAACTGTTGCAAATAAAAAACAAGCATAAAACTTCATCATGAAACAAATCATCCTTTCTTTCATAGCTCTGACAATGACATTCTGCATTTCCGCGCAAGAATTGAGATGTCGTGTTCAGGTAAATTCCAGCTTAATTCAGGGAACAAATAAGCAAATCTTCACGACGCTTGAGAAAGAACTGAATGAATTGATGAACAACCGAAAATGGAGTAATGCAACTTACACTTCCAACGAACGCATTGAATGTTCTCTCGTTATCACCATAAAAAACTACTCTGGCGGAGACAGTTTTAACGGAGAATTGCAAGTACAGGCCCGTCGTCCGGTATATAATTCCACTTACTTCACCACATTATTCAATTTCAGAGATCAAAATTTCAATTTCAACTATATTGAATCACAACCTCTTGAAACAAACGAACGACAAACATCCAACAATTTGATTGCGATGCTCTATTTTTACGGGTATATCATTTTAGGATATGATGCCGATTCGTTTTCCCGCTTAGGAGGTTCGCCATTTTTCCATCGGGCGGAAGAGATTGCCAATGCGATGCAAAGTTCATCAGAAACAGGTTGGAAAGCTTTTGAATCGGAGCATAACCGCTACGCCCTGATCAATGGCATTCTGGACGAAAAACTACGCCCCGTCCGGGAGCTTTACTACGATTATCATCGCTTGGGACTTGATATAATGGCCGAAAACGCAGATAATGGCAGGGCAAAAATAGCCTCATCCCTCATGGTTTTGCGCCAGGCAAATAACGACCGGCTCTACAACATTGCCATCACATCGTTTCTTGACACGAAAATTGATGAAATCGCCGACATTTTCAGCAATGGGCAACCCAAGGAGAAAAGTGATGTCTATGCCTTGTTGTTAGACGTAGCGCCATCGATGCAAAAACGCTTTGAAAAAATTCAGAACGGGAAATAAACACGCTCAAACCAGACAATGATAACTTCGCTACACATAGAAAACTACGTCCTGATTTCCAATCTTGACATACAGTTCCAACCCGGATTTTCTGTTATTACCGGAGAAACCGGAGCCGGAAAGTCGATTATTCTGGGAGCTTTGGGGCTTATTCTTGGACAACGAGCCGACTCTAAAACCATAAAGAATGGCGCCTCAAAGTGCATTATTGAAGGATCGTTTCGAATAGGCGACTATAATCTGCAGGAATTTTTCACCCAAAACGATCTGGATTACGACAATGATTGTTTGATTCGCCGCGAAATATCCGGCAACGGAAAATCACGCTCATTCATTAACGACACTCCGGTTGGACTTCAACAACTAAAAGAACTGGGAGACAAACTGATAGACATTCATTCTCAACATCAGAATTTACTGCTATCCAACGACAGTTTTCAACTTCAGGTTGTTGACACCATTGCAAAAAGCGAACCAGAATCAATCACGTACCAAAAGAAATATAACGAGTACAAACGCTGCATACAGGAACTTTCCACACTAAAAGCATCTGCACTGCAACAAAAAGCAGAAAGTGATTTCCTGCAATTTCAGTTCAACCAGCTGAACGAGGCTCAACTCACAGAAGGAGAGCAGGAGCAACAGGAACAGGAATTACAGTTACTTTCTCATGCAGAAGAGATCAAGACAGAATTATCAAAAGCCGCATACCTGATCGATGACGAGAATGGATCCGCCATGCCGCCGCTCAAAGAAGCATTGCTGGCTTTGCGACGCGCAGAAAAACTTTATCCTCAAAGCTCAGAGTGGCTGCAGCGACTGGACTCCTGCATCATAGAACTGAAAGATCTGGCTACAGAAGTCCACAAAACACAGGAAAATTTTGATGTAGATCCGGCAAAAGCAGAACACATCAAACAACGACTGGACTTACTTTACACGTTGGAGCAAAAGCATCGGGTTACTTCGGTGGAAGAGCTCATTGAACTGCGCGAGAAATTTGACGAGCAGCTGCAACAAATAGAGTCACTTGATGATAAAATTGAGCAGCTCCAAAAAGAATCTACCCAACTTTACAACGAAATGCTGGAAGCCGGTGCGAAATTGACTCAAAAACGCAAGGCAGCATTTCCCCAGATTGAAAAACATCTGGTTTCACAGCTCAAGCAACTTGGAATGCCTGAAATCCGGTTCGAAGTCAGACTCACTCCCCGCTCCGATTGGTCGGTAAGCGGTAACGACGATATTCAGTTTTATTTCTCGGCAAACAAAAACAGCCAATTGCAACCTGTCGCTCAGACCGCTTCCGGAGGAGAAATTTCGCGCGTAATGATTAGTCTCAAATCATTAATCGCCAGCGCAAAGTCATTACCAACCATTATTTTCGACGAAATAGACATGGGCATTTCCGGAGAAGTTGCCAATTCGATGTCGCTCATAATGAAAAACCTGGGAACATACATGCAGGTGATCGCCATCACTCACTTACCCCAGATTGCAGCGCAAGGATCATCGCATTATAAGGTATTCAAAAGTAACCAGAATGACTCCACAGAAACGTCGATCAAGCAATTATCAAATGAAGAAAGAATCACTGAAATTGCAGGAATGCTGAGCGGCAATTCCATCTCTCAGGCTGCCATAGAAAACGCAAAACAACTATTATCAACGTTTTCTTAGGTTTTTTTTTACAAAAAGAGCATCAATCCGCGAAAAAGCAATTATTTTTGTAGAAAATACAGGTGCTTATGAGGAAATGCTTTACCATTCTATTCTTGTCATTTTTCCTGTTATCAGCCAGCCATTTAGCTGCACAAACCACCACTTATCCTGACACACAGGAGCAAACTCAACGCATCGGAGTTGTGGTTTCTGAGAAAAAAATGACCGTGTTTAATGCCCCTTACAACACCTCGTTAAAGGTTTTCAGCCTCGTAGGCGTGAAAGTCGCAGAGTTTAAGGTCACGTTAACACGACAGGACTTTTATCTGGATCTCCCAATTGGCTATTACATTGTCAAAGTTGGAGAACAGACGTTCAAAATTGCAATAAGATAAACAAAAAAGGATGCCAATCGGCATCCTTTTTTTGTGCTACTTTGTTAGCTACTACCAAAAAGTACCACTTTTTTTCCTGTTGATATTACCACATCCGGCTTTCTGCATCGTAATTTTGCATCAAAGAAATTATTGTTGTTTCAGCTGAAAGTAACACAAAACTAAAAATTACGATTATGAAAAAGATTGCTTTATCAATAGTTTTAGGCATGTTTGCCTTATTAGGTTCCGCGCAGACATGGGTTTCGGATCCTGCCCACTCCCATTTAACCTTTGCTGTCAGTCACATGACCATTTCGGAAGTAACCGGCAATTTCACTCAATTCGAGGTGAAAGTTACAGCAACAAAACCCGATCATAGCGATGCAAAAGTAGAGGTAACCGTTCAGATTGCCAGTATCAACACTGATGTGGAAGCTCGTAACAACCACCTGAAGACAGCCGACTTTTTCGATGTAGCCACTTATCCGACAATGACATTCAAAAGTACGTCAATTAAAAAAGTACAGGGAAATCATTACAAAATGGCGGGTAATCTGACCATGCACGGAGTAACCAAACCTATTGTTCTTGATGTGTATTACAAAGGCACCGTCACCAATCCGATGAATAAGAAAGAGACTTCCGGATTTTTGCTTAAAGGAAAACTCAACCGTATGGACTACGGCGTTGGCCCGAAATTTCCGGCAGCATTTGTTGGCACTGAAATTGCCATCTCCGGCAGCGTAGAATTTACCGAGAGCAAATAACGTATTACAGATTTAAACGACAAAAGGCAGCCCAAAGACTGCCTTTTGTCGTTTTTATTTATTTCGAAATTAATCCAGTTTATGAATTACCAGACCTGAACGCAATTTCGGTTCGAACCAGGTTGTCTTTGGTGGCATAATATTTCCACTATCGGCAATATCAATCAATTGTTGCATCGAAACAGGGTAAAGTGCCAGAGCAACTTTCATCTCGCCGTTATCCACGCGACGTTTCAATTCGCCCAAGCCACGAATACCGCCCACGAAGTCGATACGTTTATCGGAACGAAGATCTTTAATACCCAGAATCTCGTCCAGAATCAGGTTCGACGAGATAGTTACGTCCAGCACGCCGATAGGGTCGTTATCGTTGTAAGTGCCTGCCTTAGGTGTCAATGAGTACCATTTACCCGAAAGGTAAAGCGCAAAATTGTGTAAAGCTGTCGGTTTGTAAATGTCAGCACCTTTTTCTTCTACAACGAAATCTTTTCCCAAAGCAGACAAAAACTGTTCGTCTGTCAACCCGTTCAGATCTTTCACTACGCGATTGTAATCGATAATATTCAGCTGGTTATCAGGAAAACAAACAGCAAGGAAATAGTTGTATTCTTCGTCGCCGTTGTGATTAGGGTTTTGTTTGCGTTTTTCGTCGCCCACCAAAGCAGCAGCAGCACTACGATGATGACCGTCAGCAATATACATAGCCGGAATAGACGCAAAAATTTCGGTAATGCGGCTAATAGTAGCATCGTCATTAATCACCCAGAAATGGTGACCAAAACCATCGGGAGCCACAAAATCATATTCGGGAGCGTTTTTCGTAACATTGCTGACAATGGCATCCAATTCAGCCTGATGCGGATAGGCAAAAAATACCGGTTCGATGTTGGCATTATTCACGCGAACGTGTTTCATGCGGTCTTCTTCCTTGTCGCGACGTGTCAGCTCGTGCTTTTTGATATTGCCTTTCATGTAATCTTCTACTGCAGCAGCCACGCAAAGTCCGTACTGAGTGCGGCCGTTCATGGTTTGTGCATACACGTAGTAACGATCTTTATCGTCCTGCACCAGCCATCCTTCTTTCTGAAATTTATTGAAGTTTTCTATGGCTTTGGCATACACTTTTTCGTCGTGTTCGTCGGTACCTGCCGGAAAATCAATCTCCGGTTTGATGATATGATAAAGCGATTTTTGATTATCCCCTGCCTCGGCACGGGCTTCTTCGGAGTTCAACACGTCGTAGGGACGCGAAGCTACCTGTTCCACTAATTCTTTCGGTGGACGAACGCCCCGAAACGGTTTTATTATTGCCATAATCAAGTATAAATTTGGGTTTTCAAAGGAGCTGCAAAGGTAGCTACTTTTCCCGACTTATTAAAGCAAAAGCAGGCGATGTTTACTCCTCATTATCAAAGAAGAAAGCCACAATAAAATTTTATAGAACTCTTTGGTTTGAAAGAAAAAAATGATTACTTTTGCATCCTGATTTTCCGAAGAGGTCTTTATAAAGTAGCGCTGTTGCAGAGATGCCGCATCTCACCTCCCGGATGTAATTGAAAAACAATTTATTACATGTACGCAATTGTTGAAATTTTAGGACAACAGTTCAAGGTGGAAGCCGGACAAAAACTGTTTGTTCATCGCATGCAGGAAGCCGAAGCTGGCTCGCAGATCGAATTCGAAAAAGTATTATTGGTAGACAAAGACGGTGCTGTAACCGTTGGCGCGCCAGTTGTTGAAGGTGCTAAAATCGTAGCCGAAGTAAAAGGCCACGTAAAAGGCGACAAAGTTCTTGTTTTCAAAAAGAAAAGAAGAAACGACTATCAAAAAATGAATGGTCACCGTCAGTACTTCACTGAACTGTTTGTAAAAGAAATCGTAGCATAAACTCATTAAAACTTAACAATAATGGCACATAAAAAAGGCGTCGGTAGTTCCAAGAACGGTCGCGAATCGGAAAGTAAACGACTTGGAGTGAAAATCTTTGGCGGCCAGTTTGCTAAGGCAGGCAACATCATCGTTCGTCAACGTGGAACTGTTCACAATCCAGGCGAAAACGTTGGTTTAGGCAAAGACCACACACTGTTTGCTTTGGTTACAGGCAAAGTTGTTTTCCGCAAAAGAAAAGACAACAAATCTTTTGTATCTGTAGAACCGGTAGCTGAAGCGTAAGCTCAGACACTGCAAAACAATATAAAACCTCTCCGTTCGATAGAACGCGGGAGGTTTTTTTGTTAGGATACAGACAAAATGCCAGAAAACGAACAAAAAGACGAGCACCACAATCAATACGCTTCATTTGATTGCGTTTTATTCAAATCCATTTCAATAAACAGCGGATAAATCGTACCTTTGCTTCATCTGTAAAATACAAACCAAATATTTCAATCGAAAATTGTAAATTATAAATATACAACATGTTAACGCTAAAATTCATCACCGAAAACAAAGAAGAGGTGATTCGCCGGTTGGCAAAAAAACACTTTGATGGCGCCGAAATCATCGGGCAAGTTGTAGAACTGGATGCAAAACGCCGTAGTGTGCAAGCATCGCTGGATGCCGAATCCGCTGAAATGAACGCTCTTTCGAAAGCTATCGGAGAACTTTTCAAACAAGGCAAACAGACAGAAGCGTCCGAAGCAAAAGCCAAAACAGCAGAACTGAAAGATGCTATCAAAGCTCAGTCCACCGAATTAGACAGTATCGAAAAACAACTGATTGACATATTGGTAACCATCCCGAATCTTCCTCACGAATCAGTGCCGGAAGGACGCGTCGCCGAAGATAATGTTGTGGAGAAAATGGGAGGCACCATCCCTGAACTACCCGAAGACGCTCTTCCTCACTGGGAATTGGCAAAAAAATATGACCTGATTGATTTTGAACTGGGCGTAAAAATCACCGGAGCAGGCTTCCCGGTTTACAAAGGCAAAGGTGCCCGCTTGCAACGCGCTTTAATCAACTTTTTCCTCGACAACGCACGCGAAGCCGGTTATCTGGAAATACAACCTCCTTACGTGGTAAATCAGGCTTCCGGTTACGGAACAGGCCAGTTGCCCGACAAAGAAGGACAGATGTATCATGCCAACCTGGACGATCTTTACCTGATTCCTACAGCAGAAGTTCCCGTTACCAATATTTACCGTGATGTAATTTTACAGGAAAGCGAACTACCCGTCAAAAACACTGCTTATTCGGCCTGTTTCCGTCGCGAAGCCGGTTCATATGGCAAGGATGTTCGCGGATTGAACCGCCTGCACCAGTTCGACAAAGTAGAAATCGTCCGCATCGATAAACCGGAACATTCATACGATTCATTGAAAGAGATGGTTGCTTACGTTCAAACGTTGGTAGACAAGCTGGAACTCCCCTGGCGCATTCTGCGTCTTTGCGGTGGAGACATGAGTTTTACCTCGGCACTTACATTTGACTTCGAAGTATTTTCGGCAGCTCAAAAACGCTGGTTAGAAGTAAGTTCCGTATCCAACTTTGAGAGCTATCAGGCAAACCGTCTGAAATGCCGTTACAAAGGTGAAGACAAAAAGGCTCAGCTCTGCCATACACTGAACGGAAGTGCTTTGGCTCTGCCGCGTATTGTAGCAGCATTACTCGAAAACAACCAAACTCCTGAGGGTATTCGTATCCCAAAAGCGTTGGTTCCGTACACCGGATTTGAAATGATCTAAGACATTTTTTCCAAGAAAAAACGTCCAACCGCTCTTCCCACGAGGAGCGGTTTTTCTTTTAAATTGAAAATAAAAAGCCGATAAATATTTCAATTTAAAATACAAAGCGTTAATTTAATTGAATACACATCAATTTTTACCAAAACACCCCGTTTTATCAGTTTATTCTTTTTATCTTTGTTGTGCAAACATTCAGGCAAGGACCGGAACATTCACAACGCAACAACAGGCTTAGCCAACCAGTCATTTTCAGCCCGCTTATTCGTCCCCCAAAAGAGACATTTTGTTTGCATCCTGATGAAAGGATAATGCGACTAACCATTCGACAAACGACGGCAAAAAGTTAACTTGCCGTTATCTTTTCTTTTGTGTCAATATCTCTGACTGATGAGTCAGAGCAAGTTATCATTTCAATGATATCCACTTAGGCATACATTCTTACCTGATAAAATATAAACGCTTATGAGTATGCATAGCATCTCATTTTTTTTCTCAATTATTCACTTTTAAGTTACAGAGCGACGTGAGGTCGCTTTGTAACTACAGCAACCCCTCTTCTTAATTTTAAGGACACTTCCCAAACATCATTCACCATTACCATCAGGCGACCGTAGCAAAACAGCCAGTTTAGTTCCTTTTGACCATAGCTACAACGCTTTTACTTTCATGCCTGACAGGGTCAACAAATCCTCCAACGAAGGAGCATCCATCTCTTCCCCGGCTTTCAGCACCAGCTTTGCACACGCTTCGGCATCGGCTCCTGCCCGGTGGTGACGAAACCGAATATCAAACATATCGCACAAGCTGTTTAATTTGTACGAAGGAAGACCTTTCCATGTTTTCTTCGACAAGGAGACACTGCAAACGTAATCACTATGCGGAATCGCCAGATCATAATGACGCAAGGACGCTCGCAGCACGCCCATATCAAAAGCCGCGTTGTGAGCCACCAAAACCGTATCTTCCAACCATGGCCGCAATTCGCCCCACAAATCTTCGAATGTTTCTTCAAACTGCAAATCGGAAGCCGAGATTCCGTGCACTTTTTGACACCATGGATTCATATAGGGAAAACATGCAGGCTTAATGAGCTTCGAAAAAGTTTCCGTAATCTCTCCGTCCTCCACCCGACACAACCCTATCTCACAAGGATATTGTGCATGTGCCGTTTCAAAATCTATTGCAGTAAAAGTCATCGTATATTGAAATTGTCAGTTTTATATTATTGTTGCCTGGACATATTTTCCCAGTCACTTGGCCTGTTTGGCTACATTATCAACCACCCATTGTAACTCCGGATCCACTCCTTTTAACCGGTCATCGAGTGACGGAACAACCGGGACATCCGGCATAATACCCCTCCCATCAGGAGTAGATGCATAAGGTGTCGCGACCTCAAGCAAGCCAAACGACATCCTCAGTTTGCTTCCGGGGAGTGTAAACGATGGCATTTGACCAGCGACACAGCTATTATAAGCTCCACCTGTTTCCTCGCCCACAAACAAAGCCCGACCGGAACCTTTCAGATTGGCAGAAATAACAGACGATGCCGAAAAACTGCAACCATTAATCAGCACAAATACTTTCCCCTTGAAACGGTTGTCCTTTGGATGTTTTTGCCAAATAGGAGGATAATAAAAATAGTAGCGACCATCCTCTTTTTTATGTGTAATGAGCGTCGTCAAAGAGTTATAAACCAACCAGCCGGGAGTTCCCAAAATACGCAATGCAAACTGCGATGGTGAAGAGACATTAAAATAGTCGTCGTGCCACAAACTGGTTTTAGAAGTAACAAGCGCAGGTTTCACAAAGCGAAAATTCTTTTCGGCCAGATATGAATACAGACATTGAATATCAGAAAGGTCCCCACCTGTATTATCACGCAAATCCAGCACCAATACCCGCGACTGAACCGAATCAATCTTCCGAAAACTATCCGCATAAAACCGCTTGTATTTCCCCTTTACAAAATCCTTAACAGTCAGCACAGCGACACTGCTATCCTGCCCCATAAAACGCAGGTTCTTACTGAACTCTCCGGTCAATGCGTCATAACCCTGCACTTTTTTCTGATGTTCAAACACTCGCTTTTTCTGCTTTACTGCATCAGAAGACGATAACAAAGACTTCTCCGGTTTCTTCTTTCGCTGATCCGGAGATTTAAGCCAAACAGATCGCACAACACCACCATCGTTCACCTTGCACAACACACTATCTCTCATCCCTTTTTCGTAATAAAAGTATGATGCGAATTTTTTATTAAAAAGACGATCGTGAAAAGTCGTATTAAAACCATCGGAAGCGAATGTAGGAGCATATTTAGCGAATAATTGCTGCGGAGTAATACTGTCGAGCGATAAGATTTCCGTTCCCGGCTTCAAAGTTGAATCAGAAGCCGTTGTTTTCAATAGATAAAGCCGGTGATCAACCCATCCCAAGTGTAGTTTCATTACCGGAGAAGCGCCGTACTTTCGGGCTTTAATCATTTCATTTTTCGTTAATCGCCGTGTAAGAGGAAAAACGCGTGTGTGCCCCTGACGAACCGATGCGACGACCGGGCTTATTCTAAAAAAGAATTCATTGCTGGTCATCGGCGAAGTGATGGCAGTTTTCAGGCTATCGAATTTACGATCCAGCTCCGGCTTACTTATATATCTGTATAAAGACGGGTGAAGTTTTTCCAGTTTGTGGTGCACAAAATCGACGTCCGATCTCAATGCGCTTACACTTTTAGGAGTACAAAGTTGCCTGTTATAAGTTTCGACCGATACACAACCATACATCACCACAATAAACGAAAGCAAAACAACCCCAATTCTCATCCCCTAAAATCCTATTATTTTATTTATTTCACTGCAACAACACAGGCAATCTTTGCCTTTTCCCGTTTACCTTTGAGAGGCAAAACCGCATCTATAGATACAACATAAACACCGGGATTGGCAAGCCCACCCGCATCCGTCAATCCATTCCAAACCAGAACACCTTCTCCTCCCAGCAATGCATTGTTGGCAATCTGTCTCACCCTGCGCCCCATGGCATCGTAAATCGTCACCGTGGCAGAATACCCGTTATCAGGCATTTTATATCGCAGCAAAAGTATATCCTCCACTCCATCGTTATCCGGCGTAAAGGACTCATTATCGAGCCAAAAACTTTTCACAGCAGTTACACTGTCTGACATTTGCCTAAACTGCGAGTTCTCGTAGCCAGGCGTAGCATATCCGGCATCAGATGAGCAGGAGTGCCAGTTATCGGCATTATTACTTGACCAGTCAGGATTTACCCTCTCGAACGAAACCCCGGAAGGATCTTTAATCGTCACATCGTGCCGTTTTTCATCGTAACTCACAGAGTCGATCACAGCTCCGGCTCGGTTAACCAGCATCACATTGCCCGACACATTGGGCAACGACACAAAATTACTCATTTCGTTCCACTTGCTCTCTGTTTTACAATCATAAAAATCATTCACTCCTTTTTGTGAATCGGTTAATATCAAATAATCTCCCGGCAAGATCTGCCGCCCCTGAGGTGCAATAGGAGAACCAACATCCAAACCACCGCCTGACTTAATCCGGTTTAACCAGAGATTCTTCAGTTCAATGACTTTTTGCGAACGATTGTACAACTCGACAAAAGTAGCACCACCGTTTTTTGGATGAGACAATACTTCATTAATCACCAAATCATTATATTCGCAGCTATCCGGCACTCCAAACTTCACCTTTTCGCTCAAAAGATTTTGATTCACATCTCTCAATCCCTTCAACTGCAACTGGTATAAAGAGCCTGTTTTTGCAACCGACGATAACGCCAATTCCACCCATTTCCCCTGAGGATAATCTACCTTGGCAGATCTCACCTCAAATCCACCCTCAAAAACATAATGAGACAAAACCGACAAATCGGACAACAATATTGATTTATTAAAAACAACCAGCAATGTATCGGGCAAAATGTAAGAAACCGCCGCCACATGCGGATCAAGATTATCTTTTACAATGGCAACCGAAGAATTCTTTCGTCCGGGAGTACCTCCTGAAACATCCAAAGAAGCAACCCAGTTGAGTGATGCACCACTCATATTTTCACTATCCACACACTCAAGAGACCAGCCTCCGGAGGCTTTGAAGTCACTGTTATACCAGCTGTTGCTATAATTTACGAATGAGATCAGAGAATCCTTTTCATTGGTTAGATAGAGCAATTGACCCGTTGATGAAAGCGATGGAAAACTGCTCATTGTTGCCGTAGCGCCATAAGATGACAGGGTTGATACAGAACCGGGAGCACACAAAAGCAGATAACCGTTTGCCGGAATTTTACCTCCAGAAATTTTGTATGGTTTATCTCCATAAAAGAGTTTCCAGCCGGAAAGATCGATCGGGAAATTCTTTCTGTTATAGAGTTCGATATATTCCGTTTCTGGTAGTCCGACTTTTGGAGAAGGATCGCACATAATCTCATTAAAAACAATATCACCAAATGTGGTCGGAAAAAGGGCAAATGACAATTCGCTTTTAGGAAGAAAATTACCGGCTACATCCACGACTTTATCCAGGGTTATTATGAAGGTTTGGTAACGAGGAACCGGTTTATCGAACAGAAAAGTTAGCGTATCACCCGACAAACTTTGAGTATAGCTTCCCAAGGCAGCAGGAACCATTACTGTCGCACCCAACAAAGAGACAGGTTCTGAAAACACAATCTTCAATTTTCGATCTCCCGCAAGATTATACGACATAATAGAAGGTGGCACAGTATCAAGCGCAGCGGAACCCGTCACAACAAAGTCATCAAAAACGAATTTCTGACTATTCTTTGAAGAATATTTACAATAGATTCCGGAGAAGCTACTTTTATCAAACACGGCATCATGAGCTGTTCCTTCAAGCACAAATCCGCTTTCCGATGGCAATTTTGAATAGAGCGCCCAGTTACCGGCTGCATCACGCGTCACCCGAACCGTAATTTCGGTCACACTTCCGGAAGCCGGAAGCCGCTTACTAACCCCGGCAACCAGTTTCGTTTTTGTCGTCCCCGACTGCCGGTACAATGCCACTTCTTTATTGGTATTGCCAACCATCACATAATAACCGTTTAAAGCTTTGGAAAGATCGCTGTTATTAGCAACCAAATAAAAATTCGCATAATTACCGCTTGTCAGCAACAATCCGGCTTTCATGTAGAATTGCCAGGAAGCATTATAAATTGCACCTGACGAGGTAGCCAAATAAGCCGATGAACTCGCCGCTGGAGCCTTCAGTTGAAGTTGTTGAGAAAGGGACACCACGAATTTATCCGCAGTGCCGATCCATGAAGGATTAGAAGCAAACTCCCCGTCCGAGAAATTATCTTTATATTGCCCGAACGAACAAACCGTAAGCCAGAGAAGTGAAAAAGTGATAATCTTTCGCATAAAACAGTGTTATTTGAGTAAAATAGCGTAATTTTGCACAGAATTTCGGATAGTGTGAAAAACTAATCAAAACCGAGATAAAAGTACAAACATTTTTTTAATTTTCAATTTTTAGAAGAAAAATGAAAGTAGCAATTGTCGGCACAAGCGGCGCCGTAGGACAAGAATTCCTGAAAGTGCTTGCTGAGAGAGATTTTCCGATGGACGAACTACTACTGTTCGGCTCATCGCGCAGTGCGGGAACCTCTTACACCTTTAAGGGTAAACAGATCGTCGTCAAAGAGCTTAAACACAATGACGACTTCAAGGGTGTAGATGTTGCTTTCGTATCTGCTGGTGCAGGAATCTCAAAAGATTATGCCGAAACCATCACCAAATTCGGAGCTGTGATGATTGACAATTCAAGTGCTTTCCGTATGGACAACGATGTGCCATTGGTAGTTCCCGAAGTGAACGCCGCCGATGCAAAAGTCCGTCCGAGAGGCATTATTGCCAATCCGAACTGTACAACCATCCAGATGGTTGTCGCGTTGAAACCCCTCAACGACATCTCCAAAATAAAACGGGTGCACGTGGCTACTTATCAGGCTGCAAGCGGTGCAGGTGCTGCTGCCATGGATGAACTTCTTCAACAATACAAAGAAGCTCTCAACGGTGACCCTGTGACTGTAAAGAAATTTGTACATCAGTTGGCATTCAACATGATTCCCCAGGTAGACGTATTCACCGATAACGGCTACACAAAAGAGGAAATGAAAATGTATAACGAAACCCGCAAGATCATGCATACCGACGCTGAAGTAAGCGCCACATGTGTTCGCGTACCTTCTTTAAGAGCCCACTCAGAAGCTGTTTGGGTTGAAACCGAAAAACCGGTTTCAGTAGAAGAAGCCCGCAATGCATGGGCAAATGCCGATGGCGTTATTCTCCAGGACAATCCTGCAGAAAAAGAATACCCGATGCCTCTGTTCATTGCCGGCAAAGACCCTGTGTATGTGGGACGTATCCGAAAAGACCTCTCCAACGAAAAAGGACTCACTTTCTGGTGCGTCAGCGATCAAATCAAAAAAGGAGCGGCTCTTAACGCTGTACAAATTGCAGAATATCTGATAAAAGAAGGCGATTTGAAATAAAATCAACTTTACATCTATACTCACAACGCCGCCTGCGAACAGACGGCGTTGTTTGTTTTTAAAATACAAAATATATGCCGGTTAAAATTTGATTCGTATCTTTGCAACCGAAGCCGGTTCCGGCTTACTCTCATCGACCCTTCATCTTTTACCTCAATATTTTATTTACAATGAACGCATTAATCGTATATTCGGGAGGGTTAGACAGCTCCACTCTCTTACACCAATACAAAGACGACATTCGTTTGGCAGTATCGTTTCACTATGGATCGAAACACAACGATCGTGAAATTTCATATGCTCAGCAAAACTGCGAGGAACTGGGGATTCGCCATATTGTAATCAACCTCGGCTTTATGAATGAATACTTCAGAAGCAACCTTCTCCAGAGCGGCGGCGACATTCCCGAGGGGCATTATGAAGCCGATAATATGAGAAAGACAATCGTTCCATTTCGCAATGGCATTATGTTGAGCATTGCTGTAGGGTTAGCAGAAAGCAATGATCTTGATGCCGTGCTTATCGGCAACCACTTTGGAGATCACACCATTTATCCCGACTGCCGCCGTTCATTTATCGATGCTTTCACAGCAGCAGCCAAAGCCGGCACGGAAGTGGGCATTCAGATTCTCTCTCCGTATTGCGACATCAGCAAAAGAGAAATCGCACTAATCGGACAAACGTTAGGCATCGACTACAGCAAAACCTATTCGTGCTATAAAGGAGGAGAAATGCACTGCGGCAAATGCGGCACCTGCATCGAACGCAAGGAAGCATTGGAAGGCTTTGACCCTACTGAATACGAAGCATAAACCACAAAATAATGGAAATAGGATTCATCATTTTAGGCATAGCCGCCGGCATATTATCCGGATTATTCGGCATTGGTGGAGGAATGGTAATGGTTCCTTCGCTAATAGCAATTTTCGGATTACCCATCCTCGATGCCAACGCCACATCTTTGGCTGCCATGCTGCTACCGGTTGGTATTTTAGGAGTAATAACCTATTATAAAGCCGGATATATAAATATACGTAATTCCTTATGGATTTCCGGCGGCCTGGTCATCGGCTCATACTTTGGAGCCGAATGCGCGGTCCTTGTCAAAGAATCAATTCTGGCAAAATGTTACGCAGTGCTGCTGTTTTACATTGCCTTCAGCTACCTCGACATTCCGGCATATTTCAAGAAAGACAAAACCCCGCTACCACCATCCAACCCTGCAAGACACCTCAATTTGTGGGGCTTGATAGCCGTCGGAATAGCCGCAGGAATCATTGCCGGCCTATTTGGCAAAGGCGGGGGCATTATCATCGTTCCGGCCATGGTAAAATTCTTCAAGTACGATGCCAAAGCGGCTGCCGCAACTTCACTGGCTGCCTTACAACTACCGGTTGGACTACCCAGCGTGTTGGTATATGCCGAGAACGGGCACTTAAACCTTCTCAGTGCCGGACTAATTGCCGGAGGTATTGTTTTCGGAGCCTTTGTCGGCACCAAACTTGCCGTAAAAATGCCAAGCAAGATGTTCAAAAAAGTATATGCTGCCTTTCTGTTGCTGGTGGCATTCTACATGGCTTTCAAATATGCATAAAAAAAGCCTTTGTTCTTCGTAAAGAACAAAGGCTTTGATAAATATCGGGAGAAGAATTACTTTGCAGTAAGCAGGAAGTAGTTCTTCTTTCCTTTTTGTACCAACAGGTAACGCCCATTCAATAACTGATCGACAGTCACGACAGCATCCGGCTGAGCCAGTTTTTCTTTATTAATCGCAACTCCGCCTCCCTGAGTCATTTTGCGCATTTCACCTTTCGATGGGAACACCGCACTTTTTTCGGTTAGCAGATCAATTGCTTTAATACCGTCGTTCAATTCTGCCAGAGAAATCTCAAACTGAGGAACACCTTCAAACACCGCTAAGAATGTCTCTTCATCCAGACTTTTTAACTGATCGGAGGTTGAATTGCCAAACAGAATAGAAGATGCATCAACAGCTGCCAGATAATCAGCTTCCGAGTGAACCATCGTTGTCACCTCTTTCGCCAAAGCTTTCTGCAAAGGACGAAGATGCGGAGCCTGACGTTGTTCTTCAATTAAAGCGTCAATTTCTTCTTTTTCAAGGAAAGTAAAAATCTTAATATATTTTTCTGCATCAGTATCGCTCACATTCAACCAGAACTGATAGAATTTGTAAGGCGACGTATATCGACGATCCAGCCAAACATTACCAGATTCCGTTTTACCAAATTTACCACCATCAGCCTTTGTAATCAACGGACAAGTGAGCGCAAAAGCTTCCCCACCGGTTTTACGGCGGATCAATTCTGTCCCGGTAGTGATATTTCCCCACTGATCGGAACCACCCATCTGAATTCTGCAATTGTGATGCTGATAGAGATAAAGGAAGTCATATCCCTGAACCAACTGATAGGTAAATTCCGTAAACGACATTCCATCCGAAGTTTCTCCGTTCAGACGCTTTTTCACCGAATCCTTCGCCATCATATAGTTAACCGTAATATGCTTACCAATATCGCGAATAAATTCAAGGAATGAAAAGTTTTTCATCCAGTCGTAATTATTCACCATTTCGGCAGCATTAGGAGCATCCGATTCAAAATCAAGAAAACGGGACAACTGCGCCTTGATGCAATCCTGGTTATGACGCAGCGTTTCTTCTGTCAGCAAATTACGTTCCTGCGATTTCCCTGAAGGATCACCGATCATTCCCGTCGCACCACCTACCAACGCAATCGGTTTGTGACCGCAACGTTGGAAATGACGCAAAATCATAACCCCCACAAGGTGACCAATATGCAATGAGTCTGCTGTCGGATCAATACCCAGATAACCGGCAGTCATCTCTTTTTCAAGTTGTTCTTTTGCGCCCGGCATCACATCATGAATCATGCCTCGCCACGTCAGTTCTTCTATAAAATTCATGTTCAGATCTAATTATTTTAAGTGCAGGTTCAGACGTCTTTCCGCCAAACTATTTTCTCTTTGGCCACGCAAACCATCAAACCTCTTAAGTTATTAATTTTCGGACTGCAAAGGTCGCTTTTTTCAGCCGTAATTGCAAGAGTCTTTACCAAATACAAGAGGGCGAATCATCTTAATGATCCGCCCTCTTCGTTAATATTTTATACCTGTCAAGTATTATTTTGCAGCACTCTTCTTTGCTGTTTTTTTTGCAGGAGCCTTTGTCTCTTTGGGTTCAGCAACCTTCTTTACAGGAGCTTTGCGCGTAGCTTTCGGCTTAACTTCTTCAAACAAAGGAACAACAATATTTATCGTCCCCATTTCGTTCCTCACAAAATATGGCTCCAACCCCGCATATAATTCACCATTATCATACACTTCACACCAGCAGTCGTTGGTGTTGTCATACACTTTGAACGAGAGAAAAGTCGAGTCTGCCGGGAGTGACACCTTAACTTCTTTACCACCATTGAGAAAGGCACTTTTCGCATCCTTACTATCCCAATCATTAAAATTACCGGCAATAGTCATTCCAGAAGAATCTACATTCTCGACCGTAAAAACAACTTGCCATTTTGAACCCTTTTTGCTGTAATTTACTTTCATATCAAATATAATTTAGAGATTGATAATGATTCATACTTTTCAAAAAACATTCTTACATTTTAAGGCTATACAAATATAAGAAAAAAATTAAATTTTACTACGCCTGCATTTTTTATCCTCTCCAAAGCTAAAAAACATTTTTGACAATATCTCACTTTACACACATTTACTTAATAATAATTATTTATCCCAATAAAACAACCACAACAAGCTCATTTAATATAATATATGTATTTTTAAAAGTACCGCTCTTCTAAAAATTACGAATTAAATTTGCATTTTTTTATAATGATTAATTTATGCAAAAAAATACACAAACATCTCCTTTAAATATTTTGTCGAAACAACTATTTTCCGTATTTTTGTTAGGCATCAACGCATTTATCCGCAACAAGAAACAGACTTGTTGCTCTCTATCTTATACCAAAACCCATTGAGATGATGTTTGATTTAGCTATTATCGGAGGCGGACCCGCCGGTTTTTTCGCTGCAGAATGCGCCGGAAACCAAGGGCTTAAAGTTATCCTTTTTGAGAAAGATATATTGGGGGGAGTTTGCATAAACGAAGGATGCATACCTGCAAAAACTCTTCTTCACAGCATACAGGCTTACAACATTGTCAAAGATGCAGAAAAATACGGCATTGTCACCGACAAGAATGCCTCGTTTAGCATGGAACTTGCCCTGCAGCAAAAAGAAAAAGTTGTAAGGAACATGCAAAATATTATCAGTGACAAGTTCAACAACGACATAGCAACGCTTGTACAAGGAAAAGCCTATATAAAAGGACGTTCTGCCGATGGCAGCATCACAATTTCCTGCGATCACCAAGAATACCGCTCCAAAAATTTATTAATTTGCACCGGCTCTCGCCCGGACATGCCCGAAATACCGGGAATCGAAAATCCGCTGGTATGCACATACGACACAATGCTTAACAGCACGGAACCACAAAAAAAGCTGGTTATGATTGGTGGTGGACAAGTCAGCATTGAGTTGGCTCATATTTACAATTCTCTCGGAGCTGAGATTATCATCTTGGAAGAGAATGACGAAATATTATTAGACACCGATAATGAAATATGCTCTGTTTTGAGAGAAGAATATGCCAAAAGAGGCATTATTACGCATCTAAATACCAGAATATCAAAAATTGAAGGAAACAAAGTTTTCTTTAGCGTCAAAGGCGTGGAAATGACCGCCGAAGGAGACCGAATTATTTGTGACATTGGCCGACGCCCTAATCTTGAAGGATTTGGACTCGAAAATCTTGATGTTGAATGTTACAGAAAAGGTATCCGCATCAACAATCAAATGCAGACATCGGAACCCAATGTCTTTGCTGCTGGAGATGTCACCGGTTTCTCAAAATCCGCTCATGCCGCATACTGCGAAGCTGCTGTTGCAATCAACACTATATTAGGCATTGAAGATCATATGAATTTCAAAGCCGTGCCTACATGTGTATTCTCCAGTCCTGAAATTGCGCACGTCGGAATCACGGAAGAAACATTGAACCTCGCATGGCGACCCCATAAAATCATCCGGTTACCACTCACTCAGTCAAGCCGGTATGTAATTCAGGACAATAACTTTGAAGGGCTCTGTAAAATCATAGTAGGAGAAGACGAAACCATTTTAGGCGTACATATTATAGGGAACAATTGCAGCGAAGCCATCGTTGCTGCTGTAATGGCAGTAGAATCACAGATGACTATTTCCGAATGGAGAAAAATCGTATTCCCATACCCTACCATTGGAGAAGTGATGAAAGGAGCCTTAATATACGCCAAAATACCCTTTGAACCACGTAAATCATGATAGAAGTAATTCACGTAAATAAGTCATTCGACAACAATCCCGTTCTAAAAGACGTTTCTGCCACATTCCAACCCGGTCAAACCAACATGATCATAGGGAAGAGCGGCTCCGGGAAAACCGTGCTTATGAAATGCATCATCGGCCTGCACACGGTAGACTCGGGTAAGATATTGCTCAATGGGCAAAATCTGACGAAGATGACTTTTCAGGAAGTCAAGATTTTACGCCAAAAAGTCGGAATGCTTTTCCAGGGATCTGCACTTTTCGATTCTTCTACAGTGCTCAAAAACGTTCTCTACCCGCTGGAGATGTTTTCTTCGATGAGCAAAGCCGAGCAAATAGAGCGTGCCAGTTTTTGTTTGCACAGAGTCAATATTGATCCTAAAGCTTTTGATCTATATCCTTCCGAAATCAGCGGCGGTATGCAAAAACGCGTAGCTATTGCCCGTGCAATTTCTATGAACCCGCTATACCTGTTTTGCGATGAGCCCAATTCCGGCCTTGATCCGCAAACTTCTCTAATCATCGACCAGCTGATCCACGAGATCACCGAAGAATTTAAGATCACGACTGTTATAAATTCTCACGACATGAACTCTGTCATGGAAATCGGAGACAACATCATTTTTATCGAAAAGGGAGAAAAATCGTGGCAAGGACACCGAAGCGAAATCTTCGATACCGGCAATAAAGCACTGGAAGATTTTGTATTTGCATCCGATCTCTACAAAAAAGTAAAGCTATCCCACTCACTATTAAATGAGTAGAGTTATTATTTAATTTTAACAACCCAAGCCCTTGCCAAAATCCGTTTGAGGTTGTATATTTGCAATCGAATTACATTTGTAATCATTACAATTTTATTTCATTTTCAAATATGGATGCATTAGATATTTTAGTAAAGCACGACATTAAACCATCACTCCAACGACTGGCAGTAATGGAATACATGCTGACGCACTTTACGCATCCTACAGTTGACGAAATTTTCAGTTCGCTGTCTCCTTCAATTCCTACGCTTTCCAAAACAACTATTTATAACACACTGAGCCTTTTCGAAGAACAAGGCGTAGTTCTGTATCTCGGCATTGATAAGAAAAACGCCCGTTTTGACGGAAACACTTCCCATCATGCTCATTTCCGTTGCAAAAACTGTAACGCAATCATTGATATCTTTAACCAAAAGCCGGAAGATGTTGTTTTAGAAGGCCATCCCGAACTTGTTATTGACGATGTACAAACATATTATACAGGATATTGCAAAAATTGCAAGAAATAACAATTTAACTAACTAATTAAATTACACTATTATGAAAAAGAAATTCATTTGCACCGTTTGTGGTTATGTTCATGAAGGAACCGAAGCTCCTGAAAAATGTCCGGTTTGTAATGCTCCGACAGCAAAATTTCAGGAAGTGGTAGAAAACGAAGGTCTTACATGGGCTGACGAACACCGTATTGGCGTTGCAAAAGGTGTAGATGCAGAAGTTCTGGATGGCTTAAAAGCTCATTTCAACGGCGAATGCGCTGAAGTTGGCATGTATCTGGCAATGTCGCGTCAGGCTGATCGCGAAGGATACCCAGAAGTAGCAGAAGCTTACAAACGTATTGCTTGGGAAGAAGCAGAACATGCTTCAAAATTTGCTGAACTGCTGGGCGAAGTCGTTTGGGATACAAAAACCAACCTCAAAGCACGTATGGATGCCGAAAGCGGAGCCTGCGCCGACAAAAAACGCATTGCGACAAAAGCAAAAGAGCTTGGTTACGATGCAATTCACGATACAGTTCACGAAATGTGCAAAGATGAAGCTCGTCACGGACAAGTATTCCAGGGCTTATACAATCGCTTTTTCAAGAAATAAATATAAACCAGAATCTAGAGAGAAAGAGAGAGAAGAAAGGCGCTCCATTCGTGGAAGCGCCTTTCCCGTTTTATAACATGTTGTAGAAAATCCGAAGCAGAAACTGATAAGCCCGGGATGGAATCCAAGTTTTCGACATTGCGAAACCCACCTGAAGGATATTTCCCACTTTATACCTGAATTTGGGATGTTTACTATTTACAATACGGAATACCACTTTCGCCAAATGTTCCGGTTTCAATCCGTTTTGTTCTTCTTTCTCAATGTTTTTGAGCGTTTTTTCAAATTGCGCGCTATACTCTTTGCTTTTTTGAGTCGGCTCCGACAACATACGACTGGCAGTAAATCCTGTAGCAAAATCACCCGGTTCGATAAGGCACACCTTCACATTGAATGGTTTTACCTCCAGACTCAAAGCTTCGCTGTAACCTTCCACTGCGAATTTTGAAGCTGAATAGTAAGCCTGAAAAGGCAAACCCATTACACCTCCCAAAGAACTTACGTTGATGATCGTTCCACCACCATTTTGACGCATATGAGGCAATACGGCAGAACAAACATGTACAGTTCCCATAAAATTGGTACGCATCTGCAAACGGATTTCATCGACAGAAGCCAGCTCTGCTGCTCCACCAATGCCCATACCTGCATTATTTACAACCACATCGATGTGGCCTTGTTCTGCAATAACTTTTTCGACGGCCTGTTTTACCGAATCCGGATCCGTCACATCCATCTGAAGATGCTTCACCGACCCTGTTTCAGGCATCGCACGTCTCCCTGTGCCGTAAACAATCAAACCCCGTTCCGAAAGATATTCGGCACAGGCTTTTCCCAAACCGGAAGTTGCCCCGGTAATCAAAATGACTTTTCCCATTGTATGAAATTATTTGTTTTTTATATTCGAGATTGCAAGTTTCTTCAAATCAGTGCTTCACAAGCTTGTAAACCTCAGACGACTGAGACCCGACCACGGACAGCAAATAAAAACCGGAAGGAAGAGCTGGCGTTCCGATTTTTGCCGGCAAAGCCTGCAACTGCCATTCGGCGAGCTTCTGCCCCGTTTGCGCATATAGTATTGCTATAGCAGGCATCTTCACTTTGGCAAGACGGTCTATCTTCAGAGCCCCATCTGCAAAATAAGCAATTCCCCTATTTTTGTCAGACAACGGATTTGGACCCGGACTCACAAAATTGTTTTTATAAATAGTATAAACATCAGGAATACCATATCCAAGTATATTATCAGGAGCTGCAAACTGGGATGAATACTGCTTAAACAAATTAATAATCTGCATGTTATTACAGGACGGGAGAGCCTCCCACACGCAAGCAACCAGACCAGCCATAATGGGAGATGCAAAAGAAGTTCCATTGTTGGTTGCAATGGTATTTGCCGAAGTCGCGATCACAGCCTGATACCCTACCGCACACACATCCGGTTTAATTCTTCCATCAGCAGTAGAGCCGTAACCGCTAAAAGAAGCATGAGCCCCGCTTACATCAACAGCCCCTACAGTAAGAATTGAATCCGCATCAGCAGGAACCGAAATGTAATGCCATAATTTATTTCCTTCGTTACCGGCAGAATTCACAACTATCATTCCTTTACGAGCTGCCATGGTTGCCGCAATCGAAGCTCTTGAAGTTTTGCCGTTAAGTGACTGGTAGGTATAATCCATTCCAGAATTATCAAACTGAGTGTACCCTAATGAAGAATTAACCACATCAACGCCAACACTATCGGCAAACTCCAATCCGGCGACCCAGTTATCTGTTTCCACGAGATATTCCGAAGGAGAATATTCTGTACGGATAAGCCAGTAGGATGCATCAGGTGCGGTACCAATCATGATGTCGGGCTGGTCTGCAGCCATAGTAGAGAGAACATTCGTCCCGTGAAATTCAGTGTTTGCAAAAAACGGGACAGACGGATCGGCAAAATCTTTTACGCCCAACAGCCTACCCTGCAATCGCAAACTATCAAACACCGAGATCTGGTCGGTTTTATAGAATCCGGCATCCAGCACACCGATAACCATTCCTTTACCCCTGAATCCTTCGGCATGTAATTTCCGCCCGTTATGCATATCTATTTGCTGACTGGCGGTTCCGTAAACATCGTTGATCATCGATGGCATCTCCGGCATCTTAGAAGGTGGCGGCAATGTATATCCGACCGGAGTAAGCGTCAGTTCCACTTTTTTCACGAAAGGCAACGCCCTGAAAACTGAGAGCAAAGAGGTATCCGGTAAAATTACCGTCATGCCGTTCAACCAACGGCTGGAGGATTTCAGAACAGCTCCTTTTTGCAAAACAGACTGAATATATACGTGACTCACCGGCAAATCAGTGGAGTCTACTTCCAGATGCTGTTTGGTTCGCCGCGCAATCGCCTTAGACGATAAGTAAGCGGAAGGATTGGATAATGAACCGGAGGTCCCTTTCTTATTCGCAAACTGTATCCAGCAATTATATTGAGCTGTTACAGTTAAGAAAAAACCGAATAGCGACATAAATAGAAGAACCCGTTTCATCAGCGGCTGTTTTTGCATTTATTTGCAAAGATACACTCTTTGTGCAAAAACACCACGTCACAATCAATATTCTCTCGCTTTCAACATGCAGATATCGCCTTTCCCTATCATGCTAAATAATGTTAATAGTGATACCAAAACAATTTATGCATGCTATATTTGTTAATAATAAGTCTTTTTTCAGACAGCAATTCCGACACAACAAGACCCCCATCAACAACCATAATAACAACAC
This sequence comes from Paludibacter sp., assembly GCF_009712605.1. Lineage (GTDB taxonomy): Bacteria > Bacteroidota > Bacteroidia > Bacteroidales > Paludibacteraceae > Microbacter. Next base: position 485,298 of record NZ_WASO01000001.1, on the reverse strand, counting down.
ATTATGCAAACAGCAATCATTGTAGGCGGTAACTTTGCCGGTATCACTACCGCTTTGGAACTAAAACGCAAAGGAGGCAAAGAGTTCAGGGTAATCGTCATTGACCGGAGCCCGGTATTCGTCTTTATGCCTTCATTGATTTGGGTACCCTTCAAACGACGTGAAATCAAAGATATCACCTTGTCGCGCGAAGAAATATTGTCACGACACAATATTGAATTTGTTTTAGCGGAAGCTCAACAAGTGGATCCGAATGCACAAATCGTAAAAACGTCCGCCGGCGACTTCAATTATGACCAGCTGGTAATTTGCACGGGGCCAAAAGTAAATTACAATATTGCGCCGGGCGTTGCTGAATTCACTCATTATATCGGCACCCCTTCGGGAGCAATGAAAACCCGTCAGGCGCTGGAAGAGTTCAAAAAAAGTCCCGGGCCGGTAGTCATTGGAACCACTCAAAGTGCCGGATGTATGGGTGCCGGCTATGAATTTCTTTTCAATTTCGAGAAATGGTGTCGCGAACAAAAAATCCGCGACAAGGTGGATATACGCTGGATCACTCCCGAACATTACCTCGGCCACTTTGGAATGGATGGGATGACCGGTGGCCAAACCATGTTCAAAGCCTTCTTCAAACTCTTCAACATGCACGTCCACACCGAAGTCGCCATTGACAAGGTAGACGCAGAAAACGTTTATCTGAACGACGGGACGGTACTTCCTTACAAATTTTCAATGCTAATGCCTCAGTTTGTAGGCGAAGATTTTGTAAGCAATAGTCCGGAACTGAAAGCGACTCCGACCGGATTCATCCCCGTAGGCAACGATTACCGTCATCCCGACTTTCCGAACATTTGGGCGGCGGGCATTGCGGTTAGCTTCCCCATTCCGTGGCATGCCGGAAAGATTCCGTTTGTTGCCCCAAAAACCGGATTTCCAAGCGACATTACCGGCAAAGTGGTTGCAGAGAATATTATGAGGGCACAAAAAGGGAAAGAGCTCAAACAAAAATACTGGGGCGACATCCCGGCGCTATGTATTATGGATGCCGGTAAAAAAGAGGTTCTCATTGTGGGAAACCGGCTTTTCAAGCCCCGCGCTATTGCCATCATGATGCCCAACCTGCTGTACGATTTCAGCAAGGTTCTGTTTGAAAAATATTTTCTCTGGAAAACAAAAAAAGGATACGCATTTTTTCCATAAAAAAAACTTCTTATGCACAAAAGGCTTCTGTACTGCCACATACAGAAGCCTTTTTCTTTCTTATACCGAAATCAATTGTTTTCAACAGTACTAATTTTGCACAAGAGAGAGAATAATCCAATCGTCATGCAGGCATCCGAAACGCATATCTACAAAGCCCTGAGGCAAATTCTTGTAGAAAGTCTCAGAAATAAAGGCATTACCGACAAACGGGTGCTGGAGGCAATCCGGCAGGTACCGCGCCATGCTTTTATGGACAGCCGTTTTATTCGTTTTGCCTATCAGGACGATGCCTTCCCTATCGCCGCCGGACAAACCATTTCGCAACCTTACACGGTAGCCTTTCAAACTCAACTTTTGGATATACAAAAAGGAGACAAGGTATTGGAAATAGGTACCGGCTCAGGATATCAATGCGCAATTTTACTGGAACTCACATCTTCTGTGTTTTCGATAGAGCGTCAGAAAATATTGTATGAATCGGCCTCCAAACGACTCAAAGAGCTGGGCTATGCGCCTCACCTCTGTTATGGCGATGGACAAGAAGGATGGCCCGAAGAGTCGCCTTTCGATAAGATTTTGATTACCGCGGCAGCTCATGAAATACCGCCACGCCTGCTGGAACAACTGAAAATCGGAGGGAAGCTGGTGATGCCGGTGGGTGGTGCCTATACACAAAAAATGACTCTGGTCGAAAAAATCTCCGACTCAGAGTCTATTTTCAGCGAACACGGAGGATTTGTGTTCGTCCCACTTCTCAAAGGTAAAGTATAAAACACACAATCTTTAACACTTAACAAACTCTCTATTTTTCTCTTTTCACTTCAACGAAGCTTATCTTTCAATTTATCCTCAAAAGCCGACAACGCAGCTTTGGATCCTTCTCCCATAGCAATAACAATCTGCTTAAACGGCACTACCGACACATCACCGGCAGCATAAACGCCCGGAATATTGGTGCGGCAATGAGCGTCCACTTCTATTTCTCCGGTCGCACTCAGCGGCACCAGATCTTTCACAACATCACTGTTCGCTTTCAGACCGATCTGAACAAAAATCCCATCAACAACCAGCGATTCCGTTTCACCGGAACCACGGTGTTTGAACGTCAAACCGGTAACTTTTGTACCATCACCCTCCACGGAGAGCGTCTGTGCTCCGGTAATAATTTTTACATTGGCAATGGCTTTCAATTTTTCCTGTAACACCTCATCGCCTTTCAACTCGTCGGCAAATTCGAGCAAAGTGACTTCTGTCGCAATAGAGGAAAGATCAATGGCCGCTTCGAGTCCGGAATTTCCGCCTCCGATAACGGCGACCTTTTTCCCTTTATAGAACGGTCCGTCGCAATGGGCGCAGAATGCCACCCCCGCGCCGATGTATTGACTCTCGCCCGGTACATTCAGTTTTCTCCAACTGGCTCCGGTAGCAATAATCAACGCCGGTGTTTTTAAAGTTTCGCCGAGGGATGTTTTGATAATTTTTTCTCCATTTTCAACAACAACTTCGGTAATTTTGCGATTCTCCAGTATATCGACCGGATAAGCAAGAAGGTGTTCCTTCAGGTTTGCCGCTAATACGTTTCCGGTTGTTTGCGGTACCGAAATAAGATTCTCAATCCCTACCGTTTCAGTCACCTGACCTCCCATGCGATCGGCAACAACAGCCACCTTCAATCCTTTCCGTGCCGAATAGATGGCTGCTGACACTCCGGCAGGCCCGCCACCGGCTATCACCACATCGTAGTCAACCTCTGCGGATGACGATTCCTGTACAGAACCGACAGCCGCCTCTATTTTCGACAAAAGCTCACCTAAATTGGAACGGCCCACATGCAATAATTCTCCATTCAGATAAACCGAAGGTACTGCCTGTATATTGAGCTTTTCCACTTCGCTTTGATGAATACCTCCGTCAATAATTTCGTGTTTGATTGCCGCATTCAATATTGCCATCACATTGAGCGCCTGCACCACATCGGGACAGTTAGTACAAGTCAACGAGATATAACTCTTTAAGTGGATTTCACCTTTAAGATTCTTAATCCGCTGTTCGATCATGGCATCAGGAAGATTTTTGCCCAAACCATCCAAATTGAGCACCGCCAACAACAACGAACTGAATTCGTGACCGTTCGGAACCGCCCTGAACACAAAAGAGGAGGGTATTCCGTTTTTCACAACGGTAAACTTCAAATCGTCGCCGGGTAGAATGTCACATTTGGTTTTATCCGAGCAGAATGCTACTTCTTCCAACAGATCGACCAGCTCATTGCGTGAAGGATGTGACGGGCTAACCTCAACACGAAAAACGAAATCCGATTTCAGGTTTCCAAAAAGGGAGCGAATCTGATCTTTTAAGCCTTGTTCTAACATAAGAGTTGAAAGTTAACGGGGAGAACCAACAAGCAGCTCTCCCCGGGAAAATATATAAAGGAATTGTCAAATTTTACCCACCAGATCAATGCTGGGCTTTAGTGTTTCATCGCCTTGTTTCCACTTTGCAGGACAAACATCGGCGGGGTGAGCGGCAACAAACTGCAAAGCCTGTAAACGGCGGAGAAGCTCATCTGCATTACGCCCGATATTGCCCGCAACCACTTCGTAAGCCACAATTTCGCCCTGAGGATTCACCACAAAGGTTCCACGCTCGGCAAGGCCAGCCTCTTCAATCATCACATCGAAGCCACGAGCCAGAACTCCGGTCGGATCGGCCAACATCGGGTATTTGATTTTCTTGATGGTTGCCGAGGCATCGTGCCATGCCTTGTGAACGAAATGAGTATCGGTTGATACGGAATAAATTTCAGCACCGGCAGCCTGAAAATCGGCATATTTACCAGCAAGATCTTCCAGTTCGGTAGGACAAACGAAGGTGAAGTCGGCAGGATAGAAGAAGAATACCGACCATTTACCCAAAACATCCTGTTTGGTTACTTCTTTGAAGCTATCGTTTACGTAAGCCTGTACTTTGAAATCTACGATTTGTTTTCCAATTTGTGACATAGTAGTAATTTTTATGTGATTGTAAATTTTGTAATGTTATTCGTTTTTGTTTCTGATGCAAAGTTAGAGCGCCAAAACTCATAAGTCAAACAGATAATTTCTATATATTTATTGATAAATTCTATATATCTTTGTAGTAACAGACAGTGAGATGGCGAGATAGTGAGAAAGCGAGATGAACCGTTGCTACGCAGCCTTACTTCTTTGCTCTTTGTTCTTTAATCTTTATTCTAACTCTATGACCCTACAACAACTTGAGTATATTCTGGCTTTAGACAAGACCCGTCATTTTGTGCGGGCCGCCGAGATGTGTTCGGTTACGCAACCTACGCTGAGCACCATGGTTCAAAAACTGGAAGATGAACTGGGCTGTCTCATTTTCGATCGTTCGGTGCAGCCCATCGAACCGACTGAAGCCGGAAAGCAGATTCTGCAACAGGCACAAATCATTCTTTTCAACATCCGGCAACTGAAAGAGCATGTCGTATCGATCAAAGGAGGATTAGCGGGCTCTCTCTCCTTGGCCATGATTCCGACGGTGGCACCCTACCTATTACCGAAGTTCATCGCTGCGTTCAAGAAAAATTTTCCGGAAATATCACTACAGGTGACTGAACTTCGCACCGAAACAATTATCGAAAAGCTGAATAATGCCGAGATCGACATGGCCATTCTGGCTACGCCCCTCAACAACCCAAAAATACTGGAGGTACCACTCTATTACGAGAAGTTTGTGGCCTACATCTCGCCCGGTGATCCGATTTACTGTAAACAAGAGCTGACACCAACCGATATGCCGACCGAAAACCTTTGGGTATTGGAAGAGGGACACTGTCTGCGCAATCAGGTACTCAACTTCTGCGATAACAAAGTGCACACCTCCACCATTGAGGCCGGCAGTATCGACACGCTGGTGAAAATTGTTGACATCAACTGCGGTTACACCATCATTCCGGAGCTGCACATTGACTTTCTGACGGAAGAGCAAAAGAAGAACCTGCGTCCGATCGTTCGCCCCGAAGCGACCCGCGAAATTTCGATAATTATCCGCCACGACTACGTACGCGAAGGAGTGATGAACGCCGTAGCCGACAGCATCAAGCAGGTAATTCCGACCCACATGCTCGACGAACGGCTGAAGAAATTTGCGATAAAGCTATAAAGCGCAAACCATTAGAATCCTTACAAATCAAGAGGCTGCCTCAAATACTATTTTGAGACAGCCTCTTTGCTCTTTAGATTAGGATTAAATATTCTTCTTATAAAGGAAGTTGATCCTGATATCTGTTTTTGATGGTCGTCCTAACGATTAAACGATACTTTGCATATTGAGACGCTGAAAGTACGTTTGCCGCACCCGCAAAATTGTAGTGCAGTGCCTTGGCATAGGCAACCTGATCTCCCGCCTTTTCGGCACGTTCCAATTGTATTTGCGTTTTTTCAATAACATTCTTCAAATCAGCAGCCTGATCGTCCGACACATTTAGATAGGCAGATAATCGCCCAAATACAGTTTCGTTATTAATCGTCTTAATAACTCCGCTTTCTACTCGGTTAATAGCTTGACTTGAAGCTACACATGCAACCATAATTGCTAAAACTAACACAATCTTTTTCATAATCAATCAAATTATAATTATTACACAATCAAAAAATTAAGTTTCAACTACACATCTTTTTTGCCTCTCTGTGTCATCAGTGCTTTTACCTTAAACATCATAGCAGTTCTGCACCTAACACCATCTTGCAATAAAAAACAATTTTGTGATTCAACACTCAAACCATCCGGAACAGCTCCCCGTTGAATTCGATGTAAAGGTATAGCGATACCTGAAACCTTAAAAATCAAATAGATGAACAGGCAAATAAGATCGACCATCAAGCGATTTGTATCGACGTATGTATTTGGCTATCTGGATTTACAGGCACAAAAACGTCCTCTATTAGCACTATAATTGCAATAAATCTTAGTATAAATCAATGATCGAAAGCCTTAAAAGCAAACTTTTCGAATAGAATAGTTGAACGAATACAACCAGCATGATCGGCTACAAAGCAATAATTTCAAACTATATTGTTCAGAAAGGTCAAAAAAAATGAGGCTACCTCATTTTGTGAGATAGCCTCATTGCTCAAAGTCATTATTTCATTTCGGGATTCGCGACCGGGATTCCCCATCGCTCCAACGTTGCTATAAAACTCTTTTTTTCGTCGGGTGTCATATTTACAAAACGGGCAGTGCGGTGATTCTTACCTTTCAGTATGAACCATTGCGCATCCACCTTATCCGATGGTAAAACTCCTGTTGCACTCCATGTATCGAACGATCCGTTGATGTAGATCATCCGGTTGCCTTCTTTTGCAATCCAATCGTTTGCTTTTTTCAGTAAGGTATCGTCAAAATGCACCGAAATTCGCTTCGGCACAATGGCGGCATAAGGATGTGGCTGCAATGGAAGAGCTTTCAGATCATTTTTAAACGGTTCGGTACGGTAACCGTAATAACCCATCTCGGTCGCTGCCTGATAATAGTGCGATAAATAATAGTCAATATGATCTTCGCTATATGATTTTATATCGCTTGTCTTCAGCAGGTATTGCGTAGCTGCCAGCAGCGAAGAGGATTCCGAAGGTATATCATCACAGGACGTATAATATTGCCAAAAGGCAAATGGAAGTTCCAAGACGCTGTATTCGAAGGCTTGTTCCAGGGTAAGGGTAGAAAACTTCAGACCGGCACCGTCGCTATACATCTGTAACAAAGGAAGAACTTCTTTGCGATGTTTCAGCATCCGTTTCTGAAAAGCAAACAGCTTTTGCCGACAAACTTTGGATCCAATGGTATCAAGAAAAGCATAGAGGCGTTTATCCTCATACTCACGATTAAGCGGCGCCACATACGGAATAGCTACATCTACATCGTTCGGAAAGAAATATTTATAAAAAATCGTTGTTGATCCGCCTTTGCTGATACCGGTACTGATCCATTTACCGGCATAAATCTTTTTGAAAATTTCATTGATATGATGCAAGTCGGCTGTAGCCTGTTCCAGATTCAGATAAGTGTAGTCGAGGCTATCCGGCAGGCTTTTACCAAAGTAGCGATGCTCTATCGATAGTTGGTTTGCATCCAATAATTTTGATAACTCATTTTTATACGGTTTGTCCTGATTATAGCCCGAAAGGTACATTACCATCGGCTTATCAAAGCTTTTATGACTCAGGAACGCCCGTTGATAGAAGTAGCCTTTCTCCGGATGCCGGTGATCCAATGGCTGCTTAATTTTCAACTCAAAAGTATCGGCTTTTCCGATCTCCTTGAAAATCACATCGGGCAAATCGTACAATGCATTTTCAATAGTCACTTTATGCGCCTGTACATTCCAGCAGACACAAAAGATCAACAACAAATTCAATACAATTCTTCTCATTATTCACTTATTAAACGTAACACAAAACGAAAGCCCGACTCAACCGGGCTTTACTGTCACAAAGATAAAGAAAACTCGCCGTTTCTCCAGTCATGACCTAAAACCGGAGAATTCATAATAACACAAAAGAGGTTGTCCGAAAACCGAACAACCTCTTCTCCTCTATTTATTAATTAACGCTCTCTTTTTTATTCCTGATCGCTGTTTTTGTACAAGCCAACGTTATCGATCTGGAAGCCATCTATGAATGCCAGATGTTTGGTGATTTCTGCAGCAGCAAAATTGCTGTAGATTTCAGCCGAACGGGCAAACATATCATCGCGCGAAGCATCGATAATCAACAGGTTGCTCATCACAAGGTGACCTGCAATTTCCACCAAACGGCGAGCCATGAAGTCGTGGTACTCGGCATTTTTAGGCTCAGTTACCTTAGCAATTGCTTTTTCGAGGCTGTCGGTAAAGCTGATCAAACGGTTACGCAATCCTTCGAAAGCAGGGTTGATTGGTTGAGCTTCGTACTGACGCAGTTTGGCTACATAAGCACCGTTGGTTACAAAACGGATAGCAGCCACTACCTGCAACTGCGATGTTCCTTCGTAAATGGTAAGAATACGTGCATCGCGATAGATACGTTCACAAGCATAATCTTTCATAAAGCCGGAACCACCATGCACCTGAATGGAGTCATACGCATTCTGGTTGGCATATTCACTGGCAAACATTTTTACCAACGGAGTCATCATGTCAGCCAATTTCTGGTATTCTTTGGCATCCATACGTTCTTCCTTGGTCAACGGACGTTCGTCGGCAATAGAGCCATATGCTTTGTAAACATCCACAAAACGGGTACATTCGTACAACAAAGCACGGGCAGCATCCACTTTGGCTTTCATGATGGCCAGCATTTCGAATACCGCAGGGAATTCGATGATAGCTTTGCCGAACTGAGCACGGTCTTTAGCATAAGCCAACGCTTCGTCGTAAGCAGCCTGAGCAACACCTACCGACTGAGCACCTACACCCAGACGAGCACCGTTCATCAGCGACATCACGTATTTAATCAAGCCCATTTTGGGTTCACCCACCATTTTGGCAGGAGTATTTGTAAACACGAGTTCGCAGGTTGGAGAACCTTTGATACCGAGTTTATTTTCGATACGACGTACTTTCATTGAGCTGTCGAACGGATTGTCAACAACAAAATAAGAAAGACCGCGACCATCTGATGTACCGGCTTCAGAGCGGGCCAACACCAATTTGATCTGAGCGTCACCGTTGGTAATGAAGCGTTTCACACCGTTGAGCAACCACATCTTTTTCTTTTCGTCGTAAGTAGCTTTCAACATCACGGCCTGAAGGTCGGAACCGGCATCCGGTTCGGTCAGGTCCATCGAACAGGTTTCACCCTGATTGATGCGGGGAAGAAACTCTTCGCGAATCTCTTTCGAAGCAAATTCATGAATCGTTTCGGCACAGTCCTGTAAACCCCAGATGTTAGCAAAACCAGCATCGGCACGCGATACGATTTCACCGGTCATCACGTAAGGCACCATCGGGAAGTTCAAGCCTCCGTATTCGCGGGGCAAAGAGATACCGTAAACGCCGGCTTTCTTCAAAGCTTCGTGATTTTCCTGTGTTCCGCGGGCATATACCACACGGTTGTCAACTACGTGAGGACCTTCATGGTCAACATCTTCGGCATTCGGAGCGATAATGTCGCCACAAATTTCACCGATGATCTCCATCACGTGGTTGTAACTATCGATAGCATCCTCAAAATCCTGAGGAGCATAATCAAATGTATCTTTTTCACGATAGTTCTGCTCTTTGAGCGCCACTATCTTTTCCATCAACGGATGAGTAAGATGGAATTTGAGTTCGGGTTTATCTAAATAGAAATTTGCCATGGCTTAGTGTTTAGCAGTGAGGTGGTAAGGATGTGAAGTTGCGAGTCAACACTCACTTTTTCACAGTCTCGCTTTCTCACCATCTGTTTTTACTTGCTGTTCTGTTTGTAATACTTGATCATTTTCGGCACTACGTCTTCCACGTTAGCAGTAATCACGTAGTCGGAAATTGCATTGATCGGAGCGTTTTCGTCATTGTTGATGGCAATGATGATGGAACTTTCCTGCATACCGGCAATGTGCTGAATCTGACCGGAAATACCACAGGCAATATACAATTTAGGGCGAACGGTAACCCCGGTCTGACCGATTTGCATATCATGTTCAGCGAAACCTGCATCGACAGCAGCACGTGAAGCGCCTACCTCACCACCCAAAACGGAAGCAAGTTCTTCAAGCAATTTGAAATTTTCTTTCGAACCCATACCGTAACCGCCAGCCACGATAATAGGAGACGATTTCAGATTGCTCTTCGATTTTTCCATGTGGCGTTCAATCACGCTGACCACAAAGTCAGAATCGCTTACATATTTTGCCACCTCAAGGTTAACAACTTCACCTTTGTAGTTGGCATCGAAAATTTCTTTTTTCATCACACCTTCACGAACGGTAGCCATCTGTGGACGGCATTCGGGGTTGATGATGGTTGCCACGATGTTACCACCGAAAGCAGGACGGATCTGATAAAGAAGATCGGTATACGATTTACCTTCTTTTTTGTCTTCGTGGTCACCAATTTCAAGCGCTGTACAGTCAGCTGTAAGACCGCTGAACAGAGCTGAAGATACGCGGGGACCGAGGTCACGACCGATGCTGGTAGCACCCATCAGGGCGATTTGCGGTTTTTCTTCCTTGAAAAGATTGACCAATACCGAGGTATGAGGCAATGATGTGTAAGGATAGAGGCGGGCGTCGTCGGCAAGATATAATTTGTCGACGCCATATTGGAAAACCTGAGCACCAATGCCATCCAGTTGAGAACCGACAGCAAGCGCTTCGAGTTTACATTTCAGTTTAGTTGCCAAGGAGCGGGCTTTGGTAAGCAGTTCAAGGCTTACATCAGCAACAACACCCTCTTCAATTTCGAGATAAACTATAATATTGTTCATGTTTTTCGTTTTTGTTTTGTTTATGAGACAGTTATCCGACCCGAAGGTCATCTATCCCGACAATTGATTATCCGATTGTGTGGTTTGCAATAAGTTCTTTCATCAACTCATCGATTTCAGTGTCTTTACCAGCCAGACGTTTGCTTTCTTTGGCCTGAAAAACAACATTTTCGATAGCTTTAACCTTTGTAGGAGAACCTTTAAGACCCAACCAGTTAACATCGGTTTGAATATCATTCACGCTCCATTCTGTAATATTCAGATAAGGACGTTTGTCAAACATGAACATGTAATCATCGTTTTGTTCCTGACGTTCGGTCACTGTTTTGGCGTGGTGGTATTTCATCACTAACTTGGCATGACGCGGACGACAGTCAGGAGCAGAACCGTTGACAGTAATCAGAATTGGCAATTTACCTTCAACCACTTCCACACCTCGTTCGAGGCGACGTTTTACGGTAATTTTACCGTCTTTTACGTCAAGAATTTCTTCTGCATAAGTAATTTGTGGCAAGCCCAGTTTTTCGGCCACCTGAGGACCTACCTGAGCAGTATCACCGTCGATTGCCTGACGACCGCAAACAATCACGTCTACTTCGGGAAGATTTTTGATTGCGCAGGAGAGCGCGTAAGAAGTTGCAAGTGTGTCGGAACCGGCAAAAGCACGGTCTGTAAGAAGGTAACCGTTGTCGGCACCCCGGTAGAGGCTTTCGCGAATAATTTCTGCGGCACGTCCGGGGCCCATGGTCACGATGGTAACGGTGGAACCTTCGAAACGGTCTTTCAATCGCAAAGCTTGCTCGAGAGCATTCAAGTCTTCGGGGTTATAAATCGCAGGCAGAGCTGCACGGTTTACCGTCCCGTCGGCTTTCATGGCGTCCTTACCCACATTGCGGGTATCTGGCACTTGTTTTGCTAATACTACAATTTTTAGACTCATAAGGTTTCTGGTTTGATATATAAATTTATTGTCTTTCAACACAAAAACAGGGCCCGATCATACGCATAAAGCGCATACAAAGGACTCTGCCGCAGACAGCCAAAACTGTCGCATCCAAAAATTTAGGGATTGCAAAAATAGCAAAAGCCTGCCGAAATGGAAAGTTTCAGCGGGCTTTTATTGTTAAAACTCTTTATTATCAACTATTCCCGTGTCAATTTGCACACAAAACCGTCTTTATTCGAAAAGCAGAATATAGCTCAAAAAGCTATAAAACAAACAATTGCACTTTCACCCCAAGGCATCAAGCCTGCACTCTTCTTTGGGCTTGAATGATCGGCGCAAACCTCTTTCCATCAGCTTCAGTTCCATTTTCACGTTCGCACGGTAATTGTGAAAATCGGTTTTAGGAACCATGTAAAACCCGAACCGGATATACATGTTGATTGCGGCATGAAGCCGGGTATTTGAGTACAGCACCAGTTTGCGCATCCTCATTCTTTTAGCTTTGGCAATCACGCTTTTCATCAGCAAAGTACCGATACCAAGTTCCCGGTAAGCTTCTGCCACTGCCATTTTGCCCAGTTCGTACACATACGGATCTACACGCATCAGCGCGCAGGTTCCCACAATCACATTATTCAATCGGGCAAAGAAAATATATCCGCCTTTTGCAATAACGGCCTCGTCCGGACGGTTCAGGACGGCTTCATCTGTCGGCTCAATCCAGAAATATTTCTGTATCCACTCGCAGTTCAATCGCTTAAAATCTTCTTTATAACGATCGGAATATTCTATAATTTCAATTTTACTCATCTTTCCTCCTCATTAAATTACCCCAAAATCTTCACTCTCTGTTCAAGACAAAGATAATTTAGAGAACGATGTACAATATTACACAACAATAAAGGTTTCATTAAGAGAACATTCCAAACCGGTCATTGTTATCGCCATGAAACAACGCAGTATTCCGCCAACAACAATTACAGATATTTATGCACTTCGCATTCGGTTATTGTATATTTGTAAATGAAAGACAGCCAATCTTTGAGTCTCAAACCTTACCACGAGCCGTATGAATCTGAATATCAAAGATGAAACATCTACGTTAAAAACCGTCGTGCTAGGACAACCCGCCTCACTCGGTTCTGCTCCAACCTTGCGTGAAACTTTCGACGCAAGATCTTACGAGTCTGTCTCCATGGGCATTTACCCCACAGAAGAAGCCGTCAAAAAAGAGATCGACGCGTTCGAAGACATCCTGCTCCGGTATAACGTACAGGTATTCCGCCCCGAAACACTGGAAAACTGCAATCAGATTTTTGCCCGGGATGTTGCCATTGTCATCGACGACAAAATCATCAACTCCAACATTATCCCTGATCGTGAAGACGAAAAAGAGGCTTATAAGAATATTTACAACCAAATAGCATTCAATAAAATATATAATCTCCCCGAGAAAGCTCATTTCGAAGGAGGCGATATCATTCAAAAGGGCGACACGATTTTTGTCGGCATTTACACTGCCGCCGACTATCCGCAAACCAAAACTGCGCGGACGAATCTCTACGCACTTCATTTTCTACGGGAACTCTTTCCTGAGAAGGCGTTTATTCCGCTCGAACTGCGCAAACACGACACCGACCCAAGAAAAGGGGTTTTGCATCTTGATTGCACCTTTATGACCGTAGGCAACAACAAAGCCATCATTTACAAAGATGGTTTTGCCAAAGAAGATGACTATCAAATGCTTCTTGAATTTTTTGGCAGACAAAACGTTTTTGAAATCGACACCGAAGAGATGTACCGAATGAACAGCAACGTATTCAGTATTTCACCTTCGGTTGTTGTTTCCGAAACTACTTTCACACGCCTCAACCGTCACATGGAAACAGAATGGAACTTAACCATTGAAAAGATTCCATATCAGGAAATCGCGAAAATGGGAGGCCTGCTCCGCTGTTCCACATTACCTTTAATCAGAGAATAACCCGAACAATATGGAAACAAAAACATCACTCTCGAATCAGCCGGACAGTTCTATTGCAAAATGCGTTTTGATGATAGAACCGGCAGCCTTCGGCTACAATCGACAGACCGCCGTGAATAATTTCTTCCAGAAAGAGCCCGACATCTCACCTGAAGATATTCAACGGGATGCCTTGGAAGAATTTCAGGCCATGACGACGCAACTCCGGGCAAACGATATTGAAGTCATCGTCATCAAAGACACCCTCCATCCTCACAAACCCGACGCAATCTTTCCGAACAACTGGGTTTCGTTTCACGAAGGAGGTCTGGTAGTCATTTATCCGATGTTCGCTCACAATCGGCGGCTGGAAAGGCGGCTGGAAATTTTGGAAGCAATTGAACAACAGGGGAAAATACTGGACAATGTAGATAATATCAGCGTATGGGAGGAAGACAAACATTTTTTGGAAGGCACCGGAAGCCTTGTCCTTGACCGAAAAAACGGGATTGCCTACGCCGCATTGTCGGAACGTACAGATCAGTCGGCCGTGGAACAGTACTGCCGGATTTACAACTACGAGCCAATCCTTTTTACGGCACGCCACACCGTCAATGGCAAACGGAAGAACGTTTATCACACCAACGTCATGATGTGCGTTGCCGACAAATTCGCCGTCGTATGCCTCACCAGTATCGACGATCCGACAGAGCGAAAGATCGTAACGGAATATATCACCCGTTTCGGCAAAGAAATCATTGAAATTTCGGAAGAACAAATGCATCACTTTGCTGGAAATATGCTACAATTGCAAAATGACTCAGGCAAACATTTTTTGGTCATGTCTCAGTCGGCACATGACTCTCTGACTGTAAATCAGATTGACAAATTAAAATCTTTCAACGAACTGATTATCTGCCCTATTCCGACCATCGAGCAAGTTGGAGGAGGAAGTGTTCGTTGCATGATGGCTGAAATCTTTTAGACTTTCTCGGCAAACTTTAGTGGACAAAACAGAGACGACAATATGAATACCTCAAAACTCACTTCAGCCGACCTGATGGCTCTCGAAGACAAATTCGGAGCTCATAACTACCACCCGCTTCCGGTCGTTCTCGAACGTGGCGAAGGCGTTTTTGTCTATGACGTTGAAGGAAACCGATATTACGATTTTCTTTCCGCCTACTCCGCCGTCAATCAGGGACATTGCCACCCGAAAATCATCGACACACTTATCGGACAAGCTCAAAAACTCACCCTTACTTCACGGGCATTTTACAACAGCAAGCTGGGTGAATACGAAGAGTTTGTGACCCGTTATTTCGGTTATGAGAAAGTGCTGCCGATGAATACCGGCGCCGAAGCGGTGGAAACAGCGCTGAAGCTTTGCCGGAAATACGCCTACGAGAAGATGGGCATTCCCTCCAATCAGGCAAAAATCATCGTTTGCGAGAATAATTTTCACGGACGCACCACCACCATTATTTCTTTTTCGGTCGATCCGGATGCTTACACTAACTACGGGCCCTATACTCCCGGTTTTATAGTCATTCCATACAACGATGTTCCCGCGTTGGAGAAAACTATTGCAGAGAATCAAAATATTGTAGGCTTTCTGGTGGAACCGATTCAGGGCGAGGCCGGCGCTTATGTTCCCGACGACGGCTATCTGCGTAGTTGCTATGAGCTTTGCAGAAAAAACAACATCCTTTTTATCGCCGACGAGGTGCAAACAGGCATCGGACGTACCGGCAAACTGCTTGCCTGCGACTACGAAAATGTTCATCCTGACATCCTGATTCTCGGCAAAGCACTGTCGGGAGGCGTTTATCCGGTTTCGGCCGTACTCTCTTCTTCCGAGATCATGGATGTATTCAAACCCGGCCAGCACGGTTCAACTTTTGGCGGCAACCCGATTGCAGACGCCGTAGCCATTGCCGCACTTCAGGTAATTGAAGAGGAGAAGCTGACCGAAAATGCGGCCCGGTTGGGGGTGTTGTTCCGCGACGCGATGCAAAAGCTTTGCCAAAAATCTCACGTAGCCTCTTTTGTACGCGGCAAAGGATTACTAAACGCCTTAATTATCAACAACGATCAAACCAAAAATCTTGCCTGGGAAATTTGCCTCCGGTTAAAAGAGCGCGGACTTCTAGCCAAACCGACCCACACCAACATTATCCGGTTTGCTCCCCCGTTAGTAATAACCGAAAGTCAATTGCTGGAATGCATTGCGATCATTGAGACAACGATTGCAGAATTTGAACAATAATTTTTCACTAACACGCAGGATTACCGGACTGACATTCCTCAATATCAACACTGACTAAGAACGATTTCGCGCGCTCTTAGCTCAGTGCATTTTGATTTTATCACCTACCAAGAAAATCGTATCTTTGCAGTCGCAAAAAAACGACAAGTCACACGACTTGCTTAGCTGATTTTCAATCCAAACACATAAATTAGAGCAACGAAATAATTGACAACTGACTGTTTTGTCTTTGTTTTTTATTCTTTGTTCTTTAATCTAACAACATGGCAGAATTAAAAGAACTCACCTCCCGAAGCGTTGATTATTCGCAATGGTATCAGGATTTGGTAATTAAAGCCGACCTGGCCGAAAGCTCGGCTGTTCGCGGTTGCATGGTCATCAAACCTTACGGCTATGCCATCTGGGAAAAGATGCAGGCCGAACTCGACCGCATGTTCAAGGAAACCGGTCACCAAAACGCTTATTTCCCTCTGTTTATTCCGAAATCATTTTTGAGCAAAGAAGCCGACCACGTGGAAGGTTTTGCCAAAGAATGCGCCGTGGTAACTCACTATCGCCTCAAAAACAGCCCCGATGGCAAAGGCGT
This sequence comes from Paludibacter sp., assembly GCF_009712605.1. Classification (GTDB taxonomy): domain Bacteria; phylum Bacteroidota; class Bacteroidia; order Bacteroidales; family Paludibacteraceae; genus Microbacter. Next base: position 468,879 of record NZ_WASO01000001.1, on the reverse strand, counting down.
GGTAGTTGATCCTGCCGCTAAACTGGAAGAAGAACTGATTGTTCGCCCAACCTCCGAAACCATCATCTGGAATACCTATAAAAACTGGATTCAATCGTACCGAGACCTGCCTATCCTCATCAATCAATGGGCCAACGTGGTTCGCTGGGAAATGCGTACCCGCCTGTTCCTGCGTACAGCAGAATTCCTCTGGCAGGAAGGTCACACCGCCCACGCTACCGAAGCCGAAGCTTTGAAAGAAACCCGCCAGATGCTGGATGTATACGCCACATTTGCCGAACAATTCATGGCTATGCCGGTGGTAAAAGGCATCAAATCGGCTAACGAACGTTTTGCCGGTGCTGTTGAAACTTTCTGTATCGAAGCCTTAATGCAGGATGGTAAAGCTTTACAGGCCGGAACATCGCACTTCCTGGGTCAAAACTTCGCGAAAGCATTCGACGTAACTTTCGCTTCGAAAGAAGGCACACGCGATTACGTATGGGCAACCTCATGGGGTGTTTCTACCCGTCTTATGGGAGCGCTCATCATGTGTCACTCCGACGACAACGGCTTAGTATTGCCTCCGAAACTCGCTCCTTATCAGGTTGTCATCGTTCCAATTTACAAGAACGACGAACAGCTGGCTAAGATCGACGAAAAGGTTGCCGAAATCACCGCTAAACTAAGAGCTCTGGGCGTAAGCGTGAAATACGACAACAACGACGCCAAGAAACCGGGATGGAAGTTTGCCGAATACGAATTGAAGGGAGTTCCCGTACGCCTCGCATTAGGCGCTCGCGACCTCGAAAACGGCACCATCGAAGTAGCTCGTCGCGACACGTTGACAAAAGAGACCCGTTCGGTCGAAAACGTTGAACAATACATCAAAGACTTGCTCGACACCATTCAGGAAAACATTTATACTAAAGCTTTCGATTACCGCACATCGGTAACCCGCGAAGTAAACAGTTACGACGAATTTAAGGTAGAGATCGAAAAAGGAGGCTTGCTCCTGTGTCACTGGGATGGCACCACCGAAACCGAAGAAAAGATCAAAGCCGATACCAAAGCAACCATCCGCTGCATTCCGCTCGAAGGCGACAAAACGCCGGGCGTCTGCATGGTAACAGGCAAACCTTCGGCACAACGTGTAGTATTTGCCAGAGCATATTAAACAGCTGGCGAGTATATGAGATAATGAGATGGTGAAGTTTCAACCAACAGTTACAACTTCACCATCTCTTAAAACCTCACTTCTCAAAGAAATATCTACAATCAACTTTTTGCAAATCTCTGTCCGTCAACAGAGAAGAAAAAAGTTGAAAAATAATTTGGGACGTTCAATTATTTTACCTACCTTTGCATCCGCAAAACAACGATGGTGCCATAGCTCAGTTGGTAGAGCAAAGGACTGAAAATCCTTGTGTCCCCGGTTCGATTCCTGGTGGCACCACAAAAAAAAGCGCAAAGGTCAAAATGACGTTTGCGCTTTTTACATAAAAGAATACTTGAAATTATTACAGAATAATAGTATTTTTGTTCGCCCAATCAGCGGTCCTGTAGTTCAATGGATAGAACGAAAGTTTCCTAAACTTTAAATCCGGGTTCGATTCCCGGCGGGACTACCACCTTCACTTTCAAAAAATATCACTTTATCTTATTACGTTATCATTAAACAGATTGAAGTGAGCGTTTAAATCACAAAACATCCTCAAATACCATTACGTATCTCAAAAACATGGTGTATTTTTGGGAGTCATTTCAAATATAATTCCCAATGAACATCAAAAGAAACATTACATTTGCGTTAAAAACAGGTTCGGCAATAAGCCGGCATGGTAAATGGCCCTTATTAGTCGGTTTTCTTATCATAGACATCTTTTCTGTCTTTTCTCAGGCCGTTTGTCCGTTTGGAGATAAGCTGGCGGAACAGTTGCAAAGCCTTGTCAAAAACAATGCGCCGGAATTGATTTACATTCAGCCAAGCAAAGGTATTTACGAAACATGTGAAGATTTGTGGTTTAAAGCATACCTGCTCGATGCACAGTATTTTACCCCATCTCTTTTGAGCAAAACCCTCTACCTGCAATTGATCCATGAAGACACCTGGAAGATTGTTTGGCAGGAGAAGTACCCCGTTGAGAATGGTTTTTCCCAAGGACATGTGTTTCTTCCCGATTCTCTCCCTGAGGGAAATTACCTGTTAGAGGGATTCTCCCAATACTCCTTCCTTGCCAACGGTGAAGAAATGAAAGCCGTGCGCAGAGTAGAGATCAAAAAACAGGTCAAACCCCAAGCATTGATCGACCTTGCCGCTAAGTCACAAACCGAGACAAAATACCCCATCCAATTTACCACTTTTCCCGAAGGAGGCCATTTAGTGTCCGGCATACCGGGCAAGCTGGCTTTCAAAGCGATAAACGTTAAAGGGCTGTCCGTCGATGCAGCGGGAACCCTGTTGGAAGACGCAGTGCCTTTGGTTAAATTCAAAAGCACTCATGCCGGCATGGGCAGTCTGGTCTTTACCCCAGAGGCAGGCAAGCAATATAGCATCCGTCTTTCCGATCCCGACACTGTGATCTATCTGCCAAAAGTCATGCCGGAAGGCATCACCCTTCAATTGACAGGGAGAAAGAAAGATTACCTTGAGTTTCTTGTCTTGCAAAGTCCGTCACTACCCCAACGCTCCATCTGCCTACGGGCGCAGGTAAGGGGGGGGTGGTTTACTGCATGGCAAAGGCCACTCTGAACCGGGTACTGAAGATAAAGATACCCCTGAAGGAGTTCCCCTGTCAGGGCATCGCAGAGTTCACACTCTTTACCGACAGACTGCTGCCAGTAGCTGAACGGCTGGTGTATATACATCCGGAAAAGAAACTTCATATCGAAGCCCTCCCAGATAAAGACAGGTATGAAACACGGGGTAAAGTTCAATTGAAGATAAAAGTAACCGACGATCAGGGACAGCCGGTAGTAGCCAATCTCGGGATAAATGTGTATGATAAACTCTACCGAAATACCAATGACCCGGTCAATATCTTGTCTCATTGTTTTCTTACCTCGCAACTGAGAGGAAAAATCTACGACCCGGCCTATTATTTCGACGAAAAAAACAACGATCGTGATGAAGCCCTCGACTTACTCCTACTCACCCAGGGGTGGCGGCGGTACGTATGGAGTGAGACAGCCTTACGGGAAAACAGCAATAAAAACCGACCCATTATTTTCGATGGAATTACAGGAGAAGCGCATGTCACCCGGCAACTAAAAAAGAGCAAGGGAATACAGCAGTTTGTCATGGCCTTCAATCCCGGTAGTAATAACAACAAAGACTTTATTGTACCCGATTCGGCAGGTCGGTTCACCGTTACCCCGGAGCATTTACAAGTGTGGCAGGGAGGATATGTTTACCTCAAACCTATGGCTCGGGAAGAGTTCATGCCCCGCATTAGCATCGCCGAACCTTTCGGGAAGATAAATGAAATCACAAAAACAAAAGAGATCAATTATCCCTTTCCTGCTGTATTATCAAAGAAAATAGAGAATACGGGCGATCTCGTTGTGGAAGGGCATGGAACCGTTAAACTAGCAGAGGTTACGGTCAAAGGAACAGGTATCTCAACGTTCAGGGATAAATATTTGGGACATCTGGATAGTATTGCAAAATCGGATTATTGTATGGATTATGTTTGTGTTTCCGGTTACTTAAATTGTCCAATTCACGAAAACGATAAAAAAAACACCAAACCTATTGATGGAAAATCCTACAAACGTTATGAAGGATTTAAGTGGCTTAATGGGAGTGGATCTGGCCCTTATACCTTTTCATCAGAATCTCAGATCACATATTCTTATCCAAAATTTACTGAGGAAGAGCTATTGACAATGAACAACCTTTCCCGTATTAAAGCCTATTATGCCCATCGAGAGTTTTATGAACCTAAATATGACAACTCGGATTCACTCAACGATCCATTGCCAGATTTTCGCAACACTTTGCTTTGGGAACCTATGATAGTAACTAATGAAAAGGGGGAAGCTACTCTGGAGTTCTTCTGCTCCGATATCAATACCCGTTTTGTCGGCAATATTGAAGGAGTTACCGAAGAAGGTTTGCTGGGTAAAAGTAATTTTGAATTTAATGTGTACAATCCCAAATTGTCTAAGTAGATTGATATTTTCTAACGGAAGATTATTCGCAAGATAGAAAATCTGGCATCCCCCTCAACTTTTGTAGGTGAGCCATTTTTATTAGTAATCCGGGATTTTTCAGACATAAAAAAAAGCCAATTCCCTATTTACTAAGAAATTGGCTTAAAGCTTGTGACTCCGACAGGATTCAAACCTGTAACCTTCTGATCCGTAGTCAGATGCTCTATTCAGTTGAGCTACGGAGCCTTGCTTTTGCGTGTGCAAAGGTAGGTCAACTTTTTGGAATGCGCAAGCTTTTTACCTATTATTTTTTCAAATAAATTGCTGTCTAATGAAAATCAATTAATTATCAGAACGGCAAGAGGTCACTCATGGTAATAAAGCCCTTCTTTCCGGCTGTAAATTCAGCCGCAAGAACAGCTCCAAGAGCAAATCCACGGCGTGTTTTGGCATCATGTTTAATGCTAATGACGTCCATTTCCGATTCGTAGATGATTTCATGAATGCCCGGCACTGCCCCTTCTCTCTTGGATACGATAGCCAGATCTTCAGAACAACCTTCTACTTCCTTCACCCATTTGCTTTTGCGGTCGAGTTCGTCCAGAATACCTTCGGCAAGGGTAATGGCCGTCCCGCTGGGAGCATCCAGTTTTTGGGTATGATGCACCTCTACCATGCTTACATTATAGTCAGGGTAACTATTCATGATTTTGGCCAGATAACGGTTTACTGCAGCAAATATATTAACTCCGAGACTAAAGTTGGAAGCCCAGAAGAGTGTGGCGTTTTTATAAGCCATCTCTTTCTTCACTTCTTCCAGATGTGCTGTCCACCCTGTTGTACCACACACCACAGGCACCTGTGCGTCAAAACAACGGGAAAGATTGCTCATGGCCACTTCAGGTCGGGTAAACTCAATTGCAACATCGGCACTGCGAAATGCCTCCGAGTCGAATTCTCCTGTATTGTCCATATCAATGATTGACACAATTTCATGACCTCTGTTCAGGGCAATTTGTTCAATCTCATGCCCCATCTTACCGTATCCGATTAATGCTATTCTCATATGTAAATAATTTATTTTTTCGTATAGAATTATAATTCGCGTTGATTAATTTGTTCTTTGCCTGCGGCAGGCCTTACTTTTTGGCGCAAAAAGTAAGCAAAAACAGTGACGAAAAGAACTCGTTCGCTCGGCCACAAAACATATTCTCACTAACAAGTTTTTGTAGCTGGCCTACTCACTCAAACAGCTTTTCGTCGGTTTGGTATTCTTCGTTTACCCTTCGGGCCTGGCTTCTCAATAGATTATAAAAATAATCTTTCTCTATTCTTACGTATCTTGCCCATGCAGATTGGAGCGGCCTTGTCCTGTGAACCAACCAATGGCCAGCGTAAGCTAAAAAACAAGTGAAGCGGGCATAGCCTTGACTTTTTGTGTTTCCTTTTTGTGTCAAGTGGAACATCCCGGCCGAAGCGACGGGGACAAAAAGTAAAAGAAGTCATAAGACTTAACTTCCACTCAAAAGCCATCATGTTATATTTCGCCAGCAATTAGAATTCATACCTCCACAAACACCTTATTAACAAGCAATCACAAGCTTGTGGAAAATTGAATTTATCAGTTAAACTTTCGGAGTAGAATCCGGAATGTTGTTCCTTTGCCCACCTCCGATTGTTTTACAAAGATACGACCTTCGTGGTATTCTTCCACTATTCTTTTTGCAAGCGACAATCCCAATCCCCAACCGCGTTTTTTGGTAGTAAATCCGGGATGAAAAACCGTTTTATACATCGATTTCGGCATTCCTTTGCCGGTGTCTTGTACATCAACAACATAATATTTTGCCTGCTCACTCATTGTAATGGTTATTGATCCGCTTCCATCCATGGCGTCAATAGCATTTTTACACAAATTTTCGATTACCCATTCAAACAAGGGAAGGTTAAGAGACACCTCCGAATTTTCTTTGGTGGTATTAATAACGTCAATGGTTACTTTACTGGAAATACGCTTGCGCATGTAAGCAATCGCATCCCCCAAAGCGTCATTTAATGGGATTGGAATAAGTTCTGTTTTTGAACCTATTTTTGAAAAACGCTCGGCAATGGTTTTCAGCCGCATGATGTCGTTTTCCATTTCCGGCAGAAGAGTATCTTGCGGATAACGATCTTTCAGCAACTCTGCCCAGGCCATCAATGAAGAAATAGGAGTACCCAACTGATGCGCCGTCTCTTTTGAGAGCCCTACCCAAACCTGATTTTGTTCAGCTCGTTTTGTTCCGGCAAATGCCAGAAACGACAGCAGAATAAAAAGAGCAATCACCCCTAACTGAATGTAAGGAAAATAGGCCAACTCTTTTATCAGGATCGAATCATCATAATAAATGTATTGGCGAATCGTCGGCGATATTGAAATTTCAATCGGAGGATGCTTTTTCTTAAAGCGAGCAATATAAGAATGACGAAATTCGTCCAGATTTTTACTCGGCTCTGTTATGTTACGGGAAGTGATGTAATTGTCGTTCCCATCAACAATAACTACCGGGATAGTGGTATTGCTTTCCAACACACGCATCACCAACGTAAGATCCGACTGATAATCGGCACTTGCCGCCAAACGTGTCGCTTCTGCCCACACAGCAACTTTATTACGCTCTTCATTGGCAAGCTGACTCACCAGTTTATTGGTAAAAAAGAGGGAGATCAAGGCAATAGCAGATGCAACGGCTATAAATGCCAATCTGAAATTCGTTCTGTGGGTAGTATTAAACATAGGCAGAAAGCACAATGCAAGCTTCACATAAAAGAGATGTACATGCCGCAACTTCTTTACCTGTTGCATTTCAGCCAAGAAGAAACGAGATGACAAAAATAGATAATTTTTATGAATTTCCTTTTCTGTTTTCAGAGTCCGTTTGGTTCGTTTGCCATGATTTAAACATGAAAAGGCTAACTTTGTTGTGCGTAAAAACAATTGAAAGTATTTTTTTTACTAATAGAACCAAAGAGGCTTTTATTTTGGTTTCATCCCTGCATATTTTAGCTTAATTTTGCAAGAAAATTCTTTACCTACAATATGGTCTTTTCTCCCAAACTTTTTGGAACTCTGAAGAACTATAATCAGGCTCAGTTCTACAAAGATTTAATGGCTGGCGTCATCGTTGGCATTGTTGCCCTTCCGTTAGCTATCGCGTTTGGTATCGCATCGGGTGTTTCTCCCGAAAAAGGCTTAATTACTGCTATTATTGCCGGCTTCATCATCTCCTTCTTCGGAGGCAGCAAAGTTCAAATTGGCGGCCCTACCGGTGCATTTATTGTCATTGTTTACGGCATCATACAGCAATACGGCATTACCGGTCTTGCCATTGCCACCGTAATGGCAGGTGTCATGCTCATAACAATGGGGGTACTTAAACTCGGGAATGTCATCAAGTTTATTCCTTTTCCTGTCATTGTCGGATTCACCAGCGGTATCGCACTGACTATCTTCACCACACAGGTAAAAGATGCTACCGGAATGCAGCTTGATAAAGTTCCGGCAAGTTTTATAGACAAATGGATTGTCTATTTCGAGCACTTTTCCGGAATTGGCATTTGGTCTGTCCTAACCTGTGCAATCACGATTTTAATCATTGTTTCTTTCACCAAAATCACAAAAAAAATACCGGGCACTCTGATCGCCATCGTTTTGGTGACCTTCGTTGCATGGCTAATTCGTCATCTGGGTTATAATCTGGGCATTGAAACAATAGGTGACAGGTTCACCATACAGGCGAGTATGCCGCAGCCGGTAGGGCTTCATTTCGATTTTGCCACCATACAGCACCTTTTACCTCCGGCTTTCACCATCGCCATGCTGGGAGCCATTGAGTCCCTACTGTCTGCCATGGTTGCCGATGGCGTTATTGGCGACAAACACGACTCGAACACCGAACTGATCGGGCAAGGAATTGCCAATTTAGTTACACCATTATTCGGAGGAATACCCGCCACCGGAGCCATTGCCCGCACAATGACCAACATAAACAACGGAGGTCGCACCCCGGTAGCTGGAATCATACATGCGATTGTTCTTTTGTTGATTTTATTGTTTTTATCGCCTTTGGCTCAACACATTCCCATGTCGTGTCTGGCCGGAGTGTTAATTGTAGTTTCATACAACATGAGTGAATGGAGAACCTTTCGCTCATTACTCAAAAACTCAAAATCTGACGTATCTGTATTACTGGTAACTTTCAGTTTAACAGTCATTTTCGACCTTACCATCGCCATTACCATTGGCTTGTTGTTGGCTATGTTGTTACTCATTAAACGCCTGACTGAAACTTCTCACATTACGGTGTTCACTGACGATGTATCCGCTGCCGTTTATCAGGAATCAACAGCCAGTGACGAAAAACTGGATATTCCGGCTGGTGTAGAGGTGTATGAAATTAACGGACCGTTCTTTTTCGGAATTGCCAATAAATTTGACGAAGTAGTGTCGCAGGTAGCCGAAATGCCTAAGGCGCGTATCATCAGAATGCGCAAGGTGCCGTTTATTGACTCCACCGGCTTGCATAACCTCGACAGTTTTATTCGTTTATCTCGCCATCATAAAATCAAAATAATCCTTTCTGGAGTTAACGAGCAAGTTCACAATTCGTTGAAAAGAGCCGGCATTGCAAATGAAATCGGAGATGAAAATATTTGTTCAAACATTTATGATGCGTTGAAGGTTGCTTCCGGAAAATAAGTGATATATTAGCAAAATGAAAGAGTTTGTTACCTCTCAATATCATGAACCACATAATAACTTTTGAGTTGGCTTCTCTAAATGCCATTTTCATGCGTTCTTAAGCGGGAAGAAACAAGTACAATATGAAATCTATGATAAAAAAACACCACAGCAATCCATTGGTAATCTACATGATTATTAATGTTATTGTTGCTGTTTGTCTTTTTTATTTCACAGTCGGCTTGCTTCCATTTACCAGCCAAAATCCGATTGAAAAATACACGCTTCCTTTTTTCATATTCCTGTTCGGATGGCTCTTCTTTGGCATCTCTTTTAAGAAATACCTAAACTTCCGCAAACGCAAACTAAAACACGTTGCAAAAAGTTGTTTGAAGGCCGACATCTCCGCTCTTGCTGCGGGCCTCATCTTACTTATAATTTTCCCAGAGTTTAATAATTACTCAAAGATTGCGTTTATATCATTTTCGACTTTGCTTTTCGTTGTCGAAACTATCCTCATTTCGGTCTATTTTGGTTTTCACGAAGCTGAAGTACCGACGGAATTACTTCTAGACTCGAAAACAGTCCATTATGAAACCACACTCAACAAGGAGGATCATTTTGTAAATGATGAAGTCAAAGACTTCATGACCAGCTACATCATAAAGCATCAAGGAAAGGAACTCCTGAACTTTCTACAGGATAATGCCGGATTATTTTTATCATCAACCTTACTGATCAATACGATAGAACGCTTCAATATCGAAAAAGTATCCAAAACCCGCTATTCTACCATAATCAATTTACACCAGGTCAACGACATACGAGAAATAAATATATTTTTCGCAACCATCAACGAACGACTGCCATACGGAGGCATGTTTGTCGGTTGCTTTGAAGCGCTACAACAGCGTAAAAGAAGGATTTTGGGCGGCAAAAACAAACTATTCCGCGAAACAATATATTTACGTGATTTTATCATTTTCAGAGTATTACCAAAACTAAACCTTACCCGCGAATTATATTTCTGGATTACAGCAGGAAAAGGCAGGGCATTATCAAAAGCCGAAGTATTTGGAAGAGCTTATTTTTCCGGTTTTGAGATAGCCCACGAAATTCAAATAGGAGGTCTCTCATATTTTATTGCAAGAAAAACGAAAGAACCATTACGAATTGAGTCGGCACATTATAGTTTTTTGCTGGCACTGGAACGGGTTGGAAAAGGCAATGAGCTGTTTAAAGTGTACAAAATAAGGACCATGTACCCTTATTCTTCTTATCTGCAAGGATACTTATACAACAAGAATAATCTGAGTGAAGGAGGGAAATTCCAGCACGATTTCAGAATAACTACATTAGGCCGGTTTTTGAGACGATACTGGCTGGATGAATTGCCGATGCTGGCCAACCTTCTCAAAGGGAATATGAAGCTGGTTGGAGTCCGTCCTTTAAGCAAACAATATTTTTCGTTGTATTCTGAAGAATTACAACAACAACGAGTTCGCCACAAGCCGGGGTTACTGCCCCCATTTTATGCCGATATGCCAAAATCATTAGAGGAAATACAAGCTTCCGAGAAAAAATATTTGGATGCTTGTGAAAAACACGGTCTGTTTTTAACTGATTTGCATTACCTTGCAACTATTCTTTTCAACATTCTTTTCAAAAAAGTACGTAGCAAATAACTACGAAGTTGATTTTGAGCAGTTCCTGAATGTTTAACTTTAAATTATTCTCGATGAAAAGACAACTGATCCTCTTAATCATGGCATTGTTCGCTGCTGGAATATCAGCTCAAAACATTCCTCAACACCAGTCGTATTCCTCCCTTTATGATCTTCTTGACGAGTTGGCCAACGACGGCATCATCCAGATCAATTCTGCGATTAAACCCTATAGCCGCACGTTTATCGCGTCAAAACTGCAAGAGGCTTCTGCTCTGGACTCTCTGCTCTCAAAGCGCCAACGAGCTGATGTTTCTTTTTATCTGAACGACTTCGCTCTTGAAACAGGGAAACTCCCCTTCACCCGCTTTGACGTAGTTGACGAGCCTTCCACGAAAGTATCGTTGTGGCACCCCGGCGTATTTTATCGTTCCGGCGATATGTGGATAAGAATGACTCCTATTTTGGGAGGAGAAATTCTGAAAAATAAAAACGGGTCGATATCGCAACGGACTGTTGGTGCAGAACTGATGACCCAATTGGGAAAGCATTTCACGTTGTATGCCAGCTTGCGGGATAACTCTCAAAGTGGAGAATTGCTTTCAAAAGGAGAGAAATATGCCCAAATGAAAAGTCCGTACACTGCCAAAGACACATTGATGAGGTTGCCTTCCTACCTTACCCAGGCTCCCGGTGCTGCATATAAGGTAGCAAACGGAACCAATGCAGGAGGTGATTTTAGTGAAATGCGTGCGGGAGTGTATTACTCCTGGGACTGGGGAAATATTGGCTATGCCAAAGATCACATCCAGTGGGGCGACAATTATCACGGATCGAATATTTTGTCCGGAAACACACCTTCTTTCCCCTTTCTGGCATTAAATCTTTATCCTTTCAAATGGGTAGAGCTGAACTTCTTCCACGGATGGCTCACTTCCAATGTAATTGACTCTACCGACTACTACGTCCAAAATACAGGCGAAAAATCCTATCGTTACAGGAGTAAATACATAGCAGCCAACATGCTAACATTTAAGCCTATGACAGGACTAAACATCTCGTTCGGGAATTCAATCATTTATGCAGAACGGAACATACAGCTGGCTTATCTGCTTCCTTTGGCTTTTTACAAATCGATAGATCACACGTTGACAATGGGTTCAGAGAACCAAAACTCTCAGATGTTTCTGAATATCAGTTCGCGCAACATCAATCACCTACACCTGTTCTTGTCAATGTATATCGATGAATTTTCCGTTAAGCGACTAAAAGCCTCTAACCCGGAATCTAATCCGATTTCATGGAAACTGGGTGGTCGTTTGAGTAACTACCCCTTTAAAGACTGGTCATTAATCGCCGAATGGACACGCAATAACATTTGCACTTACAAACACTTTATCCCGGCAATCGACTACACATCTGGCGGATACACTCTTGGAAGTTATCTATGGGACAACTCACAGGAAATGTATCTGGCGCTTACATGCCGTCCTGCCCGGGGACTATTTTTGCAAGGGTCATTTTTAACGGCCAGTCATGGCAACGAGTACGATTACATCCACAAGGACATATTGAAAATAATATCCCAGCCGTTCATGAAAGACAAAGTGTGGACGAACAAAACAATCTCATTCAGTGCTAATTACGAAGTGATAAATAATTTATTTCTTCTGTTCAACGTCGATTCGAGTAACATAGAAGGGCACAATGCAACGGGAGCCAAAACATACGGAGAATACAGATCGAACGCAGCAGGTTATCTCTCCATGTATACACCTGAATATCTACAGGGCAAAAACCTCACCTTCACGCTGGGATTAAGAGTTGGCCTGTAAGATAATTTAATCAAATGAATATGAATACCATTCAGATGGTTGACCTTAAAGGTCAATATGAAAAGATCAAAACGGAGGTGAACCATGGAATTCAGGAGGTAATAGACTCTTCTGTATTTATAAAAAGTGGTAAGGTAAATGATTTTCAGCGACAACTGGAAGCTTATCTGGGAGTCAAACATGTGATTCCGGTAGGAAACGGCACCGACGCGTTGCAGATTTCAATGATGGCTCTCGGACTCAAGCCCGGCGATGAAGTTATCGTTCCTTCGTTTACTTTTGTAGCAACCGCTGAGGTGGCTGCATTATTGGGGCTTACTCCAGTTTTTGTAGATGTAGATACTGATTTTTGTATATCCGTCGAGGCCATAAAACAAGCGATTACTCCAAAAACGAAAGCTATTGTTCCGGTACATCTTTTCGGGCAAAATGCAAATATGGAAGCGATTCTGGCTATCGCACAGGAATTTAATCTTTTCATCATCGAAGATGCGTGTCAATCAATAGGATCGGCATATACATTTTCAGACGGACGCAAAATGAGTTCCGGATGTATGGGTGATGTGGGTTGCACCTCTTTCTTCCCGTCAAAGAATTTGGGTTGTTTTGGTGATGGAGGAGCTATTTTTACAAACAACGACGAGTTAGCTGCAAAAATCAGATCAATTGCCAACCATGGCATGACAGTCCGTTATTACCACGACCGGGTAGGAGTCAATTCACGCCTTGATAGTATTCAGGCAGCGGTTCTTGAGGTAAAGCTCAAGCATCTTGACGAATATAATGCTGCGCGACAAGCCGCTGCTGATTTTTATGATCGTGAATTAAAGATGTGCGACGGGGTGACAATCCCCCAAAGAAATCCATCTTCCACACACGTCTTTCACCAGTACACGCTTATTCTCAATGAGATTAACCGGGATGCGCTTCAAAAATGGTTGAACAACGCAGGTATTCCTTCAATGATATATTATCCGGTACCTCTTCATTTGCAAAAAGCCTACAAAAACGAATTTTGCAAGGCGGGGAATTGCCCTGTGACGGAAATGCTTTCATCATGCGTTCTTTCTCTCCCGATGCATACAGAACTGGACGAAAAACAACTCACATTCATTACAAAGATGGTAAAAGAGGGTCTGTCTGCAAACAGAACATAAAAAATCACCGGAGAATTTGATAACTAAAACCAAGACCAATGAGTTATTTTGCACATGAAACAGCTATAATAGATGAAGGTTGCCAGATCGGCAATGGAACAAAAATATGGCACTTTTCGCACATAATGTCTGGTGCCATCGTCGGAAGTAATTGTAATATTGGACAAAATGTGGTAATTTCGCCCCTTGTTGTGCTTGGCAATAATGTAAAGGTGCAAAATAACGTATCGGTCTATACTGGTGTAACTTGCGAAGACGATGTTTTTCTGGGACCCTCAGTTGTATTTACCAATGTGATCAATCCCCGTAGTGCCGTTAACCGAAAAAATCAGTATCTTGCGACCAAAGTCTGCAAAGGCGCAAGTATTGGTGCTAACGCGACAGTGGTATGCGGAATCACGATCGGGACATTTGCCATGATTGGAGCCGGCTCTGTTATCACCAAAGACATTCAACCCTACGCGCTGGTAATGGGCAATCCTGCGCGTCAAACCGGATGGGTGAGTGAATATGGGCATAAATTACATTTTGATACGAATGGAGAGGCTTTATGCTCTGAAAGTGGTGAAAAATATATCCTTCGAAAGAATAGCGTGATTAAAACTAACCAATAATGTCTGAAAAAATTAAGTTTGCTGTCGTGGGACAAGGGCATATCGGCAAACGACACGCGGAAATGATCCGACGTGACGATAGAGCCGAGCTGGTCGCCCTATGCGATGTTCTTCCGAAGGAAACATTACAACTGAAGAATTCACCGGAACCTTTTTTTTCATCCATAGATGATCTTTTGTATTCAGGGCTTGATATAGATGTAGTAAACATCTGTACTCCTAACGGTTATCACGCCGATTACGCCATCAAAGCTCTGAACACTCATCGCCATGTGGTAATTGAAAAACCGGTTGCATTAACCAGAAACGATGCAGAAATCATTCTGAATAAATCACAAGAAGTGTCCCGAGACGTGTTTTGCGTAATGCAAAATCGTTATTCACCTCCTTCTGTGTGGCTAAAACAAATGGTTGAAGAGAAAGTCCTTGGAGACATATATCTTGTTCAACTGAATTGCTTCTGGAACAGAGACGATCGTTATTACCGTCCGGACGACTGGCATGGTGATGCGCGATTAGACGGAGGAACTCTATTCACCCAGTTCTCTCATTTTATCGACATAATGTATTGGCTGTTCGGAGACATCACCAACATAAAGGGAAATTTTCACGATTTCAATCATCAATTGCTTACCGACTTTGAAGATAGCGGCGTCGTTCTTTTCGATTTCTTAAGAGGTGGAATGGGAGTGCTCAACTATTCGACTGCCATTTGGGACAACAATTTCGAAAGCAGTATTACCATCATAGGATCAAACGGAACCGTAAAAGTAGCTGGTCAATACATGAACGAGGTGGTTTACTGTCATGTTAAGGATTACACTATGCCTCAGCTCAGTCCTTGCAATCCGCCAAACGATTACGGCCTATACAAAGGTTCAGCGCAAAACCATCACTACGTTATAGGAAATGTTGTTGATACGCTGACAGGGAACGATACCATAACAACCAGCCTTCATGAAGGGCTAAAAATTGTGGAAATTATAGAGCGCATTTACAAAGTGCGTGATTTGAACTGGAAAAAACAACGCTAATCAAATAATTAACAATCAAATGATTCAACGTATTCAAACTGTATATTTGCTTCTTGTTGCCATTTTATCGACAATCGTAGTTTTTTCTCCGGTGTCGTTCATTGCAACTTCAGCAAATGTTTTCGACCTGTCTTATAAAGGCTTTTCCGCAACTCCTCCTATCGATGCTTTACACATCAATACGTGGCCGTTGACTTTAATCGCAGCTCTTATTCCTTTGGTTGCATTTGCTTCCATATTTCTGTACAAAAAACGGAAACTTCAAATAAGACTGAACATCGTCAATTTTCTTTTGATCGATGTTTATTACGTGACAATGCTTGCTTTCATGTGGTTTGCCGACGCAAGACTTGGCCTGCCATCACGATGGGGCTACCATTTAGCAGCATCGCTTCCGGCCATTAATATGGTATTCACTTTCCTGGCTATCCGGGGAATCCAAAACGATGAGAAGCTGGTACGATCGCTTGATCGTCTGCGTTAACAGATACTTTTCCAAACAAAGAAGCGGGTTGCCTATATTGACAATCCGCTTCTTTGTTTATCCGCCCCATCCGTCCCTGTCAAGATTGCGATAATTGATAGCTTCAGCAATATGCTGCACCTCTACCTTCTCACAGGCTCCGAGATCAGCAATTGTACGCGACACTTTCAAGATTCGATCGTATGCCCTGGCTGAAAGGTTAAGCCTTTGCATTGCGTTCTTGAGCAATGCCGATCCTGCCACATCGGGTGTTGCGTAAGTTCGCAGCTGTTTTGAACTCATTTGGGCATTACAGTAAACACCCTGACTTTCCTTAAACCGCTCTTCCTGTATCAAACGGGCATTGATCACACGTTCACGAATAGCAGAACTAGATTCGGGCGTTGATTCTTCTGCCAGTTTATCGAAGGGAACTGGAACAATCTCTATGTGAATATCAATTCTATCAAGCAGAGGGCCTGAGATACGACCAAGGTATTTCTGCACCATTCCGGGAGAACAAACACATTCCCGTTCCGGGTGGTTATGATATCCGCAAGGACAAGGGTTCATTGAAGAAACCAGCATAAAACTGGCCGGATATTCGATGGCGAACTTTGCACGGGAGATGCATATTTTTCTATCTTCCAAGGGCTGTCTCATCACCTCCAGAACCGTTCTTTTAAACTCCGGAAGCTCATCAAGAAACAACACACCGTTATGTGCTAACGATATCTCTCCGGGCTGAGGAAACGTTCCTGTATATTTGCAAAGTAAATGCGAATATTGATTGTCAAAACCTATTTTATTTACAAAAGAATATGAGATATGAACAATATTAGGCGAGAAAATCCGTAAATAAAACAAAAGTAAATGCGAGAAATTAACACCCCCATTCGAAAAATAGGAAAAGGATCGTCCTCTCTCCATGGACTTGTTTACAGTAAAAAAAATCAAACCCATAGAGCCTTTGAATCTACTTTGGAAAGAGATTTTATAGAGACACTGGAATTTGATTTTAATGTTGATTATTATTGTGAACAACCAATGGAGATCCAGTATTGGATAAATGATGAATTGCACACTTATATCCCTGATGTATTTGTGTCTTTCAGAACTGATCTGCCTCAATGCAAATCCATGAAATCAATGATCTGTGAAGTTAAATACCGTTCTACTCTTAAAGAACGATGGTCTGAGTTCAAACCTAAATTTAAGGCTGCAAAACAATATGCAGAAAACAATGGCTGGATTTTTAGGATACTAACTGAACATGAAATCCGAACTCCTTATCTTGACAATGTCAAATTCTTATTGAATTATAGAGACTCTGAATTTGTTAATGCAAATGGATGCGCCGTTGTTTTGGATGTGTTAACCCAGCTACAAAACACATGCCCGGAAGAATTAATTTTATGTTCCGCACGGGATAAAAAAATGCAAGCGGAATCGCTTTACAGCCTCTGGCATTTGGTTGCGATTGGGATGATTGGTTGCGATTTGACATCTCCACTAAATATGCGTTCTGAACTATGGGTAGTATGAATAAACTCAAAATAATTCCAGGGGAACAAGTTCTTTATCAAGGAGGTGTGTTTTTCATTAAGCGGATTCTTGATTTGAAGAACCTTTTGTTAGAACCCATAAAGAAAAATGGGAGCTTTGTTCGAGCTGAGATTAAAGATATTTCCCCAGTTACAGAGGCAGAATCAGAATCAACTCGCAGTATTGCTATAGAATCTGTACCTGAGGAAGATTGGGAGATTGCGCAGAAACGATATGCTATTATTCGCCCAATTTTAGCTGGTGAATTAAACTCCACACAGATACAGTATCTTGCTGCTGAAAATCACATACATGTTAGTACTATTTATAGATGGATTCAACGGTATCATCAAACAGGCAATACATCTTCCTTAGTTCCCTCCCCAAAAAATGGAGGACGTGGGAGGAGTAGACTGAATGAAGATATTGAATCAATCGTTAATTCTGTGATTGAACAAACCTATTTAAATCGACAACGCAAAAGTATACAACGAACCGTCAAGGAAATTGAAGAACACTGCAGGAATAATAAGCTAAAGCCGCCACATCCTAACACGATCCGGAACCGTATACGTTGCTTATCAGATGAATTAAAAATTAAACAACGGTATGGCTTGAAAGCTGCAAAGTTAGAGTTTTATCCTAAGACTGGTAAATATAGTGAGGCTTCTTTTCCTTTGTCTGTAGTTCAAATAGATCACACCAAAGTGGATATTATTCTTGTTGATGAAAAATTCAGACACCCCATAGGCCGCCCTTGGATCACGCTTGCAATTGATGTCTTTAGCCGGATGGTAGCTGGGTTCTATATTTCATTTGATCCTCCAGGAGCTATCGGCACTGGTATGTGTATTGCCAATGCTATTCTACCGAAAGAATTATTACTTGCCAAGCATGATATTGCCGGGGATTGGCCATGCTGGGGGGTGATGAAAACAATACATGCGGATAATGCTAAGGAATTTCGTGGTAATATGTTGAAGAAAGCGTCAGAAGAATATGGAATAAACTTGGAATGGAGACCTGTAAAACAGCCCAATTGGGGTGGTCATATAGAAAGATTGTTAGGAACGTTACTAAAGGAAGTCCACGATCTTCCAGGAACAACCTTTTCTAACCCGACAGAGAGGAACAATTATAATTCAGAAAAAAATGCATCTCTAACCCTAAAGGAATTTGAGAATTGGCTAACTTCTTTTATCGTGAACATTTATCATAATCGATTCCATCAAGGTATTGGAACCACACCTTTGGCTAAATATAACGAAGGTATTTTTGGAAGTGTGATGCAAGTCGGATGTGGATTGCCAGAAAGAATATACGATGAAAGGAAATTACGACTCGATTTCTTGCCGTATGTTGAACGAACCGTACAAGATTACGGTATCCAGATTGATCATATCCAATATTATCATGATGTGTTAAGAAAATGGATTAATTCTATTGAAATGGGAAGCGGAAAGTCCCGAACACGACGGAAATTTATTTTCAAAAGAGATCCCAGAGATATAAGCTCTGTGTATTTTTTAGACCCCGATTTACATGAATATTTTATTATTCCTTATCGGAACACTTCTCACCCGCCTATAACAATATGGGAATATCGTGAAGCTGAAAGATACTTGACAGAATTAGGAAAAAAGCACATCGATGAAAATGCGATTTTTGAAGGATACAAAAAGATTCGTGAAATTGAATCTCAGGCCGTTGAAAAGACAAAAAAGGTTCACCGACTTAGAAAATTGAACAGGCGAGAGTTTGCAATGACAAATAGTGTAAGCACATTGAACGACAACAAAATATCTGGTAATGAAACGATAGACAATGTGGTTCTTATGGATATTAAACCGTTCGATGATTTAGAAATCTCAAATGAATTATAAAATGATGGAAATTAAACATCTTCATCCTAGCTTACATGCTATATTGTTACTTGAGGAAGAAGCCAGAATAAATAAAATACAACAAGATTCTTGGATTGGTTATTCGCGGGCTCAATGTATTATTGCCAAACTAGAAGATCTTCTAATATATCCACGCGTCATTCGTATGCCCAATTTGCTAATAGTCGGGGATACCAATAATGGCAAAACAATCCTTGCTAATCGATTTTTTGTAAGTCACAAACCTTATCTTCGAGAAGCAGATCAATCTTTCATCGCTCCAATTGTTTATTGTCAGGCACCGCCGAAGCCAGATGAAAAACGATTTTATAATAATTTACTTGATAGTCTCTTTGTTCCCTATAGAGTTAGTGATCGGGTGGAGCATAAACAGCAGCAATTATTGAATGTTTTACGCCGAATGGAAACCAAGATGTTAATTATAGATGAAATACATCATATTCTGGCAGGAAATCTTGCTGCTCAAAGGATATTCCTTAATGTAATAAAATACCTTGCAAATGAATTGCGGATTGTAATAGTAGGAGTTGGAACGAAAGATGCCCTAGCTGCAATTAATACAGACCCTCAGTTGTCAAACCGATTTGAGCCTGTAATTTTACCCAAATGGACAATGAATGAGGAATACCTACGGTTATTGGCAAGCATGGAGTATCTTACCCCATTGAAAAAACCTTCTAATCTTGTTGAATATAACATGTCTCAGTGTATTTTAGGAATGAGTGAAGGTACTATCGGTGAAATTTCAACAGTAATAAAGAAGGCTGCGATATTAGCAATCAAACAAGGAACAGAACAGATCTCCAGAAAGATTTTGGACTCCATTGATTATATACCTCCTTCGGAAAGAAAAAAGCATTTTGAATCATATTGAACTACAATTCCGTCATTGCCCCGAAGGTTATTTGAAGTATTTGCCAGCCGTACGACCTCCGAAACCGGGAGAGCTATTTTCAAGCTGGTTGGTACGCACTGCGCATCAACATGGTTTGAAGATACATAGTTTTACGAAAATTCTTTGGCCTGAAGTTGAATTTTGGAATCGAGATATTGATTTTAATCCCAATTTTTCCGTATTAAAATCATTATCAGAAATAACATGTGCATCAATAGAACAAATATTGGAAACTACATTACGGTCTTATCAAGATATTTTATATCAAGCCAAAACAAATAGCACCTCTTGTGCTCACTGGATATTACCCATGTCGAAGTATCATAGGTTTATTCATAACAAAGCGATCCTTTTTTGCCCTGAATGTTTATCAAAAGACAGAGAAGATCCCTTTTTCAGGAAGACTTGGAGGCTTGCTTTCTCGACATGTTGTCCGGAATGTAATATTCAATTATTAGATCAGTGTCCTGAGTGCGGGAAGCCAATTATGTTCTTTCGAAATGAGCTCGGAAAGAAAACTAGTCAGTCTGATCGTCCAATCTCGTTTTGCTATAATTGTGGATTTAATCTGACCACATCTGAACGCATAGTGGCTTCTGCGCAAGAGCTAAGCATCCAGCAGAGACTATACAGCATAATGAAAGAGGGATATTGTAGCAATGTAATTTATCCTATTCTATTTTTTGACGTGCTTCATTTTTTAGTGAAATTATTAGCCGGAAATCTCACTTTAAGTCAAAATATTCGGGATGTAATTACAGAAAAAACATATTGTAATCTAATTGATTTTAGTTTTGAAAGAAGGATACGATTTGAGGCCCTCCCTTTACATGTACGAAGGCTAGTCATTACTATGGCATTCTGGCTCTTAGACGATTGGCCTCACAGATTTATATCAGTTTTCACATCTCGAATCAAGCACGGGTCTGAATTATTGAGAGACTTAAAAAATCCACCCTATTGGTATAAGAAAGTAGTGGCTGATCACTTTTATCAGCTAACTGCTAGCCAGAGATCAAAGTGTGAGATTGGACATATTGATTTGTGATGTTTAACGATTACACTTGAGAAGTTCTCATAATTTAGTCTCAAACGTGGATTCATTACGACAAACTTTCTTCTTTTAAGACTGACGAAAAACTAAGCGAATACCTAGAATATTCAGTACGTTAACCCAGCGTATTTGCAAACTATAGGATCAGCCAGAAATGTCACATATCGCCTCTATGTTCATATAATGCTTCAAAAAATTAAGGCAGCAATCCAATAGGATTGCTGCCTTAGCATGAATTTTGTCTGCAATATTAGCGGTACCACTACAAATACTCTTTATACACTCCATTTTCCTCTGAGCATGCTGCAACACCGCCGTTCCCATAATCATAAACTAGAAAATAATTAATTCCGCATTCCATAATAATTTTTTTGACTTTCTCCGATTTGCTAATTATTTGATTAAATGTTTCCTTCATTTTATCTAGTTCTTCATGAATGTGTTCTTTAGGGATAGATGAAATCGTATTATATTTATGATATGGCAAATATCCATTTACTTCTATGTTGCCATGTTCCAATCGTGTAATTACAAAATTTCCAAATTTTTGTGATTTGTTATTTCTCAATGTGAGTAACAATTCTTCAAAATTATATTCAATTTGTGATGCCGTTATTTAATTCTATTGATATAATCTGTAGAAACACCTCCTTTATATAAAATTTCAATTCCAGTGCCATTTATGACTGGACGTGGTCCAATAGCAGGAAGTATTCCATCTTTGCAATTGTAGTAGCTTATGGAAATATGTACTGTCAGCCGATTTTTTATCCGCTAATGCCGGGATATTTCCCTTAGATCTCAGACTTCAACCCTGTATCACTAAGACTATATAACAACTGTAGCCTAATTTTATTGCTACTTTATTAGCGTTCTCAATAGCAGCTTTTGCTATTTCATAACTTCTAATACAATAGGCGTTCCCATTTTCGTCATCCAGCTTTTCACAGTACCAGTTTAGACAATGATATTCCGAACCCCAAAGTTGATACGCATAACCAAATATCCCTTGCTTTTCTGATAGAATATCACCTCCTAAGATGGGACACATACAATCTTTTAGCAATTCTACTGCTTTTAAGGCATCTTTATAATTTAGAGATAGTTCTTTACTTCCTGGATTTATATCCTTTAAAGGATTCCCCTTTGCTTTAATAAAATCAAAATATTGAGATACATTTGCCATATTTCTTATTTATTAATATTAAAATATCGATGGTTTATTATTCCGTTAGAATCCTGAATATATTCAAAAGTACCTGTTTTGTTACCATAACTTCCATTCATTTCTAACCATTGATAAGCATTTCCATCTGCTCCAATCTTAGTAGACCACTGTCCATACTTAGTTGCAAATCCATCAACACTTTGAGGGAAGGAATGAACCATATCTTCTGGGTTAGACATCTGTTGTTGAACTTTGGATGAATATTTTGAATTTTCAAAGAATGTTTCAGCTCCATCAGGCCTTTTTGCTCCTCCCGTCCAAGGATTTTCATTATACGTATCCGCGATTCTGATTCCTGCAGCAACCCCATTGATTACACCAATACCGAAACCAGAAAGGGCTCCTCGTCCTCCTTTGCCAAGCGCAACAGAAAGTTTATCTCCATTTAACAAAGAAAAACCGGTTCCGATTGAAAAACCTGATGCAGCATTGGTTATACTTTGAGTAAAGGCTTGCTGGAATACCGGACTGTCTGTTAAGGAAACAGCAAATTTCCCGACAAATGGAGTGACCGATTTGCTAATGTATTGACCGAATCCAGCAGTCATCCCGCCCATTGTTGCAGAGAACATCAATTCACTTCCATTTATATTATCCCATCCTTTGGTAGAAACCTGATTAATAAGGTTATTCATTCCTCCCAAAAAGGCTCCTCCTAAGGCAGGAGAGGCATAAAGAGATACTTCGCCAGCTACAGCTCCGGTTAAGAAATAACTCAGTCCTTGTCCCAAAGAATGTATATTGCCCGCATTAGTGATTGTATTGGTTACAGCTCCCACTACCATTGTAATTGCGTCATCAAGTAAAGCCCACTTACCATTTGGATCTGTGTACTTTAGCGGATTGTTTACGCAATAGCTATACCGGTTAAAGCTTTGCGAAAAGTCCGGTGCCTGAATATATGGATCTGGGCTCAAGAACCTGCCCAAAACAGGATCATAGCACCGCCCATTCATGTTGACAAGTCCAAACTCATTCAGGTGCTCATGTCCTGTAAAACCACGGGAGAAAATCAGTTTTCCTTCAGTAATGGTACGCAATCCCCATGGATCATAAGCTGCCCTCTCCTTTACATTTCCCTGAGCATCGGTTACCACCGCATAGCTACCCAAATGATCGGGATGCACGTAATACAGGGAATCAGTTCCTGCATTTCTTACCATTACGGCAAACACACCATTGCCCAGCGCAATATAGTGCAGGTTACGCACAGTGCCGCTTGCAAAAGCTTCTCTCTCGAAATCACCGTCAAAGATAACGGTTTTTTGAGCAACCCCTGATTGGAATAGGATGTTTTTTGCTCTTTCTTCATCTGGAGTGTAACTGATATTTAGTTGGTTTACCCCCTCATTAATACCCGACACTTTGTCGAACGAATTGTAGGTAATACTCTGAGCTATTGCCGGGATAAGATTGCTGTAATTTTGCACTTTTGTTACGGCATGCGGTAACCCTGCGTCATACAGGTAAGTGCCGGCATTACTTTTGACGGTTATGTTACCGTTGGAATCGTATATTATGCTTTGCGGATTGGATCCTGTGACGGAGGTAAGGCGTTCAAGGTTGTCGTATACGAAACTGTCGGATATTCCTTTCACCCCGTCGTTACGTGAACTAAGATTGCTCGTTGACGCACTGAAATCATAGACAAAATTACGCAGATTGGAACTACCTTTCTGAGAATTGAGCACTTGTAGACGTCCATCGGATACCCTCTGAGTATAAATAGTCATTGCCCCGTCGGCCAATGTGCCGTTTGAGCTGGTTCCTAAATAGTCTCCTTGCTTCCAAAGGATAGTTCCAACTGACGATACATTATCCAGGAAACCGTAACTGTCATATGCGCGGCTTATTACGTACCCAGTGGGGTACGTAGTGGTTGTCTGGTTGCCGGAAGCGTCGTAACCGTAGCTAAAGGAAAAGCTTTCCTTATCGATCTGGCGTGCTTCGGTAATCAGGCGGTCATACAGGTCATAGGTGTAACTGATCTGGTAACCGTTAGGGCCAGTCACGTTTTGCAACAGCCCTTTGCCGTTTCCGGAGGGCACGTACGAGTAAGAAGTGGATTCCGACCCGTTGCGAATCTTAGACTGTATGCGATCATAAGTGTCGTAAGCGATTACCGTACTGTTTCTGGGCGTAACCTGCCCGGTAAGCTGACCAAGTGCGTTATACTGGTAAGTGATATTGCCAGCATTAGGGTCTGTGAGCTGTGTTTGGTTTCCAACCTTGTCATAGACCATGCTCCACTGGGCATTACCGGGAGCCGTCACCGTATGCGGTTTTCCGCAAGAGTAATAAGTATAGCTTATCGTGTTACCGGCAGGATCAGTCACAGTTACGGGATTACCCCACGCATCCACTGTCTTGGTTGTGGTTTTATTATCTTTGGTCACAGAGTTGGTACGGTTGCCGTAAGCATATACTGTTGTCCCAGTGCTGTTATTGCAGTCCTGAATTACCCTTCCCTGAGCATCATACTGGTATACATCTACTCCGCTAAGATTGCCTTTTGACCAGTTTTTGCTTGTAACCTGTCCCTTGTTATTATATCCCTGAGAAGTTGTGACTGACACACCTTTCATTCCCACGCTTTCAGTTTTGGTCTCTCTACCAAGATTATCATACCATGTTTTTGTCCAAGGAGAACCTGTGAGCTGTGTTAGTCGGTACCAGCACAGATTGGTATCGGTTCCCCAACCAAAAGTCATTGTCTTGACACGTCCATCGGGATAGGTAATGGAAGCTATCCGCCCCAGCCCGTCATAGCTGCTGGTAGTCGTACGATTAAGATCATCAGTTGTACTAAGAGTATTGCCCCACAGGTCATATGTGGTCGTTATGGAACTTAGCAGCGTCGAATGCTTTGTAACAAAACGCCCGGTAGCGTCATACTGGAAAGTTTCCGTATTTGCAGACAAACCAGCTGGCGCTATGGTAACGGACTGAGGGTTTCCCCACCCGTCAAAGTTACTATATTTTGTTACCACCTGCTTGTCGGAAGCCTGTGCATTATCCGTTTTTCCGGTTACATACCCATGTGAGGCATCATAGGTATAAGTTGTTTGGGTAACAAAGGTATTCGCATCATCGGGATGTTTCGATGTGATTGTTATCTGCTGCGGCTTATTAGGCATATAGCTTCCCGCTGCTGTGTAGTTTGCATAAGATGTCTGTTTGTAAAAACCACCACCGAAGGATGCATTTTCTGAAGACAGGTTACCATTCCCATCGTATATATAGCTCGTCGAAACCGTATTGCCATAAATATCCTGGTCGGTTTTAGTGGCTGGCAATTGCAGGTAGCGTTTACTCCCAAGGTCGGTATAATTAAACGAAGAGGTGCTTGATGCTACTGTGCCGTCCGTGTAGACCGTCTGTCCGGTAACCGTTGCCGGCACATACCATGTTGTGTTAAGGGAGGTGGCGGTCTTGGTGGAAACTCCCATTTCCACCTGACTTGCGCAAGTGGATGCAAAGCCCAAGAAACCTTTCTGCAAGTGCATGCGGGCTCCGCCATAACTAAATTGAGTAGTGGCAGTCGAGATCCCTGAAACCACAGCACTGCTGACTGCCATCAGAGCCGGTGAAATATCCACCACAGGGTAAACACTTCCGCTTCCCTTGGTATAAATGGAAGGATCGCTCAGGGAGGTGTAACTGAAAGAGGTGACGGCATTCAAACCGTTCGTTACGGAGGAAAGGGGACGCGTATTGATTTTCATGTTGTCATATATCCTGTTATCAAGAGTGCCTGAACCTGAAAACAAATCATATCCCCTCGCAAATAGTTCCTGCCTACCATCACCGTTAAAGTCCCCCATTGTAATTAGGTTACTCCATGTATTATCCTGACTGGTAGAAGTGGATTGTTGTAATACAAAATCAGTTCCGGTAGATGTAAACCAATCTGTGGTAAATTTAATAAAATAATCATTGGGATAGCCGTATGAAGCACTTGTAACTATGACATCCGACTTCCCATCCCCATCAATATCGTTCACATAGAAGTTGAATTTATCATCATCTTTTGTGGTTGTTAAGTCATTTTTGCGTCCCTGTAAATTGACAGTTTTTACTGAAAATTTTCCTTGTCCGTCATTAAGTGCAAGATACCAAGTAGAAGACGCATATTTATAAAGGAGAAAATCAGGAAAGCCATCACCGTTAAAATCGCCCATCCGTACCATATAATCACCAGCATTAAAAGTACTATATGCTATTTGTGGAGAGGTGGGATATAATGCAGTAAGGGATGCCCCTCCCTGGTTCAACAAGATGGCATAGCATCCTCCGATACGGGTTCCGCTTGAAGCCCCTCCCAGTACGCAAATATCAGGAAACCCGTCTCCATTAAAATCCGCCACATACAGTTGGGATGGTTGGCTGGTCCAGACAAAAGATTGCTTGACCCACTGCGTCCCGTTATAAAATGCCAATTGATAGGTATATTTTCCACCGCTGGCTCTATCTGTCGTTCCGTCTTTTTCTAAAAATATCAGTTCATCTTTGCCGTCCTGATTGATATCAGCTATCGCCATCAATGGACACTGAGAGCCGCATGAAATGTTATACTGCCCGTTATTGTCAGAGGTAATGGCATTGGAGCTAATCCAGTACTGATTGACATAGTTTATTCCTGAACTGGATACAAACATCGGGAAGAAAAGTCGTTTTATTCCTGTCCCCGTTAAATCGCCCGTCAGGGGTGACCCTTGTGAAGACCGAAGAATGGATGAGTTTGCGGTAGCCAGTAGTTTGATACTGGCCGTAAGGTTGAAGGTGACATTCCCGTTACTCAGGTTGGCCGTATGTACACACCCATTTGAACGGGTAACCCCTGAATTATCCGTAACATTTTGTACCGTTACCAGGTCATCCAGTCCGTCCCCATTTAAGTCTGCAGAAAAAAAAGTAACATCTCCGCTGATGTTGGATGAAGAAAGAGCAACTGATTTATCCTGGATACTGGACATGTCTCCGGTGGTATTCCAGTTGAACAGTACCGGGTAATACTGTGCTCCTCCTATTCCTTTCTCGCTGACTGCTGCAAGCCGCGAGTATGCATCATAGGTGTATTGGCATTCATATGTGCGTAAAATATTACCGTTACCCGATATAACACATTTTGTAAGCAAGCTGGTTATATTGCATGGAAGATTATAATTGTAATAGTATGATGATGTTCTTGTGGAGCTTGGCGTGGCTGCGTGATAACCTATCGACTGAAAATGTGTTTTTACGGTATCTTGACGTGTGTCATATGTAAACTGCACGCAAAATGGAGAGGATACTCCCGTATTAACATTACCCCCATAAGATATGTTATTCAGGTAAAGCACATTTCCGTTACGCTGGTAATTGTATTGCATATAATTACCGTTGGCATCCTGGACGTAGTCCAAGTACCAAGCAACTATAACATTAGGATTGGTGGGATCATTTAACGTTCCGCTTCCGCTTCCGTATCGATAGGTGACGCCTTCCTTTGTTGTCAATTCAAACCATTTGGCACCATAGGAAGTCACATCCTTGATAGTGACCCTTGAAAAAGTCTCTGATGCCGTAGAGTAAACAGCACCAGTCGTACCTGCGCTTCCTGAAGTAAGCAGTAATCGGGTACCGTCAATAGCATAGTTATCAGATGTTGAAACCTGTATGGGTTTAGCCTGTCCATCATAGTAAACCGTCGACGGAGCTCTGGTAATAACAGAGATCCCCGTAAGATTCATTCCCATACCCAGCAATCCGTTACGGGCTTGGCTATTGTAAGTAATAGCCAACGAAGGTTGTAATCCGCCGGGACCGGGCGGAACAGTAATAGGTACAGTATAAGTCGCTCCGCCAGTGGCTGAGATATTAAACGATCCAGCTGTGGTTCCCACCTGCGGGTTAGATGTATTTTGACGTAAGGAAGACACCTGGTTGTTTGTTAAATAATTGGTGCCATTGACATAACTCACCGATATATATGGTAACAACAGCACAAAGCTCAGAATGATCCAAAACTTGTTATTGTTTGCCAAAATATAAAAGAAAGAAGTATTGGG
Source organism: Paludibacter sp. (assembly GCF_009712605.1). Classification (GTDB taxonomy): domain Bacteria; phylum Bacteroidota; class Bacteroidia; order Bacteroidales; family Paludibacteraceae; genus Microbacter. The sequence continues at coordinate 440,582 of NZ_WASO01000001.1, read as the reverse complement.
TATAGATTGTTTCATGTTTAGTAGTTTTTAGTATCCCTTTAATATAAATTCAAAGATATTGAAGCCGAGGATTGCATCTCATTGACAATCACTGCCGTTATTGAAGACCAGAGTTATCTATTCTATTATCATAATATAATTGCAGATTAAACACATAACCCTCTATGGATTGCTGATCAACAAAAGTCACAGATTGATAACTTTGGATGTAGATGTATAAGCTCAGACTCCCACTATTAAAGAACACCGAGAAAAATTAAGATTTTTAAGATCGTAATAATTGTTTATAATGAAAGTATTCAGCAGATTATACATTTGTATCTGGGAGGTGATTATTATCGCTTGGTTTACCTTGATGGAAAATCCCGAATATATCTCTGGCAATTTGTTAAAATTGCCATCCGTTTAGGATTGATTGTCTGCGCATCCACATAGGATTATCAACAAAAAAGAGAGGAATAATAGCCCTGAATAAAAAAATCTCCTTTTCATATGTATTATTGTTTTACGATTTTCCAATGACTGCTAACTCCCCCCAAATATATATCCAGCAGGTACATTCCTACAGAATTCCAAGTTATATCAACAGAAGTACGTTCAGCAATGATAAGCTGGCGCTTGAGCTGCTTTCCCTGCATATCATAAAGCACCAAATAGTTTTCTTTTGATTTGTCCAGATTAGCAATTCCTATGGCAAAGATTCCGTTGGTAGGATTCGGATAAATGGAAATGGTTTGCAAACCCTCGTTCACTTGAGCTACAGGCTGTTCGGAGCTTCCGTTAAAAGCTGAAACATGGGATCCTATAGAGACAACGTACCGAGAAGTACGGTTGCCTCCGGCATCATACGTGTACCCGATTGTGGGCGTTTGGGCATATCCATAAAGACCCGCGAATAAAAACATGGATAACAAGATTGTCTTCATAAATAACATTTTATAAATATTTACAATTCAACAAGTGCAATTTATACGCTAAAAGGCACCTTTCGCTTTATTTATAATCCTTTGACGGGACTAAAATTAACATTCTATCGATTATTTGGGGAGATTTGACACAAAAGACATGCCCGGGAACGAACAATAACTCTTGATACTGTAGATTTTGGATAAGAACAATGACTAAAACTAACCAAGATCGTCATTTTTCGAGGACAAATTTAACTCATTTTGTTCACTTAACAAAACAATGCAAAATAAGAATAGTCAACAAAAAACAAATTTTTAAAATAATACATCTTAAATAAAAAAAGAAAAAGTCTCACAAAGAGGAGAGTATAGATAAATTCCATACTAAAATAATCAACTTAAATTTAGCATAGACGAACTATTGTAATAGTACTCGTATAGCACACACAAACCGTAGAAATTAGCTGGTTTAAGAAAACGAATGTGCTATCTTAATATCACAAATTGCGACCTTAAACGCGTACTTGAAACCATTAGTCATCCACAAGCATATTCTCTTATCTCAATTTAGACAGGCGATGATTACTGGAAATATCACTGGGGTAACCTTAGGTTAATCAGATGAATTTCACAAATTGGAGCATCCAATAAGATCGCAATTTGCGATCTTGAACTGAGCTCATACAAAACGCAAGAATAGCTCATTTAGTAGTGTAAAATTGATAAATGCACCGTTTAGTACAGACGAAATGGGGGAATTGTAGCTTAGTCCACACTATTTATTTGAGAGATTCACGTTATCTCTACAAATTTTCTGTTTAGATAACTTTGAAATTACCATGATTATATTGTTGCCTGATTTCTTCAATTAAGGCAACAGACTCTGAGTCATCCTGCTTCTCGGCTTTAACTTCAAATTTGGTTCTCTGTTTATCTAAAAAAATCAAATGCTATTAAAACCAACAGTGTTTTATCCAATAACAAACAGACTGTTAGATATTACAGCAAATGACTCATTACAATTCTGATACGACAATTAGATTCGATAGAGATTATTAAACCTCAATTCTTTCATCTATTCCAAAGGTCATCAGTTTTTCTTGATAAAATGAAGTTTGACATTCGCTACAGTTACTGTTCTTTTTTTATCAAGTTGAGAATTGTAGTTTCAATTTTATCCGTAGAGTCATTAAATGTTTCATTTTGGTGATTAAAACGTTTCATCTTTAAATGGGGAACAAGACCGATTGGTGGGGTTTTCCCAAAATTAGCTTTACATAATAACGTTTTATCAATTAACAATTCGACGTGATACAACTTAAGTGGTTGGAAATTTGACCTATAAAACATTGTGGTAAGTCTCACAAAACCCAGTTCCATAAAATAAGATTCAAACAAGTAGAAGCATAATTTTTCTTGTATTTGTATACCTACAATACACAATTGCATTTCATTGTTTGCTATATAATGCCATGTATTTGAGAAAGTTTTTGATCGATCATCAAAGTACACGACTTTCCAGCCATCCTTATTCGATAAATTAGATGCAATCTTCTTAATATATTCTAAACCGTTCCAATTGCATACAGGTGAAAAGTCAAGATCTTTACGAGCTGTTTTACAATGCCCCGTTGTGGTTGAGACATTATCCCTTCCGAGATTTGAATACTGCATGTAAACTGACTGATCTAAGATTATCTGTGAAGAATGGTACTGATTGTATTGTTTTTCCTTTTCCCTACGGTGTACTTGTGGAATGTTTGAATGAATTAGTCCTAATCCTTTCGATTCTTTTTCGAAATACCGAGAAAGTGAACCTATACTGGCTTTTGAATTTGAGCAGATTGTTTTTGGACTTCCGACTTTATTATAACTGCATTTTTTCTGATAACTAATTGCAGAAAGATCCTCAATTTGACTCTTATCCCGAATAGATGATTTATCGCTAAGTGCCAAATATAAAACGTCATCAAATGCCCAAGAGTATGATGCCGCATGAATTTGACAGACAACAAAGGGGGATGTAGGCGAGTTTGTAATATGGTATCCAGAAACTTCAAGTGTGATCGCTGACGAAACTGGTATTTTCGTTTTCAAATTCCAATACTTTTTGGGCTGATAACGATATAGATCATTATTCCTATTTGACACAAGAGTTTTAAAGCTATAGGCAAAATATTTTTGATATAATAATTGTGCTATACATAAAATTTCACTGTCAAAGTACCCCTCTTCAATTACAAACTCTGCAATTCGCTTACCATTCCTGGTTTCGGGCGTTAATAAAGATGACAAATAGCATGTAAGCTTTTCATTTAACAAATTCTCACTAAGCTTCTGACCTTTTAAAAAAAAGAACCTAGCAATTTCAGCACAAGATATTATGATTGGAAAATCATATCCAATATCTTTCTTTGGGATCTTAATCGCATAAGAGAAATTAAGATATCGATAAGGTTGTGATTTTATATCAAACTGATAGTCTGGTAATTCTGAAGAAATAATATCAGAAAACTTTAAGTAATTATAATTCTGTGGATTTTCTATTTCGACTCGGAATGCGGCAAAATTTCTGGGTAAATTTTGCTTTTGTTTTTCTATATATGAAATTGCAAAATCATAGTTCCTCCTTATCGTCCCATCTTCAAAATAGACAGTTCCAATTTCAACCAAGTGAAGCAATTTAAAATCAATTAGGTATCTTGTAAAATCAGTCGATAGCAATGGTTTGTTTGTTTCGATATGGTCTCGAAAGCTCGCATAATTAATAAATTGAAGGGACACAATATCTCTATTGTTATCTGAAATCTCTATACTCCCAATACCAATTAATATCCAATCCCCTTTTTGAGGTATTTTAATGCCCAGATTCATTTCATTGTATCATTAACACATTTATTTAATAAAAAAGTATACATTTATCTCTACGCCTCATTAGAAGCTGAGCGACATGATCTCCAATAATTCTTTATAAATATTTAAACTTCTACAATTACATTGATATGCCATTGAATAAGCTGCTGATATATTTTTGCATTATCTTCTAAATTTTCGCATTTACTTTTGTAATTGACATTTGAGCCAAAAGCGAGGTATTGCCTGACATTTTACCTGCCACCGAATGAATTTTGGTGGTTTCGAGCGCCTCGTGCAAGGTAAGAGGTGGAAGTATTGACGGAATACGCTTTGCCATCATGGATTTACCTGCGCCCGGAGGTCCAACCATAATCAGATTGTGCCCACCGGCTGCCGCAACTTCTATCGCCCGCTTCACACTCTCCTGCCCTTTCACATCCGAAAAATCAGCTTCAAAATGGCCGATATTATCGAAAAACTCCTGTCGTGTATCAACCGTAACAAGTTCCAAATGCTTATTCCCGTTGAAGAAATCAATCACTTCGGTAATGTTTTCTGCTCCATACACGTCCAGATTATTGACAACCGCAGCTTCACGGGCATTCGCTTTTGGAACAATCATTCCTTTAAAACCTTCTTCACGGGCTTTGATCGCAATGGGAAGTATTCCCTTTACGGGTTGGACCGTTCCGTCAAGCGATAGTTCACCCATGATGAGATATTTTTCCAACTCGTCACTCTGAATTGTTTTTGCAGCAGCCAGTATCCCTATTGCAAGCGGAAGATCATATGCTGAACCTTCTTTGCGTATATCGGCAGGCGCCATGTTAATCACAATTTGGTAACGGGGGAACTCAATGTTGTTTACCTGCAGAGCTGAAATAATTCGTTGTTGACTCTCTTTCACCGCATTATCAGGCAGTCCAACCAAAAAGAAACGTATACCACGAGACACATTTACCTCAATAGTTACAATAGTGGCATTGATACCATGCACGGCAGCTCCGAAGGTTTTTACTAACATTTTCTTCTCTTTTAGATTAAAGTTAACAAGAACAAATATACACATTGTTTGCAAAAAGAGGAAACTATTTTTTTTATTGTAGACGGAAACTTTCCAGATTTTAAAAAACCTGCTAAAGAAAATGTTATTTTTTCTTCTTTTTCTGATGTATTTTTCATTTTTTTCTTGTACATTCGCTTTATCAATTTGTTATTTTGGAATGCTACAAGTTAACGAAGCTCAAGACATTATTAACAAGCGCATTAGCGAACTGCACTATCCGGGCTCTCCGGAGAGGTTATATGAGCCTATCCGGTATGTATTGGCTCTTGGAGGAAAAAGGATTCGTCCTGCATTTGCACTTTTGGCTTGTAATCTCTTCTCAGAAGATATTGAATCGGCAGTTGAACCTGCCATTGGCTTGGAAGTTTTTCACAATTTCACTTTGTTGCATGACGATATAATGGACAAAGCGGATATGCGCCGGGGACATCAGACTGTCCATAAAAAATGGTGCGATAATGTCGCTATTCTTTCCGGCGACGCCATGCAAATTGATGCTTACCGACACGTAGCCCAGGCTCCGCAGTCCAAATTAAAAGAGATATTGGACTTGTTCTCTCAAACCGCCATTGAAGTGTGCGAAGGACAGCAATTTGACATGGATTTCGAACAACGCGATAATGTCTCTTTGCCGGAATACATCGAGATGATACGTCTGAAGACAGCAGTATTACTCGCATGTAGTCTTAAAATGGGAGCACTTGTCGGAAATGCCAATAATACTGATGCTTCTCTCTTATACGAATTCGGAATCAATCTCGGCTTAGCCTTTCAGCTACAAGACGATTTTTTGGACGTATACGGTGATGTGGAAAAATTCGGGAAAAACATTGGAGGAGACATCCTTTGCAACAAAAAAACATTTCTGTTGATTTCAGCCTTAAAGGTTGCAGATGATTCCAAAAAAAAAGAGCTCGAAAAATGGTTAAACGCTCCGGATACAAATCCGCAGGAAAAAATCAAAGCTGTTACTGATATTTATAATCGGTTAAACATAAAACAAATTTGTCAGGAAGAAATGGACAACTATTACCAGAAAGCTCTCCAAGCGCTTAGGTCGGTCAGTTGCCCCGAACAAAGGAAAGAAGTCCTGCAAAATTACTCCAACCGGTTAATGCAACGAGAATCCTAACATGCACTGTAGCTTGAACTATATATATACTTTTGACTATGCCTTACAGAAGATTGCCTAACACAGACCAAGCCAGAGTACGCGCTCTACGTACAGCGCTTGAAGAGTCAGATCGACAGCATTTGCAGCTTGTCATCTCGTACAAGACTCAGCATGAAGCTAAAGTGTTATTGCAAAAATTTGAACAGGCAATGGGTTTGTATAAGCAAACCTATGACAATCAGGTCAATTCAAACAAAGATTTTCAGCAGATATTTCGCAATGCCCGCCTTTACATTTCGCATTTCATTCAGGTTCTTAATCTTGCTGTTCAGCGAAGCGAAATCAAAAAAGAATACAAGAAACTGTATCACCTCGAACCGGAAGACTTTTCCGTTCCCGACATGGTCAGTTCTGAATCATTGATTGAATGGGGACAAAATATTATCGAAGGCGAAGCGCAACGAATGAAAGCAGGAGGAGTTCCTCTTTACAACCCGGCAATTGCCAAAGTTAAAGTTCACTACGACATATTCAAAGAATATCGGGACAACCAGCTGTTCTTACAGCAAAACACTGCCCGTTATGCCGACAAAGTAAACGCATTACGCCAGCCGGTTGACGATCTTATTGTCGATGTATGGAATCAGATAGAGGGATTTTTCAATGAATTGCCTCCTTTTTCGCGCATGGAAAGTTGCAAAGCATTCGGCGTGATTTACTACTATCGAAGAGGCGAGGCCGAACTTACCCCAGCTGACGATCTGCCTAAGCCAATTGAAATTATCGAAGAAGCACCTGTGGTTGAAGCTATCAGCGAATCTCCGGTTGAAGCAGCTATAACAGAAGAACCGATAATTGAAATGGAGATTATCGCTGAAACTGAAGAACAAACAGTTTTGGCAGAAGAATTAACACCCGCCATTGAGGCTGCCGTTGAAGAAGAATCGGTTATTGAAAGCACAGTTGAAGCAGAACCTGTACAGATGGCAGAAGAAGAAGCGCCGGTGGTAATGGAAACCGAAAATATTCTTTCTGTAGAGACTGAAATTCAGCCTGTCGTATCGGTAGACAAATCGGTTGAGATTATTCTGGAAACCATAGAAGAACCTCAGGCTGTAACAGAAGCGGCTCCACTTCTATTCGAACCCGAAACACCTGAAGTTACGCTGTTTGACGAAAAAGAAATTGTTGCTGAAGTAGCAGACGCAGAACCTGAATTGAAGCTGAATGGTGCTATTCCGAAGAAGAGGAAAAAGCGCAATGCAAAGCAAGACGAGTTATTATCTCTCTTCTTTCAGTAAAAACATAGAAGCGTTCGTCAAACGAACGCTTTTTTTATGCCTAAATAAATAAAGAGCGTATTGAAACAAGTCCAATACGCTCTTTTTACATAATAATAAATGCAATTATAATAAAGCTTCGATTTTGGTCTGTAATGCTTGTTTTGGCAATGCACCCACTATCTTATCAGCTAATTCGCCATCCTTAAACAAAAGAATTGTAGGAATATTGCGAATCAGGAATTTTTCAGGACTGTCAGGATTATCATCCACATTCAATTTTCCAATAAAGGCTTTTTCTTTGAATTGTTCTGCCAGTTCTTCAACAATAGGAGCAACCATGCGGCAGGGACCACACCATTCTGCCCAAAAATCTACTACTACTACTTTATTTGATTTGAGGATTTCCTCAAAGTTGCCGTCTGTAATCTCGTGCGCCATAATTATTATGAGTTTTTAGTTGAATCTAATTTACAAGAAAGATTGTTTGTCAGAAGCTTACCGATCGGTAACATCTTCTCTTTTTTCTATGGCAAAAATACATCCTTATTTGTAGATTCGGATACAAAAAGTCAAATAAATTTATCAACACGATTTCAGATACTCATCCATTGCAGCTGCAGCTCTTCTGCCATCGCCCATTGCAAGTATCACGGTAGCCCCGCCTCTAACAATGTCGCCTCCGGCAAAAATAGTCGGGATAGAAGATTGCATTCCGTCATTAACGGTAATCGTCCCCCATTTCGACACTTCCAGATCTTTTATAGAACTTGGCACCAAAGGATTAGGAGATACTCCAATACTTACAATCACGGTATCAACATCAATTGTTTCAATGGCACCCGGAATTTCAACAGGACTTCTCCGGCCTGATGCATCCGGTTCTCCAAGTTCCATTTTCTGAAGGCGCATTTGTTTTACGCGTCCTTTTTCATCGCCTATATATTCAATCGGATTGTGCAGCGGCATAAATTCCACACCTTCTTCTTTGGCATGTTTGATTTCTTCTACACGAGCCGGCATTTCCGCTTCTGAACGTCTGTAAACGATCATCGCATGTTCGGCTCCCAGTCGTTTGGCCGTACGAACAGCATCCATAGCCGTATTACCACCACCGATAATCGCAACATTCTTTCCTGACAGCACAGGAGTATCTCCGTCACGTAAAGCGCCCATCAGATTAATACGGGTAAGGTATTCGTTGGATGACATGACGCCGATGAGATTTTCGCCGGGAATATGCATAAAACGGGGCAATCCGGCTCCGCTGCCCACGAACAAAGCTTTGTATCCCTGTGCCTGCAAATCTTCAAATGTGATGGTTTTCCCAACGATGCAGTTGGTAACAATTTCCACGCCCAGTTTCTTGAGCATTTCAATTTCCACATCGATAATAGAATTTGGAAGACGGAACTCAGGGATTCCATACTTAAGTACACCTCCAATTTCGTGCAAAGCCTCAAATACGGTCACAGAATAGCCTCTTTTGGCCATATCGCTGGCAAAGGCTAACCCGGCAGGACCGGAACCGACAGCGGCAACCTTTATACCGTTAGAAGGAGCACATTCAGGCACCGCCATTTGGCCGCTTTCACGTTCATAATCGGCAGCAAAACGTTCGAGATAACCAATTGCGACAGCTTCTTTGCCCATTTTCTGCGCATAGATACATTCGGCTTCACATTGTTTTTCCTGAGGGCACACACGACTACAAACGGCAGGCAAGGCACTAGTCTGTTTTATTATTTTGGCCGCTTCAAGAATTTCGCCTCTCTCAATATTTTTTATAAATTGAGGGATATCAATCCCTACAGGGCAGCCGTTTGTGCATGATGGAGCGGGACAGTCAAGGCAACGTTTTGCTTCATTCAGAGCCTCTTCCTTTGTTAACCCGCAGTTTACCTCTTCATTGTTTTTATTTCTGTAGTCAGCAGGGAGCTCGCGCATGTGAACGCGAGACTTGTCTGCACGTTCTTTATTCTTTATAGATTTCCGCAGCTCTTCACGCCACGGTTCATTTCTTTTTGTATTATTGTCCATATTCAATGGGATTGAAAGTTGAGTTAATAAGAGATAGACATCACCGGATCAAATGGCTGCGGTTTCGATGTAATGTTTCATTGCTTCGGTCTCGATTTCTTTATAGGAACTGAGTCTCATTTGCATTTCATCAAAATCCACTTCATGAGCATCGAATTCAGGACCATCCACACAAACGAATTTTATTTTTCCGCCAACAGTAATACGACAAGCGCCACACATACCAGTACCGTCTACCATAATAGTATTGAGCGAAGCCATAGTAGGCACGTTATATTTCTTGGTGAGTAATGCTACAAATTTCATCATGATAGCAGGACCAACCGTCACACACATATCCACTTTCTCACGGAGTAACACCTCTTCAATACCGGCGGTAACCAAACCTTGTTTTCCATAGCTACCATCGTCTGTCATGACAATTACTTCATCAGAATTTGCGCGCATCTGTTCTTCGAGAATTACAAGATCTTTTGAACGTGCAGCGAGAACTGTTATAACACGATTCCCTGCCTTTTTCATAGCTTCAACTATTGGCAACAGAGGTGCAACACCAACTCCCCCACCAGCACAAACTACAGTACCGTAATTTTCGATATGAGTAGCTTTTCCCAACGGACCAACAAGATCGGTTATGTAGTCACCTTCATTCAAATCACATAATTTAGCCGAAGAGACACCAACACGTTGCACAACCAACGATATACTTCCTTTTACAGGATCAGACGCAGCAATGGTCAATGGTATGCGTTCTCCCTTCTCTCCAACTTTTACCAGTACAAAATGACCGGCTTTGCGTGTTTTGGCAATTTGAGGAGCTTCCACTTCAAAATGCAATACATTGGGTGAAAAATGCTCCTTCTTTAAGATTCTGTTCATATTTGATAATTTGATATTGATTTGTCTGAGGTGTGTTGCTATGTGCTATGTTTGTGGGGCCTAGCGCTCGCAAATGTACTTATTTATTGGGAAAATCGCAATCAAACCGGAAAGGAAGATGAATGTGAAATGTTAAAATTACACCCTAAAAAGTAGAAAAAATCTATCAAAACATGTTGTAAAGCATACGAAAACATTTGGCTAGTATTCCAAAAAGGACGAAATTTGTCATCGTTAAAACTACACAATCTTTTTTGCCTTAAAAAAACTAATACCTATTAGCAATAAAAAATGGGACTTTGTGAAAAGTCCCATTTTTTGCATTTAAAGCATTTCTTCTATTTAATCAGGGAAAATCTTAAACCGGTTTTAAGAGCGGCATTCAGAGGGTGCTCCGTCCGCGAGCTCTCCGGTTGGTTGCTGGGAACATACCATGCACCGCCAATTTCGGCATACCAGCTAATAAAGCGATACAAACGGTAGCTTGCTCCGATTCCGGCCTCCAGGGCAAATTGAACGCCATTAATGGAGTAATGATAGCGTTCTTGTTCTGTTGGTATATTTTGCGAGTTATAAGTATAAATTTTTTCAACGAGAGAGATCCCTTTTTCAATTCGTCCCCCGCCCGTCAGATATACAGAGAAAGATGGTTGCTTAATAAACGCATAGGCTAAAGAAACCGGCACACCGATGTAATGTTGCTCTATGCGCCCGGTAGCCTTCACGTTAGAAGAAGACTGAAGTTCTCCTGTAGTTATCAGAAGTGTATATACTATCCCGCTTTGCAATTCCCATCTGTTGCCAATCGGCATTCCGGCCGTCAGCCCAAAAGACATTGGCACATAATACGTTTTCTTATCTGAGAAGCTGATAAGCGTCGGAGTAGATGACGCCAGTAACGCGTCAGCTTGTGACACCCGGGAGAAAAGGTGCGAACTAATAGATTCACTTGATGTCAGATCACTTCCTGCTCCCGACGACAACCCCAAATTGCCCTGAAAGTTTCCTGCAAGCCAGTGAACCAGATTGTCCGATCCTGTCGACTGCTTTTTGCCGGTTGTAGATGCATCCTTCGAGTTCTCAATCGGCAAACTTGGCAACTCAGCATACTGTTTTACGGGATGCGTAATGTAGCCGGAAGTATCAATATCATTTACAGCTGGTTTGACAGCAACAACTGCTACAGGCTGAGCGTTATCGGCATTCTTACCTGCAACGGATATATTTTCGGCCGGCGATTCTGAAGATGACATCGACGCCACTTGTGATTGTGCTTGAGTTTTACCGTCTACACTCTTCGTAACTGGAGCAGTAGTGGGCTTAGAAGCGAGAGCTAACGTTTTCTGTTGCGAGCCGTCTTCTTTTTCATTTACCACGGCACGGACAGCTGATTTTGCTGAATTAAGTCCTGCTTTGTGATTTGAAAATTGTACCGCAAGCTTATCTCCGGTTGACATCTTGTCGTTGGACAGATATGAGACTCCGACAAACAAGACACCGATAATTGAAGCGGCAGCTGCTACGTAATACCACACAAAACGACGACGTTTGGGTTGCGCTTCAGCCAGCTTCTGACTAAAAACATCCCAATCATCAGACGGCAGCTCAACCTCATAATTGTCGAACTTCTGCCGGATTAATGTGTCGTTTTCTTTATACTTGTGAGTATCCATAGATTTCTACCATTTTTTGTTGCAACAAAGCCCGTGCTCTGGCAAACTGCGATCGTGACGTGCTTTCGGCAATACCGAGCATATCACCAATTTCCTTGTGACTATAACCTTCTATAGCATACAAGTTGAATACCGACCGAAAACCAGCCGGCAGGTCTGCAATAATTTCGCGTAATTCATCAGCCGAGATCCGCTCAATAACCGTTTCATCATCTCCCTGCACTTCGTATGATGTAGCCAAATCGTAACTTTCACGCAAGATATCGTTCTTACGAAGAAACTCCAGCGCTGTAGTTACAAAGATCCGCCGCATCCAACCCTCGAAAGATCCTTCGTGGGCAAATGAACCTATATTCAGGAAAATCTTGATAAACCCATCGTGCATCAAATCCCTGGCTGTCTCGTAATTATTGACATACCGCATGCACACACCCATCATCTTGCGTGAATATTGCTCATAGAGCTGCCGTTGTGCAGCAGCAATCCCCTTTTGGCAATCTTCAATTAATTGTGATTCTTCCCGGGCAATGTACATTCACTGTTGATATAGATGGTTTTGGATAGTAAAACGTTGCATGAGGATGCAATAAAGTGCCAAATATAGCCATTTTTTGATTACTACAGGCGCTTTTTCATATTTTAGGGAAGCAAAATAAGGTTGCCTTAGTCAACCTTTGTGGAGAGTAGCTGAACCATAGCTTCAGCAGCGGTTTTAGAAGCACCGGCACTGCCCAGCTGTTTGTGCAAAAGCTGGTATTCATGCAGCATTTGTTTTCTGTATGAAATATTGTAGAGTAAGCTTTTTAATTCATCTTTCAACGCTTGTTGGGTCACTTGCGAACCAAGTAATTCTTTCACAACCGGCTTTCCTGTGATGATATTAACCAGCGAAAAGTAAGGCGTATGAATGAGAATCTTATAAAGGAAAAGAATGATACGGCCAAATTTCACATTGTAAGTCACCACCTGAGGAATATTCAAAAGAGCCGTCTCAAGAGTCGCAGTTCCGGAGGTTACCAAGGCTGCTGACGCTTGCTGAAGCAACGCGTAAGTTTGCCCAAAGACAATTTTCACATTGTGACCGGCAATAAATTGCGTATAATAGGAGGTTGCAATCCCCGGAGCACCGGCAACAACGAACTGGCACTCTGGAAATTCATTCATAATAGAGGCCATAACGGGCAGGTTATCTGCAATCTCCTTTTTTCGACTGCCTGCCAAAAGTGCTACAATCGGTTTTTGTTCCAGTTTATTGCGACGCACAAATGCAGAAAATGGCTCTCCTTTTTCCGGGCGGGTATCAATGGCATCCATCAAAGGATTACCCACATACAAAGTCTTCGTGTAATCGTGCTTTTTATAAAATTCTATCTCGAAAGGAAAGATGCAAAACATATTATCCACCAAAGCCTTAATATGTTTGATACGATATTCTTTCCAGGCCCACAATTTAGGAGAGATGTAATAAAAGACTTTCACCCCCAGCTTCTGCTTGGCATATTTTGCAATACGCAGGTTAAAGCTCGGATAATCAATCAAAATTAAAACATCGGGAGAGAAAGTGCGAAGGTTTTTTTTACAGACATACAAATTACGTAATACGGTTCTCAAATGAAGAATCACCGATACGACCCCCATAAAAGCCATCTGTCTGTAATGAATAAGAGGTTTTCCACCTATCAGCGACATCATATCACCTCCCAGGAAGCAAAACTCAGCTTCCCGGTCGGTGTTTTTGATTTCCCGCATCAGATTGGACCCGTGTAGGTCGCCCGATGCTTCGCCGGCAATAATGAAATACCTCATGTGCAATTTTTGTTTGCGAAGTAAGTCTGACCGATTTATTTTTTCTTGGAAGACGCAGCTTTCTGGCGTTGAGCCTGTTCGCGCTGCATTTGTTCCAAACGATCCATAAAGCCACCTTTTTTCTTTTTTGAAGGCTTTTTCTTGTTTGCTTCCAATTGCATTAAAAGCTTATCTTCATTCACAAAGCTGCGAATTGCATAAGTCTGCGCGATCGTAATCAAAGTTGACAAGAAATAATAGTAGCTCAAACCGGAAGCATAGTCGTTAAACCAGAACCACATCATAATCGGAGTGAAATACATGATGATATTCATTCCCGGCATTTGTTGGTTCGTAGCCATCTGCGACTGCATATTGATCTTTGTATAAATAAAGCTGACGATTGTCATCAATAAACAGAAGAGACTGATATGGTTTCCGAAATAAGTTGTGATAAATGGAATGGTTGCGTTCCATGTTATTACCGCATCATAAGACGAAAGGTCTTTTGCCCAAAGGAAACTCTGGTGACGCAACTCTATAGACGCAGGGAAGAAGTTGAACATCGCGATCAAAATCGGCAGCTGGAGCAGCATTGGTAAACAACCGCTCATAGGACTCACGCCCACTTTTCGATAAAGATCCATTGTCGCCTTCTGACGTTCCATTGCCTTTTCGGAAGGAATCTTGGCATTAATTTCGTCTATCTGCGGTTTCAGTACACGCATCTTGGCCGAAGACATATATGATTTATAGGTCATCGGGAAGAGTACAAATTTGATAACAACCGTCATCAAAAGAATAATCAACCCAAAACTACCGATAAAGCTTCCGAAGAAGTTAAACATCGGAATGATGGCATATTGGTTAATCCATCCGAAAATACCCCAGCCGAGCGGAACCAGTTTGGTCAGGCGCATCTTCTTGTCATTATCGACGCCTTTATCGTACTTGGCAAGCAGGTTAAATTTGTTCGGAACGAAATAGAAACGGAAGCTTGTTGCTGCTGTGCTTTTAGGGTCAAAGCCTACGCTCATTTTCGCTTTACATTCGCTGATATATTTCGAATTGATATTATCGTCGAATGAGCTTTCGAGAGTGCTCGAGGTAAATGCCTTGTCTGCTACAAGTACGCTACTAAAGAACTGATCTTTAAATGCGACCCATTGCAGCTGATTCGGAAGGTTTTGTTCATCATGTCCGCTTTGTTTCAGGTTGTTTACATTTTCGGCAATGTATTTATAGAACAAACCTGTGTAACGGGCTTCAAACTTACGGCCTTTTTCCTGCTGACGGATTTTTGCGTTCCAGTTCAATTCCAGACGGTCGGTGTTAGGAGCCAATACAGATTCCATTCCCTTGCCTTTAACTTCAAGTTTAACCATGTAGTCGTCAGGAGCGAGGGTATACACAAAATCAAGAAATGCACCGTTTGTGGCTTTCAGACGAAAAGTGTACGCTTTTGGAGCATCGGTAACTGTTTGGTTTTGTGAAATACCAATCGGTTCGAAATAAAGGTTCTGTGTACTAAGAACTCGGTTATTGTTGGTTGCGAAGGTAAACCCGAAATTGCTTTCGTTTTTATCAAACAAAATCAAAGGCAACGAATCATGTGTTTGGTAGTTTTTCAGTTGTACTGAATAGAGACGACCACCTTTGTTAGAGAATGTAATTTTAACCACTTTATTCTCTACCGTGAATAGCTGTTCTGTACCCGTTCCTGCTGGAGCCAAGGGGCCAAACGCCGCATTGATAGAGGCTGTATCGTTCTTTGCGATCAGAGAATCGGAGGCAACCTGAGCTGCATTTTTAGCTGCCACTGCGGCTTGCTCCTGTGCTGTTTTTTGTACAGCAGCAATGGAGTCCTGTGCCCGTTGAGCTGCCACCTGCTCTTTTGAAGGGCGGTTAAGCACAGAGAAACCGACAAGAATCAGAATAATTAAGACAAATCCGAGAATCGTATTTTTATCCATAAGGTTGTTTTAATTGCGATTGGGATAAGGTTTTTAGTTGTTATCTTATTTATTAATAGCTGCTTTAATGAACTGAATGAACAATGGATGTGGATTCACAACCGTACTGCTGTATTCAGGATGGAACTGTGTTCCGATAAACCATTTTTTAGATGGAATTTCAACAATTTCCACCAGATTTGATTCCGGATTAATACCGCTACATTTAATACCGGCCTGTTCATATTGTTCGCGGTAGTCGTTGTTAAATTCGTAGCGATGACGGTGACGTTCTTTGATGGTGTCCTTGCCATAAACTTTATATGCCAACGAATCCGGTTCTAAATGACAGGGGTAAGCGCCCAAACGCATTGTACCACCCATATTGAGGATAGTTTTCTGTTCTTCCATCATGTCAATGACATTATGGCGGGTATTCATGTCAAATTCCGTAGAGTTGGCATCGGCAAAACCTAAAACGTTACGGCCAAATTCGATGACCATACATTGCATTCCCAAGCAAATACCCAGGCAAGGAATATCATTTTCGCGGGCAAAGCGGATTGCTTCGATCTTACCTTCTATTCCACGGTTACCAAAACCCGGTGCAATAAGTATGCCATCGAGTTCTCCGAGCAAATCCATTGCATTTTCAGCATTCAGTTTTTCCGAATGGATCATTTCCAGTTTGAGCTTACGGTCATTGTAAGCAGAAGCATGGATCAACGATTCATTGATGGATTTGTATGCATCCGGCAATTCGACATATTTACCAACCAACCCGATTCTGACAGGTTCGGTGGCGTTTTTCATTTTGTCCACAATGTAAATCCATTGCTTCATATCGGGTTTTGGTTCTGTCGGGCAGCCCAGTTTGCGCAGCACGATTTCGTCCAACCCTTCTTCTTCCATTTTCAAAGGAACTTCGTAAATGATGGGAACGTCCACAGACTGAACCACAGCGTCGGGAGCTACATTACAGAAAAGTGCAACCTTGCGACGAACATCAGCAGACAACGGGCGTTCTGTTCTCAAAACCAAAACATCAGGCTGAACTCCGGCTTGTTGCAGCTCTTTTACAGAGTGTTGAGTCGGCTTCGTTTTCACTTCCTTGGCCGCAGCAATGTAAGGCACGTAAGTGAGGTGAATGTTGAGACATTTGTTTCCAAGTTCCCACTTCAGCTGACGAACGCTTTCGATATAAGGTAATGACTCGATATCACCTACAGTACCACCAATTTCGGTAATTACAAAGTCATATTCACCTGTTTTGCCAAGTTTCAGAATATTATCTTTGATTTCGTCTGTAATATGAGGGATAATCTGGACGGTTTTTCCAAGATAGTCGCCATGACGTTCTTTGTTGATTACCTTTTGATAAATGTAACCGGTAGTAACGTTGTTGGCACGGTGCATCGGTTCATTTACAAATCGTTCGTAGTGCCCGAGGTCAAGGTCGGCCTCATGCCCGTCAACGGTTACATAACATTCCCCGTGTTCGTACGGATTGAGGGTTCCGGGGTCAACGTTGATATAAGGGTCCAGTTTTTGGTTGGTCACTTTGAAGCCGCGTGCCTGCAGCAGCTTCCCTAACGATGCGGCTATGATTCCTTTTCCCAATGATGAAATCACGCCTCCCGTAACGAAAATGTACTTAGTCTCTTTCACTACAAAAAATAATTGTGGTTTGTTCTGCAAGAAAGGTTTTTGTTAATGATAACAAAAACCTTTCTCCTTGAAATATTGCGAGTTAATTGTTTCTTTGCCCTATTCCGTTTCCTACAAAAACGAAAGCACAAAGGTAGTAATTATTTGCCACATTTTTGCAGTAAAATATTCGTTGTGGTATTTCGAAACCCAATTGTCATAAAAATGCAACCTTTCGACAAAGTTGACAGTGAGAATATTACCACAAATTCCGGATAGCCTGAATTTTATCCGACAATGGCAGCGAAGCATCTATCCAATGAATAGAGAGCCCCCGTCTTTCCATCCCACGAAACCAGGTCATTTGCCGTTTTGCAAAACGATGAATCTCCATTTCGAGCTGGGAAAACATTTCCTCAAATGTAAGACGTCCGGTAACGTATAGCGTAAGGTATTTGTATTCCAATCCGTAATAAATAAGGTCGTCGGGGGCAATACCGCTATCGAGAAGGCGGCGTACTTCGTCGACCATACCTTCCTCCAGACGGGTTTTGAGTCGACTGGTAATCCGGGCACGTCGTTCGTCACGCGAAATATCAAGTCCGACAATCAGAGGACAAATATCAGGATAATCGGTTTTTATTTCAGGGTGGTGCTGGTAATATTCTGCAATTTCGATAGCACGGATAGCCCGTTTTACGGTATCGACATCGGTGGTATTATGCAGCGATTTGTAGGCACTTAATATTTGTGTCAGTTCTTCAAGCGTTTTACCCTCGAACTGTTTGCGAAATTCCAGATTGTCGGGCACCTGGATAAGCCGGTAACCTTTTAGAATAGCCTCAATATAAAGACCTGTTCCTCCGCAAAGAACCGGAATTTTATTGCGATTGTTTATGTCGGCAAAAGCTTGCAGAAAATCACGCTGATACTCAAAAACGTTGTACTTATAACCGGCATCCACAATATCAATAAGATGGTAAGGAACCGGTTGCCCGTCAATAATATACTCTGACAGATCTTTTCCCGTACCGAGATCCATACCACGGTAAATCTGGCGGGAATCGGCACTGATTATTTCCCCGTCAATGGCACGAGCCAAATGCGTAGCGACGGTAGTTTTTCCCGTAGCCGTTGGGCCAAGAATGGTAATGAGATTATATGCAGACATTTACAGATACGGATTATTCATCTTCTCGTAACCGATTGTAGTAGTCGGACCATGGCCGCAATAAACAGTGGTTTCTTCGGGCAGTACCAATAATTTGTCGGTAATGCCGTCAATCAATTGTTCGTAATTGCCTTTGGGAAGATCGGTGCGCCCAATACTGCCCTGAAACAACACATCGCCGGCAAAAAGCGTTGCCGAAGAAGCATCATAAAAACAAAGGCTTCCGGGTGAGTGACCCGGGACATGAATCGCCGTAAGCGTAACATTTCCAAAGGGAACCGTATCTCCCTCAGTCAGGTATTCTTTTAACTCAGGTTGTTCGTTATAAACCATCCCGAACATTTCGGCTTGTGAGCGAATTTGTTGAAGCAGAAATTCATCTGCCCTGTGAGCTTTTGCCAGAACCCCGTATGTTCGTTCCACAAAAAGGTTGCCAAAAGTATGATCGAGATGAAGATGGGTATTTATCAGATGCTTAACGGATAGTTGATTATCGGTAATAAATTGTTGTAATGCTTTTTGCTCCGATTCGGTAACGCAACCCGGGTCAATGATTATACACTCTTTGGTTTCGTCATATGCCACGTAGGTGTTTTCCATGAACGGACTAAACACGAATGTCTTTATAGTCATGATAACAATGTCTGTTTGAGATTATTTATTAGCTTTTTCTTCGGCAGCCTGCGCAGGAATCAATGTATTCTGATAAAAGTTCAGATAATCATTGAAGTTTTGTCCAACCTGAAGCGCTTTCAGATTTTCTTCCGAAATAACTACCGGGTGGACTCCTGCGGCTGTGAGCACTTTTTGCAAAGACGCCTCTTCAGAAAGAGAACGTTGATAGAAATGAGCATCGCCGAACGACGGAAAATCGGAGATAACAATTAACCGAAGGTTATTTCCCAGCGACCGTACATCCAAATCGAAATCTTTCAGCACGAAGTAATTGAAGTTATAACTTGCAACTTTATAGAGCAAACGATTGACATCTATCGAGTCAGACGTAACCGGGAGCAACAATAAATGTCTGTTATTGAGAGTCGATGTAAATTTGGGAGCCGGCTGATTCTCTTGTTTGGCAAGCTCTTCCTGCTGTTTGGTAATAAGGTTGCCGTACGAGCTACCCTTAGTAACCGCTTTTCCCTGTCCTATCAGCGCCAACATATCTTTCACCGTACTGACAACGTCGCTTTGCGGATATTTTTTAACCAATTCTTCCATAGCAGTTTTCATACCCTGTTGATCTCCGCTTTTACCGAGGCTCAACGCATTAAGCAAACTAAACTTCGGCATCAGTTCTGCAAACGGATAGGTAGCGTTGGCTTGCTTGTAATTGTTCATCACCGTTTGGAAATCGTTTCGGGTATAAGCTTCAAAAGTGGCTTCATAAAGCGTTTCCTGTTGCTGCAGAATTTGTTGTTGCTGTTGCGTATACTCCGGATGAGCCAGCATCAAAGCATACTTTGACGATGGGAAATTATTCGTAATAATCGCTTTGTATTGTTCTGCCTCGGCAGTTTTTCCGGCCTTTTTATTGAGAGCATAAAGAGAATAATATGCGTCAATCCAGGTCGAATCTGCGCCAAAACGACGATGCAACTCTTCGTATGTGGCAATGGCCATCGGTTCGTCTTCCAGCTTGCGTTCATAGAGCTGTCCCATATTGAACAACGCCTTGCTTATCATACCGTTTGACTTGGCAATATCGGCCGGTGTCTTTGGAAGTTGAGCAAGATAAAATTCAGGATTGTATTTATCGTCCTCTTTTTTGGCGTTGCTTTTATCCTGATTGCCAGCCAATGATGGCTGCGCTATGGATTGTAAATCGTTGGTAATATTTGATTTATCTGTACGACGCCAGTCATCTTCCAGCTTGCGATTGCCCCACAATTGCTGAAACTGAGTTATTCCACTCTGTACCGTCATACGGTTGTAGAAGTACCAGTTGTTGCTATTTGATGGTGTTCCTGCCGATGCAGCTGCGTTGTGCTGTCCGAAAGTGCCAATATCCGAAAACCCATTATTTTGAACCTGTTGCATGAGCAGTTGTTGCTGCTGTTGCGCTGCCAGTTGAGCTTTCAACGCATCCTGCTCCGCTTTTCTGATAGTTGAAATGATATTATTAATGGCATCCAATCTTTCTTTCTCGGGTAATTTGGCAAGATGTTGCAGACTATCCTGCATATGAACAGTACTACTGTATCCGGCAAGTTCATTGAGCACCTCTGCCCGTTTGGTTACCCTCTCAAAATCCTCATTATCAATTTTAATCTGCTTTGCAGCCGAAGCATAACAAGGCTGAGCTTTCAGATAAGCCTTGTCGTTGTAATAAAGATCTCCCAACTTAATGTTTGCCGTCATCTTATCGGGATTGTCAGGATTTTTGGAATTAATCGCGGTCAGATAATTCTCGATTGCTTTATCTTTTTTATTGTCATTGAGATAAATATTTCCCATCACAACATAAATCTGATCGGCATATTCTTTATTGCGAGGAGATTTTGCCATTTTCCGAAGTTCAGCCAGCACCTTGTCTGTTTTCTCTCCGGCTACCTGCGCACGTTGCAAGCGGGCAGCCAGTTCCATGTCGTAAGATGTGCTTGCTTTAATGGCCGCGGTAAAAGCGTCGTAAGCTGTTGCCTTATCATTGAAGCGGGAACTTAATTGTCCCAGAATAAAATTGAAGCGGGCGCTCAAAAAATGGTTACCTTCGTATTCGGCCGCAGTTTTCAGAAAAGGAATGGCATCGGCATAGCGTTTTTCTTTCAACAAAAGATCTGCGCTGGCTGCAGCATAAAGACCATTGATTCTTTTATTTAGCGAATTTTTCGTACTGACTTTATTCAGAGCATCTTCTGCTTCATAACTCCACCCCATTTCGGAAAAACAACGAGCTCTGCCTATTTGGGCTTCGTCGGCCACATCTGCGTCTGTTCCAAAATGTTTAATGATGTATGCATAAGTACCCATTGCTCCGAGAAAATCAGCCTTATGGAACTCAGCCTGCGCCAGCAATAACCAGGAGCGTACCACCATCGGATTATACTCCTCTTTACTCATAAATGCAATGTATGCAGGATCTTTTTTCTTCGAGAAATTCTTTTTGGGCTTTACTTTTATCGAGCGTTGTTTAATCGCCTTACGACACTTTTCAATCGTCACATCCATTTTTGATTTGCCGGCTTCCGCATTGGAATGCTGACTTATAGGATACATCGAAAGCAATTGCGAATAGTTGTCTCTCTGAGCTTTATTAATGGCATCTATCCCTTCTTTATAGCTCTGATAACCATTGAAATAAATATTGTATCGCGTGGTAAACGCGTTCATGTTGCGGGTCAACCATGTATTTTTGGACGTTGTACAACCAAAAAACACAAAAACGGCTGATGTGTATATGAATATGTTGCGTAGTCGTTGCTTCATACGAGGCAAAAGTGGTATTGAATTGCAAATGTACTATTAATAACGCTGTTTGCCTAAAAATGTTGCCTGTTTTTCTTTAATTACGTTATAACATCTTAAGCTCAAACCGACCATTAAAATCAAGGAAAAAGACAGAGAAAGAATTAGTTATTTGCGCTACCAATCAACTTAACAGTGCAAAACAATGCTGAATAAGGAGGAATATGGTGTCCGTCACCACTCACCCCATAGGCAAGAATAGAAGGAAAAATAAAATCAAATTGCTCCCCCGGGTTCATCTTGCGCAGAGCCATATCCAGGCCGGTAAAACTTTCGCCTTTACCAAGGCGGATGGTGGTTTTGCGGGGAGAATTGAGATTAGAGTAACAAAACTTTCCATCAAGCAGCGTGATGGAATATTGGTAAGTAACCGTTTGTTGCGATTTGGCAACCGCTTTCCTGTTTTTCAACGAACCGGCACACCAAAATCCAAGACTGTCTTTTTCGAGATGTAAATGCCTGTCGACGATATACTTTTCAATTTGGTGTTCTTCGTTGCTGAGAATTGCTTTATTCAGCGTGATGAGATTTTCTTTTTCTTCGTCGGGAACGGGGATATTGGATGGAACCTGTGGCTGCTGCCTGCATGAACCCAAGACCAGAACAAACAAGCAAAATGCGGATATAAATCCAAGACGAACAAATGAAAATAATCTCATAGTAGAAATTTATTCTCCGATAATTTTAACTAAAACCCGTTTTTTGCGCTTGCCATCGAATTCTCCGTAAAAGATCTGCTCCCACGGTCCAAAATCGAGTTTCCCTTTGGTGACAGCCACAACAACTTCCCGACCCATAACCTGACGTTTGAGATGTGCATCTGCATTATCCTCATAACCGTTGTGTTGATACTGACTATAAGGTTTTTCGGGAGCCAGTTTTTCGAGCCACACTTCCATATCGTGATGCAATCCGCCCTCGTCATCATTAATGAATACGCTGGCCGTAATGTGCATGGCGTTAACAAGTATCAAACCTTCGCTGATACCACTTTCGCGAAGGCAAGCTTCCACATGTGATGTAATATTGACGAACTGACGTCTTTGAGTAGTCTCGAACCAAAGCTCTTTGCGATATGATTTCATGGCTGACAAAAACGTTAATTTTCAGACTTCTTACTGGTGAGACTTTTGTAAATTTTGTAGATATAATAACCCAGGGCAACAACCAATACGACCAGGACTCCGGTATCAATGTAATGGCTGTAATGCATCACTGTTTCCCAGTTTTGCTTGAGTTTATATCCCAAAAAAGTAAGGAAGGCATTCCAGATACCGGCGCCTAAAACAGTATAGATACAGAATTTCAGGAAATTCATTTTGCCAGCACCGGCAGGAATGCTGATAAAATGGCGAACAACCGGAATAAAACGGGCGGCAAAGATTGTGATTTGGCCGTGTTTGGTAAAGAAACGTTCCGACATTTCAAGATGCTTTTCCTTAAGCAGGAAGAACTTTCCGAATTTGGTAATAAACGTTTTTCCGCCATAATATCCAATGGCATAAGAGATTCCTGAACCGACCAAACTGCCGAGAGTTGCAAAAAATATGGTACCTGTCCACGTCAGGGTGCCGTCAACAATGAGAAAGCCCGCGAATGGCATTACTGCTTCACTCGGCACAGGAAAGAACATGCTTTCGAGCATCATTAAAACAAAAATGCCAGGATAGGCACTTGCACTGATAATTGATACGGCCGCAATGGCAATTTGTTCGGTAATTCCCATGAAAAGAAGTCTTTGTTAATGCACACTCTTAACCTCGGCGGGTTATTTGCGCGTTGTAAATAGTATGTTATTGTTTTTTATCCTTGTTGATAATTTCTCTCGCTTCGGGACAAATGTCCAGAAATATAGTGGATGCTTCGGGATTTAGCTCTAGCGCTTTTTCCAAAAGAGGAATTGCTTTTTTGAATTCGCTCAGTTTGTAGTATGCAATGGCCAGAAACAGGTTGATGTTTTCCAGCGAACTGTCTTGCTTATAGGCTTCCAGATAACAATCCAGAGCCGACTGGTAAAGTGCGATGTCGATATAAATATTGCCAAGCGCAATCCAGGTATCAGGTTGGTGTTGTTCCAGTTTCAGCGATTTTTTGTACGCTCTTTCAGCTTCTTTTATTTTGTTGGTATTAACGTATGCTTCGGCAAGATATACCCACGTTTCAAAATTTTCGGAGTCAAGTTCCAGTGCTTTGTGAAGGTATTCAATGCTCTCTTCCGGGGCCTCAAGCTCAAGGCAACAAATACCAAGGCCTGTCCAGGCATCGGGATTTTTGTCGTTAATTTCAAGGGCACGTTTATAGCATGTTTTTGCATTGTTGTACTCATCCAGCTTTTCATAACATTCGCCCATAAATACCTGCAACAAGTCAGGGTATGCCACTTTTTCCTCACAACGGCGATAGCATTCGAGCGATTCTTCAAAACGATTGAGATGGAAAAGCGTATTTCCTTTTTGCAACCATCCGCCAAAATCATCTTCGTCAATGACAGTGACATAATCGAAAGCCTCAAGTGCCTGAGGATAATTGGCCTGATTGAAATATACCAGTCCAAGGTTGAACCAGGCTTCCAACGAATAAGCATCGGCATCAATTATCCTGTTGTAGTAATCGATAGCTGTTTGTGCCTGATCAAGCTGCTCGTAGCAAAACGCTGCGTCCTGAAGCAGATCTGTATCTGTTGGATCTTCGGCAAGACCTTTTTCAAGATAAATCAATGCCCGTTTGTAAAATCCGTTTGAAATATACACGTGAGCAATATCCAGACTGAGATTCGGGATATCGGAATGTGCGTTATCAGCCAGTCTTGAAAAAACGAGGTGAGCTTCCGATTCGTGATTAAGGCGAAGCAGGGCTTCTCCTTTCAATAATTCGGTTTCAGCGTCATTGGTTGTATGGATACGTTCGAGGATTTGGAGCGCTTTACGTGCATCTCCGGAGGCGAGGTAAACTTTTGCCCGTTTGGTTTGCAAAACAGTACTGCCCGGATGCAGGGTCATACCCAGATCAATGGCTTTGGAGGACTCTTTCGGCTTGCCACAGTTGAGATAGTAATCTACGATAACTTCCAACTCTTCAACATCGAAATAGCCTACCGTACGGTTCTGCACTGCCTGTTCATAGCGACGCACCACCTCTTGCGATTCTTCGTCGAAGATGAATTCCTGATTGTAGCCCTTCATTTATACTCCTTATTAATACGCTGCAAAGTTACGACAATATCGCGAAATCTCTTCTTTTTCGGCTTCTAAAAGTTATTAACAAATTGGTTTTCAGCTAAAGAAAGGTTTGAGTGTTTGGAGGCTTAAATCCGTTGAACATCCAAGCTTTTTGTTTACTTTTGCAGGATAAATTTAACGAAATGGAAACCTTGAAATC
The DNA here is from genome assembly GCF_009712605.1 of Paludibacter sp. GTDB lineage: Bacteria > Bacteroidota > Bacteroidia > Bacteroidales > Paludibacteraceae > Microbacter. The sequence continues at coordinate 415,368 of NZ_WASO01000001.1, read as the reverse complement.
TCTTTTTGCGCAGACCACCGGCGAAGCGCTGGAAGATATATATGAATTGCCCTCATCGGGCAGTAACCGCCGCTATTTCAGGTTGACGGGCAAAAAACAGGTACTGATAGGAGTGTTGGGCACTTCTGTTGAAGAAAACAAAGCTTTCTGGCTGTTGGATACTCATTTCCGCACAAAAGGATTGCCTGTACCAAAAGTGCTGGCTCATTCCGAAGATTTTCACTGTTACTTACAGGAAGATCTTGGAGACACATTGCTCTTTGATGCCATCTCCAAAGGCCGTAGTTGCGGAAGTTTTGACGATAACGAAAAAGCATTACTTCATAAAGTGATTGCCCAACTTCCCGGATTTCAGGTATTGGGCGCACAGGGACTCGATTTTTCGCATTGCTATCCGCGTCCCGAGTTTGACAAGCGAATGATCCTGTGGGATTTGAACTATTTCAAATATTGTTTTCTGAAAGCTACCGGTTTGGAATTCAACGAAAGCCGCATGGAAGATGATTTTGAAAAAATGGCAGCTACCCTGCTCCGGGATCAGGCAGATACATTTTTATACCGCGATTTTCAATCCCGCAATGTGATGATAGTGGATAACAACCCCTACTTCATCGACTTTCAGGGCGGACGGAAAGGGCCTGTTTACTATGACGTTGCATCCTTTTTGTGGCAGGCAAAGGCACAATATTCGGATGAACTGAGAGAAGAATTGCTGCAAACGTATCTGGAAGCTTTGCGCAAACTGACTCCGGTTGATGAAGCCGATTTCAGAATGCAATTGCGCCATTTTGTGATTTTCAGAACAATGCAGGTTTTGGGAGCATACGGATTCCGAGGCTATTTTGAAAAGAAACCTCATTTTATGCAAAGCGTACCGTATGCAATTGACAATCTGCGCCGCATTCTTTCCGAAGGCGAAATTGAAGAATATCCATACCTCAGTCGTGTACTGCATCAGCTAACCAAAATGAAACAGTTCGCTGACCTGAGCGGAGCACGAAAACTGGAGGTAACCATCTACAGCTTTGCGTATAAAAAAGGAATTCCCGATGATATTTCCGGCAACGGTGGCGGTTATGTATTCGATTGCCGTTCCATCAACAATCCGGGCAAATACGAGCACTACAAGCACTTTACCGGACTCGACAAAGAAGTGATCGATTTTTTGGAAGAAGACGGAGGTATAACAACGTTCCTGGATCACATCTATCCTTTGGCAGATGCACATGTGCAGCGTTATATCGAACGGAAATTCTCGCACCTGATGTTCTCGTTCGGATGCACCGGCGGGCAGCACCGTTCGGTTTATTGCGCCCAACATCTGGCAGAACACATTGCCAAGAAATTTGACGTAAAAGTATCGCTGTTTCACCGCGAACAAAATATTGAAAAGACGTTCTAACGAATGAAAGCGCTTATATTTGCAGCCGGACTGGGCACCCGCCTCAAACCATTGACCGACACCATACCCAAAGCTCTGGTGCCCATCAATGGCACACCGCTATTGGAGCTTGTGCTGCGAAAATTGATTGCAAACGGATTTGATAAGATTATCATTAATGTTCATCATTTTGCAGATCAAATTATTGACTTTGTAAAGCAAAACAACAGCTTCGGAGTTCGCATTGAAATTTCGGACGAACGGAATGCGCTGCTTGAAACCGGTGGCGGCATTAAAAAGGCTTCCTGGTTTTTCGATGACGGCGAACCTTTTTTGGTGCACAACGTTGATATTCTTTCCAATATCGATCTGAAAGAATTATACGACTACCATCGTTCGAACAACGGCATTGCCACGGTTGTGGTAAGCAATAGAGACACTGCCCGTTATTTACTATTCGACAGCAATTTACGTTTAAATGGCTGGACAAACATAAAAACCGGAGACGTAAAATCTCCTTTTGAGGCACTGGACGTTTCATCTTGTCAACGACTTGCGTTTTCGGGCATTCATGTTATTTCTCCTAAAGTTTTTGACCTGATGAGTGGTTGGGACGGAAAGTTCTCCGTGATCGACTTCTATCTGGACATTGCAGCCAAAGAAACAATTACAGGCTTTGTGCCTGAAAATCTGAAAATGATAGATGTGGGAAAAATAGATTCGTTACACGACGCGGAATTGTTTTTAACTAACAGTTTATGAGAAAAATCCTCTTTTTGTTCTGTATTGTTTTGCTGACGGCCTGTCACACTAAGCATGACGGCACTTTGACTATCGGCGTTCTGAAAGGACCGTCGGCTATCAGTGTATCTCAATGGCTTGATAAAGCACCTGTTATTGACGGCAAAAAGCTTCGCATAGAGATATTCGAAGAGCCTGCTGACTTACAGGCAAAAATGATCCAGGGCAAAGTTGATTTTGCAGTCTTACCAACCACGATTGCTGCAATATTATACAACAAAGGCGTTGACTATCTTATGATTGCATGTCCTGTGCAGGGATCGGTAAGCGTTGTTTCCTCCGATTCCATATCCTCCTTCAACGACCTAAAAAACAAAACAGTCTCTGTTTCCGGCCAGGGAACTACCCCCGACGTTTTATTTACATTGCTGGCCTCCAAGTATGGATTCCGCAACAAAGAATTACTCATTGACTATAAAATAGGCAGCCATCCCGATTTGGCACAGGCCATTATTATGGGCAAGATCACAACAGCCTTATTGCCGGAACCATTTGCCACGATGGCTTGCTCGAAGAACCGGTCCGTAAAAAACGTGATTAGCCTGAGCAATGAATTGACAAAAGTGGATAGCACACTGTTATTTGCCATGACTGCTTTTGTTGCCCGAAAAGAGCTGGTAGAGAAGAATTCCGTGATGATCGATTCAATTTCAGACCGTTACCAATCGGCTTTAGTATGGTTACGCGCCAATACCGCCAAAGCGGCCGATGTGACTGTGGCTGCCGGAATTTTGCCAAACAAAGAAATTGCACTTCGAAGTATTCCCAAATGCAATATGCGCTATCTGAAAGCTTCGGATAACTGGCAACGTATAGAGAAGTACCTTGATATATACTTCCATTTTGACCCAAAGACCGTTGGAGGCAAACTTCCGGACAAGGGATTTTATTACGGCATTCATTAATCCTACGGATGTAGCTCATGATAAAGACAGCAGTTTTTTCAGGCACTTTCAATCCGATTCACGTCGGTCATCTTGTACTTGCAAATTATTTGTGCGAGTTTACAGATGTAGAAGAGGTATGGTTGATGGTAAGCCCGCTCAATCCGTTGAAAGAGCCAAACACAGCCCTTGAGAGCAAGCTGCGGTATGAAATGGTAAAACTTGCGTTAGATGACGACACTCGTTTATCGGCATCCGACTTCGAACTCCATTTACCTCAACCAACCTATTCCATAAAAACGCTGACAGCTCTTCGCGATAGTTATCCTGATCGTGAATTTTCGCTTTTAATTGGAGCTGATAACTGGTTGGTATTTGACCAATGGAAAGACTATCAACAAATTATTAATGAATTCCCTATATGGATTTATCCCCGCGCCGGGTTTGATGTAAAGATTCCGGATTTTATGCCTTCGGTTAAACTTTTGTCTGCTCCTCTGGTCGAAATCTCGTCGACATTTATTCGCCAGTCGATAGCCGAAGGTCACGACATGCGTCGTTTTGTGCCTGAGGATGTATGGAAGTATATCAAAGACAGTCAATTGTATCGTTAGTTTTATTTGAAATAGAAACACCAAATACTTTTACTAATTAATTAAATATTAAAATTTCACAGATGAAAAAAACATTTTTGATGATTGCGGCATTTGCACTGGTTTTTACTGCCGCCGAAGCTAAGAGCCCAAAAAAAACAGAGGTAAAAGCAGCACCTCAGGAAAAGATCTTTACCAATAGCGTTGACTCTATGAGTTATGCTCTCGGTTTGAACCTCGGAGCTGATTTTGCAAAAAACATCAAAACCATTCCCGGAGGTCAATGCAATGTCGATTTGCTTATCAAAGCCTTTTCCACCGCAATGAAAGGTGATTCTGCATTAATGGCAAAAGAATTTGCCAACACCTATTTCCGTTCATACATGATGGCAGCTCAGACAAAAGATGCCGCAGCTAAAAAAGAAGCAGGCGAGAAATTTCTTGCAGAAAACAAAACCAAAGAAGGTGTAAAAACGACTGCCAGTGGATTGCAATATATCGTTTTGAAAGAAGGCACCGGTGTAAAACCGAAAGATGTGGACACCGTTGTGGTACACTATACCGGAACTTTGATCGATGGCACAAAATTTGACAGCTCGGTAGATCGTGGCGAACCGATTACATTCCCATTGAATGGGGTAATTAAAGGCTGGACTGAAGGTGTTCAACTGATGACCGTTGGTTCTAAATACAAATTCTTTATTCCTTACTCATTGGGATATGGCGAACAAGGTGCCGGCAATGGCGTAATACCTCCGTATGCTACTTTGGTTTTCGAAGTAGAACTGTTGAATGTAAAACCGTACAAAGAACCTGTAAAAGTAGAAGAACCAGCAAAACCGGCAGAAGATGTTAAGGCAGCCAAACCGGCAGCAAAGAAAGCACCAGCTGCAAAAGCTAAGAAGTAATTTCTTCTTCCAACATAACATTTAATGACAAAGAGAGTTGCCGGGTCTGCCTGACAACTCTCTTTTCTTTTTATAGCGCGAATGATGATTACAAAACAACACTATAGCGATATACTATTGAACAGCAGCAATTAGTATCAGAATTAGCTAATAAAATATCAGCGTTTTTTTCAAAACATTCCATATTTTTGTACCTAACATACACCTTAAAACAATCAAACACCATGAAAAGACATCTCGTCTTCCCGCTATTATTGATTGCAACGCTATCTCTATCATCGTTCAAAGCCCCGAAAGGCTCACCTGTGGCTCTGAACGGGAAGTTGCATACTACAGGCTCACAGTTGTGCAATCAAAACAATTCGCCTTTAGTTTTAGCCGGGGCCAGCTTAGGATGGCATAATCTTTGGCCTCGATTTTACAATGCCGATGCCGTTAAATGGTTGGCAAACGACTGGAAGTGCAATGTTATCAGAGCTTCCATGGGAGTAGGACTTGATGACAGCTACCTTGAAAATCCTTCGTATGCCCTGCAATGTATGACAAAAGTGATTGATGGTGCCATCAAAAACGGCATCTACGTAATCATTGATTTTCATAGCCATAAACTCCACACACAAGAAGCCAAAACATTCTTTGCTCAAATGGCCGCAAAGTACTCCCGCAGCCCGAATGTGATTTATGAGATATGGAATGAACCCGATTACTACACATGGAAAGATGTAAAACAATACTCGGAAGAAGTCATCTCGACGATTCGGGCAATTGATACGGACAATCTGATATTAGTCGGATCGCCTCACTGGGATCAGGACCTTGATTCGGTAGCCGCAAATCCGATTTTGGGCCAGAAAAACATCATGTACACCATGCATTTCTATGCCGGAACTCACAAAAAATGGCTGCGCGATCGCACCGACGCGGTAATGGCAAAAGGAATTCCCATCTTTATTTCGGAATGTGCCGGCATGGAGGCTTCCGGTGACGGTCCGATCGACAAAGCGGAATGGGCTGCTTACCAGGATTGGATGAAAGAACGAAAACTCAGTTGGATTGCATGGTCGGTATCCGACAAAAACGAAACCTGTTCCATGCTTTTGCCCAGAGCTTCAGAAAAAGGAAACTGGACCGGAGATTTATTGAAGACATGGGGAAAAACGGCCAGAGAAAGTATCCGAAACGCCAACATAAAGTAATTGGTTAACAATCCAATTCATCGTAAAAAACAAGAAGCGGGATTGTCTGAAAAGGCAATGTTGCTATTAATAAACTTATAAACAGTAAGACACTCTCATTTTGTCACCCCTAAATCCCCTAAAGGGGACTTTTGCGCCAATAAAAATAGCAGATTCATAGCCCTTTCAGGGATTTGGGGTATAAGAATAAAGATCCACTTTCGATTCGTAAGTTATTATAAAATCAATATCTCTTTTGAGACAACCCCGCTTCTTATTTTAATTTATCTTCGGATTAGAAAAACATCGTTGCGCTCAGTAAGGTTCTGAGGTTTGATACCATGTGGGCATCTTTCACCTTGCCTTTATCAGTAGGATCGTAAGTACCATATGCCGCACCAGTTAATTCCTCTTCCAAAGCGAATTGAAAACGACCGGCTGTATAAATAAACGAAGGAGCAACCCGGTACAAAGCACCGATATTATTTCCGTAGCCATAATAAGCTCCTACCGCATTATCTTTCAAACCGAGATTTTTTACATATCCGAGAAATAATCCGGCCTGATATTTTTTCCCGTAAGTAAAATTTGCCCAGGCATTGAGCGACTGAGACGGAGTATATTCAACGTCACCGTTAGTTTTAACCGCTTTCACAGCATACCCGCCCTGCAGAAGAGCTTCACTCATATTCTGGATATACAACCCCTGAGCTTTGGCGGTAAACAAACCACACTGTTTCTGTGCAAATACCGCTGCCGAAACCGTAGTCAGCTTCTCATCTGTTTTATAAGTTGCGCTTCCAACAGTATACGAAGTACGCGGGCAAAGACTTTTGAGGTCGACACTGGCACCAAACACGGTGCTTCCTTTTGCATAATACGCAAGCCCGGTCAGCTCCGGCATATCAGAATTGCGTTGATACAGGTTGGACTTACCGTTGGGACCGTATGAAGGGAAAGCACTCTGCATGAAAGCCGCTGCCGAAAGGCGTAACCATCCTGACGAGTAGTTGTAACGAATTTGTTCCCCTCTTGAAAAAGGCTGAAAAGGAGCTCCCCATGCAGCCCCGACAACTGTCGGAGTTACCGGTCCTAGAAACGGATGCCATGAACGACCGATCAGCCATTCGCTGTTTTTCCCGCTAAATTTCAACCAGGCATGGCGAAACAATACCGTTTTTGTATCGACATTCGAAAAATCGAATTCAAAGAATGATGACAATTGAAAGTTCCCGAGTTTCGGTCCGGTAAAGGTTGCATTGAAACGGGTTAAAGCAGCGGAGAAGTTCATGTTAGCATCGGCATTGATATCTTTGCCGTTAGCATCCGGATTTTTAGCCGAAGGCATCACAAAAATGAGACCGTCAATCAATGAGTAGTTATTATTACGTGTATCGAGGAAAGCATCGGTTCTGAAATAACCGCCAAACTTAAGGCTCATACCATCTCCCAGGCTAACAGATATTTTTTTTACCTGATCGTTTTCCTGCGCGGACAAATTTGTAACAGAGAACACAACCACCAACAATACCAACAGAATGTTTTTTCGCTTCATTTAATGCAAATTAGAGGATTAATAAATCGGCTGCAAAAATACAACCAAGTATTGAATCCCGCACTATTCTATTGACTTTTTATATTAAAAAAGAGTATATCTTTTGTATTTTAGATTCAAATCGTACGCTTTTTCGAGGAATCAGGCTATTTATCAGAATGCAATTCCAAGCTCTTCCGAATAAAAAGGTCTACATAAACAGGAAGGTGATCGCTAAAGCCGCCGTGGTACTTCATCCCCACGTATGTTCGGAAAGGCTGTTTTCCGAACCATTTCAAATCATCTTCGAGCAAAAAAGGAGCATCAAAGACATGCAGCATGGAACCAGAAGTGAAAACTGAAGCTTTTGGTTCAAACAGATGAGAAGAGACAACGATTTGATCCAACATTCCCCATTCACCTGCATGTTTGTACGATCCGATTCGCGCGGCTTTATTGGTAGTATAACACAAATTGAACAAGCTCTTTTCGGCTATCGGAGCATCGTCGGGCAGAGCACCCAATACGCGGGTCATGCTGTCGTTATCCGGGTAGTCATTAAAATCGCCCATGATAATAATGTTTGCCCTCGCATTGAGGATAAAAAGGCTATCAACCTGCCGGCGAAGAACAGCAGCAACCTGAAGCCGCGCATCTTGAGATTCCAGTTCACCACCAAGTCGTGAAGGAAAATGATTCACAAACACATGCAACGTGTCGTCATTGCGCAACTTACCAGCCACATATAAAATATCGCGGGTATGTCGGTGTGGATTATCCGCAAAACGAATGCGAACCGGCTTTTCCAGATAGGGCTTAAAGAATTTCGGCTGATAGAGCAATGCTACGTCAATTCCTCTGGGGTCGGGCGACTCAAAATGAGAAACCTTATAATGCAGATTACGCAAAGCAGAGTATCTGGTCAGATCATCCAACACCCTTTGGTTCTGTATTTCGCACAAACCCACTAAAACAGGAGGATTCCAACCTCCCACAGCAGTAATAACCCTCGCGATATTGTCACGTTTTTGATAATAGCGAGAGGCACTCCAACCTTTTATATTTATTGTATCAGGCGTGGACAAAAGCGAATCGTGCCGATAATCCAGAAAATTCTCCACATTATAGCTCATCACCCGAACAACCTCTACCGAGTCATTGCTCTGCGCAAATACAGGAATGGTAAAAATCAGATAGCTAAACAAGATTAGCACAATCTCTCTCAGTCGCATCATTATCTGTTTTTTGGATTAGATTTTACAAAGAAACGATATTTGAGCAGAGATACAAAAAAAAGCGTTCTGCAAATTTGCAGAACGCTTCTGGATAAGTTATAGTGTCAACTGATTAGCGACCCTGTGGAGCACCTTGAGGAGCACCAGGACCTTGAGGACCTTGAGGACCTTGTTGTTGAGCAGGAGCTTTTTCGATGCTTAACAGTTCAACTTCGAATACCAGAGTTGAGAAAGGTTTGATAGCACCCATTTCACGTTCCATATAACCAAGTTCTGCAGGAACATAAATTTTCCATTTTGAACCAACAGGCATCATGGTCAATGCTTCTGACCAGCCTTTGATAACCTGACCAACACCAAATGTTACAGGAGCTTTACCTTCGTTAGTATCAAAAACAGTTCCGTTGATCAAAGTTCCTTTGTAGTTAACTTTTACCTGGTCGTTGGCTGTCGGTTTCGGACCGTTACCAGCTTTAATCACTTCGTATTGTAAGCCGTCAGGAGTTGTTACCACGCCTGCTTTCTTTTTATTGGCTTCGAGGAATTTTTTTCCTTCTTCGATGTTTTTACCGTAAAGTTTTTTAGATTTTTCAGCCTGCAATTTCTGCATAGTGGTACGGAAGAACATTTCAGCTACTTCAGGACGAATTTTCATTCCTTTATTTTTCATTCCGGCAACCAAACCTGCTTTGATCAATTCAACATTCATTTTCAATGTGCTGTCGCCCATCAAACCACCTTTTGATTGTTTTTTCAAAGATGCGCCGATGTTAAGACCGGTAGCATATTGAGCAATATATTTATCGTCAGAACCGATACCTTTTTCGAAACCTTTGATAAAAGCATCTACTGCTTTAGCTGTGGTATCACCACCCAACGAATAAGCTTTTACTTGCGGGCCGTTCAAAACGCCAAACGCATAGTTCAGACTATCCAGCTGAGTTTTCATTTTTACAGAGCTTTGGCTGCATGAGGAAAAACCAACCATCAATGCTAAACCTGCTACAACAAGAACACTTAATTTTTTCATCTTTCGTTTTTATTAGATTAAACAATATCACATATTTTTCGGTACCATATTGGGCAAAAATGCGTTGCAAATATAATGATTTTTATCCAAGCCATTAACACTTGCCTCTTTTTATAAAATAATGACAAAAAGAGACTTCCTTTTCGCGAGCAATCAATCGTTTATACGCATCATTTCCCGACCGACAATCTCAGCCGCTTCTACCACAAATCGCGCACATGGTCGTTTGGCATAATACTCAGCATTGCGATCGGAAGGCTCGGGTGATTCTCTCTGCCGCTTTACATCCAGCAACTCGCGGCATATAATAGTTTCAAAACGTGATTTAAAATCGTCGGCCACCCTTTGTGCCGAAGCATAATTATCGGTTTTGGCTTTTTTATCGTTCGGATCTGATGCCGGATATCGCAAACCCAACAGCAAAAATGAACCGGTCAAGGCGCCACAAACTTCGCGCAACCGCCCCATTCCTCCGCCAAACGACGAAGTCAATCGCCGGGCAAGCTCCTGATCTAATTCAAACACATCCGCATAAGCACAAAATACCGACTGCGAACAATTATACCCTTCATTAAATAACGCCAACGCTTTTTCTTTACGTTGCTCAATGTCTATCTGCATAATTCAATTTTTATCATTTAAGTTGTGTAACATAAACCATCTTATAATCAGGCAACAATTCCGGATGAACCGCCTTAATAAAGTCCTGAAGAATCAACTCCGGATGAAGCACTCCGTCTTCCCAAAAATCATTCCCGCCCAATTCATTGATTCTGTTGTACAACGAATATACTCTTTTGTCTTTACATGCTTTGAAAAGTCCATAACGGGCATCGCTCTGCATCAGGCTGTTCAGGTTTTTCGCATCGCAATTGAGCCACACCTGCGCATTTACGAAGTTTTGAAGTGCCTGTTCAAAATTCACAGGAATACTGCCAGCGGTAGTGTCATTGGCAAAATGATATTTCACCTTTGCATCGGCAAGCAGGTTGCCCATAAAACCTTTTCCGCTTGGCATGTACCAGGTTCCCTTAAAACTGCTTCCTATCATAACTTCGGGAGTTCCTTTTGCCTTCGAAGCCAGCGCTTTCGCCGCCAGATATTTTTGTTCCGTTTGCCGGAAAATAGAATCGGCAAGCTTTTCTTTATTGTAAAGCACGGCTACAAATTTTATCCATTCGGCCCGACCTAAAGGAGAGGTTTCCATCCATTCGTTATTAAATATCACGGGGATCCCGGCCTGTGATATCCTTTCAGCCGCGGCATCCGTCTGGTTATAACTGCTCATCATCACAGACTGAGGCTTCAACGACATCGTCTTTTCCACGTTGAGGCTAAACGCATCACCCAAATCGACTGTTTTTCCGTCCCTGCATTGACGAATCAGGGTGGAATTATAGACTAATTTGGGAGAAGCAATGCCTGTTATGGAAGGTAATTCATTCAGAACGGCGATAAACGCGTAATGAGTGGCAGAAGTTGCTGCAATAGAATGCAAAGGAGCCACAACCGTTTTCCGCTTATCGGGAGTATTGACACCGTTTCGCGTCACAATGTAATATTTTGCCTGCACAGCTCCTTTTTTCCATGGATTATATACAAGCAGGCATTTGTACCCGGGATAGTATTCGATCACAAACCCGGTGGCATACTTCGGCTTTACAACCGAGTCGGGAGTCACGTTTGCATTCGAACTGCCTTTCTGACTGCATGAAGAGAGCATGGCAACCGACAGGCATAATGCTAAAAACCAGCTAAATCGCGTAAACATCGTGAGTGGAATAAGTTTTCCGCAAAAGTACGCATAATTCTCCAACCTCTTCAACAACCTTATTTCAAAAACATTTCAGTTTGAGTGCTATAGCTATTGGAAATTTGTGTACCTTCGTATCAAATTTGCAAATAAATCAGAACCACAGTAACCATCTGATATATTTACAATTGCATTAACAACACTACTATAGTTTATTGCTTTATGCAACAATATCTTGACTTGCTGCAACGGGTTCTGGATGAAGGCGTCCACAAGGAAGACCGCACCGGAACAGGTACGATAAGTGTTTTCGGCCATCAAATGCGTTTTCGCCTTGAAGACGGATTCCCGCTCCTGACTACCAAAAAACTCCATCTGAAATCCATCATTTACGAATTACTCTGGTTTCTGAAAGGCGATACGAATGTAAAATACCTGCAGGACAACGGAGTGCGGATATGGAATGAGTGGGCGGATGAAAACGGTGAGCTCGGTCCCGTCTATGGTTCTCAATGGCGGTCATGGCCGGATTACAAAGGAGGTCATATCGATCAGATCAGCGAAGCGGTAGAAACCATCAAAAACAATCCGGATTCACGACGCATCATCGTCAGTGCCTGGAATGTCGGAGCACTGCCCGAAATGCATCTTCCCCCCTGCCATGCTTTTTTCCAGTTTTATGTTGCAAACGGCAGGTTAAGCCTGCAACTATACCAACGCAGCGCTGACATCTTTCTGGGAGTTCCATTCAACATTGCTTCTTACGCGCTCTTGCTGCAAATGATGGCGCAGGCCACCGGACTGAAAGCCGGCGATTTTGTTCATACGTTGGGAGATGCTCATATTTACACCAACCACCTCGAACAGGTGCACCTGCAGCTCTCTCGCGAACCACGGGCTTTACCTCAGATGATAATCAACCCCGAAAAGAAAAATATATTCGACTTCGAATACAGCGATTTCGTGCTCGAAGGGTACGATCCGCATCCGCATATTAAAGGCGCAGTGGCCGTTTAATGAAACGTTCACCTCGCACAACACAAATAAAGAATCTCAAATACGACAAAAATGATTTCTATTGATTTACGCAAGCTGATCAAGCATGTTCCCAATACAATTACATGTTGTAATTTATTCTCGGGTTGTATCGCCATTTCAGCGGGTTTTGACGGCCAATACCTGTTGGCTCTTATTTTCATCTTACTGGCAGCTGTTTTTGACTTTTTCGACGGATTTGCAGCACGTATGCTACACGCTTACTCGCCCATGGGCAAAGAGCTCGACTCCCTGGCAGATATAGTAAGCTTTGGAGTAGCTCCTTCGGCCATGGTCTTTTCTATTTTGTACGATTGTTTGCCTCTCGACTGGCACATTCTCAGTTATCTGGCCTTTCTGATCGCCATTTTCTCGTGCCTCCGCCTCGCTAAATTCAACATCGACACGCGACAGACAACATCGTTCATCGGATTACCGGTACCGGCGAATGCTATTTTCTGGGCTTCATTCGTCTACACCTCCAATAATCTCTTTGCATCTATTTATTGGGAGTACTACATCATTCTGATAGCTATTTTCTGCTATTTGCTGGTATCCGAATGGCCCATGTTTTCGTTGAAAATGAAAAACTTAAAGTGGGAAGACAACAAAATACAGTTTAGCTTTCTGATAACATCTGCCCTCATTGTTCTCGTGTCCCGTTTCAGTCCCGGATCGCTTGCCATGGTCATTGCCGTATATGTACTATTTTCGATCGGGAGTTACATTTCTAAAAAACAGTAAAAAATACAGGAAGGCACGTGTTTGCGTTGTATAGCTTCAAAAAAAATTGCTACTTTTAACGCCTGATTTATCAAACACAAATTAATTATTAACATCTAACAAAATCAACCTATCAAATGAACACAAATCAAAAAAGCTACGCATTGCCAATTGCAATGATGTTTGCATTGTTTTTTATGATTGCCTTCGTAACCGGGCTGCCAAGTCCTATGGGGGTAATCGTTGCCAAACAGTTTGGCGCTACCAATTTTGAATCTCAGTTAGGATTCCTCGGCAACTTCCTTGCCTATGCTTTTATGGGTATCCCGGCAGGTATGATGCTAAAGAAAATCGGGTATAAAAAAACAGCTCTTTCTGCCATTATAGTAGGATTTGTAGGGGTCTCCGTACAATTTCTTTCGGGTCAGGTCGGCAGTTTTTCTGTTTATCTGATCGGTGCATTTATTTCCGGTTTTTCAATGTGTATGCTCAACACGGTAGTTAATCCAATGCTTAACACTCTCGGAGGCGGTGGAAACAAAGGAAATCAGTTAATCCAGTTCGGAGGTTCAATCAACTCTATCGGTGCAACAATCACCCCAATGCTTGTAGGCTGGTTAATGGGTGATGTAGCCGGAAGAACCATTGAGAAAGCTAATCCTGCGTTATTCCTTGCCTTAGGTATTTTCGCTTTGGCATTTGTTGTTCTTCTTTTTGTTGACATACCAGAACCTCACATGGAAAAGGCAGAAGACAAAAAAGTAAAAGACACTCACAGTCCTCTTTCATTCCGCCACTTCATCTTCGGAGCTGTTGCTATCTTCATCTATGTTGGTATCGAAATCGGTATCCCAAGTACAGCAAACCTTTATATGACAGCACAATCATCAGCAGCCAACCCCGGCCTTGGCATTGATGCTACCATTGCAGGAAGTATCGTAGGTCTTTACTGGTTGCTTATGTTAGTAGGCCGTTTGACCGGTGCGTCTATCGGTGCTAAAGTTTCAAGTAAAACTATGTTGACAGCTGTAGCTTCAACCGGTCTTATCCTGATTCTTCTTGCTATTTTCAGTCCTAAATCACTGGTTGTTACCGTTCCATTCATCGGCACAGTAGTCCCTATCAGTGTCATCTTCATCGTACTGTGCGGACTTTGCACCTCCATTATGTGGGGTGGAATTTTCAATCTGGCAGTAGAAGGTCTGGGCAAATACACAGCTGCTGCTTCCGGTATCTTTATGGTGATGGTTTGCGGTGGTGGTATCGTTCCCCTCATTCAGGGATGGGTTTCAGACCATTTCGGCTATATCAGCAGCTATTGGGTAATGTTTGCATGTCTGGCTTATATGCTTTGGTATGCATTGGTAGGCTGCAAAAACGTGAACAAAGATATTCCAGTAGAATAACCACATAATCTTTTACCAAAACTATGGAAAGTCCTTATGTAATTGGCATTGATATGGGTGGCACAAATACCGCTTTCGGTATTGTTGACATGCGCGGCGAAGTATTGCGCAGAGGTGCCATCAAAACTCAGAAACACACAGACGTAAATCTCTATATCGATGAATTGTATACCGCTTTAATGGAAATCATCGAAGAAGTAGGCGGTATCGAAAAAATTAAAGGCATCGGAATGGGAGCGCCCAACGGCAACTACTATACCGGCAACGTGGAATTTGCACCTAACCTCCCATGGAAAGGCGTTATCCCATTCGCAAACATGCTAAAAGAAAAGTTCGGTGTTCCGGCGGCTCTGACCAACGACGCCAATGCAGCTGCTATCGGCGAAATGACCTATGGTGCAGCCCGCGGCATGAAAAATTTCATCATGATTACGCTGGGAACAGGAGTTGGCAGCGGTATCGTTATCAATGGTCAGTTGGTTTACGGTCATGACGGCTTTGCCGGTGAACTCGGCCACACCACTATTGTTCGCAACAACGGACGTGTATGCGGTTGCGGAAAAACCGGTTGCCTCGAAACCTATACTTCGGCTACCGGTGTTGCACGTACAGCAAGAGAATTGCTCGAGATGCGCAAAGATGACAGCCTGTTACGCAACATTCCTCTCGAAAGCATCACCTCTAAAGATGTTTTTGATGCGGCTGTGAAAGGAGATGCAATTGCCCTTGAAATTTTTGACTATACCGGCAAACTGCTGGGTGAAGCTTTTGCTGACTTTGTTGCATTCAGTGCACCTGAAGCTATTGTAATCTTCGGTGGCTTGGCAAAATCGGGCGATCTGATTATGAAGCCCGTACGCGACAACATGGAGAAAAACCTGTTGCCCATTTGGCAAGGCAAAGTCAAATTGCTGTTCTCCGCCCTCAACGAAGCCGATGCAGCCGTTCTTGGCGCAAGTGCTTTAGCCTGGGAATTGAAATAAGATTTCACTATTTTGTCTGATAAAACAGCCTGCGGGATCTCCCGTGGGCTGTTATCATAAACACAAGATTATAAGTTTCACACCGGTTGAATCTATGTTTAACTTGAGCATTTGACCTCTCCCCAACCCCTCTCCCGAGGAGAGGGGCTTTATACCTGATGAATGAGTTTCATCTTGCATTGCTACGGCTGTGTTCCTCCTCGCCTTCGGAGAGGAGGTTAGGAGGAGAGGTCTGAACAACAATCTATCAGCCAATTTCTTAATAATCTAGCCGATACAAATTCTATTATAAATTTCACACCAATGAAAAAAGACAACCGTTTATCGTGGGGTATCACTCTTATCTTTTTTGGGGTGCTTTTTCTGCTGGACCACCTGCATTTCATTCCCGAAAGTGCTGCTCAATACATTTTTGAGTTCCGCAACTACCCAATCTATGCCGGCATCATCTTCCTGTTAACCAACAAGAACCTGACCATTGGGATTGTTTTGCTGGTTATCGGACTTTTCCTGCGCCTTTCGGACATCATTCAGATGACCCGTAACTTTTCCGAATACGTTTGGCCTTTGCTTTTGATCGTTGCCGGGGCGGTTCTACTGTTTGGTTCAAAAAAAGGGAAACGCTAATCTATCGTTTATGAAAGTGGTTTGTATCGGATCAGGCAATGTGGCGACTCATTTGGCAAAAGCGATTCACGAAGCCGGATTTACTGTTTCTCAGATAGTGAGCCGAACCGAAGAAAACGCAAAAAAACTAGCTCTGTCGGTAAATGCCGAATGGACGACCTCTCCTGACGACATTGAAGAAGCTGATATTTATATCTATTCTGTCAGCGACTCCGCATTGTGTGAGATTATTCGCCTGAATCCGCACAAAGAAGGACTACACGTACATACAGCCGGAAGCATGTCGCTATCTCTGTTTGCCGACATAAAAGAACGGGGTGGCGTGTTGTATCCGTTACAAACTTTTTCAAAAGGGAAAGCGGTTGACTTCAAGGATATTCCTCTTTTCATAGAGGCATCCAATGCTAACGACCTGAATATTCTCAGAGAACTGGCTTCTGCCATCAGCAATAAAGTATACGAAGCAAGCTCTGCACAGCGCCAACAGCTACATCTAGCGGCCGTATTTGCCTGCAACTTCACCAACCATCTGTTTGCCATCGCAGAATCCATTTTGCACGAAGCTGACATCCCATTTGAAGTGCTTCGCCCGTTGATTCAGGAAACCATTGACAAAACAGCAACGCTTTCGCCTCGCGAAGGTCAGACAGGACCTGCTGTCAGGAAAGATTTCAACGTAATGAACAAACACCTTGACAAGCTAACGGATCATCCGCGATGGCAAGAAATATATCGGTTACTGTCAGAAAGCATTATTGACAACCACTGACATTTAAGACAACCCAGGACAATAGGGTCTACATCAAGCAAGCCATCATCAAACGACCATAACTCCGTCCTTTAGGGCGGAGTAACGAACGAGTTCTTAATAATGGGCTTTAGCCCTGAGGTATTTATTCCTATGTTTTTCAGGGCTAAAGCCCGTAGAATATTCGTCTGTTTTTGCCTCCGCCCTGAAGGACGGAGTTATGAAAACCGCACACCTGTACAACAATTACTATTTCTAACAAATCCGCAGAATAACCAATATCATAAAGAAAATGCGGAATCAAAACGGATTCCGCATTTTCTTTATTGCTATTTATTCACGTCGAATTCAAGCACTTCTTCCAGCTTTTGTTCTTCCAGATAATGGATTAACGGTCGGGATACGTTAATTGATTTGCTTCGGGCAAACATCTTAATATTCACATTGTTTATCTCATCTTTCACATTAAAGAAAAGAGAGGTTCGTCCGGTTACAGACTGTTCAAAAGCCAAAGCCTTCAGGTCGCTGATCAATTCGTCGGTCAGCTGGTTCAAATCGATTCCGATGTTCAGCGACTTGATCAGAGTTCCCTTCACGTTGTGCAGCTCTTCAATTTTTGAGATTTTGAATTCCCACACAATCGGTTCGTCCGGACTACGTTCTTTCTTGAATTTCCAGTCCGAACCCCGTTCTTTGACGTTTCCGCGGAGGCAAACAAACAAATCCTTAATCATATACTTGTTATACTCTATATAATCGTTGCCGAAAAGCATAAACTCATACGATCCGGAATAATCCTCAATCATCAGCGAACCGAAAGGCCGTCCGGTTTTGGTCGTCCCCTGACGGAACCCGGTAACAATTCCACCGGCAACCACTTCCCTACCCTTCAACGCTTCAATTTCCTTGAAGTCGATCATGTGGGTATTACAGCCATATTTCAACTCTAACTCAAATTCATCCAGCGGGTGAGCCGAGAGGTAAATACCTACATAATCCCGCTCCTTATTAAGCCGCTCAAGTGTAGACCATTCTTCTGCAGGAGGCATTACCGGTTTGGCTATTTCTACCTCCTCAAATCCCCCGAAAAGAGAATTGGTGATGGTTGCTTTATCGTTTTGCACTTTGTTTCCATAGCGAATCAACGAATCAAGCGCCAGCTCGTCTTTGCCATTTGAAGCAAAGTATTGTTCGCGTTTCACATCGCTAAACGTATCAAAAGCACCTGCAAGAATAAGACTTTCAACTGTTTTTCGGTTACAGGCATTGAGATTAACCCGTTCCATAAAATCGAACACGCTCTGGTACGGCCCGTTTTTCTCCCGTTCACTTACAATCGCCTCAACGGCACCTTCGCCCACACCTTTAATTCCACCTAAACCAAAACGAATTTCACCCTTACTGTTAGATACAAAAGTCAAGCGACTTTCGTTCACATCAGGTCCAAGCACCGGAATTCCCATCGCCTTACACTCATCCATAAACTTGGAAATTTCAGTGATGTCATCCTTATTTCGGGTTAAGTTGGCAGCCATAAACTCTGCCGGATAGTTAGCCTTGAGGTATGCAGTCTGGTAAGCAATCCAGGAATAGCAGGTAGCATGAGATTTGTTGAACGCATAAGACGCGAACTTTTCCCAGTCGCCCCATATTTTCAACACCACCTCTTCCGCATAACCGTTTTTCTTACAGCCTTCGACAAATTTCACCTTCAGGTGAGCCATTTTATCTTTCAGCTTCTTACCCATGGCCTTACGCAATGTATCACTCTCGCCTCGTGTAAAGTCGGCCAACAAACGCGAGAGTAACATCACCTGTTCCTGATAGACTGTAATCCCATAAGTGTCTTTCAGATACCGCTCCATGATAGGAATATCGTACACAATAGGCTTTCGGCCGTGCTTACGATCGATAAAATCAGGAATGTATTCCATTGGCCCCGGGCGATAAAGGGCATTCATCGCAATCAAGTCCTCAAACTGAGTGGGACGAAGTTCGCGAAGGTATTTTTGCATCCCGGCCGATTCAAACTGGAATGTTCCGGTGGTGCGACCAATACTATAAAGTTCGTACGTTTTCTTATCGTCGATGGGAATTTTGTCAATGTCAAGATCTATGCCCCGTGACTGCTTGATATTCTTCAACGCTTCCTTAATGATCGAAAGTGTCTTCAGACCAAGAAAGTCCATCTTTATAAGACCCACATTCTCAATAACAGACCCTTCATATTGAGTAACAAGGACATCCTCATCGCTTCCTTTTTCCTTGGCGGTACTTAGAGGCACAAACTTTGTCAGGTCGTCAGAACCAATAATAACACCACAAGCGTGAACACCCGTCTGCCGAATGGTGCCTTCAAGCATTTCCGCATATTTCAGGGTATCGGAAAGATTCCTGTCACTCGAATTGAGAGCTGCCTTCAGTTCCGGAACATATTTCAGACAGGTCTTCATGTTCACCTTCACCGGCTTATCGTCCACATCGGGCAAGCGGTCGGGTATCAGTTTGGTAAGTTGAATCGCCTCCTGAAGCGGAAGATTCTGCACACGGGCAACGTCCTTGATGCTCGACTTGGTGGCCATTGTACCATAGGTGATAATGTGCGCCACCTTCTCTTTTCCGTATTTATCAGTTACCCAGCGCAATACTTCACCACGCCCGTCATCATCGAAGTCAATATCGATATCAGGCATCGAAATACGGTCAGGGTTAAGAAAACGCTCAAACAGCAAGTCGTATTTAATTGGGTCGATGTCTGTAATTTTGAGACAGTAGGCAACTGCAGAACCCGCCGCAGATCCACGGCCGGGACCAACAGAGACGCCCATCCCCCTGGCTGCCTGAATAAAGTCCTGCACAATAAGGAAGTACCCGGGAAAACCCATTGTCTTCATCACGTCCAGCTCAAATTCGATACGTTCGAGCGTTTCGGCCGGCAATGGATCTCCATAACGTTCCTTTGCCCCGATAAAAGTCAGTTCGCGCAGGTAATCGGATTCAAACTTAATACGGACAACCTTATCGTATCCACCCAGCTTATCAAACCTGTCGCCAAATTCTTTTCTCAGGTCGTCCTCCGAGAAACGTTCTCTATACGCCTGGTCGGATCCAAAACTTTCCGGAATCGGGAACATCGGCATCAACGCGTCCGAGTCGATGCTGTAACGTTCTACTTTATCGGCAATTTCAAGAGTATTAGCAAGAGCCTGAGGCACATCCGCAAAAAGCTCCGCCATTTCTTCCGGTGTTTTCAACCACTCTTGTTTGGTATAGCGCATTCGGTTCGGATCGCTAAAATCCTTACCCGTGCTCAAACAGATAAGGCGATCATGGCCTTCCGCATGTTCCTGATTTACAAAGTGAACATCATTGGCTGCTATTACTTTTGTATTGGTCTTTTCTGCCAGTTCAAGCAACTTCGCGTTCACTATCTGCTGCTTTTCGTATACATTGAAATCAGCCTGTGGCACAGCCGCTTTATGACGTTGTAATTCAAGGTAAAAATCTTCGCCAAAACGTTCCTTAAACCACATGATCGCCTGTTCGGCACCTTCTATATCACCAGACAGAATTTTGCTCGGGATTTCGCCCCCCAGGCAAGCTGTTGTAACGATCAACCCCTCTTTGTATTTATCCAGAATATCTTTGTCAATACGCGGACGGTAATAATATCCGTCAATCCATGCAGCAGAAATCAGCTTACAGAGATTCTGGTAGCCTTTTTTGTTTTTGGCCAACAGAATAAGGTGATGACCACTACCATCTTCTTTTATCGATTTATCGAAACGGGTACGGCGTGCAACATACGTCTCACATCCAAGAATCGGTTTGAAAAGGTGAGACTCTGCTTCTTTGAGCTTCTCCTGCAACCCGGCAATGTCAGTTTCAGCGCCTCCGTTTGTTTTGAGCTCTTCAATCTGCGCCTTCAGTTGCTTTATTTCGTCTTTAACCTTACCATTCTTTTTATTCGCATAATCGCAGAGTTCCTTGATACCAAACATAGAGCCATGGTCAGTCAGGGCAAGAGCGTTCATGCCGGTAGCCACCGCTTTATCAATCAGGTCGTTCACTTTCGACATTCCGTCAAGAATGGAATAATGCGAGTGAACATGCAAATGCACGAATTTATTCATATTTTTGATAATAAACTATTTACGATTACAAAAACCAAAAAATACATTGTCGGTTTTTCTGGTTCAAAGTTACAAAAAAGGAAGGTTGTCTTTCGCTGCTGTTGAATAAAATTCGACCAACATCAGTGTTAAAACAATAATAAGGTGTAAACAACGGGTTAACGGAGCTATCTGCGAAAGATGGTTTTCACGAAGCGGTACCACACTCTCTGAACCTGAACAAAAAGCCATCTTTCAGATCTGTGAAGGCGTTCGAATTTATAATGTGGCTGATGAAGAGTACTGAAACGTTCGTCGGTATTATCAGGTTTCTCATATTGTTCCGGATACACCACCAAAACATTGTGCGCCGTATCCGACAGAACAGAGTTTTCTACCAGTTTATCGAAAGTTTCATCATACGAGATGGCATTAGGACGAGCTGCAAAAAACACGCACATATCGGCATCTGTTATATTCCCTGACAACGGATGCAGCTCCTCCACGGCATGATAAAGGAAAAACTCAAGAGAAACGCCATGATGCATTTGTTTGTGATGCATCACAACAGCCCGTGTTTCAGGCGTTGAATAGACCATAATTTCCACATGCAGCTTTCTTGCAATATTGCTCACATGCGCAAAACAACGTCCGAAACCCACCTCCAGTTCTGCTCTTCCCGGCAGGAACACAATCAGACGGGATGTCTGTTTCAGATGAAAGACCGGTTTGTAAATAAACAACGAACAACTGACGCCTTTCAACAACATTTCCGTCATCAATCCGAAAAGCGTATCGCGCGATTTTAGTTTCTGGTGCAAACCAATCACCACATCTGTAATTGCATATTCTTTAGCCGAATAGAGAATACCGCTTGCCACATTCACATCATAGCGGGAAATTCGTTCCACCCACTGATCGGCGACCGACGCCACCTTAGCTGCCTGCAACAACAAGCGATCGCCTTGCTCTTTATGAGCCTCGTCGTTATCGTTCACTACCCTGAGCGCATATAAATCTTCTTTCGACCTCGGGTTTTTAATGGCAATGGAGAATTCCACGAGATGATCCAGGGTATGAGGGTTAGCAACGGTAAACATGATTCGTTCACGTCTTTTCTCTTCCGGCACCGAATCATCCGCTACACGTCCGGCCGACAACATTTGCCGTGCAGCATTCTCTGTCACAAGCATACTTATCGTTCCCGATACCAGAATCATAATTACTGCACCGGTCATCACACTGTCCGGCAGCAAATGTGACCCGTCGGGCAACGTGATGGCATAGCCAATCATTACCGTAACCAACGTGATACCCGCCTGACCGTTACTCAGTCCGAAAATCATCTGCCGTTCGTATCGGTTCATCGAGAATGTTTTCTGCGTCAGCAATGCTACAATCCATTTGGAGCAAACAGGCACCAAAACCATGACCAACGCCACCAAAATAGCATCAAATCCGGAAGCCAACACACGAAAATTGATTATCATTCCCAAAGAGATAAGGAAAAAGGGCACAAACAGCGCGCTTCCCACGAATTCCAGCCGATTCATAAGTGGCGATATCTTGGGAATTAAGCGATTGAGCGATATGCCCACCATGAAAGCCCCTAAAACACTTTCTAAGCCGGCTACCTGTGCAAAGAAAGCTCCAAAGAAGACAAGTGCCAGTACAAAAATATATT
This sequence comes from Paludibacter sp., assembly GCF_009712605.1. Taxonomy (GTDB): domain Bacteria; phylum Bacteroidota; class Bacteroidia; order Bacteroidales; family Paludibacteraceae; genus Microbacter. Next base: position 392,756 of record NZ_WASO01000001.1, on the reverse strand, counting down.
GCAACACACTGTCTTCAAATCTCTTAAAGAACGAATGCGCTATTTTGGGATATAACCACAAGACGATAACACCGAACAAAATCATCTTGGCACTTTCCAGCAACCAGGAGGTATTTGATCTCAGCAACGAAAACTGATCGGACACAAGAGTGAGAATAACCAGGGATGCGGTAACCGTGATAATGCTACTGACTGTAGCAATCTTTACCGGACGCCTTGCTCCCAGACAAAAACGGCTCACCACGGGATAAGCCACCAAAGTATGAGTGGCGTACATGCTGGCAAGCAGTACAGAAGTTGCAAAACTGAAATGAAGGAGATACATGCCGGACAAAAGACCTAGCGTCATTGCCACAACAAACGAGTAAAAACCAAACACGCCGCCTTTAATCCGGTTTTTGCGCAAATCGTTGATTTCAATCGAAACTCCCGACATGAACACGACATAGAGCATCCCCACATTCCCAAAAAGATGGAAACTATCATCGTTTGAAAGCACGTTAAACCCGAACGGGCCAAGAGCTATTCCCGCCAACACCAGACCCACCAATGGCGGAACTCTCAACCTGTTGAGTAACAACGGAGAGAACAGGATAACCAGCAAAACGACTGCAAAAATCAACGTCGGATTTGCCAGTGGCAATATAAAAGGAGAAGCGGAATGCATCAATGGTAAAAGAGTAATTCTATGCAAGAAGCTGTTTTAACAGGCTCTTGTGGCAAATATACGAAAAGTTTGAAACAATCGGGGAAGAATCGGGAATTGATAACACCTGATTTTGAACGAATATTTTCCTTAACTTTGCACTTCGAAAACAGATAACCACGTTGCCTGCTAACAATCTAACAGGCAAGCAAAAACAGAGCACATGCCTGCACAACCATACATTTACGAGCTTAAAATGAAGGTGCGCGACTACGAATGCGACCTTCAGGGTATTGTAAACAATGCCAACTACCAGCACTATTTCGAACATACACGTCACGAATTTTTGCTAACCAAAGGGGTTAGTTTCGCCGAATTACATAATAAGGGGATTGATGCGGTGGTAGTTCGCCTGGAAATGGCATTCAAGTCATCCTTACGTCCGACCGAAGAGTTTGTTTCCAAGCTTTACCTAAAAAAAGAAGGATTGCGTTACGTTTTTTATCAGGCTATTTATCGCCTTGCCGACAACAGACTGTGCATTACCGCCAAAGTAGATAATGCAGTATTAATCAACGGAAAATTGGGACATTGCGAAGCACTTGACAAAATCGTGGAAGAGTGCGAAAAGAGCATTCCGCAATAAAACGATTCGGTTATTAAAACGGACTACCAAAGAAGTGTGCTTTATATTTGAGGTAGGGTTCTATGTGACGACGACGTTTTTCCTCAAAAATATCGGCAACCGTAATCATAATCCCTGTGTCAAAAATATTGGCAAATTCCTGATTGATACCGGTACCAAAGGTTCTCATTGTAGGTGATAAACCGATATAAGCATTGATAAGTGCCGGAATATTAACCCCAAGCGTGCGGACTTCGAGATTGAGTTTGCGATAATTATCCTTAAACGTCTTTTCGTTAAAGAAGGCATCGTAATGTTTCATTTTTTCTTCTGAGGGACGAAAATCATGCTCCTTTAACGTTACCAGCGATTCGTCATCATTGAAGTAACGATACATGAAATAGAGAATCATGTCGCGTGCTTCGGCATTGAAATCGGGATAAATAGTCACCTTACCGATCAGATATTCAGTATGTTCGTCGGTAGCCAACGCTCCCAAACCATCCCAAAGATTGTCAAGAGCAAAAAGACTTTTAGCGCCTTTATGAGAAGATTGATAAGCAGGGGGAACAAAAGCGCGTCCGAGATCAATAGTTTTGGGAAGATATTCGTCAATGAATTTCGGAGAGAAATGAAACATGTGAGAAGTAACCGCCACCGGCTGGCCTTCGGAGTCAAACTTCATGTCGCGTCCGTGAAGGAAACGGTAGCCACCCATGATTTCTCGTTCCTCCTCGTTCCATACGATCAGTTGCTTATATGGCTCGTCCATCGTATCAAACTCGTCCACGTCGGTTTCCTGCCCGGTACCACCGCCGGAAGCCCGAAACGAGAGTTCACGCAGTCGGCCTATCTCCCTCATCACATTGGGTGAATCGTGAGACGTAATGACATAAATATGATTATTTGCCTTATTCGTGGGACGTAAGAGTTTGTCTGCCGTCAGCTCGCTTAAAAGTAAATTTGTATCTACGGGAGGAATAATATCAATCATAAGTTTAATAAAAAAACCGGACAAAAGTAAACATAATTATCGAACAATCAGACAGAGAGAACAGATTAATTTTTTATTACAGATAAAAACAAAAAGCTGCAGCAACAATCCGACCACCCCAAAGAACCTTCAAATCTCTATAAAACAAGCCAATATAAAAAATACACTGACTTTCAGATAATTATATAAATTTTACCACGAATAAAATTTTAAGAAACCGGATAAAAGCTGTTGAAAACATGTTGGAAAATATTCAATGTGTTTTAAAGTGGGGAATTGTGGGGCGATGAAAAATTGTATATCTTTACACCATCTTATGCAGTTTTGAAACAACATGTCTGTTTTTATTGGAAATAGTGACGCAAAGGCCGATGCAAAGGGCAGAATCTTCATTCCGGCCCATTATCGCAAGGCGCTTCAGGAGGGCGAAAGCAGCCGCCTCGTGATGCGAAAAGATCCTTACAGCAATAGCCTCATGCTTTATCCGGAAACGATATGGAATCAAAAACTCACTACCCTGAAAAACGGACTTGACGAATGGAATCCGACCCATCAGATCGTTCTCATGCAATATGTATCTGAAGCCGAATGGCTGGACATGGACTCACAAGGCCGGGTACTCATTCCCAAAAAATATTTACAGCTGATTGGCGCCGAATCTGAAGTTCAGTTTGTCGGAATGCTCGACACGTTTTCTTTGTGGGCAAAAGGCAATTTTGAAAAAGCCAAGCTGCCGGCCGACGAATTCACCAGTCTTTTGCAACAAATCATGTCTAAGCCCAAAAACACGCAAGAACAATAACATCAATCTCCATTACTATGAGTGAATATCACGTACCTGCCCTGTTAAACGAAACCATCGACGGATTAAACATCCGCCCGGACGGGGTGTATGTTGACGTCACCTTCGGAGGCGGAGGGCATTCAAAAGAAATTCTCAACCATCTTGGCAAAAATGGCAAGCTCCTGGGTTTCGATCAGGATGAAGCAGCTTATAACAACCGGCTGGATGATGAACGCTTTATCTTTGTCCGCAGCAATTTCCGCTATATCACCAATTTCCTGAAATATCACGGCATCGAAAAAGTCGACGGTGTTTTAGCCGACCTTGGCGTTTCGTCGCATCACTTCGACAGTGCCGATCGTGGCTTCTCTTTCCGCTTTGACGGCAACCTCGACATGCGGATGAATAAAAAATCCACGCTCAGCGCCGAACAAATAATCAACACCTATCCGGAAGAAAAGCTGGCCAATCTCTTCTATAATTACGGAGAGTTGAACAACTCCCGCAAACTTGCCTCGGCAATTGTCAAAGCGCGGTCTCAAAACAAAATTACCACAATCAATGAATTGCTGGAGATTCTGCAACCTTTCTTTCGGTTTGAACGGGAAAAGAAGGATTTGGCAAAAGCATTTCAGGCTATCCGTATTGAGGTAAATAACGAAATGGGAACCCTGAAGGAATTGCTGACCCAGATTCCCGACTTACTGAACCCGGGTGGCAGATTGGCCGTTATCACTTATCATTCGCTCGAAGACCGTCTGGTAAAGAATTTTATTCGCAGTGGAAACATGGAGGGAAAAATCGAAAAGGATTTCTACGGCAACGTACAAACACCCCTCAAAGCGATTAACAACAAACCGATTATTCCTACAGACGAAGAAGTAACAACCAACCCGAGAGCACGAAGCGCGAAATTACGCGTAGCAGAAAAGGTTAGTGAACGAAAATAGCACGAACATGGACTCGACAGAACAAACCACACAACCCAAAGAAACAGGGAAAGCAAAACAATGGAGCTTCCGTCAATGGATGAGCGGAGACATTCTGACCACTGATTTTTTCAGAGGACAGATTTTTCTCTTTCTTTTGCTTTGTGTTATCGCCATATTCTATATTGACAACCGTTTTGCCTGCGAACAACAAATCGTGAAGATCAACCGGCTAAAAGAACAACTCACCAATGCCAAATACGAATCACTAACCACCTCGTCAATACTGATGCAAATCAGCAGACAATCGCAGGTTAGTGTCGAAGTGACCAATAAAGGCATTGACCTTCAACCATCTTCAGAACCCGCTATAAAAATAGATGACAATGAACAATGACCGCCGCGACATATTGCTCCGATTTGGTATTGTGTATGTAATAATACTGGCAGTAGCCGCCGCAATTGTTTTCAAAATAATTGACATACAATATCTTGAACGACCAATATGGATGAAGTTAGCCTCCAGGCTGACGCAGGCCGACAGAGAAGCGCCGGCCAACCGCGGTAATATTTTTGCTGCCGACGGAGAACTTTTGGCAAGTACATTGCCGAAATACTACCTCTACATGGACATGCGCTCTGACGCGCTTCACGACACACTGAAGAATCACACTAAACCACTCTTTTACGAAAAAGTCGATTCTTTAGCCATGTCTCTTTCCCGAAAACTGGGAGACAAGTCAAAAGACGAGTATAAAAGAAGCCTCATTAGCGCCTACAAACGGGTCGATAAACGCTTTTTGCTCTACCCTTACCTGGTGTCATTCTCCGATATGCAGCAAATCAGGAAATTTCCGCTGTTCAATTTAGGGAAAATAAAAAGCGGTTTGTGTGAAGAGGTTTATGCACGTCGTGTACGTCCTTTTGGCGATTTGGGATCAAGAACCATCGGCGATATTTACGGAGACGGAGCCCGTGGTGGAAAAAACGGTATCGAACTTGCATTCGATTCATTGCTAAGAGGCAAACCGGGAGTATTCTCCCGTCAGCGAATCGCAGGAAGATGGGAAAACGTGGTGGCCGTTCCACCTGAAAACGGAGCCGATATTTTCACCACTCTCGATGTATCCATTCAGGATATTACCGAGAGTTCGCTTCTGAAAGAGATGACAGCACTGCAGGCAAATGAAGGCTGCGCTGTTGTAATGGAAGTGGGAACCGGTGAGATTAAAGCAGTGGCAAATCTTGGCCGCTTACCGGACGGGAGCTATGCAGAACGCAGGAATGAGGCTTTTGCCGATCAGGGAGAACCTGGCTCTACATTTAAAGTGGCGTCCATCATGGCTGCTCTTGATGACGGCTTGATTTCTGAAAACGACACAGTGGATACCGGAAACGGACTTTATTCATTCTTTGGTCAGGTGATGAAAGACCATAATGCAGACAGAGGCGGGTATCACAAAATATCTGTTGCTCAGGCTATCTGGTATTCTTCCAACGTAGGTGTTTCCAAAGCGATTTACAATGCCTACAAAAACAATCCGGGGGCTTTTGTCGACAAGTTGTACAGCATGAAGTTGAATCAACGCATGCATTTCGACATTCCGGGAGCAGGAAGACCGCATATTAAACACCCGAACGACAAGAATTCAATTTGGTCGAACACATCTCTCCCGTGGATGTCAATCGGATATGAAGTCGGCATGCCTCCCATTTACACGTTGGCATTCTACAACGCGATTGCCAATGGAGGCAAGATGATCCGTCCTTACTTAGTAAGATCAGTGCAACGGGATGGCAAACTTATCAAATCGTTTACGACTGAAACCATAAACGAAGCCATCTGTAAACCGACAACCCTGACCAAGATTAAAGCAATGCTCGAAGGCGTTGTCACCAACGGAACCGGTAAGAGTGTTGCTTCTCCGTATGTGAAAATTGCTGGTAAATCGGGAACAGCGCAGATTTCGAAAGGAAGCGCCGGTTACAAATCGAACGGCGTTACCCACCAGGTATCGTTCTGTGGTTATTTTCCGGCTGACAATCCCCGCTATACAGTTATTTGCGTGATTCGTCAACCACAAATTGGTATCGCATCCGGCGGGCACATGGCAGGAGCTGTTGTCAAAGATATTGCGGAACTTGTTTATGCCAAGAAAATCACCGTAACACCTAAAGAGATTGCTAAAACCAATAACTCTCCGAAAATTCCGGTTGTGAAAGGCGGCAATTACAACGAAGTGCAAACCGTACTTTCGCGCCTGGCAATCAACTTCATGGGTGATAAAGGCAACTATAAATGGATTCAGACCGTGTCTGATGCAAGCAGCGTTCAGGTACGCCCAATGGAAAACAGACGAAATTCGGTTCCCAATGTTGTAGGATTAGGGGCTAAAGATGCCGTATATTTACTGGAAAACATTGGCTTACGGACACAACTGGTTGGCCGCGGAAAGGTGGTGGCACAATCGCTCGCTGCCGGAGCCTATCCACAGAAAGGTCAAACGGTTATTCTCTCGTTGCAATAAAGACTAAATCAGAAACTCAACTATTAGAAACTATATCTATTGACTGATTAATATATTATCATATAACGTTTTGCAGGCCATGACCTCTCCCCTACCCCCTCTCCCTAAGAGAGGGGAAGGATCTGCAAAACGAACTGAACTCTAAACATTTCACTACCTTGCTCCTCCTCCCCTCGGGGGAGGAGGCCGGGTGGAGAGGTCTGAAATTGAGATTTATATACACCTAACCTGTATAATATTCATTAGAAAAAGGACTTAAAATGCAGTTATCATCATTACTCCAAACCATAGATATCATCAAGACGATCGGCAGCGCCGACGTTGAGATTGCCAATGTACAATTCGACTCGCGAAAAGTCACCGAAGGATCTCTGTTTATTGCAACCAGAGGTACAGCTACAGACGGACACCAATATATATCCAAAGCAATTGAACAGGGAGCCATTGCTATTGTTTGCGAAGAATTGCCTAAAACGCTCAACGAGAAAATCACTTATATTCTTACTGACAGCAGTTCTGAAGCGTTGGGAATAATCGCCCACACCTGGTTTGGTAAGCCTTCTACAAAACTAACACTGGTTGGGGTTACCGGCACAAACGGAAAAACCACCACTGCCACCCTTCTATACCAATTGTTCCGCAAATTCGGACACAAAAGCGGACTACTTTCGACGGTTTGCAATTATATTGACGAACGTCCGGTAGAGGCAACACATACCACGCCCGACCCTCTTGAACTGAACCAATTGTTGGCCGAAATGGTTTATGAAGGTTGTGAATGCGCTTTTATGGAAGTAAGCTCCCACTCTATCGATCAACGGCGTATTGCAGGATTGCAATTTGCGGGCGGAATTTTCAGTAACATCACCCGTGACCATATTGATTATCACAAAACTTTCGACGCATACCTGAAAGCGAAAAAACGTTTCTTTGACGATTTGCCCGAAACCGCATTTGCGCTCACCAATCTGGACGACAAAAACGGCATGGTGATGCTGCAAAACACCAAAGCCACAAAGAAGACCTATTCTACACGTACACTGGCCGACTTCAGAGGCAAGATCATCGAAGAAAACTTCGACGGCATGGTGCTTCACATGAACGACATAGAGGTTGCAGTTCCGTTTATCGGACGTTTCAACGTTTCCAACCTTTTGGCTGTATTTGGCACCGCCGTACTTTTGGGCTGTCCCGAACACGACGTATTGGTTCATCTGAGCAGCCTTCAACCCGTTTCCGGCCGTTTTGAGGCATTGCGTTCTCCCAATGGATTTACCGCCATTGTTGATTATGCTCACACCCCTGATGCCCTGAAGAATGTACTCGGCACCATCAACGATATTGTCAATGGCAAAAGTCAGGTGATTACTGTGGTGGGGTGCGGTGGAAATCGCGACAAAGGGAAGCGCCCGATGATGGCTCGCGAAGCAGTCGGCGCGAGCAACAAAGTTATTTTCACCTCGGATAATCCACGCGACGAAGAACCCATGGACATTCTGAATGATATGCTTGCCGGACTTAACGACGAAGAAAAACGCGGCACGCTTACCATTCCCGACAGAGAGCAGGCTATTAAAACTGCTTGCATGTTGGCTCAAAAAGGAGATGTCGTCCTCATTGCCGGCAAAGGCCACGAAGATTATCAGATCATTAAAGGAGTAAAACATCACTTCGACGATAAGGAAGTTGTTCGTTCGTATTTTGTCTCAATGCAGTAAATCCATCAACCAAAATATCCATTTCAAAACAAAGATCAAATGCTTTATTATCTTTTCCAATATCTTCACGATTTGCACGTTCCGGGTTCGGGTATGTTCAGCTTTATATCGTTTCGTGCCGGTATGGCCTTCATATTCGCCTTGTTGATTGCGACTCTGATCGGACGGAAGATCATTAATTACATGCAGAAAAAACAAATCGGAGAAACCATCCGCGACATGGGATTGGAAGGGCAGCTCTCTAAAAAAGGCACCCCTACCATGGGAGGTGTCATCATCATCATCTCCATTCTGGTTCCGGTTTTATTATTCGGCATCCTGCACAACATCTACACCGTACTGATGATAGTTTCTACCATCTGGCTCGGATGTATCGGTTTTCTGGATGACTATATAAAGGTATTCCGCAAAAACAAGGAAGGGCTTCAGGGACGATTCAAAATTGTCGGACAAATCGGACTTGGCCTTATTGTCGGCCTGACGCTTTACCTGAGTCCTCAGGTGGTAATGCGCGAAAACGTAGGCGTGAAATACACCGGCAACGATCAGGAAGTGGTCATGTACCGCAATTACGATTTCAAATCGACCCAAACTACAATTCCTTTCGTCAAAAATCACAACTTCGATTATGCAGATGTTTTCTCATTCCTCGGAGAAAATGCTCAAACCTGGGGATGGGTTCTTTTTGTGCTGGTAACTATTTTCATCGTCACAGCAGTATCAAACGGATCAAATATGACCGACGGACTCGACGGACTGGCGACAGGCTCTTCGGCGATTATCGGGGTAACGCTCGGTATACTCGCCTACCTATCGAGTAATATCAATTACGCGTCCTACCTCAACATTATGTACATACCCGACGCTGGCGAACTCGTGGTATTTGCCGCGGCATTTATCGGGGCAACAGTAGGATTTCTTTGGTACAATGCCTTTCCTGCTCAGGTATTTATGGGCGACACCGGCAGTCTGACACTGGGAGGTATCATTGCCGTCTTTGCAATTATCATTCACAAAGAATTATTGATCCCGATTTTGTGCGGTATTTTCTTTGTTGAAAATCTGTCGGTAATGATACAGGTGGCACACTTCAAACGGACAAAAAGAAAATACGGAGAAGGACGCCGGATATTTAAGATGGCACCACTCCACCATCATTTCCAAAAACCCGGAAATTCCGGCATACAGGCGCTCATTCAACGTCCGTACCAGCCTATTCCCGAATCAAAGATCGTTATCCGTTTCTGGATGGTTGGGCTGATGCTCGCCGCATTGACCATCATCACACTAAAAATGCGTTAAATCTATAACTATACAGCGTTATGGCAACAAAAATTGTAGTACTGGGAGCCGCTGAAAGTGGAATTGGAGCAGCAGTTCTTGCCCTAAAAGAAGGTTTTGAAGTTTTTGTATCTGACTTCGGAGCCATCAAGCCGGAATACAAAGAGATGCTCGAGAAATATAACATCCCCTGGGAAGAAGGAAAACACACAGAAGAAATAGTGCTTGCTGCATCCGAAATTATCAAAAGCCCGGGCATTCCCGAAAAAGCTCCTATCATCAAAAAGCTCCGTGAACAGGGAACTTCCATTATCTCGGAAATAGAATTTGCCAAACGCTACACCAACGCTAAAATGATTTGTATCACAGGAAGCAATGGAAAAACCACTACCACTTCACTGATATATCACACCCTTAAAAATGCCGGTCTCAATGTAGGTCTGGCGGGCAACATTGGAAAAAGCCTTGCTTGGCAGGTTGCTGAATGCAACTTCGATTGTTACGTGGTGGAACTAAGTAGCTTCCAACTCGACGGCATGTACGATTTCAAGGCCGACGTAGCTATCTTGCTTAACATTACACCGGATCATCTGGATCGTTACGACTATAAATTTCAGAATTACATCGACTCAAAATTTCGTATCATTCAGAACCAAACAGCGGAGGATGCCTTTATTTACTGGAATGACGATCCAATAATTACCGCCGAACTCGAAAAAAGGAACATAGCATCCAACCGTTTGCCTTTTGCTCTCGAAAAGAACAAAGATGAAAAGGCATACCTTGAAGGCAGCAATATCGTATTCAACATCAATGATCCGTTTTCCATTCCACAGGGTGAATTGGCAATTCAGGGAATACACAACCTTTACAATACGATGGCAGCCGGTCTGGCAGCGAAAACCATCAACGTAAAGAACGAAGCAATCCGCCAGTCATTCAGTAATTTCCAGGGCGTGGAGCACCGGCTCGAATATGTTGCCACTGTACGTGGAGTTCGTTACATCAACGATTCAAAAGCGACCAATGTAAACTCATGCTGGTATGCCCTGCAAAGCATGAAAACACCAGTGGTACTCATTTTGGGCGGAACCGACAAAGGAAACGATTACACCGAAATAGAAGAACTTGTACAACAAAAAGTTCACACACTCATTTTCATGGGGTTGGACAACCACAAACTACATGATTTCTTCGATAAAATGGGCAAAAAAACGTTCGATGTTCAATCGATGGAAGCCGCGATCAAAACAGCCTACGACAACAGCGTAAAAGGCGACACCGTTTTGCTCTCGCCTTGCTGCGCAAGCTTTGACCTGTTCCAGAATTACGAAGACAGAGGTGTTCAATTCAAAGAACATGTCAAACAATTATAATTACTAAATCCCGACGTTCATGTTAATGTTTTATTCAAATAAAAGAATTTCCAAATGGGGATTCTGGCACAAAAAGGGCAAGTGGCCATTCTGCATAACCGTAGGAGTAAGCATTGGATTGGTCATTTATGCCATATTCCTCACTCTTTTTATCATTTCGGGCAGCTATCTGTCCGTTGCGCGAATGATTGGAGCCACACTAGCCATCGCTCTTGGCGGTACCGTCATCGGTTGGATGGCATGGTACGAAAACGAAGAAAAATACGATCACTGGCTTAAATCTCAAAAAAAGAAGTAAAAACAAACGACTCATAAACTATCAGGTATGCGCGATTTCTTCAAAAAATATTTCCAGGGCGATTCGGTTATATGGACAGTCTTCTTTCTGCTCTGTATGATCTCTATCGTGGAGCTTTACAGTGCCAGTAGTTCTCTGGCATTCAGAGCTTCCAACCATGCTGCCCCGATGCTGCGCCATGCCATGTTTCTGGCGCTGGGAGCTGCCATCGTAGCAGGCGTACACATGATCAACTACAAGAGCATCAACAAGTTTGCATACATCTTACTGGTCATATCGGTACTGGCCCTGATATATGCGCTACTGAGAGGGGTCAACGCCAACGATGCAAAACGTTGGATCGGAGTAGCCGGCATTCAGTTCCAGCCATCGGAATTTGCCAAAATCTCGTTGCTGGTTGTGGTCGCAGATCTTATTTCAAAAGCAAAGAATGCTGAAGAACTCAACAAATCGTTCATCAAAATAGTTGCCGTTACGCTTGTTATTTGCGGCTTAATCTGCTTAGAAAACTTATCTACAGCATGTATCCTTTTTGGAGTTGTTTTTCTGATGATGATTATCGGACGAATTCCATTCAAGAAATTAGGCATGTTATTGGGTGGAATTGCCGTTGCTATTTTGCTTCTGATTGCCTGCATGCACATTGTCCCGGAAAATCACCGGCCCAAAGCATTCAATCGTTATTATACATGGGAGAATCGTATTGCCAGGTTTATGAAGCACGACAAAACCGAAAAAGATAAATACGTAATCACCGACGAAAACTATCAGGTGATGCATGGACAAATTGCCATTGCTCGGGGCGGTGTAATTGGTGTATTCCCCGGCAACAGTCTTGAACGCAATTATCTGCCACAGGCTTACGCCGACTATATTTATGCTATTGTTGTGGAGGAAACCGGACTCCTTGGAGGTATATTCGTCATGGCGCTCTATCTTTTCCTACTGTTCCGAGCGGGACAAATAGCGTGGCGATGTAACGAGCCCTATCCTTCACTGCTGGTTATAGGCCTTACGCTTATGATTGTCATCCAGGCCATGGTAAGCATGGGTGTGACAGTGCATTTAGGTCCGGTTACAGGGCAACCTTTGCCCATTATCAGTCGTGGCGGAACATCTATTCTGGTAACCAGCGTCTATTTTGGCATCATCCTCAGCGTAACCCGCTATTTCAAAAAAGGGAAACAAAAAACGGAGTCTCCCGATACTAATACGACAGCAAATGAATCAGCCGAATAAATTTATTATCAGCGGAGGAGGAACCGGAGGGCATATCTTCCCAGCTATCGCAATCGCTAATGCCTTAAAGGCAAAAGTCGAAAATGCAGAGATTCTCTTTATCGGAGCTGAAGGCCGCATGGAAATGGAGAAAGTCCCTGCCGCAGGCTACAAAATCATCGGGTTACCGATCCGTGGCTTCGATCGCACGAACATGCTTCGCAATGTAAAAACATTGTTTCTGCTTGCTAAATCAATGTATAAAGCGAAGAAAATCGTGAAAGCCTTCGAACCCAACGCGGTAATTGGTGTTGGCGGATATGCCAGTGGCCCCACCTTAAAGGTAGCTTCTCAGCTCGGCATTCCCGTAATTGTTCAGGAACAAAATTCTTTTGCCGGCGTCACCAACAAACTTCTGTCCGATAAAGCAGCCTGTTTCTGCGTTGCTTATGAGGGAATGGAGCGCTTTTTCCCAAAAGAAAAGATTATACTTACCGGTAATCCCATCCGGCAAGACCTTCAGCTCGATCCGGCAAGAAAAGAAGAGGCATATCGGTTCTTCAATCTTGATCCGGCCAAAAAGACGCTTTTGTTAATCGGTGGTAGTCTCGGAGCACGCACTCTAAATCAAAGCCTCTTGGCGCATCTTGAAACATTGGCACAATCTGGCATACAGGTAATCTGGCAAGCCGGAAAAATCTATATTGAGAACCTGCGCAAAGAAAGTGCCTCATCAATTACGAAAGACATTATCCTGACCGATTTCGTAGCCCGCATGGATTACGCGTATGCAATCGCCGACTTAGTCATCTCACGCGCCGGAGCAAGCTCCATTTCCGAATTATGCCTGCTTGGGAAACCGTCTATTCTGGTTCCGTCACCCAACGTAGCGGAAGATCACCAAACGCATAATGCAATGGCTCTTGTACATAAAGATGCTGCCGTGATGATTAAGGATGGGGACGCAAAAGAACAATTAGTCCCTGCCGCATTGAAGCTAATAGAAGACAATCAGCAGTTATCGCTGCTTGCAGCCAACTGCCTGAAACTGGCAGAAAAAGATTCGGCCGCTCGAATAGCCGATGAGATCTTGAAAAGAGCGAAAATCAACTGAGTTTATGCTTTGGCCGCGGACAGGAATTGCTAATTTCCAGTTCACGGCTTGTATTTGCCAGTTGCTTACTCAACCTTACCAGTTCAACATTCAATCCCCCAAGTGCAGAGTCCGGACTTTGCAGTTCGTAATTTGTTAATACCAGTTAGCTATCTGTTAACGGCAGTAACGGGTTCAAACTATCCAGTTCATTATTGCCCTTGTCCAGCTTCTTGTTTGATGTTGCCAGTTCAAAGGTTATAAATCACAGTTCGGAGTTCGGATTTCTAAGTTGGCAATTAATCGGCAGAAGTTATATATTCAAGAAATCTACAGAATTGATCGTCATAGTGAGGGAGTCACTTAGAGTGACACCCCACTAGTCCGGATAATTACGATTTTACCACATTGAATTCCAGTTTCGACACCTGCTTGAACTGCGCTGCAGAGGCACCAAATACCGATTTGACATAGGTTTTAACGTCGGCTGAAATGTCGACCAGTCCGCTAAGGCTTTTGTAAAGCACCTCGTTGCGGGCAATACGTGCGTTGTCGAGTGTCTTTTCGGCTGTCACCACGGCAGAATTCAGCGTACTCATGTCGTTGTATAATTGCCGGAGAGTAGCGACCTGCAATTCCGGTTCGTTGGGCTTGTACTCGGGTATCGAGCCGAGTTGTAATACCAGTTTGTTAAGATTCTCCAACCGACTGTCATAACTCATTTGCGACACCGATATTTCTTTTGTTGACTTGCCTTCGGCTGCAAGTGTAGTCTTTTCTTCCTCTGTCAGTTTCGGTGTAGCTTTTGCTCCCTGTATTTTATGTACCAATGCCTGCACGTTGTCGTCTACCGCTTCAGTAGTAGAAGTCGACTTTACGGCATTCAGCAAACGGGTGGCCAGCTTGCTAAGCGGTTCGAATTTTACTTCGCGTGCCGCAACGGCATTTTTGAATGCCGGCAGCGCTGCATCGACTTTGTTGAGCGATGTCCGTGCCGAAGTGGCAAGCGTTTGCAAAGCCGGGATCTGAAGCTCAGGCCGGGAGGGTTTGTACAGAGTTCCGAACGAAGCTACCGATGTAATCATCTGGTCAAAATTGGCCACATTCTTGGCGTGGCCGGTTTCCGAAATGCTAGTCATAAAATGTCGATTAAGAGGTTAATAAATTTGGATAATATTTAGTCTGTCAGGACTTTTGCTTTTCAAAAAAATTTCAGAGCGACATCACGTCACCCTGAAATTATAACTAAAATGTTTAAGCAAAGTATCATTGCTTTACTTGCAATGATATGGGATAAATATGTTTTCATTTCACATACAATTCAAGTGTCTTACAAGCAAATAGGTAATCATATTTTGCCTGAATCCGTTCAGAGACAGCTTTAGCAAGAGCCGTTTGCTTTTCGTTTACTTCAAATGCATTGGCTTTTCCAACTTCAAATTTTTCCAGAACGGCTTCATAAGCGATCTGCGACGCTTCTTCTTCCTTCTGTAGAGAATGCAGCCTTCCCTTGGCTGCAACAGCACGGCAGCAGATCTGTTGAATTGTCTTATAGAATGTAAGTTTTGCTGTTTCCAATGCTAATTCTTGCTGTTGCATATTCAGCGTGGCTGTTTGCACTTTGTGTTTAACATCCAACCTACTGAAAATCGGAACTGAAAGAGTTGCGCCTATAACTTGTTGTTGGTTCTGATAGAATTGTTTTGAAAAGGAGGTGTTTTTTGCTCCGTCCTCAAGATTATAATAAAAATAATACCCGTTGTAGTATCCTGCCAAAAGGTCTATTGTAGGCCAATATCCGGCACGCGCCACACCGATATCTGCTTTGGCTTTGTCAATACGGTATTGTGCAGAACGAATAGCCGGATAACCATTCAAAGCCGTACTATAAAGTATATCTGCATTATCGGGAAGAACGCATACCGTATCTATTCCGGAAGCAGAGATATCAAAATCAGTACTGCGTTCAAACTGTAACAATTGAGTTAAGTCTATTACAGCCAGCTGTTGATCGGTTTGCAATTTGATTAGCGAAGCGGAGTCTTTGGCAAGCTGCGCCTGACTGTCATATAGTTCTGAACGGGATAGCTTTCCTACCTGAATCATGCGCTGCGCTTTATCGGCTTGTTTAGAAGAAAGCCTTACCTGCTCCTGTGCCGAACGGGTTAACTCTTTATCGAGTAAAACCTGAAGGTAAGCCGCCATCACATCTATTACCATATCTTGCAGAGCCTGTTCCTTGTCGGCTTTTGAGGCATTCAAATCGCATTTTGCGGATATTATACCGTTGCGAATGCGAAACCCTGTAAAAAGAGGCAGAGAGAGTGAAACACTCAAATTTGCTGCAGAGGCATTGCTTTGCGAATAAACTCCGGATACAGAAGGCGACAAACCCATATTGTATCCTTCATGTACCGATCCCGACAAGGAAGGTAATCGTTGACATTGCGCTGTTTTTAAGGCAATATTCGCTTGTTGGATAGCGAGCTGTTTCTGCCGGATGGTAAGGTTGGCTGTTTTTGCTCTATCGATGCACTCTTGCAGTGTCCAAGGTTGATTTGCAAAAACAAATTGTGCTTGCATCAAAAAACATAAACTTATTAAGATATTCACTCTAACATTTGGCATTATTACCATAAGAAAATAACTATAAAGTATTTACGGCTTGTTCTCCTACTAAATTGAGGTATTTGAAAGTAAATATCTCAAAGGTGTTATCATTCTTTGCATTAAACTTCTGTTTTCTGTAATTATCTCTGCGGCTCCGTTCATTTCTCCTGTAATTTTCAAATATTTATGCGTAGTTGAATACAGACCATGTGGAAAAGCTACTTCTACAGTATAGTTATTACCATTAGGAATTAAAGACATATTAGTAACATATCCCTGTAAAATACCATATTCCAAATAGGGATATCCAGACAATTTAACATTCGCCAGTTGTCCGAGTTTAATTTTTGCAGAACCAGATAAGGGAATTGCCACTTTTCCAACTAATCGTCCGGGATGTTGCAAAACAATTGCAAAGACTTTGTTGCCGGAATTGATAAACTGATTCTTTTGCCAAAAGGAACTAAATGTTACTATTCCTTTTTGTGGGGAAATCAACAAATAATTCTGCTGCCAATTCTCTGTCGCTGTAATCAACTCTCTGTAAGCCGACTTTAATTCGAAAAATAATTGATTTCTTTCCTGCTGATATTGAACCGAAAGTTTACCTGTAGTCCCCTGTATTTGTGTAGATTGCACTTTCTCAAGTGAAATGGAAGTCTGTAATTGTTGTAACTCTTGTTGTTTATTTAGAAGTTTCTGGACTGTCGCTTCCCATTCCGATTCGGACACCACTTTATCTTCATACAATTTCCGAGTTCGATCGTAGTCTGACCTGACAATCATCAACTCTTTTTGTTTTAGCTCTAATTGTTTCCGAAGATTTTTTGTATAAACTGAACGATCTGACATTTGACGATGCAATGATTCTTTTTCTTGTAAGATCAGGTTCAATGCCAGATAATTGCTATAATTTGTAGCTGCTTTGGTAAATGCAGAAAAAGCGGATTGTATTTCCCCAAGATTATAAGCATCTGTCATCATTTTACTGGGAAGATAATATGCAGAGTCGGAAATGCGAACCGAGTCTAATAATTGTCGCATTACCAATACGTCGTTGATCGACGCCGCATTATCAATTACAGCTAATATATCACCTTGGTTTACGTTTTGTTTGTCATAACAACGAAGCTCTTTGATTTTTCCAGTAGAGCGAGCAATAATCCAAACCGGAGGATTCTCCGTTGTAATAACTATGTTTCCCGAATTCACATCCGGATAACTAAAAAAGAAACTTCCGATAAATAAAACAATCAATACACCACAAATAACCGAAATGCCATACCGGATCAATGCATGAGGTGGCCTGGTAAGTATCTCTTGCACTTCATCGCTCCGCAATTCTATATTGTTTGATCCTTTCAAAATATTCAATTTATAGTTCCAGTTGATTTTTAACGAGTCTATAATATGCTCCCTGTTGTTGTATCAATTGATTGTGCGTTCCTATCTCTGCAATTTCACCCTTTTCAAGAACAACAATCTGATCCGCATTTTTTACAGTACTCAATCGATGTGCTACAACCACAGATGTCCTGCCTTTAAAAAAATTCTGCAAGTTGCTCATAATCACGCTCTCATTATTAGTATCTAAAGCATTGGTTGCTTCATCAAGAAAAACAAATGCAGGATCCTTATAAACTGAACGTGCAATCAGAATTCGCTGCTTTTGTCCCTGACTTAAACCATGACCTTCATTCCCGATTTTTGTATTATAACCTAACGGCAATGATTCCACAAAGTCTCTTATATTTGCAGTTACTACAGCATTAAGAAGTTTTTCCTTATCAATTACTTCTACGCCTGGGGCTATATTACGGGCAATTGTGTCCGAAAATATAAACCCATCCTGCATCACCACACCACATTGCTTTCTCCATGCGCGTAGATTGAAGTTAGTCAGATTGTTGTTTCCCAATAATATTTCACCTTTTTGTAGTGGATAAAAGCCCAGTAACAATTTTACCAAGGTCGTTTTGCCGCTTCCACTTGTTCCTACAATGGCTGTCTGTTTCCCCGAGGGGATAATCAGGCTAACATCGTTTACCACAGGCTCTCCTACAGAAGTACCATCGTAAGAAAACCTCACATTGCGCAAAGTGAGTGCTTGATTCGAAGGTATTTCAGCAATCCGATTTTCATCTTTTGATTCTTCATCCTCTTTACTATGAATTTCGCTTAATCGATTTATACTTAATTGAGCGTCTTGTGTGTCTCTGATAAATGAGATCAAATGGTCAATTGGACTGTTCAGTTGCCCAATAATGTATTGTACTGCCAGCATCATCCCCAATGTAAGTTGACCATCAATAACCAATTTTGCCACCAAAGCTGTAATGATAATATTTTTAGTTTGATTTATCAAAACGCCACCGGAATCTTGATATTGAGATAAAGCCAATCCCCTGATCCTCAATCGAAATAGCTTTGCTTGAATTCGTTCCCATTCCCAACGTTTTTGCTGTTCACAGCCATTGAGTTTTATTTCCTGCATGCCTGTAATCAACTGCACAACGTTGCTTTGGTTTGCCGATTGCTGAGCGAAGTTTTTATTATCGAGTTCAGCACGCCGTTTCATAAAAATCCAAACCCATCCAAAATAAAGCGCACTTCCCACAAAGAATATTGAAAAAATGAGTGGATTGTACAACAACAATACAATAGAGAAAATCACAATAGTAACTGCTGAGAAAAGAACACTCAAACTTGAATTGGTAAGATAATCTTTAATGCGAGTGTGGTCATTAATGCGCTGCAGAATATCTCCAACCATTTTGGTATCAAAATAGCCCATTGGCAAGCGCATTAATTTTATCAGAAAATCAGAAATAAGAGATATATTGATACGGACACCCAAATGTAGCAATATCCATCCACGAATAAATTCTACAGCCGCACTACTAAACGTAAGCATCAGTTGAGCGGCAAGCACTAAATAGATGTACCCTACATTATGAGTATTAATCCCAAAATCAACAATCGATTGGGTAAGAAATGGCAAAACCAACTGTAACAGGCTACCAAAAGCCAATCCAAGAAACAATTGAAGAATAAGGCTTCGATATGGCCGAAGATAGGAGAATAAAAAGTGAAAACCCTTTCGTTGAATTATTTCTTCATCTTTCTTATAGAAATCGGGAGTAGGTTCCAGTAGCAGTGCCGTCCCCACCTCCTCTCCATCCACTTTAGAACTATACCAACACCTACAAAATTCCTGCTGTGTATATTTTACCTTACCCGCAGCTGGGTCAGCGACATAAATACAGACTTCCTTACTTTTATTTCCGAATAAACCAACAAGTTCTTTTATCTTATATACTACGACAAAATGCTGTTGATTCCAATGGACTATACAAGGCAACGGAGCATCTTTTAACATACCAAATGGCACTATGATGCCCGTGGTTCGAAAGCCAATCTGCTCAGCAGCCTCACTAACTCCAAGCATAGATACTCCTTCTCGCGTAAGGCGTGATTTTTCTCTCAGACCTTCTAACGAATAGCTACGACCATAATAAGCCGCTATCATGCGCAGACAGGTAGGTCCGCAGTCCATGGTATCGTGCTGGAGAAAGAGAGGAAACCTCATACATTAATTGTCTTTAATAGAAGGAAAAACTTTCCCGCCTTCAAAATATTGGAATTGTGTCTATTTCTTTATTTGGGATAGTTCATTAACATATTCCTCTACTTTCCGAAACCAATCAACAGGCTTTCCTATTTTATAAATATCCGAAAAATCCCGCTCATAATCCGGCGTAATGCCGGAAGAAACATCTCTCCCTCTATAATCAAAAGTTTTGCAAGTATTTATCAAAACTTCTATACCTGAGGGAAGACGTACAACTAATGGTTGCCCATTTGCGCCGGCAGTTCTTTTACCAAGAATTCTTGTTTTCGGATTTATTGTAAGCACAATGGCAAAAAATTCTGCTGCCGAAGCGGTGTTAGGGGCGGTTATCACATAAATATTCCCTTTATACCGTTCTGCCGATGGCAGACGATTTGCAAAAACAGAATATGGTACATCTTCAAAAGCTGTATCATAAAAATAAGGATAAAACAAATCTTTATCTTGTTGACTTACATCATTTGCTTTATAATAATAAAGTCGACTGCTTGCTTTTGCCCTGTAATTTGCTTTGTTAATTCGGGTTTTATATTTATTCCACTGTAAGCTATCATTGTCAACCAAGAAAGAGATAGCATTTGTAACAGCATTGCCATCTCCGCCACTATTATCTGTAATGTCAACTATCAGATTATCATATTTTTTAATCACACCTTGATGCTTTTGAAAAAAGGCATCAAATTCTTTATCGCATTTCGTAAAACGGATATAAGCAAAACTATTGACAGAATCAACCAATAGTATATTCTCTCTATTTAGCTGTAAATTTCTTTTTTTGATATAATCCAGTTTGTTTTGTCTTGCTGAATCGCTTGGTAAAGGGTTAATATCTATATCATACGGAATTTGAACCTTTTTTATTCCATCGGCTGTTTTCACTTCTAGTTTAAGTCTCTTTTTATATGCCTTAGGTGCAAAAGAAACTAACGTCAGGCTCGGATTAAACATAGAGTAGGTCATTTTCGAAATATCCGGATTTGATTCCGAATCATACACTGAACCATTCTCATTAATATATTTCATTGCCGGCATCCCATCTATTGTGAGAATTTCATCACCCACAGTCACTTTCTTAGAATAATGAGAACCGATGTTTTCAATATATAGTTTACCTTCATTGTAAGATGTAACCAGTAGCGGATATGACAACTGGTTATTCAGATAATCCGGCATAGAAGCACTGGTATGCCCGTTATGAAAGCAAGCCAAAAACTTTTGCATGGATTTATAATATTCAAAATCATTCTTCGAGTCTTGAATGATAGGAATATATGCCCTGTAAAGGCTATCCATATTTAACCCAGGGCAATTGTCCATATTCGCAAAATTGTACGAAAGTTCTTTCCATACCATTGAAAGCTCATACAGTTTCTGCTCTTTACTGATTTTATGAAGGCTCTTCTGTGGGACTACGAGACAGGTTATGCTCAAAAAAGCAACTGATAATAAACACGTCTTTTTTATACTATCCATGATATATTATATTCCAAATTTTTATTTACCTTATCTTTCACGTAATTAATGAAAGTTATCTCAGAATAATCATCTACGCATCGGAAATTGGTTTTCCCAATTTTAGCCTCATAATATCGTTGAATACACGGGCCATAGCACAATGGCAATCTTTTGCAATTCAAACATTTTTTATTATTAAAAGTCGGCTCTGCAAACATTTTTAACACAACGTTCATACGAAAATTCATAGAGCCATCTTCTATCGTCACAATAAATAGATCATAATTGTAATCTCGTGGGTTATATTTTCAAACCTTTAAAGCATAAATTCAAATACAAAATTCTTTCTGTTTATATCTTTTCACTCACTGAAAATATACACACCATGGTTTTATTTCCGAACAAACTAACAGCATGAGTTATCTCATATACTACTACAAAATGTCTTTGATTCCAATACCAATACAAGGGAGCAAATCTTCTACTAGTTGTTAATATGTGGTTTTTCACGTTAATTATCCAATGAATAGTGGTTTCGATAAAATGCAGCCACCATCCGCAGACAGGTAGATCCACAGTCCATAGCATCTTGCTACACCTCAGAAAAACTCATCCCCTGAGATTATTGTATAGGCAACGTTCTAATATATTTGTAAACATTTTTGAACCAACCATTTGACTTCCCAACTTGATATAGGTCTGAAAAATTGTATTCATAATCAGGAGTAATACCGGATGAAATATCCCTTCCTTGATAATCATAACTTTTACACGTATTTATACGGACTTCTATTCCTGAAGGAAGGCGAACAACCAATGGCTGAGCTGTCGCACCAGCAGTTTTAGTTCCGATAAGTAATGTTTTTGAATTTTTTTTCAGGGATGCAGCAAAATATTCTGCCGCCGAAGCGGTGAAAGAGCTTGTTAATACGTAAATATTACCTCTATACCTATCGACAGGAGACACTGGATTTGCATATACAGGAAACGGAACCTCCATAAATGCGGTATCAAAAAAATAAGGATCATACAAATCCTTTTCTTTTTGAGAAATCTTTTCTTCGTTATAATAATGATCAAAACTTGCCCTTGCCCTATAATAAGCATTACTCACACGGGTTTTATTTGCACTCCATTGTATGCTGTCAGTATTGACCAGACAGAAAATAGCATCTATCAAAGCATTGCCATCGCCTCCTCCATTTCCAGTTATATCAATAATCAGATTATCGTATTTTTTAATAGTTTCGTATCGTTGCTGAAAAAATGAATGAAACTCATTATCACAATGAGTAATCCGTAAATAAGCGACACTGTTCAGTGTGTCTGTCAATAAAACATTTGCTTCCTCCTTTGAAGAATTTCTCTTTTTGATAAAAGTTCTTGTAGCCTGCTTGGCGGTATCCTTAGGTGCAGGTATCATTTCTATATCAAATGGAATTTTTACCCGTTCAATCCCATGATGCGTTTTTACTTCCAGTCTGATTTTCTTTTTGTATTCCTTGGGAGCATATGTAATCAATGTATTTAAATCGGGATTGAACATAGAATATTTTATCAGAGTTTCATCTTCATTGGAACTCGACACATATGCAGAACCAAATTTTTTGATATACTCCATAGCCTGCATGTCGTCAATTTTCAATATCTCATCATCTACAGTAATCTTTTTTGAGTAATGCGAACCTATATTATCAATCAGCAGCTTTCCATTCCTATATGTTGTTATCAGAAAAGGTAAGGCTAAATGATCCCAAAAGTAATCTGGCATCTCACAACGCGTATGTCCATTGTGAAAATGAGCTAAAAACTGCTGAAGAGATTTATAGTACTCAAAATCATTTTTTGTATTTTGTACAATCGGTATGTATACACGATAAAGGCTATCCATGTTTAAGCCGGGACAGTGGTTCACATTCGCAAAATTGTACGAAAGCTCTTTCCAGACAACCGACAGTTCGTATAATTTTTGATTTTTACTTATTTTCCGCAAACCATTTTGTGAAAACGCAACAACACTAATCATTAACCCACCTATCACAAAGAAGATCTTTCTGTTACAACTCCTCATACTTTCACACTATTTAAGTTTTTGTTCACTTTTTCATTTACGTATTCTTTTAAAGAAATCTCAGCGGAATCATGCAAACATTGAAATGTTGACTTTCCTATTTTAGTTTCGTAATACTTTTGAATACAAGGACCATAACACAAAGGTAGTCGTTTACAATTCAGACATTGTTCATTATCAAAGGTTGGATTTGAAAACATTTTTGCTATGATATTTATTTTGAAAGACATAGAACCATCATCTTTTATCGTACCAATACAAAGATCTTCACTATAATCCCTAGCAGAACATTTATACACTTTACCGTCATAATTAATTACTCTATGATAAAAGCTATCAGCATAGCAGCATTTATAATTTTTAGATTGATAAGCAAAATACATAGTTTTAAATCCAGCTTTTTCAAATTCTTTTTTTATGTCTAAAAGCAACTGATTATTCCCATTTTCATCAATATTTAAATCAACCTGCCATACTCGCTGAAAATCAACAAATATTTTACTTCTATTCTCTAGCTTTATGTCATGTATCACTGTTGATACATTTTTCAATGTCTGCTTATCATAATTAATCCTCATAATAACACATACATTATTTACATGCGCACAGATGTCATTCAGAGTTTGCAATATTTTAATATAATGACCCTCACCGTTATGGTTTTTTACTGCATTGTGCTTTTTACTATCTCCATCAATAGGTATCTGAAAACTATTAAGTTGTATATCATTAAAAGCACAAATCATTCGCATATCAATATAATAAGCATTAGTAGTTACATGATTGCGAAAAGGAATGTTGCAGTTTTTACATAATTCAATAGCATACAACGAGATAGGATAAACTACTTCATAGAAATACATCAAAGCCTCTCCTCCAAACCAATCGAGCTTTAGTTCTGATATATGCTCTTTTTCAATCATATATTTGATATGCATCTTGATTCTTTCAACGATCTTATCATCCATTCTGCATTTTTCAGGAATGGAGGCTTGATCTTCAAAACAATACCAACATTTGTAGTTGCATTCTAGAGTAGGATTAATAGTTAGCTGATATGCCCTTTTGCAAAGTGTAACATTTCTGTTTTGAAATAAAATATATTCTAATTCATTAAAATACAGATCTTTTACAAACCCAAGGTCAATAAAACAATCGAATATCTGAAAATAATCTAATCTGAAATTATCCAAATGTTCAAGATAATATTTTATATCATCTATTTCTGAATCTTCGAAACAAATAGCTTTATCTGTAAACGAATTATATAATATATTGTCTATCCATATATTATACCGACTTTGTTCATATGTAACCATATCTATTTCTGATAAACATAGAGAAGAGGAGACTATAAGTACCTCTTCTCTACAAATAAAGTATTATTGTTATTTACAAGGATATGACACTTTCGGTTTAGGCTTCGGAGAGTTATCACAAATAGATGCTACTGCGGCTGTATAGTCTTCTTCACAGTCATCACATTCTTGACCTCCTCGAAGCATATTCATATTTTCTATTTGAAGCATTGTCTTTTCACTTAAAACTAAGTTTCTTTTCATTATTGTGGAATTTAAATTCATTTTCCTACTCGTAAAGCTTTTCGGAATTCGCTCTTTTTTTAACACAACCATCCCGTATTTAACGAAACAGACATGCCCAAGTCCTACAATACAAGGATAATTGGGGAAAATTACTACTTTTGTTGCGGCCTTTCTGTGTTAGTTTAACCTCAAATTTTGCAAGATTTTATGGTTTGGCGCTCACGGGAGGCCATTTTTGTAGCCTTATGGGAGCAAACCACAAGGACAAAATATTAATTTGAAAATTAGTCAATTTGAAAATGTGCTAATTAAATTTGAGAACGCGAATGAATGTTAGTCCTCTCCCATTTTTTTATCCGTAGCTAATTCTTGTCGCGTTGTAGTCGCTGTTGTTTAAAAGCCTTTGGTTAGAAGCAAGGGCAGCATCATACCGCCCCTACCTCAACTAACCAAAAAAAATAAACCAATTATGGGATATCTATATTTGTTAGATAGATCACTCCTATATCATTTGTCACCGTTAGTGTATAGATACCTCTCGCCCATCCTGTGGTATCTATTGTGAGAGAAGAACCGGACATTGTAGTGATATAAGTGTCGTAAAGCAGATTATCAGTCATATCTTCAACGGATACTGTAACAGTACTTAAATTCAAGTTAAAATAAAGGGTAACATTGTCAGTCGACAACTGAACAGAACAAGCCGAAATAGATTTGGATTTCAGAGGTGGATTAGGGTTTTCCGGACTTTCCCCATTAATGAATTGAACAGGAACACAAATGACAATTACACCCCACAGCAAAATGAACTTTCTTAATCTCATGATACTTTTATATTAAAGATAAAAATCAATAAGTCATATCGAAGAATTGAGATGTCTTCAGATCTGCTAATTGCGAAGTGAAATTACAGAGATTAAATTACTTCAAAAGAATTTTTGATATAAAAACACATACTAATTTAAACACAGTTAACATCTACATATCAAACTGTCTATCTGTAATATGTAGCACAAAATGTCATTTTAGCATACTAATGGACAAAAATGACAGTTAAAAGAATGGGGAAATATTGTCAGAATTTGGAGAGAAAATCGGTTAAATTAGTCCCGTGTTGCAATTTGAGTTTTCTCCTCAAATTGGTTCGTTTTACATTGTAGGAGGCTGGTTGAAAATTGAGAGTAGTGTAAATAGTAACATTATCAAACCCCGCTAATAAAAAACAGCAAATCGTAATTTCATTTTCTATCAAATCGGGGAAGGCGACTTTTAATCGTGTGGAAAAATTATCATAAAGTAAATCCACATTTTCGATAACATGAATTACTATCTGATCAATAGTTTCTCTACTGTCTTTTTTCTGAGCACCTCTCTGGGTTGTTGTAAGATTAGCTAAATTATTTCTAAGCATATTCAGCGTACTGAGGGCTCCTTGTTGTCTGGAAAGTTGTTTTTGTAGTATAATGATCTTTTCTTCCTCACTTTGCAACAACGCCCTTTCTTTTTCCATCAATAATTGTTGATGGGCCAAGAGATGTTTTTTCTGTTGATCTCGAAAAATCGTAAATATTATGCCTCCTAAACTAAGCAGCAATAACAAAAACAGGATTACAATCTTGCTATCCTGATCTTTTATTGTTAAAGATATATTCTGCGATGCAATTTCTTCGTATTTATATTTTTTTTCAAGACCTGCAAAGCTCTCTGAAAGAGAGTGGTTATATATAGAATCTTTTGCATTAATCAATTTTTCCGTATAATAACAGACTCCATTGCAATTTTTGTTTTTTGCGCTAACTTCCAACCAAACTCTATAAAAACTTGGTGCCATATCGCGAGGATTAACACATTTTCGTAAGTAAAATATAGCAGAATCGGCATTGTTTAGTTTGTTAAATATCAAAGCCATATTAACATATTTCGCATAATCGTAAACATCTGAACTAACAAATGAGAGACGTGCGTATCTGAGAGCACTATCGTATTTTGCAAGCTTATAATAAACTAAACATTGTTGTCTACGAAATGAAGACTTTAATAAAGACTCCATATGTGGATTCTCATTAATCGCCTTTGCATAATATTGTAAAGCTTCGTGATATTTCTGATTTCTATACAACGAGTATCCTAGTTCTAACAAACACACAGAACTGTTTCTAGAATCACCAGCTTTTTTTAGATAGTAATAGCCCTTCCTATAACAATGTAACGCACTATCAAGTTGATTCTGTTTTTGATACAACTTCGCTTCGTCTCCATATACAAATCCAAGTAATTTATGATTTTTACTTTGGAGTGCATAGGTTTCTGCTTTTAGAAGAGATGTCGCCCTACCCCGAACGTTACCTTGATTATTCTCGCATCTGGCACGATAAAACCAGGCATATCCTGCTCTTACTGGCTCCTTACTATTAAAATAATCCGTAGCAATTCGTATCAGTGTATCTGAAGCCACTACGCTATCGCATTTATCCAACGCTTGTGTTATTAGTAATGCATACAGGGCACGGTCGGAAGAGGCAAGGTGGTGAAAGTTGCCTACCTTTTTAAGCAGATGTAGGGCACGGTCGGGGTGTACAGATATGATACTGTCGGCATGAGACAGCAATGCCTTCTGCTCCGGAGTGGTGTGGTGGCAGGCTGTGAACAAAAGGAATGCAAAAGCCAAGAATAATAATTGACGCATTAACAAATATCAATTTAATAATTGCTTTTGCAAAGATAAAAAATATCAGCATTTGAGGCTCCCCTTAGTAGATTAAAATCGAATTCAAATACAAAAATTTCCAACACAAAGACTCCAAGACACAAATAAGATTGATCATCCGCAAAATGGGATCTACATCCTCAGTGGCTTGGTGCCTTCGTGTTGGAATTAGGCTTTTCGGAGTGTACTTACTTATTTACAACCCCATCAAGAACTCTGTCAGGTTTTGTTCATGTGAAAGATTCAGCTTCTTTCTTAGCCTGTACCGCGCCATTTCTATACTCTTCGAAGAAATATTCATCAGGCCGGCTATTTCCTTCGAGCTGATATTCATCCGTATATATGCTGCCAATTTCAAATCTGATGTCGTAAGTCCAGGAAACTGGGTACTCAGCTTGACCAAATAGTTATCGTGCGTCTTATTGAAGCTCATCTCAAAGACTTTCCATTCTTCATCCGGATTTTTATTCTTTTCAACAATATGCTTTAGACCTCTCAACTCCGTAGATGGAATTGTTCTATTCAAAACAAGTTTTGCAATTTCGGCATCCAGTTTACTCATGAGCTTATTCTTGTGCAACATTGATTTAGTGACACGCGAAAGCTCATCGATTTGAGACTTTACCTGTTCCTGCAACACCCTATTTTCCATTTTTGCCATCTCTTTTTCATGCTCGTTTTCAATACGTTTTTGCTCTTTCTGCCATCGGCTTTGCAAATATTTATAATAGAGCATAGCAAGACCGGTAACCAACAAAAGAAACAAACACAAGCCAATCCATCCCATGTACCAGGGTGGCAAAATAGTAATCCGGAGTTCCTGCGAATAATAAACTTCATTTGTACCAACAATGGTTGCCTTGACCTGAAAAACGTAATCACCGGCTGGCAAATTAGTAAACGTTGCAATGTTGCTTGATGATGAGATAGAAAAGTTTTCCGAGTTTCCCTTCAGGCGATAACTATACCGTATGTTTCCTTCATTTTCATAATCAGGCAGAGTAAACCGTATAAAAATCGTATTATGCTTATACGGGAATTTTATAGCATGGCTTGTGTAATAATCGAGAGAATTAGGCAAAGACAAAGGCTTCAATACATTGGTGAATGTTCCGATATCGCGGAGATAAACCATATTCTGCTTTGTTTTGGGAGAATAGTTTGCATTCATCACGGCAAAACTATTCGACGTACAAACCATATAAGATCCATCGGATATCTTCTCTACGTCTTCATATGTTTTGATCAGTTGTTTGTAGAGCGATTCCATATTCCGTTTCTCGAGAGTAGGTTTTTGCGTAAGGTACGCTTTTATACAGAAGAACTGATCGGCAGCATAGCACCACATCCGGTCGGCATCCAATTGCAAACGATGAATATTAGCCTTTTTCGGCATCAAATGATTGATAAGTGGATCAGGAGTAAATCTGTTCAACGTATAGTCGTACTTAAGAATACCTCTTACCGCATCAAGAGCAAATACGTTGCCATTATAAGAATAAATTCCTCTGGTAGTGGCATGATTAATGCCAATATCAGTCAACTGGTTGCTACTGGACACAACATTTTCAAATTTTGAATCAAACTTTACCTTACAAAAGCCGGCTGAAACACTTCCAACATAGATATTATTATCCCTGTCCTTCGCCAAAGTTGATCCATCGTAGGGAAAAACGGCCTGCGCTTTGAAGGTATACCGGCTGCCATTTATATGCATAACGCAAAGCCCGTCGTATGTAAGAAACAAAACTGTGTTATCATCAATTTTCAACAGGTGAGAAGCCCCGCTCTTAGCATAAATAAAATCGCCCTTTGATCCACCTACGGCATAAATACCCTTATTATGAGCACATAACAATTTATTCCCAACTACCTGTAATGCCCAAACCTGTCCCTGAGATTTAGGCATAAGAGTCAAAGGTAATTCACGTTCCGGATAAGAAAGGTCGGCAACCGCACAGCTAAATAAACCCTGATTAGTTGCGAAGTAAAGTCTCCCATTAAACTCTTGCGCCTGATACACTGACCCAAGAACTCCCTTCGGATCAGGAAAAGTACGGATAGGACTATTTAACTGAATGTGTGCAATTCCCCTGTCTAAACCCAGCCACAAGTTGTTTGTCTGATCGGAAAAGATGCTCAAGACGGTATTATTGGGCATTCCTTTTGGCTTGTTGATGGTTGACAACATATTACCATTGTGATCTGTAATAAGCAGGCCATTCAGAATGGTTCCAAAGGCAAATTTCCCTCCGGGGAGAGAAATCATGCTGAATATCTGGTTTTTTATAAGAAATTCGTTGCACGGAAAATTACATTTGGAGATACGTCCGTTTTCCATCATATAAAGACCTTTGTCAATCGTTGCGATTAAAATAGAATTAGCAGAATACGCTTCCATACCATACACACAATCTCCGGTAAAGATTTCTCCACCGGTAACACCAACAAGCCTGTCATCTTTCAGTTCCATCAGCCCAAGTACTTTTTCCTGTGCAAACAAGCGATCGTTTACACAAAAAAGAAACTGAAACCGATTGGGAGCCGGTATTATTGAAATTGATTTAGTTTGGGTGTTGTATTTATAAATATTCTTGAAGCTATGAAAATAAACAGAATTGTGAAACGGCACAATTTTCCAGATTTCTTCATCGGCAAAATGGAGGTTCGATGCTTGGGTTAGCGACGTATACTTAAGTTTACGGGTAGAAATATCTTCGGTCCAATACCCGAACTCATTTCGCTGTCCGGTATAAATTCTCTGGTCATCAGTTATCGCAACACTTCTTACGTTGGAGGTGTTGTAGGGTAAATAGTAAGTAGTCCATTGGCTTCCGTCATACTCCAGTAAACCGGCAGAATTTGCAAAATACATGTACCCTTTCTTGTTTTGAGCAATCGCCCATGTTTGATTCGCGGCATTGTACACATTTTTGTCAAAATAGGTAATTTTAGGGACACAAACATTCTCTATCTTTTCAATGCCTGCAACTGCGTGTACGGTTGACAATAAAAAAATGCAAAAGACTGTGATATAAACACATTGTTTCATAAAGCATTTGAATAATAAGGTTAAAGTGCCATTTTTGACCAAAATGATACAGAACAAAGATATGATATAATTTGATACAACTCAAAATATAGATTTTTTTATTTTTTTATTTCTGATTTTTAAATATTTAATGCGATCATTGTAGAGATAAAATAGAGGCGTTTTTCTATCTCTATATAGTTTTTGTAGAGGTAATAAAATTGTCAAAAGTGGAATTTGAAGCATACTTTTGTCCTAAAATTTATTTAACAACAAATCGGGATGACGGAAAAGCAACCTCAAAAGTTGTTTTTCCCGTTAAAAGTGATCGTTGTCAATGAACCCATGAGAACACAAGAGATACTTATTGTATTTTTTCAATCTATCTTCTTTTAAAAAATACAACCACACCTCCAAGTTTCTCTGATTCATTCTTCCCACGAAAAAACCAGACTTGAAAAATTCTATGTTCAAACTTAAATTTTATCAGCAGATTGAACTGATTATTGTTTATCTCAAGAGAAAAGTAGTTCATTTATCAATAAATAGTAATTAAATCCAAGTTTAACCCGCTTAGTCCGTTTATATGGACGAAGCATAAATCTCAACCTATGAAGAAACGAGTGATTTTTGTTTTGATTATTTTGTTCTGTATGGGCAAAATAATGGCACAAAACATTTCGGGAGTGGTTTATGACTCTAAGAACGAGCCATTACCCGGAGTTGCAGTAGTGGTGAAAGGCATGGCCAAAGGCAGCACTACGGACACTAACGGCAAATTCATCATTAGTAATGTGCCAGACGCATCAAAAAAATCTCTGGTATTTAGCTACGTCGGTTTCGAAACCGTTGAAAAAGCGATTGGAAATCAGTCTAATTTCAAGATCATCCTGAACGAATCCGCAAAAGCCATGGATGAAGTTGTAGTTGTTGGTTACGGTGTTCAAAAGAAAAGTGTTGTAACCGCAGCAATTTCAAAAGTATCATCCGATGATCTTAGCAAGGTAGCTCCGGTTCGAATTGATGATGCTTTGAAGGGAATGACTTCCGGAGTAACGGTAACAACGGCTTCCGGACAACCGGGTGCAGGCTCCCAAATTCGAATCCGGGGTATTGGAACTATCAACAACTCCGATCCTCTCTACATTGTAGACGGAATGCCCATTGATGGAGGCATTGACTACCTCAACCCTAATGACATTCAATCCATTGAAGTCTTAAAAGATGCTGCATCCGGAGCTATTTACGGAGCTCGTGCAGCCAACGGTGTTATTTTGGTAACGACCAAAAGCGGTAAAACAGGCAACATTAAGGTAACGTATGACTTCTCTTATGGCATGCAAAATCCATGGAAACACCGTTCTGTTTTAAATGCCACTCAATATGCCATCATGATGAATGAGGCATCTGTAAACAACGGAGGATCTGTTCTGTATTCTGATCCTTATTCATTAGGAACAGGCACAGACTGGCAAAAAGAAGTATTTGACAAAAATGCTCCGAAGGTACAACATCAGGTAAGTATAAGTGGTGGAAACGACCGCACAAACTATTTTCTGTCATTCGGTTATTTCTCCGAAGATGGTATCGTAGGAGGTAATTTCAATCGTTCTAACTACAAACGTTATACGATTCGTTCTAACTCGCAACAAGTATTGTTAGACACAAAAGACCGTAGTTTTCTCAATCGTTTTGTGATAACTCAGAATTTATCTTTTGCAAACACGAAGTCTACTGGCATCAGTACCAACTCCGAATATGGCTCCCCGCTGGGTAGTGCTTTGGTAATGACTCCTTTGATGGACCCTTATGCCGACACTCCTGCTGAAATAGCAGCCGTAAAAGCCAAAACAAACACTCCTGTATATGATAGCAGAACCGGCACCCTCTTAAACATTGCCGGCGACTCATTCAATGAAATCACAAACCCTATAGGGCAACTTTCTTTACCTGGTGGTATTGGATCATCCAATAAAATTGTTGCAAACTTTACCGGCGAACTGACCTTATGGGATAATCTGAAATTCAAATCGTCTTTCGGGAACGATCTGTCATTCTGGGAATCAAACGGATACAACATTGCCTATTATCTTGGCAAATCAACCAGCAATACTCGTAGCTATGTTTACAGCCAGATGAACCGGTCATGGGTATGGCAGCTTGAAAACACCCTCTCTTACGATAAGAAATTTGACAAACATACCATAGGGATTGTTGTTGGTCAATCTGCTAAAAAAACTACTGGCCGTTACTTGTGGGGGCAACGCTATCTGATGACTTCAGAAGATCCTTCCAAAGCAAATATTGACTTCTGCACCGGCTTAGCATCTGATGGCAACCAGTTAGTTAGTGGAAGTGCTTACAGCCCATCAACTTTAGCTTCTTATTTCGGTCGTTTAAGTTACAACTATGACGAACGTTACATGGCACAGTTTACCATTCGTAAAGATGGATCTTCCAACTTCGGAACAAATAACAGATGGGCAATATTCCCCTCAGTTTCTTTAGGATGGAATCTTACGAATGAAAAATTTATCAACGACAATAAGCCTAGCTGGCTATATAACACAAAACTGAGAGCTTCTTGGGGTAAAAACGGGAACTCTAACATTGACGCTTTCAAATATGTAGCATTAACAAGCGGAGGAAACAACTATGCATTCGGTGCCGGTGAATCTGCCACTATGGTGAACGGTGTAAAACCAACAGGGCTTGCCAATCCTGATTTGAAATGGGAACAATCTGAACAAACTGACATCGGTATTGATTTGGGTTTCTTCAAAAACACTTTGACTTTTACAGCTGATTATTACACTAAAAAGACCGAAGGTATGCTGATCACCATGCCTGTTCCGGCTTATTCAGGAGACGCTGCTCCATTAGGAAATGTAGGTTCAATGACAAACAACGGGGTTGAATTGGAAGCTAGCTACCGCTTCAAAGTATCCAAATTGAATTTCCGTATAGGCGCCAATGCATCTTACCTGCACAATAAACTGACCAACCTTGGAAACTCAACTGGCTATAACAATTTGGACAGTTATGCCAATGTGGGCACCATTTCTCGTGAAGAAAACGGCTATTGCTATCCTTTCTTCTACGGATACAAAACTGCAGGTATTTTCCAAACTATGGCAGAAGTCAATGCCTATAAAAATGCAAGCGGTGGATTGATTCAGCCTAACGCTAAACCGGGAGACGTTCGGTTTGTTGACTATAATGGTGATGGTAAAATTGACGACAGCGATCGTACAAAAATTGGCAAAGGAATGCCAGATTGGACATATGGCTTTAACGTTGGCGTAACGTATGGCAATTTGGACTTCAACATGGTATTTCAGGGAACTATCGGCAATGATATCTACGATGCTACACGCCGCACAGACCTTCAGTACGTTAACCTTCCCTCCTACATGTGGAGCAGATGGACAGGCCCCGGCACATCAAACACTATTCCTCGCTTTACATGGACTGATACCAATGGCAACTGGAAATCTTCAGATCTCTTTGTGAAAAATGGTTCTTACATGCGTTTGAAAAATGCCCAGATTGGTTATACTTTGCCAAAATCAATTACAAGAAAAGTATTAATCAATAGTCTTCGCCTCTATGTAGCAGCAGAAAACCTGCTTACTTTCACCAAATACGAAGGCTTCGATCCTGAAGTTGGAACATCAGGTGGTACATCAATTGGCATTGACCGTGGTTGTTATCCTCAGGCACGCACCTTTACTTTTGGAGTAAACGTAAACCTTTAATCTTAAAACAATGGAAATTATGAAAAAACTAACAATTATAAGTTGCATTGCTCTGGCGGTTCTCGGGATGAGCTCCTGTACTGAAAATTTTCTGACAGTTGAGTCTGCCAGTAAATTATTAGCAGATGGAACTTACTACAATTCTAAAACACACCTGACTGAAGCTCTGGTTGCTTCATACGACCCTTTGAAATGGTATGACTATTTCTACAGCTACGAAAGCCTTCCCTTTGTTTCGGACCTTATGAGTGAAGACGTGATGGCTGGCGGTGGCGGCGTAACCGACTGTCTTTATCTGCACAATATTGCCAATTTCAGCGCTCTACCCACGTCTGTTTGCAACCAGTCCTGGACTATCAGTTATTCCGGCGTAAACCGTTGCAACATTGTTCTTCAATATATTAACAATGCAACCGACATGACCGATGCAGAAAAGAAAGAATATATTGCCGAAGCTACCGTATTGCGTGAATGGTACTATACAATACTTTGGAAATATTGGGGGAATGTTCCTTATTATGAGACCAATCTTTCATCTCCCTACATCTGTGAACAAAGTGGACATGATGCGGTTTATGAAAAAATAGCCTCTACGCTCGAAGGTATCATAAACAGCAATAG
Source organism: Paludibacter sp. (assembly GCF_009712605.1). Classification (GTDB taxonomy): domain Bacteria; phylum Bacteroidota; class Bacteroidia; order Bacteroidales; family Paludibacteraceae; genus Microbacter. The sequence continues at coordinate 357,838 of NZ_WASO01000001.1, read as the reverse complement.
TTTGCCAATGAAGTCTGCATCCGGAAATGAAGGACATGTCACTCAGGCTATGGCAGAAATGCTCTACGCAGATGTAGTTATGTATCAGAGTGATAAAAACCGTTATGCAACGGCTCTGAAATATATGAAGGATATTATCGGCTCGGGGAAATATGATTTGGTAGCTGATTTTGCATCCATGTGGGAAAGCACCGGTGAATGGGGTAAAGAATCCATTTTTGAAATCAACTATACTTCTACAAGTGGTTCTCGCTCATGGGGCTCCCCTATCGCAACCGGAGGTTCTGTATATCCGAAATTAATTGGAATCAACAGTTTAAGCGGAAGCCCGGACTACAATGGCGGTTGGGGATTTGAACCTGTAAGTGCAAAAGCCTATACGATGTTTGATGCAGCCGACAAACGCCGTGATGCCAGCGTCCTCAACTTTACCTCATACGCCGCTTCTACCGGAGCTTCTTATTCTCCTCGCTATGAAGATACCGGGTATTTTCTCAGAAAATATCTTCCCCGCGTAAACGGAAACAAAGGATATACCGGTGATGCCGATATGAATTACAATAATAATGTTCGTTGGTATCGTTATGCAGAAACATTATTGAACGCTGCTGAACTCCTGTTGCAAACAGGTGGCTCTACTTCTGAAGCTCAGGGTTATTTAGACAAGGTTCGTACACGTGCAGGTCTTCCATCAGTTACTGTCTCCATTGACAACATTCTTGATGAGCGCCATAAAGAGTTCGTAGGTGAAGGCAAACGCTACTGGGACTTAGTTCGTAGCGGAAAGGCTGCCAGTGTACTAACTGCAGGTTCTACTCTTACACGTACTGTAGGGTGGAATACAAACAAAAAATATTTGCCTATTCCTCAAACAGAAATAGATGCTGCTCAGGGAACCTTAAAACAAAACAGTTATTAATGCCTAAAAAAACAAATCATGAATAAGACAATAGTAAAAATATTATTCGCTATTCTGCTACCGATATTTATTAACTCTTGTAGCGAAAAAGATTACGGAGGAGCAGATAGCAGTCTGATTCCCAATATAGACAATTATAAAAATATGTTTAGCATTAATGTTGTGTCAGACTCTAATTATGTCACCTTTAATCTGAATGCTCCCGATGTATATCCAATATGGTCATACAATGATGGCACGTCCAATGTAGTTTCTACCATCAACGGACTGTCCCAGATTGTACACCCGGCAGGGACTTACACTGTAACCGCAAAGGTTGCCAATAAATATGGGATCAGCTCTGGTTCGGTTACCCTTACCTACACTTTGACCAAAGACTTTATTGATAAAAATCTGTTCAAATACCTCTGTGGCAGTACTGGGTCAAGTACTAAGCAATGGGTTTGGAATTCTACAGTTGATGGTCACTTTGGCTGTGGACCCGACGCTTCCAATCCGACAGGATGGTGGAGCTGCGGTGCAAACGGCAAAGCAGGTGTTGGCATGTATGATGACATTTTTACATTTGGGTATGCCGGCAGTGGATTATCTGGAGCCTATACGTATGATCCGGGAGTAGGAGGTACAATTTATGTCAATGCTGGGTGTTCTTTTAATCCATTTAATGCATTTAACCCTCATAACAATAATGACTACCAAGCTACAGTGGCTCTACAAAACACCACCTGGGCTTTCAAATATGAAGGAAAAGACTTGTATTTGACATTTCCGGCAAACACGCTTGTAGGGTATGTTCCAAACATTGAAACTTACAACACGCCTAAATTCAAAATCTTGTCATTAACGGACAACAAACTGTCTATGGCATGTTATAATGGAAGCATTGCATGGAAATATGAATTCACTCCTAAAAAGTAAACGTATAACTTTTAGTAGCTACAACACGACATGTTGTAGCTACTAAATTCCATCCCAAAAATAACCCGGAGAGACACACATCTCCTCTCTTCGGGTTATTTAATGGCAAATTGAAAAACTCAATAAATAGAAGGTCTTCTTCTATCCATATCCATCACAATTACAAAAATCCAAAATTTTGCCCGGAAAGCAACAATGCATAGTGCAAAATTTGAAATAAGCCAGCTATGAAATTTCACCACCACACTCTTTCTACCCTAGCAATGTCAGCCATAAGTATCTTGCTATTAACGAGCTGCAAAACAAGTTCCGGAGAAGAGATCGGCACTACGACAACAACGACAACGCCTACAGGCACAAAATCTGATGTCGCATTCTGGCTTACTAATTCTGACAAAACAGTTCTTTTTCAGAAACAAAATTCATCATTAAATTTTAGCAATGATGCCCAAGGCATTAGCACCATTACCGTAGACACCACACAAACTTATCAAACCATTGATGGTTTTGGATTTGCACTCACAGGCGGAAGTGCAACACTACTCAACAGTTTGGACGAAACACCCAAAACGGAATTATTGAAAGAATTGTTTCTGACAGACTCCACACACATTGGTATCAGTTATTTACGCATCAGCATAGGAGCTTCTGATCTCAGCGCAGAACCTTTTACCTACGACGAAGTTGCCTCTGGACAACGCGATGACAATTTGCTATCGTTTTCCATTGCCAGAGAAAACACCGACCTGATTCCTGTTCTGCAAAAAATAGTAGTTCTCAATCCGAATATCAAAATTATTGCTACACCATGGACTGCCCCTACCTGGATGAAAACCAACAACAGTTATGTGGGTGGGAGTCTTCGAGCTGATTGCTATGATGTGTATGCTCGCTATTTTGTAAAATATTTGTTGGCAATGAAAAATGCGGGAATTCCAATTGAAGCTATTACCCCGCAAAATGAGCCCCTGAACGCCTACAACAATCCGGCCATGATGATGATGGCTGACGAACAAACAAACTTTATCAAGAATTATTTAGGCCCTCAACTCCGGGCAAATAATCTATCTACTAAAATCATCGTTTACGATCACAATCTGGATCATCCCGAATATCCTATTAATGTATTAGACGATGCAGGAGCTGCTGCGTATATTGACGGATCTGCATTCCATCTTTACGCCGGCAATATCGAAACCATGTCGACCGTTCACACCTCCCACCCAACCAAAAACCTTTATTTCACAGAGCAATACACTGCATCCACAGGCACATTCAATGGCGACTTACAGTGGCATATTCAAAATCTCATAATTGGGGCTACCAGAAACTGGAGCCGAAATGTAATTGAATGGAACCTGGCATCAAACCCTTCTTTAGGACCTCACACATCAGGAGGCTGCACCACCTGTTTGGGAGCGCTTACCATCGGGTCAACCGTAAGTCGCAATGTAAGTTATTATGTAATTGCCCACGCTGCCAAATATATCCGACCGGGATCTGTCCGCATTAATAGCAGTGTAATAAGCGACCTTCCGAATGTAGCCTTTAAAACCCCCGACGGATACAAAGTTCTTATAGTACTTAATACAAAATCAGTTCCATCGGTATTCAATATCAGTTTCAAAAACAAAACCGTATCGCCCACATTGGCGGCAGGAGGGGTAGGTACATTCGTTTGGAAATAAGCAAATAACGCAACTTTACATCTAACTAAAACCACTCTAATAAAATGCAGAAATTTTTGTTAAGCATAACTCTTGTAGTACTTTCTCTGTATTCTGGCACTGCAATTACATTCGCGCAGAAAAAAGTTGAAAAAGAATGGAAATCTACAGTGTATACCACTGCCGAAAACACAGCCCTGCGCATTAGCCAAACAGAAAATTTACAGTTTCATAAAGCACAACAACCCGTCGAGAAAGAAATATGGGTATTTGTTGATCCAACAAAAGCGTTCCAGTCTGTTATAGGAATCGGAGGAGCTATTACCGATGCATCTGCAGAAACATTTGCAAAACTTCCCGTGGAGAAGCAAAATGAAATTCTGAAGGCATTCTTCGATCCTAAAAATGGCATAGGATATTCTATGATCCGTACAAATATCGGAAGTTGCGATTTTTCGAGCGATAGCTATTCTTACGTAGACTCTCATGATACGCAATTAAAAACGTTCAATGTTTCTCACGATGAAAAGTACAAAATTCCGCTCATCAAAAAAGCAACTACCACTGGCGGCGGGAAACTACCGTTGTTTGTCAGTCCGTGGTCGCCCCCTGCATGGATGAAAGACAACAACAGCTTAATTCATGGAGGCAAATTGCTTCCGGAATATGCACAAAGCTGGGCAAATTATCTTGTGAAATTTATCCGCACTTATGAATCGAAAGGCATTCCGGTATGGGGCATTTCTGTTCAAAACGAACCTATGGCCATTCAAACCTGGGAATCCTGCATTTTCACCGCCGACGAAGAGCGTGATTTCATCAAAAATCATCTTGGTCCGACGTTAGTAAAGACCGGACTGGGCAGTAAAAAACTCATTGCATGGGATCATAATCGTGATCTTTTTTATCAACGTGCAAGCGGAATCATGTCCGATCCAGAGGCAGCCAAATACGTATGGGGATTTGGATACCATTGGTATGAAACCTGGAGCGGAAGCGGCATGCAATTTGAAAACCTCAAAAGAGTAAAAGAGGCGTTTCCATCAAAACATATCTTTTTTAGCGAAGGTTGTATTGAAAAATATGACGCTTCAAAAGTAAATGAATGGTGGCTGGGTGAACGTTATGGCAAATCAATGATTATCGATTTCAACAACGGATCGGAAGGTTGGATTGACTGGAATATCTTGCTTGATCAAACCGGAGGCCCCAATCATGCTGGAAATTTCTGTTACGCACCAGTTCATGCAGACACTAACACCGGAGCCCTAACTTACACTAACATTTTTTATTATCAGGGACATTTTTCCAAATTTGTAAAGCCCGGAGCAAAACGCATTGCTTGTTCAACAACTCGTGATCAACTCCTTGCAACCGCATTCCGCAATCAGGATGGAATAATTGACGTAATAGTTATGAATCCGACCGACAACTCAATGAACTATAATCTTCTGATAAAAGGAGTCACCTCCCCTGTAAAATGTTTACCACACTCAATTTCCACAATAGTAATAAAATGATGCTAAACGGTATTTACGGGTAATTTATGATTGTGTTGTGCTCTCTTTAAGTTGGTATAAGCCGACGGTTAATCAATAATTTGTCGGCTTACCAACTTTCAAAGATGTTTTTAATCTTGAATGTTTTATATTTGTCTCTTTTACCGACTCTTTTATGTCCTTTGATTATAAAATTTCAAATATCATGAAATCTTTCATTGTAATCTTGCTATCGATTTTTCTGTTTTCATCTTGTAGCAAATCAGAGCCAACCGTACCGAATTCGCCAAATGCTTTTAGTGCCGACATTACTTACGCGTCAGTAAACAAAACCGACAGTGTAAACTATATAGTTTTCAGGGCAAAAACGAAAGGAGTTTTTAGTTCTATAAGCTGGGATTTTGGTGACGGGGAAACATTACAAAGCGACACTGTTGTTACTCACTATTTTCCTCAAAAGGGCACATACACAGTCAAGTTTACAGCATTGGATGTTCTTGGAACAGCAGCGTTGTCAACAAAAGATGTTGTTATTGCTGCCGACGATCCCGCCTACGTTCCTCATAAACTGATCTGGAGTGACGAATTTGACGGCACAACACTCAACACATCGAACTGGGTCAACGAGACCAATATCGACGTCAACAACGAATGGCAGAAATACACCAACGGAGATAACCTGACGATAAAAGACGGTATCCTTACCATAACAGCCAAAAAAGTGGGAACCGGACAGAAAAAAGGAGATTACACTTCAGGTCGCATCAATTCTAACGGTTTAAGAACATTCCTGTACGGGCGTATGGAAATCAGGGCAAAACTACCCGCGGGAAGAGGAACCTGGCCTGCCACATGGATGTTAGGTGCCAATATAGCCACGGCAGGATGGCCTGCCTGCGGTGAGCTCGATATAATGGAACATGTAGGCTACAACCCTCTGTGGGTCAAAGGATCCATCCATACACCATCCAGCTATGGCAATACGGTGAATAATGCCGATTACAAACTGACTGATTGCGAGTCGGCTTTCCACACTTACGGGATGACCTGGACTCCTTCCAAAATTGAATATTACATTGACGATCCTGACCATCCTTATTACACATACAGTCCGGCGGTAAAAAATGCCTCCAACTGGCCTTTCAACAAACCCTGTTTCTTCATTCTCAACCTCGCCATCGGAGGAGATTGGGGCGGTGCACAAGGAGTAGACGATAGCATCTTCCCTTGTTCTATGCAGATTGACTATGTGAGGGTTTACAACTACAAATAAAAGGGGCTTATGAAGTAAACTGAGAAATTAGATCGCTCTCAACAATATCTCTAATACTATTTCCATGAAACGCTCACTGCTGTTAACCACTATTTTGATTGCAGGCCTGTCTCCGGCATTTTCACAAACCGGAACTAATGAGACAGCAATCGTTTCAGGCACCAGTAAAGCGGTAGTTCAGACCGATTGTGGCAAAGTAAGAGGATTCATACACAAAAGCACTTTTATCTTCAAAGGCATACCTTACGCCGAAGCTGAGCGTTTTATGCCTCCTGTCAGGGTCAAAAACTGGGATGGAATACGCAGCTCCATGACCTACGGCCCGGTTTGTCCGCTTGAAACGATGAACAGTGTAAACGATGAAAGCGAGTTTATTTTTCATCATGACTGGGGCTATCAAAACGAAGATTGCCTGCGCTTGAACATCTGGACTCAGGGTATAAATGATGCCAAAAAACGTCCGGTGATGGTGTGGCTTCATGGAGGAGGTTATAGTGCAGGCTCATCGCAGGAATTACCTTCCTATGATGGCGAAAACCTGAGCAAAAAAGGCGATGTTGTTCTCGTATCCATTAATCACAGACTGAATGTTCTCGGATTTCTTGACCTCTCAGCCTACGGAGAAAAATACCATCAATCCGCCAATGTCGGCATGATGGATATTGTAGCAGCACTGCAATGGATTAAAAACAACATTTCTCAATTCGGAGGAAATCCGGACAACGTTACTATTTTCGGACAATCGGGCGGTGGCGGCAAGGTTATTACACTGATGAATGCTCCATCTGCAAAGGGATTGTTTCACAAAGCCATTTCTCAAAGTGGAGTTGTATCCAATTTCAGAGACCCTGCCATCACAAAACAAATTAGCGCAGAACTACTAACTGAGCTCAAACTGATCCCTTCCCAAGTCGATTCACTTCAGAAAATACCGTATAATATACTCATTGCCGCGTCGAAAAAAGCAATTGCCAAAGTTCAGCAGAAGTTGGCATCCGAAGGAAAAATCAGTGGCAGCATCAACATCGGATGGAGTCCTGTGCTTGATGGCTCTTTCCTCCCCTACCAGCCTTCCGATGCGAAGGCAACCTCCATTTCGAAGGACATTCCGCTACTTATAGGATCGACGAAAAACGAGTTTATTCTTTCGTTGAGTAACCCCAAATTACGACACGGCAATATTGCGGATATTACATCTTATATCAACAATGTCTATAAGGACAAAGCCGAAGCCTACATTGACGCAGTAAAACAAGCTTATCCGGGAGACACTCGTCCGTCTGACCTCATCGACATTGACCTTCGGTTCAGAGCCGGAGTGTTATCTGAAGCCGCATTAAAATCAACTACAGGGTCGGCTCCTGTTTACATGTACCTTTTCGGATGGCAATCGCCTGTGATGGATGGAGATTATAAAGCCATGCACTGTTTCGAGCTTCCATTCGTATTCAACAACATTAGCCGCTGCGAAGAAATGACTGGCGGAGGGAAAGCTGCCTATGAGCTTGCCGATAAAATCAGTCAGGCATGGATCAATTTTGCGCGAACAGGAAATCCCAATCACAAAGGGTTGCCCGAATGGCCGGTTTATTCCGTTGAAAACGGCGCTTTAATGTATTTCGATAACAAATGCGTAGTAAAAAACCATCACGACGAATGCATAATGAATCTAACGACCAAAAAACAATAACATGACAACCTTAAAAAATGCGCTTATTGCAACATCTGTGGCCGTGCTATCCATTGGCATAGCCCCTTTAACTAAAGCTCAACAGATCTTTGATGTAAAGAAAGTAGTCTCAGCTATGACCTTAGAAGAAAAAGCCTCTCTGGTTGTGGGCAAAGGAATGCAAATGGATCCCTCTGCGAAGCAAATAGCACCTGTTGTCGGCTATACGGATCAACTAGTACCAGGGGCGGCCGGGATCTCAGCCTCATTCCCTAAATATGGTATCACCCCGATGGTACTGGCTGACGGACCTGCCGGACTGCGCATTGAGCCTAAACGCAAGAATGACAAAGCCACTTATTACTGCACAGCATTTCCGGTGGCAACTGTTCTGGCCTCTTCTTGGGACATTGATTTAGTTAAACGTGTCGGCATGGCTATGGGCAACGAGGTACACGAGTACGGCGCGGATATTTTGCTAGCCCCGGCACTCAATATACACCGTAATCCATTGTGCGGTCGCAATTTTGAATATTACTCCGAAGATCCTGTAGTGGCCGGAAATATCGCCGCTGCAATGGTAAATGGAGTGCAATCGCAAGGTGTGGGAACCTCCATCAAGCATTTTGCCGCGAACAATCAGGAGACCAACCGTAACACCGTGAATAACCTCATGAGTGAACGTGCAATACGTGAAATCTACCTCGAAGGATTCAGAATTGCGGTACAAAAATCGCAACCATGGACAGTAATGTCTTCCTACAATTTAATCAACGGCACTTACACCTCCGAACGATACGACCTGCTCACTACTATTCTGCGTGACGAATGGGGATTCAAGGGATTTGTAATGACAGACTGGTTTGGAGGCTTAGATCCTGTAGCACAGATGAAAGCCGGTAACGACATGATTATGCCAGGTATGCCAAAACAATCAACGGCTATTATCGAAGCTGTAAAAGCAGGCAAATTATCGATGCAGGAGCTGGATCGAAATTGTGAACGCATACTGAACGTCATGCTACTATCCCCGCATTTCCAAAATTACAAGTTCTCAAACCATCCGGATCTGAACGCTCATGCATTGGTCACACGCCAAGCCGCAACCGACGGTATGGTATTACTCAAGAATGAGAAAGAGACATTGCCAATTGCCGGTTCTATCAAAAAAATAGCACTATTAGGAAACACTTCTTACGCCATTATCAAAGGAGGAACCGGTAGCGGAAATGTAAATGCAGCTTATAGTGTGGACCTGTTACAGGGGCTTGACAACGCTGGCTATAAAATTAGTCCGTCGTTAAAAGAGAATTATCTGAACTATCTCAAGGCCGAAAAAGCAAAGTTACCCAAATTGAGTGCAAATGACATGATGTTCGGGCACATAACACACATTGATGAAATGCCCGTTAATCAGGCTAAAGCATCTGTTTTAGCTGCAGAAAACGACATTGCATTGATAACCATCGGTCGTAACTCGGGTGAAGGCATCGACCGAAAAGTTGATGGTGATTTTAACCTGACAAAGAAAGAAATGAGCCTTTTGACCGAAATATCGGCAGCATTCCATGCCAAAGGCAAAAAGGTGATTGTTGTTCTCAACATTGGTGGTGTCATTGAAGTTGCCAGTTGGAGAAACTTAGCCGATGCGATCTTACTGGCATGGCAACCGGGTCAGGAAGCCGGCAACTCTATTGCTGATGTTTTGAGTGGCAAAGTAAACCCGTCGGGTAAACTGACATCAACCTTTCCTATGTTATACAAGGATGTCCCCTCTGCTAAAAGTTTCCCGGGCATTGAATTACCCAATCCACATCCGAAAGCAGCCGTAAGTGATTTTCTATCGGCAAAACCAGCTGAATCCACTTACGATGACGGAATTTACGTCGGGTATCGCTACTACAACACCTTCAAAGTACCTGTTGCGTACGAATTCGGCTACGGATTATCATATACCACATTTAGTTACAGCTACCTCACGCTCAGCAGCAATACATTCAACAATTCCATTACAGCCACCGTCACGATCAAAAACACCGGCAATGTAGCTGGTCGCGAAGTGGTACAATTATACCTGAGCGCACCCTCTTCATCACTCGACAAACCTAATGAAGAGCTGAAGAGCTTCACCAAAACATCTATGCTAAAACCGGGAGAAACACAACAAATTACGTTTACTATTTCTCCACGCGATCTTGCCTCGTTCAATACGGCAGCTTCTTCCTGGATAGCTGATGCCGGAACTTACGCCGTCAAGATCGGAGCTTCGTCCAGAGACTTCCGTCAAACAGCTACATTTTCACTGCCAACGGAGATAGTAGCAGAAAAAGCCCACAAAGCGCTGGCTCCTTCACGTATTTTCAATGAACTAAAGCCTCAAAAATAGAGGATCATCTAAAGAGAATATTCCTATCATTTTTCAAACTTTTTGCTGTATTGTCCGGTCTCCTTTCAGAGGAGCCGGGCATTCGGCAAAAGATCTATTGCAAGACAGTTTTACCGGCTTGTACAGCTCGTTTTGTGCCTTTATAATTCACACGTAACAATTACATTTTTTCAATATCATCAAATTTAAGGAATCATGTCCAAAAGTAATTTATTCCGTTTCGTCCTATTCTTTACCCTGTTTTCTTGCTGCATTTTGGTTATGGCAACGACGCAAAAACAGAGCAATTCCAGATTTTTCAGAGTCGACGGACAACAGTTGAAGGCTCCCAACGGCAAACCTTTCCTCATTCAGGGTATCAATCTTGGCAACTGGGTGAATCCTGAAGGGTATATGTTTCTATTTAATAACGTAAGCTCTTTTCGTCTGATTGATCAAGCGCTTAAAGAACTGGTAGGTGCCGATGAAACGAACCGTTTCTGGCAACAGTTTCAGGAAAATTATATCACAAAAGCCGACATTCATTATATTCGCCAGACGGGCATGAACTCCATCCGGCTGCCGTTTCACTACAAACTCTTCACCAGAGAAGATTACATGGGAGCCAACAATGAGAATCGCGGCTTTGAGCTGATTGACCGTGTAATCGGGTGGTGTAAAGCCGAAGGTTTGTCGGTGATTTTGGACATGCACGATGCTCCCGGCGGACAAACCGGAGACAATATCGACGACAGCTATGGTTATCCGTATTTATTTGAAAACAACAACGACCAGGCGCTGTTCTGTTCCATTTGGAAACGCATCGCCAAACACTACGCCAAAGAAACAGCAATAATTGGATATGACCTACTGAACGAACCCATCGCACCATATTTCCCAAATAAAGATGAGCTTAACAAGCTTTTAGAGCCTGGTTACAAGATGGCCACGGCTTCAATTCGTGAAGTCGACAAAAACCACATTGTCATTTTAGGCGGTGCACAATGGGATGGAAATTTTACGGTATTCAACGACTGGAAATTTGACGATCAAATGATGTACACTTGCCATCGTTACTGGTGCGATACATTACAGGCAAATGTTCAGGATTTCGTGGATTTTCGGAATAAAACCAATCGACCGATTTACATGGGAGAAACCGGTGAAAACACAGATACGTGGGTTAATGCTTATCGGAAACTGCTCGAATCGAATAATATTGGATGGCACTTCTGGCCCTACAAAAAGCTTGAGAAAACAAGTTGTATGGTATCTGTAAAAGCTCCGGTGGGATGGGATAAAATTGTAGAATTTACAAAGAAAGACCGGAGTAGTTTTGAGAAGATAAGAGAAGCAAAACCGTCAGCAACAGAAACAAGGGCAATTCTGAAACAGCTACTTGAAAATATTAAGTTCGAAAACTGTTTAAAGAATGACGGATATATTAAAGCACTAGGCAAACAGCCCTAAATCGCTTCCAAAAAGTAACTGAGGATGCCCTGAATTAGCAAAGGACATCCTCTGTTATCTTTATGCGTTTTCTTCTTTCTGAGGAAAAATGACAGACGCCAAAATACTTATTCCCAAAATACCTACCACAGCCAGAAGAGACGGAACCGTTTCTATGTGAACATGGAAAATACTTCCCAACAACATTTTAACACCTATAAAGGTAAGCAAGACGGCCAATCCGATTTTCAGATAATGGAAAAGATTCATAACATTGGAAATGAGAAAGAATAAGGATCTCAGCCCAAGAATTGCACAAATATTAGAAGCAAACACAATGTATGGATCTTTCGTGATTGAGAAAATTGCCGGAACCGAATCGACTGCAAATAAAACATCCGAAAATTCAACAACAAAAACCACCAAAAGTAACGGTGTAATCATCCGTTTTCCATCTATTTTTGTAAAGAAATTATCCTTGACAAAATGAGGATGCACTGCAAAGTATTTAGAGGCAAACCGCACAATCGGATGCTTTGACACGTTGATTTTTTCTTCTTTGTCTTTATCGACATACATCTTAATTCCCGTAAACACCAATAGCGCTCCAAAAATCCACATCACCCATTCGAAGCGTTGGATCAGAGCTGCACTCAGGAATATAAAGATAAACCTCATGACAATTGCACCCAAAATGCCCCAAAACAAAACTCTGTGATAATACGCTTTCGGCACACTAAAGCTCATAAATATCATGATAATCACAAAGATATTATCAACTGACAGAGCATATTCAATAAGATAACCTGTCAGAAATTCCAACGAAAGCGCCTTTCTGTAAATTCCCAGATTGGTATCCAAATCCAACGCCGGGTTTAAATTCAATCCGTGACCATGGAGCTGATTGAGTTCCTGTAGCCGGGCAAACGAATCGACACTGTGAATCATATCTCCGTACGCTCCTATAAAGAGATAAATGCAGAACGACAACAGTGTCCAAACTATCGTCCAAATAGTTGCCTCTTTAAAGGAGACCTCATGACTGTGCCGGTTAAACAACCCCAAATCAATTGCTAAGACGACAAATATAAGAGAAAGGAATCCTCCGAAAAAGATAAATTCGTGACCGTTCATTATAAATTAGCTATTTATTTTTTGAAGACAAGATACACGGCAGCAACCATTAGCAACATGGCAAGTATGTGATTCCAGCACACATCAATTTTAAATACAATAACTGAGAATACGATAAAAACAGAGAGAGTTATAACTTCCTGAATCACTTTTAGCTGCATCAAAGAAAATGCACCACCGTTACCCTGAAAACCAATCCGGTTGGCAGGAACCTGCAGACAGTACTCAAAGAAAGCGATGCCCCAACTAATCAGAATAATGGCAAATAAAGGCAGGGAACTAAACCAGGAAAAATCGCGCATACGAAGATGGCCATACCATGCAATCGTCATAAATACATTGGCAACAACAAGCAAACCAATGGTTGTCAAACTATTATACATCAAGAAACTATTATTTCACATTTTTACCTCTGAGGAGATTTACATTTCCCTTCAGTTTAAACTTTTTACCATCCGTACCTGTTGCTGAAATAAGGTAATAATAAACACCCGGAGGAGCCAACTTCCCTCCCACTCTGCCATCCCAGCCCTGAGCCGGATCTGTCGACGTGTATACGCGTCCCGCCCAGGATGAGTAAAGCAATATCTTATAGTCAGCTATCGATCGGTAAGACACACGAAACTGATCATTTTGGCCGTCTCCATTGGGTGTAAACACGTTGGGCACATTGATAAAAGAGGAACTAACTTTCACTGTCAACGAATCAGAGTGCGAACAAGAACCTGAACTGTTGGTTACGATCAGAGTTACCTTATAGTCTCCTGTTTCACTGAAGACATAACGAAGATCTGCATCAGTGTACCTCAAATAATTGCTTGTATTAGCAAGATTGCAAATCCTCCATTCATAAAACTGCGTCACCGGAAGGTTGGCATTACTCTTGAATGAAACATTTAATGGCCCCGACCCTTCGAGCGTCCCGGTTTTTCGTCCCGACTCATTGGCTGCATCTCTCTCAACAATACTGCCGGTGGGATGACATTCCACCCGGATTGCCTTGTAAATATCAGAAGTTACAGTGGATGCGATCCCAAATAACGTTGCATACTGATCTCCCGAAAGGGTAAAAGATGTATCCTTATATGGTGCATTCAACACAATGGTTGTGAACGGATATGTCTCGATCAGGCTTCTGGTAGTCGCGGACCACTGACCCGAAGCATATTCCTGATCGGGATAAGATACTGTAAACTGACGGCTGAGAAGTTGCTTGGTGCTATTTTTGTCGTAATACACCAAATCAGGTATTTTTCCGGAAAAATTTAATGAGATATTACTGCATTTATCAATACTTTCTGAAACAGTGAGAGCAGTTAACGATGTCAAATATTTTTGATAGTCAATCACCCAGATATAATATTGAACACCATTTGCAGTTAACACATAGCCCGTTCCGTCTTCCACCGAAATGGCAGACGAATTACTTACAAATGAGCCGTCATATTTTTTCCAAAGATAGCTCGGAGCTGATCCGGCGAACTGAATTTGATTATCCGCGGTAATCCCGTTGAACAGAAAAACTGCATCAATATTTTTCACAGCACTACCAGTCAGCTGTATTGAACGACCTGAACCGGATGAAATGAACTGAGAAAACACACTTGTTGTGATAAAACACAGCAGCATACTAAGGGCAATCTTTTTTATCATACGTCGCTATTAAGTAAAAATCGGCTTAAATCACTCATTCGAACTTTATCTGATTAGAAAAAGCAAATTGATAAAAAGGCAATTACAACATGCAAAATTACTATTTAATTTACATGTTGACAAAATTCAAATTTTATTACTCTTGTAAACGAACCGGGATGAATAATATTACATTTTCCCTGAAGGAATGACCTGATTAGCATTCAAATTCGGCGTTCAACAACATTTTACTATCTTTGCGATAACCGACCAAAATCATGCGTAAATACCTATTGTTTATAGTAACATTAATCGTATTTGCCAGCTGCAAGCATACGCGCCCCCATGATAAAGAACTGCTTGCTACAGCTGACAGCTTGGTAGAAGTTTATCCGGACAGTGCTATCCAAAAGCTAAAACAGTTATCTCCAATCCAGTTATCTTCATATGATCATGCATTATACGCCCTTTTAACATGCAAAGCTCTTGACAAATGCGGACAATTGGGAGAATCTGATTCTCTAATCAAAATTGCCTCGTCGTATTTTCCTCAGGTCAACGACAACGAAAAATCAGCATACGCTTTTCTTTATCAGTCAAGGTGTGCCCGCTACAGGGAAGATATATCCTCCAGAACCGAAAACCTTAATAAAGCCATCAAGTTTGGGCTGGCAAGCAACAACAGCAAGCTAATTGGAATCCTCTATTACGAAAAAGCCACGCTATACAAAGTTCAACGACAACCTGACAGTGTAATTCATTATGGAGTTTTAGCCTACAAAACACTACAAAAAGAGGGAGACCCCCGCAGTATTTTCAATTCTCTTTTGGCAATTGGAGATGGCTTTTATATAAAAGCCAATTTCCATGAGGCATTGCGTTATTACAGGCTAGCTGAACACGAATCATTAAAAACAAAAGAAGTCAATCTTCAAACGACAGCTTATCATCTTATTAGCCGCTCATATTGCAATTTACAGCAATATGACTCAGCCATTTTTTATGGCAGACTATCTCTTAAAGCCAAAGATACGTCTGAAGCGGGAAAACACATGAATATTGGAATCGCTTTTTTAAAAAAAGGCGTTATAGATTCTGCTAAATACCATCTCCGACAATGTTTACACTCAAAGAATCTTTTATCTGCTTGCTACCTGCGATTGCAAGAGGCTGAAGAAAAGCAGGGAAACATAAAAGCGGCGATCGAATATTCTAAGCTAATTGAAGCTGCAAAAGATTCAGACTAT
Organism: Paludibacter sp.; assembly: GCF_009712605.1. Taxonomy (GTDB): domain Bacteria; phylum Bacteroidota; class Bacteroidia; order Bacteroidales; family Paludibacteraceae; genus Microbacter. Next base: position 342,066 of record NZ_WASO01000001.1, on the reverse strand, counting down.
CAAAGATCATTGGCTACCAGTTCCGTTGTTATGAAAAAAAAATATAACTCAGAGAAAGCACAGGTTGAATACAAAAGACTATTAATCCATAATCAGCAATTTACAATTCTGGCAATTCTGTCAGTCCTGCTATGCTTCGTGGTTTCGACTTTCGTTTTAATAGAGAAAAATCGGAAACGGAAGTTAGAACTTCAAAATGAAGCTGCTCAGAATATTATTTGCCAACAACAGCTTCAATTACAATCTGAGCAAATCAAAAAGATTGAAATACTACAGAAAATGATCCAGCTCAAGCATATTCCAGAAAGTAATCTAACACAAATAGGGGCTCAATATCTTAAATTATTTGGAGAAGACAGCCACGTGATTCCTACTAACATTGAAGAAATGACAGAGGTTATTGACAATGCGTTTAATGGGCTATCTAAAAGAATCAAAGAAAGGTACCCTCATTTCACTCCAAGAGAAATCCAGATCAGTTGCTGCCTTAGAGCAGGATTTGACCATGGTGCGATCCTTACCATTTTTGACATAAAAAGTGAGACCTACTATCGTTATCGTTCTAATATCAGAAAAAAGATGAATGCCGGTCTGGATGACAAAATTGAGAAGATTCTTTCTGAAATATAATAACGACCTAATTCTTACGATGAAATGGGCAGATATTCCAACATTACCTTCCGGCAAATTCTACAAATATTCTCACTTTTTTATTGCTGTTGCATTCTATCTGGATGTCGGCACTCGTCCTCACGAGACCTTATATTATTACACCGAGCAGACAGCCTAATGGAGGACCAACCTGCTAGTGCTATCGCATCATTAAAAAAAATCAGTCACCCACAGCACCTTAAACAAAAAGATTATGCACTATATGCACTGTTAATGTGTCAGGGCATGGATAAATGTGGAATAGACATTAAATCTGACAGTTTGATAAAAGAAGCTGTTAATTACTACAAAAACAATAATGAATTTACTAGAGCTGGCTATTCTTTCTTTTATTTATCAAGATGTGAGCGCAACAAAAACGACACACAAAAACAAGCAGAAGCTCTATTAAAAGCAATCCCTTGTGCCAAGAAAAGTGACAACCATAAACTACTGGGGTTTGTTTATAGTGAGACTGCTTCTATTTATAGGAGCCAGAATCAAATTGACAGTATGATTAAGTTCAATAAACTCGCATATTATTCGCTAAAACAAGCAAATGACATAAGAAACTGTATTGTTTGTCTAATTGGAATTGGATATGGATATTATCAAAAACAAAACTTTCAAGAGTCTCTAGTTTACTACAAAAGAGCAGAAAAAGAAGCCAAAAACATAAAAGACAACAGTTTAACTTCTCCATTATACAAATTCACCAGTCTAACCCTATTCTATCTTCACGATTATTCTGCAGCTTTAGCATATGCACGAAAAAGTATAGAAACCAAACAGGCAGAAGATCCGACCAATTGGTTCAACCTTGCGGCAATATTTGAGGCAAAAAACAATCTTGACTCTGCTAAAATATATTTATCCCAATGTCTTAAATACAAATATAATTCTCCTGATTGTTTTGAACTACTACAAAAAATTTCCGAAAGAGAAGGCAATTATCAAGATGCATTCAGATGGGCAAAATTGAAAAATGCAGCCAAAGATTCAATAAATGAAGATAATTTAAAACTAAGTTTAGAAGGACTGGAAAAGAAGGTAAACTTTGAAAAAATTGAAGCTGACAATCAAAAATTAATAATCAAAAATCAACGCTTTACCATAATCATTGCTTTGATCGCAATCCTTTGCTTGATAATTGTGGTTATAATCCTGATAGAGCAAATCAAAAAGAACAAATTAGCGTTAAAGCACGAAACTGATATCAAAATCATTAACCGACAAAAAATCAAATTGCAAGCCGAACGAATATCAAAAATCAAAATTCTACAGAATCTGATACAACTTAAACTTATCCCGAAAAAAAATTTATCACAAATAGGAGCTCAGTATCTTAAGCTTTTTGGAGAAGTTGATCACTCACTATCTGCACACAATAACGATATAATTAAGGACATAGACTCTGTATTTCATAATTTCTCCCAAAAGTTAACTGCCCGATTTCCGACTCTAACCCCAAAAGAAATATTGGTATGTTGCTACTTAAAAGCCGGAGTTAAGCAAGAATCAATACTATCATTGCTCAATATAAAAAGCGAAACATATTATCATTACCGTTCAAATATCAGAAAAAAGATGAATGCCGGACAAGACGATAAAGTCGAACATATATTATCTGATATATAAGCTCAAAAACCGACAAATTCTTCGTTGAGATGGATCAATCTTCATTCAGAAATCTTAAAATCACGCAGCTATCTATCCTACTATTTAGCTGTAGCTTTCTGTTTGTTGCTTGTAAACGAACGCCCTCTCACGATGGCATACTCATAACCAGGGCAGAAGCAATAATGAAAACTCACCCTGACAGCGCACTCAAGCTTTTAAAGTCCATTCCTTTTCCGAATAAACTAAGCAAAGAAGACGATGCGGCCTACTCCTTATTATTAAGCCAGGCTTTTGACAAATGTGACATTTATATTGAATCAGATTCTATAATCAATACCGCCGTCTCATTTTATTCCAAATCAAACGATTCACATAAAGCCGCATATGCATACTTCTACTTTTCGCGATGTGCAAAAAACAGGAATGAACAACAATTAAGAGCAAATAGATTAATTAAAGCCTTTCCCTATGCTGTCAAAAGCAAAGATTACCAATTAATCGGCTTTTTAAATGCCGACAAAGCAGATATTTTCAGGGAACAAAGAATGCTTGACAGTGTAATAAAATACGACAAGAAGGCTCTGCAATATTTATCAATGGCCCATGACCAGAGGAATATTGCTCTTTCATATTTAGGATTAGCTTATGATTACTACCAGAAAGAACAGTATTCATTAGCATTATCATATATGCATAAGGCATTACAAGATTCTTACAATTTAAAGGATTCACTATTAATATCATCCTGCTACAGAAATAGCTCTCTCATTTACTACTATCAAAAGCAATATTACAGAGCATTAAACGCGATTAGATTAGCTTCTGCATATAACACCCAATATAACTATGCGCAATGGATGACTTTGGGTGCTGTTTTAATCAAAACCGGCAAATTAGACTCGGCTGAATTCTATCTCAAGAAAGCGATTCAAACCAAGAAGGCTCTTCCTGATTGTTATATGTTACTACAAGAAATCTATGAAAAAAAGAATATGAATACAGATGCCTTGCTATATTCAAAACAATATCTAGCAGCTAAAGACTCAAATTACAGGCAAACTCTCACATCAAGCTTCTCCGGATTAGAAAGAAAGATTAATTACGAAGAAGTTTCTAAAGAGAATCAGAAACTAACAATAAAGAATCAACAATATATTATGCTGATTGCAATAAGTTCTCTGCTAATCTTCGCTATTATCACAATTGTGCTTGTAGAAAGAAATAAGAAAAAAAAGCAACAAATAAAAAATGTATCTGCCCAAAACATCATCAATCTGCAAAAAATCCGCTTACGATCAGAACAGATTTCCAAAATTGCCATCATCCAGAAATTGATTCAGCTTCAGCTAATCCCCAAAACCAACTTATCACAAATCGGAGCACAATATCTCAAAATATTCAATAAAGAACATAACAAGTTAACATCAGAACATAACGCAATAAGCCAAAATATAGATCCTTCTTTTGAATCATTCCTACTTGAGTTAAAACGCAGATTCCCCACTCTCACAAACAAAGAGTTACTAATTTGCTATTATCTTAAAGCAGGATTCAATATTGAATTAATTCTGGCATCTCTCAATATCAAAAATGAAACTTATTATAAATACAGATCAAATATCAGAAAGAAGATATGCCCACGTGAGGATGTCAAAATCGAACAAATACTTACTTCAATACCTTAACCAAAAAACAAACTTTTCCATCTAAGACTCCTTTATACATATAAATCACTCTCTCAACAAAATACAAACTACTGACAACATGCAAATTACACATATCCAAAATTGACGTTATACATATAATTTTTCCATTAAAAATCAGAATATATATTTCTGTTTTCTGTAATTTTACAGAATTGAACAGTCTTCTGATCCTTTTATTAGAATTCGAAGGCTTGTAGTGGAAAATAGAGTGGAATTATAATAATAATTACCAATCCATTTATTCCCTATTAGATTTTGGTTAGTAAGAAAGGGAACGACGTGAAGTCGTTCCCTTTTTCTTTTTCCCAATATGATTAATGCGTTATATTGCGCTTTATTTTATTGCGTATCTTTGCTATCAAATTTCACATTTATGCGCCGGATCATCTTCATATTTTCCATTATTCTCTTAACAACAGCTTGTCATCATTCCTCTCCAAATGACATAGCTTTATTAAACAAGGCTAATGATTTGATGGAAAACCAGCCGCATAAAGCATTAGAAACACTGAAACTAATAAAAAATCCCAGCCAGTTATCCACGAAAGAACATGCCTTTTTTGCATTATTAATGAGTCAAGCATTAGATAAAAATGCCATTGACGTCGAATCTGACTCTCTGATTCAAATTGCCACAGAATATTACACAAACAGAAATGACTATAAAAAAGCGGGATATGCTTATTTATATTTATCTCGATGCGCCCGTAACAGACAAGATGCAAAAAAACAAGCAGAAGCATTATTACATGCTACACCATATGCCATTGAATGCAAAGACAATAAACTACTAGGATACATATATTCCGACAAGGCGCTGGTTTATCAGAATCAAAATTTGATTGACAGCATGCTTAATTACAACAAAATGGCATTGAAAGCCTTCCTAAAATCAAACGACAAACGAAATAGCGTTGTTATGATGTTTGAAATTGGTTACGCCCATTTTCAGAAAAATCAGCTAGATAGCGCAATTTATTATTATAAAAAAGCAGAATATGAAGCACAATCCTTAGACGAGGGATTACTTTCATCCTCAATTTATAGATTATTGGGGTTAGCTTATTATGAAAAAGAAGAATATGCATTGTCTCTTTATTACATAAGGCTTTCCACGAAAATATCTGATGTTTATGATTATCACAAATATATCCTCCTTGCTCGCATTTATTCTAAGATTGGCAGTTTAGATTCTGCATCAATATATTTGGAAAAGTCTAAAAAAATATCCTCTTCAACTGATTACTATTCCGTAGCATTAGATATAGCCGAAAAAAGAAATAACATCCCTGATGCTTTAAAAAAAGCCAAAGATTTGATTTTGGCAAAAGACTCTGATTTTCAAAGAACACTTACTACCAGCTTTGCCGGCATGGAAAAAAAATATAATTATGAACGCATTGCGGCTGAGAACAAAACTCTGATCATAGCAAATCAACGAAATAAAATTGCGGTATTGTTTCTATTACTCGGATTAAGTGGCATCATCGTAATTGTTTTATTATGGAGATACAGACACAAACAAATCCAGCTTAAACAGCACCAACTGCTTGTTGAGAAAGAAAAAGAAAACAATCAGTTACTACAGCAACAAATTAATATGCAAAATGCATTGATCAAAAATGTAGAACATCATAAGAAGACTGCTATTAAAAGATTAGTTCCGAGCAAGAGCTCCTATTCAATATCAGAAGAAGAATCAATTGATTCTATGGCACTCTACGATGAATTAATTTCAAGTATAGACGGATTGTACAACGGCTTCTCCAAACGACTTAAAAATAAATACCCCCAACTGACCACCACCGACATTCTAATCTGTTGTCTACTGCGGGCTGGCTTTGAATCCGGCATGATCGCCTCTGTTTTGGACACTCAGACTGATTCTTTTAATGTTCGTAGAGCCAGATTACGCAAGAAATTAGAAATTGAACACGGCGTAAATTTCTCTAATTTTCTTGCCGAATTTTGACCTCTTTTTCCCCTCTTTTACTTCTTCAAATTATATTGTTAATAGTCTTTCAAATTATAATCAATGTATAAATCTGGTTATCTTACAATTAAAACATGCCACTTTATCTTGTGTTAATATAATTTTGGAGGACAAAAGAGCACATTAAACTGATTTTATTTGTTTCTTTGTAATGTTAACCAACGCAAAACAGAGACTGTTATCAATGCATTTGAAAGAGATAACTCCAACAATTATCATAAAATGGACATCCATCTCATCGGTTGACAAACGAACATGAATACATTCAAAATATTTGATTATTTTTCTCTTTAGATTTTGGTTTAGAAACAGGGCGACGAGATGTCGCTCTGCTTCTGGTTTTCAAAATCAATTAGAACAAATCTGAATTAAAATATCAACTCAAAATTAATGACGAAATAAAATGCAAGTTCTTCGTAATAATATCGAAGAGATCTGTTTTTTAGGTCTAAATTTTGGGGTGTTTATGTATAAAATTTTAGCTATATCAGAATATGTTAATGTTGAACATATTTAAACCTGTTACAAATAATAGATTTTCAATTTTTTAGCATCTAGTTTCGAGTCTGATGTTAATATAATTTTTCGAATAAAAATAACACAAGTGGGGTTTTTTGTATGTTTCTTTGTAATGCTAACCAACACAAAAAATTACAAAGATGAAAAATTTCAAATTATCCCTAAGAGTTGCAATCTCTATCGCATTATTTACAAGTTCTTTGATTTATGCAAGCGCTTACGTTCCTCTACCCCCTACTAGATTCGTTCCGCTACCTCCTACAAGAATTGAATCCTTGAGTGTAGTAGAAAAAACAACTCTAATACAGACAAGTGCTTACGTTCCGCTACCTCCTACAAGGTTCGTTCCGCTACCTCCTACAAGAATTGAATCCTTGAGTGTAGTTGACAAACAACTCTAAACTCTTCAAACATCGACAATTCGATATATAACCGACATCAGAGTCGATGGCAAATATAACAATAGGCAACGTAGCATACACAATATACGCTACTTGAAGTATAGTAGTATTGCATATAGCGCAACTGAGACAAACAGCAAAGACATAGTGTTCTCTACGAGACATTGATTATGATATTCTAATAGGCAATAACAACATAAAGCCTATATGGCTTAAAATATTTGATTATTTTTCTCTTTAGATTTTGGTTTAGAAACAGAGCGACGTGATGTCGCTCTGCTTCTGGTTTCAAAATCTAAATAATCAAATAGCGACTATGAAATAATCAAACATTTGAATGCTTACAAAATATACTTGTATTTACTATACAAAATAAGCCCCGAAAAGAAAATTCTTTTCGGGGCTTATTTTGTATTATAGGATGTTAGCTTATCTGACACTGAATTTATACACGCAGATCTCATCGTAATTTTCTCCCGGACGAAGGACCGGAGAAGGGAACTGCGGATAATTCGGAGAGCAAGGAAATCCCTGAGCTTCGAGACAAATAGCGTATCTCACATCGTACTTTTTACCATATTTACCGGTAAAATTTTCAACCCAGTTGCCTGAATATACCTGTATACCGGGCTGTGTCGTGTAGACCTCCAAAGTGCGTCCGCTTACTGGCTCATATAGCGTTGCTGCATGAGCCATTTCATGCATCTGTCCTTTTTTTACAACCCAGTTATTATCAATTCCTCTACCAACAGTAAATTGATCAAAATCGGCATTTATACGATCTGAAACAAGCACCGGACTCCTAAAATCCATCAATGTTCCGTCCACAAACCGTACCTCGCCCACAGGAGCCTGTGTTTCGTCGAGCGGAGTATAAAAATCGGCATTAACCGTAAGATAATGGTCTTCAATATTACCATTTCCGGCTCCTTTCAAATTAAAGAACGAGTGCTGGCAAAAATTGAGAATTGTCGTTTTATCCGTAATGGCCTGATAATGAACTTTCAACTCATTATCATCTGTCACCTGATAAGTGACTGTCGTTTTAAGATTGCCGGGATAACCCTCTTCTCCATCTTTGGCAAGATAGAACAAAACCAATTTATTATCTGAGAAAGATTCCACGTCCCAAACAACCGCATTAAAGCCTTTTATCCCACCGTGAAGATGATTTGCGCCATTATTAACAACCAAATCGTATGCTTTACCTTCGAGTTCAAAATGACCTTTTTTAATACGGTTGGCAAAACGACCACAAACTGCACCAAAAAAAGGTTCTTTTGTCAAATAATCATCCAGATTATCAAAACCGAGCACTATATCTTCGGTTTTTCCATTTTTATCAGGCGCTTTGAGAGTCACAATCTTAGCACCGTAATTGGTGATTGCGACTTCGAGTTTACCTCCTTTTAGGACAAACAAGCTAACCTGTTTGCCATCAACTATTTTATTGAAATTTTCCTGCATAACTCTGCTTTTTATCCTATTTTACAAGCTCCATCACCAATTTCGGCGACATAAAAGTCCGGTGTGATGCCTGTTTTTTCCTTATAAGCAGCGCCCACCTTTTCGATAAATGTATCGATAGCCTCTTCCTTGACCAAACTTACGGTGCAACCACCAAAACCACCTCCAGTCATACGAGAGCCAATCACTCCCGGGATTTTCCAGGCTTCTTCTGCCATTGTATCAAGTTCAAGTCCGGTAACTTCATAATCATCACGCAACGAAACGTGAGAAGCGTTCATCATCTGGCCAAATTTATCGATTTCACCGGCTTTTAGAGCCTTTACAGCATCGGATGTACGCTGAACTTCAGTTACTACGTGGCGAGCCCGTTTGTGAGCTACAGGATCACTATCGAGAGCAGATTCCACCTTTTTGAAGTCTTCTTCTGTCAATTCGGCCAGGTTTTTAATCGGACGCACTTTTGAAATCAGCTCTACCGCTTTTTTACATTCAGCAACGCGTTGATTGTATGCGCCTGAGTCAAGTTTATGAGGACTGTGTGTATTCGAAATAAGAATTTTTACGCCTTCCAGTTTTACCGGCACCAGTTCAAACTCGAGTGTATCGCAATTCAAGTGAATAGCATGATCTTTTGCTCCATTAGCCGAGGCAAACTGATCCATAATGCCACAATTTACAAATGCAAATTCGTGTTCTGCCTTTTGGCCAATCTGTGCAAGTACGGTACGATTAAAACCGGTTCCTAATTGATCGTTCAGAGCGTAAGCTGTAACAACTTCCAGCGCTGCTGACGATGACAAGCCCGCTCCGTTGGGAACATTACCCCAAATCAGGATATCAAAACCTTCGTTGATCGCAACACCTCGCTTAATAAACTGAGCAAAAACTCCAAGAGGATAATTTACCCAAATTTTTTCGAGAGGAGTGGTTAACTGATCCACCGACAATTCGGTAATTTCCGGTTGATTCAAAGATTTGAACTTTACCGTCTTTCCACCGTTTTTCCGCAGCAACAAATAAGTTCCAAAACTCAATGCACACGGGAATACAGAACCACCGTTATAATCAGTATGTTCACCAATTAAATTAACCCGCCCCGGTGAAAAGTAGACAGCATCGGGAACTACGCCATAAGCTTCCACAAATGCCTGCTTTAATTCTTCTATTTTCATAATCAATAGTTTATTTGTATAAATGTGTTGTGAATGAAGAGATACAAATTTACGGATTTATTTTAGCCTGTCAGGAGACAAAACATGTTATACAGCAGGTTTTATCTCCTCTAAAAATAGATTCTGTCATAAACCGAGAAAGAGTAACAAATTGGCTTAATTTTGTTATTTTTGTAAAATCATTATTCTTACCTCCATCTTTTTATGAAAATCCTGATTGTTTGCAGCGCCACAAATCGACAAATTGCACCTTTCATTCAGGAGCAGGTAGATAGTCTGAAAAAATTCGGTGAGATGGTCGATTTTTTTCTTATCAGGCAAAAAGGAATCATGGGTTATTTACAAGCTTTACCCAAGCTAAAAACAAAAATAAGAGATTTCAAGCCTGATATAATACATGCTCACTACGGACTTTCAGGCCTTTTAGCAAATCTTCAGCGGAAGATTCCCGTAGTAACAACATTTCATGGCAGTGATATTAATGATCCCAAAGTACTCAGATGGTCTAAATGGGCAATCAGATTATCTGCACATTCCATTTTTGTGTCCCAGAAAATAATAGATATTTCCAATGTCCGGAAGCAATACACTCTTTTGCCCTGCGGAATTGAAACAGAGAGATTCTTCCCAATGAAAAAGATGGACGCGCGTCAACAATTAGGATGGGATACCAAAGCCTCATACATACTCTTTGCCGGCTCACAGGATAATACCGTCAAGAATTACTCATTGGCTAGAAAAGCTGTCGATTTGATCGGAAAAACAAAGCTTATTGAACTAAAAGGGTTCAACCGAAACGAAGTAAATCTGGCGCTAAACGCAACAGACGTGGCTCTTATGACATCGTTTTCGGAAGGATCTCCGCAATTTATCAAAGAAGCAATGGCATGTAATTGCCCGATTGTCTCAACCAACGTCGGCGACGTTAAAGAGTTAATAGATGACACGAATGGCTGCTATATAACAACTTTCGAAGTTAATTCAGTTGTTGAAACCCTGCAAAAAGCGCTCAATTTTGCAGCAAAAGAAGGAAGAACCAATGGTAGATCACGATTAGAAGCGACAGGGATGACAGACAAGCAAATAGCAACCAAATTGATTGAAATATATACACATTGCATTCAGAATGAATCCGAAAATCAACAATAAATACCATATAATCAGTGGATATGACAATATCGACCGAAAGCAATGGGCTGCTTTTGTTGAAGGGCATTCCAACGGCACAATCTTCCAGACCCCCGAATACTACGAAATCCACAACAATATACCTGGATTTCAACCATATGTATTAGCTATCTGCGACAATACAAAGCAGATAACAGGTGTAATGGTTATTATCATCCATCAGGTTTACAACGGCATGATAGGTCGTTTTACTGCTCGAGCTATAATCGCAGGTGGTCCATTAGTCAAAGATAATGATGCTGAGCTTGCACGTTTCATGCTAAAGGAATATCTCGTCGACAAAAAAGTCAGAGTCATTTATTCTCAATTCCGTAACCTTTTTGAGTTGGGCGATATAAAAAAAGCGTTTGAAGCAATTGGAGCAAAGTATGAAGACCATTTGAATATTTTGATTGACCTGACAAAAAGCGAAGATGATTTATGGAAAGACGTAAAAAGCCGCAAACGTAACAACATCCGGCAAGCACAGCGCAAAGGACTTTTAGTCAGGAGATTGACAACCCCAAAAGAAGCTGAAGCAGCATATCCTATCCTAGAAGAAGTATACAAAAGAGCGAAACTACCCTTAGCAGACAAATCTCTGTTTATGAATGCATTTAATCAAATGTATTCCAACGGAATGTTACGAATATACGGAACTTTTTTTCAGAATGAACTTGCAGGCATCATGTATATTTTTTCATACAACGGGCGTTTCTACGACTGGTATGCCGGCAGTTTGAAGCAATATTACCATTTTAACCCAAACGATATTCTTCCCTGGGAAATATTCAAAATAGCACAGTCAGAAAAAGTTCCTTTATTTGATTTCGGAGGAGCAGGCAAACCTGATGTACCTTATGGAGTTAGAAATTATAAAATTCAGTTTGGAGGAGAACTCGTCAATTACGGACGGTACGAATTACCTCACAACCGGGTAGTATTCTTTATTATGCGAATCGCCTTCAAAGCTTGGCAATTCCTTCACTAAACAGCGATAAAATGAATATACTTTTCGATATAAATCATCCGGCTCACGTTCACCTGTTCAAGCACACGATCCGAACGCTCAGGCAACATGGGCATAATGTGATTGTCACAGTCAAAGATATCCCCGCGGCCAAACAGCTATTAAAGTCCGAGAACATCGAATATATTTCTCTGACCGGTAAAAAACGTGACTCTTTGATCGGGAAGGCCTTCATGCAATTGCACTACAACTTTCTCCTATGGAGATTAGTAGTAAGAAAGAACATTCATCTTGGTGTAGGGTCTTCTGTTACTATTGCACAGGTATGCCGGTTCTGCAAAATGAAGTCTATTTTTCTGGACGATGATGACGACAAAGTGGAACCTTTAATAGTAAAACATGTTCACCCGTTTTGCAATGCCATATTGTCTCCGGTAGCCTTAACAGGAAAACGCAAAGCCAAAAATGTTATATTTTACAAAGGAACTCACGAACTTGCATACCTGCATCCTGCACGTTTTACACCGAATATCCAAACACTGGAATTAATAGGAGTCAATCCATCGGACAGTTATTTTGTTCTTCGTTTTAATGCCTTCAAAGCGCATCACGACGGCAACGTTTACGGGCTTTCGCTTGAACAGAAGCTTAAGTTAGTGCAACTACTCACCGGGTACGGCAAAGTGTTCATCACCGCTGAAAGAGAAATCGAACCGGCTCTGGAATCATTCCGACTTTCTGTTTCTCCAGAAAAAATACATGATCTTTTGGCTTTCGCTAAACTATTTGTCGGGGACAGCCAGACCATGACTTCCGAAGCAGCAATATTAGGGACTCCTGCTTTCCGTTGCAACTCGTTAGCTGGCGAATTGAGTTGCATTGAAGATCTTGAACATAATTTCGGACTGGCATTCGGATATAAACCGGAGGAATTTGAAAATATGCTGGAAGATATCAAGAATCTATTAAGCAATCCGAATAGCAAGAAAGAATGGCAAATCAAAAGAGCGAAATTTCTAAAAGAAAGAATCGACACAACCGGTTTTTTAGTCGATTTCATCGAAAATTATCCATATAAAAAGAACCCAACAAAGTGAGAATTGCATTATACATATCGCACCCGGCTCAATATCTTTTTTTTAGGAATCCTATCCGGTTATGGAAAGAACACGGGCATGAAATCAAGATATTCATCCGCACTAAAGACGTATTGGCTCAATTGATGCAATATGACAATGTAACATTTGAAAATGTAATGCCTCATGGACGAAAGCCCAATGTATTCGACATAACCAAAGCCTTCATTTACAGAACCTCTAAGCTGTTTTTTAAAATTCTCATATTCAAACCTGACATTCTACTGGGAACCGACGCCTCGGTTGCTCATATCGCAGTCGTTCTCCGAAGGCCCTGCATCACAACACTTGAAGACGACTACAATGTAATCAAACGACTGGCTTTACTCACCTACCCCTTCACAAAAACGATATTGACTCCCGAATGTTGTAATGTTGGCAGATGGAAATCCAAAAAAATTGGCTATAACGGCCTCATGAAGTTATCATACCTGCATCCCAGCCGCTTCAAGCCGGACAACAACATCATCATAAAATATGCAGGAGAACGACCTTATTGTCTCATCCGGTTATCACGCCTTACGGCCTACCACGACATGGGGATTGTCGGCTTATCTCAGCCTCTCATAAAAAAAGAGATTGAAATTTGCCAAAAGCAAGGCAGAAAGGTATTTGTCAGCGCAGAAGGTGAATTAAACCCGGAGTTTGAACCATACAGACTTACAATCAACCCTTCAGACATACATCATGTATTGGCAGGAGCCGACTTATTAGTATCTGACAGTCAAAGCATGTCTGTTGAAGCCGCCATTTTAGGCGTTCCTAGTATCCGGTTTAGTGATTTTTCGGGTCGTATCAGTGTTTTAGAAGAGCTGGAGCACAAATACCACTTAACTTACGGCATTCCCACATCCGAACCTGAAAGATTATTGACCCTAACAGGTAAAATCTTATCCATAGACAACAGAAAAGAACTATATCAGGAAAGGAAAAATCAGCTAATAGCTGATAAAATAGATGTTGCTCCGTTTATCACATGGTTTGTTGAGAACTATCCCAAAAGCAAGAATTTGATGCTATCAAATCCAGACATTCAGTATTCAGTTGGGAAAGACCCGGGACATCTCACCTATCAGACCAAAAAAGTCAAAGACGATCTCCTCTCCAAGTCATCGGATTTTACTTTTCACAAATATATCGATCTGCTACATGTACTCAAACATCAGGGATTCGAATTCAGAACATTTGAGGAATTTTGTCAGGGGCAAAATGAAGGAAAGTTCGTCATCTTACGGCACGACATCGACGCAAGGCCGTATCACGCGTTGCAATGCGCCGAAATTGAGCACCAAGAAGGCATTCCTGCCTCTTATTACTTCCGTATAGTACGAAACAGCAATCGCCCCGAAATAATACAAAAAATAGCTGATTTAGGCCATGAAATCGGGTATCATTATGAAGAGATGAGTCTGACAAAAGGAGATACAAAAAAATCAATCGTGTTATTTGAGAAAAACCTCGCGTATTTCCGTCAATTCTATCCGATCAAAACTATTTGTATGCATGGTAGCCCTACCTCATCTTTCAGTAATATTGACCTTTGGAAACATTACAATTACCGGCAATCGGGCATTATCGGCGAACCTTATTTCGACATAGACTTCAATAAATTCATGTATCTCACCGATACCGGCAGATGCTGGGACGGACAATCAGTCAGCATACGTGACAAGGTAAAAGGGAAAATATACGACAGGTTTCATTCCACTAATGATATAATTGCAGCAGCTATAAGCGGTCAACTACCTAACAAAATAATGATTACCACACACCCACAACGATGGACCGATAACCAGTGGAAGTGGGTATTCGAATTCGTCAGCCAAGGATTAAAAAATCAGATCAAACGTATTGTGATCCACTACAAGAAAACAAAATAATTTGCAAAGAATATGGATTTTGGTGCTGAAAACAACTCAAATAGTATTAGTTTTGTAATCAAGCACCATCAGAATCGGACACCCACATGCAGCTTTATCTCTGTTTCTATGTAATTTAATTTTACTCACACAAATACACACGACAATGAACTCATTAGCAACTATTTTCGAAAATGCACATCTGGCTAAAAAAGAATTAGCCGCCATTACAGATGCTACGATCAATCGTGTTCTCAATGCCATTGCAGACGAAGCCGTTGCTCAAACGAGCATAATTCTGAAAGAAAACAGTAAAGATTTAAGCCGCATGGATCCGGCAGATCCAAAATACGACCGTCTGAAACTGACAGCGGAACGTATTGAAGCCATTGCTCAGGATCTGCGAAGCGTTGCTCTTTTACCTTCTCCGCTTGGGCATGTATTATCGGATATTGTCCGCCCCAACGAATTAAACATCAAAAGAATCACCGTTCCGTTTGGCATCATTGGAGTTATTTACGAAGCACGTCCAAATGTGAGTTTTGACGTATTTTCACTCTGCCTGAAATCAGGCAACGTCTGTCTGTTAAAAGGAGGCAGCGACGCGCAGGATTCAAATGTTGCAATTGTTGGATTAATCAAAAGTATATTGCAAAAATTTGAAATCAATCCTGATATTGTAACGCTGTTGCCGCCTGATCGTGAAGCCACCACCGAGTTGCTGAATGCCGTTGGCAAGGTGGATTTGATTATTCCACGCGGAAGTCAAAGCCTCATCGAATATGTGCGCGACAATGCCCGGGTACCTGTGATAGAAACCGGAGCTGGTATTTGCCACACTTATTTTGATGAATTTGCCGACCTAAAGAAAGGCGCTGCCATTGTAAACAATGCCAAGACACGTCGTATAAGCGTATGCAATGCTCTTGATTGTCTTATCATTCACGCAAGCCGCATTCATGATCTTTCGATGCTTTGCGCCCCACTGATCGACTCTAACGTGATTATATATGCCGATGAACAAGCCTATAATTCATTGAAAGGCTTCTACCCCGACAAATTATTAAAAAGGGCCACAGAGCAAGAATTCGGCACCGAATTTCTGGACTATAAAATGGCTATCAAGACCGTCGGCACATTTGCCGAAGCACTTGACCATATCGCAAAATACGGTTCAAAACACAGTGAAGCCATTGTCAGCGAGAACAAGCTGCGCATTGCCACTTTTCAACAACAAGTAGATGCAGCCTGTGTTTACGCCAACGCATCAACAGCCTTTACAGATGGATCTCAGTTCGGATTGGGAGCCGAGATTGGCATCAGCACCCAAAAGCTTCATGCCCGCGGGCCTATGGCTCTTCAGGAGATGACAACCTACAAATGGGTTATCACCGGAAACGGACAAATCAGGCAATAAACAATCAAATTCTCTTATAACGAAAAACCTTCGGCTATTGAAACAGTCGAAGGTTTTTTGTTATAAGTCCAAGGCGTACGACAGGGTCATGTTTTGCGTTCGACGCCATTTCAAGACCATAACATCATAAAAAAACAGCCACCCGTCATTAGACAGATGGCTGTTTTTTTATGTTTCCACCGGGCTTTTACTGCATGTGAAATACTTTTGCGAAAACCTGGAACTGAGCCGAATACTGACTCACAATTTGTTTACGCTTATATTTATCAGCAAAGAAAAGCAGGTTACTCAGGGTAGCCATATTGTTTTGAATACGTTCACTGGCACTACGCATCTGTTTCGGAGTAAGACCGGCATACCATGTCAGGCTCTTAATGGACTGTTTAGCCACAGCATTCATTATTTCATCACCTTTCGCGGTTTTACCCAGTTCATAATAGAACCGGCCCATATTCATCGTGAAATAGTCGTGAGGCAAGGTTGTAGGCGGAACGACCTTCATGCCGTAATCCAGCACTTTGAGAGCCGAGTCTTTTTTATTTTCAAGAATCAGGGCTTCAGCCAGGCCTGCAAATTGCATCCGGAACATCGATACCATCCGAACTATATTCTCATCAAGATATACTTTCGGATTTTCCATACCGCCCCATTTATATTTGTGCATGAGGTTATCATACATCACGGCAGTATTGGTATTTGCACCTTCTTCCGTCTTAACAGGCACTATACGGTTTACAATACCCTCACGTTGAAAATAATCACTCAGGCGAACATTGTACATACTGTTTCCAACGGTAGCAGCTATATAAACCGGGCGTTTCCAGTTGTTTGTTTTCAGAATATCCATCAGTATCAAATCCGACTTGGTAATCTGAGAACCGACCTTTAATTCCATCACCGGCAAAACCTTATCTGCAAGATGAGCTGGCACTACTTTATTATTCAGAACCGATTGTTTGTCAACCGGTAACAACACTGTCGATGTCGGGAAAATATCCTGACCAAACTGATCTTTCGTTCTTGGATCATTACTCAACACGAACGACATTGCTGTCTTGATATCGACTTTGGTGGAATCTTTAGTATCATAGACTCGAGCCACTTCATGACTACCCGACATGTACTGAGAAGCATTCCAGGATATTGGTAGCGGAGCAGATGTATATGCCTGACGTTTCATCTGGTCAATATACCAGTCGGTTTGCAAATAACTTAAATTACAAACACGCACATCAGGACGGAACTGTTCTACTTCATTACAATACCAGAGAGGGAACGTATCATTGTCACCGCAAGTGAATATGATAGAGTTCGGAGGAAGACCGACAAGGTAGTTCTTTCCGAAATCACGGCAGGTATAACGTCCTGAACGATCGTGATCATCCCAGTTCTGAGCGCAAAGAATACCCGGAACAATCAAGCCGAGAATCGATGCTACTACCGCGCTGATTTTTGCATTGAAACGCTTTTCGAGGAAGCGATAGATAGCCAGAACACCGAGACCAATCCAGATAGCAAATGCATAAAATGAACCAAGATAAGCATAATCCCGCTCACGGGGCTGTGCCGGAGTTTGATTCAGGTAGATGACAATTGCGATACCCATCATAAAGAACAGGACAAGAATAATCCAGAAGGCATGCATACCCTCCTTCCCCCGGTAAACGAGGAAGAACAACCCTAAAAGCCCCAATAACAATGGAAGGAGGAAGTATCGGTTGTGTCCTTTATTTTGCGACAATTCATCCGGCAGGTTCGACTGATCTCCTACCATCAGGTTGTCTATAAAGTTTATACCCGTTATCCAGTTACCGCGATCCACTTCGCCCATCGATTGCATATCATTCTGGCGTCCGCTAAAGTTCCACATGAAATAACGCCAGTACATAAAGTTGACCTGATAACTAAAGAAAAAGCCAATATTTTGTATAAACGAAGGAGCCTGTGCTGATTGCTGTTGGCCGCAAGGCTCATAATCGACCGTATTTTCAGGTTCACCAGCCCACTCTTTATACGCCTGAACATGACTTGGCTGCTGACTGTACATACGTGGGAACAATGTACAGAATGCATCATCATAAACAATATCTTTTTTATAACCGGTAATGACATACTGATCTTTTTCGTTCGGATTAGCCTTTGGCTTTTTAGCATAGCGCGGAGCTCCTATTTTTTCTTCGGGGAGACAGGTTCCTCCTTCGGCAGGTTTCCATTTATATTCGGCCGTATACAGAGGTCCATAAAGCAAAGAAGGCTGGTCGCCATACTGGTCTCGACTCAGGTAACTCATCAAAGAGAACACATTGTCAGGTCCGTTTTGATCCATCGGAGGAGTCGCATTTGAGCGAATGACGATAACGGCAAATGTAGAATAGCCGATAAGTAACATAGTAACAACCGTCACAATCAGGTGCATCGCATGATTAGACAACGCTTTCTTAAAGTAGAAGAAAAGCACTGCCGTCGCTGCAAGAATAACGATTCCCAACCATAAGCGCGATCCTAAAAAAGGAACACCCGACAATGCAATGGCAACAAGGAATGCGATTTTAGCTCTGGTATCGTTCTTCTGAGTGCGGGTTTCATACAATGCCCAGCCCAAAGCAATGGCAGATATAACGATATACGTCAAAAGCCCGCTATTAAATGGCATTGAAAGAGTATTCACAAAGAAGAGTTCTACATAGCTTGCAAGCCAGAAATAAGACGGCATCAAACCATATAAAAGTCCGGCCAAAATTGCTATCGAGACCAACATAGCGATCGCAAGACCCTTTTTATTGACCTGATATTTTTTGAAATAATAAATTAGCACCAAAGCCGGAATGGCAAGCAGGTTCAGGATGTGTACCCCGATAGAAAGCCCCATTACGTAAGCCAGCAAAATTATCCAACGTTCGGCACGAGGTTCGTCAGAGACTTCCTCCCATTTGCACATAGCCCAAATTACAACAGCAGTACACAACGTTGAGAAACCGTAAACTTCAGCTTCTTCGGCCGACCACCAGAATGAATCGGAGAACATGAAAGCCCATGCCCCTACAAAACCGGCACCTAACACCGCGATTGCACGTCCTGTTGTAAGCTCTTCGCCCTTGCTCACAATCACCTTGCGGGCAAAATAAGTAATGGTCCAGAACAAGAATAAAATGGTGAGCGCGCTATAGATAGCAGTTGCGACATTCACGCAATAAGCAATTTGCGATTTATCGGAAGCAAACAAAGAGAAGAAGTGCCCTATTAATGCATGTAGCGGACTTCCGGGAGGGTGACCTACTTCCAGCTTCGCAGCGACGGTAATAAACTCGGGGCAATCCCAAAAACTGGCTGTCGGTTCCAGCGTAATAATGTATACGATGGCAGCAGCAGCAAAGGCAACCCATCCGGAGATGGTGTTAATCAGCTTGAAATTCTTCATATTATGAATTATGGATTACAATCACAACAGGCTTCTGATTGAAGTGCCAAAGATACAAATATTTTCGGTTAACGAAAATCAGCTTTCAGCCTCATTAAGAGCAAGAAAGTGATAATTTTCAGCTCTGTTGAGCCATCGTTCCAATCCCGACATATTAGGTTATCACTAACAAACAAACCATTATCTATCAAAACACAATAAGATTTTGACCACAATCAGAAAAAAAGCATTACTTTTGTTCTCCAAACTTAAACTGCGAATTGAGTCAATTTTTCAATTATTTGGAAAAAAGAAATAGAAACAATAAGCGATTTAGGTTTTATTCTAATCTAAAGCCTGTTGAAAAATGAATTTTAAGAGTGCAATTTCAGAATCTAAATTCTCACACTTCAGAAACTCAACAACACACAGGACACAAACTCCTTACACACTAATACCTCTCGCAAACTCTATCATTGGAGTTATTGCAAAACACCTTCAAACAAATAATTTTTGAGCAAATGAAAAGCTTTTTAAAAATCGTTTTGGCAACGTTTGTAGCGATTATACTTGCTACTGTTTTCTTCTTCTTCATTTCACTCGGCATAATCGGAGGCATTGCAGCCTCTTCGTCGGAAGAGACTACGATAAAGCCGAACAGTGTTTTTTCAATTGACCTGAACGGGCAAATAATTGAGCGATCGGAAGACAATCCTTTTGCCTCCCTTTTAGGAGAATACTCCAATCAGGTACAGGAAATAGGGCTAAATGATCTACTCTCGGCGATTCACAAAGCAAAAAGCAACGATAATATTAAAGGTATATATATCGAAGCTGGAGCCCTTATGGCATCTCCGGCTTCCATCCGCGAAGTACGGCAGGCTTTGAGCGATTTCAAAACATCGGGCAAATTCATTTATTCTTACGGATCGACCTACAGCCAGGGAGCTTACTATATTGCAAGCGTTGCCGACAAAGTGTTTTTAAGTCCGCAGGGGATGGTGAACTGGCACGGGGTAGCTGTTCAGGAAGCTTTTTACAAGGGCACTCTCGACAAATTGGGTGTAGAAATGCAGGTTATCCGGGTTGGAACGTACAAATCGGCTGTTGAACCATATATTACCACAAAAATGAGTGACGCCAACCGCGAACAGATTACCGCATTTACCGGATCAATCTGGAAAACAACGGTGAACGATGTAGCTGCGTCAAGAAAACTCACGGCTGAACAACTAAATCAACTCGCTGATCAGGGAATTGCATTCAAACCGGCCGAAGAATCTGTAAAGGGACATTTGGTTGACTCTCTGCTTTATGACGACGGAATTCAAAACTACATCAAGAAAAAAATCGGCATTAAAGAAGATGACGATCTATCGCTTGTAAAACTCGATGCAATGAAAAATGCAGCTTCGGACGAAAAAGTGTCAGCAAACAAAATTGCCGTGGTATATGCTTACGGAGGGATAGATACCGGCGGTTCTGATGGCATTTCCTCAAAAGAACTGGTCAAAACGCTTGCCAAAGTTCGCAAAGACGACAAGATAAAGGCTGTGATATTTCGCGTAAATTCGCCGGGTGGAAGCGCCCTGGGATCTGAATTGATATGGAGAGAAGTAAGCCTGATAAAAGGCAAGAAACCCATTTATGTTTCAATGGGAGACTATGCTGCATCAGGAGGTTATTATATTTCGACACCGGCAGATATGATTATTGCTCAGCCAAACACACTGACCGGCTCTATCGGGGTATTCGGATTGATTCCGAATGTAAACGGCCTGACTAAGAAAATAGGAGTCAGTTTCGATGAAGTCAAAACAAATAAATTCAGTACGCTACCAAGTATACAACAAGGCATGAGTGCGGAAGAAAAAGACCTTATGCAGGCATACGTCAACCACACTTACGAGGTTTTTGTTGACCATTGTGCAAAAGGACGTAAAATGAGCCCTGAGTCAATTAAAAAGATCGCCGAAGGCCGAGTCTGGACCGGAGAACAAGCCAAACAAATCGGATTGGTGGATGCGCTGGGCAATTTAAACGATGCGATTACGTTAATTGCAAAGAAGGCTCATCTCGACAAATACAATGTGGTAGAATATCCCAAGCAAAAAACATTTCTGGAAAAATTCATGAGCAGTCTCGATGCAAAAGTGGAAGAACGGGTGCAAAAAGCCCAACTGGGTGAGTATTATCCTTATCTGAAACAAATCAGAGAGGTTTCCTCTCTACAGGGAATCCAGGCTTTGATGCCCTTTTATTTAACCGTAAAATAAATTCATTTGTCATGAACAAACGACTGTTTCTCGTCGACTTAGTGTTGTGGATGCTTTCGGGAATCTACGCAGTCATCGTACGTACACGAAACTGGATGTTCGACAGTAAGATTTTACGCAGTAAAGCCTTCGATTTTCCGATTATCTCAGTTGGAAACCTGACGGTAGGTGGAACAGGAAAAACGCCTCACACAGAATATATTATATCCCTTTTAAGCCAATCGATGAAAGTAGCAACGCTGAGCAGAGGCTACAAGCGCAAAACTTCAGGATTTGTTCTGGCTAATGCTTCGGCAACAGGAACTACCATCGGAGATGAATCGTACCAGATAAAAAGAAAATTTCCGGAAGTTGCGGTTGCGGTTGACGGTAACCGAAGACGGGGCATTTCAAAACTACTCGCAAATAAAGACCTGCAACCACTGTCAGCTATTGTGCTCGATGATGCATTTCAGCACCGCTATGTAACTCCGGGCCTCAACATCCTGATTACGGACTTCAATCGTCTCTTCACAGACGATCATATATTGCCGTATGGACGTTTACGCGAACCAATACACAGCAAAAGCAGAGCCAACATCATCATCGTATCAAAATGTCCCGAAACGCTCCATCCGATGGACTTTAGGGTCATCTCCAAAAAAATCAATATTTTCCCGTATCAGTCGCTCTATTTTACCACTTATCAATACGGAGAAATATATCCTTTATTCAATAGTCTGGCCAGCTCACAACCAATCACAGTGGCCGATATTAAAGCAGAGAAGATGCATGTATTGATTGTGACCGGAATTGTATCTCCACAGGGAATCTATGAACACATTGAGAAATTTACGCCAAACTACGACAAGATTACATTCTCCGACCATCATAATTTCACGCAAAAAGATTATCGTTCCATCGATAAAAAATTCAACGAAGCAAAGAATCCTAAGATACTGCTCGTAACAGAAAAAGACGCAGCACGAATAGTAAACGACAACACACTGCCCGAAGAACTGAAGCCTAGTATTTATGTATTACCTATCAAAATCAAATTTTTATCCGGGCAAGAACCAAAATTCAATCAACAACTAACCACTTATGTTAAAGAAAATTCAAGAAACATCCGACTTTCTAAAAAAGAAAATCAGCCGTCGTCCTGAAGTAGGTATTGTACTGGGAACCGGATTAGGAAATCTGGCCAGCCAAATTACAGAAAAAGAAGAAATCGCATATGAAGATATTCCCAACTTTCCCGTATCAACGGTAGAAGGACACAAGGGAAAACTTATAATCGGCAAACTGGGAGATAACCTTGTAATGGCCATGCAGGGCCGATTCCATTACTATGAAGGGTATGACATGAAGGAGGTAACTTTTCCGGTACGTGTTATGCATGCTTTGGGAATCAAAACGCTCTTTTTGTCGAATGCCGCCGGAGGAATGAATCCCGATTTCGAGATTGGCGATCTGATGATAATATCCGACCATATCAATCTGTTCCCGGAACATCCGCTGCGTGGTAAAAACTATAACGAATTAGGCCCCCGCTTCCCCGATATGAGCGAGGCTTATGACAAGTCACTCATTGCCAAAGCCGAAGAAATTGCTCTGGAAAACAACATTAAAGTCAAAAAGGGCGTTTACGTAGGCACACAGGGCCCAACCTTTGAGACCCCGGCAGAATACAACTATTTTCATATCATCGGTGGAGATGCCGTTGGCATGTCTACCGTACCGGAAGTGATTGTTGCTCACCATTGCGGCATAAAAACCTTCGCCATTTCCATCATTACGGACCTGGGTGTTGCCAATAAAATTGTTGAAGTCAGCCACGAGGAAGTACAGCAAATTGCGAACAACGTACAGCCTTACATGACATTGATAATGAAAGAATTAATCAACCGCATCTAATATTATTCCTCATAGATCAAAAGAGGGTATCTTCGAAGATTCCCTCTTTTATTATATTCGCACTTGACCTAACCAGGATGGAATAATAGCATTGTTCAACTTAATCCACCTCTTATGCAAAAAAATATCGTTTTCATTATATTTCTTCTACTTGGCATTCATTCGCTTGAAGCTCAAGAGATAACTTATACCGACTCCACCACGACCACAATAGAAAGACAACTCAACGAAGTTGAAATAGCCGAAAAGAAAAGTGCCCGTTCTCTGTCTGTATTCAAAGCACTGAACATTAACAGTATTCCGGCTGTAACAACATTTTCCGCCGCAGCGGCACTGCAACAAATCCCTTCGCTCAGTTCCGACATAGAGGGAAACCTGCGCCTCCGGGGAAGCAATAAAGTAACGCTTCTTTTTGAAGGAGTGCCTATTACGCTCTTTGAAGAAAACCGCAGCGACTTGCTGATTCAAATGCCGGTCGGACTTTTCTCCTCCGTCCTTTTGTTTAACATGCTTCCTACCGCAAGCATCTGCGAGGGAGAAGCCGGAGCTGTAGATTTCATTTTTTCTCCCGATTTTACGGATAAATCAGTCCTAAAAGCAACTCTTGCGAAAGGATCTGACAACAGATACAACGCATCGGTACTTGCCGGTTCAAAAACGGGGAAATTCAGGTGGCAGGCTGGTTACGATTTCAGGCAAGAGTACCGCTACCGTACTTACGACAAAACAACCGTAGACAAAACCGGAACGGCGCGGATGAATAATAACGCAGCTGCAAAACCCCGCACACATTTAGCCATGTTCAATGCTCAATACCTGCTTAGTCCTTCCGATTTCATTACTTTCAATGCTCTTTTTCAAACGATGAATTATAGCCGGCTTGGCAATATCAACAACACAAAAACCAATACCTCCGGGGTTGTCGTGGCCAACGTTTTGCGCCAGCGTAACAACACGGAAAAGCAAACAGGTAATTCGGAAGGTCTGAACTGGAAACACATCTGGAAAGAACAGAAAGCATCTTTTGAAGCCTCTGTTAACTACGATGATTTCAATTACGATCAGGGCAACAATTTTACCAACAAGAACCCCAAGACAGGCGCTGTGCTTGCTCAGGACAGACTCTTTATTAACCAGGACAAACGCCAATGGTTCGGATCGGCCAAACTAACAAAAATGTGGGATAACGGACTTTCAGGACAGCTCGGGTATATCGGACAATGGCACAAAGACAACTATTCTGCTTCGGACGATGATCTGATTAGTTCCGCATGGGTCCATAACATGTCAAAGAGCAACGATTACGAGCTCACAAAGAATCTTCAGACCGGTTTTGCCGAATTGACTTACCAGAAAAAACAATGGAAATATCTTTTGGGCGTTCAGCTTCAAGTCGACAACCGCAACGGAGGAAAAACTCAGGATGCAAACCTGACCAACGAAACAAATTCGTATCTGTTGCCCCGCGTTGAAATCAACTGGCAACAATCACCTTTTTCATCCTGGGCTATTCGTTATCAGGAACGGGTAAACCGTCCTCTGATAAATGATCTGAATCCTTTTACCGACAATAGCGATGCGACCTACATTCACCAGGGCAATCCCACTCTGGAGAATGAACTTGCACATGTAGCCGAAATCTCAAACACCTGTCGTGTCCGGAATCTCACTCTGAATCCTGTTTTCTTTTACAGATACCGCTATCATCAGATCACAGACATCGCAACCTTGCAAAATGGCACTACTGTCTGGACGAAAGAAAATGCCAATCATGCTCAGGATTTAGGGCTTGAAATGAATCTTACATGGAAACTTTTTAATTTCATCACGGCAGATGCATCAGCCACCGGCTATCATTATGAAATTGACGGTACCAGACAAGGATATGGCATAAAAGGAAAATCTTCTGTAGATGCAAAAGGGAGTATCAAGGTAAAACTTCCTCTCGCTTTGGAATGGGAAGTATATGGCTATTATACCGACCGTCAGCTGACCGTACAAGGCGAAATTGCAGCCTTAGGTTCGGTAGGCAACGCACTGTCGTATTCATGCCTCAAAAAGCATTTAGACATCGCCTTAACCATCGACAACATCTTCAACTCTCTCGAAGAAAAAACTACATTCAACACGATGGGTACTCAACAAACCATCTACCGTAACAGGGATGCCCGTACATTATGGCTCAATGTTAGCTATAAAATATAATTTACAGACATGAAAAGGGCGGCTATGAGAAAATCGGGTACAAAAAGAAGAGTTTACAATCGCTTTAATGATGGGGTAAAAGTAGTTATTCTATTTGTATTTTCAAAGTTGTATATTTTCTTTCTGTAGTACACCGATTATTTGACGCATTTACTTCTTTTCGGATCCAAAATCCATTGGCGGATAAAAATCCTTTGCATATTCCTCATCAATATCCCTAGATCCGCCAATGATCATCATTAGCTTATTTGGCATTACCTTATCAGCCAGATCCTCATTGAGAAATTGACTCAACAAATCAAGTTCATCATGAAATGTACTCTGATTTGTATTAATAATCTTTCGCATGTCAAGATAGGATAAAAATTCATCTTCTGATTCAACAAAGTCAGCAACGACCATCAAGTCAAACAATGACACAACCCATGTATCACGGAAGCGTTCCTCCATCAAACAGGCAGCCACAAGTTTATCCATCTGTCCCAGCAGTGAAGAATAATGCTGGAAGGTTACAGCTATCTTGTATATTGGCTTCGTCCTGTCAATCAAAACCGTACCTTGCTGTGTACCAAATGCAGGTTCTGTTGAACCATTGATAAAATCAACTGATCTGCAACATTGTTTACATGCCTCAGCAACAGATGCTTTGAATTTATACTTGGCTCCATCTAGTCTAACTCTGTCCTTATAAGAAAGTTCATGGGCTTTTACTTCTATAATATAGACAGCCTTATCTGAAACACCAAGAATATCTAGTTCTGGATCCTTTCTTAGACCGCCCTCCACTATCTTATAATGTACAGAAGAATAGAATGTGACATCTGGCAGAAATGACTTCATGACAGACTTTACTTTACTCTCAATATAAGCGTCTCGGCTAATCGGATTCGTGTTCTGCTGGAAGTTCCTTTGATAATAGGCTTCATTGCGCATCATAAGCTTTTCTGCAATCAAGAACAGATTTCTATGAGGAATCATAGGAGTAAAGCAATAATATTTATCACCATCTTTAACGAACGGCTTCTCAAAAATACTATGACCGTTCATAATACTGCCTTTAAATTCACCTTCTGCAAGAAATGCAGAATTATCACCAAATTCCATAGATAATGAATCTAGGATTCTTGTCTCCACCTCACTTTGAGGATAGACCCAAAATATCATATCAGAACGCCCATAATCATCTGGTTGATACATCAATAGTTTCATGCCATCTTCCGTATGCGATACATCTGGGTTTGCTTCAAAGAATTCGCCAAACAAACCTTTTGAGAAATCTCTATTCTCTAATGTGGCTTCATCGTCAACAGGGCCAAAAGTCTTTTCTTCCCATTTCACCCACCGATCATGCATCTTTGTTGCACCATAGATAGTATCTTGACTACCGATCTTGCATATTATCCTATCTTCCAGATCCATAAAGAAATCAAATAGCTGTTCAACACTATAGCCGAATTGCTGTTGGTAAAAGGTCGTATGTGGGAAGAACATTTCTTTAAATACCTCATAAACATGATTTTGATAGCCATCGCCACGAACAGCTATGGTATCCATATGAATCATCCAATCAATGGACTGCATAGGATCATCAACTAAAGGCATATCTTGATAGATATATGCCATGAACAAAGCTTTCAATCTATTTCTCAAATCTTCAACCACTTCATCTGTGGGATTATCTCTGCCATCGTTTGGCATTGAAAGGCCAAAGTTCATTGCATATTCCGCTATCACTTCAGCATTTTCGTCCAGATGCATATCTGTGCCATTCATCTGAGCCATAAAATGTTTTTCAAAATTGGGAAGGTTATCTAATAAATATAATCCAATGCTTCCAAGCAACTGCACAGAATCATATCTCCTGAAATAGCCCTCAATCGTCTCAATATATTCTCTTAGAGTTGCATTTACAGCATTTTGATCCTTAAAGATCTGAAGCAAGCGCTTACTCATAGCACGCATTTGCGATTCAAATGGATTAGAACTATTGATGGATTGCTTAGCCACAGCCTTTTGCTTCTTAGTCTTAGGCTGCTGTCTTTTCTTCTTGATATGTTTTTTCTTTTTAGTCATAACCGTTTGCTATAAAACATTAATACTTCCTTGCCGCCACAGGCAAATCCTTTTTTGTTACACAGCCCTACTGCATTGCATTTCAGGATTTGGATTCCAACACTTTATAAATCTCTTCAAATGTAACGATATTTTTTTCAATCAAAAAAGCGACAGCTTATTGCTATCGCTTTTCTATTCTTTTGCAGTGCCTTTCTGGTTCGACGTAGGCAGAGACATACGCCGAACTCCAATCTGCCTTACACGCTACGATGAACGGTGTAACAGGCTATATCCATCTTTTAGCATCTCTCTTTTTTATCGCAAAGATAGAAAATCTAATATTTCCCCTCAAGTTTTGTTGGTGAGCCCAAATTTGTATGTGACCCTTCAAAACACGGCACAAAAAAAAATCGAACCTTATTTCTAAGATTCGATTTTGAAAGTGGGCGTTGACGGATTCGAACCGCCGACCCTCTGCTTGTAAGGCAGATGCTCTGAACCAGCTGAGCTAAACGCCCTTTCCTTAAATGCGTTGCAAAGATACGTGCTTATTTTGATTCCTGCAAGACCCCTCGCAATATTTTTGCAACATTTCTTCTAAATTGCCTCTGCCACCACAAAAGTACTGCCTCCGATATAGATCAAATCATCCTCATTTGCAGCCTGTTTTGCCGCATCAACAGCAACTATCACAGACGTGAAAATTTTTCCATGAAGATTGTATTTTTGTGCCAAATCACGCAGTTTTGAAGCCTCCAGCGCCCTTGGAATGGCTGCCTGAGTGAAATAATAAATCGCGTTTTGGGGCAAAAGGGACAAAACCGTACTAATATCCTTATCGTTTACCATACCGAAAACGATATGAAGACGGTCATATTTTTGTTCGGACAGTTGCTGTACTATAAACCGGATTCCGGCTTCGTTGTGACCGGTATCACAAACCACCATGGGATTTTCCTGTAATATTTGCCATCTCCCCATCAATCCGGTCAGATCGACAACATGTTTTAATCCGTTTCGCAATGCATTGTCCGGAAGATTGCATCCTCTTTCACGAAGCCGGTCTACGGCAGTCAAAACAGCAGCAACATTCTTTTGCTGATACAGGCCTTTTAACTGCACTTCCAGGCTGGAATACTGATTGCAGGCAAAACCTCCGGATATAGGGATCAAACGATACGTATCTTCGGCAAAAAACAAAGAAGCACCTACTTCTTCCGCTCTGTGCACAAAAACATCTTTGACGTCGCCTTCTGCTTCTCCAATTACGACCGGGACACCCGTTTTTATGATTCCTGCCTTTTCGGAGGCAATCCTGGGTAAAGTATCTCCCAAAAACTGCATATGATCAAAGCTAATATTCGTAATTACGCCTAATTCAGGAGAAATTATATTGGTACTGTCCAACCGGCCTCCCAAACCGACTTCAATTACTGCCACGTCCACACCGGAGGTTGCGAACCAGTCAAATGCCATTTCCATGGTCAGCTCAAAAAAAGAAGGCTGAATGGGTTCAAAGAAAGCACGATGATTCTCCACAAAATCAATCACAGCCTGCTCCGGAATCATTTCACCGTTGACTCTTATTCTCTCCCGGAAGTCTTTCAAATGAGGCGAAGTATAAAGTCCTGTTTTGTAACCCGCCGACTGAAGAATTGCTGCCAGAAAGTGAGAAACGGATCCCTTCCCATTAGTTCCGGCCACATGAATCGTTTTATACTTTCGATGCGGATTTCCGAGATAATCATCCAGCTGAATAGTACGTTCAAGACCCGGCTTGTATGCAGAAGCCCCCTGATGCTGAAACACCGGCAGACAGTTATAAAGGTAATGTATGGTTTCCTGATAATTCATCACTAAGAAAGTTGTAAAACAGCACACAAAGTTCGCCATTTTACCCAAATTCCGCAATAGCGGAATTTGCCCGAAGGGCTGACGAAAAATAATATTTTTGTCAGGGTTAACCCCGACATTTTTGCAGGCAATCTGCAAAAATCGTCGATTAATCAACACAAAGTTCTCTATTGATTAATTTGGGGTTAAATGGAAAACAAACTTCCCTGTGGCCGATAAAACAAAAGAGCCGGAATTATTTGACATTCCGACTCTTCTACAAGTATAAAATATTGGGATTCTCTTTTGGCAGCTCTGTTATACAGCAGGAACACCTAAAGATGTACTTACCAAGAAAGCTGCAGCAACAGCAATAATTGAATACAATTCAGGGAATACAGCCAGAATCAACGTATTGTTGAATACATCGTGGCCGTTACCCATAGCGCTTGCACCGTTTGCACAAACCTGACCCTGACGAATTGAAGTAAGCAACTCAACTGCGCCTACAGCAATACCGGTAAAACAGATTGCTACCCCCTGAAACATTGTAATGTGTTCAACGAGGAACGGTTTTAGCAAGAAGTAACCCAAGAAGCCAAACAAACCCTGAGAACCAGGCAAGGCTGTCAACACCATAGCCTTACCGAAAATATCGGGATTCTTCTTCAAAGCGCCAATAACGGAATTACCGGCAATGGAAGTACCGTAGGCACTACCGACTCCTGATAATCCTAACAGAAAGGCAATTCCGATGTAAGCAAATAAAATTGGTTCCATAATAATAAAAGTAATTTAGTGATTAATAATTTGTTATATTTCTATTCGTATTTAGATCGGCGAACTGCCTGATCATAGTATTTTAAATTCTTCTTTATACCGTGCAAACGGTTTATATGATTTTCCGCCTCCCACAAAGCCTGCATTCTTGTAAAACTCTACGAATGTCAAACGAAGAGGGTGAACGAACGACGCCAATATAGCCATAAAGATATTGATAAAGTGACCGAAAGCAAGAATCAGTATCATCACAATCTGGCTTACAACCGGAGTATTGCCGCTTAAGCTGGTGGCCAGACTATTGAACACAATAGCAAGAACCGCTCCTGCAATACAAATAGCAAACAAACGGATATAAGAAAGCAAGTCACTCAGCCAGCCGGTCGCTTTTTCGTAAGTATCCCAGATACCTTCTCCGATATTGGCAAGAATGTTGTGTCCCGGATGATTCAGCAGGAAAATACAAATACCGGCTACAGCGAAGATCACGTAAGAAACCGTTTTTGCGATTTCAGGAGCAAGCAAACCACCTTTTTGCAGCCCAAAAACAGATCCGCCCCCTACAACCAACAGCAACCAGCCCCAGGTCGAAATTGTTGAAGCAAAACCATCTGTTTTCCAGCGGGTAATTGCCCGAACAAACTGTCCGAAAATAATCTGAACAGCCCCCAAAATAAGAGATGCATAGAACAGACGGTCGGCTGTAAGAATATAGTGTTTCAGGTGTTCATACCAAGGCCAGTTGGTCTCGATCTTTTCCAGAGCAATACCACCGACGTTTCCGGTCAGGATGCCCATAAAAAATGCGGTAATTCCCAGATAAGTCAGCAATCGCATTACGGGCTCCAGTTCTTCTCTCACTTTTTTACGGAAATAGATACCTACTGCCGCAAGAATGACACCGTAAACGACATCGGCAAAGCAAAAGCCGAAAAAGAGCATGTAAAACGGTGCAAAATAAGGAGTCATGTCCGATTTGTGGTAGTTGGGTAACTCATACAACCCGCCAATAAATTCGAACACACTGCTAAACTTGTTATTCTTGAGCTTTACAGGCACAGCATCATCCGACTTGCGCGGCACCTCTGCCATATAGTAGACACCTGACTTTTTGAGCATCTTGTTAAGTGACTCCTCGTTTTCCTCAGGGCAATACCCTTCAAGAATCATCACGGTATCTTCAGCACCCGCCTTGGTATTAAGCTGCACACGGCGCAAATCAACTCTTTCAGACACTTCTGCCCGTGCTTTTTTCAAAGCATCGTAGCCAGAAGTTGCTTGTTTAAGGCGTTCTTCAATTGCCAGAATATCAGCATCAATTTCTTTTGCTTCCTCCTGCAATTCGGCTTCTGTTTTTGCCCCAAGTCGTAAAAGATCGGCATCCAGTTCAAAATCGGTTCCTTTGGGAGTAACCGTCACAAAATAGATGGTAGAGTTGAAACAGTCCACCTCGATGGCATTATATTGCGATTCCCATTCCGGGTTGAATCTGCTGGAATTGCAGGCAAAGAAACGGAGTTCAAGACCTGCTTTCTCCAGTTGATGGATTCTTTCCCAGCTAAAATCTCCCCACGGAGCCATCCTGTCCATGTCTTTGTCAACGGATTGGCGTCTTGTCTGCAATTGTTCTTTTTCCTGAATGCACGTTTCAATATCAGTCAATAGCTGAAACCCGTCCATTTCAGGATTTTGAGGCAGAGGATTCTCGCCATCCGTGTGACGCTCCAGAATTTCGGAGGCCGCCTTGAACCGTTGCAACAGTTGAAGATTACCCCGCAATTCGTCGTCATCGATAGTTCCTCCCTGCTTTTCAGCCACATGAACGACGCCCTGTTCCCTCAACTTTTCGAGGAAACCGGCATACTCCTTGTGGTAAACCAGGAAGGCATATTTTTTCATTTTAACGATCATATATCTATTTACAATTTAGTCATTTACGATTTACAATTGAAATCTGTTTATATCACAAAGGAATGCAACGAAAAGCCTATGTACTTTGGGGTTAATCAAATTCTATTTACAAATCTTCAAATTTCCACATTGGCTTTTTCGGCTTCCTGTCTTGATTTGACAATCTTTTGTGCCGATTTCGACAGGTTTTCTTCGTCTTCCATAAATCGTTTGATCTTACGGATAGCATCTTCGTAGCCAGGGATCTGTACCTTTTCAAAAAGATTCACCTTTTGGGTGGTTTTCTTTCTGGCATGTTCCAACAGGTTGAGTTTTTGTGTCATAAACTCCTGTTCGATCCCGATCTGAGCCAACTCCTTAAGCTGCTCAATACCATCAGCAAACCATTTTGGACTGCTGAAAAGGCTGAAAGGACGTACAGAATAATCAACACCTTCAAGCACAGGAATACGCACGCCGGCAATCTTTTTGATCGTCATCTTCACGTCGTCTACGTGAAGCAGCGAAGTATCGAATTCGCCCCAAAGAGCCAGCATCTGATCGTATGCATTGATACGCAGCTCGAGTTTTTCCTCCAGCTCCTTAGCATCGTCTTTGGCTCTTTTCACCTCCAAACGCAGAGCACTCTCCTTGTTCTTAATGGTAGGCAAAGCGCGCACACGTATTTTAAGCTGCTTTTCAAGCCCCTGAAGCGACGTTTTGTTATATTGAAATGTTATTGCCATAACTTATTTTCAAGCTCTTTATTCAGGCTTATTTCGCCCAGTATCTATCAACCAGCTCCTGTTTGATGTTCACCTCTTCCGGTTTGAAGTAGTTGGAGAACAAGCCCCAGGTAACGTTCAACATCTCTTCGGTGCCAATATTAACGTCGATAGCCAGAATTTTTTCCGAATAGTCTTTAGCAAACGAAAGGGTACGTTCGTCGTAATTCGTCAGGTCGAAACCGTTTTCAAGTTTTGTTTTAGCATTGGCAGCATCGGCATACAGACGTACGGCAGCATTCATTACCTGCGGATGATCTTCGCGGGTCTTTTTCCCGATCACCAGCTGTTTCAAACGGGACAGTGAGCGGAACGGGTCAACAATAACCTTACCGACATCAGAGTCGCGACGAAGGAACAACTGACCTTCTGTGATATAACCCGTATTATCTGGAATAGCGTGTGTAATATCGCCGCCCGAAAGCGTTGTCACGGCAATAATCGTGATAGAACCTCCAGCGGGGAATTGTACCGCTTTTTCGTAGATCTTTGCCAAATCGGAGTAAAGCGAACCCGGCATAGAGTCTTTTGACGGAATCTGATCCATACGGTTCGACACGATTGAAAGGGCATCGGCGTAAAGCGTCATATCGGTCAACAGCACCAACACCTTTTCATTGTGGTCTACCGCAAAATATTCTGCAGCGGTCAATGCCTGGTCTGGAATAAGAAGTCGTTCTACCGGAGGATTTTCGGTGGTATTCACGAAACTCACGATACGGTCGAGCACGCCTGCATTATTGAACACATTCTTAAAGTAGAGGTAGTCGTCGTTGGTCAGACCCATACCACCAAGAATGATTTTGTCAGCTTTTGCACGCAAAGCCACACTCGCCATTACCTGGTTGAACGGTTGGTCCGGGTCGGCAAAGAAAGGAATCTTCTGTCCGGATACCAGTGAGTTGTTCAGGTCGATACCGGCAATACCGGTCGCAATCAGCTCGGACGGTTGGCGACGACGAACAGGATTCACCGACGGACCGCCAATTTCACGTTCTTCCCCTTCGATCTCGGGACCGCCGTCGATAGGATCACCGAAAGCATTGAAGAAACGACCTGCAAGTTGATTGCTCACTTTCAGGGTTGGAGCTTTACCCAGGAATATTACTTCTGCATTCGTCGGAATACCTTCGGTACCTTCAAATACCTGCAAAGTAACATCTTCACCCATAATTTTTACCACCTGAGCCAGTTTTCCGTTCACGGTAGCCAGCTCATCGTACCCTACCCCGGTAGCTTTCAGCGAACAGGTAGCCTTCGTTATCTGAGTGATTTTTGTGTATATTTTTTGAAATGCTTTTGTAGCCATGATATCTAAAATTACAATTTTGCTATTTACAATTTATGATTTCTCCGGAACCATCATTTCTGAGCTGTTTCCAGTGTCAGCATCTCATTCAGTTCTTTCAGATATCCGTTAAAGGCTTCCGATTGATACTCTGAATAATTCATCTGTTTGCAGATATTGATCAATCGTTTGAAGTAATCCATTACATCTGTAAAGCTGCTAAAATCGAACTTGGTGCGGCAAATATCCATCACCAGATTCAGCATAAACTGTTGACGATCGATCGGACAAACTGAGTCGATTTTATCAAAAGCATCCTGCTGAAGGATTACAAAGTCAATCACTTCCGATTTCCAGAAGGTAACGTGATAATCTACAGGCACGCCGTCATCACCCAAAATATTGATTTGTTCCTGAACCTCTTTTCCACGCTGGAGAAGTGTCTTCATTTCGTTGACATTCTTTGTCCAGTCGGGCGAAATACGTTTTGCAATGTATTCTTCAAACTCAGGATATTCAATGTATTTTGAGTAACTATCAATCGGATTCACAGCCGGGTAACGTTTACGGTCGGCACGTGCCTGTTCGAGAGCGAAGAAGCAACGGGCAGCCTTTTTGGTCGATTCCGTCACCGGCTCTTTCAGGTTACCACCGGCAGGCGACACAGTCCCGATAAAGGTAATTGACCCTGTTGCGCCATTTTTGAGGTGAACATATCCTGCACGACCGTAGAAGTTGGCGATGATAGCCGGCAAGTCCATCGGGAATGCATCCTGACCGGGAAGCTCTTCCAAACGGTTTGACATTTCACGCAGAGCCTGTGCCCAACGCGAAGTAGAGTCAGCCATCAACAACACTTTCAACCCCATCGAACGGTAATACTCGGCAATGGTCATCGCTGTGTAAACGGAAGCTTCACGGGCAGCCACCGGCATGTTGGATGTATTCGCAATAATGATGGTACGTTCCATCAGCTTGCGACCGGTGTGCGGGTCTGTCAACTCGGGGAATTCGACGAAAATTTCCACCACCTCGTTGGCACGTTCACCGCAGGCAGCCATAATCACGATATTGGCATCGGCCTGTTTTGAGATAGCGTGCTGAAGCACAGTCTTGCCGGTTCCGAACGGACCGGGAATAAAGCCGGTACCTCCTTCAACAATAGGATTGGCAGTATCGATGGTTCTAACCCCGGTTTCCAGCAAACGGAAAGGACGCGGTTTTTCAGTATAACAGGTCAACGCCTTCTTTACCGGCCATTTTTGAGTCATGTTAAGTTCAATATCCTTGCCTTCGCTATCGGTAACGACTGCAATTTTATCGAAGATGCGGTATTGCCCTTCCGTCACTACCGACTTAACAGTATATTGTCCCTGAAAAGTGAAAGGAACCATGATTTTGTGAGGCTGGAAGTTTTCGTCCACTTCGCCCAGCCAGCTACCGGCTTCAACCACATCACCGGCCTTAGCCAAGGGTTTGAAGTCCCACAGCTTTTCCTCATCAAGGGGGAATGTATATTCACCGCGTTTCAGGAACACGCCCAACATCTTATCGAGGTCATTTTGCAAACCGTCGTAGTTACGCGACAGCAAACCAGGACCAAGAGTCACTTCCAGCATGTGTCCCATGAATTCAGCCTCGGCTCCCACCTGCAGGCCGCGAGTACTCTCAAACACCTGCACATAAGCATTATCGCCGATAATTTTGATGACCTCTGCCATCAGTTTTGTATTTCCTGTTTCGATGTAACAAATTTCGTTTTGAGCCACAGGCCCGTCAACAGTCACTATTACAAGGTTGGAAATAATGCCTTTAACTTTTCCTTTTGTTGACATATTATGCTATTGTTATTATTTTTTCGTTAATAGGATTCCCGGGCAGCTCACTTTTCGCTGGGAAATTTCACACCACTTTTCAGGTTGCGGATAAGCTCGCGGAAAATTGCAGAACCGGCTTCCTTATTGAGAGGTAACCATCGTTCAATAATTTCGAGCTTCATCAGATAAGCAGCTACAGCCTCGATCGTAAAATATTCGAAAACCGTATTTTCATCAATCCACGCCCATTTCAACAGGTCAATTTTACGTTCGCGTTCCAGCAAATCGGTCTCTTCAGCAATACGTAATACCGATTCGGCCTGAGGGAAAAAGTCGCTTACGCCAAAATCGCGCGAATGACTGGCTTTCAGGATACGCGCAACGTTGTTGTCGCCCACAATAGAAGAATGAACGTCGAAACCATGCTTACGACAAGTGTGAGCTGTCAGCAGGTTATTGATATTGAGGCAAAATTCAAACCACCGGTTCACGAAACCGTTACTGCACTTCAGCGCCGACTTATAGAACATGGCCATAAGCTGGTCATCCCACGAAAGATTATCGAACAACGGTTTGTCTTCCCAGTATGCATAGGCAAACATTGGGAAATAGGAAGGAACAGTCGATATTTTAGGATTCTCCGTCTCTTTCAGTTGCGTCACCACTTCTTCAAAATCTTCTGACGAAGAAATTCCGAGCGGATGCAATGCCGCATCCCTGTCTTTGAGGAATGCAAACCAGTTTTTCGCTTCATATTGCTGAAAAATCAGATCGGCAATTTCGCGATCTTTTTTTGTAAGAGTTTCCTGCAACGTCTGTTGCAACTCCTGCAATTTAAGGGAAAGTTTGGTATCGTCCGGCTGGATTTCGGGTAATCCGGCTATCAGGTAGTAATATTTGCTCATTATGTTACAAATTATAGTTTTGGTTGCTGATTGGGAAGCGCAACTTAAAACAACAATTCTACCAGTTTCGGACGTAAAAATTCTTTGAAGTATTCTACAAATTCGGCCTCACCGAAAGTGATTTTATATCCACCCGATGCAGGCTGAACTGCGAAGTCGGTTTTTGCACCGTTCACTTCTTTTATTATAACACCATTATTGAGGAGTTCTTTTGCATTCGAAGCAAAATAAGCAGTCAAAGCCTCTGCATCTTTGGTTTCAATTACAATTTGTTCTTTTTTTGCCCATTCCTGAGTAAAAGAAAGAATTACCTTTTGCATAAAAGCTTTATCAACCACTGCGGCCTTCACTGAGTCGTCGGTAATCTTACCGTTTATCAGATTCACCACCTCTGTCTTCAGAGCTTCCACGGATT
Organism: Paludibacter sp.; assembly: GCF_009712605.1. Lineage (GTDB taxonomy): Bacteria > Bacteroidota > Bacteroidia > Bacteroidales > Paludibacteraceae > Microbacter. The sequence continues at coordinate 304,443 of NZ_WASO01000001.1, read as the reverse complement.
GTTGCGCAAACAATTTAAGCTCCGAACGCGTATTTTTATCGAGTTCTTCTGCTTGTTTTTTAGCTTGGGCTACTATGGCAGCAGCATCGGCCTCTGCCTTTTGCAGAATTGCAGCTGCCTCATCCTGAGCTTTAGATACAATTGTGGCGGCTTCACTTTTTCCTTTTTCAACGCCTTCTAAATAGATTTTGTCGGTAAGTTCTTGCAGTGTTGAGTTCATATTGCTGATTTAATTTTTTTTTTACTTAGACTGCAAATGTAATGGAATTATCAATAGGGTGTTCAACCGAATTTAAATTGGGATTCCAATTTAACGTTATTTTTAATTGTATAAAACAACAGAAACATTATAACACAAAGTCACAAAAACAAAACTAGAACAAAACAAATGAAACAATAAGCCATTTTTTAGCGACATATTGAAACATTTTACAGCAAAAACGCAAACCTGCGGGCGATCAAAGATAATTTTTAAAAAACCAGGCCAATTTAAAACAACATATAATTTTCAGGGAAAGAGCATTAATTCTTATCAGATTTCACAAAACAGGACAAATACAATTCATTTTTTTTATACTGAGACATGTTTAAAAAAAGAATGCGCGGCCTTCTCTGATGCAGAGAAGGCCGCGCATTCTTATAAGAAAGAAAATTTTATTTCTTGTTAAATTCAGATGAAACTGTCAACACTTTTCTTCCTTTTGCACGACGAGCTGCCAATACGCGACGGCCATTGGCAGTAGCCATACGTTCGCGGAAACCGTGTTTGTTTCTCCGTTTTGTGTTCGATGGTTGGAATGTTCTTTTCATTGCCGTAATGTTTTATATGTTGTTTTTTATTCCTGTTTTCGGGGCGACAAAGATACGGATTTTTTTCTATAAACAAACTATTCTTCTGATTTTTATCACAGAATGTATTTCAGGTTAATTTTCCACCTCAATTTTCATTCGAAAGAGATTAAGTCTTTAGTTTTTTTATAGAAAAGAATTACAGAATTTTTTCCTTAATACAAGGATAATCAGCTACCTTTGCTGTTCTAAAACAGAGGTTATTCTAACTATTCATTAATCTATAAACTAAACAGTTATGTCTAAAGTAACAGTAGTCGGAGCCGGTAACGTAGGTGCTACCTGTGCTAACGTTCTGACGGTAAACCAAGTTGCGAGCGAAGTGGTTTTGCTCGATATTAAAGAAGGTGTTGCTGAAGGTAAAGCAATGGACATCATGCAAACTCAGCCTACTCTGGGTTTTGCCACCAAAGTTATCGGTGTAACCAGCGATTACAGCAAAACAGCTAATTCTGACGTTGTTGTTATCACTTCAGGTCTTCCCCGCAAACCGGGTATGACACGCGAAGAACTGATCGGCGTTAACGCTGGTATCGTTAACTCGGTAGTTGCAAGCATCATCAAAGAATCTCCCAACGCTATCCTCGTTATCGTAAGCAACCCAATGGATACAATGACTTACCTGACATTCAAAACAGCAGGTCTTCCTAAAAACCGCGTAATCGGTATGGGTGGCGCATTGGACAGCTCTCGTTTCACTTACTACCTGAGCCAGGCGCTTAACACCAATGGCAACAACATCGAAGCTATGGTTATCGGTGGTCACGGCGACACAACCATGATTCCTTTGAAACGTCTTGCTAACTGCAAAGGTGTTGCTGTAAGCGACATTCTTTCTGCTGAAGTTTTGGACAAGGTAGTTGCCGACACAATGGTTGGTGGTGCTACTCTTACAAAATTACTGGGCACTTCTGCATGGATGGCTCCGGGCGCTTCTGCTGCATTCCTCGTTAAATCTATCCTTAACGACGAAAAACGCGTACTCCCTTGCTGCGTTTACCTCGAAGGCGAATACAAACATAATGATATCTGCATCGGTGTTCCTACCGTAATCGGCAAAAACGGCGTTGAAGCTATTCTCGACGTTAAACTGAACGCTGAAGAACAAGAATTGTTCGATAAGAGCGCTGCTGCTGTTCAGGTAATGAACGACGTATTGAAAGAAATGAAACTGGTTTAATCTCCGGTTGATACTTTACTTTTCAACAGTAAAAAGGACAATCCTCATACAGGGTTGTCCTTTTTTAGTTTTTGAGGCCGATTACGAGCACTAATCTGCCTGATTAAGAGTTTCGCTCCAAGCGAAGCACTTAATTCAATACAAGAATAAGAGCAAAGAGCAAATCCGTAGGCCAGCTCTTTCTGTTTGTCAACAATCTGATACACGGTTTTCACACACGGGTCATGAGACCCGCGCGAGCGAATCTGACAGATCTGCACCATCAAAGGGCTACTCCGTCCTGCTTTCCACTTATATCATCAAAGAAAATCACTAAAAGACAATATTTTTTTCTTATTGTTTTTCAAACTCACTATTACCCGATTACTATCAACTGTGATATACTTAATATCTTGTGAATTGATTGAACAATGTTTCTTATATAATCGAACAAATGTCTCATTCTTTCTGTTGACAACCACAACTGCTGGCTTATCTTTATATAAAAAGAAGATTCTCTCAGATTCATCATTTGAACTCCCAAGCATTAGTTCATTCTCATAACAATTAACCATTACTTTATCTCCCTCAAGATGGAACAGTGTTAGTAACCTATAGTGTTGATGTGTACCACTAATAAAGATGAAGCTATCCTTATACTTATAGATAAAATATGGAATAAAGTTACATGATTCTGAATCTTTCAAATAATAATATTCTTTTTGAATACTACAATTGTTGATCGTTGCAGAAATAACGGCAGTAGTATCATTTTGAAGATGGTACTCCACTTTATTCGACATATCTAATGTAGTATCTACTCTACAAGTTAACCTTTGAGCGGCGACGCCCAAAGGAAATATAGACAAAAAAAGTAATAAGATCTGATATCTCATCTCCATAAAAATTGTTTATCCGCCAATTACGACTCGAGGGGTCAAATTTGCAATCCGATACATTCCACCCCCCTCAAATGTTACAATATTTCTTCCAAACATAAAAAGCGACGGCTTATTATGCCATCGCCAATTCTAACACAATACCATATCTTATAAAAGGTTGGAGAGACCTTTTATAAATAAAAAGAGGCCTATAATAATTAGCCCAATTTCACCAGAATAAATACTAATATAGTTGCCATAGGTATCAACGAAGTCTTTCTTCTTCATCTTCTTAGTTCTTACAAGAAACACTACTCCAGCAACAAAAAGAATAAAGCCCCATACGCAACTCCAAAAATTTTCCATAGAATTATCAATTACTTCCGATCTCTAATACATCCCGTCCCGTCGGATTTGCAAATCCGACGACGGAATAGAGTATTAGGATTTGCAATCCGATACTTTACAAAACCCTTCAAATATACCAACTTTTCTTTCAAACAGAAAAAGAGACAGCTATTAGCGTCACGCTTTTATGCTTTTGCAGTCCGTGAGCCGTGCTTTTGTGCCCGACATAGGTCTAACCATACATCGAATCCAAACTTGTCTTACACGCCACGAGAGAGAATCAATACCATACACCAACAAGCACAAAAAAGCCGCTCTCGAAAATCGAAAGCGGCTTTTTTGCATTTATAGAACAGGCTTATGCCAGTTTCTTTTTTTGTTGTCTTTTAGCGTGCCAAACCTGTACGTCGTAAGCGATGGTAGAAGCCACCAGAATGGATGAGTAGGTACCGGTTACAACACCGATCAGCAACGCGAATACAAAGCCCCGGATCACATCACCACCGAAGATGAAGATTGCCAACAATACCAGGATCACACTCACCGTAGTATTGATAGTACGGCGCAGGGTGTGGTTCATAGCATCATCCATCAACGAGCTGATCTCACGTTTCGGGTACAGCTTGATAAATTCACGAATACGGTCGAAGATTACCACCGTATCGTTGATGGAGAACCCGATAACCGTCAGAATCGCCGCAATAAATGCCTGGTCGATTTCGAGCGAGAATGGCATAATACTGTATAGCAAAGAATAAAGCCCCAGTACCACCACCACGTCGTGAATCAACGAAACCAAAGCACCGATGGAGAAGGTGTAGCTTGGGAAACGGAGGAAAATGTAAAGAGCAATACCCAACACAGCGAGAACGATCGCCCAGATAGCAGCTACTTTAATATCTTCAGCCACAGCAGGTCCTACCTTCTGAGAACTTACGATATGTTTTTTCACAAACTGATCTCTTGTGATATTGCCACCCAACATCGGTTTCAAGCTGGTGTATAGTTTTGTTTCGATTTCATCGTCCACCGAAGCCGAGCGGTTAGCAATTTCATAGTTAGTAGAAACACGAACTTCTTTGCCGCTGGTACCAATGGCAATTACATTTACATTACCGCCAAATGCACCTTTCAGTACAGTACGAAGATTTTCGGCATCAACCTGCTGATTGAATGCAATCTGATAGTTACGTCCACCACTAAAGTCGATACCCTGACTTAAACCGCGGGTAGCCAATGAACCTACACAGATCAAAAGAACAATACCGGAAACAACATACCATGTTTTACGCATTCCGATAAAGTCGATATTCGGGTGCAATAACCAATGTTTGGTCAAACGGGTAGTAAACGATATGTCTTCTCTTCCTTCTTTTTCCAAGAATAGTTCAAAGAAGATGTGTGTAAGGAACACCATACAGAAGAAAGAGGTGATAATACCAATAATCAACGTAGTGGCAAAACCTTTGATAGGTCCGGATCCGAATGAGAAGAGGATAATACCAACCAACAAGTGAGTAGCATTTGAGTCGACAATTGCAGACAAAGCATGTTTGTAACCATCGGCAACCGCTTTCCGCAGATTTTTGCCGGCTTCTTTTTCTTCACGGATACGTTCGTTGATCAACACGTTGGCATCGACCGCAAACCCAAGCGTCAGCACGATACCGGCAATACCCGGCATAGTCAATACCGCTTTGAAGGAAGCAAGAATACCCATAATGAAGAGCACGTTCAGAATCAATGCTCCATTAGCAACTAAGCCTGGTATCCATCCATAATAGAATATCATAAAGATTAGGATCAGGACAAACGCAATCACAAACGAGATAAGACCCGAGTTGATTGATTTTTGACCCAATGACGGACCAACGTTGTCGGCTTGTACGATGTGTGCAGGAGCAGGCATTCGACCTGATTTCAGCACGTTTGCCAAGTCCTTGGCTTCTTCAACTGTAAAGTGACCTGAAATCTGGCTACGACCGCCGGTGATTTCCTGGTTAACAACCGGAGCTGAATAAACATAGTTATCGAGAACGATAGCCACACATTTACCTACGTTTTGTTTTGTAAGGATTGCCCATGTGTTAGCTCCTTTAGAGTTCATGGTCATATCCACGATAGCGTTTGAACCGTATTGACCGTAGTCATCTTTTGCGTCGGTTACAACGTCACCCTGAAGTGCAGGACCTTGTTTGGTAGTGCTCTTCAAAGCATACAGTTCAAAATACTGACCTTGTTTGTCAATTGCCTTAACACCCCATTTCAAAGCGAGATCTGAAGGAAATTTGCTACGAATTTGAGGATTGCGCAAATATGATCCGATAGTTGATGTATCTGCAGCAAGAGCTACGCCTACACGGGGAGATGCTCCCTGAGGATCGACACCCTGCAAAAGACCAAACAACGGATTTTTCTTTTTGAATTCGGCAATATTTTGTTGATTACCTTTATCGGCTGTCGGTTTTTCTTTTTTCTTGATCAAAGCAGCAAGCGAATCTTCTTTTGAAGTACCGGCTGGTTTCTGAGCTTTAGCTTCGGCTGTTGCCTTCGCCGGAGTGCCAACTGCAGGAACTGTGTCGGTTTTAGCTTTACCACCGTTTTCAAGGATTGCAGGCAATGCACTATTTGCATCTGCCAATGCGCTGTAGATTTCAGCCACATTATAAGTTTCCCAGAATTCGAGGTTTGCTGTTCCCTGAAGAAGTTTGCGAACACGTTCCGGATCTTTCACACCCGGAAGTTCAACAAGGATACGGCCTGATTTTTCCAGTTTCTGAATGTTCGGTTGAACCACCCCAAAACGGTCGATACGGGTACGGAGTACGTTGAATGAGTTGTTGATTGCACTTTCAACATCTTTTCTCAACACAACCATAACCTGATCGTTGGTTGCGCTCAAAGGAATTTGATCTTTTTTATCGTATGTGCTGAATATGGTAGACAGCTTAGCATTAGGATCAAGTTCGAGGTATGCGTTTTTGAACAACGTCAGAAAGTCTGTCTGGCTGCTAGCCTGACGTTGAATTGTCATATCGATGGCTTTGTTGAAATTTTGCGGAGGATTAGGAACTGTAAGAGAGCGGAGAATATCGGCCTGCGATACTTCCAATACTACGTTCATACCACCTTTCAAGTCAAGACCAAGGTTAATTTCCTTGTCCATACACTCTTTGTAGGTATACCCAAACCACACCTTAGTGGGTGCGATAGAATCGAGATACCTTTTGTAAAGCGCGCTATCGACTTCGTTTGTCCCCGGTTTCGTCGCAAATGCCAAAGCAGCTTTATTGTAATGATTTGTCACAAAGCTGAATGACAAATAGAAGAAACAGACAAGCAAAAGCAACACGGCTAGAACCTGAACAAATCCTTTGTTTTGCATGTTTAACTATTTTAAATACATATAACTAATTGATAGAATTTCCAAATTATTTTGAGCCTGCAAATATAGCGATTTTTTAATAAGCCCAAAATGAGTTAAAAAAGAAATTTTAGCGCCCACTAAGTTACCCTTTTTGACGAAAAGCAAGAACTTTTGTGTGTGTTAAACTACAATGGCTCGTTCTAAAATATATTTCTCGCACAAAACTTGTCCCGGAATGCGGGAACCCCAAAGAAAAACCTTCGGCTTTCCTTTATAACATTTTAAGCCATAATATATGTAATTCAATCATTTATGAGCACATTGCGCCTCTGAGACTTTGCGTGAGAAAATAACCTACAGGAACTCAAAAACTGTAATTAACCGTAGTTTTATCCGCTTTTATCGTTACATTTGTCTATCTGTTTTTGTCAACTTAACCTTATTATATACACTTATGTCTAAATTACGTTTTGCAGCGTTGCAGGAATTTGCTGCCCGTACTCCTCTGCATGTGGACGTTCCGTCCAAACTCTCTGAATATTACGGAATCAATGTTTTTGATCGAAAGAAAATGCAGGCTTATTTGCCGGAAGAAGCATACAAAGCTGTGCGTGAAGCAGTTGAAGACGGCACCCAGATAAACCGCAAAGTAGCCGACCAGATTGCAAACGGCATGTGCCGCTGGGCAAAAGAACGGGGAGCCACCCACTACACCCACTGGTTTCAGCCTCTTAACGATGCCACTGCCGAAAAACACGAACGTTTGTTTGATTTTGGAGAAAACGGAGAAGTGCTGGAACGTTTTTCCGGCAAACTGCTCATTCAACAGGAACCCGACGCATCATCATTTCCCAGCGGAGGCATCCGCAATACCTTCGAGGCTCGCGGATATACAGCCTGGGACGTTTCTTCTCCCGCATTTATAGTTGACGAAACACTTTGTATACCTACCATTTTCATAGCATACACCGGCGAAGCGCTTGATTATAAAACTCCATTATTGTGCGCTTTGAGTTCCGTAGATAAAGCGGCAGTTCGCGTTTGTCAGTATTTCGACAAGGAAGTAACCAAGGTAACGGCCAATTTAGGCTGGGAGCAGGAATACTTTCTGATAGACAAAGCGCTGTTCGATGCCCGCCCCGACCTTTGCCTCACCGGACGTACGTTGATGGGACACGCTTCTGCCAAAGACCAACAACTGGAAGATCACTATTTTGCAGCCATTCCTCCCCGCGTAATGGCCTTTATGAGCGAACTAGAGCTTGAGTGTCACAAGCTGGGCATTCCGGTCAAAACCCGTCATAACGAAGTAGCACCCAACCAATTCGAATGTGCCCCTATTTTTGAAGAAGCCAACCTCGCCAACGACCACAATCAGCTGGTAATGGATTTGATGAAACACATTGCCCGCAAACATAACTTTGCTGTATTGCTGCACGAAAAACCGTTTGCCGGCGTAAATGGCTCAGGAAAACACAACAACTGGTCACTCTGCACCGACACCGGCGTCAATCTTTTTAGTCCGGCAAAGAACCCGAAAGGAAACATGCTCTTCCTTACATATATCGTCAATACGTTGATGGCAGTACAAAACCATCAGGACTTGCTTCGTGCATCGATCATGAGCGCCGAAAACTCCCACCGCCTGGGCGCCAACGAAGCACCACCGGCTATTGTCTCTGTATTTCTAGGAACTTACCTCACCAATATGCTGGACAATCTGGCCGAAAAGGTATCGGATTCGCGCATGTCGCCCGAAGAAAAAACGGCGCTGAAGCTTGGCATCGCACGCATTCCCGACATTGTTCTGGACAGTACCGATCGCAACCGTACGTCTCCGTTCGCCTTTACCGGCAACCGTTTCGAATTCAGAGCCGTTGGATCTTCCGCTAACTGTGGCGCTGCGATGACAGTTCTGAATGCGGTAGTGGCCGATCAGCTCAATCGCTTTGCGGATGAAGTAGATGCTCAGATTGCAAAAGGGAAAAACAAGGACGAGGTTATTTTCCAGATTTTGAAACGGATGATTATCGAAACCCGTCCGATACGCTTCGAAGGCGACGGCTATTCTCCCGAATGGGTTGAAGAAGCTGCGAAACGTGGGTTGACCAACATCACATCGGCTCCTGACGCAATAGAGAAATATCTTGATAAAAAGGCCGTGGAGCTTTTTTCAAAGCAAGGCATTTTGTCGGAAACCGAGATACACAGCCGCGTAGAGGTAGAATTTGAAAAATTCACAAAGAAAATTCAAATCGAAGCACGCGTTCTGGGAGATCTGGCCATCAACCACATTGTACCGACAGCTATTGCTTACCAAAATCGTTTGATTGAAAATATCAGAGGACTAAAAGAGGTATTCGATAAGGATGAATTTGAGACGCTTGCCGCAGACAACAAAAGTCTCGTTCGCGAAATCGGGGAACGCGTTGTTGCTATTAAAACAATGGTGCACGAAATGATTGAAGCCCGTAAAGTGGCCAACAACATAGAAGATATGCACGCCAAAACGTATGAGTACAGCACTAAGGTTCGTCCGTATCTCGATCAGATCCGTTATCACATCGACAAGCTGGAGGAAGTGGTAGATGATGAAATATGGACTTTGCCCAAATACCGGGAACTTCTTTTTGCAAAATAAACACAACAGTTGCCCCGGAAATTCCGGGGCATTTTTTCTTTATGAAACGAACATGTTGCTTCACAACATCCAAAGGTTCCCTATAGTTATCAGGAAATAATTCCAGCAACATGGAGTTCCATACGACCTTTAAAAATAAATTATTATCGTATGAAACCATCTTCCTTTTGGCTAATTCTCTGTTTGTGCGTGCTGCCACTTTCCGTTTCGGCACAAATCAATTATGGCAACAATCCGACTGCCGGTAAATATCTACACACCAGAGGCATCGATTTATATTACGAAGTATATGGAGAAGGAGATCCCCTGCTACTGACTCACGGCAACGGTGGCTCTATTTCCGGTTTTTCAAATCAGATTCCATATTTCGCCCAGAAGTATAAGGTGATTGCAGTTGATAGTCGTGCACAGGGCAAATCTGTAGATGCACGCGATTCTCTTAGTTTTGAGATGATGGCCGACGATTTCAACGCCCTGCTCGACTCCATGCATATTTCAGCATGCCGCGTGTTGGGCTGGAGCGACGGTGGAATTAATGGCCTGCTATTGGCAATCCGGCATCCTGAAAAAGTAACAATGCTGGCCGCAACAGGAGCAAATCTTGTTCCCGATTCTTCCGTCTTCGTCCCTCACGCCTATCGGGAGTGGATGAATGATTACCTACGTTCAGGCAAAGATGTCCAAACGCCCAAACTGAAGAATCAATGCAAACTGATGGCGCTTGACCTCTTCCAACCGTATATTACAACGGCACAATTGCAAACTATTAAATGCCCGTCGTTAATTATAGGCGGAGATCACGACCTTATTTTGCCATCGCATACGCTGAAGATAGCCAACGGAATTCCCAACGCTTTTTGCTGGATTATACCCGACAGCGGGCACAGCACCCTGATACAGCACCAAAAACAGTTCAATGAAATTGTCGATTCTTTCTTCAGTGGATCATTGCACAGCAAATAATTAACAAGTTGGTTTTACAGCTAAAAAAATTGCAGGTTATCATTTTTTGTTGTTACTTTGTGTCAAAATAAAAGAGAATGAATATTACTAATCAACATAACTGGTGGCGTTTCTGTTCCTGATTTCAAGATGGGGAATGCGAATCGCTATTGCTAAATTCTAACCGCAGGAACCCATACCTGCGGTTTTTTTTGTTACAGAAAGAACTAAATCAAATACTTATAAAAAAATTTCTCATTCATGAAGACAACGAAAAAGATTCAATTACCGGAAAGCGAAATGCCCAAGGCTTGGTATAACATTATCGCCGACATGAAAAACCAACCGCTTCCGATGCTTAATCCGGGCACAAAACAGCCTCTTAAACCGGAAGAAATGGAAGGTCTTTTTGCGAAAGGACTGGTTGAACAGGAATTCTCGAAAGAACGCTACATCGAAATTCCGGATGAAGTATGGCAACTTTACAAAATCTACCGCCCTTCACCATTAGTTCGTGCTTCGGGTCTCGAAAAAGCATTGGACACTCCGGCAAAAATCTATTTCAAAAATGAAAGCGTAAGCCCTGTCGGTTCTCACAAGCTGAACTCTGCTATTCCGCAGGCTTATTACAACAAAATACAGGGAATCAAGCATATCACCACCGAAACAGGCGCAGGCCAATGGGGAAGTGCTATGAGTATTGCCTGTAAGCATTTCGGACTCGATTTGCAGGTTTACATGGTAAAAGTCAGCTATGACCAAAAGCCTTACCGTAAATTTGTTATGCAGACATATGGCGCCGAAGTAATTCCGTCGCCAAGTACACGTACAGCTGCCGGCCGCTCTTATCTCGAAAAACATCCCAACAGTCCTGGCAGCCTTGGTGTTGCTATTTCTGAAGCCGTAGAAGCTGCCGTAACTCACCCCGACACACGTTACACCTTGGGTAGCGTATTGAATCACGTTATTCTGCACCAGACCATCATCGGACTTGAAGCCGAAAAACAGCTGGAAATGGCAGGCGATTATCCCGATGTAGTAATCGGATGTTTCGGTGGTGGTTCCAACTTTTCCGGAATTACCTTCCCGTTCCTTCGCCACAATCTTGTCGATGGAAAAACGACCCGTTTTATCGCAGCAGAACCGGCTTCCTGCCCAAAACTGACACGCGGTAAATTCGAATACGATTTTGGTGATACCATCGGTATGACTCCGCTGATCCCGATGTTTACCCTCGGTCACGACTTCGAACCGGCAGCTATTCATGCCGGAGGTTTACGTTACCACGGCGCAGGTTCTATTGTAAGTCAATTACTTAAAGACGGTTTAATCGAAGCGCAGGCAGTCAAACAACTCGACACCTTTGATGCCGGGGTTTTGTTTGCACGTTCGGAAGGTATTATTCCGGCTCCGGAATCAACTCACGCAATTGCCGTTGCAATTCGTGAAGCGTTGAAAGCCAAAGAAGAAGGCAAAGAAAAAACCATTCTTTTCAACCTTTCAGGCCACGGGTTGATAGACATGGCTGCATACGACAATTACTTTGCAGGAAAGCTCACCAACTTTGAAGTTCCCGATGCAAGCATTGAGGACAACATTGCTAAACTTGAAAAGCTTGCCTGATAAATAAGGCTCTAATAAATTCCACGAAAAACAGGTAGTCGACCGAACGGTTGGCTACCTGTTTTGTTTTCGCCCGTTGAGATACACAAACGCATATAATAATATAAGGGTTTCCACCCCTTGACCCCGACTTCCTTTTTGCCTTGAAGCAAAAAGGAAGCAAAAAATTCAAGGCTATGCCCGCTTCGCTCAAAAAACTGGCGTTCGGAAGCGGAAATCGTCCAAACTCGTTTCCTCCTCTCGTCGGAAACTTCAAACAATAACGATTCTTCCCGCTCCCTTCCTTGTTTTTTGGCTCACCGGACAAGGCCGCTCAATCTGCATGAACAAGATAGATAAAAATAGAACCGGATTATTTTTTATTCAGAAATCTAACATAAGCAGACTAAAAATATCCGCCAAAGCTAACTGAAGAAGCATTTCTGTCTATTTCTTTAAAGCACTAATATCTATGCCGCACAGACTACCACATCGAAGGTTTTAATAAAATAATTACCTTTGTTCAACATAATTAATCAGGCCATTATGAAACAGATTCGTTTTTCCTTCATCCTGATCGGATGTTTCATCTTTTTGTCAGTTACGGCAAATTCGTTCAACTATGCAAAACAATGGGAAAGAATAGCTGCTTTCGAATCAAAAAGCCGCCCGCAATCGGCATTGCAGGCTGTCGATTCGTTGATGAATGCCGCCAAAATCGAGAAAAACAGTCCTCAGTTTCTTAAAGGCTGGCTCTACCGGTTCCGTTTCCTGATGGAAAAAGTTCCGGATAGTTTTTCATCTGAACTTCAGGCAATGGAAGCCTACACGGCAAAAACAAAAAACAATACCGAACAGGCCGTTTTGCACAGTTTGCTGGCAAAACTCTACACACAGTATTACCAACAGCACAGCTACACCATCAATCGGAGAACGAAACTAACGAAAGAAATCCCGACCGACATAAAAGAATGGAGCGCTAACATCTTTGCCGACACCATCGCTTATCATGTAAAAGCATCGCTGGCAAATGCATCTCTTTTACAATCCACCAACGCTCTCATCTACGAAGCCATAATGGAGATCGGGGCCGACAGCCGCACGTTACAACCCACGCTTTTTGATTTTCTGTGTGCCCGCTCAATCGAGACGCTTTCCGCTTTTGCCGATAATCCTCAAATTGACAATCAACAATTAAACGACCGAAAATTATTTGAACCGGCATCCACATTCATTCTCCAGACAGATACCGGCAGTTCTTACAAAGGAAAAATACTTAACATTTACCGACAATGGCTTACCTTCCGGTTGAAAAACAACAATGAAGCCGCATTGATCTACACGGATCTCGAACGCCTCAACTACATTTACCAAAATACTTCTTTAGTTCAGAAGGACGATTTATATCTCAACGCTTTACAACAATTACGTCAGGAACATTCCACCTCAGAGAACATTGTCGAAGTAATGGCAGCCATTGCCAACTATTACCTTCAGCACGATGAATATGACAAAGAAAGAGCCAACGAGACAGCTCGTTTTCTGGACTACAAAAAACGTGCTTTTGACATTTGTGCAGAGGGCATACAACGCTTCCCGAAGTATAAGCGCATCAACGTTCTGAAAGCTATTCAACAGCAAATTACCGAAAGAACGATAAAAGCAGAAAATCCGGAAGTGATCGCTTCGAAAAGTCCCCTGAAAATAAAACTTTCTTCGGCGAACGTATCTCAGATTGAAATCCGTCTGTACAGGATAGATATGAATACCGTGGACTACTACAAGAGTCAGCAACGGGCATCCAGGAATCAAATTACTAAGGGAGCTGTTTTGATGGAGACACAAAAGATAAGTCTCAAACCATCGTCTTTTTTCCGGGAAACAGACACAACAATTGTCGTCAAGACTCCGTCTTATGGCATCTATGAATACTGTGTATCAGAACCTGGCAGCTCAAATCCGGACAAGCAGGTATGCGGAAAATTTGCGGTATCGGATCTGGCATATTTTACCCGCACAAAACAAGAGGGGATGACCGACATGTATGTTGTTGACAGAGTTTCGGGGCATCCTCTGGAAGGAGTATCTATCAGCGCATTCACACAAAACGGATATGGAGAAAAAATGCTATTCTCTCAAACCGGAACCTTCATGTCAGACTCAAACGGCCATTGTGAATTTGCTTCTCCGGAACGGTACGGAACTTTTATCCAATTAGCCAATGCTAATGACAAATATTTTCCGGTTAACAGCGTCTCTTCCTATTTTTATGCCGGAGAACAGCCGGAGAACAAAGAGCCCCGCATTTCTCTCTTCACCGATCGTGCGATTTACCGTCCGGGACAAACCATTTATTTCAAAGGAATAGTATGGCTTGCCACCCGGGATTCGTCGCAGGTAATCCCCGGGAAGAATTACAGTATCGCTCTTCGCGATGCCAACCGACAGGAAGTAAGCACACAAGCCGTCAAAACAAACGATTTTGGGTCTTTCTCCGGCAGTTTCACGCTACCGAAAGGCCGTCTGAATGGCGATTTCTCTCTTAATATAGAAAACAAAGCCTCCATTTCATTTGCAGTAGAAGAGTATAAACGGCCTACTTTCGAAATTACATTTGACACCATCAAAGGAACACCGGCTTTTGGCGACAAAGTAACCATCAGAGGAAATGTCAGAAGCTATGCCGATTTCCCGATAGAGAAGGCCTCCGTCAAATACCGTGTTGTTCGCCGGCCTCACTGGTTAATGCACTGGCTGAGAATGCAGGATCAGGAAATATTAAACGGGGAACTCAAGAGTAACGAAAAAGGTCAGTTTGACATCTCGTTTATTCCACAAAAACAAGATGAAACTCCGGCAGGATACAAGCAATTTTACACCTATTCTGTAGCCACAGAAATTACCGACACCAACGGAGAAACTCAAAAAAATGAAATGTCATTTTCTGTAGGGGATATATCCATGTACCTTACTGCCGACACGAAAGAAATCGTCGATAAGGCCAAGCCTTTTGACATTGGAATAGCGGCTTTTAATCTGAATGACGCTCCCGTAAAAACAACAGTATCGTACACATTATCACGATTGAAACCCGATACTGAATATACCGAAAAAGCGCACAACGAGGATCTGACAAATATTGAACAGCAACTTTTAAGCGGCAATATCGACACCGGGAACGAGAAGAAAATCAGCATTGCTCATCCCGAAAAATGGGAATCCGGCAAATATCTTATTAAACTATCGGCAAAAGACGAGCAAGGACGTCTGACGGAAGTCACAAAAACCTTTATCCTTTATTCACCCGATGACAAAAAACTGCCGATAAAAAGATATTGCTGGATTCAGGAATTAAAAACAAGCTGTGAGCCCGGCGAAACTGCCGATATTCTTTTTGGCACATCGGCTCCCGATGCCAGAGTGCTGTACGAATTGATGGATGGTAACAAAATCCTCGAAAGCAAATGGATGACATTTGACAACGAGATGCGGCACTTAAAAATCCCATTCAAAAAAGAATACGATAGAGGAATAACAATGGTAATTTCATTGATCAGAGATGAAAAAAACTTCTCCGAAATAATTCCCATACGCAGAGCGCAACGCAACACAAAGTTAGAACCTAAATTCTCAATTTTTCGCAGCAAATTGACTCCAAACACAAAGGAAGAATGGAAGATTATTATACCAAAATACGAAGACAAATACAGGCAAGCAGAATGTATGATAAGCATGTATGATGCGTCTCTCGATATTTTCCGTGAAAATTCCTGGCGTTTTTTTCCTAAATATTATTATAGTGTTCCTCAAACTCCCAGATGGAGTTATTTAACCGGCAATACTTTTATAGACTACATTAATTATCAACACGCTATAAACCAGATCACTCCCCCCACAATAATTTTAGACAACTATGCAACGACTGATATCGCATTATCTCCACGTCAAAGGAAGCTAAAAAGCTCTGCAAAATCAGAAGAGGTATTCACTATAGTAGAAGAAATGCCTCAATTCAAGGGTATCGCAAATAGCTCCGCTGAAAAAAAGCAAGATATCACTCCCCGCAAAAATTTTGCAGAAACAGCTTTCTTCTATCCGCAGCTGCGAACGGATGAAAACGGCGAGGTATCATTCTCTTTCACGGTTCCCGAGTCGTTGACAAGGTGGAAGGTGATGGGACTGGCACACACCAAAGACCTCTATTTCGGGCAATGGTCGGCACAGACCGTAACTCAAAAACAGTTTATGGTGCAACCCAACATGCCCCGTTTTGTCCGCGAAAGCGACACTCTGACCATTACTGCCAAACTGGTGAATCTTTCGGACAAAAGACAGGCCGGTAATGCCCGCCTCGAACTGACCGATCCCGAAACTAACCAAACACTTCCGGCAGCAGAGGCCAACCGACCCTTTGTTGCCGAACAGAATGGCAGCACCATGCTTGCATGGAAGATTGCCGGTTTTGCAGGCAAACAAATGCTTATCTGCAAAGTGACGGCTTCCACCGACGAATTCAGCGACGGAGAAGAACATTATTTACCTGTTCTGCCCGATAAATTGCGGGTAACCGAAACTTTCCCGTTCCGCGTCAGGACGAAACAAACAAAAGAATTCACGTTTGAACGCCTGAAAACGGAATCATCCAAAGTAGATAGCAAAAGCCTGACGCTCGAAATGACGGCCAATCCGACATGGTATGCCCTGCAGGCGCTTCCGACGTTGTCCCTACCCAACAACGACTGCTTGGTTTCGTGGTTTTCTACCTACTATGCCAACACATTGGCTGCTGCCATTGCAAAATCAGATCCGAAGACTGCCGAAACTTTCCGGCAATGGCAACAATCAGGCAACGCCCTGCAGTCGAATCTCGAAAAAGACGAGGAGCTGAAGAACCTCCTGTTAACAGAAACTCCGTGGGTATTGGAAGCCAAAAGCGAATCGGCTCAAAAGCAACGGATCGCCGAGCTTTTCGATGCAAACCGTCAGGCCGATAACCGCCGTCAGGCAATGGAAACGCTAAGTGCGCTGCAATTGAGCAACGGTGCATTCACGTGGTTCAAAGGAATGAGCGAAGACCGTTTCCTGACGCAATACATTCTCGAAGGCATGGCGCGCCTTACCAGGATGGGCGCCGAAAGCTATTTGGACAAAGAACAGGAAATGATCCGAAAAGCGCTGCGTTATACAGATCAAAGCATGGTGCGCGACTTTGAAGAGATGAAGAAGTACGACAAAGAGTGGAAAAAGCGAAAATGGCTTTCTCCTGATCAAATCTACTACTTCTACATGCGGAGTTCTTACCACGACATTGCCACCGACAAAGAAGCCGAGGAAGCTGTTGACTTCTTCAAAAAACTATTGGCCGCCAACTGGACCGACTGCACCCTGTTTGGCAAAGCACTGATAGCCGTCACCGCGCAACGTTACGGCGACAAAAAACTGGCAGCCGACATCGTGAAATCGCTGGAAGAAAACGCTACCACAACCGACGAAAAAGGAATGTTTTGGCAAAACAACCGGAGCGGACTCTGGTGGCACGAGTCGGACATTGCCACGCAAACAGCTATCATTGAAGCCTTAACCGAAATCAACAGCAACGCACAGCAAACCGACGACATGCGGTTCTGGCTCCTGTCGCAAAAGCAAACCGAACGCTGGCACTCGCCTATTGCCACTGCCGATGCAGTGTATGCCCTGCTAATGAACGGCTCCGACTGGTTGTCTGGCAAAAACGATGTTCAGGTAAAATTGGGGAAACAAGTAGTAACAAGTAATGTAAAAGAAGCCGGAACCGGTTACTTCAAGACAACCTTTACCCGCGACGAGATTAAGCCGGCGATGGCAGAGATATCCGTCAAAAACAACGAAACTCACCCGGCATGGGGAGCCCTTTACTGGCAATACGAAACCACGCTCAACAACGTAACAGCTCAGAAAGGCACTCAGTTGAACGTAGACAAGAAGCTCTACATCGAACAGTCATCACCAACCGGTCCGGTGCTGACGCCCGTCTCCAAGGGTTCAGCACTGAAAGTCGGCGATAAAATGACGGTTCGACTTGTTGTAACCACCGATCGCGACATGGAGTACGTCGCCCTTACCGACCAACGAGCCGCCTGTCTCGAACCGACCGAACAACTTTCGGGTTGCCGCTGGAAAGAGCGGGTATGCTACTATCAAAGTACCAAAGACGCCTCCACGCAATTCTTTTTCTCGTTTCTGCCGAAAGGAACCTACGTATTCGAATATTCCACCTGGATAACACGAAGCGGAACCTACAGCAACGGCATTGCAACCATTCAGTGCCAGTATGCTCCGGATTTTTCGGCGCATTCGGCAAGTCAAACAATAACAATCAAATAACGCAAGATAAAAAATGGAAACACCGGAATTAAATTCGCACAACAAGCAGGAATACCCGCCAATGCACACCACAGAGCACATTTTGAACCAAACCATGGTGCGCATGTTCGGTTGCCCACGCTCTCGCAACGCCCATATCGAACGAAAGAAGTCGAAATGCGACTATCTGCTTTCGGAAGCACCGACTGAAGAACAAATTACCCAAATAACCAGCACCGTCAACGAAGTAATCTCATCGAATCTTCCGGTTACGATCAGCTTTGTCGGCAAAGAAGAAGCCGCTTCTTTTCTCGATTTGGGCAAACTCCCCGACGACGCGAGCGACACCATCCGCGTGATACGGGTCGGCGACTACGATGCCTGTGCCTGCATCGGCACTCACGTTGAAAACACCTCCGAGATCGGAAAATTCGTCATCATCAGCCACGATTTCAGCGAAGGCAGATGGCGGGTTCGTTTCAAACTGGAGGTCTGAATCCTAAAGATTAACTTTGCATCAACTTCCTACGGAAAGCAAAACTCATTTATCAAACACAAATTAATCTTTCATCCGCAATGAAACGTATTGCATTTTTCACACTTACAATCTTTATGATTTCAAGCAGCTTTGGGCAGGCTCACCGGCTGAGCGAGCAGATTGGGAAAGTCACTTCTGTTTCGCCCGTCAAAGGTGGCTTTACCATCAAAACGGCCAACGCATTCGTATCCATCACCGCCTACAACGCAACTACCATCCGGGTAAGAGCAACAAAAGCCAGACCTAATTATGACAGTTCGTGGGCCGTAGACAACCTCACCCCGCAAGGTGCGTTACGTATGGGAACGAACAATAACGAAAGTCTGAACCTTACAACTGATTCCCTGAACATCAAAATTTCAAAAAACCCTTTCCGCATGTCTGTCTATAACAGCAACGGAGAAGAACTGTGCAGCGATGAAGCAACACTGGGTATCAGTTGGTACGGCAACAACGTAAGTTGCTATAAAAAAATCCACACTGACGAGAAATTCATCGGGCTGGGAGAAAAAACAGGCGACATCAATCGCCGCGAACATGCTTTCTACAACTGGAACGCAGACACTCCTGCCTACGGCGTAGATACAGACCCACTCTACTCTACCCTCCCGTTTTTTATCGGTATTCACGACAAGGTGTGCTATGGCATTTTTTTCGACAACACCTACAAATCTTATTTCAACTTCGGAGGCGGTGCCAATCAGGAGTTGTTCTATTTCGGAGCTGACGACGGAGACATGAATTACTATGTCTTTGGAGGATCCACAGTTCCTGACATCATCAAAGATTACACCGCCCTTACCGGTCGCACTCCGATGCCTCCTCTTTGGAGTCTCGGCTTTCAACAATCGCGCTGGGGTTACGATAATCCGGATCAACTGCTGTCTATCGCCAAAACATTCCGCGATAAAAAGATGCCGGCCGATGTAATGGTATGCGACATCAACTACATGGATCATTACAAAGTATTCACCTGGAGCAATAAATTCCCCGATGTAAAAGGAATGATGGACAAAATGAAATCCATGCAATTCGACATGGTTACCATCATTGACCCGGGCATCAAAGTTGAAAAAGGATACAAAGCTTACGAAGAAGGACTTGCAAAAAATTATTTTGCTACTTACCCCGGAGGAAAACCCTACATCGGTCACGTTTGGCCAGGCCCGTGCCATTTCCCCGATTTCACAAAAGAAGCAGCCCGCAAATGGTGGGGTAATAACTTCAAACAATCGCATGTCGACAACGGTATCCGTGGATTCTGGAACGATATGAACGAACCCTCGGCCTGGGGCAAAGAGATTCCTACACTGATCGAATTCGGTGAAGGGAAAGACAAGCAAACATTGAACGGGGTAAAAAACGCCTACGGTCTGCTGATGGCCCGTTCCACCTTCGAAGGAACCAAAAAACTGATGAACGGTCAACGTCCGTTTGTACTGACAAGAGCCTCCTACCCTGGTGTTCAGAAATATTCGGCACAATGGACCGGCGACAACGTCAGCAGCGATGAACACATCCTGCTTGGGGTTCGTCTCATCAACAGCATGGGAGTAACCGGAGTTCCTTACGTTGGCATGGACATCGGTGGATTTATGGGCAACCCAACCCCCGACATGTTTGTTCGCTGGATGAGTGTGAGCGAATTCACTCCTCTTTTCCGCAACCATACCCACATCGATTACAACTCGCGTGAACCCTGGCTCTTTGGCGATGCCAATACTGACAAAATACGTAAGGTACTTGAGGAACGTTACCAGCTGATGCCCTATCTCTACAGCACTTTCTATCAGGCTCACACCGATGGAATGCCGGTTAACCGCATGTTGCCAATCGACTATACATACGACAACAATGCTTACGACAACCGCTTCCAGAACCAGTTCCTTTTCGGGCAAAACATGCTGGTTTGTCCGGTAGTTTCAACCACAAACGTCACCTCTGCATATCTTCCCGGATCCGGCAATTGGTATCGTTTCCGCAGCGAAGACAAAGTGTATAAAGGAGGACAAATCTACAACGTAGATGCTCCGTTAACCGATTTGCCTGTATTCATAAAAGCTGGGGCTATCATTCCGATGCAATGTACGGTTCAAAGCACAAAAGAAAAAGGCGACGGAATTTTATATTTGCATGTCTGGAAAGGAGACAGCAACAGTTCGTTTGTTTATTACGAAGACGATGGCGAAACCTATCAATACGAACAAGGCCAGTTCTACAAACGAAGCATCAACTACGATGCAACAGGTAACAAGTTAAGTTTTTCGGCCAAAGAAGGTAGCTATAGCTGCAAATTCAAGCAAGTTAAAGTTATCCTGCACGGCTTCGGTCAGCAACAGCTGCCCGTTTGCGATCTGAAAGACGACGCCATGCAAATCAACCTGAAATAAGCATTTCCGTTACATTCCCACGAGTGCAGAGATAGTGTTTTCAATGCAAATGAAAAGATGGAAAATTTTGTCTATCAAACAATTTGCCCGTAAATAAAAATTCACTATCTTTGCACCCGCATTTTTAACCACATAATTAAAAATTTAAGTATGAACCATTACGAAACCGTTTTCATTTTAACTCCCGTTTTGTCTGATGTTCAGATGAAGGAAGCGGTTGACAAATTCAAAGGCATCCTCACACAAGAGGGAGCTGAAATTGTCAATGAAGAAGAATGGGGCCTGCGCAAGCTTGCTTATCCCATTCAAAAAAAGTCAACAGGCTTTTATGCCTTGCTGCAATTCAAAGGAGAACCTTCTTTGGTAGAAAAACTGGAACTTCAGTATCGTCGTGACGAACGCGTCATCCGCTTCCTGACATTCCACATGGACAAATTCGCCGCAGAATATGCCGAAAAAAGAAAAAGTTTGAAATCGTCTAAAAAAGAAGGAAAGGAAAAATAATTATGGCAGCAAACAATCCTGAAATCAGATATTTGAACCCACCGACAGTTGACACAAAAAAGAAAAAATACTGTCGTTTCAAAAAGAACGGTATCAAATACATCGACTATAAAGATCCCGAATTCCTGAAAAAGTTCCTGAACGAGCAAGGCAAAATCCTTCCTCGTCGTCTCACCGGTACTTCGTTGAAATATCAACGCAAAGTAGCTCAAGCTGTGAAAAGAGCACGCCATTTGGCTTTGCTTCCTTACGTAACCGACATGATGAAATAAACTAGGAGGAATTTTTATATGGAAATCATTTTATTAGAAGACATTAACAACTTAGGATACAAAGACGATATCGTAAAAGTGAAAGACGGTTACGGTCGTAACTATTTGATTCCTACAAAAAAAGCCGTTATCGCTTCTCCTTCAGCTAAAAAAATGCTTGCTGAGAACCTGAAACAACGTGCTCACAAGCTCGAAAAAATCAAAGTTGAAGCTCAGGAACTGGCGCAAAAGCTGGAAGGTGTATCTCTCACCATCGGCGCAAAAACCAGCTCAACAGGCAAAATCTTTGGTTCGGTTAACAACATTCAGATTGCTGAAGCTCTCGAAAAAGCAGGCTATAATGTTGACCGCAAGGTTATTGTTATCAAAGAAGCTGTTAAAGAAGTTGGCCAATACAAAGCAGTATTGAAACTTCACAAAGAAGTAAGCGTAGAAATTCCTTTCGAAGTAGTTTCGGAATAATTTTTACTTCAAATATAGAAACGCCGCTGTCTTCGGACAACGGCGTTTTTTTGTGGAATTCAGACAGACATCGCTATCTCCGGTTTCTTTTAACAACCGACAGTTGCATCTAATTTTTTGAATTATATTTGCGAAGCAGATATTACAACCAACTTCGCATGGAAACAAACCTGATTCAAAGCAAGATTTATACAATCAGAGGCCAAAAAGTGATGCTGGATTTCGATCTGGCAGCGCTTTACGATACAGAAACCAAGAGATTGAAAGAATCCGTCAAACGAAACGGAAAACGCTTTCCTCCTGATTTCATGTTTGAACTCACAAACACGGAATGGCAAAGTTTGAGGTCGCAATTTGCGACCTCAAACAGAGGTGGTCACCGCTATCTACCATATGCCTTTACGGAACAAGGTGTTGCCATGCTATCCGGGCTATTGAACAGTGACGTTGCTATTGAAATGAATATTGCCATCATGCGGGCATTTGTGGCAACCCGGCATTTATTAATCCACTCTCCCATTGAAAAGATGACCGAACTGCAACAGGAAGTTCGGGAGCTACGGCTGTACATGGAAGAAGTTTTTGCAGACCAGAACGATATTAACGAAGATACCCGTATGCAACTAGAGCTAATAAATCGGTCGCTGGCAGAGCTTCAGACCGACAAACGCCTGTCACGGGAGTCGCGCCGACGGATTGGCTTCCACACAAACGAAGAATAACCGAACGAGATGAAACATAAAAGAACGACAGCATGGATCCTCTCCGCAGCCACCGCACTTATTCTATGGCAAGCTGTGGCTTCCTGGATTAATTATCCACAACTGATTCCTTCGGTTGGAGGGTTGTTTTTCTCCGTGTTTCGTCTGTTTTCGCTTCCCTCGTTCTACATCTCGCTCGGAGCAACACTGCTCAGAGGTTTAGCAGGGGTCATCGTAGCCTTTTTGCTGGCACTCCCGATCGGATTTCTGTGTGGTAAAAAGAGCTTCTGGTTTCACTATTTCAATCCATTGCTCTCAACACTGCGTTCAACGCCGGTAGTCGCATTCATTTTACTCATTATTCTCTGGCTTCCGACCGAAGCCGTTGCACCTGTTATTGCATTGATGACCATGTTTCCGGTTCTGTGCGAAAACATTATCAAAGGAGTGCAATCCATTAACAGCGACTATGAGAAGCTGGCATTTGTTTACCAACTAAGCTTTCGAACCAAAGCAAGATACATATACTGGCCGTCATTAAAGCCATTCTTTGAAAGCGGATGTGTTACTGCATTCGGGTTTGGATGGAAGGCAATTATCATGGGCGAGGTGCTGTCAAAACCTTTTGCCGGCATAGGCGTCGAAATGCGAACCGCTCAAATGTTTATCAATGTACCGGATCTGATCGCTTGGACTTTTATTGCGATTGTGGTTAGTTTTATGCTCACTGAAGCTCTGAGATACTTACTAAAAAAAGAGCGACATACAACCATTTCCAGAGGCCAGAACCACAAAAAGACTGACAACCAGTCTCCTGAAAACCTCAAAATAAGTGGAATAACAAAACGATATGATAGTAAAACACTTTTTGAAAGGATATCGTACGAAATACCCTCCGGTAGTATCTGTTTGGTAACTGGAGTCTCCGGCAAAGGCAAGACAACCCTGCTCAACATTGTAGCCGGGATCACTAGCAGCGAAGAGGGGGTTATAGAGGGTGCTAACGTAAAAAAAGCCTACCTGTTCCAAACTGCGACATTACTACCATGGCTTACGGCCAAAGAAAACATCCTGATAACAGCCCCGAAAGATACCGAAATCTCAACAGTAACAGAGCTACTGAATGCTCTGGAAATTAGTGAACTTTCTGATAGCTATCCGAACCAGCTAAGTGGCGGTCAGTGCCAACGGGTAGCACTTGCAAGAGCCTTAGTGTCAGAACCGCAGTTACTGCTTATCGACGAACCGTTTACCGGATTGGACAAAGAACTGACAGAAAAAATTGCTACCCTGATTCTGAAATGGTCTAAAGCACACTACTGCACCACCATCATTGCAATTCACGAGACATCCGACTTATTGCCTGCTGACATAGAAATCTGGCTGTAATCAAACTACCTACTACAATCACATTGACTTGACCAATTCGATTTGTCATTTTTTAAATTGAATAAAAAGGCAAACGCACCCCAATTAATAGGCTGTATATCTTTCCCTTACCTACAGAACAAACAAACTAGCTTGTATCCAAATTACCACACCGCACCTTTTATTATGTTCACAAACCTCTCACAATATACATATTTGAATTATATTTGCGATAAATTTAAATTATTTAGTTAAATCACATTCACCTAACAAACAAGATTATGACAAAGAAACTTGTGGCAGAATTAATCGGTACATTTTGGTTAGTTTTGGGAGGTTGTGGTAGCGCTGTTTTGGCCGCCGCATTTCCAAATGTTGGCATTGGTCTTTTGGGAGTCGCTCTGGCATTCGGGTTAACCGTTCTGACAATTGCATACTCACTTGGGCACATTTCAGGGGCACATCTTAATCCCGCGGTATCTTTTGGATTATGGATTGGCGGTCGCTTCAGCGGCAAAGAGTTACTTCCTTATATTGCAGCTCAAATTACAGGCGCCATCCTTGCGGCTACAGTTCTATTTGTAATAACTACAGGCAACGGTAGCGAGATTGGCAACTTTGCAGCCAACGGGTATGGAGAGCACTCTCCTGGTGGCTACAGCATGATAGCGGCTCTTGTTTGTGAGTTTGTAATGACATTTATGTTCCTGATTGTCATTCTCGGAACTACAGACCACAGAGCTCCAAAAGGATTTGCCGGAATTGCAATTGGCTTGGCACTCACACTCATCCACCTGATCAGCATCCCCGTTACAAATACATCTGTAAACCCTGCCCGGAGCATTAGTCAGGCACTTTTTGCAGGCGATTGGGCAATCGGACAATTATGGCTATTTATCTTAGCTCCAATAGCCGGAGCTTGTGTTGCAGGATTACTTTATAAATTCTTCTTCAACGAAAAATAATTTCCAATATTTACCAATTACAAAGGCTTTCCCGTTGAAATGTTTCAAACTGGAAAGCCTTTATTATTTTTACGAATCGTCTTTCTAAAAAGAGTGTCGGCAATTAGAACGAGCACACAGGGGTCATTCCTTCGATTTCTGACCCAGATACCCTCCGTGATGACGCTTGTTATAGTCAGCACGTGTAAAGCCGATTTTGCGCATCGTACCCACCACTAGTACGTCTCCAATTACAGTCATTACTGTAGTCGACGTTGTGGGGGAAAGTCCTAAAGCACAAACCTCTTCAGGATTGCCCGTCAAAAGAAGAGTATGCGCAATTTCTGCAAGCGGAGATTCCGGATTACTCGTTATGATAATAAACGGAATCTGGGAATACAAATTTCTGGCAAGAGTTACCAGTTCCAGAATTTCCCGGGTTTTACCTGAATTGGAAATCAGCAACATCACGTCATTTGTCTGCAACACACCCAAATCACCATGCTGTGCTTCGCTTGGATGCAGAAAAACGGATGGTGTTCCCGTTGAACTAAAAGTTGTCGCGATATTCAAGGCTATTTGACCGGCCTTTCCCATACCGCTGGTCACCAGTTTTCCCTTCTTTTCGTGAACGTGTGTGCAAATAAGATTAATTGCATCGTTATAACACTCTCCTACAGGTATATTTAAAACTGCATCCGCTTCCTGACGGAGCACTTGTTTCATTTCTTCAAGATACATTGTTGTGCGAGATTTCTTTCCGGTATTGATAATAAAAAGCCTTATTTAGTTTTATTCTTTTGATATATTCTTATCCAATCCACATCCAGCGTTCCGGTTCCATCCTGATGCTTATCAACCACTGAAGCAAAAAGAGGGAAAAGAGGAATATAAGGAACGCCTTTACGGGTACGGAAGACTTCAATATTGTTAACACTCCAAATCAACTCTTCTGAAGTCCATTCCAACCTGTAAATATAAAAATCCGAAGGAGAGATACCCTTAATGATTTCCGTTTGAATTCCGTCCTTCCATGCGTTTCCTACCGTAATATGCTTGCAATCAAAATGGAAAATATTAATCTGAGGCAATTTATTTTCACTAACGAGGCTACACACGTGAGTTATATCGCCATCACGGATTCTCAATTTCACTTCGACAATCCCTTCCGTGAACTGATACGATTCGCCGGCATTGATCACATCTGAGGTGTAATCAAAATCGTGAAAGATGAAGCCCAACTGATCGTCCCACGCTCTTGCTCTGGTTTTTTCCTTCAACGTTTCAATAACC
Organism: Paludibacter sp.; assembly: GCF_009712605.1. Taxonomy (GTDB): domain Bacteria; phylum Bacteroidota; class Bacteroidia; order Bacteroidales; family Paludibacteraceae; genus Microbacter. The sequence continues at coordinate 277,840 of NZ_WASO01000001.1, read as the reverse complement.
ATCCAACCGTTAGCAACGCTGACATTTTTACCTCCGTTGTTTGCCTGCTTGTATTGCGTCAGAGAATAATCCCGGATCAGGGAAGGATCGCTGAAATAATAACCATAATCCCATATTTTACGATCGAGAGCCACACCATTGAACTCGTCATTAAAAACCATCTTCCAGTTATAATGAAACGCGAATGACGAAGGATCGGTGCGCTGATAAAATACGATATCTATATGTTGGGAAAGTTGTCTGAATTTTTCTTCCTGTTTGTAAGCTTCAGTCTTTTCCCAACGGTGAGGATCTGACCAAAACTCTTTGAAACGAATAAATTCCTCACTGGAAACAACACCCTTCAATCGTTCATATTCCTTCACAACGTAAGAGTCATGAAAGCGTGTATAAAGTTTGTAATCTTTCGATTTTTCATAAGCCCGGAACTTTCTGAGAGTTTCCGACTTCTTCAGTTCAATTTTATTCCCTACAAACTCATACTGAGGAGTTTCCTTAAAATCAAGAAATTCGGCCAGTTCTTTAGAAGAGGCTATTGTGTAATAATGATGAAGTTTCCAGTTTTTCTCCAGTTTATGGAATTTCCGCCAATTCCGATACTCTTCTGTATCTTTGAATTTGCGGTTAATCAGTACCTTCTTATTTTCTTTGAATGCTGCGGACTTCACCTCCTTGCGCAATGCTTTGTATTCCTGCAACAATTCGGAGTTTTCAATAGCAACATAGCGCTCATAAGCACGAAGCAACTCATCCTTCTCTTTTTCAAAGGCTTCTGTACTTTTGAGTTTTCTAAAAATAATTTTACCAAACAGATTCATATAATCGTTGAATTAGTTTTCTGTTGTGTGTGCGCTTCTCTGCCTGTTTCTGCAGCTTCAAATGCGATTTGGCAATTCTTCATCAGCTTTTTATATCCTAGCCGGGTTAACGAGCTCTTGGAGAATTTCCTTTTGAATTCGGGCTTTTCTAGTGATAACCAATCCTGATCCGACATCAGCAACATACTTTTATCGACTTCCCAAATTGGAGCCGTATAAGCCGATGCCTTGCGGTTCCAGGGACAAACCTCCTGACATTTGTCGCATCCGGCAACATATCCACTCAGTTTTTGTTGATATTCCTGCGGTATCTCATCTTTCAGCTCTACCGTAAGGTACGAAATACACTTTTCGGCTTTAAGAAATCCTTGCGGCTGAATGGCCTCCGTTGGACACGCAGTAACGCAACGTCCGCAAAAACCACAATCACCTTCGATCGGATGGTCATATTCCAGCTCAAGATCAATAATCAGTTCGCCGATAAAACAGAAAGAGCCGAATTTGGGATGAATCAAGCAATGGTTAAGCCCAATCCAGCCGAGACCTGCCTCATGCGCCCATCTTCTTTCAAACACCGGAGCCGAATCGCAAAAAACTCTTCCTGCTACCGGAGCAATCTCGTCTGCTATAAAACGTAAGAGTTCTCCCAAAAATTGTTTTACAACAAAATGATAGTCATCTCCATGTGCATAACGAGCTATTTTCAGACTTTCTGACTGCTGAGAAAAAGAAGTCGCATAATTCAGCAGGACAACGACAACAGACTTTGCTCCCGGAACTAATACCGATGGATCGTTTCTCAGGTCGGCATGATTTGCCAGATAACCCATCTTTCCGCTATGCCCGGCAGCCAACCACTTCTGAAGGTAATCCGAATCATCCGGCAAGGGATGAACCCGGGCTATACCACAAGCTGAGAATCCCAGTTGAAGTGCTTTTTCTTTAATCAGAGCAGCTGCAACACGAGGATCATATTGCTTTGCTCCCGTGATCATTATGCTACTTATTCAACTGCCTTTTGAATATCAGCAGCCGTAGGATTACGTTTCACAACAGCACCTTCTTTGTTGATAAGGAAACGGGTAGGCAAGTCGGTTACGTTATACGTAGCAACTGCGGCCGGAGTTCCGTTAGTGCCATGAACACAAATCCAGGGCAGATTCTGTGATGCCTGACGCCAGAAGTCAATATCCGGATCAAGAGAAATCTGATAGATTTCCAATCCTTTTGCATGGTATTTGTTGTAGAGATCTCTCAGAGCCAGAATATACTCAGAACCACGTTCTACCTGATAAATAGTAAAGTCCAGAATAACTGTTTTGCCTTTCAAATCAGACAACTTGGCAACTTGCCCTCTATTGGTTGTCATTTCCACGTCAATCATGTCGGCTTTGGCTGTTTGCATCATTTTGCTCAGCGTTTGTTGATTACGCGCCTGACGATCGGCTACTATTGCCTGCATCACAAAATTGTACAGGCTAAGAGTTCTTTCGGCTTTGGGGTGATAAGTATAAAATGCAGTTGCAACAGCAGCACAATAACGACGATCTTCCTTATCGTAAGGGGTAAAAAGATTATAGCCATTCACTTGTTGGAATATCGCATAATATGCAGCAGACGAAAGCGGATTTTGCAATACAATTTTCTTTGCAAGTTTTTTATGCTGATTAATTGCAGTATCTAATTCAGCAGTTATTTGGGCTTCGTTCTGAGGGTTGCGCTGTTTCAACAACGATGCGACTTTATTCTGGAGAGCAATCAGCGACAATCTCAGCTCTTTTATATTTGATGAAGCAAGAGATCCCTCGATTGAATATTGTGATGCCATCGTTTTAGCAGAAGCTTTTACAGAGATGTGTTCACACGAATCAATGGCAAAAAGAATATCGGAATTTTTGATACGCAAGCGGTAAAATTCGGGCGCATCAGGCCGGCCAGCCTTAAAAGAAAAAGAACCGTCGGCTTTCAACACACATGAATCAACGATTGAAGTTTTCAAAAGACCATCTTTTTCAAGGTACAAAACAGAACCTGAAGCATCACTGATACTTCCATCTACTTTGAAGTGTTTTTTATCGGAACAAGAGGACAGACACAAGACAAGGCTTACTAAAGACAAGAGGAAAAGATTAGTTTTTCTCATAATGAAGATAGAATGATAGTTAGATTTACTGGCTGTAAAGATAAAAAAAAAGTCCGTTAAAAAACGGACTTTAATTTTTTTCGCTATTGCAAAATTATTTTGCAGGAGTAGCGGCTGCAGCAGCAGTGTCAGCTTTAGCTGAATCAACAGCAGCAGGAGCAGGAGCTGTAACGCTATCAGTTTTAGGAGCTTCTTCAGCTTTTTTAGAAGAGCAAGATACACATGCAACAGCAGCAACAACAGCGAATAACAAAACTAACTTTTTCATTTTCTTTTACCTTTTAAAATTAAACATAAATAAGTTTGGTATCAAAACCGATGCAAAGGTACAACTCATTTCAATACAGTGTACAAAAAAAACCATCGATTAACATTATTTTAAATATAAATCAGTTCAAAAAATCACTAAAACTCTCATTTAGTGGAATTTGAATACAAATATCTTTTGATACTTTTTTTAGGTGTTTTCTCAAATTCGTTTGGATAAAGCATGATTTTTGCCACAGAAGAATAAGATGACAGCTCGGAATTCAACATTTTACGGTTTTCTTCCATCACTGTTTCCAAATCCTCCTGACGAATTTGCGTACCATCTACCCCTTCATAGTCAGGATAAACCAGAGCTACTAATCTTCCGTCGTTTTCCACAACCAGGCTCTCCATCACAAAAGGCATATTATTAAGCTTAGCCTCAATCTCTTCCGGATAAATGTTCTGCCCACTCGGTCCTAGAATCATCGTCTTGGAGCGACCCCGAATAGCAATTACGCCATTTGAATCGACTGTTCCCAGATCTCCTGTATGAAACCATCCATCTGTATCGAAAGCCGCTTTTGTGGCCTCATCATTCTTGTAGTAGCCCAGCATAACGTTTTCGCCCCTGACACAAATCTCGCCCACCTCCGTTTGCGGATCTTTATTATCAATTTTCACTTCCATCCCATCCAGAATTTTTCCGCATGTATTGTGGATATATTCTTTGAAATAGGAATAACTGATTAAAGGCGCGCATTCCGTCATGCCGTAACCGACGGTAAGCGGGAATTTAATTTTCAGCAAAAACTCTTCCACCTCTGGATTCAATGGAGCTCCACCCACAATTACCTGCTCGAATTCACCTCCGAACGCAGCCTCCAGCTTTTTATTGATGGTGCTGAGTATCCGGCTGTCAAGGATAGGAATATTCAGTGCCCAACGGATAGCACGTTGGTTGATAATCGGTTGAACCTGCTTTTTATATATCTTTTCAAGAATCAGGGGTACCGTCAGTATGATTGTCGGTTTTACTTCAGACATTGCCTGAAGCAGAACTTTGGGAGAGCGGATCTTTCCGAGCAATGTAATGTGTCCTCCCGACGCAAGAGGAGATAAAAATTCGAAAGCACATCCGTAGGCATGTGCCAACGGCAGAAAAGAGACAATTCGGGTTCTGTCATTCATTATGCCTGTGCGAAGCGCAAACAGAACATTTCCGGCGAGGTTATTGGCCGAAAGCATGACCCCTTTTGTAAATCCTGTAGTACCCGACGTATAGTTCAGTAAGATAAGCTCAGAATTATCCACATTCGCATATTTCACATCGGCCTTACCAAACCCTTTTGGATAGCGTTGCTGAAATTCCGAATCGACAGTGCGAAGCATTTTTTGTACTGTTTCTCCGTCATGCTGACAAATGCAACGATAATCGTCAAGAGAAAATACAGCCCTCAATTCCGGCATTTTATCTTCTTCAAGGTTCTCCCAGATAAAATCACTGACATATAAAACGACGGACTCCGAATGGTTTACAATATGATGAATATCATTTGCGTTAAAATCCTGAAGAATAGGAACTACAACAGCTCCGTAAGTTATAGTTGCCATGTATGCCATCACCCACTTGGTGGAGTTGCGGCCGACAATAGCAATCTTATCCCCTTTACGGATGTGCATCTTTTCATAGATAATATGAATACGTGCAATTTCCTTAGCCACATCCGAATAACACAATGCCTCGGAGCTTCCGTAATCGGTAAGAGCTTTATTGTCCCAATGAGATATAAAGCTTTGTTCGTAAAGCTTTATCAGATTCTGATCAATCATTGTTGGTTAGATTTTGGACGGCAAAATTACACAAAATATAAAGAAATGTGCATGTTTAACAGTAATTAACTCAAAAGGTCTGATTTTAGCAACTACCCAAAGAACTATTTGTCAAACCGTTATCATGCACAACCATTAATCACCATAGCAGTTAAACACAGGAAAGCACTTTTTTAATGATAAAGTCACAGTTTTTCTCTATTTTTACAGATTAAAAACTATCAGACGGGAATTCTTTCTCATCAGGCAAGCACTATCATAAGAGCTTCGTAAATAGTTTGATATACAGAGAATAAATTCACACAACATATGTCAATTAACACTCATTGGAATTTTCTAAAGCTAAGGGATGAACAACAGAAAATAAGCGACAGTTTGGCAGAAGAACTTGGGATCAGCCCAATATTAACTCAGTTATTGGCACAAAGAGGGATAACCAGTTTTGATGAAGCAAAAAAATTCTTCAGACCCGATTTGGCTCATCTGCACGATCCTTTTCTTATGCCCGACATGGCCAAGGCTATTGAGAGGTTAAATTTAGCATTAGGAAGAAAAGAAAAGATACTGGTATATGGCGATTACGATGTTGACGGAACCACGGCTGTCTCTTTGGTTTACAAGTTTTTACTCCAGTTCACTTCCAGTATCGATTACTATCTACCAGACAGGTACACAGAAGGATATGGAATTTCATATACCGGCATAGATTATGCCGCCGCGCATGGATTCAGCTTGGTGATAGCGCTTGACTGTGGGATCAAAGCCGTAGAAAAGATAGAATACGCCAAAGAGCTTGGCGTGGATTTTATCATTTGCGACCACCACATGCCGGACGCAAAGCTTCCCGATGCTGTGGCCGTACTGGATGCAAAACGGATCGATTCCGAATATCCGTATGAGCATCTTTCTGGTTGCGGAGTAGGATTTAAGCTGATGCAGGCATTCGCCATCAACAACGACATTGATCTTGCACTGCTCTACCAGCTTCTCGACTTGGTCGTCGTAAGCATTGCCTCCGACATTGTCCCCATCACGGGCGAAAACCGTGTTTTAGCTTACTATGGACTAAAAAAGCTCAATTCGTCTCCTTCACTGGGACTCAAAAGCATCATCGACATTTGCGGATTAAACGATAAAGATATTTCTATCAGCGATATAGTCTTCAAAATAGGTCCTCGCATCAATGCATCGGGACGTATACAGAAAGCACGTGAAGCCGTTGACCTGTTAGTTGCCCGCGACGAGATTTTTGCCCGCGAAAAAAGCGATTGCATCAATCAATATAACCAGACACGCAAAGACCTCGACAAGACAATCACAGACGAAGCCGCTGCCATTCTGGACAAACTGGAAGAACTCAGTCTTAAAAAATCGATTGTAGTCTACAACAGTGAATGGCACAAAGGAGTAATTGGTATTGTAGCTTCGCGGCTTACCGAATTGTATTACCGCCCGTCAATTGTCCTTACGAAATCGAACGGTTTGGCCACAGGGTCGGCTCGCTCGGTTCCGGGATTCGACATTTACAAAGCCATTGAAACCTGTCGTGATTTACTGGAAAACTTCGGAGGCCACACCTATGCTGCGGGCTTGTCACTCAGAGAAGAAAATGTAGAGCCGTTTACACAACGATTTGAAGCCTATGTAGCCGAGAACATTCTCCCGGAACAGCAACACCCTCTGATTGACATCGACGCCACCATAGAATTTAAAGATATTACTCCGAAATTCTTCCGCGTTTTAAAGCAATTCAGCCCGTTTGGTCCTGAAAACATGAAACCTGTATTCTGTACTAAACGTGTTTTTGACTATGGCACAAGCCGGCTTGTAGGAAAAGAGCAAGAGCATTTAAAAATGGAACTCGTAGACTCAAGTTCTGAAAATGTAATGAATGGCATTGCATTCAGGATGTGGGAATTCAACGACTATCTGAAAGCACTGAACCCGCTCGACATCTGTTACACCCTTGAAGAAAACACTTTTAACGGCAACACTACCGTTCAACTGATGATTAAAGACATCAAAACAGAACCAGAGCTCTGAAATTTCCCTGTTTAAACAGGCTGAAATATCACCACCGGGAATAATACAACGGAACCTGAATCCCGGAACAAAGAACCGAACCAAAAACCAACGCCCGACAATCTTCACAGAGATGCCGGGCTGTTTAACAACACCTGCAATCCTGATGCAAATCAACAATTTAAGAATATACATATTCTCAATTTGCATTTTAATTGCTTTGCAACTTTCGGCTGTCCGTGCAATTCCCGGAATTGTCACGGTTCAACAGCCGGATGGAACGTTATTGTCGGTTCGGCTGCACGGTGATGAACATTTGCACTATATGACCACCAGTGACAATCTGATGATTACGCAAAAAGCAGATGGGGCATATCATTATGTCGCGAATAATGGAACCGGCCTGCAAACATCAACATTCCGGGCCAAAAACCCGGAGCAAAGAAGGCCCGAAGAAGTTCATTTTATTAAAAACATTAATCAGAAAGCTCTATTAAAAACCAAAAGACAGCTCTTTTTCAAAAAAATCATTGCTGCGCCCATATCGTCAGACACTGTACCGCTTGGAAAAAGGCTTATAAATCTGGTCAAAGCCGGTAACATAGTGAATACACGTTCGGCGAACAAAGTCAAAAGCACTTCTGTAATCAAAGAGCTGGTCATTCTGGTGAATTTTTCCGATACTGTATTCACCACGGCTACTCCGCAGACATCATTTTACAACCTTTTCAATCAAACAGGATACAACACTAACGGATCATCGGGAAGTGTTCGCGATTTTTACAAAGACAATTCAATGGGGCTAATGACGTTCGATTTTACAGTGGTCGGCCCCATCACCCTCCCCCATACGATGGCCTATTACGGCGCAAATGATAGCAACGGCGATGACATTCGCCCGTCCAACATGATAACCGATGCCTGTCAAATAATCAGTTCATCCATCGACTTTTCGCAATTTGATAACGACGGCGACGGTTATGTAGACAATGTATTCATCGTTTATGCCGGGCACAACGAAGCCGAAGGCGGACCTGCAAGTTCTGTCTGGCCACACAAGTGGACATTAGCTGAAGCCGGAATAACCTCTCCATCATACAATGGAGTTAAAATTAACGCATATGCATGCACTTCCGAATTAAGAGGCACCGCAACAAGCAAAACAATGGCTCCAATCGGAACGTTTTGCCATGAATTCGGGCATACTCTGGGATTGGTCGACCTTTACGATACCGATTATAACGGAACAGGAACGGAAGCCGGAGGGCTCGCCAACTGGGATTTGATGTCAACCGGCAATTACAACAACTATGGCCGCACCCCCCCTTTTCTAAGTGCCATTGACAGATTCCTGTTAGGATGGTGTGATATCCAATCACCCAGTACCGGTGAAACCAATACATTATCACCTATCGGCACTTCAAATCAGGTGTTTCGCATTGACCTTCCTACTGCAAATGAATTTTACTTACTTGAAAACAGGCAGATTTCTTCGTGGGACAGCTACCTCAACGGACATGGCATGCTTATCACTCACATCGACATGACTGATATGACTGCCTGGAAAAGCGGAAAAGTGAATAATGATCCTGCTCACCAATACGCAGACCTGATAGAAGCTGACGGAAATGAAACATACTCGGCTAATGGCATTGCCGGAGACCCTTACCCCGGAACGACAAAAAAAACAGAATTTTCCGATGCCTCTTATCCGGCCATGGGTTCATGGTATAGTTCTGTAAAGATGAAAAAACCAATCACTGACATTGCAGAAAGCACCAACATCACCTTTAATTTCTGCGGCGGACCCTATGGAACTCTTGAAGCTCCTGTAGCAACGAAAGCCACGCAGATAAACGACACTAGTTTTGTTGCCAACTGGGGAACAATCGACGGAAATAACATTGAATATTATCTGGATGTGTACTATCAAGATTATGTTAGTACTACCGAAAATTTCACTGCATTTCAGACAGAGAAAAATGCGAATGGTTGGAGTGGGCATTATACAGCAAACATGTCAACCTACAACAGCGCGCCCTGCTCAATCACTTTAACGGCAGACAAAGACACTTTAATTACGCCTCTCTTTAGCGGAGCTGTTCGTTCATTTTCGTTTTGGGGAATGAGCGATGGCACTTCTGGCTCTTCGCTAAAAATAGAAGCATACAATGGAAGCTATTGGCAAACACTGACTCCGGCTTTGACACTCACAAACACACCGGGAACATACACGTTCAGCACATCCGGCTCGCCGGCTTTACCCAATGGCACTGCCAAAATACGTTTCACAGCCACCGGATCAGCAGGCAAACTATACATAGATGACGTCACTGTATCTTATTACGGGAATGTTTATTTGAATGGCTATCACAATTCAGACATGGGGATAAGCACATACACATCCGTTCATCCTGTAGTGAGAAACAAAACCTACTACTACGTTGTCAGGGCTCAAAGTCCGGTTTTCGTGTCTCCAAATTCAAATGTAATTGCTGTTATCCCCATCCAGAACAGAAACAGCATTTTGGCAAACGCATATGCCAGCAATGGCAACCTGATTGTCGAGGCTCATGACATCAACAGTAACAGCGTACAGGTTTATACAATAACAGGCCAAAAAATTATCGACAAAGACATTACAAAAGGCATCCACAATTTAGGCATATTACAGCCACACGCCCTTTACATTGTCGTAATCAATGGTCGTAGTTTCAAAGTAATATTCTGACCCCACAACAAACTTCCTGAATCAGTATAACTTATAAATCTTCCTCCAACCTGCCGCTTTTGCATAATGTTAATAATCGAATTTTAGGCCGAAACAGTTGCACAAATAGCCATTTTAGATTATCTTTGTATACGTAAAGCCGCTTCGGATAAGCTGGAAAACTCAACAGAAAAATCGTACTGAGATAAGTTTAGGAATTCAATGGCGGGCTGCATCTTCGGGTTGTCGAGAGACACGGCAGATTACAACGAATTCTGACACTCAAACCCTATTTATTAGGAGTTTTCTCACAACTTCCGAAGTGGCTTTATTCTGTTCAAAGGTGACTTTTATTATCCGAAATTTTCAGATATGACAAAAAGTCAATACCTTTGTACTCTCAAAATGCGGATGTGGCGTAATGGTAGCCGCGCCAGACTTAGGATCTGGTGCCGAGAGGCGTGGGGGTTCGAGTCCCTTCATCCGCACACACACTTTCAATAAGGCTTTTTTCAAAGCCTTATTTTTTTGCCCCTATCTTGTATATTTTACCTTCAATCAACGAAAAATAGACATTGCCCTGCACATCGCAACTAAATTGATTCACTTCGGAATTACCTCCTTTGAACGACCATAAAACCTTGTGTGACACTGCATCGACAGCCACCACCACTCCGTTGCGGGAACCGAGATAAACCACTCCGTTTTGTTCCAGAATCGGGCAAGGGGCATGTTCATAACCCAGACCGGCGTCTACCGTCCAAAGAGGTTTGTATTCCGAACTTTCGGAGGAGACCGCCAGCAACTTGCCGTCCATCAGTTTGGCATACACCGTCTTGCCGTCAGTAGAGATACCCTGCGACTCACGCACCTGATACTGGTTACTTCTCCAAAGCTGTTGACCAGTAGAAAGGTCGAGCGCCGTTATATAACGATCGGGAGCCACAATAATCACTTTACCTTCGTGCACAACAGGCACACAATTGGCCGGCGAGTAAAGATCCTGAGCCTTACCGTTATTCCATTTCCAAATCAAAGCGCCGGTTTGCTGATCGAGACAATAGAGATTGGTGTCCCACGCACCGAAAAGCACCTTGCCGTCGGCAATAACAGGCCGTGCCTGACAATAGTTATCGATATCCGTAAACTTCCAATCGACTTTTCCTGTTGCAACATCGATGCAATAGAACGATTTATAACCACCCTGATAGAGTTTTCCGGCGACAACGCAGCCATCGGCAACAAACGGGTCACCGGCTTTTACCGTCCAAACTTCCTTTCCATTCTTAGCGGACAACGCTCTCAGCTCTCCATCGGCAGCAGGAACGATTACCAGTCCATTTGCACAAACCGGCGAAGAATAGAGCGAATAGCCTGTAGAAACGCTCCACAGGACCTTCCTGCTCTTTTTGTAGAGCGCCTTTATTTCGCCTAACGAATTTCCGAAATAGAGCGCATTTTTATCGACAGCAACGCCGGTAAACACCGAAGCTTTATCCTGATAAACCAGAGAGACATTATCAGGTTGTGTAAATTGCTCTTTAGCAAAAACTTCTTGCGAGTCTGACATCATACTACTTGCATCCATCGAGAAGGCAAAGCGACGATTCATCTCTTCACCCAACTTCTTTTCGTTCACAAAAACAGAATCCGCAGTAAGTTCCACGACCGTATAGCCGGCAGATAACGTATCTGCAAAAAACGTAGAACGAGCCATAATTCCTTTCAAATTTCCAAAAGCCATCTCTTTATAGGCATGACCGTGTCCGCAAAAAGAGGCGATCGCATTGTGTTTCTTCAGGACGGAGACGACTTCCCGCGCATTGCCCATATCGTTTTCTATCAAGGGATAATGTGCAAACGCAAGCAGCCGGATACCTTTTACCGACTCTTTGGTCAGAATGGAGTCAAGCCACAACAGATCCTCGTGCTTCACATGACCGTCTCCCATCTTCATATAGGGTCCGGTGTTATACCCCACAAAAAGCAGGTTACCGCGCTTAAAGAAGAAACGGTCGGAACCGAAAAGACGATAATATTCACGGACTGCGCTCTGCGACCAGGTAGTTTCATGGTTACCCGGAATGAGGTAGTAAGGCTTACGGAAACGGTCAAACAAGCGTTTATCATTGACTAGTTCGGCATTGCCCCCCTGGTTGGTAATATCCCCTGTGATAATCACAAAGGGAATATCGGAAGCGTTTATTTCGTCGACAATACGATTCAGCGCACGTTCATTCGCATTGCCGGGGGATACATGCAAATCGGTAAGCAATGCAAACTTCGTCTGAGCCTGAAGAAAAAGGCTCACCATCAACCCACAAAAGATCATCAATCGCCTCATCGTCATCCCGTTTATTCAATACGCAAATCCTGAAACGTGATAACAGCTTCATCGTTCGGACCATCAATCACGATTTTCACGGCCTTGAGAGGTTGTGACGGACGAAGTACTGCAGTTCCTTTCTCAAACTTATCTCCACGAATCCAGGTATCTCCATCGACTGAATATTCCACATGCCCGTTTTTCAACAGATAAAAAGCGGTGAGAGTTCCGGTGTTGAAAGTTATCTTTGAGCAGGTCTGCGGTTGAGCAAACACATAGGTCACCGATTGTCCGGCAGTTCCCCGGTCTGTAGTGCGCGCAACAGTTTCAAAGTCGTAATCTGTCAGATAACGTGCATATTCCGGGTTCATGTTGGCATTTACAGAAATCCCGACAGCAGGCTCCATATAACGTGAACGTTCGATTTTCAACACGCCTGAAACATTTTCTTTACCCTGCACCGTTGCTTTCAACGAATATTTTTTTGTTTTAGCAAAAGCATAAAGCGGCAAACGATAGCGCTGGGTACGCTCGGTAGTTGTGGGTTTATCATCAGCGGCAACGGCAATACCATTTTCGTAAATCCTCACCTGCGATACCGATGCAGCTCCTTTCGTTTGCTGATCGGGTACAAAAGTAGCATACCAGATACCGGGACGATCGACAATGCCAGCCAGATCCCACACCTGCGGTTTGGGTTTGGCGGCAGAGTCAGATACCCAGCTGCCCACATTTTCACATTCGGGCGATACCGCGACGCTCGAAAGAGTTTTGTATATCGTTTTGAATTTCAGTTTCTCATAGTTGAATTCTTTCACCGGACCAGAATAAAGAGCCGATGAAACATTTGGTTCACTTCCATCAGCGGTATAGCGCACTTCCGCTCCCGGATATGGAGCCGTAGCGCTCACCACTCCGTTTTTGTAAGTAACAACAGGAAACGGCACCCGGAAGGCAATGCCCATGTTGTACATCCGTTCAAAATGAGAAGCGGTCAATCGTTGATAAAAATCGTTCCAGCTGCGCAGCGATTGCTGAGTCCAACCCGTCTCGGCCATTGCGCAAATGCGAGGATAAGATTGGTATTCGAGGAAACGAGCCGGCTCGTTAAGCAGTTCAGCCCAAATGGCAGCCTGCACACCCACTACCTTTTTTGCTTGTTCCGGTGCAAAAACAGCATTATCAGCCGGATCGAGTGCGTATACTTTATCGAGAGGTACCAGTCCGGCCCAGTTGTGGCCACGCTCATACTTCGACTGCGCCATATCGAAATAGTAGTTTTGCCCCACCATTACCACAGTAGGAACACCCTTTTCGGTAGCAACTTCCGCACGCTTCAACGAACGCCAGGCATACACCTGAGTAGAACCTTCCAAATCACCGCCATCCAGTATTTCATCCCATCCGGCCATCCGTTTTCCCAGACCATCGATAATCTTATTTAAGCGATGAACGAAATAGTTCTGCAGCTCTTCGGGGGTTTTCATATTCTCTTTCTTCATAAAAGCCGAACAGATGGGACAACGGGGCCAGATAGCCATATTCACCTCATCGCCGCCAATATGCATGATTTTTGAAGGAAACAGTGCGGCCACTTCTTTCAAAATATTGGACAACATCGTAAAATTAGCTTCATTACCCACACACCAGGCATCACCCATGTCATCGGCAGCACGTTTAGCCTCATCTCTGCTGGTCGGACACAGAATTTCGGGATAGGCCGAAGCGGCAGCGTGGCTATGCCCCGGCAGATCAATTTCGGGAATCACCTCAATATGCCGTTCGGCAGCATAGCGAACGATCTCTTTTATCTGCTTTTGTGTGTAGAAACCACCGTAACGTTTATCGCCCGAACCGAGAGTGGGAGCAATTGCTTCGTTCGGTCCACGCCAGGCTGCCACGGAGGTAAGTTTCGGATATTTCTTGATTTCAATGCGCCATCCCTGATCGTCGGTCAGGTGCCAGTGGAATTTATTGATTTTATGCATCGCCAGCCAGTCGATGTAATTCTTCACGGTTTGCTCGTCAAAAAACTGACGCACCACGTCGAGCATCATTCCCCGGTAATGAAAGCGGGGGTAATCTTTGACCGACACTGCCGGGATAGCCCACTGAACACCGCTCTGAAGTTGCGAAGCATAAACCTGCGGAGGGAACAGTTGCAACAACGTTTGCACACCATAAAATAATCCATCGGCATCTTTACCCTGAATTTTCACCCCTTTATCGGTCACCGACAGCAGGTACCCTTCGGCAGGGATATCCAAGGACGGATTGACAACCAATTCAATCGACCCAGCTGCCGGGGCTACAACCAGTTTAAAAGGCATTCCGGTCGACCGGTTAAGTTTTTGCTGGAGATAAACTGCGACTTGTTTACCTTCTTTTCCGGCTACAATAGGGGTTGCCGAAGTAAGCGGGAAAGTGCCCTGTGCCGGAATGACCTCCACGGGACGGGGTATCAGATTATACGATTGAGCGGACATAATACCACAAAGTAAAGACAAAACAAGGGTTGACAAAAGCTTTTTCATCGTTATCGGTTTAGTTTTAGCTTAAAAGGAATCCTGTTATTTTTCGGGGTAGAGCAAATAGGGCTTGCGTTGTTGTTTGAATTTTTCCACGTCATCCTTCCAACGGGCTTTGATCTCATCGGCACTTTTTCCCTCTTCAATCATTTTGCGGACATAGCTCACTCCGATCAGTTTCTCGAAGAAGCTATTGAAGAAGAAATCGTCCATATTGAGATTTTTATAGGCATCAATCAGGTAACTCAGATCGACACCCTTTTGAAACAACACTTCGTTTGAAGGCACGCTTCTCAAATCGACGCCACGACACAGGCGGTCGAGTTGCGGAGGAAATTTGGCACCGGCAATGCTACGGGGCGTAAAACTGTAGCTATAACCCAACATATTTGGATGTCCGTATTGCTCGAACGGCGCATCGGTACCGCGCCCCAGACTTACCGGCGTGGCTTCGAAATAGCATAACGAAGGGTAGAGATAAATCGAACGCATATCTTTCAGGTTGGGTGATGGCGCAATGGGCAACTGATAGAGCGTTGCGTGTGTATAGTTTTTGCATTTAATCACTTTCACATCGCATTGTGCTCCGTTCGTCAACCATTTTTCACCGTTCACCATGCCGGCCATTTCTCCAAGTGTCATGCCGTGAACCACGGGCACAGGAATCCATCCCACACCCGAGCGATATTTCAAATCGAGTATCGGTCCGTCGACATAATGTCCATTAGGGTTGGGACGGTCGAGGATAACCATCTTTACGTGATTGGCGGCACAGGCATCCATCATGCGCACCATCGTCGTCAGATAGGTGTAAAAACGCAACCCCACATCCTGCAAGTCGTACACCAGCACATCGATCGACTTCATAACCGCGTCGCTGGGCTTGCCGGTATTGCCGTCGTAGAGCGATTTTATAGGAATTCCGGTCTTTTCGTCAACAGAACTGGAGACATGCTCCCCGGCATCGGCCGTTCCCCGAAATCCGTGTTCGGGCGAAAAGATGCACACGAGATTCACTCCTTTTCTGTGCAGAAAATCCACTATATGTTCTTTTCCGATCACGCCGGTCTGATTGGAGAGTACACCCACCCGTTTTCCCTGCAACAACGGAAGATATTCATCCACACTTTCGGCACCCACTTTGACTTGTGCGACCACACACATTTGCAAAGCAAACGCAGCTATTGCTAACAGAACAAATCGTTTCATACAAAAGAATATTATCAAATGATTTTACTTACTTTCAGTTGGTAAGGGGTTTCCACCCCTATGACCCCGACTTACTTTTTGTCTTAAAACAAAAAGTAAGCAAAAAATTCAAGGCTATGCCCGCTTCGCTCAAAAAACTGACGTTCGTCAAGCTAAATTGTCCAAACTTGCTCCTTCCTTTCGTCAGGAGCTTCAATCAATGGACAATTTCACGCTTGTCTCTCTTGTTTTTTGGCTCACCGGACAAGGCCGTTCCTAATCTGACGTAGCAGCATTTGCAAATCCACAAACTTCCGGATCATTTGCTGATCTTCTGTTCAAAAAAGGTCAGGATGCTTTTCATCAATCCGCTTCGCATTTCAGGCTTCACGGCTTCGAAAGGAATACCGAGCACACAACTTGCATAATCGCCTTTGTAGGCCACTCCGGCACTCAGGTTATTCTCCGAATAACGGAAAATAGTGTAGCCGTTTTTGTCGGCAGGTTCAATACCATCGGGACGTTCCACCACGTACGATTCACCGTTCAGTTCATTGTAATAATTGTAATTTCCGGCAAACGACGGGAAAGGTGATGCAACTGCTTTGAAGCGCCCGGTAACGGCTCCGGCATCGTTTCGCCACTTGAATTTCAGAATATTCATTGCCCAGGCACGATCGGCCTTCGAAGCGCGCGGATTGTCCCACAGATCGGTTCCGACATAAGCTCCTGTCACCAACAAATTACCGCCCTGCAAACAATAATCGGTCAGAACCGATTGCAATCCCACAGGGAAGGTTTTGAACATCGCTGGCTTTGCTCCGTGGGCTGTCACCCACTCTTTTTCTTTGCCCAAAATCACATCCGCAACAGCATATCCTTCAATATCCACATGGCAATCGGCAATCGACTGTTTACTTGCAGATACAAAAGAATACCCGTTTTCCGCAAAAGCGGCTCCATGCACAACCGGATAGTCAAAACTGTTTCCTGCAATGACCTGATGCTCGCGATCAGCATTGCTTCCGCCAAAACCGGGAGAATCATCGTCCATCCATCCCACACTGCGGCGGAATTCATACTGGCTGCCGACGTAGTTGAACTGTACTTTGTCGGGTACTCCGTGATCAATAAAATCAGTGAATCCGGTAATCGAATCCTGTGTCGCCCAGCTGGCCGGAGCGCTGATGCGGGTAAACCCGTTAATAATCATTGCTACCCCTTTTTCGTTGCTTTTACGGCAAACGGAAAGAACTTCGGAAGGGAAGCTAACGCCACCGTCGTTCACGGCTGCGACTTTGAAACTGTAAATTTTATCTTTCTCAACATCGAGTTTACACGATGTTCCTTTCACTATTTTGCCATTGTCGAAATCGCCGTTGCCCACACGGGTATAAACCACATACTGAGTTGGTACGGCTGTCGGCTCAAGAGAATCGTTGACGGCTTTCCATTTTAATTCGACACTCTTTTCTCCGACAAAACGACTGCTGAAAGCCTCCACCGGAAGCGGTTGCACCACGTATTTGAAACCGTATTGTCCTGCCAAAAACCGGAGCATTCCTTTGTAAATGGCACGACTTACCGTAAAACGGAAACGGGGATCGAGTCCGTAGCGCATATCGGCAAAATTCTCGTGCGAGAGCAGTTCGAGCAGCATGGTAGGTACATTCGGCACACGCGCCTCGCTATACGACTTATTCCACATTGCCCGGCGTGTCCATTTCGGTTCAAAACCGGCACGAATATCACTCACAATCTGATCCATCACCAACGATGTCAGGTCGCGCGAAGCCCAACGCGATTGCCCGTTTTCAAATTGTTCATTGTTGTGATGTGTCATGAAAATCCCCAACGTTCCGATAATAGAGTCGTTCGGCGTATAACCGGCATCGGTATGAAACGCCAGTGCCAGATCGACAGGAATATGAAGTCCATCTTTCCCCGGCAACACCTTCGAACCGCCGGCCAGATAATTTACCCAGTAACCGCGACTCTGAAAATCGTCGGAATAATCGTTGTTGAAATGGGTACGACTGTAGATCGAATCGGGCATTCCGGCCCACTGCAACCAGTAACGGGCACCCTCAATATAACGTGGTCCCCCGCTGGTTTCGGGTGTAAATTTGATTGGCAACTGCGGCACAATCGACTCTTTCGCACCTCCGTCAAGATGCTTGGAAGTGCCGGCCATAAAGCCTTCCGGATTGGGCATGCGGGCTATATTACCCGTTCCTCCACCAATTTTTACCGCATCGGCGGTCACTACACAACCTTTTTTGCCAGAAACGTTTGATAGTGTGATGCGACAAGCTTCGTTACTGCCTTTATCGAACGCGAAGGTTCCAAGATAAATCCAGGTTCCGCCACCCATCGTCTGATTGACTTTGAATTCGGTTTTTCCACCAAGATGATAGACGGTGTAGCGCGCATCAGTGGCACTGTTTGTCAACGATTTGTACGAAACATAGAGTGCATAATTTCCCCGTTCGGGCATATCGGGCAGCCATTCGACAAGGCTCTCTTTGCCTTTTTTAATCGTATTTATCTGACGGAAGGTTCCTTCGGTAAACGGATTCTGACCGTCGGTATATTCTTTCCGTTTTTCGGCAAAACCGGTTCCTTCACCAACACTCCAGCTTTCGGCACCATTTTGTTCCCTGTATTGAGAACCGTAACGCGAAGCATCGTTATCCACAATCACCTCCACGCTGTGGTAATCGCGCTCGCGGGGCAAAAGCACGTTGGCACCTGCATTTTCGAGCATGGGAACCAGATAAGGCAACACAAAACTCTGCGGGAACAGGTCTTCTACAGACTGGAACATACGGGCCCGTTGCCACTCCCAGCGTGCCAGTTTTTGCTCGTAGTACCAACCGTGACTCTGCCACAGCGCAATGTGTTTGTTTTGCAAGCCGCTCTTTATTTTGTAGGGTTCGGAAATATTTTCCACCAGCGGCACCTTGTTTTCTTTGTTATTGAAAATACGGTTTTTATCCTTATCCGAAGTACGATAAACATTCGGAATCAGTTCGCTCAGTTTCTGACCGTCGGAAAAAATTGTCAGTTCATATTTCTGCAACGAATCGGGCAACAAACGATGCACGCACGCCTGCATTGCAGCGGCATTTTGCTCGTTAATGGTGATATATGCCAACCTCTCGTCCATAGAAACCACCACATTTTTAGCGTGTTTATCGAGTACAATCGCCTTTACCGAAGTTGTTGCTGCAATTTGTTTCTTGCAGTATGCCGTCAACGAGTCAGATATTGCCTTTTTCAGGCCGGCATCCGTGATTTCCTGCGCCGACAAAACAGACGTTGCCAGCATCAACAAGCAGACAGAAGCTGCTTTCCAGAGTATTAATTTCATGCTTTTTTATAGTTTTGACCTCTCCCTTAAGAAGATGCCTCAAAAGTCAATGTTGTTATTTACAAACTCATAAACCGAATACCATCTCAGGTTTCTACCCCTACATCCCCTTAAGGGGACTTTTACGCCAATAAAAACAGCAGATTTATAGCCCCTTCAGGGGTTGGGGTAAAAAACAAACATAGGCCTTATTCGGACTACTGAAGGCGATTCGAAAGCCGAAGGGCAGATAAGGTCACATCCTCAAATCTTTTTGATCCCGATTCCGGGTTCGTTATTCAGTGTAATTTTTCCGTCTACCAGTTTCATGCCGGTAAAACAATCGTTAGCAATCAACAGATTTCCGTCCAGATCGGCAAAATTCATCTTCGGAGCCAGCTGTGCCGCCGCCGAGATGGCACACGAAGTCTCGGTCATGCAACCGATCATCAGCTTCATACCATACGATTCAGCCATGCTGATCATCTTATTGGCCTCGCGCATACCCGTACATTTCATCAACTTGATATTGATGCCGTCGAAAACACCTTTCAAACGGGGAATATCTTCCAGTCGCTGACACGATTCGTCGGCAATAGTAGGCAACGGACTGTGCTCGGTAAGCCAGGCCATATCATCGAGGTTATGTTTGGGCAACGGTTGTTCCACGAATTCCACATTTTTGGCAGCCAGCCACTCGATCATTTTCAGGGCGTAGTGTTTGTCTTTCCAACCCTGATTGGCATCCACACGGAGGGGTTTATCGGTCACCGAGCGAACAGCATTGATAATCATCTTATCAGAAACTTCATCGACACCCAGTTTCACCTTAAGCACTTTGAACTGTTCCGTTTCGCGGGTTTTCTGTTTCACCATCTCTTCGGTATCGATACCGATGGTAAAGGTGGAAACCGGCGCTTTGGATGCCGTGTAGCCCCAAATCTGATGCCAGGGACGACCGATCAGCTTGCCCACCAAATCGTGCAGTGCAATATCCACCGAAGCTTTTGCGGCGGTATTATTAATGGTTATGGAATCGACATACGCAAGGATATCGTCCAGCTCAAACGGATTGCTGAATTGTTTGAGATTAACCTTTTCGAGAAAAGCCGTCACCGACGCGATGGTCTCTCCGAGATAGGGAGGCATGGCGGCCTCGCCGTAACCGGTCACGCCATCGTAAGTAATCTCAGTCAGCACGATAGGCGTGGTGGTGCGGGTATAGCCCGACACGGTGAACGGGTGCACCAGCTTGGCTTCGTAGGGTTTGAACGTCAGTTGCATGGTTTTGCTGCCACCCAAACGGGAGGACTTGTTTGATTGTGAAAATATCGAAGCCGGAGTAATCAGCGAACCGGCCGTTACCAACGCGGATGTTTTCAGAAAGTTGCGTCGTGTAGTCATATTCATTAATTATAAATTATTCAATTCTTAATTTGGCTTTTGCCTGCGGCAAGCCTTACTTTTTGGCGCAAAAAGTAAGCAAAAACATAGACGGAAAGAACTCGTTCGCTCGGCCATGAAACATTTTCTCATCACCAAACTTCTGCAACTGGCCTACTCACTCAAACAGCTTTCCGTCAGTTTGGTATCTTTTTTATCCCTTCGGGTCTGGTTTCTCCAGAGATGATAAAAAACAATCATATTCGAGTATTTAGATCTTGCTCTTGCATATTCATTTTCAAATTCTCAAATTCTCAAATTTTCAAATCATGAATTTATTTGTAGTACGGATGATTTTTCAGAGAAACAATATTCGGATCTTTATCGATTTGAGTAATGATTCGACGGGCACACAACAAACGTTTGGCATTCCAGGCATCGTAATTGGATGCTTCGGGACGCAGGCTACTGATATGCACCATTCCGGCCGAGTGAATAAACTCTCCATTACCGATATACATGCCCACATGGGTTACTTTTTTACCTCCAAAAAAGAGCAGATCACCCGGTTTCAGGTTGTCGTACCCTTTGGAAATATCGACCGGATCACCGGTGGTTGCCTGTTGTGAGGCATCCCGCAGCAAAACAACGCCATTGAGAAAGAAGCTGGTTTTGGTAAATCCGCTGCAGTCGACGCCTTTGGTGGATGCCCCACCCCATACATACGGAAACCCGAGGAACATTTTTGCCGTGGCAATGATATTTTCGGCGGTCGGACGACGGCTTGCCAGCCACTGATCGAAAGGTTCACCCGACTCTTTTTTCAGAAAAGCCATACGACCGTCGGGCAATTGTACTTTGTAATACCCATTTTGTTCACCCATATTTTTCACTAAGTCGCCCCACACCACGTCGGACACCACGCCCGAAGTGGACGATGCCTCTTTGCACAGCAGCGTAAAATATTCCGTCACGATCACTTTCGGAGCCTTGTTCCAGGCCTTCATCTCCTTTTCGTCCACCAATTTTATCTCCGATGTGGTTGTCCACGAAGCATACCCTTCGGGTGTCGTTACCTTCACCCATCCATGCCCTTTTTCCAGCACATGCAACGGGGTTCCCATCAACGCCTGGGTTCCCATCTCACCTGCATAAGAAGGAGCCAAACGCAAATCGATCAACGACTGAATGGCAATTCCATAAGCGGGTTCCGCACCTTTCACAGGTTGTGCCACCGCAAGGCACAACATCAATCCACACACTAAACCAGAAATCAGATTTTTTTTCATCATCGCGTTTTTATATGTTTTTGGGGTAGAGACACATGGCCATGTGTCTCTACATGATCATCATTTCAACAATTCCGTAATCGGCACGAAACGGTAACCCCGTTGTTCGAGGGTGGTCATCAATTCGTCCAGTTTGTTATAAAATTTATCCGTCCGCCGGGGATCGGTGCCAATATGTGTCAGCAACAGAAACCCATTCAATCCTTTAGACGATTCATATTTCAAAATATTGTTCAATATCTCATCCGACGAGCGGTAACTCTTCATGTCGGGTGTCGTATAATCGGCATTTGACGTGCTTCCGGGGGTATAATTCACCAACGTAACACCCAACTGTGTCGTCCATCCGGCAACCTCTTTGTTGTAATACTCATATGCCGGAAGAAATAAGAGCTGCTCCGGCACTTTCAATCCGGCCTGACGCATGGCTGCGTAATTATTTTTCAAATCATTGGCAAACTGCTCACGGTTTACCAGTGTGGAGTCGCGTTTGCTCCAGTCGGCATACAACAAATGCTTATCGGAATGCGGCCCAAGATAATTCCCGTTTTGCTGCAACATGCGAACGATTTTCGGATACTTCCGGTAGAAATCGCCCGTCAGGAAAAAGGCTCCGCTGGCAGCGTGTTTCTTCAATACCTTGGCAATGGTTTCGGCTCCATCGGCAAATTCATGACCGGTAAAAACCAGCGTTATCTCTTTTGTTTCGACGCTTCCCCGTATAATGCCACCTTCATCTACTTTCAGCCGGCTATCGGTGGGTTTTCCTGCCAGCGACGAGAGATAGTAACAAAGGGAAGCAGTACCGTCCATGGTCGGTTCGTTGCTCGAATAGTCGGCATAATCGTCGTGATACACCACCCGGTCGGACTGAAAATCGGCATACCGGTCGTCGCCCGTCAGATGCACCCCTTTCAGGCTGGCAAAAATCGGGGTGTAGATCGGCCCGTCTACCAAACCGCCGGTAATCGTATAGTGATAAACCTGCGCCAATGCAGAATGGGGATGATGCGGATAGTCACCGTAACCCGGCAACCCCACAATCATACATTTGCCCCAAGGATTGCAGCCAAAGAGCCAGTCGCGCAATGCAGTTTCCATATCAAGAAAGGTAGTATCGCCGGTGAGCATCCGGTAAAGCCGGGCTTGCGTAGCAGCTGCCACCACTAAGTTGTTGGAACACCAGATAAACGGAACTCCGTTGATGAACGGATCGTCACCGGCACGGTCGCGCAAGCGTTCGAGTCCGCTTCGCATATTGCGTATAAACTCGGCACTAATGCGTTTATTATTTTGTCCGCCCAGAAAATAGTGTCCTAAGTTAATGAACGGATACCACTGGTAGTGACGAGCTGAATCGGCGCCCAACCAAGGTGTCACCGGTTCCATGCGACCATAATTCACGGCACTTTTGAGGTAATCCTCTTTCCCGGTCATCCGGTAAAGTTGGGTCGCGGCCAATTCCATATCGTCCACCCAGTTGTCTTCCTCGTAAAAATAGGGCGACACGCACGAAGCCGTCTGACAGGCTCCCGGATGCTCCACCCCTTTTTGGTAGGCATCAGCCGCCTTTTGTTTCAACTTTTCAGCGAAATCGGGATAGAATTTAGCCAGCACTTCCGAAGCCAAGGCAAACGAAGAGGCATACTTTCCTACCGTCGAAGCCAAACCGGTGGAACGGTTTTTATATTTTTTCAATCCCTGCGGTTCGCCCATACAGGCGTACACTGGGCGCTCCTTGCCCGATCCCCAACCGTAATCTACCGGATCGGTCGTTGGCAAGCGAAACGAAGCGTGATCGCGGTCGTCGGCAATCTGATTGAAAAAGGTATCCTTATCGGGATTCAGCCGCACCAACCAGTCCAAGCCCCATTTGGCTTCATCCAACACGTCGGGAATGCCATTGCTGCCCGGAAGTCCGTTAGCATCGTACTGATCACCAAAAGCAGCCGGATTTTGCTGGTAAGCGAACAACATCTGGAAGGTTGCGTTGGCCGAAGTCGTTACATATTTCAGATAGTCGGAGGCATCGTGCCAGCCTCCCCAGGCGGTGATTTTTTCGTTTTCACGCCCCGGCAGAAAGATGATCCGCCCGTCGTAACGGTGGCAGGAGTCCTTCAGAAAAGGATTGTATCCGCAACGTTGCTGGCGCATGTAATTCAACGGCACATCGGCAGCTGCGCGGTAGACATCGTCGCCGATACGAAAAACCGGTGAAACCGCACTGCCTGCTTCGACACGATACGAACCGGCTTTGGCAAATGAGGAGAAATCGAGTCGGCAAGCCGCACCAAAAGCGCTGTTGGGCGTTTTATTCTCAATCGTCCGACTCCGAAAAACCACCTCGCCGGTCAGTTCGTTGACCACCTTGAATTCACTAACCGAGGCCTTTTGTTTATTCAACCACACGGCAATTTTCCGGTCGCCGGAAAGGTAACCCAACTGGTTGACCCGTATCCATTGTTGAGCGGAAGCGACAACAAACACAGACAGAAAGAAGGTCAAAAGCAATGATCTTCCCCACCAGTCTCCCAAAGAAGGAGCGAATCGGGATTGTATGTTAAACTGGTTTTTCATCGTCAAATTTTCACATCTTAAAATTCTCAAATTGCTCTTGGTTTCCGTAGCAGCCACATAGCCACAAAGGTAAACAATCCATTAAATATCAACAATGTAAATCCGAAGCCAAAATGGAATATACTTTTTGCTACCCAATCGAGCAACAGACAGAACAGGGGTGATGCAATCGCTACAAAAGGCATCCAACGGTCGCGCACCTGATATTTTGTCAAAATACCGAAAAAGAAGAAGCCCAACAACGGCCCGTAAGTATATGCCGCCAACTGATATACCAGGTCGATCACCGCCTTGTTGTTGATCACGTAGAACAACAAAATCAACAAGAAGAAGATAAAGGTGTAAGCTGCATGAGTAGTGTAGCGAATTTTCAGTTTCTTTTCATCACTCAGATCTGTGCGCCGATTGAAGCCGATAAAATCGACACAGAACGAAGTAGTGAGCGATGTCAGAGCGCCCCCGGCACTCGGATAGGAAGCCGATACCAAACCGATGAGGAAAATCACCCCACACGCCATTCCGAGATAGTTTTCGGCAATGGTCGGGAAAATTTTATCGACGGCCGGAATACCCATCGCGGCCATTCCACCGTGCTTCTGTACATACAACGCCAATACAGCACCCAGCGTCAGGAACAACAGGTTGACAATAACAATGGTAATGCTGGTAGTAAAAATATTTTTCTGCGAATCCTTCAAAGTCTTGCAACTCAAATTCTTCTGCATCATCTCCTGATCGAGCCCCGTCATTACAGTGGTAACGAAAATTCCACTGATAAACTGTTTGAAGAAATGAGTGGTATTATCCCATTTCATATCGAACCACGAAGAGTAATCGCTGGCAGTCACTGCCGAAACCATTTCTCCGAAATTCCAGCCCATCTGTTTTGCAATCACGATGACCGCCACAATAACGGCCAAAATCATAAACGTGGTTTGTAGCATATCGGTCCAGATGATGGTTTTCACCCCTCCCTTCAACGTGTAGAGGAAAATAAGCAGCATAAATACAAATGCCACCACCCAGAACGGCATTGTTCCCTGCGGAAGAAATCCGTGCAATACAAAAACAACCAGATAGATACGAACGGCTGCACCCAACACACGCGACAACACGAAGAACGAAGCCCCGGCCTTGTAGGTATAAAAGCCGAAACGCGATTCGAGATAGGTGTAGATGGAGGTCAGGTTCATTCGGTAATACAAAGGCAGCAAAACCAGTGCAATAATGGCGTATCCCACCACAAAACCCAACACCATAGGCATGTAGTAAAATGCCTGGTTCGTCACATTACCCGGCACGGAAATCATGGTCACCCCCGAAATGGAGGTACCCACCATACCGTAAGCCACCACAAACCAGGGCGATTTTTTATTCCCCTGAAAATAAGAACTGTTGTCTGCCCTACGTGATGTGTACCACGAAATGGCAAACAACAATACGGTGTAAACAACAAAGACGCTAAGAATGAGAGTTAAGGACATAAATAAAATATTTACAATTTAGTCATTTACGATTGACTATTGAAATGTGTGGCTTCACTGAATAGAGACAAAGGTATTGAGATTTTATTATTTTCTTGAGAAATATAACCCCATTATTATTTGTGCATTATCGCTTCGTAAATAGCCGTTTGTACCTTGGCTCGAATTTTGGTGGTCACAATCTTGTCGTTGTTACGGGTCGGGTAGACGCGGTTCGACAAGAAAATATAGACCAGATTGCAGGTCGGATCGACCCACACTACGGTACCCGTATAGCCCGAATGACCGAATGCTTCGGGACTGGCCAGCGATGAGCAATAAGAATGCCCAACCACTTTTCCATCTTTCATATCGGGCTTGTCAAAACAGATTCCGCGACGAACACCTTCGCCCTCAAACGGACAGGAGTTGAACGTGTCGAATGTTTTTTCGCTAAAATAGCGTTTACCTCCATAAGTTCCCTTTTGCAGGTACATCTGATACAATTTTGCCATGTCATTGGCATTGGCAAACAAACCGGCATTAGCCGAGTGGCCGCCCATAATGCCGGAAGCCTCATCGTGTACATAACCATGCAACTGCGTCTGGCGAAAAAAATTGTCCAGTTCCGTCGGTACAATCCGCGACAAAGGAATCGTCCGCCAGGGATTGAACATCATCTCCGACGCTCCCAAAGAACGGTAGAAAGTCGATTGAAGGAACTCTTCAAACGGTTTGTGTTCGATGGCCTCCACTACCGGCGGCGTCATCACAAAAGGCCAGTCAGAATAGACATATTTGTGTTTCGGATAAGAGGGCAACAAAAGCGATTTGGCAATGGCTTTATAGATAGAATCTCCAATATCCTTGCGGGCATACAACGCCGCGCTGATGCGGATCGGAAACTCCGCAGAAGGTACGGAACGAACATAATTGGAATTCAGGGAACCGTCGGTATTCACCGCCCATTTGTAGAACGGCGAATAGGCCTGCAAGCCACCCACGTGGCACAAGAGTTCCTTTACCGTAATATTTTCTTTGTTACTTCCTTTCAAAACAGGAAAGTAGGTACTGAATTTCTCATCCAGATTGATTTTTCCTTCGTCCACCAATTTCAGGTAGGCCGGACAACCCGCAGTCACTTTGGTAACCGAAGCCAGGTCGAACAGATCGTCAACCTCGGTTTTGCGGTTCAACACATCGTTTTTATAGTTCTCGCCTTCGGCTTTCAGATAGGTATGATAGCCGTAAGCCTTGGTAAAAACAACCTTCCGGTCTTTGGCCACCAACACCACACAGCCCGGAAAAGTTTGTTGTGCAATGGCGTCATTCACCAGCGAGTCAATTTTTGTTGCCAGTTTCTTGCCATCAATACCGGCATCTTCGGGCAAGGTATATTTGAAACGAATGGCCTGAGTGGTTAGTCCGGCTCCTTTCTTAAAACTACCGAGTTTAGCCGTGAGCTTTCCCTGAGCGGCAATACCACCGAAAATCAGCTGGGCAGCCATCTGTTGCGAAGCCACTTCGGCATCGGGAGCATATACAAGCGCTGCACTTTTGCCAACCGTGCTCAACCATTGAGAAGGATTGGCAAAAGAACAAACTATTGCTCCACGTGTTTTATTTTGAGCAGCAACAAAAGCCAGCTCTTTTTCCGAAAGACGATTGCCAAAAATAGCCACAATGGCAAGATTATACTGCTGCAAACTGTTCGCAACTGAATCTACATTTGACTGATTAATAGCAAACGTTTTGATCTTCATGTATTTTCCCAGCATCACCGAAAATTCATTTTCAGAGGGAGCTCCCATCGAAACACAGGCAACACGGAGCGTATCGAGCCCCTGCAAAGGAAGCAATTGCGCCTTATCCTGCAAAAGAACGATGTTGCGTTCGGCAAATTGCAACTGAGAAAGGGAGGGTTGTGCTGCTTTCAGAGCGAAGCAAACCAGAAAGAGCAAAAGAGGAACGATTGTTTTTTTCATTTTTACCAAAGAATTATTAATCAAAGGCTCTAAAATATTCGAGCGGAAAAACCATCCTTTGGAGATAATTTATTCCGCCCGAAAAATATGAAATTTGACCCACATTACATACATATGTAATATGGATCAAAGCATTTATTACTAACTATTTTTTGATGTAATTATTATATTCATCGTCTGTAGCACAATCCCACCAGATAGGTAGGCACCAAACATTTGCATCTCCACAATGGATGTTCATGGCCTTCGCATTGGCACTATTATAGTTAAGCTCCAGAGATGATGGCAACATCCAACGGCGCATCCAATATTTTGGATCTGTCTTTGAACCTCCGGTCAGCTGAGATCCTCCAGCAAACAAAGGTCCACGATCGTAACCCGGATAGACAACACCAAAGCTGCCAACATTACCTGCGCTAAAATTGAAACGGCGCATATCATTATAATTTTCAATACTACAGCCCATTGCCAGATATTTTTGCAACATAACATCAGCCATAGTCAAACTACCTGCGCTTTGGCAAACA
The DNA here is from genome assembly GCF_009712605.1 of Paludibacter sp. GTDB lineage: Bacteria > Bacteroidota > Bacteroidia > Bacteroidales > Paludibacteraceae > Microbacter. Next base: position 249,447 of record NZ_WASO01000001.1, on the reverse strand, counting down.
GCATTGCTCGTCATATAAGATGCGATAGCACTTTGATCCATTGGCCACATATCCGGATTAGTAAATCCTGCGGATTTCCAGGATGTCAATTTAGCCTGCATAAAATCCAAATGAGCTTTTATACCTGCCTGATAAGCATCCAAAGCAGCTTGTGTGCCACCATTATTCTTTCTCATTAACACTTCTGCTCGGATAAAACACATCTCGTGATACGTCAATACCTCGAAATCAGAGTTCGGCCTAAGTTGAAAAGAACCAGTAGAACCCACAGCTCCTGCTGTTGTTGCTGCTGTTGAATAATACCAATTCATATCTAACGTGCTCAATTTAACAGGAGAAGTCAAATATGAGTTATTCTGTAAGGTCACATACATAGTATCTCCAGCATATAAATAATTGGTACTATTCACATAGATTGATCCTGGCTGATACGTTACTTCTACAGTATCAACTCCAGTAGTTCCACCACTAGCAATTCTATAAGCATGCTTTCCAACTTGAGCGGCTGCAAATGCATCCCGGGTTGAAGTACTTTTGAATGTATATGCTAATTTTACTTTTTTTGATGCATATGTAGGAAGAGTGATAGAAGTAGGCCCTCCATTTACAAGACGAGAAGATGTTCCATAAAAATCCACCGGCAAAGAGCGAGTCCAAGCATAAGAAGCCACTTTACCACTTGCGTCCAATGAAATATTAGTCATACATGCAGGAACAATCTTACTCATACGAGGATCAACGATTCCAGAACCACGCATATTAGTCAATAAGTTGTAATAATATTGAGAAATACGTTGCGTATTTCCATATGCGGCATAATCCCAATTGCCACTGGTCATAATAGGGTCTCCCCACAAATAATCACCCACATCAGTAGAATTATTATAACAGGTAATCACTGTATTATCAGCATTTGACTGGGGACCTTTATCAAGACAAGCCAGAATATCATCCGGTTTAAACAAATCTATTTTTTTAGATAGTTTCAGCATATAACGAGCTTTCAATCCATAGCACAACTTAATCCATTTACTAACATCGCCCTTATTCCACATATCACCCGCAGAAAGGCTTGTTGCACCAGCTTCTTGAGTTTTACTAAATAATGAAATAGCTTCATCCAACTTAGCAATGCATCCGTTATAAATCGTTTTACCATCATCATAGGCAGGACTAATTATGCCCTTAGTTAATGCCTGCGTGTAAGGAATTTCACCATACAAATCCAACATTTCCATAAATCCCATAGCATGTATAACTTCTGCAACTGCCATATAATGATAAGCCCCTTCTTTCTGAGCAGCTTCATACATATCGTTTAAATTAGTAGCTGCACCAACGAACCACGTCTGATAAGGAGTCGTAGTATTTCCTGTAGCACATTTCCAAGTCACCGAAAATGTATTTGGGTTCGCACTAGCACTATAAAATACTCCTGCCTGACAAGCCGTACGATAGTTGGTCACCCCTGCAGAATACATGTAGAAATGCTGTATCCAAGGCAATCTATTTGCAATCAGAGCTGTATTATTGTTAGGAGAACTCGGATCTGTATTAACATCCAACCAATCGGTACATGAACTTATGCTAAACATAAGAACACAACTTAATGCTATATATTTTAATGTCTTCATAATCATGTCTTTCTGTTAATTAAAATGTAACGTTTACGCCAAAAGTAAAACTAGATGTTGCAGGCACACTACAATAATCAATACCTGTTGAACCAGAACCTCCTGTTCCTCCAGCTGCACTTACTTCCGGGTCCATACCTTTGTAGTTAGTCCACGTAAATAAGTTTGTACCAGTTGCCGTTACAGACAGACCCTTAATAACCTTCTGTTTTTTTATTAAATCAGAAAGATCATAGTTTAATGTCAACGAACGTAATTTCAGCCAATTTACGGTAGTAATAAAGTTATCAGAATTCTGAGAATAATTAGACCAATATTGTTGAATCATATATTTCCCTGAGTAAGTTGTGTTACCAATCTTATAAGACTGATCTGCAAAATATGTCTGATTAAAGTCTGCTTCAGTAGAACTATTCACGCCACTAACTGTCACAGATTCACGACCATTAAGTATAGTTCTTTTGCTTAAACCATTTGTTACCATATACCATTCCGTTCCATTATAAACATCCCCCCCAATTCTAAAGTCAAGAAGGAACGATAATGTAAGATTCTTGTAGCGGAAAGAGTTATTTAACCCACCTATTAATTTAGGTTCTCTGTTTCCGACAATTGCATTTGAAACAGATGATAGTTTATATAAGCCTGTTGTCGGATCAACCTGATATCGACCTTTTGCTATTTCTTGTCCGTTTGTATCGAGTTCTCGCGCAAACCGAGTACCTGTCAATGCCAAGAAATTGCCTCCATTAGGCACAGATGCTGCTTTAATTGTTCCAAACTGAGCATCAGTTGCATAGAAGAAATCTACTCCCGGGAGGAAGGAACCCAATGTACCACGGTTGTATGAAGTATTTAAAGTAACCGTCCAATCAAAATTCTTTGATACTATTGCTTTGCCGGTAATAGACAATTCCATCCCATTATTAATTACCGAACCAGAATTGATTGAATTCATAATGTAACCACTGGCATTGGATAAACGGGGAGATGCTATCTGATTCTTAGTCTGACTATGATAATAGGTATAATCCAACCCGAGACGTCCATTCAAGAACTTAAATTCACCACCAACTTCCCAAGAAGTCTGGATTTCTGGTTTCAATTCAGGATTACCTGCATTGTAATAATTACCAACGCCTACATATGAGCCATCAATAATAGGCGTAGCCAAATAGGTCAACGTAGCATAGGGGTTTGCATCCTTACCTACTTGAGCAACACTGGCACGCACTTTACCATAAGAAAGAATATTATTCTTCGGCATTAACTCTGTAAATACAAACGAACCACTTACAGAAGGATAGAAATAAGACTGGTTCTTGACTGGAAGTGTAGATGACCAGTCATTACGTCCTGTTACTGTCAAGTATGCTAAATTCTTGTATGCAGCACGGAATTCTCCATATACACCAACCAAACGCTTCTGCACAGTTGCATCAGAAAAGAACTCATTTGTTGAAGTGATATTGGCAAAAGAGATGGAGCTGGTTGTAAGAAAATTATATCCCCAGTGTGTTTGATTGGAACGATCTGTATTCTCAGTAGTAGTACCCAATAACAAATTCAGATCAAAATCACCAACTGCTTTGTGAAAATTACTCATCACATTCGTTGTTGTATAAGCGTAGTCATAATCACTTTTACTTAAACGTCCTTTCTGATAGGTTTCTTTTACTACAGATCCCGGAGCTATATACGTATAAGAATCTGTTGTATACTGGTCATAACCCAAACGTGCTGTTATATCCCACCAATCCGTTACTTTAAACGAAGCGCTTAAGCTACCAGTAAAACGTTTTGTCTTATCTGTAAGTTTATCCTTATTAATAATCCAATAAGGGTTTTCCGTATCACTTGCTAAATCAAGTACACCATCAAACAACCGATATTTGGAACCATCATCATTCAAATATTTTGCCATGTTCTCAGTTTGAGGCCAGCCATAAACAGCAGTCATCGTACCGTTACCACCACCATTATACAACCCAGAACTGGTTAATGTTTTATCTGTATTTGCAATAGAATAGGCTGCATTAGCATCCACAGTCAGTTTACCATATTTCTGTTCTCCATTGAAACGAAAAGTGCTCTTATCATAACCGGTTTTTTTCACGATACCGGTTTGATTGTAATTAGAACCTGATAAGAAGAAAGAACTATTTTTAGATCCTCCGGCTATACTAACGTTGTTGTCATATACGACACCATTTTGAAAAAACTTTCCAATATTGTCGTATAGAGGAGTCGATGCCGCGATCTTATCTCCCCAGGAATTATATGTAGTGGTTGATAAAGCTCCGTTGGATGAATAAGAACCACGTCCAAATTCAGTCTGCGCCTCTGGAAGTTTATTTGCCCATGAGGTACTCAGTTTACTACTAAAATCAACTTTCACTGAACCCTCTGATCCTTTTTTGGTTGTAATAATAATAACGCCGTCGGCAGCACGAGAACCATACAAAGCTGAAGCTGCTGCACCTTTCAGCACTGACATCGATTCAATATCCTCGGGGTTAATATCCATAATACGATTAGAATAAGACGTATTACCACGAGTCATACCATCGGTTGAAGAATTGCCTATCACAGATGTGGAATTATCATATATCACTCCATCAACAACAAACAAAGGTTGATTGTCTCGTCCTTCTGACGTGGAATTACCACCTCGAATTGTAATACTTGCCCCCGAACCAGCTGCGCCACTACTTTGTGTAATATTCACTCCCGGGACTTTCCCTGCCAGAGAATTAATTACATTGGTGTTTTTATTCTTCATGAGCTCCTTCGAACCCAAATCAGAAACAGAATATCCCAACGCCTTCTTCTCCTTTTTAATTCCCATCGCTGTCACTACCACATCACTCATTTGAACCGTCGATTCTTTTAAGACGACATTGATAGCAGACTTTTGTCCTACAGCCTCCTCTGCGCTTGAATATCCTATAAAAGAGAATACCAAAACGTCTTTAGGCAGTGCTTTAATCACAAAATCGCCATTTGCATCCGTAATGGTACCAGTTGAAGTACCCTTAATTTTAACGGAAGCTCCAATTACAGGTTGATCAGAAGCGTCAACCACCTTTCCCTTGATTGTTTTTGTCTGAGCATGGGCACCTACAACGGTAAAAAATGCTATCAACAAACAACAACCCAAATAAAACCATCTTTGTTTATACATCTTAGTCATAATTTTGGGGTTTTGAAGATAAAAAAACTATTTTTAAATTTGGATAAAGCGACACAATCACATCACCAAAAACGATGGGGATCAATCACATATAGAAAAAAGAGGTCAACTTGGATCATCCATTCCCAACTAACAAGGGGAATTAACAATAGGATAGCATATTAACACCAATAGCAATAGAAAACTGCCGAGAAGCATTCTTTTAGCGCAGTTCTGAAATAATTTATTAAAAGACAAAGATAAGAGAAATTTAAATTACCACATAAAAAAAAGCGAAATATGTTTTATTATTCCACAACAAAAACAATAAAAACAAAACATATTACTAAGCTATTTGCAATAAAGAGTAAAAGTCCGGCTAACCGGGCTTTTACTCATAAAACAATAAACAACTATTACCAACCCGTATTTTGAGGGAATGTCACATTTGCATTTTGGTACAAATTCAACTGCCCAGTTGGAATAGGATCTAAATAATGTTTGGGCACTGTAACCACACGTTTTGCTGCCGTAGCTGTCGAATATGGAAGAATATACCCTAAAGCATCTTGTCCGCCTGGAGACCCTGCTGATCCTGCCGGCGCCTTAGCACCCTTAAAAATATCTGGTTTTACCGCTGGGTTAAGGTATGATAATTTAGCCCAACGACGAAGATCCCAGTAGCGAAATCCATCCATCATCAATTCTACACGACGTTCACGACGGACTTCCCACAACAGAGGAGACACATCACTATCACGTTTTGGATCATCAGGAACATTAGTCACATTCAACGATGCAACACCAGCTCTTGCTCTCAACTTATTTACTGTATTATCTGCAACCGTTTGAGTAAATACTCCCAGCTCAGCGCATGCCTCTGCTTCATTCAAAAGCACTTCAGGCAACCAGAAAATCGGTGCATCTGTCGGGTTATTCGGTGCCAGAACTTGAGTTTTAGTGAGCGTTGCGTTATCAAAACGAGAAATTCTGTATCCTGTAGTTGAAGTAAATCCTAAGATATTCGGTTTTTTTGTATAGCACAAGATACTATCTACTGAAGAAGCTAATCGTTTATCTCTGTTTTTCAGAGTTGATTGACCGATAGAAAGTGTAGTTGCATTGCAATCATCACCTCTGTACAAGGATGACAAACCTATTGGTAAACCATCAGTACACAAAAAAGCATCCACTGCATCTTTAGTTAAACCTGAAATAATGGTACTACTATTACAATAACCAACAACGGAATGAGTGACTACCCCATCGAGATAAATTCGATACAGCATAGCTTCTTTATTATTACTCAAATCAAGAGAACTATAGACAGATCTGTAATCTGAATTCAGAGCATAAGCTGAGCTGGACATCACTGCTTCTGACGCTGTTTTACACTGATTCAAATAATTGGTTGCACGAGCATTATCATTCAATTGATACTTACTATATGTACCTTCATACAAACAAATTCTTGATTTCAGGGCATTGGCAATATCCTGATTAACCGTATTGACCCCTGTGTATGTATCCGCCATGGATTTTGTATACAACATGGTTACAGCACGATTCAAATCACTCAACACGCTATCCATCACCGCATTTCTGGCTGTTTTTGCACCCCAAATCTGACTAGCATCATTGTCTTGATCCAGATATTTATTCTCATAAGGCACATCTCCATAACGTCTTACTAAGTCATAATATTCCATGGCTCGGAAGAAGTAAGCTACCCCTCTATAGTGATTTTTCACGGCAGCACCTACAGGAACCTGATCGATTCGTGCCAACAGTAGATTAGACAATCTGATATAAGTATATGGAGTATTCCATGTAGTTGCAGTTGCAGGAGCTGCAGTTGCAAAAATATCTATAACATTATTTGCCTGATCATCAGAGAAAGATGTAAAGTAAAAATCAGATTCAGCTCCACTACCTGCATTTGCACTAATACTTGACGATGCTCCTGTACCAAAGCCATCAAAAAGAGAATAAAAACCCAAGCAGAATGCTTTTACATTTCCCTCACTTGTCCAGTAACTATTATCGGTAAATTGCGTCAGTGGTTGCTTATCCAGCCACGAATTGTCACATGCTACAATTAACGGCAAGGTTGCAAGCGCAATACACAATGTTTTTATTGTTTTTTTCATAACTATATTTCTTTAAGAGTTAAAATGATAACTGAACACCAAATGAATACGTTTTCGTAAATGGTGTTGTCACTCCATACCAGTTACCGGTCGTTGATTGGTCGGTAATTTCAGGATCCACAGGAATTTTTTCCTGCGCAAAAGTCAACAAATTCATTCCTTCAACATACACTCGGAATTTATCTACTCCTAATTTTTTCGTTATCGATGCTGGAATAGTATAACCTACCGTGATTGTTTTCAGTCTCAAATAAGCCAAATTAAGTAAATATTTTGTTTGTGGGTAGAAGTTATTCCCCGATGCGCCATAATTGGTGTTCTTGGCTTGTCCTGCCCAATACTGCTGTCCAGACAAGTTTGACGAACTATTTCCCTGATAAGGATTTGGATAAGTAGCGTCTGTATTAGACGTTGTCCAGTAATCCATTTGATGTTGCAGGAAAATACTGCTTCCGCTGTAACCCGGCAATGCCACGCTACCGGTTGCCCAGTAATCACGTTTACCTACCCCCTGAAAGAATACGTCAGCATCAAAACCTTTCCAGTTACCTCCTAGCCTGAAACTATACTGATATCTTGGTGTGCTGTTACCTATTTTCTTCAAGTCACCGTGATCAGACAATGTCAATGCGCCACCATCAATTTTTCCATCAGCATTCAAATCAGCATATTTTATATCACCAGGTCCAAAAACAAAACTACCGGATTGCAATTTGGTTTGACTTGGAGAGTTGGTAACATCTGCTGCATCCTTAAAATAACCAACTGTCTGAAAACCCCAGATTTCACCAAATGTTTCTCCATTGTAATAGCCGGTTGCTAATGAATTTGAAGAGTTTCCTCCCCATTTAGTGATCTTGGTGACATAGTCGTGCATAGATGCATTGGCATATAACTGCATGCCGTTATTCAAATGCCAGTGATAATCAACACCAACTTCCCATCCATTTGTTCTCATATTTCCCACATTAGTTTTGGCAACTGATGCACCAAATGTCGCGGGTAGCGTGGTTGACGATGAAATCATACCAACATTGTCTCTTTGAAACCAATCAAATGAAACACCTAAGTTATTATCCAAAAATTTCATGTCTGCTCCAAAGTCAAGCGTATTAATTTTTTCCCAAGTCAGAGAAAAAGGAACTACCTGTGGCATACCTGTATAAGTAGCTTTGGCACTCCCAACCACCCAACTATTTTGAGAAGTTGTCATTGTGGGCAAGAACAAGTTTTGACCGACTGTAGTGTTAACGTCCTGGTTTCCAATTGTTCCATAAGATGCTCTAACTTTCAAGTCCGTAATTATTTTTTTAACTTCTTTCATAAAAGGTTCTTCGGTAACTCTCCAACCAAGAGATGCAGATGGGAAGAACGCCCACCTTCCACTAACAGGAAAGTTTGAGGAACCATCATATCGTCCATCCAACTCAACAAGGTATTTATTATCAAAATCATAGTTTGCTCTTGCAAAATAACCGGCAACCGACCACCATGTATGGTTTGGTCCGTAATTAGGACTTGTAGTAGGATTAACATAAATAACCGGAGAAGACGTATTCGTTACCAATGCGATTTCGCCCATTGAATTATTCATCAAACCAAATCCTTTGCTATACTGTTGTATAAATTCTCCTTTTTCAGCATTCATACCGACCATGCCTTTAATACCATGTTTACCCAAGCGCTTCTCATAGGTAAAATAACTATTAGAGGTTATTTGTTTGTTTACAGAACTGGTATAGTCAGTCTCGTTATATGTAGCACTTGGCAACGTTGAATTCAGAACCAAACCGCCTGACCAATAGTCCCACAAAGATATTTGTCCTCCAGTTTCATGACGCATTCCATTAATCGTCATATAACTAAATTCAGTTCTGAATTTCAGATCCTGAGTAAGTCTAATGGATGCGGCAATATTGACATTCTGAGTGTTTTGGCGAAAAGTACAGTTATTTGCGTTTGCTATATAGCCATTCACATTTCTGAAATAATAATTTTGGCCACTATTTGAATCAGCATACGTTCCATATGGGAAATAAGCTCCCCAACGCCACATATAATACATATAATCCTGATATGCATACGGATAATCGTAATTATACTGACGGGTTGTCAATTTAGTATCTAAGTTTAACCATTTGTTGATATCTGCATTAACTCCTGCTGTGAGATTATATTTGCTCAGCTTATCGGGATGAATCTTAAGTATGCCTTCCTGATAGCTATAAGTTCCTGACAAGAAATAAGAGAGCTTGTCTGAACCTCCTGAAAACTGAATGTTATGATTTTGCGAAGGCATTGTTTGGTACATTTCCTTTTTAGGATCCCAGATACGGTAAAAATAAGCAGTACCATTAACCATATCAAAATCTTCTCCTTTCACCATCTGGTTGCTTGTCCTGTTATTAGCATACTTTGCCTGCCAGTTTTGTATCCCAGCTATTAATTGAGGAGCTTGCATTCCAAACATATCAAAACCACTTCCCTGACGAGCAAATGCAGCAACTTCTGTATTTATTTCTGCTACAGGATCATTTGGGAAACTAGGTAATTTAGTAGGAGTTCCCCATGCAAAGTTATTTGAATAACTGATTTTAAATTTTGAGTTTTTAGCCCCTGACTTTGTTTTAATCATAATCACACCAGCAGCAGCTCTTGCTCCAAAAATTGATGTTGATGCTGCATCTTTCAAAACACTAACGCTTTCTATATCTTCTGGGCTTACTAATGTAATGTCTGAAACGACAATTCCATCAACAAGAATAAGCGGAGTACTATTCCCATTAATAGAAACCAATCCCCGAACATTCAGTGTGGGGGCTGATGTAATTCCTCCACTGCCATAGGTTACGGTAAGTCCGGGAACAGCGCCCTGCAAACCTTTCCCCACATCAGTAAAAGGCTTAGAAGACAACGATTTGCCCACATCAACTGTAGACACAGCGCCTGTCAGATTCGCTTTCTTTTGCGTTCCATAGCCCACTACAACCACATCCTGAATCTGGACTGTTGATTCTGCAAGTGTTATGTTGACAACAGATCGGTTACCTACTACTTGTTCAGCTGGCGTATAACCTATAAATGTAAATACCAGAACATCTTTCGGAGAAGCATTCACGGCATAATTTCCATTAACATCGGTTATGGTACCTATAGAAGTACCCTTAATTTGAACCGAAGCACCAATTACCGGCTGATTAGAAACATCAACCACCTTTCCCTTGATTGTTTTTGTCTGAGCATAGGCACCTACAACGGTGAAAAATGCCATCAACAAACAACAACCCAAATAAAACCATCTTTGCTTAAACATCTTAGTCATAATTTTGGGGGTTTTGAAGATTAGTAACTATTTTTAATTTTATCTCGAAGACATGTGATACGCTGTTTCATTTTTGTCTCTTATTTAGAAAGAGTAATAAAAAAATTATAAGGAAATACAGCCCTGACAATAAGGCTTGCGCTGAATGTTCTATTATTTATTGGTTTGGTTCCTAAAATTGAGATTTAATTCAATATTTTTCAACTTCTCCACCAACAAACAAAATAACAGAAAGAAATACAAAATAGAGTTTTTGCGAATTAATGAAATATAAATATGCTTTTTAGTGTATATTTGACACAAAAACAAGCACAATAAAAACCATAAGATATACAACTACAAATTTACTCTATTTTTACAAAGATACAACACAAAAGTCTATATTTTATGCTTTTCATACATTTTTTTGTGTTCATTTCTTAGCCATAAATATTTTTAAGCTCCTGCGAGAAACAATGTACAAAATCTATATCTTGATATATACCTGCTTTTTATACAGGATATGTCCGAAAATCCAGTTGAGCATGACAAAAAAGACCGCAAACGCAAGAGACGCCCACAGGTCGGGCAGCCAGGACAAAAGCAAATCGTTATATATAAATCCCTTGATAGTTAAGACTTCAGGACTCATCACCAAAGGTATTGTACCGAACAATACTGACAAGAAGGCTCCTAAAACATACATAAACAAAGGATTGATACCGAATGACTCGAAGAATCTTGACCAACGGGCATATCCTTTTATATCGATAATCCATATCAACAAAGCAAGCAACAAAGAACCTAAACCGCATGTTACCATCACGAAAGTAGTGCTCCATACCTTCTTGTTGATCGGACATCCGTAGCTCAACAGGAAACCGGCAAACAGCAGTACTGTTCCAAAAATAAAGATCTGCTGGATACGCTGGCTGTTATCTTTCACTTCGTTAATGATCTTACCCACGTAGAAGCCCAGCAACACATGAGCAAAACAAGGAAGTGTACTCAACAGTCCTTCTGGATCAAAAGCAAACAAAGAACCATCGGGCAATGTATCCTTATACATGTGATTGACACCAAACAGAGCCCTGTCGACAATATTAATCACGTTGTTTTCCGACAGGTCGAAGCCGTTACCAAGCAGCAAAATTGCCAGATACGCAACTAAAATCCCCCCTGCAACATACAATACCTTTTTATGGTTAATAAGCAGGATAATAATGGAAGCTCCGAAATAACTCAAGGCCAGTCGTTGCATTACACCGAGGGCTCGTATTCTGTCGAATGGAAGCAGACCATGCATCAGGCGTTCGGAAAATGTCATTTCTGTATTGCCAAAGTCCAGAGTGGTTCTGCAAAACAAGCCAAACCAACCCAAAGCCAAACCAATACCAAAAATAACCAGTGTACGTTTACCAATCTTCCATGCCGCCTCCGACGAAAACTTAAAGTCATATTTCTTTAGCGAGAAATAAGTAGAAACTCCCATAATAAACATAAAGAACGGGAATACCAGATCAGTGGGAGTCAGTCCATTCCATGATGCATGTTCCAACGGGGTAAAAATATGCCCCCACGAACCCGGGTTATTCACCAGGATCATTCCGGAAATTGTGATTCCCCTCATCACATCAAGCGCCAAAAGTCTGTTAGTCGTCGGCATAGGAATTTTATTTATAGAGATAATATTTCTTTGACAATTTTCTGAAAGCATCTTCATCTTTTCTCCAGTAAGGAAGGATGTCGTCCACATTCATATTTTGAGCAAAACGCAAACGTATCTGGTCGCTGCCACACACTTTATCGAACATATCGTACCGCGACTTAGTAGAAGGACCGAAGCACTTCTTTTCGGGATAGAGTTTAGCCATCTCCTGCATCACACAAAACTGAATCTCTGTCAATCGAGCCACTTTATAATCGGTTATAAAATATTGTACGCCGGAATAATTCAAACCCCTGCCTACCGAATAAAACGGCTTCAGGTTGATCGGGCGAAACAACACTCCCGGCAATTTCAGAGCATTCATCTTTTCGGCAAGGACGTTAGCATCAATCGAATCTTTGGCAAAAAGCTGGAATGGCAATGTGTAGCCCACCCCAATCGACATAAAATCAAACTCGCCAAGAATTCCGGATGCAGCGTAATAAGCCGCGGACTCTGCATAAGGCACATGCGGAGAAGTGAGCACCCAGGGCAAACCGGTTTGCGCATAAGTCATCTTACGCTTCCAGCCTTTCATTGGGACCACCGTCAACTTACATTTCTTGCCTAACATATTTTCGTTGTTTAGCAATTTGGCCAGCTCTCCGCAGGTAAGCCCATAGAGGTACGGAATCTTGAACTGGCTGACAAACGAGATAAACTTGTCTTCCGCCAGATTGCCTTCAATTTTCACTCCTCCAAGCGGATTTGGCCGGTCAAGTACCACAAATTCTTTGTCATTTTCGGCAGCTGCCTGCATGGCCAGTCCCATGGTACTGATAAAAGTATAGGAACGACACCCAATATCCTGAATATCATACACAATCACATCAACATCTCTCAGCATATCGGGTGTCGGTTTCTTTGATTTTCCGTAAAGCGAATAAACAGGTACTCCTGTCTTATCGACAATACTATCCACATGATCGCCGGCATAAACATCACCCCGTACTCCATGTTCGGGACCATATAAAGCAACCAGTTTTACTCCCGCGGCTTCATTCAGTATATCTACTGTCGACTTCAATTGCGAGTCAACGCCTGTAGGATTGGTAATAAGTCCTACACGTTTTCCCTGAAGCATTTTGAATCCACTTTCGCGGAGTACTTCAATACCCGTTTTTACCCTTTGCGCACCCATCCCGCTCTGAGACAGGCACAGCAAAGCGGCCATCATCCATATCACATTTAATCTTTTCATCATCACAAAGCCATTGGTAAAAACGGTTAGTTTTTCTTTTTCTTCCCGAATTCGGGATCAATCTTCAACATCGAAACGGCCAGGTAACAAGGTATAATCGCCAGCATTACCGACAGAAAATAATGCTGATAGCCTATTTGTTCTTGTAACCAACCGGCAAACAATCCCGGCAACATCATGCTTAAAGCCATAAAAGCAGTACATATCGCATAATGAGCTGTTTTATGTTCTCCATCAGCAAAAGAGATCATATACAACATATAAGCGGTAAATCCGAACCCATAGCCGAATTGCTCAACTGCAACCGCAAGATTGACAAAAAAGAAGTTTTCCGGCATAAACATTGATAGAAATATATAGGAACATTGAGGTAACGTGATCGCCATTGCCATAGGCCATATCCAGAATTTCAACCCTTTACGTGAAGCTGCAATTCCACCCACGATACCACCAAGAGTTAATGCCACCACACCTACCGTTCCATACACCAGTCCTACCTGCCCTGTCGTCAGACCAAGACCTCCAGCTTCTCTGGCATCAAGCAGGAACGGAGATACTATTTTTATTAACAATGCCTCACCTAACCGATAGGTAAGCATAAAGAAGATGGCCAGTAGCACGCCCGGTTTTTGAAAAAAGGAGGCAAAAGTGCGCCCAAATTCCTTAAAGATATCCCTCACACTACTGGCTGCTGTGGAATGGTCAGAGTCCGGTTTCGGCAGCACAAAGCGATGGTAAACAAATAGCATGATAAAGAAGCCGGCCAAAATAAAAAAGGTAATGCTCCATGCCAACTTAATATTTCCAGAAACGCCCTTGAATTCACTTTTTACAGTGTTGTTCAATTTATTATCGAGTTGCACCACCACGTAAGCTGGTTTATCCCAGTTTTCAGAGGAAAAGACAACTCTCTCTCCCCCGATTATAGAAATACTCTTATCCCCTTTAGTGAAAGCGGTATTGAGTACCACTGTTTTGCCTGGATCAGGTTTTTTTGTCAGCCGAATAGCCACAATCCCTGCATTGCCTACTTTTTCATTCGAGGCCGACACAACCGTTTTTTTGCCAAAATGATCTTTCAAAAATCTTCCTAATGGAGCCGAGACTTTCTCTGTCCACCACGAAGCATGCGCTTTTTTATTTTGCTCGGAGAGATTCTGCTCTACTTCTACAAAACCATTTTTTACATTTTCCTGTGTTGCCAGTTTCTTCACTTTCGCCAACGAATCTTTGGCTATTTTATTTGTATTAATTATCAAATGAGAAGGGAACGCAACAAAGGTCATCTCGTCAGTTTTGGGCACACGATAATCTTGCGGTAATTGCCACACCTTTGATTGAACCGAACTTGAGGACTCAACTGAGAATTGTACCGGCTGAGAACCGGTAAACGTTTCGAGACTACCCGCAATGATAACCAATAATCCCTGACCGGTAATCATGGCTAAACGATAAAACGTACTTCGGATCCCAACGAAGAACGATTGTTGAGCATTGTCGAGAGCCAGCATGTAAAAACCATCGGCTGCAATATCATGCGTTGCAGAACTGAATCCCACAAGCCAAAACACAGCCAGTGTCGCTTGAAAGAAGAACGGAGCATGCAACAAGAATGCCACTCCCGCCAACCCGGCTCCGATCAACAACTGCATAGAGATAATCCACCAACGTTTGGTTTTGAAAATGTCCACGAAAGGACTCCAGAAAGGTTTAATAACCCAGGGCAAATACAACCAACTGGTATAAAAAGTTATTTCGGCATTTGACAATCCCAGTCGTTTGTACATAATAACCGAGAATGTTGTCGCAACAACCACATAAGGAATTCCTTCCGCAAAATAAAGCGTCGGAATCCAGAACCAGGGAGTTTTTTTGAATTTTGACATTTCTATTTATCGATACTTATTTTATTTCGAACATTTGCAGCTTCTCGAATGCCACTTATAGTTCTTCGAATGTTATTTACACCTTTCCAAACGTCACTTACAGCGTTTGGAATGTTACTTACAGCTTTCCGAATGCTACTTACTGATTTTCGATTAGTATTTACAGCTCTTCAATCAGCACTTGCACCGTTAGGAGGATTTTATGATTCAAGACAAAACCATACTTCTATCGAATATCTTTCAACCGACTGCAAAGCAAATCGAATTCGTCCGCATCCATTGAGATTTGCCGGAGAATATCTTCTATATCGATTGATGTGATTTTTTCGAAGTCTTTTTGAAGCGGAGTGATAAATACGCCACCCAAATCGACGGATGCAGGGCTTATCAGCAGATTGTCGTCGCCTTCGGCAAAATATTGCCGGGGACGGTGCAACTTCCGCGGGAAAACCCAGAGCGTCCACAATCCATCGTCGAACCGGCAAAGCAAGTTGAGCATGGGTTCGGGACTATCCTGTGGAACAGTCAGTAAAGTGTAGATTTTTTCAAACAGTTGCAGCACAGCCTCTTTGTCCGCCGACTCGAGCACCAATGCAGCATGTGGATAAAAAGAAAGACGTGAAACTTTAATTTCCGGACAGTCGACAATTACCGCGGCTTGTTCACGATAGACAGAATTCCAGTTTTTTTCAAGAGGCAGGAAACCTCTGTTACCGGCCTGAAAGTGCATGTGATCAGGAGCGGACGCTCCGCACTTCGGTCCGTTGTAAAATATAACACAATCATTTAATGCTTCGGCAACATCCAGCATATCGCCCAACCGTGAGCGAATGAGCTGATCGGTATGCTCCAAAGCCGGAATCGTAAAGTGCTTCGGAAAAATCGGGAACGGATTGACCAGGATCAAATATCCGTCTCCAAAAGGAATTCCCTCTTGTTCCTGAGGCAAATGCGCTTTACACAAAAAGCACTTGCGTTCCTTAATCGAAGCAGCATCCACTTTTGCGGCAGAAGAGACAATACGCGAAGGATTGAACTGTACCATCATCTCCATGCTACCCACTGTCAAAGTCTTGGTTTCGACCTTATCCAGCGAGGTATAATTGCGTTTCGGAAGCTCCCAGACAGCGATTTGCCGTTCAAGAAGATTGTACACCCGATCCATCAACGAGTCACCCTGACAACAAGAGTTTAGTTCTTCGTCTTTAGGATATTGATTCATGGTAATTAGATTAAAAAAACGACAACTAACAAATTTGAAGATTTGAAAATGTGGAAATTTGAAAACTAAAACAACAAATACCTTCCACTATTTTCCTCCCAACTAACAATTAAAGCTAACGCTTTCCATTTAGTTTTTTACGAGCTTTCAGCTCCCAGGTACGAATGCGATCCTTATAGGTATTGTGACCATTCATTTTCACAATATCCAACGAGGCATCCGAGTTATCTTCCCAGCGACGGCACAGGTACAGCACGTCATAAACACGTCCGATACGGTGTTCGCGAGAGAAATAGAGTCCCAGCGCATAGTCTTCACCATAGCTGGTATTCGGCACTTTAATTTTGCGCAACATCGGGGTATAAAAGGCACGCGGTGCTCCCAGTCCATTGATACGCAAAGCATTATTCCGACCATTATCCGGTGTCCACTCCTTGTGATCAATCACTCCGGGAGGAATGGTTTCCATGTTGAAGTTGGTCATTCGGTAGGTTCCCACCACCATGGCGCATTGTTGTTCGTAGAAAGCATCCACGATGGTTTGCAGAGTAGTTTCTCCGCTGTAAACATCATCGCTATCCAACTGAACGGCAAATTTTCCGCAACGTTTATCCTGTACACCCACGTTCCAGCAACCTCCGATGCCCAGATCGAAACGTTCCGGAATCAAATGAATAACCCGCGGATCCGATTCGTATTTTTTGATTAACTCCGTGGTTCCGTCAGTTGAATGATTATCGATAATAATAAGGTTGAAATCGAATTTACATTGTTGTTTCAACACCGATTGAATGGCATCTTCGATGGTACGAACGCGGTTGAATACCGGAATGATAACCGATGCTTCCACCGGGAAACTTCCTTCCTCGAAAGCCACATCTTTGAACTGAGGAGCCAGATAAGCACCCACTTCTTTGAGATGTTCGGTGCAGGCAGCTTCCATTTCAATCTGTACACTTCGGTTTTTCGGATCAACGTAGTCGAAGATTTTTTCGCCCGACTTACGGCTATCCGTTTCTATTTCTGAGTAGAGATATTCGTTGATATGAACGAGATCGTGTTTTTGCGAAAGCTTCAGGCGCAGATCGTACAGTCCTGCAAAAGCATAATTGGCCTTCATGGCCGCTACGGCTTCTTTGAATGCTTTGGAGCAAAAAAGCAACACCGATCCGAAATCGAAATCGTCGCGCAAGCTTCCTTCCTGGTAAGCAATCACCGGATGAATTTTCTTCACGCCATCGATCACCTGATAAAAATCAGCGTAAACCATACCGGCAGCCGAGTCATCGGCCAGGTTCACCATACGATCGAGCGCAAAATAGCCCAATTGCAGGGGTGAATATTTTTGATAAACGAAAATATAGTCAGAAGTAGCTTTGGAAGCAATCATGTGCATGGTTGCACTACTTTTCAGGCTGTCGATGTGCAGCACTTCGTAACCTCCGAAACCTTGGGTCTCTTCGGTTGCCAACAGATAAATTTTGCCGACCAGCGATGACGCAGTCAGTTGTTCCAGAGTCGGAGTAATCTGCTCTTTAGAAGCAAACGGTAAAAAACAATCAATTCGTATCATTTGATATTTTCTTCTTTATTGACATTAAAAAATGCGTCGGTAGCCTTTTTTACCGAGCCATGCAGTAACAGCAGGTTCTTTGCTGCTTCGTATTCAAGATTGGTTTCTTCCATAATCATTCGGGTGCCACGGTCAACCAACTTTTTGTTAGTCAGCTGCATATTCACCATCCGATTCCCTTTTACACGTCCCAATTTAATCATGGTGGTCGTCGTGATCATGTTCAGCACCAGCTTCTGTGCTGTTCCGGCTTTCATACGGGTACTTCCGGTCACAAATTCCGGTCCTACTATTACCTCGATGGGTATATCTGCATATTGAGCTACCGGAGCGTCAGGATTACAAGAAATAGAAGCCGTAAGAATTCCATTTAGCTGAGCATGCTTCAAAGCACCTATCACATAAGGTGTTGTGCCTGATGCCGCGATACCAATCACTGTATCATTCACATTCACATTATAACTCACCAGTTCCTGCCAGCCTTTTTCTTCGCTGTCTTCGGCGGCTTCCACCGGATTACGAAGCGCTCTGTCGCCTCCGGCTATCAGACCGATAACCAAAGTATTGGGCATACCATAAGTCGGGGGAATCTCCGAAGCATCGAGGACTCCCAACCGACCACTGGTACCAGCTCCCATGTAGAAAATTCGTCCACCCCGCTTCATCCTCAACACTATCGATTCAACCAGCTTTTCTAACTGAGGAATCGCCTTTTCTACAGCAAGAGGCACTTTTTTATCTTCTTCGTTGATACCTGTCAACAATTCGAGCACAGAACTTTTGTCAAGATTATCGTGCAACGACGACATCTCGGTGATTTTTTTAAACGCCATACGCGTAATCAGAGTTTATTAGACCGTTGAATGTGATATTTTATCAGTTCTTCAGAAGGAGCCTGAATTATTTTCCCCAGTTGCAGGGAAAGATCATCCGCCACCTTGCGAAGCACATCCTGATAATGATATCCGATAGAGCCTACTACATTTACTTTTTTGCCTTTATAATCGTATTGAAAAACATTTCTTTTGAAGAAATCGGTAAAACCGTCATACACTATCTGATATAGCGCCGGTTCTTCTATATTTTCTATCAGGAACAACGACAATGAGGCCAGAAATCTGCTCGGGAAAGGCTTGCTGTAAATATTTTCTACAATTTGAGCCTGTGTCAGCTTGAAGCGTTCCAAAAACCGTTCTTTGAGTCCTTCCGGAAGTTGGTTCTTCAGACAATCGGCAACCAACCGCTTCCCTAATGAAGCACCACTACCTTCGTCTCCGATAATGAATCCCAGCGGAGAAACCTGTTGTGCAATCGTATTTCCATCGTAATAACAAGAGTTTGATCCTGTTCCTAAAATACATGCTATACCGGGCTCATCACCACACAGCGCTTTTGCTGCACCTAGCAAGTCGCTTGCCACCTCTATTTTTTCATAAACAAATACTTTGGAAAAAGCAGACCTGACCAAATTGATTTGCTTTTCTGTGGCACACCCGGCACCGTAGAAATAAATTTCAGAAATTTCATTGATTCCAAGTTGTGGCAGCAATGTCATCCGCAAAAATCCCTCTATTTCATATTCAGTCTGAAAAAAAGGATTTATCCCCTGTGTGTAATAATGACTACAACTACCATCAGCCTTAATAAGCGACCAATAAGTCTTTGTAGATCCACTATCCGCAATAAGTATCATATTTATTTGATGAAAATGATTTATCAAAACTAATTGATCTGAAGTCCGGACACCGTCAAAAGAAGATGGCAGTGTGAAATTGTATTCAAGCCGGCTTATCAATTATATCGCAACAAAGGTAATTGAAAGTTTATGATTTGAAACCCGAAAACAACATATAAATCATTATTTTTATTTTATTTATTGTTTTCATACACTTTTTTGTATTTTAATCAGCTCAAAAGCAAAGAAAAGAGGCAACAGAAATAACGCAGCAAACAACTAACTAACAAATGATTAAATAAATATATGATCTGCATATCCGATAATACCAGCAAAACAGTTTACTCTACAGCTACAGTTCATTTGTAAATATTTATCAAACAAACACACATTCAATTGCACAAAAAAATCAGTAAATCGTAAGATTCACTGATTTTCATCTATATAATGATTATAGAGTTAATCTAACCGGCAATGGGCAGTATGATAGCGAACCAACCCCGGCATCGGCGATTTTTCTATCTGGCCGACGACAACATCAAATTCGGAAGCTACCTCTTTCAGGATATCTGCATAGAAGTAAGCCACATGCCCCATAAAATGAATAGGATAAGCTTTATAATCGTAATGCACGATATTGCGGGTAAAAAAGTTACGGAAATTCTGACTCACAAGTTCATAGACATACTCGTGATCGAGATGCTTTTCCAAGAAGAATGAAAAGCTCGCAAGAAAACGATTGGCAAAAGGCTTACTATAAACGTTTTCCATAATATCCGCCGGCGTAATCTTGTATACATCGTAAAACATATCACACAAATCTTTCGGTGCAATTTGCTTCATACAATCACTCAGAAACATTTTCCCCAAGACGGCACCACTGCCCTCATCGCCCAAAATGTAACCCAAAGGAGCTACGTTCTTAACTATCTTTTCTCCATCGTAAAAACAAGAGTTTGAACCGGTTCCAAGAATACAACCAATTCCGGGCTGATTGCCGAACAAAGCTCTTACAGCTCCGAGCAAGTCGCTCTCCACTTCTGCAGGAGCCCTGAATTGAGTCACCAGAGATGCCTTAATGACATCCTTTTTTTCTTTAGAAGAACATCCTGCTCCATAAAAATATATCTGATCAACCTTCTTTTTGAAGAAAATCTCAGGCAATTGCAGCCTGATAGACCGACTAATCTCTCTTCGCATCTGAAAGAAAGGATTCAGTCCCTCTGTAAAAGCTCTCTCTATAACATAGATACCTTCTACAAGACACCATTCGGTTTTAGAAGAACCACTGTCGGCAATTAATTTCATCGGAAATATTTTTAAAATATATTTTGCGTCAACTCCACAATTACTAATACCCGGTAGCTTGAAACGTCAGAACGACGTCTATATCTTGGAAAATCAAGAAGTCAGATGACGATCGGTTACACCGCCATCTAAAAATCAGAACACAAAATTAACGATTATCCCGTTAATCAACAAGCCCATAAACAACATTACACTAACGAAATTCTAATAAATTAAAATAATCAACCAAATTTTAACGCATTCCAACGACTCAGAATTATCGCACAATTAGGATTTTTATTCTGCTTTTAATTTATTATAATTTATTTTTACACTATTAAAGCGCAAATATAACACATTATGATTTACTTTGCAACATTAAAACATCCATTTTTATAGCACCCGACAATTGTGTTATAATTCAAACCACACCTCATAACTTCTTCTCTTTACTTTGCTTATGAACACTTCAAATAACATCAGAGCTTTTCAGCAAGCAATGCCCACAACGATAACAAAACAGCGTTTGTTTACTGATATCACACGTCGCCTAGCCTGGGGTACCGACGCCGGATTTTACCGTAAGATTCCTCAGCTCGTTATACATCCGACCAGCGAAGAAGAAATCAGAACTCTTTTAAAAAATGCGAACGACACCGCCACTCCGGTTACGTTTCGGGCTGCCGGGACCAGTCTCTCCGGTCAGGCAATAAGCGACTCGGTTCTGATTGTGGTCGGGAAACTCTGGGAAAAATACAGAATTCACGACAATGGAGAAACAATCTCACTGCAACCCGGCATTGTCGGAAGCCGCGTAAACGAAATATTAAAACCTTTCGACAGAATATTTTCTCCTGATCCTGCTTCTCTTAACTCGGCCATGGTGGGAGGAATCATTATAAACAATGCTTCAGGTAAAAGTTGCGGCATTCACGCTAATAGCGACAGAATCCTCCTTTCGGCACGTATCATTTTTGCAGATGGCACACTGCTGGACACTGCCGACGAGCAAAGCAAAGCTGCATTTCAGGCTACTCATCCGGAATTCATACAGACGCTTTTAGAATTAAGAGATGAAATACGTCAAAACAAAGCTCTTTCCGACAGAATACGCTATAAGTACAACATCAAAAACGTTACCGGACTCAACATTCTTCCTTTCATAACCTTCGACGATCCGTTTGATATTATCACGCATTTACTGGTTGGTTCGGAAGGCACCTTGGCTTTTCTGGCAGAGGCTACGGTAAGTACCGAGCCTGAAATGCATTTCAAGGCGAGCGCCATGCTCTACCTGAAAGACATTAAATATGCCTGCGAGGTTGTTCAAAAGCTAAAGCATACGCCTGTCACCGGAGTGGAGCTGCTCGACAGGAAAGCATTACAATCGGTCGAAGGCAAAGAAGGAATGCCCGATTATTTACCGCAACTTGCCCCCGGAGTAACTGCATTGTTGATTGAAACAAAAGCGAATACGGAAGATGAATTGTTGCATCAGATCGAAGCAATAGAGCTGTGCATCGGGGAATTTGAGACAGTGCTACCCGCCTCATTTACACAGGATGAAAACGTATACAACGTGTGGTGGGCAATTCGTTCAGGCATTTTCCCTTCGGTGGGAGGTATGCGCGAACCCGGCACTACTACCCTGATCGAAGATGTGGCATTTCACATGGAAGACCTTGCAGAAGCGACATCCGAACTTCAGCAACTTCTTGAAAAATACAACTATACAGATAGTGTTATTTATGGACATGCGCTTGAAGGCAATTTCCACTTCATTATCAATCAACGATTTGACTCGAACGCAGAAGTTGCACGCTACGAATCGTTGATGAAAGATGTGGTAGAGCTTGTGACCGAAAAATACGACGGATCCTTAAAAGCAGAGCACGGAACAGGCCGCAACATGGCTCCTTTTGTGGAAAAAGAATGGGGAAGCGAAGCATTTTTCATAATGCAAAAGGTCAAGAAACTTTTCGATCCGAATAACATTCTCAATCCGGGTGTAATTTTCAATGACAATCCGGATTGTTTCATCTCAGACTTCAAACCGTTGCCTCTTACCAACCCACATGTCGACAAATGTATTGAATGCGGCTTTTGCGAAGTGAACTGCCTCACGTCAGGATTCACATTATCTTCCAGACAACGAATTGTGATCCAGCGTGAAATAACGCGACTCAAACAAAGCAACGAGAATCCCGAAGTTCTGCATGAACTTGAAAAAGGATACAAATATCTTGGCAATGCAACTTGTGCCGGCGATGGCTTGTGCGCCACCTCGTGTCCAAT
Organism: Paludibacter sp.; assembly: GCF_009712605.1. Lineage (GTDB taxonomy): Bacteria > Bacteroidota > Bacteroidia > Bacteroidales > Paludibacteraceae > Microbacter. Next base: position 226,343 of record NZ_WASO01000001.1, on the reverse strand, counting down.
GGGCATAAACACTGGCCACCTGACACACGATGTTCGCCACGCTTCTTTGCCAACCGGCAGTTTTGGATGGAATATAGGCAATTTTGCCGCCAATCATTTTGCAGGCATCAAAACCGGATTACGCTCCGTACTGACACTTGCCAACTTTGCGCATACAGTGATGGGTAGCAAAAACATGACCTATCTCTGCAACGAAGCCAACAAAATGGGTCTACCACTTTGGACAACGGCTATGCCTAAGGCGCATAAAATTCATTTGAACAAGCTTCAAATAAAAGCTTCCGAATTGAAAGTGGTGTACTTTCCAAGCTGTATAAACCAGTCGATGGGAGTTCACAAAGACAGTCCCGAGCAAACACCTCTGTCGGATAAAATGACCGGGCTTTTTCAGAAAGCCGGCTACGAAGTGATTTTTCCCGAAGAGATGGAAAAGATGTGCTGCGGAACCATCTGGGAAAGTAAAGGTATGTATGATATTGCGGATCGAAAGACGGAAGAACTGGAAGCTGCTCTCTGGAAAGCAAGCGAGCAGGGCAAATATCCTGTGGTATGCGATCAAAGTCCGTGCCTTTACCGGATGAAGGAAAAAATTACCAAAATGAAGCTCTACGAACCGGTTGAATTTATCGAAACCTATCTTGTCGACCAACTGGAGTTTCATCCTATCAACGAACCGATTGCAATACACACCACCTGTTCCATGACAAAAATGGGGTTAAAGAACACGTTAGTCCGTCTGGCAAATCGTTGTTCGTCAAACGTTTTGCTTCCATCGGAGATTGGATGTTGCGGCTTCGCTGGCGACAAAGGCTTTACCACTCCGGAGGTGAACAAATATGCACTTCGCAAGCTGCATCCTCAAATTGAGGCAAACGGAATTAAAAAAGGCTATTCCAACAGTCGCACCTGCGAAATCGGACTGACGACTAACAGTGGAATTCCATATATGTCAATTGTTTACCTTGTAGATCAATGTACAACAGCTAAAAAAAATCATTAATTTCGTCCATCTACACTAACCAAATCTGTTCAATGCGAATATCCTCTTTTGAATTTCAAAAAGAGGATATTTTTTTACTCCCTGCAATTATTCAATGATTCGTTATAAAATATGTTCCTCTCGCAAAGCCGCCAAGTCACAAAGAAAAGCTGAAAGTTTTTCTTTGTAGCGTCTTAAATCACAACACATGCAGATCAACCACGGATGAACACTTTGCGCCTCTGCGACTTTGCGTGAAAAAATAGGCCGCAAAAAAAAAACGATTTATCGTTTTTATCTATCAATTTGATTTACTACTACATAAACACATTTATAACGAAGGGGTGATTCTTATAAACAAATAATCAGAGTTCAGCCGATTCATCGAAAAATATACAAATCCGTCAAACCGGTTTACTGAATGATTCTTAACATTCAAAAAATTGAGACACAATGAGCTTATGGTTTCTCAACTATTCTCTATTTTTGTGGCGTTAAACTTTATAATCTAATGCAAAAGAAGAATATATATCCATGGGTTGTAGTCGGCTTATTGTGGTTTGTGGCACTACTCAACTACATCGACCGGCAAATGCTTTCCACCATGAAGCAATCGATGATGATCGACATTGCCGAATTGGAAACAGCCGCAAATTTCGGTCGTCTGATGGCAGTTTTCCTCTGGATTTATGCCATCATGAGTCCGCTTTCCGGCCTTATAGCAGATCGACTAAATCGCAAATGGCTGATCGTGGGAAGCCTCTTCATCTGGTCGGGTGTAACAACGCTGATGGGTTTTGCACATACATTCAATCAAATCTACATCTTGCGTGCCATAATGGGTGTAAGCGAAGCTTTTTATATTCCCGCAGGCTTGGCGCTCATTGCAGACTACCATCAGGGAAAAACCCGATCGATTGCCGTCGGCATCCACATGACAGGTATTTATCTCGGACAAGCTTTCGGCGGATTCGGAGCCACCATTGCCAGCAATTTTTCATGGCAAACCACTTTCCATATTTTCGGACTAATAGGTGTTTGTTATAGCATCATCCTGATTCTGTTTTTGAAAGAACACAAAGCATACACAATTACCCCTGAATCACGTTCACTCGGAAAAGAATTCCGCAACATGTTCAAAGGAGCAGGAACTCTTTTGGGAAGCCTCTCTTTCTGGGTAATCCTCTTTTATTTTTCAGCACCAAGTCTTCCGGGTTGGGCAACAAAGAACTGGCTCCCCACCCTTTTTTCCAACAATCTGCACATGAACATGGAAATGGCAGGACCGATGGCAACTATCACCATTGCTCTTTCGGCTTTGGTTGGTGTACTGGTTGGAGGTGTTGTGTCAGACCGCTGGGTACAACGTAACCTGCGGGGAAGAATTTACACGGGAGCCATCGGACTGGCACTTACCATTCCGGCCGTGTTACTACTCGGATTCGGAGATTCGTTCATCACTATATGGGGCGGAGCTCTCTGCTTCGGATTTGGATTCGGAATGTTCGACGTGAATAACATGCCCATTCTCTGCCAATTTGCATCACCACGTCATCGAGCAACCGGTTACGGACTGATGAACATGGCCGGAATCTCTGCAGGAGCGCTTATCACCACATTTTTGGGGCAATCGGCAGACTCCGGGCATCTCAGTCGCGACATTGCCTTTCTTGCAATCTTCGTTGCCGCTGCCTTAGTTCTCCAATTATTGCTTCTACGCCCAAAAACGATTAACAAAACGGAAGATTAATCTGTATTTAGAATGGTTTTGTCTACACACGTGATGGAAACTCCGTCACATGCCGGCAAATCATATCTTGAAATACAAATCAAACAGAAGACATATATTTATCAATCAGCATCTTATTGATTTTTTATTATATAGATCATCTCCTGTTTAAATTCTATGAAAATAAGCTAACTTTGCAGCTGTTTTTAATCGACTATTTATGGGTGAAAAGCCAATTTTTTACACGGAATCTCAGTCCCGATGGAAGAGTTTTCGTTGGGGTATAAGAATCGTTCTTATTTTCTTAGTCATTGGTATTGTTGCGGTTACTATATCATTATTGCGTAAACAGGCATTACAGCTTCCCCCGCTAAAAGAGCAAACAGGGATGTTCCGCAAAGTAACGGATAATGTTATTGCCAAAAACGACCAGAAAGAATACAAACGGCTTGAACGAATTATCAATGAAGCCCGTAAAACACGCAAACACGAGTTTTATTTAGAGAAAAAAGCGATACCCGGCATTATAAAGAACTATTATCCTGTCAAAGCCGGTTTTTATGTAAACTGGGACCCCCAGTCGGAGTTTTCTCTCAAGCATAATATCAACAAACTGAACATGATTCTGCCCGAATGGCTGTTTATCACAGACTCTTCGGACGAAATTTATGACGATGTGGATTCAACGGCCATGAACTTCATGCGCAAAAACCATGTTGCCATTGTCCCTATTCTATCAAACTTTTTCAATAAAAAATGGAACGGAGCCAACGTTCATAAAATTCTGGCTTCTCCGACTCGCCGGGCGGCCGTTATCAATAACATCTACAGGATTCTCAAAAAATATCAGTTTGCCGGCATAAATATCGACTTCGAAGATTTGGTCGAAAAGACAGATGCAAACCTGATTGCTTTTCAGCGCGAACTGTATAAGAAACTTCATGCAGAAGGTTTTCTTGTTTCGCAGGATATTTCTCCTTTCAACGAAGATTACAATGTAAAAGAACTGGGAGAAGCAAACGACCTCCTCTTTTTAATGGCCTACGACCAGCATTCGCCTTCAAAAGCTGCCGGTCCGATTGCCGCACAGTATTGGATTGAAGCCGCTATGGACGACATGTTCAAGAAGGTGAGTCCTCAAAAGGTGGTATTGTGTATTGCCGGCTACGGATATAACTGGGCCGAAGGCCATGAAGCCCGCAACAGCACGTATCAGGAGTCGATGGCTGATGCATTGGGCAATAATGCTCCGGTTCACTTCGACAACCAGACTTACAATCTTGACTTCTCATATTATGACGGAGAAGGGAAGCTTCATCGGGTATATTTTACCGATGCGGTTTCCAATTATAACGCCATACGAACAGCCTACGATAACGGAATGGCAGGTTATGCCCTCTGGCGACTTGGCTCCGAAGATGCCAGACTCTGGGGCTTTTTCTCCAGAGACTTATCATTGCAAGGCCTGAAAAAGAAACCATTCGACTACCATTCTCTTGAATATATAAAATCCTCTTTCAGTGTCGACTACATTGGATCCGGAGAAATTCTGAACATCGTATCCTCTCCGCGTCCCGGAAAAATCAAGCTGGAAATTAACAAAGCTGAACAGGCCATTTCGGAAGAAAACTACCTGGAGATGCCGTCCAGCTATGTAATCAACCAGACCGGCAAAAAAGAAAAAATGATCGCATTTACCTTCGATGACGGTCCTGATGAAGATTACACACCTCAGATTCTTGATATTCTTAGCAAATATCATGTCCCGGCCGCATTCTTTGTTACCGGTATCAATGCCGAGCAGAATCTCCCCATCATGCAACGCATCTATCGTGAAGGCCACGAGATTGGGAACCATACATTCCTGCACCCGAACATTGCCATTATTTCACCGTCGCGATTCCGTGCAGAACTGAGAGCTACCGGATACATCATTGAGGGAATTACAGGCCACGCTACCATGCTGTTCCGTCCTCCTTACGATACGGATATTACGCCGACCAATCAATCGGCCATAGAACCGTTAGCTCTGGCCCGTTCCGAAGGCTATCTCACTATCGGATCCAATATCGACCCGCTCGACTGGGAAATAGGAGCGCGCCCGGATTCTATTTTGGCACGTGTAATGCGCCAAAACGAGAGAAGTATTCAGGAAGATACTCCTCACAACATTATTTTGTTGCACGATGCCGGAGGAGACCGTTCCGCTACCGTAGCTGCACTGCCTCATATCATTGAATATTACAAATCACAGGGCTATAAGTTTGTAAGCATTGCTGATTTACTTGACCGGAAACGTGATGATCTGATGCCTCATCAAACCGGCGATTTCAATCAATATCTACAAACGGCTGATGCTACCGTAGTAACAGCCAGCTACATCGCAAACCGCATCTTGTCAGTTATTTTCTTTGTAGCATTACTGTTGTCGGTAGGCAAGATTTTAACCGTAGCAATTCTGGCCTGTGTCCACAGAAAAAGAACAAAAAATCAACCTACTACAGAGTCGACAGAATTGCCTCGTATGAGCGTGATTGTTCCCGCATATAACGAAGAGGTTACGGCTACCAAAACAGTAGAAAATCTTTTAAAGAGCACCTATCCGAACCTTGAAATAATATTTGTTGACGATGGTTCGAAGGACGACACCTACAAGAATGTGATGGCAGCATATGGCAATCATCCGAAAGTAAGTGTCAATACCAAACCGAACGGAGGAAAAGCGTCTGCCCTGAACTATGGTATCCAGATCGCTACCGGAGAAATTCTGGTTTGTATAGATGCCGATACGTTGCTTAAATCAGATGCTATCAGCAAGATGGCGCCTTATTTCTCTGATCCGAAAGTTGCTGCCGTTGCAGGAAATGTAAAAGTGGGTAACCGTGTGAACCTGCTTACTAACTGGCAAAGTATCGAGTACATTACCAGCCAGAACTTTGATCGCCGCGCGTTCGACATTCTGAATGCCATTATGGTAATTCCGGGTGCTATCGGAGCTTTCCGCCGCGATGCGATTATTGAAGTGGGTGGTTTTGACACCGACACCTTGGCGGAAGACTGCGATCTGACGATGCGTCTGCTTCGCAAGGGCTATGTGATCCATAGCTGCAACGAGGCACTGGCATTTACCGAAGCACCGGAAACAATGAATATGCTGCTGCGCCAACGTTTACGCTGGTCATTCGGCATTATGCAGTCATTCTGGAAACATCGCAAAATGATGTTTAAGAAAGAACACAAGAACATGAGCTGGATACTCTTGCCTCACCAGATGATCTTCCAGCTGTTCCTGCCGTTAATGTCGCCTGTGGTAGATATTATCTTCCTTGTATCCATCTTTATGCCCAAGGCATCTTTGCTGATAATATTCTATTTCGCTTATTTCGTTCTTGATCTTATCATTTCCCTGATGGCATTTAAGTTCGACGGAGAAAAGTTCAGGTTCAAGTATATATTCTACCTGTTCATCCAGAGAATTCTTTACCGCCAGTTACTCTGGTACGTTTTAATGAAATCGTACCTACGGGCAATAAAAGGCGAATTGGCCGCCTGGGGAATTTTAAAAAGAACCGGTAATACCAACGAACCGAAAGAATAAGAAAAACGGGTAAGTTTCAATTGAAACTTACCCGTTTTTTTATCGTTCCTGCACTAAAATCACAGAGGCCTTTGCAACCTGTCCTCCCAATGGCGGATTAAGCTTTGAGAGCTTGATCTCTACCGAAGAGAGCTGACGACCGAATTCATCAAACAAAGCATCAATAATGCGTTTCGCAACGTGCTCCAATAGTTTTGAAGGAACAGCCATCTCTTTTTTTACTATTTCATAAGCGATTCCATAATTGAGCGTATCAATCAAATTATCGCTTTCCGCTGCACTGGCCAGCGAAACTTTCATCTTCAGATCGACCGTAAAATAATTACCGGTCTGACGCTCTTCCTCAAAAACGCCATGATGAGCAAAAAAGCGCATCTCTTCCAGCAAAATATAGCTTGTTTTCATATTGCGTTGATTAGAGTTTATGTCAAATTGATTAAACCTATTTTGTCTGAACCTCTCCTCCTAGCCTCCTCTCCCAAGGCGAGGAGGAACACGACTGTGAAAACATGAGATAAAACTCATTAATACAGATGCAAAGCCCCTCTCTTCGGGAGAGGGGTTGGGGGTGAGGTCAAATGCTCACATTCAAATATAAATTAAACAGCACAATGCCTATTTATTATCCCGAAATATATTTCCCGTAAGGCAACTTTCGCAGCACAAAGATAATCAATAACGAAACCATCAGTGTAATAAGCGTAAGTACTGGCAGTGTCCATGCAGGATGCCCCATTGTCCAGAAAATATCATATTGAAAAAATATTCCGATTACCATGATGTGCGACAGATAAACGCCATAACTGTAATCGCTGATTAAGCGTTGAATCCAAAGTAAAACAGAGTTTTTGATCGTTGTGTCTTTAACAAGCAGAAACAGAGTAATAACCTGCAACATAGTATTGAACGTAACGTTTCCATACATGTCAAGATCGAGATGATGCGATTGCCTGCTGAAATACCAGGTAGAAACGGAAGCTATTACAACCGAAACGACAAACAATGCAGCGGCAACTACACGCTGGCTCTTGTTAGTAATGCTGAATTTCGTGAGATAATAACCCAGTACCAAATAGCCCGAATACTGCAAATACCCAAGCAGCCTTGCCGGATAATGGTCTATCCAGCTATAAAAATTAACAGGCAGTTTACGAGACGAGAAACTAAGCAGCGCCCAGCCAACAATCAACCACAAAACCTCTTTATCTTTCAAGCTTCTAACTCCCCTACTGATAAACGGAAACAGCAAATAGAAGAAAAGAATCATGTAAACATACCAGAAGTGTTTGGAAATCCCTTCATTGCCCAGTAATTTAACTGCCCACGACACTACCGATGAAAAGGTATCGGGTTGCTTGGAAGACGGTAGTACCATCCACCTGTAAATCCAGTAAGCCACCATCCAGAAGAGAAAAGGAAGCAAAACCCGCACAAACCGTTTCTTATAAAACGTCTTCAGGTCGTATTCTTTGCCCAGCATGGTAGCCCCGCTAAGCATCAAAAACAGGGGAACTGCAAACCGTACGGCGCTATCAAAGATATTTCCGACCCACCAGTTACCCATATTGCCGGCATAACTCATCTTCACCACCGGAGTGGATTCATGAATTATTATGACTCCTATTGTAGCTAAAACTCGTAACGAATCGAGCCATTGAATATTTTGTGGTTTTGATTGCATCTGACAGGTGGTGTGTACGTGATTTTTTCGTGCTGCAAAGATACAACATATAACGACATGCTTCAATTGATCCAACTGTATCATCACCCTGCAAGCTGCCATTTTTTCCGATTTATTAACAAAACCATGCCTTTTTGGCCGAATTTCAAACTGGCAATACTTTTGCTGAATGTAAGACAGAGACTCTAATTATAGCAACCTCTCCCGATACGAAACTTATAAAACTACATAAATATATGAATTTCAACAATTTTACAATCAAAGCCCAGGAAGCTGTACAGGATGCTATTCAACTGGCTCAAAGCAAAAACCAGCAAGCCATTGAGACTCCACACCTGTTGAAATCTATTCTGAAGATCGGAACGGATGTTACCAATTTTATTTTTGGCAAAACAGGAGTGAACGGATCAGCTATCGCATCCGCAGCCGATCAGATGGTAGAATCGTTACCGAAAGTAACCGGAGGAGAACCTTATCTGAGCCGGGAAACCAATTCCGTACTTCAAAAAGCAATCGATTTTTCAAACAAAGAAGGCGATCAGTATGCTTCGCTCGAATTTATACTTTTAGCCCTTTTGACCGAAAAAAGTCAGGTGTCTGCGCTATTGCATGATGCAGGGCTGAATGAAGCTGCGATGCGTGCTGCTATAGCCGAGTTGCGCAAAGGCAAAAAAGTCACGGAGCAGACAGCTGAAGACACTTACAATGCTTTGAACAAGTACGCCATTAATTTGAATGAACGCGCTCGTTCCGGCAAACTCGATCCGGTAATCGGTCGTGACGAGGAGATTCGTCGTGTTTTGCAAATCCTGAGTCGACGTACCAAAAACAATCCAATCCTTATCGGAGAACCGGGAACCGGCAAAACGGCTATTGCCGAAGGCTTGGCTCATCGTATTGTGCGTGGAGACGTGCCCGAAAATCTGAAATCGAAACAACTTTTTTCGCTCGATATGGGTGCACTGATTGCCGGCGCCAAATACAAAGGGGAATTTGAAGAACGCCTGAAGTCTGTTATCAACGAGGTAATCGGTTCAGAAGGAGAAATTATCCTTTTTATCGATGAAATTCACACCCTGGTGGGAGCCGGGAAAAGCGAAGGAGCAATGGATGCCGCCAACATTCTGAAGCCTGCCCTGGCTCGTGGTGAGTTGCGGGCTATTGGTGCCACAACGCTCGACGAGTATCAGAAATATTTCGAAAAAGACAAAGCGCTCGAACGCCGGTTCCAGATTGTGATGGTGAACGAACCCGGTCAGGCCGATGCTATTTCAATCTTACGCGGCCTGAAGGAACGCTACGAAAACCATCACAAGGTTCGTATCAAAGACGACGCAATTATTGCCGCGGTGGAACTTTCGAGTCGTTATATCACCGATCGGTTCCTGCCCGACAAAGCCATCGACCTGATGGACGAAGCGGCTGCCCGTCTACGATTGCAGGTAGATTCGGTACCGGAAGAACTCGATGAAATCTCGCGAAAAATAAAACAGTTGGAGATTGAACGCGAAGCAATCAAACGCGAAAACGACACTCAAAAACTAGCTCAACTTGAGAAAGAGATTGCCGATCTGAAACAACAGGAGAGCGTGGGCAAAGCCAAATGGCTCTCCGAAAAAGAGGTAATGAACCACATTCAACAGGCAAAAATCGAGATCGAGAACCTGAAATTCGAAGCCGACAAAGCCGAACGCGAAGGCGACTACGGGAAAGTGGCTGAAATACGTTACGGAAAACTAAAGAGTCTCGAGACCCGGATTGAAGATGAAAAGGCAAAACTTCACCAGTTGCAGGCCGACTCTCCGATGATAAAAGAAGAGGTGGACGAAGAGGATATTGCCGACGTGGTTTCGCGCTGGACCGGAATTCCCGTCAATAAAATGCTGCAGGCCGAAAAGGAAAAACTGCTGCATCTGGAAGAAGAACTACATAAAAGAGTGATCGGACAGGATGAAGCGATCAACGTAATTGCAGATGCAGTGCGTCGTAGTCGTGCCGGTCTGAACGACCCGAAACGCCCGATCGGTTCATTCATTTTCATGGGAACTACCGGCGTCGGAAAAACAGAACTAGCTAAAGCGTTAGCCGAATTTCTTTTCGACGACGAAAACATGATGACCCGTATAGATATGTCGGAATATCAGGAAAAATTCTCCGTTACCCGACTCATCGGTTCTCCTCCGGGATACGTGGGATACGACGAAGGTGGACAGTTAACAGAAGCAATTCGCCGGAAACCATATTCTGTAGTCTTGTTCGATGAAATCGAAAAAGCACATCCGGATGTGTTCAATATTTTGCTACAGGTGCTCGATGATGGCCGACTGACCGACAACAAGGGTCGCACGGTTAATTTCAAGAACACGATCATCATCATGACCTCAAATCTGGGGTCGAACCTGATTCGCGACAATTTTTCAAGAATCAACAATACAAACCGGGAAGATGTGATCGAACGTACCAAAAACGAAGTATTCGAACTCTTAAAACAGACCATTCGACCGGAATTTCTGAACCGTATCGACGAACTGATTATGTTTGCCCCGCTCAACGAAAACGAAACCAGACAAATCGTGGGCTTACAGGTAGAACACATCAAACGTCAGTTGAAAGAGAACGGGGTGGAATTGCAAGTGACCGATGCCGCACTGACTCAGATTGCCAGAGAAGGATTCGATCCTCAGTTTGGAGCACGTCCTGTCAAGAGGGTTATTCAGCGAGAAGTCCTCAATGAGCTTAGCAAGCGATTGATTGCGCAAACAATAGACCGCAACAAACCAATTGTAGTAGACGCTGTTGCCGGTGCACTCATTTTCGGCAATTAATAAAGCATCGTTTAGCGCAGGCTAATAATTCTCACTATATTTTCAAGAGGCTGTCGGTAATTTTTGTCTGGCAGCCTCTTTTATTTGCACTTCACAAAAACAAAAAAAGGCACCTACTTTCTGTAAATGCCTTATTGTTGTCGGGGTAGCGGGATTCGAACCCACGACCCCCTGCTCCCAAAGCAGGTGCGCTAACCGGACTGCGCTACACCCCGAATAATGTCTGTTTGAAAAATCAAAAGAAATAAGTTCCTTAGTTTTTCGGACTGCAAAGGTAAATCATTTTTCTTACTTCTGCAAATGATTTTTATCTTTGTATGCAAAACTATTTCAACATTCTTCTGTGGCAGGACTTTATATTCACATACCCTTTTGTAAATCACGCTGTTCTTACTGCGATTTTCACTCCGGCGTTCAGTTAGCGCTGTTGGATCGATTTGTAGATGCACTGCGCGCCGAGCTTACATCCAGAGTTTCATATCTAAAGAATGAGACTTTGGAAACCATCTATTTTGGTGGTGGGACTCCTTCATTACTCAGCACAGAACATTTATCCGCAATTTTTGAGTCCATTCAAAGTCATTGGGATATAAGCAACTGCAAAGAAATTACACTTGAGGCCAATCCGGACGACTTGTCGGAGGAAAAACTTGAGAAATTATCAGAGTTACCAATCAACCGGTTAAGCATTGGAATTCAATCGTTCAATAACAACGAACTCAAAATATTGCGTCGCAGACATACCGCACAACAAGCAGTGGATGTTGTAAAAAGAGCTCAAAAATATTTTTCAAATATCAGCATCGACCTCATGTACGGGCTACCGGAGCAAACTATCTCTTCATGGCAAAATACTATTTCGGAAGCTCTTGCGTTGAATATTCAGCATGTCTCGGCATATCATCTGACCTATGAAGAAGGCACTCTCCTTGAACGAAAAAGACGGGAAGGTCATGTTTCTCCGGTTTTAGAAGAAGAGAGTATAGCAATGTATCATTTATTGCAAAACGCGTTGCACGAGAAGGGAATTGAGCAATATGAAATATCCAACTTTGCTATTCCGGGATTTTATTCCCGGCACAACTCTTCGTATTGGAAAGGTATCAACTATTTGGGAATAGGCCCATCGGCACATTCATTCGACGGGGAATCGCGCCAATGGAATATTGCTAATACATTACAGCACATTACAGGAATAGAACAAGGAACTCCGCGTTTTGAAAAAGAGGTCTTGTCTGAAACCGACAAGTACAACGAACTGATAATGATTTCACTGCGAACTACAGATGGCATTTCGCTGGAGCGTGTTGAACAAGAATTCGGAACAAACGCAAAAAAAGAGTTGCTCAAACAGTCTGTACGCTTTATAAAATCAGGCATTATGTTGCTTGAGGAAAATCACCTGCGCCTCTCTTCCGAGGGTCTTTTTCTTTCGGACGGCATAATCACTGATTTGATGCAGGAACAATAAACCTTTTGTAATACCTGAAAAATAACTAACTTTGTCTTTACTAATCACCAATGAAACAGATGGCAAAATTCTATTTTACTGCTTGCTGGGTATTGATAATCTGCGTTTTGATTCAATCCTGCGGACCAATGGCCCGGTTAAAAAAGGCAGATAAAAAATATGACATTGGCGAATACTACACTGCCGGCAATCTGTATCGTAAAGCCTACAGTACCCTTCCCCTAAGCAAAAGACAAATACGAGCATACGCAGCCTTCCGCCAGGGTGAATGTTTTCGAATAATAAACAAACCAGCCAAAGCAGTAAATGCTTATTTAGCCTCGATTAAGAGCAAATATAAAGATAGCATTGTTTACCTTCAATATGCCCGTGTTTTGCATGAAAATGGCAATTATGGCGAAGCTCTGAAAATGTATCAAACCTACCTTAAGGCACATCCGGACAACCAACTTGCATTAAATGGGATAACCGCGTGCAACAAACTTTCCGAATGGCAAAAACTCAAAACCGACTATGTAATTCAACGGGCAGGAGAGTTTAATTCCAAAAACGCATCCGACTTTTGCCCTGTTTTTGCCGATGCCGATGGCTCGTCTCTTATTTTCTCATCAGCCCGCGTTAACAGTACAATCCGCAAACCAAGTGACATAACGGGTTTTCCTCAAAATGACCTTTATCTGGCACAAAAGAATGTTGCCGGCAAATGGGAAAAACCAGTTCCCATGGAGGGTGGTTTCAACACCGATTTTGACGAAGGTTCAGCTTCGGTAACCGAAGATGGCAAAACAATTTACTTTACCCGTTGCCCTTACGACGAAACGCAGAGTCTTGGAGCACAAATCTTCATGGCTGGTCGTTCTGGCGGGCAATGGACAGAACCCAAACAGGTTGTTTTATTCAAAGACAGCAGTATTACGGTAGCACATCCTGCAATTAACGCATCCGGTGACACGCTTTATTTTGTTTCCGATAAAAAAGGCGGATACGGAGGCAAAGACATCTGGATGACAGTCAAAGAAAAAGGAATGTGGAGCACACCTCAAAACCTCGGACCGTCAATCAATACTCCCGGAGACGAGATGTTCCCTTATGCTCATCCTGACGGCTCTCTCTATTTTTCATCCAATGGGCATCCCGGTTTCGGAGGCCTCGACATCTTTCATGCCACCAGAATTGACGACAAGAACTGGAACGTGGTGAATATGATGACTCCGTTCAACTCAAACGGAGACGATTTCGGGATCACTTTTGAGCGAAAAAAACAAAAAGGATATTTCAGTTCCAACCGTGGAGAAAGCAAAGGATATGACAAGATATGGAGTTTTAACCTGCCCGAAAAGGAATTTATTCTTACCGGAGTTGTAACTGACAACAAGAAGCAAATGTTAGGTGACGCCATTGTACGCATTATCGGCACCAACGGAGCAAATGTAAAGATGCGAACCAAGAAAGACGGTACGTTCTTCTACAAGGTAGAACCAAATGTGGATTATGTACTATTGGCTACCTGCCGTGGATTTCTCAATCAGAAGAATCAGCTCTCCACACAGGGTTTGAAAGAGAGCAAAACATATAAAGTTGCGTTTCAGTTAACCCCTATAGGCAAGCCTATTCCTTTGAACAATATTTTCTTTGAGTTTGGCAAATGGACTCTCACCAAAGAGTCTGAAACTGCCATGAACAGTCTGGTAAAAACACTCAAAGACAATCCTAACATTACCATAGAGCTGGCAGCACACACGGACATGATTGGGACCTCTGAAGCCAATATGACCCTCTCGGAGAGGAGAGCACAGACTGTTGTTGACTTCCTCATCCAGGCTGGAATTTCTAAAGAACGCCTTTCGGCAAAAGGATATGGAGAAAGCATGCCTGTTACGGTAGATGCAAACATTGCAGCGGCCTACCCATTCCTCAAAGAAGGAACGGTTCTTGATGAAGCATTCGTAAAAGCTTTAAAACCTGATCAACAGGAAATTGCAAACAAAATAAACCGACGCACAGAATTCCGCGTGGTTAAAACCACATTTGGACTTAAATAGAGGAAAGAATATCTTTCGGTGATGATGAACGGTGGGATGAGAAGAAGATATTTGACTCAAATATCAAAATAACAGCAAATAAAACAATCCGTGAATTATCGTAAACTAACAGAAACAGAGATTGCGCGCCTTCAACTGCAACTCTGTCGTGCTGACAACTGGTCAGATATTGAAGTAGTAGAAGACTTTACCCCGGAATTCTTCCGGAACGTAAAATTTACCGGAAAGAATCAGCTTGGAAAATTTGGCGAAGAGGTTACACTTGCCGGCGGCGTTACTGCCCATACCGGGATTTACGATGCCTGGATTCACAACTGCTCCATAGGCAACAATGTATTGATACATACCATCCGCGATTATGTTGCCAACTACACCATTGAAGATAACGCTATCATTTTCGACGTCAAACTGCTTGCTGTCGATGGAGAATCATCTTTCGGGAACGGCATTAGCGTAGAGACCATTAGCGAAGCCGGCAATCGTAGCGTAATGATTTACGACAAGCTTTCGGCTCAGTTGGCATATATTCTCGCACTCTACCGCCATCGCCCCCAGCTTATCGACAACATCGAGAAGATGATTACTGCTTATAGTAACCATGTAAAAAGCTCACGTGGCACAATCTGCTCTGGTGCCCGAATCTACCGTTGCGACACTATCCTTAATGTAAAAATCGGCAAAAAAGCGCATATCGAAGGAGCCCGCCTGATAAAGAACGGAACCGTCAACAGCGAAGCCGCGGATCCGGTCTATATCGGCGATGGATGCCATATGCAGAACTTTATCATTTGCTCCGGCTCCAAGGTCAATAATGCAACGCTGGTAAGCAACTGCTTTATAGGCCAGGGTTGTATTCTCGACAAACATTACTCTGCCGACAACTCGTTGTTCTTTGCCAACTGCCAGGGATTACATGGCGAAGCCTGTTCGATCTTTGCAGGTCCTTTTACCGTGACGCACCACAAATCGACCTTGCTAATCGCGGGTATGTTCTCTTTCCTGAATGCAGGCAGTGGTTCAAACCAAAGCAACCACATGTACAAATTAGGACCTATTCATCAGGGTTTTGTGGAACGAGGCAGCAAAACGGCCAGCGACTCCTACGTACTTTGGCCGGCAAAAATAGGAGCTTTCACCCTAATTTCAGGACGACACTACTCTCACTGCGACACATCAGAGCTCCCATTCTCTTATCTTATTGAACATAAAGACGTCTCCTATCTATCTCCTGCGGTCAATCTGCGCAGCATAGGTACCATCCGTGACTCTCAGAAATGGCCTAAACGTGACGTACGTAAAAGCGAAAACCTGTTGGATTGCATCAACTACAATCTACTCAGTCCTTTTACCGTAGAACGCATGATACAGGGGCGGAATCTTCTGCTCACCATGCGCGAGAAAGATGAAACCTGTGCCATTTACCAATACCAGGGAGTAGAAATTGAAGCCCGCATTTTGTCGCGGGGAATACGTTTGTATGAGAATGCAATCTGGAAATTTCTGGGCAATTCTCTTATCACACAGCTAGAGAAAAGTACGAAATCACTCGACAAGAAAGAAATTCAGTCTATTCTAAAAGTCACATCGCCGGAAGGATCCGGTAAATGGGTAGATATTTCGGGAATGATTTGTCCTTCTTCTGTTCTGAACGACCTACTCAATGAGATAGAAAGCGGGAAAGAATCCTCGCTGGAAAATATCAGCGCTGAATTCAAACGAATGCACCACAATTACTACAACTACGAGTGGACATGGGCATATGACACGCTTTCGCAATGGTATGGAAAAAAACCGGACACCTTTGCCCCTGAAGATGTCATAGCTGTTGTAAAGAAATGGTTGACGGCAGTACTTAACATTGACCGCTGGCTTTACGAAGATGCTCAAAAAGAATTTGCACTAACCCAACGGATCGGCTTCGGAATTGACGGGGACGAAGAGGCTCAACGCAAGGACTTCGAGAATGTAAGAGGTTCTATGGAAACCGACGATTCCGTTCTAACCATAAAAAAACATATGGAAGCCAAAAATGCCCTCGGCAAACGCATCATCAACATGGTCAAAGAAGCTAACGGGCTTTCGTAAACACACTATTCAGTTACTTCACACATAAAACTAAAAGAGGCTGTCCAATGGACAGCCTCTTTTCTTATAGCACTTTACACCTTTAGTTTCCTGCAAGTGCGGGATTTTGGTTATTAGTCCCCCACTGGTTATTATATTTATCCCAGAATAATGGAGTATATAAATTATCGCCACCTATATCTGAAGCTGCTTTATTCAAGTTAACGGAATTAGTTCCCGCTTCCGATGCAGGGTAAGTAAATCTCTTTGGAACAGTTTTAATACCATTATTCACTGCTGCACTATAGATCTTAGAAGGGATAGTTAAAGTTGGATAATCTAAACGTCTCCATTGTGTCCAAGCTTCAAAGCCCTGATTATACAAAGCAATCCACAACTGAAAAGCAATAGCTTTCATTTGGTCATTATATGTTGCTGGAAACGCATACGTAGTATTTATCAGTCCACTTGTTGATGACAAAGATACTCCGGACAACCCAGCCCAATAGTCGATTGATGCTTGAATCCCATTATTATAATGGGTTGTGGCGCTGGATGATGTTACCCCCCCGATGCCTCTTGTAGCGGCCTCAGCCTGCAACAGCTCGGTTTCTGCATATGTTAATAGTACACCTGGCAGAGTAGGCTTTTGAATAAGATCTCCTGGATAAGATGATTTAGCAGTAGACGTGCTTGACCCTGGAGTTCCCCCAACATAAGCTCCACTCGAAAGGGCATTAAAAAACACTGTATATCTTAAGTCATTATTGGAGATTAATGGATTAATGAATGTTTTACATGCAACATAATCCTGTCTGCCGGATTGAACCAAGTCCACATACAATGGGTTTGTATTAGGATTGGAACTTAGATACTGGAATAAAGCATTGTCGGAATTTGAAGTAAATACACCTCCAGCCAATGCATCCTGTACCAATTTTGTTGCTGTATAAGTACCAACCGAACCAGAAGGCACATCAGACAGCATCATACCCATGCGAAGCAACAAACTATTTGCAAATTTCTGCCAAGCAGAAGTCTTTCCTGAATAAATCAAATCGCTTGTCCCAAAATTTGATGCACTTGAATTGGTGTTAAGTGTTTGAATGTCTTTATAGAGACGAGCAATAAGATCAGCATATATGGTAGCCTGATTATCATATTTGGGCAGCAATGTTGTTCCGATTTTAGTAGCTTCCGAATAAGGCACATCACCAAACAACTCTACCAATGTGCTGTAGGTGTATACTTCCATAATATCAATAATGGCCAAACGATTAGCCTGTGTAGCCTGATCTCCTGTCGGATTTGTAGAAGACTCGATACTTTTTGCCGATTCGTAGTTTTCTAAAACTCGAGCATATAAAATATCAAACCATCTATCAGGGATTGTTCTGCTTACCACATTGTAATTAGCTTCATCTGTATACGTTGTTTCTGTCCAATGCTGAACCCACAACCGAAACGGATTAAAATTTTGATTAGTCGACGTATGCAAATCCAGCAAATTCTTTGTAGCACTAGCAAATAATGCATCAGGTGAAGAGCTATAGTTTACCTTTGTATTATCATTTACAGAGGCAAGATCAGTACATGAATTTATTGTCAATGCTCCAGTCAGAAGCGTTGCAATAATCAGTGCAATGGGTATATATTTCTGAATAAGTTTCATAATAACAGTAATTTTTTATGTTACTTAAAAAGTAAGATTTAGTTTCGCTCCGAATTGCATCAAAGAAGGTAATGCTCCTACCTGGAAGCCTTGAATATTTCCTGAAGAAATAATCGTTTCAGGATCAGAGTAGGGAAGATTCTTATAGATAATCCAAAGGTTCTTACCTGTCAACGCCACGCTACAGTCCTTAATGATTTTGGTTTTTTCCACAAATCTTTTAGGAACATTATAAGAAATAGAAAGCTCTCTCAGTTTTACATATGAAGCATCATACACAGCGGTTTTATTCGGGCTTCTATAATATCCTTCAACGTATAAACCATCTGAATAAGCTCCAGCATCTATTCTGGTGGTATTAGCCACATAAGATCCATCAGCTTGTTTTACAACGCCTGGAAGTATTAATCCACCGCCAGTTGATAATGAATTTCGTACCGGATTACCTAAGTCATTATTCCCTGCTGTTTCAGGATACAAACCTGTGGCTATCCCGTAAGCCATATCCAACGAATATACGCTTCCTCCGATTTGACAATCAATCAGGAAACTAAGGGATAGATTCTTATATGTTAACGTATTGCTCCATCCTCCTTTATATTTTGGTTGAATGTTGCCAATAATGTTATTACTACTCTTGTTAATAACATAGTAGCCACTGGAATTTACAACCTTTTGTCCATCAGGGGCATATGTATAATCAGTCCCATACAAATCACCGTAAGGACGACCTACTGTTGCATTTAAAGATACACCTTGCTGAAACGTTGCGACCTGATAATTGGTAACTGGTTTTCCTGAAGCGTCAGTATAAAGAGCAACAACTTTATTCCAGTTCTTATACCAGTTCAAACTTGTATTCCAACTAAAGTTATTTGTTTTAACCGGAGTTGCTTTTATGCCTAGTTCAATCCCTTGGTTGCGGATTTGACCGCTATTAATGTAGTTATAAAAATAACCAGTAGAAGAAGAAACTGACAATGGCAATATTTGGTTATAAGTATTTGACAAATAATATGCCACATCAAGTCCTATACGATTTTGAAACAATTGCATCTCCAAGCCTGCTTCAACACTTTGTGTATTTTCTTGTTTTAAATGTGAATTCATGTTACTCGTAAATGTTGATTGCATACCTACATTTCCGAATAACGGATTGTTATCTGTTGGTTGACCTGAACTTGAAATATTCGGAGTATAATAGTTTTGCAGAATTGAGAATGGAGCGTCATTACCCACTTCAGCAAAATTCAATCTTAATTTTCCAAAGCTCAACCATGGCGCCTTATCCGTTAAGAATTTTGAAAAAACAAAGCTTCCGGATACAGATGGATAGAAATAAAAATTATTATCAACAGGCAATGTTGATGATTTATCAGCTCTGCCGCCCAAATCGAGATACAAGAAAGAGTCCCAACCTAAAGACGCCGTTAAATAATATCCATAAACCATACGTTTAGACATTTTTTCGACCGGAGGTAACAGTGTATTAGCTGAATTCGTTAATGAATAAAATCCAGGATATAATAACCCACCGTTTGTCACTGCATATATAGAATTTTGATTATTTACACGCACATTTGTTCCCAATACTGCATTTATATCAAACTTACCCCATCGCTTTGTTGCAGTAAGATATGCATCATAATTTATTTCACTGAAATTATTGTTAAATCTCGAGAAATATGGTTGTCCTCCACCTGTATTAGAGCCTATAGATCGGTGAGTTTCCATTAGCTGAGAATAAATATCATATCCAACTCTAGCCATACCAGTAAGCCAATCCGTAAACTTATATGTCAAAGCAAAATTACCAAAGAATCTGTCTTCTCCCATTTTAGGAGCATTTTCATATGCTAAATAATAGGGATTATCCCAAAATATTGGAACCTGATTATAGGTAGTTGCTGATGGATCATATGAACTAAGGTTCCATCCATAGTTTTTGCGTGTAGCAAAATAAATATCTTTCAATTCTCTTATATCAACGTTTGTTTGGTTCCATTCTCTAAAATTAGTCATCACGTTATTGTTATATCCCGAAAGAGTATTTCCATAGCTAGATGTGCTAACATAATTGAAAAGAGCGCTGGCTGTTAGTCCCGGTTTGATTTCATAACTCCCCGAAGCATTAACAGTATTCTTTTTTAAATTGTTATTAGGCATATACCCTGTTTGATACATATTGGTATATGACAAACGGAAACTTCCATACTGATTGCCTCCCTCAAATCCAACATTGTTATTAATAGTATTGCTAAGTTGAAAATATGATTCAACACTGTGCTTTGGGAATACCCAAGGAGTCATTTTCCCGTAATTAGGAGAGCCTGGCACCCATGCGTCCCAGTTATAAACCATCAAATTGCTATTAAAAGGCGCACCAAAAGAAGCATCATCTTCGTATGGTACATAAGGGCCAAGTTTTCCATTTGCCAAAGGACCTGTTCCGTAATTAAAGAATCCAGCTCCATTGTCTACAGCCTCAGCAGAGTTCATATCTCTACCATTTATCGATGCAGGAAGCGTGTATCCGGAAGGAGGCGTACTACCATCCCAAATACCATAACCGGCACCATATTCTTTCTGATACTTTGGCAATGTTTGTGGATTTACCAAGCCTCCATTATAACTCACGTTATAGAAAACTGAGCCTTTTGAAGTACAATCTTTATTCTTTTGCGATCCTTTTTTTGTTGTAATCATTACAACACCATTAGCAGCACGAGATCCATATAATGCTGATGCAGCAGCGCCCTTCAAAATAGAGATACTTTCGATATCGTCAGGATTTATATCGCTAGCAGCATTACCAAAGTCGTATCCACCACGCCCTGTAGCCTGAGCTGTGCTTCCTGCGCTACCAGAAGTTGCAGCGCCACTATTATTTGAGTTATCGATAGGCACTCCATCAACAACAAATAAAGCTTGGTTATTACCTGTAATTGACTTAAACCCTCTTAGAATAACATTAGAAGATCCTCCAATTGCATTTGAAGCTTGTATGCTTACACCGGCAACTTTACCAGACAAGGAATTAATGAAGTTTGCATCTTTCACCTCGTTTACACTGTTTCCTCCAATTTGAGTAGCAGCATAACCCAGCGATCGTTGATCACGTTTAATACCCAACGCAGTCACAACGACTTCCTTTATTTGTTTCGTGTCAGTTTGAAGAACAACTTTAACATTATTCTTAGCATCTATTTCTGTAGAAGACATACCTACATAAGATACTACCAACTTTTTCCCATTACTTGGCAGATTAATAGAAAACTGCCCATTAGGGTCAGTAATAGTTCCGGTACTTGTACCCTTAACTAATACCGTAGCACCAATAACAGGTTGACCATCGTCTGCAGAGACAACAGTACCTGTGATTTTTGTTTGAGCCGAAGCCCAACTCATGCCTATTAAAAGGCAAAGCAAAGTAATCGCTTTTCTCATAGGTTTCACTTTTTGTTAAAATTCACTCTTTTTCGTTCTTTTTATTCTGAAAAACGCAACAAAGGTATAATAATGCATTTTTATTTCCAAATTTAATATTTTCATATTGTCATACTTACCCTATATATATTTCCAAAATGTAATATTTATTGCATTGTTATACGTAATTAGAACACAAAAAGACGATTTTAGTTACCACAAGTACAAATATGAAAGCCCAAATTGTCAAATACACACATAATGTGCTATTTTACAGATATTTGAATCATGTTTATAAAGAAATGAACTCATTACATAGCAATAAAACATTAATCCACAGACAAGTATGATAACACCTGATATTCAGCAGCATAAATAATTATACAATCAACATACAGTAATACAATTTTAACATAGATAGAAACGCCAAAAAATATCAAACGTATATAATTGTAAATCAAAACTTAAAGCACTTTATTTATCAAAACAGGGATTAATTGAATTTTAAATTACCGTAGCTATATGCTAATTATTTATAATATGTCCTATTTCTGTCATATTATTATTCAATCACCCGAATGTGATTAAAAGCAAACGCTAAAAGGAAGATATTTAAACCGGCAAATTCCTTCAATATCAGCGTAGTTCTTACGCACAAAGTTGACAATAATAAAATTTGGCTAAATCCCATGCAAATGGTATTTTGATACCACAAGTATGGCACCTTACAAAACGACATAAAAAAAGCAGTTAGTAGCTCTACTAACTGCTTTAACAAATTAATATTTTATCCTAATTAACGGCTTCCACCTGCCCACCAAACTTTTTCGGAATAGACATATTGTCCATTACCATATAATGTTTCAACATTCGGGTTAGCTGTTACATCAGAAGTTCCATATCCATAGCGCAAAGGAAATTTGCTGCTATTCTTAGGATTGCTGAGAGGAATAAATGACTGTTGTCCAAAAGCCTGAAGTCTACGATAGTCATTATAACATTCGAGAGCTTCTCCTTCACCGCCATAAAATCCAAGATATTTTTGAACCATAATTTCCTGAAGAGGATTGGCATCAAACAAAGGTTTTACTTTAGAAGTAAGATATGTTTGGATCTGAGTATCAGAGATAGCTGTTGCACCAAGATCCTGCTCTGTATTTACATCATCAACTAAAGTTGTAATCTTTGTAGAAATACAACTTGAGATAGCTTCCTGCAATGCTGCCCATGCATTTGTATTGTCATTAAGTCTTGCATAAGCTTCTGCCTTTAAGAATTGTAATTCATGGTAACTCAACAAATTAGTTGGCATCTTAAATGCAACACTATATACAGAAAGGTCGTATGAGTCCATCGCTTCATCAGCAGTTCCATTTGGAGCAGCATAAATTTTTGCCGGGTTTGTTCGCAAATTCCAGCTAGCATCCATAAACAAAACATTAGCACGAGGGTCATTTCTCGCAGTTAACTTATCCAAGAAGCTTTGACTTACAGAAAAGTAATCACGGTCATAGTAAAATTGTGCGAACGGGCTTGCGGCAGCTGTACCTTGTCCCTGATAAACTGCATATTTCGCATCTTCATCAGCTGATGTAAATGACTTATCAGCCCAAGTGATGATGTTATTCAGATCGGTTGTTTTGTCTGTGCTTCTATAAAGCAGGTGCATCGTATAACGAGCTTTCAGACCATACGCAAATTTAGTCCATGCTTTAGCGCTTCCACCAAAAATCAAATCCTGACCTCCCAAAGAACCTGAGAAAGCAGCATCTTTACCTGCCAAATCTGTGATCGCAGCATTAAGATATGCAAAAACAGCAGTATAAACATCTTTTTGCTTATCAACAGTAGGCTGAAGAATAGCTAGGTCACAAGCCTGACTCCATGGCACATCACCAAATAAGTCTGTCAAAACAGCAAGATTGTAAGCGGCCAATACTTCTGCTACACCTTTTGTAATCTGGTTTCCTACCTCAACTCCACCCGTAGAACATTTCGCAATTACAGTCTTAGCATTTTTCAGGTTTTGATAAATAGCCTTCCATGAATTATCATAGGTAGATGCTGAGGTTGGCTGTGTATTACGGGTTTCTGCATCCCACATCTGATTATAGGTTCCAACTTCATGTTCCATATACACAGAGGCATAAAATGAAAGATCGGATCCTACAATATTAAATGCAGTAGATGTTTCAATATCAGTAATAATAAATTTCGACGTTACATCTTTCGCATTATCCTTATTCTCATTAACCTTATCCATCACATCTTCTGAACAAGACGACAAGAATAATATTCCCAGGGCCAGAAATGCCCATTTTGATATATTTATTTTAGTTTTCATATTGTGTCAATTTTACAATTAGAATTTAAAATTCAGACCCAATCCGAAGCTTGACGTTTGAGGCAACGAGAAACGTTCAAACGCGCCAGCCATATTTGTATTCCCCTGAGATGATTCAGGATCTAAGTTCGGATATTCTGTCCAGATGAGAATGTTACGGGCAAAAAGAGTCAGATCCAAATTGGTTGATCCCGATTTTAGTAATGGATAATTCAGAGAGATTTCACGCAACTTCACAAAGGAAGTATTGTAAATTGATGATTCGTCAATACCATTAATGGCCGAATAATACTTTTGCAAAGCAACCTGTGTTGTGTTAGGAGTTCCATCTTCATAAACACCCGGAACAACTATTTTTGCGTCACGGTTAAGCGTTTCTTTGCTTACTCCATAATAGTTCAACAGTCCGTTTGTGCCACCATACATTTGTCCACCTTGTTTCCAGCTTAAAACTGCACTGATAGTACACTTCCACAATCTTAAAGATGTGTTCATGTCAAGTTGAAAATCAGGAGCCACACGACCAATAACCTGCATAGGACCTGCAATTGGCAAACCATCGCTACCTACCACTAAATTTCCTTTAGCATCACGCTGATAGCTTGAACCGTAAATTACGGGGAATTTTTCACCAATCTGAGCTCTTACCTGAGGAGTTTCAAAACCTCCAAGGAAGATACTACCTACGCCGGGAGCCAAAGCATCAACATAGTTGTCCATTTTAGTCCAGTTGAAAGCAATAGTCCAGTCCGTATTTTTCTTTTGTATCGGATGTACTGACAGGTTCACCTCATGTGTATTTGTATGAATTTTACCACCGTTTGTCACATATTCGCTTGAACCGGTTGATCCGGACAATGGCACATTAAAGATTTGGTCTTTAACATTTTGTCTTGAATATGTATAGCTTAAACCAATCAGATTATGGAAGAATTTGAAATCCACACCACCTTCATACGAGATTGTATTCTGCGGTTTCAATTTTGGGTCATACACCACTGTATAGGGAGTGAATGCATTTATACTATTAACAGGATATACAATAGGTGTTCCACCCCAATAACCTCCGCTATAAACAGGTACTGAATAGTAATTTTGAGTATAGGTGCCCGCCTGACCGACTTCCGCATATGAAGCTCTCAGTTTAGCATAACTCAACACCGAATTATTTCTGAATGCATCGAGTTCTGACAGGATAAAGCCGGCAGAAACCGAAGGATAAAAGAATGAACGATTACCTCTTGGCATTGATGAAACATAGTCTTTACGACCGGTAGCATTCAAATAAAGCATATTCTTCCATGTTGCAGAAAGATTAGCAAAGAAACCAACCGTACGATTTCCCAACTGAGACATAAAATTGTTCTTGGTAACAGTGTTGTTCAGATTGTTCCAGCCCGGAAAATTGAATGTTTGTCCGGTAGCGTCCAGATATTTTGTTTTTACATCATTGATTTCATTACCAAGCAATGCAGCAAAGTCCCATGCTTCGTTAAGTTTATAGGTATAATTTGCTGTCAACAATGAGTTGATGGTCGTCTTTTTATATGTCTGATCTTCCGCAGAACCCATTCCGCCCTGGTGGCCATAACCCCAGATTGTTTCATAAAGAGTACTGTATGAATCGGCTCCGATTTGATATTTCACATCCAATGTTTGGTTTTTAGTACCGAACGCGGTGTTGTAATCAATAAAACCATTCCCAAAGAAGCGGTTTGTCCCTTCTGTGAAACTGTTATTGCTTCTGTCGGTAGACCAGTAAGCGGCATCAAAACCGGCAGTTGAACGGTATGTATTTTCTTTGTACGGATTGCCTGCATAAAAATAAGGAATACCTTTCAAGTCATAAGAGGCTGGTGCAGGATACACAGTAGCCACGATACCATCATTAGCTGATGTGGATTTATCGATATGGTTTTGGGTGTAGTTGGCCGTAAAGCCTGTTTTCCAGTGTTCATCCAGTTTGGTTTCTGCAGTAGCTTTTGAAGCAAAACGGGTCATACCTGTGCTTGGTACAATACCTGATTGTTTTGTTCCTGACAGAGAGAATGAATATGTAGTTTTATCCAATGCCTGACTTATGTTCACCGAGTTGCTTGTTGTATAACCTTCACGGAAGAAATCTTTCACATTATTGTATACCTGAGGTTTTACCCATGGATCCAACCCTGCATTAGCACGTTGAGGAACATAATACATTCCGGGGTGAGCATCAACACCATTGCTTGTATATTTGTTGGCAGTTTCTCCGCCATAATTCGGATCCTTAGGCAAATCAGCAATTTTCGGGCCCCATGAAGTAGAAGCGGTTGGTGAATACAAGCCGTTAGAGCCCTGAGCATAAACAGTCTGAAGCTGTGGATAACGGGCAATCACATCCACACTATTGTTTGTAGAGAAAGTAATAACAGGTTTACCTTTAGCAAGATTCTTACCACTTTTAGTTGTAATCACAATCACACCATTAGATGCGCGTATACCGTAAAGTGCGGAAGCGGCCTGTCCTTTCAATACAGTCAGACTTTCGATATCGCTTGGATCAATATCCATCCCGCGATTCGAGTAGTCAGCTCCTGTCACACTATTTCCTGTCGATATATCCGATGACGAAGAGACAGGCATACCATCAATGACATAAAGAGGAGTATTATCACCTGAGAATGAACGTGCACCACGAATCGTTATCTGTGACGAAGCTCCCGGCATCCCACTTGAAGGAGTTACAGTAACCCCGGAAACCTTGCCATCAAGCGCACTTGATAATCCGGTGCTACCTGCTCTTTCCAAATCGGAACCTTTAACATCCTGAGCTGCATATCCCAGGGCTTTTTGTTCTTTTTTAATACCGAATGCTGTTACAACTACTTCATTAATCTGTTTTGCATCAGATTTCATTGTCACTTGCATTCCTTGTTTTGCTTCTTTTTCGACACTCACCATCCCTACGTATGAAAAAATTAATGTTTTTCCATGAGTAGGAAGGGAAATTGAAAACTTACCATCCGTATCAGTAATTGTGCCGTTGCTGGTTCCTTTTACTAATACTGTAGCCCCAATAACCGGTTGGCCATCATCAGCAGAGACCACCGTTCCCGAGATTTTTGTTTGAGCCGAAGCCCAACTAATACCTATCAACAGGCATAGCAGCGTAATTGTTTTTCTCATAGGATTCACTTTCTGTTAAAAAACGCGATTAGTTTATACTTGTAACTATTAAAAAACGTGCAAAGATAAACCCATCTTTTTTCTCATACAAACAAAACAGTTGCAATTTGTTATTTTTTATTGACAAAAACAATCACTATGTAATATTTACTGCATCTTTATACTTAATTATGGCATTATGAATGTGTATTTTATTTCACACATTCCAATATGTAAGCATATACAATTAAAATATAAAGCATTTATTTGAAGTACAAATCCTTACATACACAAAAATAGTATAGTATTATTGTATTTATATACTTAATTAATAGCAATATTAAGAAAAAGAAGCGATTATTAAATTAACAGCACAACTCAAAATACATTTAATCATATATAACAAATGTGTGATTCATTATAAATTGACACAATACGCCTACATACGTATCAAATAGCATGCAATAACACCCTATTTTAGATACAATTTCATAGTTTTACTCCATATTACCCGAAATGGAATTTAAAATTTAAGACAAGAGACAATTCTATCAGAAGTAAAGAGTCATTTTTGCATTACGAAGTAAATTGTCTCATAACCTTATTGTTACATGGTACAAAAAAAAGGCCTCACAAGGAGGCCTTTTAGCAAGGTGATTCAAATTAACTTATTACTTAAATGTAATAAACGTTTCATCTTCATTCCAACGGGTTCTTCTGTAACCATCTATAAGGTATGTAACACCCGGAGATTTTGACTTTTTAAGCTTAAAGGATATACGATCGCTCATAACACCAGAAGGCATAGTAACAGAATTAAGAGTGACTTTCCCTTCGGTAATGGTAATCGTATCAACAACAGCATTTGTTGTTACATTCAAGTTCTGAACAATCCCGGTTGTTGAAAAAGACAAACCAGAAACATCACAAGAAATTTTTGATTTCAATGTCTTTACAACTGATGAAGAAGGACTAAATGTTGGTATGCTTGATGTAGCCCTCAACCACATTTGAGTAGTCGAATTATCGGAGGTATTATAAGTACCCAATGTATACATGGCAGTTTTGCTTACCAAAGTATCTGCATTTGTATTTCTAATCCGTACTCTCCATTCTCCCGACAAAGGATAAATTGGCGAATAATCCACTTTGGGATCCGAATATGTTTCGCAGCTCACAAACGTAGCAGCGAAAACACAAAGTAAAATTAATGATCTTATTATTGATTTCATACGCATATTTTTTGACAAATTATTATTTCATATCTTACTTGTGCCACCACATCTTTTGATAAAGCGGAAGTACAGTCGGAGTGTTTGGATTATAATCAGAAGATGTCTTGGGATACAGGAATCTATGCGGGTATTGCCCTGATAACAGCACAGAACCAATAGAAGGAGCCAAAGTTCCTGTCACATAGCTTGAATTAATCACAGCTATTCTTGACTGGTCAGTTACAGATTGGGTTCCTAAAGCAGGAATACCGGTACGGCAAATATCAAAGAAAGCATTCCAAGAGTCGGTACGAGCAGATGAAACCCACTTTTGCATCATAATACATTTCAACATTGTATCCGAGGATGTTGCATCAAATGCATAAGCACCACCTGCAGCCAGAAATGTTGTTGCATCATAACCCCAGCGAGAGAAAGCTGCTTTTACAGCAGTCTCATAAGCCGTTTTAGCTTTACCGGAATCTCCAATTCGTGCCCAGGCTTCAGCTTGAAGGAAATAACTTTCTGCTGCTGACATAAAATAAACCGGGTCTGTCGCGGCCAACACTGCTCTCGAATGAACAGATGTGGGAAAGACATTTGAGCTAAATGTTGTAATCCCATAAGTTCCCTGGTCCAAACCTCTGTAATAAGGTTTCTGATCTGCCGGAACATCTATGATTTTATCCGCTGCTGCAGTTGCACCAACCTGAAACATTTGCGTGGTAGGCTCCGCAAATGCTGCAATACGCGGGTCATTATTTGCTTTTAAGAACTGAACCAAGGTAGCACTAGCACGGATATTGGTGGTAGTATTCAACTTACGACGGTCATTTTCAAACAGAGGGTTCGATTTATTTTCCTGATCAGTGAAATTTGTCATTTTTGCATCCGATGCTAATAAGTCCCCTTCTGTAAGCAAAGCCTGAATTGCTGCCTGATTAGTAGTAAAATCACGCATCAAAATTTTCAGCTTCAAAGTTTTTGCAAACTGAACCCATTTTGTAATATTGCCGGCAAAAACCATATCTTTTGAGCCCATACTCACTTGTGCTGCAGCATCAGTTTTCTTTGCGATAGCAGCATCTAACAGCGCAATAATACCAGCATCAACAGCTTTACTTTCATCATAAGCCGGAGTCAAATTGTCACTTCCCTTCAGTGCATCGGTAAAAGGAATTTTCTCAAAAAGACTAACCAACATATTAAAATCAAACGCAGTCATTACTTTCGCAGCCACCCAATAATTCCATGTGCCGGCAGCTTCTGATTGTGATATCACAAGTTTAAGATCCGGTAATGCTCCCGTATAGATAGAAGCCCAGTAGCGTGTAAAATATGTACTACTATTAGACAAATTATACTGATCAATAGTATTGTACTGTTGAGAAGTATTGTTTTGAGAATAGTGTTGTGCCCAATAGGCTCCCACCAATTGAATATCGCAACCCAAAATGGAAGCAGACCAGGTTGTGCCGGATGAGAACAAAAGAGGTGTGCTTGCTGAAGCCGGGTAATTTGGATCACTATTAATATCCAGATAATTTGTGCAAGCCGAAAGCACGAAGGCGAGCAAAAATAACCCCAGGCAATAGTTTATAATTTTTTTCATATTGATCTGTTTTTATGTTACAGAAAGGAGTCTTTATAAACAATCCCTTCTTATACTGTTAGAAATTAAGTTTTAATGACGCGCCAAGATTACGGACTGTTGGAGCTGACGAGAACTCACCGAAGTTAGACGAAACATCGTTTCCATAATTTGACTGGTCGGGATCAACAAAATTATTTTTAGCCGGAGTCCACATTAAAAGATTTCTTCCAATCAGACTAATCTGAGCATCTTTAATGGGAGTTTTTGCAAACCATTTTTTAGGCATTGCATATGTCAGAGTTACTTCTCTCACTTTCACATAAGTTTTAGGAAGCACACAGTTGCTTTCCATACCTTTGTTGTTGGTAGAATAATTCCAATAATTATTAACACTTGTAGTCATAATTGGAATATCGTTCTCTGCATATCCACCGGAAGAAAGTTGTTTTACCGAATTAGGAACCAAGAAAGGTTGACGAGCATTAAACATAGTGTTGGTACCGTTACCGTTCCAGTCTAACATACGTGCAGTGTTGCTATAAAAATAACCACCCTGACGGTAATCCAACACAACACTTAAAGTCAGCGTCTTATACTTCCATGTAGAAGTAAAGCCCATTGTAAAGTCCGGAGTTGAAGAACCAATAGTAGTAAATTCGGTTGATGAGACCTGAGGAAGCCCGTTTGCGTTTACAATCACTTTCCCATAATAAGGAGATGTTTTATCAGAAACGGTAAGTGTTTTAGGCACCTGGAACTGTCCGAATGCCTGGCCTTTCAACATTACATAATAAACATCGTATGCAGAAGTCCAAAGATATCGGTCCACGTTGTCCCAAAGCTCTTTAACTGTACTCCAGTTTTTTGCAAAAGTAACACCGACTTCCCACTCAAAATCTTTACTCTTTAAAGGAGTTCCATAAAGTCTTGCTTCAATCCCTTGGTTATTAATCAAACCAACATTTCTAACTTTTGTAGTAAATCCTGATTCAGGAGAAATAGAAGCCGGAATAATTTGGTTCTTAGTGTTTTTGTTATACCAGGCCAAATCCAAGCCTACACGGTTTTGAAGCATCCGAAGATCCATACCGAATTCAACTTCTGTTGAAATTTCAGGTTTCAGGTTCTGATTGTAAATCGTATTGGAAAGAGTAAGACCCGAAACTCCGTTCAACGGGGTATAAAGATTACCAAATCCCAAGGCAATCTGGGTTGGCACAAATTTGCTATTTGTCAGATAAACATCAGCATCGTTACCGGTTTGCCCGACACCGGCACGAAGTTTCAAATAACTGATCGGAGTATTTTGCAATGATTTAATAGCATCTGTCAAAATTACAGAACCATTTACACCACCATAGAAGAAACTGTTTTTACCTTTAGGAAGGGTAGATGACCAGTCATTTCTGGCAGAAATACCTAAGAATGCCCAATCTTTATATGAAATATCTCCCTGTGCAAACAAGCCTACCAATCTGCGGTTAGATCTTGAAGAAGTAGTCGTAGGCAAAGCTGTACCATTGGAGAGATTGTACCAGTTTGGAACGTCGATTGATCCCTGATAAGCATCAATGTAATAAGTTCCCCGTTGATTCAGGTTCCAACCTGCAGTACCTGTCACCCTGAAATTTTTCCAAAGACTGTAATCTGCGTTAAGCATAAATGTTGCATCCAGCTGATTCAGATTCACATTGTATTCTTCGTAGTTTCCCGGCACTGAAGACTTACCATTCAACAGCACCCAGGAGGTAGATGCAGGTATCATCTGTGCAGCCCATGCTCTTTGTCTGGAGTTGGTAAAATCGCCACCCAGACGACCTACAGCCTTAAGTCCTGAAGCCACATCATAGCTTAACTCAACATTTCCATAAACGCGGTCGTCCTGATACACGCTCTGGTTATTTGCAATAATCCAGTAAGGATTCTGAGCATAAGCAGTATAGAAATTGTCGGTATTGTTATACGGATCATTATAATTTTTCATTGACAAATAAGGCACATCCACCGGAGTCTGAATAAGATCCTGGAAGGTTGTAGCACCGGTAGCCCCACCCTGTCCACCTCTCACATTTCTGATATCCTTGCGAACATAGCTAATGTCTGTTTTTGCATGAAATTTCTTAAAGTTTGCATCTCCGCGAACAGAGAATGTATTTCTATTGTATTTGTCAACGTTTGTAGGAAGAATGCCATCTGAAGTAACATTATTGTAAGTCATCACAAAAGAGGTATTCTGATTACCAGCAGATATACTAATATTATTGTTTAGCTCAAGTCCATCTTCGTAGAAATCACGCAGATTGTTCTTTACGTAAGCAAAGGGTTTAACACGCTGCACACCACCTGATGTCACCGGAGTATAAATCCCCTGAGAATTCAAAGGAGCGCCCCAAGTACGCATCATACCATCCAAGACAGGACCCCATGATCCATTTTCCTGAAGGCCGGGTTCATATGTACCTGCCTGGTTGAGGAGAGGCCAACCTTGCCCGAACATAGTTTGGTACTGAGGAACACGCAGTACGTTAGAAACTGTAGCAGTTCCGGTGTATGAAACTTGTAATTTTGAGTCGGTAGCACCACGTTTTGTTGTTATTAAAATAACACCATTTGCTGCACGTGAACCATAAAGGGCTGTAGCAGAAGCTCCTTTTAAGACCGTGACAGAAGCAACGTCGTCGGGATTGATGTCACCTGCCTGATTACCAAAGTCGACTGCCTGATTTGTAGTTGCACTACCCATAAAACTATTCTGAATGGGTACTCCATCTACAATATACAAAGGCTGGTTGTTGTTGAAAGATGTGAAACCACGAATGATTACTTTTTCTGAAGTACCAGTACCACCTGAATTTGAAATATTCAAACCGGCAACTTTTCCAGTCAAACCATTTGTTACAGATACCGGAGTTGCCCGGTTAAGTTCATCTGCCTTTACTGTAGATGCTGCATAGCCCAAACTTTTTGAAGAGCGAGATATCCCCATTGCAGTAACTACAATTTCGCTAATCTGACGGGAATCAGACTGCATTTGTACCTGCATAGAGGGTTTTGCTGCTAATTCAACGGTTTTCATACCCACGTATGAAAACACCAAAACTTTAGCATTTGCAGGTAATGTCAGAGCAAACTTACCATCTGCATCTGTAATCGTACCGGACGAGGTACCTTTTACAACGACAGAGGCTCCGATAATCGGCTGACCATCGTCAGTCGAGACCACTGTCCCTGTTACTCTGGTCTGAGCCGCAGCCCAACCAATGCTTATTACTAAGCATAACATCATCATTAATTTTCTCATACCTTTCACTTTTAAGTTAATTTTCACCTTAAATTAGTCTGTTTTTCAAAAATGTCAACCACAAAAATAGAATCTTTTTCCTTTCGTTGCAACTATTTGACTATAAAAATGTGTTTTTTATACCAATTTGTTCTTTTGTCTACGTATATCATGTTCAAACATCCACATGCATGCAGCCGAATATTATAACCAATAAACAGTTAAACACCTATATTATTGCTATTTAATAAGTTTAGAATCAAAAAACACTACGCTATTTTAACATTAGGTTAATTATAAATAACATACACTTATAATATATAAAAAATATTGCCTCGAACTGCAATTTTATTATAACATTAATATTTAAGTGCAGTTTTTTAAAAACAAAACCGCCTGTTTATTGGATAAAAAGAATGATCTGATATTTCATATATGTTAATTTTTATATTTATTGCCATTGGTCATATAAATAAAAAAGAGGCAATACGGGATGTATTGCCTCTTTCATGAAAGCGTCTTATAATTTATCAATTACCGAGAATTGAATGAACTTTTTGCGCTAAAGACCGGAATGCGATTGACATTGGAGAATCATCATTGAGAGAAATCGGAGAACCGGCATCTCCACTTTCGCAAATACTCTGAACAAGAGGGATTTGACCAAGCAATGGGACATTCATCTCTTCTGCCAGACGCTTACACCCCTCTTTTCCAAAGATATAATATTTGTTTTGTGGCAGTTCTGCAGGCGTAAACCACGCCATATTTTCAACAACACCCAAAACCCGCACATCAATTTTATCATTTGTGAACATGTTGATGCCCTTTCTAACATCCGCTAAAGCCACTTCCTGCGGTGTACCCACGACAATTACACCCGACAAAGCAACCGTCTGTACCAGCGTAAGGTGAATATCTCCGGTTCCCGGAGGCATGTCGATAAACAAATAATCGAGCTCACCCCAGGTGGTATCATTGATTAATTGCTTCAGAGCATTGCCTGCCATCGGGCCTCGCCATACCAATGCATTCGACTGATCAACAAAGAATCCGATCGACAACACTTTGATACCATATTGCACCACCGGCTGGATAAATTCTTTCCCTTCGACTACTTCAACCGTGGGACGATCGTCTTCCACACCGAACATTTTAGGAATAGACGGTCCGTAAATATCTGCATCGAGAAGGCCTACGCTGAATCCGAGGTTAGACATTGCCACCGCAAGATTGGCTGCAATGGTAGATTTCCCCACCCCACCTTTACCGGAATAGACAGCAACAATATGTTTCACTCCTTTCAGGGGCTTTTCATCAACCGGTTTTGGAGCTTCAGCAAACTTCACTGTAATATTGCCCGCAATTTCCACCTCGGTTCCGATATACGTATGGATTGCCTGTTCGCATGCCTTAACCAGCGATTTGGCAAATGGATCATTTTGTTTCGCGAAGACAAGAGAAAACGATACTTTGTTTCCTTCGATCCGAATATTGTCTTCGACCATATTGCTGCTCACCACGTCCACTCCGGTACCCGGATAACGAACATGAGCAAGTGCTTCAAGAATTAATTTTGGATATAATGTCATATTTATTTACGATTTACAATTATCTCATCTGAAATATTTTTCGTCAGTCTGTCAAATTCAACTCACTGCGTTTGTTTCGTCCATAGCTACGATAAAGATCCAGCTCAATTTCGACTTCAGGCTCTTTCCACTCTTGGTTGGATTCAAGCTCAAAACAGATATATTTTATAGTAATACCACGAGCCAGCCATTGCTGTTCATAATACGTTTTAATCGATAAAATTTCGTCATCCGGGCGCTGCGCATAAATATCGTCACACAAATCTACTACCTTCAGCTGATTTTCAGCAACAACTGCTTTGGTGTAGGTAAACATAAAATTACTGTCCGACTTGAGATGAAGAAGGCCTCCCGGCTTCATAATGCCGGTATAACGATTTAGAAATCCTGTACTGGTAAGCCTTTTCGTCTTCTTTTTCATCTGAGGATCCGGAAATGTCAGCCAAATCTCACTGATCTCATCTTGATCGAAGAAGAACGGAAGCATTTCAATATTTGTACGGACAAAAGCCACATTTTTCATTCCACAATTGAAAGACTCTTTTGCTCCAGTCCAGAGACGAGCTCCCTTTATATCAACCCCAATATAATTTTTGTCGGGGAAACGTTTGCCCAGTGCTACTGTATATTCGCCTTTGCCACACCCGAGTTCAAGTACTATCGGATTATCATTGCCGAAAAATTCGCGCCAGCGACCCCTCATTTCACATTGTTGTCCGGCGCGCAGTTGCTCCGACGGCACCTGAAACACATGTTCAAGTTGTTCTAACTCTCTAAATTTCTGTAATTTGTTTTTCCCCATATTAAAATTGCAAAGAGGCACAAAGATACTCAATTTTTCAGCCAAATGTAAATGAGGATCATTGAGTGTTCGGATAAAAAACAAACACCGCTGTTTTGCGTTTGGCATGCGTTAAGAAAATTTTAAAAGATGCCAGAACAATTAATGGTTTCTTCAATAGTATGAGGCAGATATGTCCTGAAATGGAATAAAAAAAATGATTACCTTTGCCGTCTGAATTTTTTAGACATTATAATATGCAGCATCCTAATAATAAGGATAACACTAACCATACAGATCCGCTTTCTCACGACAAAAAGCTCTTTATTGAAACATACGGCTGCCAGATGAACGTAGCCGACAGTGAGGTCGTTGTTTCCATTCTGGAAATGGACGGATACTCACTTACAGAAAAAATCACCGAAGCTGATGCCATCATGGTAAATACCTGCTCGGTACGCGACAATGCCGAACAGAAGATACTCTCCCGTCTCGACTATTTCAAATCATTACGCAAGAAAAAACCGAATCTGATTGTTGGCATTATCGGTTGTATGGCCGAACGTGTAAAAGAAGACCTCATCAACAATCATAATGTTGACGTAGTTGTCGGGCCGGATGCCTATCTCGACATACCGAACCTGATGGGGGCGGTTGAAAAAGGAGAGAAAGCCATCAATGTAGAATTATCTACAACAGAGACTTATAAAGATGTATTGCCTGCTCGCATTGGGAATCCTATTTCGGGTTTTATCTCCATTATGCGTGGCTGCAATAATTTTTGCTCCTATTGCATTGTGCCTTACACACGCGGACGTGAACGCAGCCGTGATCCGGAAAGCATTCTCAACGAACTGCGTGACTTGCAAAACCGGGGTTACAAGGAAGTCACCCTGCTGGGGCAAAACGTAAATTCATTCCGGTTCGAAAAAGAGGGGACGGTGGTTGATTTTCCGGCATTGCTCGAATTGGTTGCTCAGGAAGCGCCTCAAATGCGGATACGTTTCACCACTTCGCACCCGAAGGACATGAGCGATAAAACTCTTGAAGTAATTGCCGCTCACAATAACCTGTGCAAGTACATTCACCTGCCTGTACAATCGGGCAGCAACGATGTACTGAAACGCATGAACCGGAAGTATACACGCGAATGGTATCTCGACAGAATCGCCGCCATCAAACGCATTCTGCCGGAAGCCAGTATTAGCACTGACGTTTTTTGCGGATTCCCGTCAGAAACAGAAGAAGATCATGCACAAACACTTTCGCTGATGAAAGAGGTTGGTTTTGATTCTGCATTTATGTTCAAATATTCTGAACGTCCCGGAACCTATGCTGCTAAAAACCTTCCGGACGACATTTCAGAGGAGGTAAAAGTAGAACGTTTACAGCAAATTATCGACTTACAAAATACACTTTCGGCCGAAGCGAATAAAAAATCCATTGGAAAAACATACGAAGTACTGATTGAAGGTTATTCCAAACGATCACGAGATCACTTTTTCGGAAGAACTTCGCAAAATAAAGTGGCTGTCTTCCCCAAAGGCGGACATCACATCGGTGAATTTGTAAATGTAAAAATCGTCGATACGTCATCGGCTACACTTATAGGAGAGTTAATCTAAAAATATACAGAAACAGATAACCTAACGTTAAGGTATTATGAACAAACAACTTTGGAGCAAAGCTTGGCCGCACATGGCTGCTATCCTGTTTTTTATTATCATTTCTTACGTCTATTTCAGTCCTGTTATTGACGGAAAAGTAGTTGTCGGACACGATAACCAGACCTGGGCAGGAATGTCGAAAGAAACCACCGATTTCAACGGATCGCATGATTCGCCGACTTTATGGACCAACAGTATGTTTGGCGGAATGCCCACTTATCAGATTGCCATGGACAGTCCTGCCACGGCAGTTAGCTTTATCTATTCTTTCTTCACCAATTTTCCACGCCCTGTTTTCTATCTTATCCTTTATTTGATAGGATTTTACATTTTACTTCTCTCGCTCAGGGTAAATCCATGGCTTAGTGCGCTTGGCGCTATCGGCTTTGCTTTTGCATCCTACAATTTCATTATAATTGTGGCAGGCCACAGCAGTAAGGCAATTACGCTGGCGTATATGGCTCCGGTTATAGGCAGTGTGGTGATGTCGTACCGAAGCAACCGTTGGCTGGGAGCAATATTGACGGCTATATTTTTAGCATTAGGGATCAAATCCGGGCATATCCAAATCGTTTACTACGTGATGATGTTACTCGGTGTTTTCATTGTGTCTGAACTTATTTATGCCATCCTCGAAAAGCAAATCAAATCGTTCCTGATCACTTCTGCATGCTTACTTGGAGCGGCTATTATTGCCATGGGGATCAATGCCACAACACTTATAACCACGTATGAATATGGCAAATATTCAATGCGCGGACAAAGTTCTGACACAGCTCACAGCTCACAAAAATCGAACGGTGGTCTTGAAAAAGATTACATCACACAATGGAGTTACGGTGTCGGCGAAACCATGACTTTGCTTATGCCTGATTTTTACGGAGGTTCCAGCATCGGAACTCTCGATGAAAATTCAAATACCGGCAAAAAGCTTTCTTCTCTCGGAGCAGATGCCACCCAGATCATGAGCACTCAAAAATGGCCTCTTTATTGGGGAAGCCAGCCGAGCACGTCGGGTCCGGTTTACATTGGTGCTATTATTTGTTTCCTCTTTGTATTGGGATTGTTTTTGGTAGATGGAAAATACAAATGGTGGTTGCTAGCAGGAACTCTCCTTTCAATCATGCTTGCCTGGGGTAAAAACTTCGGTATACTTACCAACTTCTTCATTGACTATGTACCCTATTACAACAAGTTCAGAACGGTAGCGATGATCTTGATAATTGCCGGATATACGATGCCGATAATGGCGATTCTGGCACTTCAGGCATTGATCAAAAACAATATAGACAAAGCCAAACTGACGAAGAGTTTATACTGGGCTGCAGGAATTACAGGCGGTCTTTGCCTCCTTTTCTGGTTAATTCCATCGTTGGCAGGGAATTTCGTTTCTCCCGAAGATGCGCAATTCTCCGGCGATTATGTCTTTCTGAAAACGACCTTACCGCTCGACCGTCAGGCAATAATGAAAGCAGATGCACTCCGTTCGCTGATCTTTATCGTGTTGGCAGCCGGTGCCATCTGGGTTTATACAAAGAACAAGCTCAAAGCAGCTCATTTATATCTCATTTTTGCCGTCTTGTTTATTGCCGATATGTATCCGGTAGCAAAACGTTACCTGAACGACGATAACTTTGTATCTAAACAGACTGCAGAAGCTACAAAACCAACTCAGGCCGACAAATTCATTCTTCAGGATAAATCAGATTATCGCGTACTTAACCTCGCGGTAAGTCCGTTTAACGATGCATCAACATCATATTTTCACAAAAGCATCGGTGGATATCATGGTGCAAAACTGCGTTCTTATCAGGATTTAATTGACGTTCAGCTTATACCGGAGATGCAGGCTATAAGCACCGTGTTCCAACATGCAAAAACATTAGCCGATGTTCAGGCTCCTCTTTCCAAGCTCAGCGTGTTAAACATGCTGAATATGAAGTATCTGATTTACAATCCGGAAACAATGCCTATAACCAACCCTTACGCCAACGGCACACAAT
This sequence comes from Paludibacter sp., assembly GCF_009712605.1. Taxonomy (GTDB): domain Bacteria; phylum Bacteroidota; class Bacteroidia; order Bacteroidales; family Paludibacteraceae; genus Microbacter. The sequence goes on along the minus strand of NZ_WASO01000001.1, from coordinate 187,237 downwards.
GGTTTGTCAAAAAAATCATTCCTGTAGAAAACAACAGCGAAGCCCTGCGCAAAGTAGGTCAGATTGACACAAAACATGAAGCTTTGGTAGAAAAAACCGTTGCCTCCTCATTGCCGGCTACATTTGCAAAGGATACGACAGCCACCATCACCCTAAAAAAATATGAACCTAATGATTTGGTTTATAGCTATAAATCAAGCAGTGATCAGGTTGCTATATTCTCCGAAATCTATTATGACAAAGGGTGGACAGCTTATGTAAACGGAGCTAAAGTGCCGTATTTCAAAGCAAATTATTTACTTAGAGGTATTGCCCTTAAACCTGGCCAGTACGATGTGGAATTCAAGTTTGATCCTCCATCCTACTCAACCGGGAATACAGTTTCTTATGCATCTTCCATATTATTGGTTCTGATTGTTTTGGGTGGCGGATTTTTTGCATGGAGAAACAATGTAAAAGGCAAAGGAGAAACCGGCAAAGAATAGTCTGAAACCGGTTAGTAAATAAGTATTGGCAATGTTTATCTTTTTTTGTTGCTCTCGTAATAACAGAAAGAGCTATCTTTGCAGTAAATTTTGGATAATGGAATCGAACGTCCAGTTTAAACTGTAGGAATCAGATGTCGAATTCAGCAAAAACAGCAAAGAAGAAATTCTTTAATCTTCACTTTACGGTCACCGTTAGCATAGCACTTGTCCTTTTTCTGATTGGATTCATTGCGCTTTTGTTGATGGTAGGGAAAGATGTTTCCAATTATGTAAAGGAAAACGTCAATATGTCGGTGGTATTGGAAGATTCGATCTCGTCGGCTAACAAGTTTGCTTTGGAGAAAGCCGTAAAAGCAATGCCGGCGACCAAATCATACGATTATATCAGTAAAGATCAGGCCCTGAAGGATCATATTCGTGATTTAGGAGAAAACCCACAGGATTTCCTTGGTTACAATCCGTTGTTGGCATCCTACGAAATTAAATTGAAATCGGACTATGCCAATCCTGATTCGGCATCGAAGATGGAGACTCAGCTTAAACAGTTTCTCGGCGTAAAACAGGTAATGTATCAAAAAGATATTGTCCACCTGGTCAACAACAATATTCAAAAGACCGGATTCATTCTTTCGGGAGTAGCACTCATTCTGCTTTTTGTATCTATTGTATTGCTTAACAACACCATACGCATAAGTATCTATTCAAAGAGATTCCTTATAAACACGATGAAGCTGGTCGGAGCCAAAGCTTGGTTCATTCGCCGTCCGTTTATTCTGAAAAGCCTCTTAAACGGACTTACCGCAGCCTTGCTTGCGTTAGTGATGTTGGCCGGAGCTGTTTATTATTTGCAGTATGAGATAGGTGCAACATTTAACCTGTACCGTTTGGATGTTCTGATAATTGTCGGCGGACTTGTTATCCTGTTTGCTCTGATTATTACCTTTTTTGCTTCACTGTTTGCGGTGAATCGTTATATCAGGATGCGCACTGATTCCTATTATTTTGTATAATTGAACTCATAATACTGAAACCGATGAAAAAGAAAACAACATCTGAAGTAAAAGAAACTTCAAAAGAAGATAAGGCTTTTGCTTTTGGCAAAACCAATTGGTTGTTAATGGTGGTATCATTAGCTTGTATCCTGATTGGATTCCTGCTCATGACCGGAAGTGCATCCGGAGAGCAGTTCAACCCTGATATATTCAGTACCCGTCGAATTACTGTTGGCCCGATGATCGCTCTTTTCGGCTTTTTGTTTATGATTGTAGCCATTATGTGGCCAAACAAAAAGGGAGAATAAGGGATGAATTTGTTACACGCTATTGTACTTGCTATTGTTGAAGGGCTAACTGAATTTCTTCCTGTATCGTCTACCGGCCACATGGCATTGGTATCGGCCTTTTTCGGCATCGAAAAAAGCGATTTCACCAAACTTTTCATTGAAAATATCCAGTTCGGCACCATCATTTCGGTGATCGTTCTTTACTGGCGTAAATTCTTCGATTTCAAAAAATTACAGTTCTATGTAAAGCTTTTTGTAGCTTTCCTTCCAGCTGCTGTTTTTGGCGTTATTTTCAAGAAACATATCGATGAGCTGATTGGCTCTCCACTGTTTATTGCCATTGTGATGTTTTTGGGAGGTATCGTATTGTTGTTTGTCGACAATTGGTTCAAAAATCCGCAGATATATTCGGAAGAAAAGATCACTTACAAAAAATCATTTTTCATTGGTTTGTTTCAGGTATTGGCGGTACTGTTCCCTGGATTAAGCCGCAGTGCTGCAACCATTATAGGAGGGATGCAACAGAAACTTACACGCACCGCTGCCGCCGAATTCTCTTTTTTCCTTGCCGTTCCTACTTTGGCAGGAGCATTTGCAAAAAGTCTCTGGGATGCCTACAAGGAAACGCCTGAAATTTTGACATCTCACAATATCAGCATATTAGCATTAGGCAATCTGATTGGTTTCATCGTTGCTATTATTGCTATTAAAGCGTTCATTTCATTCCTGACTAAACATGGATTCCGGCTATTCGGTTATTACCGGATTGTTGTCGGTTTTATTATTATAGCATGCCTGTTGTGGGGCAAATTCCAATTTTAAGCCACTGATTTTTCCGCCCAGTGATGGGAGAAACAATCTTGCTACAACAGTGCTAAAAAGAATGATCCGGGACGTTGGTTCATCCTGACCCGACGGTGGATTTATTCATAAAAACTAATATGGATTTTATACAAGGCGAAGTTCTTTTTTTCAACAAACCTCTACACTGGACCTCTTTCAGTCTGGTAAACAAAGTCAGATGGCTGATCAGCAGACATCTGAAAGTAAAGAAGATTAAGGTGGGTCATGCAGGTACCCTCGATCCTCTTGCTTCGGGTGTCCTGATTATTTGTACCGGTAAGGCTACCAAACAAATAGACACGTTTCAGTACCAGACTAAAGAGTATATTGCCACCCTTGAACTGGGCGCCACCACTCCGTCGTTCGATCTCGAAAAGGAAGTTGACGCCCGATATCCCTTTGAACATATTACCCGTGAAATGGTTGATGAACGGTTAAAACGTTTTGTCGGCACCATTCAGCAGGTTCCTCCTGTCTTCTCCGCAGTTAAAGTGGAAGGAAAGAGAGCTTACGACTATGCCCGCGAAGGACAAGACGTTGAGCTCAAAGCCAAAACGCTTGTGATTGATGAACTGGAGGTGCTCGAATTTGCTTTGCCCATTCTAAAAATCAGAGTGGTTTGCAGCAAAGGCACTTACATAAGAGCCTTAGCCCGCGATATCGGAATCGCGCTTGATAGTGGCGCGCACCTAACAGGATTGATACGGACGCGCATCGGGGAATGTACCTTGGACAAATGTATTTCCGTTGAGCAATTTCAGGAAATGCTGCAAACTATGCAACCTGAAAATTAACACCAACAAAACGTTTGTCAAAAACCATCTTCGCGAATGTTTAAATCTTATGTATAATGGCTTTGATTACGTATAATTAACCATTCTACTCTTGACATCGCCTGTTCGCATGTTGTATTTTTGCAAACCATTTACTAAATAACCATTTTCCTTTGTCAAAAAAGGTGGAATAGTGATGTATATTTTTTGTTGATGATCGTGAGATTTTTTCCATCTAACTAACTCTTTATATGAAACTTTCGCAATTTAAGTACAAACTTCCAGACGAATTAATTGCCCTTTATCCCACAAAACACCGAGATGAATCCCGTTTGTTAGTACTACACAGGAAAACCGGGGAAATTGAACACCGAACTTTTAATGATATTCTTGAATATTATAATGATCAGGATGTGTTTGTTTTCAACGACACACGAGTGTTCCCTGCCCGTCTCTATGGCACTAAAGATAACTCCGAAGCCAAAATCGAAGTGTTTTTGTTGCGTGAATTAAACCACGATCTGCGCATGTGGGATGTTTTGGTAGATCCGGCACGTAAAATTCGTGTGGGCAATAAACTCTACTTCGGGGAGAACAATCTGCTTGTAGCCGAGGTTATTGACAACACCACGTCGCGAGGGCGTACTGTCAGATTCCTCTATGACGGAAGTTATGAAGAATTCCGCAGAACACTTTACGAGTTAGGAGAAACTCCACTGCCACGCTTTATCAAACGTGATGTAGAGCCGGAAGATGAAACCCGCTATCAAACAATTTTTGCAAAAAACGAAGGTGCTGTGGTTGCTCCTACAGCAGGGCTACACTTTAGTCGCGAATTATTAAAACGTCTTGAGATTCTTGGTATCGACTTTGCATACGTGACCTTGCATGCTGGATTGTGCAACTACCGCGAAATTGATGTGGAAGACCTGACCAAACATAAGGTTGACTCAGAACAAATGCTTGTTAACCAGGATGCTGTCGGAATTATTAATCACGCAAAAGATAACAATCGTAAAGTGTGCGCTGTGGGAACCACTGTTATGCGGGCTCTCGAAACGTGCGCGTGCACAAACGGAACTATCAAACCATACGACGGATGGACCAGTAAATTCATCTTTCCTCCTTATGACTTTGGAGTTGCCGACAGCATGATTGCAAACTTTCACCTCCCCTACTCTCCACTTTTGATGCTGACCTGCGCTTTCGGAGGTTACGATCAGGTGATGGGCGCCTACCAAAAGGCCGTTCAGGAAGGATATCGTTTCGGTATCTACGGTGATGCAATGCTGATTATCTAACCTGCCTGAGATAAAGGAATAAAGAGCAAAGCACAAAGACCTCTATCTGATTTAGTCTTTGTTCTTTGCTCTTTTATTTTTTACTAAAAACAAACCCGTTTTATGATCGATTATACTGCCTGGTTACCAACAACTAAGAAAGAAGTGGAGATGCGTGGCTGGAATGAGCTGGATGTTATCATCTTCTCCGGCGATGCATATGTAGATCACCCTGCTTTCGGAGCCGCTGTAATCGGACGTGTACTGGAAGCCGAAGGCCTGAAAGTCGCCATTGTGCCGCAACCCAACTGGCGTGACGACCTGCGCGACTTTAAGAAACTCGGTAAACCCCGCCTTTTCTTCGGCATTTCAGCCGGCTGCATGGATTCAATGGTTAATCACTATACAGCCAACAAGCGTCTTCGCTCCAATGATGCCTACACCCCCGGAGGCATTTCCGGCTTTCGTCCGGATTATGCCACCGTCGTATATTCCAATATCCTTAAACAGCTTTTTCCGGATACTCCGGTGGTAATTGGCGGAATAGAAGCCTCGATGCGCCGGTTTTCGCACTACGACTATTGGTCGGACAGCTATAAAAGAAGTATTTTGCTGGATAGCAAAGCTGATTTGTTGGTTTACGGGATGGGCGAAAAATCGATCCGTGAAATTGCATCTCAAATTGCTGCGGGAAATTCCGTCCAAAGCATTACAACTGTTCCGCAAACGGCATATTGTATTTCGAACAAAGCACAGCTGGAAGAGTATCCGGACGTTGAAACAATCGAACTTTTATCGCACGAAGCCTGCCTGAAGGATAAACGCAATTCCGCCAGGAATTTTAAGATAATTGAAGAAGAATCGAATAAGATTATAGCCAACCGGCTTACTCAGACCGAAGGCAACAGAAAAGTCGTGGTCAATCCGCCATATACCAACTGGAGTCAGGCAGAAATAGACGCCGCGTACGACCTTCCTTATACCCGTCTGCCACATCCGAAATACAAAGACAAACCGATACCTGCGTTTGAAATGATACGGTTTTCAGTGAACACTCACAGAGGATGTTTTGGTGGCTGCGCTTTCTGTACCATCTCCATGCATCAAGGCAAGCAGGTCATTTCACGTTCGGAGGAATCCATTCTGAACGAGGTAAAACACATTGGGGAAATGCCCGATTTCAAGGGATACTTGTCTGATCTTGGAGGCCCATCGGCCAACATGTACGGATTGCAGGGCATCGATAAGGGGCAATGCCAAAAATGCAAGCGACCTTCATGCATCTATCCGGCGGTATGTAAAAATTTGAATGTAGACCATTCGGGCATGATAAAGCTTTATAAAGCGGTGGATGCTTTCCCTTTTATCAAGAAAAGCTTTATAGGAAGCGGTGTCCGCTATGATCTGTTGCTGCACAAAACCGGCAATGGAGCCATTGACAAATCTCTCTCGGCATATACCCGTGAGTTAATTGCCCATCACGTTTCGGGGCGATTGAAAGTAGCGCCGGAACACACTTCGGATGCCGTTCTGAAATTCATGCGTAAACCTTCCTTCCAACTTTTCAAAGAATTTTGCCGAGAGTTTGACAAAATAAACCGTGAAGAAGGCTTGAACCAGCAGTTGATTCCTTATTTTATCTCAAGTCATCCGGGATGCTCTACCGATAATATGGCAGAACTGGCTATTGAAACAAAATCACTGAATTTCAAACTGGAACAGGTACAGGATTTCACTCCTACCCCAATGACGCTTGCTACCGAAATTTATTACACCGGCATCAACCCCTATACCGGAGACAAAGTTTTCACCTCAAAGACAGCGAATGAGAAAAAAGCCCAGCAGCAGTTCTTCTTTTGGTACAAACCGGAGCTCCGGCAATCGATCATTCAGGAATTAAGGAAGATGAACCGTCCTGATCTGATTGATAAATTACTGGGATATAAAAATATAGAACAAAGGAACCATCAGGAAAGGTCTTCAGGAAGACCATCGGGAAAAAGAAAACGATAATTGAGTGATCGCTTCGTAAAGTTTTTCGCCCTTCATTGATACGGTTTGCTTAAAAAAGCGTATCTTTGCACGAAATTTTACTTTCAATTTACAACAAAGCGCATTTTCAATTCTTCATATTGTAAGAAAAAGCGAAAAAGCAGATATGACAGTAATTGGCAAATATCCTTTTCAACTGAGCCCTCAGGATTGTGATTTCAGAGAACAGGTATCACTGCCCGCATTAGGAGATTTAATTCTTCAGGCAGCCGGAAAATCTGCCGACGAAAATGGCTTTGGGATGCAGAAACTCAATACAGTAAACCGCACCTGGGTCGTTTCCCGGATGGCAATTGAAATGCAACGGTTTCCGAAATGGAGAGAGTGGATCAACATTGAGACCTGGGTAGAAGAAGTTGGCAGGGCATCGACGACACGTCATTTCAGAGTTACTGATGAATATGGCAAGGAGATCGGGGGCGCTTCTACTCTTTGGGCAATGATAGATGTGGAAAGCCGCAGAGCTATCGACCTGAAAACAATTGACGGACTAAGCGAAGCTGCTTCTGGAATTCCGGCAGTTATTGACAAACCGGGACGCGTTCCATCAGTGGATGGAGGCACAAAGAAAACGCATAGCGTTCGATATAGTGATATTGATTTTAACCAACATGCCAACAGCATGAAATATGTGGAATGGTTGCTCGACTGCTTTTCTCTTGACTGGCACCAAAACCATTACATCAAACGGTTCGAAATTAATTTCCTTCATGAAGTGCTTTATGGAGACCAGGTGGAGATATTTCACAAACAGGACGAGATGCTTTCGTTGTTTGAAATAAAAAAGCCGGATGGCAACAGAGTGTGTAAAATGAAATTAGAATGGCAATAACCAACTTAAGATAAGAACCATAATTTCAATTAAATATAAACAAAATGGCAGTAATGAATTTTGGCGGGGTTGACGAAAACGTTATGACCCGCGATGAATTTCCTTTGAAAAAGGCGAAAGAGGTATTAAAAGACGAAGTAATCGCTATCATTGGTTATGGAGTGCAAGGCCCGGGACAAGGATTGAACCTCCGCGACAATGGTTTCAATGTAATCGTTGGCCAACGTAAAGATTCAAAAACATGGGACAAAGCCATCGCTGACGGCTGGGTGCCGGGCGAAACACTGTTCGAAATCGAAGAAGCTTGCCAACGTGCAACTATTATCCAATACTTATTGTCAGACGCTGCTCAGATTGCTGTTTGGCCACGCATCAAACCTTACCTGACAGCAGGTAAAGCTCTTTATTTTTCACATGGCTTCGGCATCACCTACAAAGAACGCACAGGCATTGTTCCTCCTGCTGATGTTGATGTTATCCTTGTTGCTCCTAAAGGTTCGGGAACATCTCTCCGTCGTATGTTCCTTCAGGGTCGCGGTTTGAACTCTTCTTATGCTATCTTCCAGGATGCTACCGGAAAAGCCAAAGATCGTGTTATCGCATTGGGTATCGGTGTAGGTTCAGGTTATCTGTTTGAAACAAACTTCAAAAAAGAAGTTTACTCTGACTTAACCGGTGAACGTGGTACCTTAATGGGTGCTATCCAGGGTTTGTTGCTGGCTCAGTACGAAGTTCTCCGCGAAAACGGCCACTCCCCTTCTGAAGCTTTCAACGAAACTGTTGAAGAATTGACACAGTCTTTGATGCCTTTGTTTGCTGAAAACGGTATGGACTGGATGTATGCCAACTGTTCAACCACTGCTCAACGTGGTGCTTTGGACTGGATGGGACCATTCCACGACGCAACAAAACCTGTTTTTGCAAAATTATACTCTGAAGTTGCTTGCGGTAACGAAGCACAACGTTCTATCGACACCAACTCCAAACCTGATTACCGCGAAAAACTCGAAGAAGAGTTGAAAGCACTCCGCGAAAGCGAAATGTGGCGCACCGGTGCAGTTGTGCGCAAACTACGTCCTGAAAACAATTAATCAGGTCAAACCTTATAAGTCAAACCGATTCTGTTAGTTATGATAGAATCGGTTTGTTTTTTATACCGCATTACGAGATTTTATATTTTTTGTATCTTTGCCCCGTTTTCTAATCAAGATCAAATATGTCAATCATAATAAAAGAGGTAACCAGCAAGAGAGAGCTCAAGAAGTTTGTGATGTTTGGAATTAAAATGTATTCTAACCATCCATATGCAGCACCTCCTTTACTGATGGATGACATGACCGTACTGTCACGGGAAAAGAATCCTTCGTTCGAGGTGTGCGACGCCGCTTACTTCATGGCCTTTCGTGACGGAGAGATGGTAGGAAGGGTTGCTGCCATCATCAATCATAACGCCAACGAACACTGGAATAACAAACATGCCCGCTTCGGATGGCTTGACATGATAAACGACATTGAAGTGACCCGTGCTTTGCTTGCGACTGCCGAAAAATGGGCATTGGAAAGAGGAATGGATTCCATTCAGGGGCCTGCCGGTTTTACCGATTTTGACCGCGAAGGGATGTTAGTCTGGGGTTTCGATAAGCCGGGAACCATGGCTACCAATTACAATTTCCCTTATTACCCGGAGCATATGGAAGAGCTTGGCTACACCAAAGATATTGACTGGAAAGAATACAATGTGCAAATTCCAGCCGTATTTCCCGAAAAGCATTTCAGAATAGCAGACATCGTAAAAGCCAAACACAAGCTAACCCCAAAAAAATTTCACTCATCAAAAGAAATCGTCAAGCAATACGGAAACAAAATATTCGACTTATTAAACATCTGTTATAAAGATCTTTATGGATTTTCAGTGCTTTCTCCGGCGCAAATGGATTTCTATATTAAAACCTATCTCACTTTTGTTCGGTTAGATTTGATTTGTGTTATTGTAAATGAGAACGACGAAGTGGTAGCTGTAGGAATTTCAATGCCTAGCATGACAAAAGCATTGCAAAAGATAAAAGGAAAGTTGTTTCCTACCGGTTGGATTTATATGTTGAAAGCTCTTAAAGGAAAGAGTGACGTTATTGATCTCTATTTGATGGCTGTCAGACCTGATTATCAGCCCAAGGGAGCCAGTGCGCTTTTGTTTTCCGAATTAATACCTCAGTATGCAAAATCAGGTTTCAAATATGCAGAAACAAACCCCGAACTGGAGACCAACCACAAAGTATCCACCCTTTGGGATAGTTTTGAAACCACTCACGTAAAAACCCGCAGAGCTTACTCTAAGAAGTTGAAATAAAATCATTTCCAACATACGGACTGCCCCTTAAAAAAACGGAAATAGCATTGGTAACAATTGCAACTTCCGATAAAAAATCGTAAGTTTGCGGTATCTATTTGTTTTAAAAGATAAGTTCAAACCCATCTTTTGTAATTATCTTCTTTAGTTTCGTTAATCCTTAAACAACAAATATATACCGGCAATGATTTGGAATGAACATGCAGAGTGCATGGACCGCGAGCAACTGCTCAAGCTGCAAAACGAGCGCTTACGCAATATGGTAAGCCGTCTTTATTACAACGTCCCCTTTTATCGCAAAAAATTTCAGGAGGCTGGCATCGATCCCGGAGATATAACGGGAATTCATCAGCTGAAAGACCTGCCTACCACCACTAAGCAAGATCTTCGCGACAATTATCCATTTGGACTGTTTGCTGTTCCTCAGAGTGAAATTGTGCGCCTGCATGCCTCCAGCGGCACAACCGGCAAACCGACAGTGGGCGGATATACTCGTGCCGATTTACGCATCTGGTCGGAAGTGGTAGCTCGAAGCTTGTATGCTGCCGGTGTCGATAAAAACGACGTAGTGCATGTATCATACGGTTACGGATTGTTTACCGGAGGACTTGGAATCCATCAGGGAGCCCAGAAAATCGGGGCTACCGTTATTCCGGCTTCGGGTGGTAACACGAAGAAGCAGCTCCAGATCATGCACGACTTTGGTTCAACGGTGTTAGCCTGTACTCCTTCCTATGCCCTTTATTTGGCTGACACAATGAAAGAACTGGGCATGGATCCGTCGGAACTGAAACTCCGTCGCGGTATCTTCGGAGCAGAACCCTGGACTGAGGAGATGCGCCGTGAGATTGAAGCAAAACTTCACCTGAAAGCACTTGATATTTACGGGTTGACAGAAGTAATCGGACCGGGCGTGGCAATGGAATGCGAACACCAGAAAGGTCTCCACATTTTTGAAGATCATTTCATTCCCGAAATTGTCGATCCGAATACCCTGCAACCGGTTCCTCACGGCCAGGTAGGCGAATTGTTATTCACTACCGTTACCAAAGAAGGGATGCCATTGCTCCGCTACCGCACCCGCGACCTCACCACAATGACTGTCGAAAAATGTGCATGTGGCCGCACCTTAGCCCGTCTGAATAAATTTCTGGGTCGTTCCGACGATATGTTGATTATTCGCGGCGTGAACGTATTCCCGTCTCAAATAGAATCGGTATTGCTCGAGATGAGCGAAACGGAACCTCACTACCAGCTCATCGTTGACCGGGTAAACAATCTGGACATTCTGGAAATCAGGGTAGAAGTCAACGAAGCGTTCTTCTCCGACGAAATCCGCCAGATGGAAAATCTTGCAAAGAAAATAAAAGCCAACATCGAAAGTGTGCTGGGTATCAGTGCCAAAATCAAGCTGGTAGAACCCAAAACCATCGAACGTTCCGAAGGAAAAGCAAAACGTGTAATCGATCTTCGGAAACTCGTGGATTGATTTGTATATTTGCCTTACAAAACCAAAGAAATACACTATTAGTATGTTACTGAAACAACTTTCCGTTTTTCTCGAAAACAAACCGGGACGTATCACCCAGGTAACCAAAGTGCTGGATGAAATCGGAGTCAACATTACCGCATTCAACATAGCCGACACTTCAGAGTTTGGCATTTTACGAATGATTGTCGACAACATCGATGTGGCTCTTCAGGCTCTTAAAGCGCAAGGCTTTTCTGTACGAACCACACAAGTGGTAGGTCTTGTTGTACCACACCAACCGGGAGGAATGCATCAGGCACTGGAACACGTTGACAAAGCCGGAATCGAAATCGAATACATGTATGCTTTTGCCTACAATTCGAAAGCTGCCGTGATCATCAAAGCCGACGACACCCAGAAGCTGGTAGAAGTTCTCTCGGGTTCGGGCTACCACGTGCTTCAGGAAGGCGAATTGATTCAGGATTAGACAAATATCTATCAATCAAAACACTCAGCACCTCTTTCATTTTCAGGATGGAAGAGGTGCGTTTGTTTGGCAGATCAAAAAAAGAATTGTATCTTTGCAGCGCTTTGAGAAAAGTATAAGTGTGATGGGAAATTTAGCAATTAAAAGCTTGTATCTCAACTGCTTTAATTTTGAGTAACACAAAACATTTAACAATGAAAACATTTGAATTAAGCGGAACTGTCCGCGCAGACTTAGGCAAAAAAGCCACCAATGCAGTAAGAAACTCTGGCAACATTCCTTGTGTATTGTACGGTGGAGAACAAAACATCAACTTTCAGGTTACAACCGGTGATGTTCGCAAATTGATCTACACTCCGGAAATCTTTGTTGTAAACCTTACTGTTGATGGAAAAACAACCAAAGCTATCCTCAAAGATCTTCAACTGCACCCGGTAAGCGAGAAAGTTTTACACATCGACTTCCTTGAAGTATTTGACAACAAACCAGTTCAAATTAAAGTTCCTGTTCGTCTCGAAGGTTTGGCAGAAGGTGTTAAAGCCGGTGGTAAATTGCAACAAAACAGCCGTACACTCAAAGTTAAAGCTTTGATCAACGATGTACCTGAACAATTGAAAGTAAACGTTGAAAAACTGGGTATGGGTAAAACTATCCAGGTAGGCGAACTTTCATTTCCTAACCTCGAACTGCTTACTTCGAAATCAGCTATTGTTGCAACAGTTAAAGCAACACGTGCTTCGAAAGGTAAATAATCGGTCGGTTCGCACAAACACTCTTTTTGAATATGAAGTACCTCATTGCAGGACTTGGAAATATTGGGGCGGAGTATCAGAATACACGTCACAACATCGGATTCAACGTATTGGACGCCTTAGCAGAGGCGTCCAATGTTGTTTTTGAAGATGTGCGTTACGGAGCCGTTGGCGAATTATCGCTTAAAGGGAGAAAGCTGATACTACTCAAACCATCAACTTATATGAATCTTAGCGGAAATGCCGTCCGCTATTGGATGACCAAGGAAAATATTCCGCTTGAAAATTTATTGGTTATTGTGGATGACCTTGCGTTGCCGTTCGGAACTCTTCGTCTGAAGCAAAAAGGCAGCGATGCGGGTCATAACGGATTAAAAAACATTCAGGAAACCTTAGGCACCAACTCTTATTCGCGCTTACGTTTCGGCATTGGCAATGATTTTCCGAAAGGACGTCAGATTGATTTTGTTTTGGGCCAATGGTCGGCTGAAGAACTCTCAGACCTGAAACCACGCATAGAAACAGCTTGCGACATTATCAAAAGCTTTTGTCTGGCAGGCATTCAGAATACGATGAACCAGTATAACAACAAATAGATATGAACCTGGAGCAAATAGAAGCCTGCTACATGCGCCGCTGTTTTCAGCTTGCAGCTAACGGATTGGGCGCTGTGGCTCCAAATCCGATGGTAGGAGCGGTCATCGTTTGTGACGGCAAAATTATCGGAGAAGGCTATCACCGCAAATACGGTGAAGCTCATGCCGAAGTCAATGCCATCGCCAGCGTCGAAAACAAAGAGTTGCTCCATCGTTCCACCATGTATGTCAATCTGGAGCCTTGTTCTCACTTTGGCAAAACCCCACCCTGCTCCGACCTTATCATCGAAATGGGCATCCCCCGGGTTGTCATTGCCAACATAGACCCCAACCCGAAAGTAGCAGGTCGCGGTGTACAGAAAATGCGCAAAGCAGGCGTTGATGTCACAACAGGATTTCTTGAAGAAGAAGGTACCTGGTTTAACCGCAGGTTCTTTACATTTCAGACAAAACACCGCCCTTATGTGCAGCTGAAATGGGCACAAAGTGCCGATGGATTTTTGGATCGTCCGAGAGAAAACAACTGCGACGTTCCTCCCGTACAGATTTCGAGCGAGTTTACAAAGATGCTGGTTCACAAAGCCCGCACAGAAGAATCGGCCATTATGGTCGGTACCAACACAGCGATAAAAGACAATCCTAAGCTCACCGCTCGGCGTTGGGAAGGCAACAATCCCGTGCGGGTAGTTGTCGACCGTCAATTGCGCATTCCGGCCCACTACAACCTTTTTGACCAGACAATACCCACGTTGGTATATACCGAACAAAAATCATCACACAAGCCCAATCTGAATTTTATTCATATTAACTTTGCCGAAAATCCGATTCAGCAAATCATGGATGATCTCTATAAACGAAATATCCTATCCATCATAGTTGAAGGAGGCCAGCTATTGCTGAATGCTTTCATCACAGCCGGCATTTGGGATGAAGCAAGGATCGAAACTGCACCCCTTTGGCTGGGAGACGGAGTAAAAGCTCCACAACTCGACGGCAGCGTGGTTAACACTGAAACATACGACAACATTCAGATACTGACTATCAACCCCAATAGTAATCTATAACGCTATGCCAGAAATATCCTCTTTCCATTTTCCTTCTGCCGACGGCGATTCTGCCATCGAGCTACTGGCTGCAATGATCGAAATTCCGTCATTGAGCCGTGAAGAAAATGCCGTAGCCGATTATCTGGAACATTGGATAGAAAGCTGCGGTTATTCTGTAAACAGAACCGGCAATAATGTTTGGTTAATGGCACCGGGATATGATGCCGAAAAGCCTACCATATTACTCAATTCGCATATTGATACCGTAAAGCCGAATGCCGGTTGGCAACGCAACCCGTTCAAAGCCACTTTTGAAGGAGATAAGCTTTACGGTTTGGGGAGCAATGATGCTGGTGCCAGCGTTGTAAGCCTCCTGCATGCTTATTTTGAACTTGTCGCAAAAGAGCAGCCGTACAATTTGATCTTCGCAGCAACAGCTGAAGAGGAAGTATCAGGAACAAACGGTATTACATCTTTGCTGCCGCTTTTACCGCCCATCGATTTTGCTGTGGTAGGCGAACCCACTGAAATGAATGTGGCCGTCGCGGAAAAAGGCCTCATGGTACTTGACTGCGTTGTTTACGGGCAAGCAGGTCACGCGGCACACGAAACAGGAGTAAATGCCATCTACGAAGCCTTACCGGATATTGAATGGTTCCGCACCCATCAGTTTGAGAAAGTATCGGAATGGCTGGGAAAAGTAAGAATGTCGGTCACAATGATTAACGCCGGAACACAGCACAATGTGATTCCCGACCGTTGTTCTTTCGTGGTAGATATCCGCAGCAACGATTGTTATTCGAACCTCGAGTTGCTTGACGAAATCAAAGAAGCAGTTTCGTGCGAAGTAACCCCACGATCAACCCGTCTTGGCTCATCACACATTCTATTGACCCATCCGGCAGTAAGCAAAGCCATTCAAATGGGTCGTAAATGTTACGGCTCTCCAACGCTGTCTGATATGGCTGTAATGCCTTTCCCTGCAATAAAAATGGGGCCGGGCCACACTACCCGCTCTCATAAAGCCGACGAATTTATTTACAAACACGAAATTGCAGACGGAATTGCCCAATACGTCGAACTACTTGCCGGCCTGAACCTAAAGCAGGGCATATAAGCACCCAATTAAGCTAAATTAGTTAAGCACCCCTTCGAAAATAACAGTTATTTAGAAAATTTAGACTGGCACCCATCATATATTTGCAACGAAATAAACCAACCCTTAAACACACTCGTATGAAAAAAATTGCTAGTATAATGATGGCCATGGCCTTCATGTTTTCTGTTTCTGCAATGGCTCAAACTGCCTCAGCTCCTGCAAAGAAAGAAGTAAAAAAAGAATGCACCAAAGAATGTAAAAAAGGCGACAAAGCTTGTTGCAAAAAAGGAGATGCTGCTAAAAGCTGCTGCCAAAAAGGAGAAAAAGCTCCTGCAAAAAAATAAGAAAATCAACTTATCGTAAAAAGAGCACCTGTATGGTGCTCTTTTTTTTTGTGCTTTATCCAACAGCAGTAACCTGCTATTCGGAGCAATTCCGGCAAATCAAAATATCGCTACGGTTCGTATTTACCATCCGCCTGAAGTTATTTGCCTTTTCTCCATTCCATATCTCGAAAAAGCTTTTTTCTGCGAGATTTCCGAACACATGCTCTCCGTTCTTATCAAAACAACAGGGCAGTACATCGCCATTAACAGCAACCACCGCGCTAACCCACTGGCGCCAACAACGATTTTTAGGTTTCTTCTTTAACCTCCAGCCACCATTTTCCGTCTTTACATAACGTGAGAATTTAGTTTGAGATGGTGCCAGCATTTCAATTCTCTCAAAATCAATTTGAGCAGTCTTAAACGCCACCCGGTCGGCTCCCCACAACAAAACCGTACTTTTGACGCTATCCATCTGAAACTCGTTATGCTTCATAACAATAAACTGAGCTTCGATGACGGGAGTAGCACTTCTTAGCTCTTTCTTCCAATATGCAAGGTACTGAATGGCCTCAACCACTTTTTGCAGAGAACCACCCTGACGATATTTTTCGTATACCTCCTGCGTTAAACCATCGACTGAAATCACAATTCTATCAAGGCCCGATTCCACAGTTTTTTTTGCCACCTCACTGGTAATCAGTTGTGCATTTGACGATGTATAGGTAAATAATCCTTTCATGTGACAATAAGATACCATGGCATGAAATTCAGGATGCAGGTATGGCTCGCCCTGAAAATAAAGCGTCACCCAAAACAATGATTTCGAGAGTTCATCAATAGTTCTCGTAAAGAGACTCCACGGCATCACCTCCTTTTGTCTCGTAAGAGACTGATTTCCTGTCGGACACTCCGGACAACGCAAATTACAACAATTGACAGGCTCTATCGACACAGATACCGGATACAACCTAAAGAATTGGCTATTTGTCATTTTATAAGTAAAAAACGACAAAATCAATTTGCATAAACACAATAATTTGTGAAAATAAAACACCCACTTATATGTAAAGTTCATATAAAAGCAGACTTAACGCGTTAAATAGTTGAAATTAACAATTACCCCTCCTTGTTATACAATCAAAACTCTCCACACAATTAACTGATACAATGAAACTTGCACCATCAACAAGGAATACCCAAAATAAAAAGCGAACTTACAATAAAATTACGATAGCCATATGTCTTTTTTTACAAAACGATTGTGCTTATATTTGTTTTCATTAAAATAAAATTGTTTTTACTCATTAAATCAATCTATTAGCTTTATGAAAAAAGGACTTTATCTTCTTTCCGCGGCAATTTTAGCATTCGTTTTTGCGTCTTGCTCAAAGCCGATGGGAGCCTTGGATCCCAGTTATTTTAACACTACCCCCAATCCTCTGGAAGCCGTTGGAGGCAAGGTAAATGCAACCGTTACCGGCAAATTCCCAGAAAAATATTTCGACAAAAAGACAGTAGTGGAAGTTACTCCTGTATTGAAAACTGCCAGCGGCCAGGAATTCAAAAGCACACCGGCCCTCTTCCAGGGAGAAAAAATTCAGGGCAACAACCAATCGGTTGCTTACAAAGCCGGAGGAACTTTCAGCATTAATGCTGCATTTGACTACGTGCCTGAAATGGCAAAAAGTGAGTTATTCCTCGAATTCAAAGCCACACGTAGCAACAAAACTTACACCATTCCTTCTGTAAAGGTTGCGGACGGCGTTATTGCCACTTCAACACTTGCTGCAGTAGACGGCGACAATCTTGATGCTCCCATTGTGAATGACAAATTCCAACGAATCATCAAAGAAAAGCACGATGCCAACATCATGTTCCTCATTCAACAAGCCAACATTCGCAAAGGTGAGCTCAAAAAAGAAGAACTCGTTTCTCTGGTTCAGAAAATACAAGCTGCCAAAGAAAATGAAAGCATGAAAGTTGCTGGTTTGGACCTGAATTCATACGCTTCTCCTGATGGTGGCGTGAAACTGAACACCAAATTGTCGGAACAACGTGAAAAGAACACCAACACTTACATCAAAAAAGAACTCAAGAAACTGAAAACGTCGTTGGATGTTAACGCTAATTTCACCGCTCAGGACTGGGAAGGCTTCCAACAGTTGCTTTCTTCTTCAAACATTCAGGACAAAGAAGTTATTCTTCGCGTTTTGTCTATGTATTCTGATCCGGAACAACGTGAACACGAAATCCGTAACCTGTCAGCAGCTTTCAAAAACATTGCTCAGGACATTTTGCCACAATTGCGTCGTTCAAAATTGCAGTTGACATTGGATCTTATCGGAAAATCTGATGAACAAATAGCCAAACTGGCTCAGGAAAATGCTAAAAGTCTGAATGTTGAAGAATTGCTTTATGCTGCAACTCTGACAAACGATGCTTCTACCAAAGCTGGTATCTATGAAAAAGTGGTTGATTTGTTCCCCGGCGATATCCGCGGCTACAACAACCTTGGTACAATTAAATTCAACCAAGGCAACTACGCAGAAGCTTCTCGCTTGTTTGCAAAAGCGCTTGCTATCGATTCTAAATCACCGGAAGCTAACTACAATGCAGGCATTGCAGCACTTGCACAAGGTGACGTAGCCAAATCACAACAATATTTTGGCAACGCCGGAAATATCGGAGGCAACACTCTCAACCAGGCTTTAGGTATTATTTACCTGCAACAGGGTGATTTCGCTAAAGCTAAATCAGCATTCGGCAACGCAGCCACCAACAATGCAGCTTTGTCTCAAATTCTGACAAAAGACTACAGCGCTGCACGTTCAACACTGAGCAGCGTAAAAAATCCGAATGGAGAGACAGCTTACCTGCAAGCTATCGTTGGTGCACGCACAAACGACCGCCAGTTGGTTTATGACGGAATGCGCAAAGCTGTTGCTTCCAACAAAAAATGGGCAACAAAAGCTACAACAGATGCTGAATTTGCAAAATACCTGACAGATTCTGACTTCCAGAATATCATCAAGTAATTAAGAAAAACCAAATACTAAAAAGATCGGCAATCACTTGCCGATCTTTTTTTGTGTATGTAGCAGAAAGAAAAAGGCGAAACTCTGTAAAAGAATTTCGCCTCTTCATTGAGGTTCCTGGCGGATTCGAACCGCCGTAAACGGTTTTGCAGACCGGCGCCTAGCCACTCGGCCAAGGAACCTTATTTTGGGACTGCAAAGGTAACGTCTTTCTCCTTTTCGACCAAATTTCAGTTCCGATTATTTTATTTTTTAACTAAAAGAAGAGACATAAAAGCGACAAACCGCAATTTCGGCGTAAAAAGCGGTTACATTCGTCGGGAATTTGGGTGTGTTTATCGATTTTGGCTTGTCTAAATGACCGAAGCGGCTTTACCTTTGCAAAGAAATCAAAAATAAATCATTTATGGAAAACGAAAACAAATTGTATCGGCATCACCGTCATCATCACGGCATATCACTTGCATTTGTCCTTATTGCCGCCGGCCTCATTTTTCTCGGGTTTAATACCGGCATAATTCCCGTTGCCTATAAAAGCATATTTATTTCATGGCAAATGTTGCTTATCGTGTTAGGCGTTGCCTCTATCTTCAAACGCCATTACTGGGGAGGTATGGCATTACTTCTGGTTGGCGGATTCTTTATAGTACCGGAAATCAACAGGGTTAATCCGAATTGGTTGGGTCCTGTTCCTGCAGATTTTGTCCATTTATACTGGCCGGTATTGTTAATTGCTGCCGGTGCCGTAGTATTATTGCAATGGATGTTTCCTTCGGCACACTATTGCAAAAAGAAAGAACGAGAATTTCGCCACTGGCACCACTCGCAGGAATATACCAGCGGTGGCTACATAAGCAGCAATAATGTTTTTGGGAGCGGAGAGCACATCGTACTCGACCCGGAATTCAAAGGTGGTGAAATTAATTCTGTTTTCGGAGGAACCAAACTCGATTTGCGCAGAACGAACCTCCCGGAAGGCACAACCCGTCTTGAGGTGAATATTGTTTTTGGAGGTGTTACTATTTACGTCCCTGAAAACTGGAATGTAGTGGTGCAGGTGGATTTTGTGCTGGGTGGATTTGAAGACAAACGCTACAAAATCGGAGAACCGGTTGACGCAACGCGTACTCTTGTGATTTGTGGCTCGTGTGTCTTTGGCGGAGGAGAACTAAAGAACTAACGTTGACATGGAACATCCCGCGTTTCAAAATAAAGTATTTCTTTCAATTTATCTCCTGATATGGACAGCTATTTCGCTTGCCATCTCTTTCGTCATAATCCCGCTGGTTTCATTTTCTTTTGAATTTTGCCTGTTGTTCGGTGCGGTGTCAGGATACTTTTTCGGAGGAATAGCTCTGTTATTGTGGAATGTGGTAAAATATGCAGACTATTCATCTCAAAACGGATTTCAACGCGTTGTAAGCTACCTTGCACTTGCCGTTGTTAGCGTAGGAGTCTGGTTTGGAATCACCTACTTTATTCTATACCTGTCGTTCCCTGAAAACAACCTTGCTCCGTTCGTACCTCTTATACCGCTGGAGCTATTGCTTGGGTGCTGCCTCTTCTCCATTGTCGTGCTGGCATACAACAGAATGCTGGAGAAAAACAAAGTTACTGAAGAGGAAGAAGAGTTACAGGAAATTGAACAGGCTGTTACGCAAGAGAATCCCGATTCTGCAATTGAAATAGTGGAGCGGATTGCGGTAAAAATAGGCCAGAAAATAGAAGTAATCCCGGTGCCTGACATCTTTGTTGTACAGGCTGAAGGAGATTATGCGATGATACATACTGCAAAAGGACACCACATGAAGGAGCAAACCATGAAATATTTCGAGGAACATCTCCCGTCCAATCAGTTTGTTCGCGTTCATCGTTCGTACATCGTCAATGTTCAGGTTATTTCAAAAATTGAACTTTTTGAAAAACAAAACCAGCTGCTGACACTACAGAACGGAATTCAAATAAAGGCAAGCGCAACAGGCTACAGATTGCTGAAGAAGACGCTAAACCTGTAAAATGAAACTCAACTAAGATAAACATGGAAACTGGAAATGTTTTTTAGTTTCCATTTAACACCTGAATACATGCACGTTATATTCGTTTTATATTTTTTTATCATGCTCATGTGGTTAATATTTCGTTAAATTACAATTTTATATCCTACCTTTGACGCTCCAAATTACTGATAATGGCGGATATAAAAGAACAAATTCTTGAAACCTCCACCCGATTATTTATGAAATACGGGTTGAGAAGTGTAACGATAGACGATATCTGCAATGAGCTCCGCATTTCCAAAAAAACCTTCTATAACTATTTCAGACAAAAGGAAGAGTTGATTGAAAGCATCATAGAGTCATATTGCGAACAGCATAAAAACGAACATAAGAAAAACCACTCATTTTCGGATGATCCTTCGCTAAATGCAATAGATATAGTTGTAAAAGCATCTCAATTCTGGATAGACAAAGAAAACAAGGAGTCGATGACTTTCTTTTACGATTTAATGAAGTACTATCCAGAAATTAACACCAAGATGTATGCAAAAATGGACGAGGAAGCCTTACTGTCGATTAAAAAATGGCTACAAAACGGCATAGATGAAGGCATTATCCGCACAGACACAGACATTGACCTGTTATCCACTTATTTGAACAATCATTTTCGAAAAGGATTGCCCGATCTTCTCAACAAACCCGGCACTGACATCGTAAAGACATTTCAGTTCTTGCTGGATTGCTGCATACGCATCATTGTGAATGAAAATGGATACCGGTATTATCAGGAGAAATACAAGAATAATTATCCTCCGTTAAAAACAACGCGAA
Source organism: Paludibacter sp. (assembly GCF_009712605.1). GTDB lineage: Bacteria > Bacteroidota > Bacteroidia > Bacteroidales > Paludibacteraceae > Microbacter. The sequence goes on along the minus strand of NZ_WASO01000001.1, from coordinate 165,697 downwards.
AAAGAAGAACACAGAAATAAAAACATTGTACTAACGCATTCAATAAACAAAAAATAATCTATGAGGACAAGAATCAGTTTATTATTACTCTTTGTCTGCACTTTCGGCCACTATGGAAAGGCTCAGGAAAAGCTTTCGTTATCGTTGGAAGATGCAAGGCTTCATGCTCAGCAATACAACCGAACCCTGAAAAATGCAGGATTGTCGGTGCAGGAAGCACAAAGCGCTTTGTGGGAAAGCATCTCGAAAGGGCTTCCACAGATTGAAGTGACCGGAGCTTATCAGAATTATCTTGGCGCATCTGCTAATTTTCAGGGCATGAAGATCCAGTTCGGACATTCAGGCTCCATCCAGACACAGGTGAGTCAATTGTTATTCAACGGCAGCTACTGGATTGGACTACAACTGTCAAAATTGAGTCGGGAGATTGCCGAAACATCGAAAAGAAAAACTGAGCAAGATGTGATACAACAAGTTACAACTTCTTACAATTCGATTTTAGTTTCCGAAAGAACAACCCAACTGCTCAAACAGAACAAAGAAAACCTGCTGGACATTCAAAAAAGAACGCAAGCAACCGTAAATGCGGGAGCTGCCACACAGACAGATGCCGATCAGATAGCAGTACAGGTTTCGTCTGTCGACAACATGATTAAATCGAATGAGCGTCAAACCGAGCTGGCATACAACATGCTGCGCATTCAACTGGGGGTAAATGCCAACACAACAATTGAGCTAAAAGACAGTCTCAGCTCCCTGATGAATGAAGATAAAACGTTCAAATTGCTGGGTGAACAATTCGACATGAGTAAAAACCCTACCATGCAACTAACCGAAAAACAGCTAGAATTGTCGAAAAAACAGGTTAATTTACAGAAAGCAAGCTGGTTGCCAACCCTTTCAGGTTACTACAGCTACACCTACAAATACATAAAACCCACACTCGACTTATCGCCAAGCAGCGTTGTCGGTTTACAGGCAAGCTGGCCGCTTTTCACCAGCGGAGGAACCTATTCCAAGGTTAAACAGGCAAAATTCCAGGTACAGGCCAACGAGAACAACCTCGCAGCTCTGAAAGATCAACTCATGGTTCAGGAAAAACAAGCACGTTTTAACCTGAGCAATGCGCTCGACAAACTAAACACCCAGACCAAGAGCCTTGAAGTATCCAACAAAGTTTTTGCCGACATTTCGCGCAAGCACGATCACGGAATGGCCACGAGCCTTGATGTCACCAGTGCATCCAACAACCTACTTCAGGTGCAAACCAATTACGTCACTGCTCTTTATGAAGTATTAACAGCCAAAACAGACCTGGAGCAATTACTCAATAAATTCTGAGAAAATAAGACAAATAATTAACTCTCAAATACAGACCAAATGATGACAAATTCATTTTGCACATTCCGTAAACGGAATATTTTCACCGCAGCAATGGCTCTATCGCTTTTGATCGCCATGGTTGGCTGCTCGAAAGGAAAGACAGATGCTGTAGCAAAAAAACCGGAACTGGTACGCGTAGAGACACTTCAAAAACAAGTAATAAACAGAGATATGGAATTTTCTGCGTCACTTGTAGCCAACGAAGAAGTCAACATCGCCCCTGCATCTCCCGGGAAAATTGACAAGATATTTGTAAACGTGGGATCACGCGTTAAACAGGGCCAGTTAGTAGCCCAAATGGACCCAACGCAACTCAATACAACCCGCATTCAGTTTGCCAATCTCAAAAGCGATATGCAACGCCTTGAGGCTTTGCGTCAGGCTGGTACCGTTTCGCAACAGACTTACGATCAGACAAAAGTTCAATATGACCTGACCAAAGAGAACCTGGCATTCCTCGAAAAGAACGTCAACCTGCGTGCTACGATCAGCGGAATTATCTCCGCAAAGAACTTCGAAAACGGAGAACTCTATTCCGGTTCACCGAGCGCCGCTACAGGAAAAGCAGCCATTGTTACTTTAGTCCAGATCAACCCTTTGAAAGCTAACCTGTTTGTACCGGAAAGCTTTCTTCCTCAGCTAAAACAAGGCTCAAAAGTAAGCGTAAAGTGCGATACCTATCCCGATCAGGACTTCAGCGCTCAGATTGCACGTATTTATCCGACAGTAGACGCTGCCACCCGTTCGGTTCAGGTAGAACTGAAGGTGAACAATGCCGGCGAAAAACTGAAACCCGGAATGTTCTGTCGCTCTACTATCGACTTCGGAAAAGCTGAAGCACTTGTGGTTCCGTCTCAGGCTGTATTGCGTATGCAAGGCTCTAACGAACGATATGTTTTCGTGGAAAACAATGGCAAAGCCAAACGCATTGTTGTTGCTCTCGGAAAACGCTTCGATGACCAGACAGAAATTATTTCCAATCAATTGAATGAAGGAGACAAGTTGATTGTCACCGGCCAAAACCGACTAATTGACGGTGTTGCCGTAACAGTGGTGAAATAACGCCGAAAATTACGAAACAGATTAAAAAACAACCATGAGTATATATAAATCAGCAGTAAACAACCCGATCAAGACAACACTGGTGTTTGTCGCCGTTATGATCTTCGGGTTGTATTCGCTCTCAAGGCTGCCCATCGACTTCTATCCGAAGATGGACCTGCCTATGATATCGGTGGTGACGACCTACTCGGGAGCCAATGCCGCCGATGTGGAGACCAACGTAACCAAACCCCTTGAAGATGCATTGAACAGTATACAGGGGCTTAAAGAATTAACATCCACCTCTCAGGACAACAGTTCGATTATTACCCTGCAATTTGAGTGGGGCGTCAATCTTGACGAATCGATGAACGACATCCGTGGAGCTATCGATATGGCACTGGGTCGACTGCCTGATGGAGTAGAGCGTCCGTCGGTAGTGAAATTCAGCACAAGCAGTATGCCGATCCTGATGTACACCATCACGGCGAACGAAAGTTACCCGGGTCTGTCGAAGCTTATCACGGAAAAGATCATCAACCCACTGAACCGTGTGGATGGGATCGGCTCTGCGGCAATGACGGGAGATCCTAAACGAAAAATCTATATTGATATAGACCCGAACCGTCTGGATGCTTACCACATTTCACTGGAGCAGATTGGCAATGCCATTGCTGCAGAAAACCTCAATATGCCTTCGGGAAATATCAAGATGGGCGCAACCGACTATCAGTTGCGTGTCGAAGGGGAGTTCAAGGAAAGTGATCAGGTAAAAAACATCGTTGTGGGAACCTCGGCAGGTACGCCTGTTTTTCTCCGTGATGTGGCTCAGGTACGCGATACCCTGAAAGACGTTACTCTGGAACAAAAAACGAACGGGAAAAACAGTATTCAGCTGTATGTGATGAAACGTTCGGGCGCTAACACCGTAGCGGTAGGCCGCGATGTAAAGAAGATGCTGGAAGAGATAAAACCGACACTTCCTCCCGACATACAGATTCACGAAATATTCGATTCGTCAACCTTTATCAAGGGATCGGTATCCAACCTGTCAGACACGTTATTGTTTGCGTTGATGTTTGTGGCAATGGTGGTATTCTTCTTCCTCGGTCGCTGGCGTGCAACCATCATTATTTTGCTGACTATTCCTATTTCGCTGGTATCGGCGTTGATCTATCTGGCAGTGACCAACAATTCACTAAACATCATTTCGCTGGCATCTATGTCAATGGCTATAGGGATGGTGGTGGATGATGCCATTGTGGTACTTGAAAACATCACAAAACACATCGAACGGGGAAGCAGTCCACGCGAAGCTGCCATTTACGCGACCAACGAAGTATGGCTGGCCGTTATCATGGCAACGTTGGTAGTTGTCGCCGTGTTTATGCCGCTGACCTTTGTTTCAGGAATTACCGGAGTGATCTTCAACCAGCTTGGATGGATCGTTTCGATCACCGTTGCCGTATCGACGGTAGCAGCGGTAACGATTACCCCGATGCTTGCCGCCCGTTTTATGAAGGAACGGGAGAAAAAGGAGAATCCGAAGAGATACAGTTACGATGCAACCATCGGAAAGTGGCTCGACAATCTTGACCATTGGTATGAAAAAGTATTACACTGGGCGCTGCAACACAAACTGAAAGTAATTCTCGGTTCAGCAGCCATCTTTATCGGTTCTCTATTTCTGGCACCATTGGTTGCCACCGACTTTATGTCGCAAAATGACGAAAGCCGGTTGACCATTAAGGCCGAGCTGGCTCCTGGAACCCGCATGGAGATAAGCGCACAAACAGCCCGAAAAATTGAAAAGGTGCTTCAACAGAAGGTTCCCGAAGTAGAACTTATCAGCACCTCGTGCGGCGCCGATGATCAGGGCGGGATGTCCTCCATATTTTTAGGCTCCGCTTCGAGCAACAGCATCAACATGACGCTGAAGTTGAAGCCAATAGAACAGCGAAAACGCTCCGATGTTCAAATCTCGGAATCCATTCGTCCCGAACTGGCGAAATTCCCTGAAATCGTCAATTACCAGATCACCCGAAGCGACCTTGCAACCGGTAGTTCAACGTTCGATATCGAAGTCTACGGTTACGATTTTGCCTCAACCAACATGCTGGCACAGCAGATCAAGAACAGCGTGACCGGTTTAAAAGGAGTGCGTGACGTACAGATAAGCCGTAAAGAAGACCGACCGGAACTAGAGGTAGTTCTTAACCGCGAAAAGCTGGCACTAAACGGCCTCAACAGCGCAACCGTATCGAATGCTATCCGCAATCGTATGAGTGGTATGACGGCAAGTAAATTCCGCGAAGATGGTGACGAGTTCGATATTATTGTGCGTCTACAGGAACAGTACCGTAATTCCGTAAACCTGCTTGAAGAAGTATCGGTTCCCACTCCGTCCGGAAAGTTTGTAAAACTGAAAGAGATCGGAACGGTGAAGGAATACTGGTCACCTCCTAATATTGAGCATAAGCGCAAACAACGTATTGTAACTGTTTCCATTACTCCGGTAGATGTGTCGCTGACTGACCTTGCTTCGGACGTAAAGGATAAACTTGCAAAACTGAATGTTCCATCCGACATTCAAATCGTGTTGGGAGGTATTTATAAAGATCAGCAGGAATCGTATCAGAACCTTGGGTTACTTGCTTTGTTAGTGCTCTTGCTGGTATTTATCGTGATGGCGTCGCAATTCGAGTCATTCTCCAAACCGTTTGCCATCATGTTCTCTATTCCGTTTGCATTCACCGGCGTTATCATTGCGCTGTTACTCACCGGAACAACACTGAGCGTTGTTGCTCTACTGGGAGCTGTATTGCTTATCGGTATTGTGGTGAAAAACGGTATCGTGTTGATCGACTTCGTGAACCTGTTGCGCGACCGTGGCTTGCCGTTGAACGAAGCTATCGCTGCCGGTGGACGTTCGAGGTTACGCCCGGTATTAATGACAGCTTCGGCAACATTCCTGGGCATGGTACCTATGGCGCTGAGTGTGGGCGATGGTGCTGAAACATGGACTCCAATGGGTATTACCGTTATCGGTGGATTGGTATTTTCCACCGTGGTTACGATGATTATCGTACCTGTAATGTATGCGCTCTTCTCCCGCCGTGGCGAACGTGACAAAGAAGGTCTCATACGAAAACAGTTCCACTTTATGGACGAAAATAACAAATGAAAAATGATTTGAGGGTTTGAGGGTGTGGAGATTAGACTTCACATTCTAAAATCCTCCAGTCTTTAATAAAGATATACAATGAAAGCAGTATTTATAGTATTCAATCAGGCCAATACGGAACGTATCACCTACATGCTCGACAAGCTCGAGATAAAAGGTTTCACCTGGTGGGAAAACGTTCAGGGACGTGGCACAGTAGACGGAGAGCCGAGGCACGGCACGCATACCTGGCCGGAAATGAACTCATCGGTGCTCACCGTAGTGGATGACGACAAGGTGGAACCGCTTCTTAAAACAATAAAAAAAATTGACGAAATCAATAAAGAGATAGGCATCCGGGCGTTTGTCTGGAACGTGGAAACTACTTATTAAGCCTATTTATTAACCTGTTAACCTTACATCTTATGCTTAATTACCGAAGAGGACTAACATTCGTGTTAGCATTAACAATCGCGACCATCGCTTTGTCTGCTCAGGTCTTTCAAAACGCACAACTAACGATTTCAAAGCTGAAAGAGCATGTTTGGGTTGGTGAGACTTCTGACAACTGTACCATGTACATCATCGAAGGGACAAAAAAAGCCTTACTGATTGACACCGGAACTAGATGTGATTCACTTGACAAGATTGTCCGGAAAATCACCAACAAACCTTTGGAAGTGGTGGTAACTCACGGACATTTCGACCATACGGGAAACATCGGATATTTCGGTTCTGTTTTCATGCACAAGGGCGACTTAGCCATGGTACAAGGACAAGGCTACAAGGGAAAAATCAATTTTGTGGACGAAGGGTATATATTCGATCTGGGAGACCGAAAAATTGAAGTCTGCTATACGCCGGCTCACACTCCGGGTTCCATCATCCTACTCGACCGTGCCAATGGCGACTGCTATTCCGGCGATGCTTTCGGGTCGAACCAGGTATGGTTGCAACTACAGCCTTTATCGCCAATCACCGATTATATCAAGGCCTGCAAACGAATGCTAACCCTCATCGATAATGGTATTCCACGCATCTATTGCGGACACTACGTTTATCTTAAAAAGCCGATCGGGAAAGAGTACATGACCAAGATGCTGACACTGGCCGAAGAACTGAAAAACGGAACGGCAAAAGACATTAAACCATTCCGGTCAGATGCACCTCTTGCAGGATACCACGGCCCGCTGATTGCCAGCAAAGAGGATATTGCCATTGTGTATGATCCTTCAATTTTGAAATAATGATCGTTTGGCGATCACCCCAACAACAAAGGCACCGGAATTACAATCGGTGCCTTTGTTGTTTTTGTGAACTAACCAAGGTTAAGGCAACATTTTCTTTTCAAATTTCCATTCCGGGAATTTAGAAAGGCCTGCCGGATTGCCTTTAAACATCTTAGCGGCTTCTTCATCGCCTTTTAATTGCCACAAATACCAGGCTGTTGCAACCTTTGCAAATCCGACGATACGAGTACGACTGTATGTATATATCCGGCTGGACGGAAAATTTACTTGGAAATTGATCTTGCGTTCATTACGCGTACACGGGTAGAATCATTTTCTATGCTGGTTACATCGCCCTTGCAGTTGGTGAAATAGACATAATGACCTTTATCCATAAAGCGGTAAACTTTGCACCCATCGTGCTCAAACAAATACTCTACTTCGTACGATTTGTTATTATCGGCTTTGGTAGATGCCAGTGGATTTTGCACGGAGCAAGAATAGCCACCCAATATGAGAATGGCTAACAGGGACAATATAATTGTTCGTTTCATCTTTTAGAGATATGTTCTTGATTATTAAACATTATACCGATTAATTCATCTCCTAATTTTCGTATTGGACCTCTCCCCTAGCCCCTCTCCCAAGGAGAGGGGTGAATCTGCAAAATGAATTGAATTCTATACATTTCACTGTCTAGCTCCTCCTCCCCTTGGGGGAGGAGGTTGGGAGGAGAGGTCTGTAATTGAGATTTATATACACTCAATCGACATGATGTTTATTTGCTTTGTAATGCTTCCAGCTGATTTACAAGTGGATTGGCATACATTTCGAGCAGTTTGAATCGCAGAAATTCCTCATCTTTCTCAGTAAGGTCTATTTTGGCAATCCGTTCGTCGATGTATTTCAGGAATGCAGCTTCGGCTTCCGGGGAATAACCGCCTGCCTTTTTATCAGGATTGAGCTGGTCGTAGGCAATCCGGTTGTTGTCGTAAATCTCGTAATTGCTGTGAATAAGGCTGTCTATGAGTCTGGCAACGGCAGCAAACTGTTCGCTACGGGGCAATTCGGGCATTGCTTTTACCCGGTCGGCTATGTTTCCGGCAAGACGGTACACTACTTTTCCCTTATAGCCCATGATTCCGGTCTGCATGTTGAGCAGGTCATCAGCAGGGCTTTTTTTGTATTCGGGATTATCTCTTTTTTGCTGAAACTCTTTTGCTTTCAGAAAGTCGCACGGATCGTATTCGTACGAAATAGTGAGCGGACAAATATTAAGGCTGCTCAAATTGTCGGTGATGGAGCCTTCGCCCGACATGTTGAGCATTTTCAACAGGCTTTCCTGCGTGCGGTCGTTCCCGTCTTTGGCGCGACCTTCGCGTTGTGCCAGCCAGATGGACTGATGTTTTTCGCTCAGGGCATAACGCATGTATTGCGACAGATGCTGAGATGCCTGCAATTGTCCCCGTCCGCTCACACCACGACGAACGATAAAGCTCTTGTTCAAGCGAACCAAGGTTTCGATCCACGGATAAATCAGAAGGTTGTCGCCGATGGCAATTTCAACGGTTTGAAGTCCGACATCCAGTAACTCCACGCACAGATAGGCCGAATCGAGCACAATATCCCGGTGGTTGGAAATGTAAAGGTAATTAATCGAATTATCAAGCTTATCAGCGCCGTAAAAGTCAATGCCTGCGGTGGTTTTGGCTTCGAGTTGTTTCAGGAACGGATAATCAATCTTCTTTTGAAAATCGTCTACACTTTGTATGCTACGAAACAAAGCCATAACCGCTTCTATCGGTGTCTGAGGAAACAGATATTGCAGGACACCTACAAATTTAGGTTCCTCCAATAAACTTTTAACCGCTTCGGGTACCTGGTTGCTGTGCAAAGGACAAATATCGTCAAATTGTTCCGGATGATTTTCCATAGTCTGGCTTACTGTTTTGATAATGCACAAAGATACAAATTATATGACGATTCGTAAAAGCAAGCGTGAATATGGTTGTTACAAACAAGCTATTCATCCAAAAAATCGTAACTTTGCACTGCTTTTCGTGTCGGGGCTCGTTGATGGGCTTTTTGCGATGCAGATAGTTTGATTCTTAGCAGCAATTAATATGGATATCACAATTTTAGGTATAGAGTCTTCCTGCGACGATACATCGGCCGCAGTTATTCAAAATGGCGTTATGCTGTCGAACGTGACGGCCAATCAGGATGTGCACAAAGCTTACGGTGGCGTAGTGCCCGAACTGGCATCGCGTGCGCACCAGCAAAACATTATTCCTGTGGTAGATGCCGCATTGAACCGTGCCGGTATCAAACGCGAAGACCTGAGCGCAGTGGCCTTTACCCGTGGTCCGGGTTTGATGGGTTCGCTGTTGGTTGGCACTTCGTTTGCCAAAGGATTCTCTCAGTCGCTGGACATTCCGTTGGTGGATGTAAACCACTTGCAGGGACACGTGCTGGCTCACTTTATTCAGGAGAAAGATACGCCCTTTAATCCTCCGAAATTTCCTTTCCTTTGTCTGTTGGTATCGGGCGGTAATTCGCAAATTGTATTGGTCAAATCTCATTTTGAGATGGAAGTGATCGGGCAAACCATCGACGACGCGGCCGGTGAAGCTTTCGACAAGTGCGCCAAGGTGATGGGGCTTCCTTACCCCGGCGGACCGGTGATCGACCGCCTGGCAAAAGAGGGCGATCCGAAAGCATTTACGCTCAACAAACCCTCTATTGAAGGCTACAACTACAGTTTCAGCGGATTGAAAACATCATTTTTGTACATGATTCGCGACGAGCTGAAGAAAAATCCGAACTTTCTCGAAGAACGTAAAAACGATCTTTGTGCCGTGGTGCAAAGTACCGTGGTGGATATTTTGATGCAAAAGCTACGCAAAGCTGCCAAGGAATTACGCATCAACGAGGTGGCTGTGGCTGGTGGAGTATCTGCCAATTCGGCGCTGCGCAACGCATTTGTGGAACATGGTGAGAAATATGGCTGGAACGTTTATATTCCGAAGTTCTCCTTCACTACCGACAACGCCGCAATGATTGCCATTACCGGTTATTACAAGTTTCAGAAAGGTGAATATTGCGACATCTCTCTTCCTCCGTTTGCAAAAGCCGTGATCGGATAAATTCACCGAACCACCGCAGCGAACGTCCTTTTTGTTCTTATATTTGCATTAAACGGTAAATACTAAGGATATGGAACATACTATTATTCACAACGAACAAAAGAGCCGGTTCGAACTTTCACTCGAAGGTCATTTGGCACACATTGACTATGTACGCGGAGATGGCACGTTGGATCTGCATCATACACTGGTTCCGAAACCACTGGAAGGAAGAGGTATCGGCTCCCTGCTGGCTCGTTTCGCACTCGATTATGCAAATGCAAACGATTTGAAGGTGATTCCGACCTGTCCGTTTGTAAAAGTCTTTATAGACCGGCATCCTGCTTATCAACCGCTAACCGACTTATCGAACGAAGACTAATTGATTTCGGATGGTGTTATCAGACGTTACCGCCCCGCTTATCTCGAGCATCACCCTCGATAACATATTGTTAATCGGGTCTATCCTGCTTTTTGTCAGCCTGCTGGCAAGCAAGACAACCCGATTTGGCATTCCTACGCTTTTGCTTTTTCTCCTTGTAGGAATGCTCGCAGGGCAGGACGGCCCCGGAGGAATCGTCTTTAACGATCCGAAAATCACCAAATTCGTAGGTGCGATCGCACTTAGCTTTATCCTTTTCTCAGGCGGCCTCGAAACCCGCAAAGCAGACATCAAACCCATTGTTTGGCAGGGACTCACGCTGTCCACGCTGGGAGTGATCCTCACCGCAGTTGTCGTGGGATTGTTTGTTTCATGGGTAACCGGTTGGTCTTTGGTGGAAGGATTGCTCATCGGTGCCATCGTCTCGTCGACCGATGCGGCGGCTGTTTTCTCCATCCTTCGTTCGCGCAGCATCGGCCTGAAAGGCAACCTGAAGCCTTTGTTGGAACTGGAAAGCGGCAGTAACGATCCGATGGCCTATATTCTGACTCTCTCTTTCACCTATCTTCTGACGGTAAAAGATGCCAACTGGATAGTTTTGATTGCTGTCTTCTTCAAACAGATGATTTTGGGAGGTGTGGTCGGTTACGCGGCAGGTTTGGCAATGCATCGCATTTTCAACTGGATACGGCTTGAAGCCGAAGGTCTCTATCCGGTACTGCTCATTACCATGGTATTGCTGGTGTTTTCTTTTTCCGATTTCATCGGGGGCAACGCCTTTCTGGCTGTTTATCTGTCGGCGTATGTGCTGGGTAATACCGATTTTATCCATAAAAAAAGCCTGACCAAACATTTCGATGGGCAGGCATGGTTGATGCAGATTATCATGTTTATCACGCTGGGATTGCTGGTAACTCCGAGCGCTATTATGCCACTAATCGGCTTGGGTTTACTTATTTCCGCATTTCTGATTCTTATTGCCCGTCCTTTGAGCGTTTTTATCACCCTTCATTTTTTCAAAATAAACACCCGGGAAAAGTTGTTCGTGTCGTGGGTGGGCTTACGAGGTGCGGTGCCAATTGTTTTAGCCACCTATCCGATGATTGCGTCTGTAGACAAATCGAATGGCATCTTTCACTTGGTTTTCTTTATTTCCGTCACTTCCGTTCTTATTCAGGGCTCCAGCCTGCCATTGGTGGCAAAGTGGCTAAAACTGACCGTACCGGTGAGCAGCAAAAAGAAATCTGTGCTTGATCTGGAGCAGGCCTGGGAGACCAAGTCGGTTTATAAGGCAATTCCTATTGAACCTCACTTCAATTGCATTGGACACTCTATCGTTGATTTGAAACTTCCACCCAGTATCATTGTCGCATTGATTGAACGTAGAAATAAATTCTTTATCTCCGACGGTGCGACCCGACTTCATGCCGGTGACGTGATCTACATAATGGCCGACGATGCAGAGTCCATCGACCAGTTAACAGACTGTTTCAATACTCCCAAAGAGAAGAAAAAGATCTAAGTTGTTTTTCAATATTTGACCTCTCCCTATATCCCTCTCCCGAGGAGAGGGACGTAATCTGCAAAACGAATTGAATTCTAAATATCTCACTGTCTTGCTCCTCCTCCCCTCGGGGGAGGAGGCTGGGTGGAGAGGTCTGAAGCTGAGATTTATATACACTTAATCTGTATAATATCTATTTTCTTTCTGATTAGCAGGTTAAGTCTCCCTCTTCAAACTCTTTTCAACAGCAATAGCTTTTGGGTGTAACAAATTATTTTCCAGATGGATGTGTTGCTGTATGTTTTCAAACATTGCTTTCAATAATTTATAAAGCAATTCGAATGAGGCGCATGCATCTTCCGGTGGCGTAAAGTTGTTTGACAAATCGCGAATAAAGAACAACATCTTTCCGGTAGCCACATGGTCGGATTCCATCGCCGAAATAGGATTTGCCACCGTTCCGAAGCAAGAATCATTGCTTATTACTCCGCTATCGAGCGTTTTGATGTAAGGAAACAGAATCATCTCTTCCTTGTGCTGATGAATAGGTAATTCTCCCAAAATAGATTCGGTCAGGTATTTTATCTGTTCCAATTCCGGGTGGTTTTTTCCGTGCCGATCGTGAACCTTATCCAACACCGACAAAATATATTCGCTCGATTTGTAGATATACTCATGGTGATAACCCAGAATATGGTCGATCAATTGCGACAGACTCATCGCGTCATAATTGAAATTTACCGCTTCTACTTCAGGTTGAGTTTTCAGTTGTTTCTTTACCAGTTCAATATCCACATTTGCCTTGCGGGCGGCTTCTTCCAGTAAGTCGTGACCGTTACAGCAAAAATCAATGCCCAAACGGGTAAATATTTCTGCTAATTTTGGATTTTGGCGAACCATTTCGCCTACTGTTGTTGCCATAGTTAGTTTATTTGAATAAATGGGGCGCGGCTTTCACCGCACCCCAAGAAAAGGATTTTGGTTAGTTGTTGATCCAGTTCTGCATATCGTTTTCGACGGTAGAAATACCTCTGATGCCGAAATTGTTGACCAAAACGTTTGCTACATTAGGAGAAAGGAATGCGGGCAAAGTTGGGCCGAGGCCGATGTTTTTCACTCCGAGATAAAGGAGAGCCAGCAACACGATCACCGCTTTTTGTTCATACCATGCAATGTTGTAGACGATCGGCAGTTCGTTGATATCTTCCAGACCGAATACTTCTTTCAGTTTCAGAGCAATAACTGCCAGTGAGTAGCTGTCGTTACACTGACCGGCATCGAGTACACGAGGAATCCCACCAATATCGCCCAGTTCCAGTTTGTTGTAACGGTATTTTGCACAACCGGCCGTCATGATTACCGTGTCGTTCGGAAGTTCCTTTGCAAAGTCGCTGTAATATCCGCGAGCCGACATACGACCGTCACAACCGGCCATCACCACAAATTTCTTAATAGCGCCTGTCTTTACGGCATCCACCACTTTGTCGGCCAGAGCCATCACCTGATTGTGTGCAAATCCACCCACGATTTCGCCTTTTTCGATCTCCTGAGGAGGAGCGCATTTCTTGGCATGTTCGATGATAACCGAGAAATCTTTTTGCCCACCTTCTTCGCGGTTGGCAATATGAGTTGCTCCCGGCAGGCCGGCCGAACCGGTGGTGTAGATGCGGTCGCTGTAAGTTGCTTTCGATGAAGGAGGAACGATACAGTTGGTGGTAAAGAGTACCGGACCATTGAAGGTTTCGAACTCGTCTTTCTGTTTCCACCATGCGTTACCGTAGTTCCCCACAAAGTGTTTGTATTTCTTGAAAGCAGGGTAATAGTGAGCCGGAAGCATTTCGCTGTGTGTGTACACGTCCACGCCTGTGCCGTCGGTTTGAGCCAGCAGCTCTTCGATATCTTTCAAATCGTGACCGCTGATAAGGATTCCCGGATTGGTTCCCACTCCGATGTTTACCTTGGTAATTTCGGGGTTACCATAGTGTGAAGTATTGGCTGCGTCGAGCAATGCCATTCCTTTCACGCCATATTCGCCGGTTTGCAGGGTGAGCGCAACCAGAGCATCAACGCTATTGTCGTTTCTTGAAACCTGAGCTAAAGCGTCCGACATGAAAGTATAGATCGATTCGTCTTCGCTACCGAGGTTCAGTGCGTGGTGAGCATAGGCAGCAAGTCCTTTCAGCCCATACATCACCAGCTCTTTCAACGAACGAACATCTTCATTTTCCTCTTTAAGAATGCCCACCGAAGGAGCAAATGATTCGTATTGATCAGGAGTAAGTTGAACGCTTACCTGGGGATATTCATCAAAATCGACCGGACAGCTTTCGGTTTCTTTCAACAGTTCGTCTCTCAATTGCAGTCCTTTGGTGATACGATCTTTGATAGCTTCTTTGTCGAAGTTGGCATTGGTAATGGTCGAGAATAAAGCGTCAAGAATGAAATGATCGGCTTTGCTTGTATCGGCCGAACAGTTTTTCATTTCGCTGTTGATAACTGCGATTCCTTTTGTGACATAAATCAGCACGTCCATCAAACCGGCGAGTTGATCATCTTTTCCACACACACCTTTTAGTGTACATCCCTTGCCGCCTGCGGCTTCCTGACATTGATAACAAAACATTGACATAGTTAGATAATTTACAGTTTAAATATTTACAATTTACTTTTTGATTCTGTTTTTTACTGCGACAAAGGTATGGCAGGGCAAAACGCAAAATTTGTAACCTATGTTACAACTCCGAATTTTCATATAGTAAAACTGCATTTAAGAATTTGATAAGGGGCATCTGCCCCTGTAACCCTGACCTCCTTTTTGCCCCCGTCGCTTTGGCCGGGATGTTCCACTTGAAGCAAAAAGGAGACAAAAAATTCAAGGCTATGCCCGCTTCACTTGTTTTTTAGCTTACGCTGACCGTTGGTTGGCTCACCGGACAAGGCAGTTCCAATCTGCATGAGCAAGACATGCAAGAATAGAACCTCATTGTTTTTTAATTATTGGAAAAACCAGACCCAAAGGGACAAACAAAAATACCATACTGACGGAAAGCTGTTTGAGTGAGTAGGCCAGCTACAAAAGTTTGTTAGTGAGGAAATGTTTTATGGCCGAGCGAACGAGTTCTTTCCGTCTATGTTTTTGCTTACTTTTTGCACCAAAAAGTAAGGCCTGCCGCAGGCAAAGAGCAAATTAATCCAGCTAAATTGAAAGATGAGGCCAAAAAAGTGTAATTTTGTCACTCATCCAAAGTTGAAACAATGAAGGATATTGCACTTATTATAAAGGAAAGTCCTCTTTTTAAGGGATTAACAACCGAAGAACTAAAAGAGATTCTGGAAGGCAACTACAAAGAACTGCATTTTGAAAAAGGCGATTTAGTAGCTTTGCAGGGTGATCCGTGTCGTTCGTTAATGATGATTCTGGATGGTACTGTCCGTAGTGACATGACCGATCCGGCCGGCAAACTGGTAACGATTGCCACCCTCACGGCGCCCGATATTTTGGCTCCGGCCTTTATCTATGCCGCGCGCAACGAGTTTCCTGTGGATATTACAGCCATGACTGATCTGACGCTGATGGTCATTGGACGGGAGAGTTTCAGTAAATTGCTGCAGCAGCACATCACGGTGTTGAACAATTTTTTGCGCATGATTTCCGACCAGACTCAATTCCTGACCCAAAAAATACGCTTCCTGCAATTCGGTACAATGAAAAAGAAGCTGGCGTCTTATTTCGTTGAGAAACTGGCATCCGTTCCAGGCATCGAATTTCAGATGGAAGAGAGCCAGCAAGCGCTTGCCGACCGTTTCGGGGTGACACGTCCGGCACTGGCCCGTGCCATTGGCGAAATGGTAAGCGACAGCATTATCCATGTCGAAAAGAAAAAAGTAACGGTTGTCAACGCCGTTGCCCTAAAACACATGGCAGCCCGGGAAGGATGATGTGTGTGATTTACGATTGAAAAATTTACAATTTACGATTATCTGAAAAGCGCCCACTAAACACCGGAGGTGTTGTCCCAATAATAACGTCGGGATTCATCCCGGCATGGAGGATAATTGCATTTTTACATAACGCTGTAGGCGTTTTCCTGCAAACGGGATACCGCTACGCGGTCCCGAGAGGTAGAAAATAATCGAATAGTGATTTTTGGAGCTCCAGAGAAGCGAAATTATGTTGTTAAGAAAAAAACAAAACGAGTTTAGAATCAACTATATTAGACAAAGCACAAAATGAGACTTGTTATTCAGAGAGTTAAACGTGCATCGGTTACAGTAGAAGGAACGATTACAGGAAAAATAGACGACGGTTTATTGGCGTTGGTTGGCATAGAAGATAAGGATACTCCGGACGACAGTCAATGGCTGGCAGGAAAACTGGTCAATCTCCGCATTTTCGACGATGAAAATGGTGTGATGAACCGATCTGTAACGGACATCAACGGAGGTATTCTGATTGTCAGTCAGTTTACCCTGATGGCATCTACAAAGAAAGGCAATCGGCCTTCTTACATCAGGGCTTCAAAACACGAGGTTGCCATCCCGATGTACGAGCAATTCTGCGACAATGTAACCTCTCTGTTGGGTAAGCCTGTGCAAACGGGAATATTTGCCGCCGACATGCAGGTTGAACTGCTAAATAACGGGCCGGTAACAATTTTTATTGATTCACACTTACGCGAATAAGCAAAAACATCTGATTTTGAGAAATGTTAAGAGAGCGCTTTCCGAAAATTGCTTGTAACTTCCTCTTTCTTTTGTACTTTTGCAACTCATTCTGATTCACTTTATTGAATTGGCTCAAACGAAATAATTATCTTGGCATGGAACAACCAATTAAACAATGGATTAAATTCGGCGTTGCAGCTCTCATCTGCATTTTGTTTACAGTATGGATCGGCTGGTGGCCGATTTTGCTGCTGCTCCCTTTCATTTTCGACGTTTATATCACAAAAAAAATACCCTGGACATGGTGGAGAGAAAGCAAAAATCCGGCCGTAAGAACGGTTATGAGCTGGGTGGACGCAATCGTATTTGCTTTGGTTGCAGTCTATATCATCAACCTGTTCTTCTTCCAGAACTATCAGATACCGAGTTCTTCGCTTGAAAAATCGTTGCTGGTAGGCGATTTCCTGTTTGTATCCAAAGTAGCTTACGGCCCCCGCGTACCCAACACGCCTCTGTCTTTCCCGTTGGTACAAAACACATTGCCCGTATTCAACTGCAAATCATATTTTGAGACTCCGCAATTGCCTTACAAACGTCTGTTGGGAACCGGCCATGTGAAACGTGGCGATATTGTCGTGTTCAACTTTCCTGCCGGCGATACAATTACCATTTTGCAGCAAAACCCTGATTATTACACTAATTGTTATTCAGAAGGGCTTTCATTTCTGAAACAACAGGCACCTGACATGAAGCCGACACCTGAAATGTGCTATCGTTTCGGTCGCGACATTGTAAAAGCAAAAGAATCGTACTACGGCAAAATGATGTTCCGTCCTGTCGACAAGCGCGAAAATTACGTAAAACGCTGTATCGGTCTACCGGGCGAAACGCTTAAAATCGTTAACAATCAGGTGTATATCGACGGAAAAATAGTATACGACCATCCGGGTGTTCAGTACAACTACTGGATTCAAACCGATGGCAGCTTGCTGACCGACGAACAGTTTGAAGAACTGGGAGTAAGCAACGACGACCGCACATTACTGACTCAGACATATGGAGATGATATTATGCGCCAGTTAGGATATAAACTTAGCCCGAATGGAAAAGTAAATCCGGTTTATTGTCTTCCTTTGACGCATGAAAAATATCTGCTTCTCAAGAAATACCGCAATATCCGCTCCATTATTACCGAACCTTCCATCATGGGAGGCGATGTGTTCCCGTTGGGCAATACCAAAGGCTGGACACGCGACAACTACGGTCCTCTTTGGATTCCGAAGAAAGGCGCCACTGTTGCTTTGACACCTGACAACCTGCTGGCTTACCAGCGCATTATTGAAGCCTACGAACATAACAAACTTGAAATGAAAAACGGTGTCCCCTATATCAACGGACAACCGGCCAAAACGTATACCTTCAAAATGGATTATTACTGGATGATGGGCGACAACCGTCACAAATCGGCCGATTCGCGCTACTGGGGTTTTGTGCCCGAGGATCATATCGTGGGACAACCGTTGTTTGTATGGCTGTCACTCGATAAGGATAAGACATTCCTTGGCAAAATCCGCTGGAACCGTTTCTTCAAACTGGCAACCCACTGAGTATGATAAGAGAAGCTTCAGAACAAGACATTCCTCACCTGAAACAACTATTCAAAGTGTGTTTCGGGGACACCGATGCCTTTCTGAATCTTTTCTTTACCGAATATTTTCCAAACACTACCTGCATGGTGGCAATCCGCGACGAACGGATTGTCTCCATGCTTTTTTTATGCCCGGCCAAAATGGTGGCAGACGAATACCGTCGACTCATCTATTACGTCTATGCCTGTGGCACCTTGCCCGAATATCGCCGGAAAGGTATCATGGAGCAATTGCTTCAGGTGGGTCATGCCTTCGCAAAACAGCAGGATGCCTGGGGACTGATATTAGTCCCGGCCGGCGAAGATCTTGCTTCGTACTATCTCCGCTTGGGTTTCAGCCCTTTTTCTCACACTGTTAAAGAAAAAATGACTCCAATAGCCTTCGACGAGGAGATTGAGATACTGAAACCCTGCGAGCTCTCGTTAAAACAAATCACTTATATCCGCAACCGCCAATTTAAAGGCGAGTATCAGGTGGCCTGGAGCCAGAAACATATTGCTTTTACCATCGCCATGCTGGAGCAACAGGGTGGTGGATGCCTTGGATTGCAATGGAAAAACGGGCGGAAAGACTATGTGATTTACGATAAGAAAAAGAGCGAACTGATCGTCAGGGAAACCAGCGTGGAAGAAAACATCCTGCCCTGGTTGACACCTCTTTTGTGTAAACATTTCGACGTTGGTTCCGTAAAATACATTGTTCCGGCAAAAGAAGGAGATATTTTTTCAATGATAAAACCGGTTGATCCTTTCGAAATACCTGACGATATTCTCCCTTACTTTAACCTGGAGATGGCATAGAACAGAGAGGGAGAACTTTTAACGACGAACCCCGAAATCAGCTTTCCTCCCTATCTTTCCAAAGAGATTTTGTGGTGAATAAGAGCACCACAAACGTTTGCATTAAACAATATGTCATTAACATCGGGACAAAAACACTTCCCCTTATTGTTTTCCTTACTTTTGCATTTCAATCTCTAAATCAGGATATCATGTCTCAAACAAAAATCTTCGCCCTGCTAGCAGGAATTCTATTTGCCACTATGGTCTCTTACAGCCAGAGCCTGAAATCTCCCAACGGGAATCTGACTCTCTCTTTCGACATCCAGGACGGGGGCATCCCCACCTATCAGCTTTTCTTTAAAGGCAAACCTGTCGTCAACCCAAGTCATTTAGGCCTTGAACTGAAAGGTGAAAAGCAGGTCGAGTTCGGCACCAGCATTCAGGTAGATAAAACACCTGCCGATCCCACAACCTCATTGTACAATGGATTTAAGCTAAAGAATGCCACCACCTCCACCTTCGACGAAACATGGAACCCGGTTTGGGGCGAGGAAAAAGCCATCCGTAACCATTACAACGAGCTGAAAGTAGAACTGATCCAGCCCAACACACAGCGTCAGATGAATATCTGCTTCCGTCTGTTTGATGACGGCTTGGGTTTCCGTTACGAATTCCCCGAGCAAAAAAATCTTACTTATTTTGTCGTTCGTGAGGAACATACACAGTTTGCCATGACCGGCGACCACACGGCTTTTTGGATACCGGGCGATTACGACACTCAGGAATATGACTATACCACCTCCAAACTATCCGAAATACGGGGCTTGATGAAGAATGCCATCACCGGTAATGCATCACAAACCACTTTTTCTCCCACAGGTGTACAAACGGCTCTGATGATGAAAACGGCCGACGGGTTGTACATCAACCTGCACGAAGCGGCACTGGTTAACTACTCGTGCATGTCGCTCAATCTGGACGATAAAAACCTGGTGTTCGAATCGTGGCTTACGCCCGATGCTCAGGGAAATAAAGGCTACCTGCAGGCGCCCTGTACCTCACCGTGGCGTACCATCATCGTTAGCAACGATGCCCGCGATATTCTGGCCTCGCGCATTACTCTCAACCTGAACGAACCGTGTAAGATAAAAGATGTATCGTGGATTAAACCTACCAAATATGTCGGCGTGTGGTGGGAAATGATTACCGGCAAAAGTAGTTGGTCTTATACCAACGATTTTCCAAGCATACAACTGGGCGTAACCGATTACACAAAGGCAAAGCCCAATGGTACCCATGGCGCCAATACCGCTCACGTGAAAGAATATATCGATTTTGCTGCTGCCAACGGTTTTGATGCCGTTTTGGTAGAAGGATGGAACGTAGGTTGGGAAGACTGGTTCGGCCACTCCAAGGATTATGTGTTCGATTTTGTGACTCCTTACCCCGACTTCGACGTACAGGAAATTCATCGTTATGCCGCTTCCAAAGGAATCAAGATGATTATGCATCACGAAACCTCGTCCTCAGTACGCAACTATGAGCGCCACATGGACCAAGCATACCAGTTTATGAAAGATAATGGCTACGATGCCGTAAAAAGCGGTTATGTGGGCGATATTATCCCTCGTGGTGAACACCATTACGGACAATGGATCAACAATCACTATCTCTATGCCGTTCAGAAAGCGGTCGATTATAAAATCATGGTTAACGGTCACGAGGCTGTTCGTCCAACCGGCCTTTGCCGCACTTATCCTAACATGATAGGCAACGAATCGGCACGCGGCACCGAATATCAGGCTTTCGGAGGCAGCAAGCCCAATCACACCACCATTCTGCCGTTCACACGACTGATCGGCGGCCCGATGGATTACACGCCGGGTATTTTCGAAAACGATATCAGCAAATACAATCCCACCAATCACTCCTGGTGCAACTCCACGCTGTGCAACCAACTTTCGTTGTACGTAACCATGGCCGGCCCGCTGCAAATGGCCGCTGACCTGCCGGAAACTTACAACAAGTTTAAGGATGCCTTCCAGTTTATCAAAGACGTGGCTGTGGATTGGGACGAATCTAAATATCTGGAAGCAGAACCGGGTCAGTACCTCACGGTAGCCCGCAAGGCCAAGAACAGTAACAAATGGTTTGTAGGCTGCACCAATGGTGAAAATATCCATCAGGCAATAGTCGACTTCAGTTTCCTCGATCCTGCTAAGAAATACATTGCCACGCTCTATGCCGATGCACCTAATGCCCATTATAAGAAAAATCCGCAAGCATATGTCATCAGCCGCTATGTAGTGACCGGCAAATCGAAACTGATGCAACAGGCAGCTCCAGGCGGCGGTTTTGCCATCAGCATCGTGGAAGCAACCGACAATGCTCAGCTGAAAGGAATCAAAAAGCTGAAATAACTTTCGCTATATCTCACAGAAACGCCCTGCCGGAATGATAATCATTAGGCAGGGCGTTTGTTATTACGAAGCGTCTTATATTTCCAGATGGCTTTCACATCCACATGGATCATGAGATCTGCGAGAGCGAAAATGGTCACGTCATCAAGAGAATTCTAATGGCGCAATGTATCTGCATATAAAATTACTAATCGGATAGCATTCAGACATTCATCTATCTTAAAACTTCTTATTTCTACTATAGGTTTTTCCCAATTAGACTGTAATATTAAATAGGTCATAAATGCATTTTGGCTTTGATACCAACCTGAATCAATGATAAAATCATCACGTTTTATTTGAAATAAATCTTCTGTTAATAGGGAATCATCCAAATTATTTTCTAACTCAAGCAATTCAGATTTTAATATTAACCAATCTTGCGGTATATCTAACATTTGCATAAATTAAAAATGATTTTTCATTGTTTACCTGATGTTTAGCGCAAGATTGAGCGAAGCGGTATCTTGTGCTGAACGAACGGTCAGCGAAGCTAAAACCAAAGTGGTTGGCAACCACAACCAAGTATAACTTGGTTATCTTTCCAGTTCAGGTTACAGCTATCGCCGAAAACTTGAACTAGTCAATCTGCAAGCTTGCACTATCAGGGGACCCGCGAGAGTGAAATCGGCTATTCTACTCTATTGGGGATATTTCTGTTTGATATAAGGCCGTGTTAATTTGAATATTTTTAGGCCTGGATTGGGATATACGGTAATGGTATAACCTTTTTTTTCTTTAGGGCGCACATATTCCATTATAACAAATCCGTATTTAAGAGATACGGCAACATCAAATTCACTCAAATGAGGGCCATCAAATTCTCTATAGGGATCTTCAGTTACATGGAATACTCTTGTTTTTTCGTGAATTGCCGGATCATACCAATCAAGTAATTTACTTACATCTAATAAATGTGTTGTATCACTTCCATAATTACAATCATAAAAGACAGTCCAGATTGAATCAGAATTAACCTTGTTGAAATTGAATAAAATTTGATTACGTTTTGGATTACAATCTTTTGTCGTATTAATATATACAATGCTGTCTTTAGCCCATAAATATCCTCTGATATTTAAATATCCGTTCCGGGAAGTGGATAGATACCAGCAGCTCTTTCCTTTTACTTTTCTCTTCTCTAATAAGATATTATCAAAACCTTTGAGGAGTGAGCGGTCGATTGATGGATCGAACCGGGGATATTTTACCATTGACTGGAAGAAGTCGGGTTTTTGACAGTCACTTTTGCAACTATAGCACAGCAAAGAAAGTATACAAAACAACAGCATCGTCTTTTTCATATCGTCTATTTTTTATATTGAACCCCTCGTTCGGCATAGTCTCCGCCCCGCCATTGCTAAAAGGAAAGCTCCTGCTTTCGAAGCCCTGTCAAATGTAGCAATTTTTCTTCCAAACAAAAAAGCGACAGTGTGTTACACCGTCGCTTTTCTATCCTTTTGCAAGGTTTCGACGTAAGAGCCATACTCCGAACACCAAACAGCTTTACAGATCACTACAAACGGAGTTGAGTCCACCATACAGATTATCTCCAGACCCGGTTATTCAGCTCTCACAGCCATATTCTGAATTACAGTAGAATCCAGATCAATATTACAGGGGAAACGGAAATCGATGGTTATTAATTCACTCACTTTAATAAGTCCCATCATGATTTGAGGAGGTTGTAAGCCAAAGTCACGAATATTGAGCTGTTTCCGGCCACTGATAATTGTCCTGCCGTCCACCATATCCGAAGTAACCGGCAAACTATATTGGCACGTAACTCCTGTGATGGTGATATTAATCAGGGCATTTCCTCCCGACCTGCCCTTTTTATCTGTAGACACCATCCTATCAATATAGCAAAGTTCCACCTTGATAAGCGGATATTTATCCGATTGAATCAATTTCAAAAAATCGTGCAACGCCATCGGATTATTCGACCGAAATGATTTTACTTGTATGAACAACTGATTCTCGGAAAGATAGATTTTATCCTCCACTGTAGTTGCAACAAACCGGATAGTCGGCCTGGAAAATAATTGATCGCTCGATTGGTAAATATGAAACGGAATAATATTGGTTGACCCGTCTATTGAAAGTTTCCCACCCTGATACAAGTCGACCCTGATTGGTGTTTGCGCTCCTACGGAAACACCCGACAAGAGCTGCAAAAGCAGTAAGACTGACGAACGTTTCATAGATAATCTGTTTTTCCTGAGGTTCGAACTGTCAATCAGCACCCAAACAAAAGGGCTCCTTTAGAAAGAAATAATAGCTTCGGCTGTCAGTCCCTGGAATTGGGCTCCATTGAAAATATAATTAACATTCGGCACGTCAGTATATTTTTGCTTCACCCATTCCACTTTGGCCATTATGTTTTTGGTCATAAACCAACCGCCACTTATGGCTATACGGTTGATCTTAATAGTATAAGCAGGCCATGCATCCTGAGTGACATAGGTATAGGCGCCAGACACCGTGGTTACTTTTGCGCTGGCAGCCACATCTGCAGAAAGGGTGTTGTAACGTGCTCCTGCAAAAAAGTTCTCATTGTGTCCAAAACGCAAAACCACATCGGTAGCAAACTGATTTGCTGTACGTTCATTTTTTTCAGCCGCAGTACGTCCTTTTGCCGATTCAATAGTCGTAAACGATTCCACAACCAGCATATCCATCGGCTTGTAACGCAAAAACAAGTTGCCCATAAAAGTGGTCAGTTTATCCGAAAGTCCGGGATTGTACCGACCATTGAAGGCAGTGGAAGTCCCAGGGGCTGCGTTATACATCACTGCCGAATAATTAGATCCGGTACGGTCGCCACCAAACAAGGTGTTAGACAAAGATCCTGCAGTGGTGTAAACCGATCCGGTCAAACGGGCTCTGAATTTATCCGTAAATTGTTTATCATAGCCAAGTTTCAAAATCCAGGATGGATTATGCAGGCCATTTGAATATTTATAAGTCGCCTGTGTCGTATCAATATAGGCAAGACTTGGGTTTAGATTTCCATTCGTTATCGCAGCAACTCCCACAATCCCATTATAGTTGACATCTGCTTCGGCTCCGATTTCGGTTGCAAATTCGTCCATGATGTAATTTTCCATGAACGGGTTGTAAATTGCATTTCCACCATCGGAACGACGAAAATGAGCATCACCATAATTCACCTCCATCTGGCCCAATTTTACAGTTGTATACTGCATAATTTTGTCGAGCAGGTCCAGTTTCAGGAATGGAACTTTATCAAACTGCACATAACCACCTTTTACCCATGTTTCGTTATGATGTTTTGACGCAAGATAGAGCGTTAGATTTAATGTCACGCCATCCGCCAGATAACTGTTTATATAAAGATTGGCTTGTGAAAGGGCAAAATTTGAGGAATTTTTAAACAAAGTCTGAGGATTCGCAATCGTCTTTGTAGCATCTGTTGTACTGGCCACATTTGCTACAACATTGTTGCTTTGTTTCAGGGCAATATACGGCATAGCAATAGAAGCTCCAAATGACACATGCGGGGCCGTAAATTCAACATGTGTTTTGGGTGTTTCAAACACGTTGATTCCGGTTTTATCTGTCGGTCTTAATTGAGCCGATAGTGTGCCACTCAACCAAAGAGCAGCCGCTAAATAAATTAGTTTTTTCATGATAGGGAATGTATTAGAAAGTGTAACTAATTTCTGCTAATTAACAGGTTGTTCTTCAAAAGTCACTGTATACTTAACTGTCACGGGATCTCTCACCTTCATTAAACCCAGCATTGCTGTAGGTAGTTGCATTTTAAAATCGGTCATTTTCATGTCCAGACTACCACTAAACTGATACACTCCTGGTTTTACTATCTTACCGCTCGCTTTAAGAATAACAGGCTTTGTTACACCATTCATTGTCAGATTGCCGGCGATCACAACATTGATTTCATTCCCGGCAACCTGTAGCTCACTGACATTCGTAAGTTGAAATATAATAACAGGATATTTGTCTGCATTAAAAGCTTTATAGGTTTTGGTGTCCATTAGTTTTTCATTGCTTTTAATGCCTTTCACCGGGATTTCGACCAGCATGGATTGCGGCTTGGCATCCTTTATTACCAGTTCACCACTGGCCTGGGTTACTTTGCTTTGAAAGTTGTGTATGTTAGTTGTACCAAAAATGGTCATACTAAAGGCATTTGCATTCAACTTCAGTGTTTGTGCCTGAAGCAATCCGCCAACAATTGCCAGAAAGGCCACAAAACATGTTATAACGGTTCTGCTTAAAACTGACTCTCTCATAATTGTGTTGTTATAAATAGATCATTATTTCAACAAGATATCGGTTCCTATCTCACAATATAAAGCCATTTTTGCCCAATGTTACATTGATTATTCTTCATCTCTGATCGTTAGGCGTAGACTACTACGCCTACTTGTAAGGTTGAAAAACATCAGATATAGACCATAAATATAATCCTTATTTTATCATTTGCATACTTTTCTGCACAATTTCAGGCGCAAACCCTTTCTTTCAAAAATTTCATTTCGCATGTAAAAATGATCCATCACATCCCGAACTTATGTTGGTATTTTGTAACGATTGTCTACTTTCTCATTTTATGATATACGGGGAAAATCAGAAATGATAAAGTGGGAGTGGGGGCTTCGACAGTCCCCGCTCCCACTTTACAGTAAAATTAGTTTAGTTTCAGGATAAAACGGCAAACTGGATTATCCTGCGATAAGGTTATAAACTCAGCGATAAACCATAAGCAATGCTTTTAAAATGGTCGCCGGTATTGATTTTCTGTGCTCCAAATAAGTTTTCAAACAGATTGCGAACAGACACCACCGATGCGCTTCCTCCGGTTA
The DNA here is from genome assembly GCF_009712605.1 of Paludibacter sp. Lineage (GTDB taxonomy): Bacteria > Bacteroidota > Bacteroidia > Bacteroidales > Paludibacteraceae > Microbacter. The sequence goes on along the minus strand of NZ_WASO01000001.1, from coordinate 139,462 downwards.
AGAAAACAGTATCGATATCAGAGGGTTTCAGATTTACTTTCTCCAGCATATTCAGCACACACTCTTCTATACTCCGGATTTCTTCCCTGATAAACGTAGAGAACTCAGTTCTGTTAATTAAGGCTTTGATGTCAATTGACTGCATTCGAAAATTCAGGTTGGTCTCCGTTTGTTCCGAAAGATCTATTTTTGACTTCTCTATCTGTTTGTAAAGAGCATACACCAAATTGTTATCGATCAGCGTCATCAAATCGTTCAGTTTCCTGTTTTTGCCCGAGAAAACATAGTATCCGTTCAAATCACGACGCATCTTGGTATCTTTCAGTAAGAACGAACGCTCCCAGCGGTTCAGTTCGCGAAATATTGAAATAGGGATTTCCAATTCATTGTCATACGTCTTGTAGGTTACTCCACGCCCGAGTAAGGGTGTCAGTTTATGCCACATCAATTGTGCATCGAATGAGTCTCCTCCCACATACACACCACTGTTTGCTATAATGTCATCTTTACGGTCGTTGGCTTTTATTCGATCCGGCCCCAGGTTCATAATGGTAAAATCGGATGTTCCACCTCCCATGTCGGCCACAAGCACTCTTTCCGAACGAGTGAGTGTCGCTTCGTAGGTAAACGCGGCAGCAATGGGCTCGAATAATAATTTCACATCTTTGAAGCCTGCATTGGTTGCTGCAGTCAACAACCGCCTGACAGCAGTCCGTTCTTTTTCTTCGTCCTCTGAAAAAATAACCGGCCGGCCTAAAACCACTTCATCAATCTGATAACCAATAGCTTTCTCCGCCTGTTCTTTGAAATGACTGATAATCAGCGTCACCAGTTCATCCGGAGTAAACTTCTTGCCAAAAATATAGGTGTGGGTAAATTTCTTTTGTTTCAGCAAGGTTTTGACTGATTTAAGCAGGCGTCCTTTCATTTGCGAGGCAATATATTTGTCGACAGCCTCCTTTCCAACCGCGTATGACAGGTCGTTTGTATCATCAAAAAAGAGAACAGAACTATCGTGTTCCAGCAACACATTCTTTTGTGTCGACCTTTCTGTCAAAGCAATAGCCGTATTGGATGTTCCAAAGTCTAATCCACATTTCAATTTATTCAGAGCCATTTATTCTTGTATTCGTTATATATTATGCTGCTTATTTGTTTCTTGATTTCAGCATTTGACCTCTCCCCAACCCCCTCTCCCGAAGAGAGGGGCTTTACATCTGTATTAATTAGTTTTATTTCAAATTGTCACTGTCGTGTTCCTCCTCGCCTTGGGAGAGGAGGCTAGGAGGAGAGGTCTGACATTGAGGTTTATATTAATCTTTGTCCGGCAATTCAGATATTGCACTGCGCATTTTTGTGCTTTTAATGGTACAGATATGTGGCTGGCGCGTCTGACTAAAAGAGGGTTTCGCTTAAAGCGAAACCCTCTTTTAGTCAGGATCACGTCCGACAAAAAAAACAGGGCTGAAAGGAGTTTCAACCCTGTTTTCTATATTAATTAATCGGGAATTAGAAACCGAAACGGCTCTTCAAACCTTTCAATTCTTCAGCCAGTTCAGCAGGTAAGTGTTTGCCGAATTTAGCATAGTGTTCGTCGATCAATGCGATTTCATCTTTCCATTCTTCAGCGTTTACTGCCAAAGCTTTAGCCATCTGAGCTGCATCGATACCCAAACCTTCTACGTTGATAGCTGTAGGAGCAGGAACTTTACCGATAGGAGATTCAACAGCTTCGCCCTGACCGTTGCAACGATCGAAGATGTAAGCCAATACACGGCTGTTGTCACCGTAACCCGGCCACAACCATTTGCCATCGTCTTTACGGAACCAGTTCACGAAAAAGATTTTCGGCAATTTAGCACCGGCTTTTTTACCCATTTCGATCCAGTGTCCGAAGTAGTCACCCATGTTGTAACCGCAGAAAGGCAACATAGCGAACGGATCGCGACGCACACCTGCTTTCAAACCGATAGCAGCAGCAGTTACTTCAGAACCTACGATAGAACCCATGAATACACCGTGGTTCCAGCTGTTTGCTTCGTGAACGAGAGGCACAGTAGAAGGACGACGGCCACCGAACAGGATAGCTGCGATAGGTACACCAGCAGGATCTTCCCAAGCTGCGTCGATAGCAGGACATTGGTAAGCAGGAGCGGTGAAACGAGCGTTAGCGTGAGCGCATGGTTCGCCTGATGCAGGATCGAATACACGGTTTTTCCAGTCGATAGTACCGGCAGGGCAATCGTATCCGATACCTTCCCACCACACATCACCGTCAGGTGTCAAACCTACGTTGGTAAAGATAGTGTTGGCACGAGCCGACAACATAGCGTTTTTGTTTGTTTCCAGAGAGGTGAAAGGAGCTACACCGAAGAAACCTGCTTCAGGGTTGATAGCGTAAAGCTGTCCGTCAGCACCATATTTCATCCATGCGATATCGTCACCTACAGTTTCTACTTTCCAGCCCGGAATAGTAGGAATCAACATTGCCAGGTTGGTTTTACCGCAAGCCGATGGGAATGCAGCAGCAATGTATTTCTTTTCGCCTTTCGGGTTGGTGATACCAAGGATAAGCATGTGTTCTGCCAACCAGCCCTGATCTTTTGCCATTTTAGAGGCAATACGCAAAGCGAAGCATTTTTTACCCAAAAGAGCGTTTCCGCCGTAACCTGAACCGAATGACCAGATTTCATAGGTGTCAGGGAAGTGTGTGATATATTTGTCTTCGATAGGAGCACATGGCCATTTTACGTCTTTCTGACCAGGTTCCAGAGGAGCACCTACAGAGTGGATACAAGGAATAAATGTTCCGTTTTCGCCCAAAACATCCAATACTTTTGCACCCATGCGGGTCATGATGCGCATGTTCACAACAACATAAGCAGAGTCGGTAATTTCAACACCGATGTGAGCAATATCAGAACCAAGAGGACCCATTGAGAAAGGAATAACGTACATGGTACGACCTTTCATACAGCCCTTATACATGGTTTTCATTTTAGCACGCATTTCTTCAGGATCAGCCCAGTTATTTGTAGGACCAGCTTCTTCCTGAGTTTTTGTGCAGATAAATGTACGGTTTTCAACACGAGCCACATCGCTGGGGTCGGATTGGAAATAGTAGCTGCCCGGACGTTTTTCTTCGTTCAGTTTCACAGCCATTCCGCTGGCAACCATACCGTCCAACAGGCGTTGATTTTCCTCTTCGGAACCATCACACCAATAAACATTTGTCGGCTCGCACCATGCGGCCCACTCATTTACCCAATCAATCAGTTTTTGATTTTTTGTTGACATCTTACTTTGTTTTAGGGATTTATAAATCGGGTTTACTAACACATCCTATGGGATAATAACAGGCACAAAATTACTCTTTTTTTCGTGAATAAACGAGGCATTAAAGAAATTTTTCTTTAATCAAAAGGGAATTTTGATACCGTCTTTCGTTTCCAATTGGAAGGCAAAGAATTACCTATTCTTCTTCATTAATATTTAACAAACCTTCAGGCAATTGAACTTTCATAACCTTCCTCGTGTCATCTATCTCAACAATCCACTCATCCACGGCCGGAATAAGGATGATATTACCCTTATGTTTCACTTCGAAAAGCACATTTTCGGTGGTATCGTCCACTCCATTGATTTCTCCAATCTCGCCCAAGACCGCATCTTCAATACGGTAGCCTGTATAAAATTGAATATCAATGACATCATCGTCGGAAGCCGGCATTAATTCCTTAGGAACATAAATTGTTTTTCCCACAAAATCTTTACCGGCGATTTCGTCTTCTACCCGTTCGAGTTTTATCAAAGCAGTTTCGGCCGTTTTGAAACGCCGTTCCCGAATAAAGAAGGGCACAAGGATGCCATCCATTTCAAATACGAAGTATTCAAAATCGAGCGAATCAAAATCGGAAGTAAGGAAAATGGACAGTTCGCCTTTGATGCCATGTGTTTTTTGTACGTGGCCGATAGGATAAAGGTCAGATTGTAAAATCATAGCTGAAACGAAATTATATAAAAAACGCCCTGAACGATAGATTCAAGGCGTTTTCTGTCGCAAAAAGCAACAGATTATTTTTTCTTGGTGTAACGTGTATTCAATTGTTGAAGTACCTCTTTGGTAATGTCATAACCGTCGGCAGCATACAACACGTTATCATTCATAGCGTTAGTTGATAAAACGACTTGATAATGGTGAGCCGGAGCGTAACCTTTCAGAAATTTGTTCACCGTGTCACGAAGCTGTTCGTTAAATTTCTGTTGTTTCGTCAATAAAGCATTAGACAGTTGTTGATTCAATTCCTGAAGCTCTTTTTGTTGTGCTACCAGGCGATTGTTTTCCTGTTCTGCCCTTTCACGGCTCAGAAAAGCATTGTTTTTCATTTTGCTTTCAAAAGTTGCCATATCTTCCTGCAACTGCTTTGCACGTGAATTTATTTTGAGACGAGAATCTTCCTGTCCTTTTACAAGTTCTTCATTTGCGTCTTTTGCAAACTGATAATTAGCTAACAAGGTATCTACATTTACATAAGCTATCGGGAGCTTTCCTTTTGTAAGTGAAGAATCAAACTGAGCTCCGTCCTGATTGTTTTTCTTATTAGCGCATTGTGTTAGCATTAAGGCTACGGCAGCCAACGCCACTGTAGTCTTGGCAAAAGATAAAGTTCTTGTCATTGTGTGAATTTTGAGTTGTTGATTCGATTGGTTTTCCCCTTTATCTGCAAACACTTTAACAGCCCTGATCTTTCAGACTGTAAAGGCACAAATGTACTGCAGATCGAATTGAGGAAGGCAAAGATATTATTTTTGTCACTCTTTTCGTAACTGTTTTTTGTTTTTTATGAAACCTGCTCCATTTTCATAAGAATTAAAAAACTATTTTCCAGTATTCTACAAAAAAGCACAGTGTTAAATGTTAATATAATTCACAGAAGGAAGTCCTGAATACTCAAAACTATGTTATAAAGAGACCATTTGGCAAATTATCTCTGCAAAGCCTGAACTGCCCGTTTTACTGTGACATCATTCTGGTTAAGAGAGGAATAAAAACCTTCATCTCCAAACATATTACGTATAATGTAAGCTTTCACCTGCTGCGCAATAAGCTGATGAGAGATCATGAAATAGTAATAGTGTTTAGGAACATCTTTGCCTTCTGCATAAGCGGCCAGCATGTTTGCCAACGGTTGACGGCTCAAATATTCATCCATTGCCTTCCAGTTATTGAATGTCTTCAGTTTTTCTCTGTGCTGATCCGAATAATGAACGGCAAACTGGAACAAAGCCCCGCTATCGAACAAGCGGCGGTAATATGGTGTAACGCCGGTAGTATCAAGAGGAACAAAAATGTCAGGAACAATGCCGCCTCCGCCATAAACGATACGCCCTCCGCGGGTTTTGAATTTTTCCTTGTTTTGGATCTTAATACTATCTTTCGAGAAAAACTCTCCGTGCAGATAACGATTAACAAAGTCGCGCTCGTAATTCTGATCTTTGCCTTTTTGATACGGTTTCTGGATGCAGCGCCCCGAAGGAGAATAATAGCGGGCAATCGTTAAACGAACAGCCGAATGATCCGAAAATTCAAATGGTTGCTGAACCAACCCTTTTCCAAACGAGCGAAGCCCTATAATCAGCCCCCGGTCGTTATCCTGAATGGCACCTGCAAAGATTTCGGAAGCTGAAGCTGACCATTCGTCCATCAAAACGGCAATTTTCATATTGGGGAACGATCCACGACCATCAGAGTAAAAATCGGTACGGGGATAAGCCCGTCCTGCCGCGTAAACGATCAGTTGGTCTTTAGGCAGAAATTCGTTCACCATCTTAACGGCAGCTTCCATAAAGCCTCCGGTATTTCCACGCAGGTCAATAATCAAACGGTTAGCACCCTGGTTTCTGATTTTTGCCAAAGCCGTCAGGAATTCCGAATAGGTAGTATCGCCAAATTTACTTACTTTGATGTATCCTGTTTTAGGTGCTATGATGTATGATGTCTCGACACTGGTAACGGGCACATCGCCTCTTGTGATGGCATAATCAAGTATTTTGCGGCGTCTGGCTCTTTTTATTCCGAGTTTGACAACCGTACCTCTGGCTCCTCTCAGTTTATGCATCACACGGTCGTTGTTGATGCTTTTGCCGACAAAAGCAGAGTCGTTGACATTCACGATGCGGTCTCCGGCCAACACACCGGCTTTCTCGGCAGGCCCCCCGGAAATAACCGATACGACAAGGATTGTATCCCGCTGTATGTTGAACTCAATCCCGACACCACTGAAGCTGCCTTCCAGCTGTTCGTTGGTAGATTGCAAATCTTTGGCAGGAATATAAACAGAATGAGGATCAAGAGTAGCCAACAGGTCACTCATTGCATTATCGGTAAGCGTATTGACATCTACTGAATCGACATAACGGGTCGCAATCAGATTGATGGCTTGTGAAACCTTGTTTTTATCGAGTCCCAGGGACCGGAACAAACCCAAAGTGGCTCCGATATTGCTTCGCATGGCAAAAAAATTGCCAATGATAATTCCCACAGCCATTGTCAAGGCAAGTGCAAAAGGGAATACTATTTTTTTCCAGGTTTTCATTCGGAAATGATGTTTATAAATATCGTACGAAACTTGTCATGAATCAACGCGACCCGTTTCATTGTTCGGTTGTATGAGCATCGATAAAATCGACTTGTATTCCGGCTTGCTGTAAGAGATTAATGCCGTCGGGCAGACGATATTCTTCTCCGTAAACAACCCGTTTGATTCCTGACTGAATAATGAGTTTTGCGCACTCTATGCAGGGGGAAGCGGTGACATAGAGGGTAGCGCCGTCACTGCTGTTGTTAGATCGGGCGACCTTAGTGATGGCATTTGCTTCGGCATGAAGCACGTAAGGGAACGACTTATTAGTTTCGTCCTCGCACTGATTCGGGAAGCCGGAAGGAGTTCCGTTATACCCGTCAGAAATAATCATATTTTCGCGCACAATCAAAGCTCCTACTTTTCGGCGCTCACAATATGAATTCTGAGCCCAGATTTGCGCCATTTGCATGTATCGCCTGTCAAATTGCAATTGTTTATCGTTGGCCATACTCACACAATATTTAATGCAGGACAACCTCGTCCTGCAGGGGTTAAGCTCCCAAAAGCTCTTTCTCAAAAGCTATAATATCAAGTCCGGAAAAGTTACCCGATGACATCATCAGCAATGCTTTCCCTTCAAAATTGATTTCTCTTAGACGGGCTACCAGCTGGTTTGCATCAGTAAATACAACCAGATCTTCTCTTCCGAATGCTTCTTTTACCTGATCTGCCGTGATCGGCTGCAAACGTTTATGCTCAATTACTTCAGGATTGAAATAGACATAAGCCACATCTGCTTTATCCATGCAGCCTTTATATTGAGGAAGAAAATTTTCCTGCAGACTGCTAAATGTATGCAACTCCATACAAGCCACCACCTCACGGTCGGCATATTGTTCCTTCACTGCACTGACGGTTGCTCTGAGTTTTGACGGAGAATGAGCAAAATCTTTGAATGCTACAGAAACGGCGGTCTCCGCTACTTTCTGCAAACGATTGGATGCTCCTCCGAAATCGGCAATTGCCAGAAGGAATTCGGTTTCTTTTATGCCAAGCTGCTTACATACCATCCGCGCACCCTGAATGTTCTGAAGGTTATGCTCTCCAAACACACACAACGGGTATTTCTCGCCTTTATAGATGATACTTGTAACACCTTTCTCAATCACATATTCCGGCGTATTGTACGGAATCGTTACTATGTCCGGACGTACTTTTTCTGCTATTTCGCGCAGTTGTTCGTCGCCTTCAAAATAGATAAGACGACCGTCACGCTCAATCTGATCGGTAAATATCTTAAACTGTTCTACGTAATTTTCAAACGTAGGGAACACGTTGATATGATCCCATGCTATGCCGGTGAGCAAAGCAATATGCGGACGGTAAAGATGAAACTTTGGGCGCGGGTCAATGGGAGAGGTCAGATATTCGTCACCTTCGAAAACAGCCAGTTGCGAATCATACGAAAACTTCACCATTGTATCGAAGCCTTCAATCTGCGCTCCCACCATATAGTCGGCAGCACGATTCAGCTTTTTAAGTACGTGCAGAATAATAGCCGTCGTCGTGGTTTTGCCATGACTACCGCCAACTACAACGCGTATTTTTTTTCTGGTCTGGTGATAAAGATATTCAGGGAAAGAGTAAACGTCGATGCCCAGTTCTTTTGCCCTGAGTAATTCGGGATTGTCTGCACGGGCATGCATTCCGACAATGACAGCGGTCAACTCTTTGGTGATTTTTTCAGGGAACCAACCGATCTGAGGAGGTAAAAGTCCTGCAGCTTCAAGCCTGCTTCTGGAAGGTTCGAAGATTTCGTCGTCGGAGCCGGTAACCACATGATCCGGTTTTTTGCTGACAGCAATAGCTAAATTGTGCATTGCCGCTCCGCCAATTGCAATAAAGTGAAGACGCTTCATATAATTTTGCCTATACCTTTTCGTTGTTTTCTACACAATCAGAAGATGATTAAAATTATTTTCTGATTAGTTGTTAGGGGATCTCACCGCATAAATAGCGCTTATTTTAGCCTGATAAGTTATAACATCTGAATATTTATTATTGATTATCAGCTATATTTTGCGGTTCTAACTATTCTTTCTAATTTCGCCGCAAAATTACAACGATTTTATGAAGATTGCTAAAATAGAAGCAGGTTTTTTTCAATGCGATGGCGGAGCAATTTTTGGAGTGGTCCCAAAACGCGTCTGGCAAAAACGTTACCCCTGCGACGACGAAAATTTTTGCAAGCTTGCAATGCGCTTGTTATTGATTGATACGGGCAAAAAACGTATTCTTATTGACAGCGGAACAGGAGATAAACAGCTACAATATTTGAAATATTACGGATTTCAGGGTGTAATCGACTTTGATACCGAACTTGAAAAACTGGGTTACCGTTGTGCGGACATCACGGATGTGGTGATGACACACCTGCATTTCGACCATTGCGGTGGTAATACCCGTTTCAACAACGATAAAACCGGCTACGAACTAACATTCCCCAATGCCGATGTCTGGGTGGGAAAAGAGCAATGGGAAAATTTTCTGAACCCCAACGTGCGTGAAGGCGATTCTTATTTCAAAGAAAACATGATGCCTGTAGCCGATGCCGGAAAATTGAAACTTGTTGAATCAGACACCCGTATTTGCGATGAAGTGTTAGTAAAGGTAATGAACGGACATACAGCCGGCCAGCTGGTTCCATATATTTTCACTGCCAACGAAACCTTCGTCTATGTTGGGGATGTTATTCCGATGGCGGCAAGCCTACCCCTTGCATGGGTATCGGCGTTCGACACGTTCCCCATCACTTCTATGCAAGACAAAGAACAATTGTTGGCAGAAGCAGCAACAAAAAATCAAATCTTGTTTTTTGAGCATGATGCGTACACAGAGTGCTGCCGTATTGAATTAGTTAACAATAAATATCGTATCAAAGAGAGTTTCAGTCTCTCATCAGTCACTATATAAGAACTACTGTTCATCATGAAGCTCCCCTCTGTCGCAAATATCATATCCGCACTTCAACAACTCTACGCCAGCCTGCCCAAATCGGGGAAGGAGATTAAGCAAGAGCTGTTGGAACTTCGTAATATCAAGAAAATCGATAGATATATCATTGGTAAATTTATCGGCACCTACTTTTTCTCCATTGTTCTGATTATAAGCATTGTTATCGTTATTGATACCAGTGAGAAAATGGACAATTTTTATGAGCACCATGCGCCATTAAAAGCCATTATTTTCAGTTATTACATCAACTTTATCCCTTATTTCATCAATCTATTCAGTCCGCTATTTACATTTATTGCGGTCATCTTCTTCACTTCAAAACTGGCAGAAAACACTGAAATCATCGCTATTTTATCGAGTGGAGTCAGTTTCAAAAGGATGATGTACCCTTATTTCCTTTCGGCATTGATCATTGCTTTGCTTACATTTATTCTGAGCGGATACATCATTCCACCCGCCAACAAAGTGCGGCTAAAATTTGAAGCAACGTATGTAAAACTGGTAATGAATGACAACGCGCATAACATCCAGATGCAGGTAGATAAAGGTGTTGTGGCTTATATCGAGCGATATGAGGAGCCGACCAATGCAGGATGTCGTTTTTCGCTCGACAAATTTGAAGGAAAAACACTTGTATCGCGTATGACTGCTGATAGCATTTGTTGGAAATCGGGATACAATTGGACTGCCAAAAACTATCTTATCAGAGACTTCAATGGCTTGAAAGAGGATATTCGGCGTGGTGCAAAAATGGATACTGTGATCAAGATGCAACCGGCAGACTTTTTCCTCACTTCGCGCGAAGCTCCGCAAATGACAAATGGAGCTCTTGCCGGATATATCAGCCGACAGAAAAACAGAGGGGTAGGAAATACGGGCGCTTTTCAGGTGGAATACTACAGACGCTTCGCCAATCCTTTGGCGGCATTTATCCTGACGCTTATTGGCGTGTCGCTTTCATCGAGAAAAGTACGGGGTGGAATAGGTCTGCAAATTGGTATCGGTATTGCTCTCAGTGCCCTTTATATCCTTTTCAACACCGTTTCGGCAACCTTTGCTGCCAACGGCAGTTTGCCTCCAATGTTAGCCGTGTGGCTTCCCAATATTGTCTTTATGATAATTGGCGTTTCTTTATATGCCAAAGCAAGACAATAATTGATTGGAAAGTTTGGGAATGGGCTTCTCTATTCTTGCTTTAACTTTGAAGCGTTGAAATTAATTTGCCTGCGGCAGACCTTCCTTTTTGGCGCAAAAAGGAAGCAAAAACATTGACGGAAAGAACTCGTTCGCTCGGCCATGAAATATTTCCTCATTAACAAACTTCTGAAGTTGGCCTACTCACTCAAACAGCTTTCCGTCGGTTTGGTATTTTTTGTCTATCCCTTCGGGTCTGGTTTTGCCAAAAATTAAAAAAACAATCCAGGTTTATTTTCATGTATCTTGCTCTTGCAGATTAGTGTAGCCTTGTTCGAAATCGTCCTTATTTGAAATTCTCGACAACCTTCTAATTGGTTCAAAAAGGCTTATTGACAATAAACCTTCCGGTTTCGGCATTGAAGGAAAACTGATTACTTCTGAATACGTTTTCAAAGCTTCCGTCAGCTATTAGTTGATCGGTTGTTCCTACCTGCACGCCACGATCGCTCATCAGCCAAAGTTTGTCGGCCACCTGCATCGCCAGTTCAAGTTCGTGTGTGGATAGAAGAATCGATTTGCCGGTTGTTTTGGCAAGTTGCCCCAATAGCATCATTATCGACACCCGGTTAGGAAGGTCGAGATGGGCGGTGGGTTCATCAAAAAAGAGCAATGGAGTTGACTGGGCAAGCACTTTGGCAATCATCGCCCTCTGACGTTCTCCATCCGACAACTCACTGATATAACGTAGAGCCTTTTCTTCCAGATGAACATGAGCAAGCGCTTCGGCAACAATCGTTCTGTCTTCTTCCGTAAGTTTTCCGAAACGATTAGTGTATGGATACCTGCCCATGGCAACAATTTCATAAACAGACATTTTGTCCACTTCTACCCTGTCGGTCAGCGTCAGTGCCAATGACTCGGCACGATCCTGTGCGGAAAGCGTTTCCATATTTTTACCATCTACCAATATTGAGCCGGTAATCGGTCGTTGGAGTCCGGCCAGCGTTCTCAATAAAGTGGATTTTCCACATCCATTTGGTCCGATCATACACACCATCTCACCGGATAAAAGTTCCAGATCGAGATGCTGCTGAACCACGTTAAGACGGCTTCCACGGCTATATCCGATGGCAAGGTTGCTGGTGCGGAGAGGAGAATATGTCGTTTCTGTAAATTTCATTATCGTTGCTTTAAAACAATCCAGATAATCATCGGAGCACCAAAGAGGGCACTAACAGCATTCAGCGGCAATAGATATGTGGTTTGTTGCGAAATAACATCACAAAGCAATAACAGTGCGGCACCACACAATATCGTTGCCGGTATGGCAATCCGGTGATTCGATGTTCCGAATATTCCCCTTGCAAGGTGAGGAACTGCCACGCCGATAAAGGCTATCGGCCCGGTAAATGCAGTGATTGTTCCGGCCAGAATTCCTGTTATCAGAATAATCATCACCCGGATAGCAGCAACCGGAATACCCAATCCGCGGGCATAATGATCTCCAAGCAACATTGCATTCAGGCTTTTTTGCAGGAAGAATGCAAGTGCCAGACCCAATAAAATAATTGGCAATAAGATTTCCATTTGAGGCCAGGTAACGGCGCTCAAACTTCCGAAAGTCCATACCACAAAGAGTTTTACCGCATCAGGATTGCTGAAATTCTGCAAAATACTGACCACCGCTCCCGCCACGCTCGCAAACATTAAGCCGACAATCAGCAAGGTGACCGACTGCCGGATACGCGTCGCTACTCCCAACGTTAGCATTAACACCAGCAAAGCTCCGATCACAGCGGCACCTACCATGCCCCAACTGCTCTGCAGTAACGATACCGACCACCACGAGGCCGCCATCACGTAAAGTGCAACACCCATACTGGCACCCGAACTAATTCCGAGTACATCAGGGCCTGCCAGCGGATTACGAAACAAGGTTTGCATCAATAAACCAGCAACCGAGAGGGATGCCCCGCAAAGGATAGCGGTCAACGCTTTCGGCAAACGAAAATCAAACACGATATTGGTGTACAGTGAATCCGCCTGAGGATGCACGAATGCCTGCCACAAGTTGCCGGGAGAAACTGCAACACTGCCGAATGCAATATCGGCCAATGTCAGAATCAGACAAAGGAATATCAGGATAATAAACAATATCAGGTTGCGGGACATAAAATCAATGTGCTAATTTATTAATGTGCCAATATGCGAATAAACCCAATTGGCATATTGAACGATTGGCAAACCGGCGTTTATTTTTTCATCAGCAGGGTCATTCCGTCACGAATCGGGAGAATTACTTTTTCCACTCTCGTGTCGGCTGCTATATAGTCGTTGAATCGGCGTATTCCGGCTGTTTGTTTATCGCCCGAAGCGGGTTCGTGAAGCACTTTGCCGCTCCAAAGGGTATTATCGGCAAAAATGAACCCTCCCGAAGGTACTAAAGGCAAAACAGCTTCGTAGTCTTCCACATATTGCCGTTTATCGGCGTCCATAAATACCAAATCAAAAGTTCCCGTTAATGTTGGAATTACCTGAAGTGCATCTCCAATATGAAGTTTTATTTTCTCTCCATGCGGAGACTGTTTGAAATATTTCATGATAAACGGCTCCATTTCATCGTCCATTTCCACGGTGTGCAGTTCGCCGTCGTCAGGCAGCGCTTCGGCCATACACAAAGCCGAATAGCCGGTAAAAGTGCCCAGTTCCAGAATCCGTTTCGGCTTAAGCATACGACACAACATCGTCAGCAATCGTCCCTGCATATGCCCCGATGCCATCCGGGGGTTGATTTGCGTAAGATGAGTTTCGCGAAACAGCCGTGACAATAACTCATCTTCGGGATCCATATGTTGAAGGATATATTCTTCGATAACGTCCATATTGAAAAGAACAAAGATTAAAGAACAAAGAGCATAGACATTGTTACAAGAAATTTATAATTTATCGACGCACTTATCGAGACGCATACCATGTGATCCTTTTACAAGAACAGTATAACCGACCATAGCGTTTTGCTCCAGATATTCCATCAGCGAAGCCGTTTCAGCAAACTTTATGAAATCCGATGGGATGGCTCCAAAGCGTTCGCCCACAAGAATAACCTTGTCGAAACCGCACTCTTTCAATAAAGCGACTATCTTTTCGTGCTCTTCTTCCGATTGGTCGCCAAGTTCGAACATATCGCCAAGGATAACGGCTTTCTTATCTGCTTTTATGTGTTTGAAATTGGTCACCGAAGCATTCATGCTGGTCGGATTGGCATTGTAAGCATCGATTATTAGTTCGTTCTTCTCTGTCTTCTTAAACTGAGAACGATTGTTTGTCGGCTGGTAAGTTTCCAGAGCCTCATTGATCTCTTCTGGAGTAACCCCGAAATGCGAACCGATGCAAATAGCCGCCAGAACATTTTCAGCATTGTATTCGCCAATAAGATTCGTATTCACCGTATATTCGATCGCTTCTTCGCTATGTTTCCATGCCAGTTTCAGGAAGGGCCCGTCGGAGATAATGCGACCCTTTATAGCTGCCTCTTCGGACGAAAGCGCATAACCCTCGCGTGTAATTGTTGCGGAAAGGTCGTTCAAAATGAGATTGTCGAGGTTGACAAACAGAGAGCCTCTGTTTTCCCGGATATAATCGTACAGTTCGCCCTTGGTACGGATCACCCCTTCGAACGACCCAAAACCTTCAAGATGCGCCTTGCCCACGTTGGTGATGATGCCGAAATCGGGACAGGCAATATTGGCCAAAGTCTTGATTTCACCGGGGTGATTGGCCCCCATCTCCACCACTGCCATCTCGTGTTCGGGCTTCAGACCCAGCAGTGTCAATGGCACTCCGATATGATTGTTGAGATTACCTTGCGTAAATAGCGTGTTGTATTTTTTAGAAAGAACCGTTGCGATCAGTTCTTTCGTGGTGGTCTTGCCATTAGTGCCGGTAATGCCCACAATGGGTGTGCCCAGGCGTAGACGATGTTCTTTTGCCAGTTGTTGCAAAGCTTCCAGGCAATTTTCTACTAAGAGAAAGCGTTCGTCGATAGCATATTGCGGATCATCTACCACAGCATAACGGCATCCCTTTTCGAGCGATGAAAGGGCAAATTTATTACCGTCGAAACTCTCTCCTTTCAATGCAAAAAACAACGATCCTTCAGGGCAATTCCGGCTATCGGTGGTTACCGATGTGCACACGGCAAAATGTTGGTATAATTGTTCAATATCCATGTCCGATTTTTTTAACAATGCAAAGGTACGGATTTTTGTTTAGGCAGCAATCTGAATAACTTGTGTAAGCCCGAGAAGAGCTGGGAGCTTACCTGCATTTTCAGGGTTAAGATAGGGGGATGTGAAAAAATCGGGAAAATATATTTACTCCCTTGGATAGCGCGGAAATGTTGTTGTCGCGCTTTTGCAAAGCATGTCAATGCAATACGATGGAGCTGTCGAACAAACTAATAATTCTGTTTACGGCTTGGCTTGGGCACAGGTTACGCTATCGCTAAACCTGCGCCAGCCTCGGGGTAGTGCATTATTATTTTATCTTTTTATTCAATTTCAAGTCGACACCAATCGTGTTAGCCGTTTTCGTTATAAGTTTTCTTGCAATTATATTTATTTCTTTCAAATCAGCATTTGCATCTGTAGTTATCAATTCTTTGTGTATTTCTTGTAATTTATCTATTGGAAACAAAGCGCAAGTTTGACAGAAAAAACTTTTCGTACGTCCGTTGTCATAATTTGTCAATAAGTTACACAAAATGTCAATTCGTATTTTCTGTTTTTCGACAAATTGCTCTATTCCGATTGTTTTGATTTCATTAAGGTTTGAATTCATTTTCTTGTGAGTTGTAAAAGAGTCACAGCCTGCATTTCCCGTTTTAAATCGAGAACATGGGAATTCCTTACATTCGGCGCAAGTTTCAAATCCATTTTTTATTACACAACAAGTCAAAACTCCACAATTAGGATGCTTTTCTTTGAAGTTCAATCCGCCACAACCAGGGCAAGCAGAATTACCTTTCGTATAAAATCTCGGGCAAAGTCCACAGTCAATTCCGCAAGCGGCAATAGTTTCATGTTTCTTTAATTTGTCATCCATTTTTTATTAGTTAAGGTGTCTGCATGCATTACACACAACGACCGAGGCTATGGGCATTTGGCGGTTTGCGGGCGTATTCGCTGTCGTGGAACGACAAAGTGAATTGAAAATAAGCGAAGCTAATGCGGGAGCACAACTGCCGGAATGCACGTCAGCCAGCCAATGACCATAGGCGGGTGTTAGCGGTTCGGGCTTTGTTTTTTATTGTCTGTCTATAAATTCGGTTTTGTGCTTTCTTATGTAGTCAACCTGAATCTGTAGCAGGTTCTCTGTCTTATAAAGTTCATAAAATTTAGTGTCAAAGTCGTTTAATGGATTATCTTCATATGATTCACTAAAACCTTCAATTGTTCCGTCTTGGTGCTTTGTTATTTTCTCGTTTTCTTTCTCAAATGTTATGTTTGCTTTTTCAGTCAAGTCTGCAAACTTTTTTGCACCGACCAGTCTCAATGCTTCAGGCAAAAATTTATAAAACTGTCCACTTGAATTATAATAAAACTGATTATAACCTCCATTATTAACTTCAGATTCTAATAACCAAATCATATAAATTGCTTGTCTTGATTTGTTCCACGAGTTAACAGTTTCATGTTCTTTTTTATAATCCTTTGGTAGTCTTTCTGATAAGTTATCAAAAACAACTTGTAGTAAATTGTCGTCAGAGGTTGTGTCAATTATTTTTTCGGTCAATTTTTTATGAATTGGTCTGTTCTTAAATTCTTCAACTGATTTAGCAAGCTGTTCCTTCATTTCAGTTGAAAGTCCATTTTCTGTTTTCTTAGTCACTTTGGAGCACCCGAACAGGCTTAAAATTGTCGCTATTAATCCCATAGTTATTATTGTTCTTGTCATTGTTTTCATTTTTTTAGCCTGACCGCTAACATCAACATATGCGAACACTCAAGTTGTGTATACGAACAACCCGTTCGCATATATCGGCTATAGTTGTTGTTATGTTATTGTTTAAATTACTGAAATAAAACCTTTAATCCAACAAGGTAATAAAAAGGGTTTGTTCGCATACACAACTTATAAAATTATCGGGTGGCTTCAGATCGTTTTTCATTTTCAGTAGCGATTAAATATCTAATTTATCCAACGTATTTTTTATCTGGTCAAATCCCTTTGTCGTAATATGGGCGTATATTTCTGTTCATTTGATGTATGAACGCCTCGGTTTAGACAATCACTATTTTTATGGCATTTTCGATGCTGATTATCGAAATACAGGTTGACTATTTTCGTTTCAAATCTACAAATTTGTTTTCAAAGAGACTGCTTTTTAGTTAATATTATTTTTGTCTGACACGGACTCCTGTTTTTTCATCGCGAGTAAAAACAAAGCCGGTCGTCACTCAATAGTGACGACCGGCTTTTATTATCGTTCCTTTTCAGGAATCAAAGGATCTTATTCGGCAGAAGCCATGCGTTTGTAGCCTTTGTAACGCCATTTAGCGTTGTCTTCGGCTGCCTGGAACAATTCGGCTGCTTCGGCAGGGTACTGCTTCATCAGCGAAGCGTAACGTACTTCACCCTTGAGGAAGTCCTGGAATTTCTCCCATTGCGGCTCTTTAGAGTCGAGAAGGAACGGATTCTTTCCTTCTTCTTCCAACTGAGGATTGTAACGCCACAAGTGCCAGTAACCACACTCTACAGCTCTTTCCGATTCAGCCTGGCTCTTACCCATACCGGCTTTCAAACCGTGGTTGATACAGGGAGAATAAGCGATGATGAGTGATGGTCCGGGATAAGCTTCTGCTTCGCGGATAGCTTTCATTGTCTGAGCCTGATCAGCACCCATTGCAATCTGAGCTACATAAACGTAACCGTAAGTAGTTGCCATCAAACCGAGGTCTTTTTTGCGTACACGTTTACCCGATGCAGCAAATTTAGCGATAGCACCCACAGGAGTAGCTTTAGAAGACTGACCACCTGTATTTGAGTAAACTTCGGTATCCAAAACGAGGATGTTTACATCTTTACCGGTAGAGATTACATGGTCGAGACCGCCGTAACCGATATCGTAAGAAGCACCGTCACCACCAATGATCCACTGGCTGCGTTTTACGAGGAAGTTTCTCAATTCAAAGATTTGTTCGCAGGTATCGCATTTGTCTTTAGCGGCTTCAACAACCGGAATGATCTTTTCGGCCAATACTTTGGTCTTTTCAGCATCCAGTTTGTTGTCGATCCATTCCTGGAACAATGCTTTTGTTTCAGCAGGAGTATCTTCCGAAGCAATTGCTGCGCTGAACAAGTCAGTAAGACGTTCACGCATTTTCAGGTTAGCCAGTTCCATACCCAAACCGAATTCGCAGAAATCTTCGAACAGGGAGTTAGCCCATGCAGGACCCTGACCTTTGTCGTTGGTTGTGTAAGGGGTTGAAGGAACAGAACCAGAGTAGATAGAAGAACATCCTGTAGCATTAGCAACCATTTCGCGATCGCCATACAACTGAGTAAGCAGTTTTACATACGGAGTTTCACCACAACCTGAACAAGCGCCGGAGAACTCAAACAACGGAGTTGCGAACTGAGAGTTCTTCACGTTAGCCTTCACGTCAACGAGGTCTTGTTTGCTCTTCACGTTGTTAACCAGGTAATCCCAGTTAGCAACTTCGCCCATCTGGCTTTCGAGGTGTTTCATTGTAAGAGCTTTACCACCCTTCTTAGGATTGCCCGGACAAACGTCAACACAGTTACCGCAATCCATACAGTCGAGAACGTCAACCTGGATACGGAAAGTCATGCCTTCGAAAGATTTACCTACAGCTTTCAAAGAAGCGAAGTTAGCGCCTTTTTGTTCTTCGGCATCCAATACGAACGGACGGATAGAAGCGTGAGGACAAACGTAAGCACATTTGTTACACTGGATACAGTTTTCAGGATTCCATTCAGGAACGAAAGCTGCAACACCACGTTTTTCGTATTTAGATGTTCCCTGATGCCATGTACCGTCTTCGATGCCTTTGAAAGCAGAAACAGGCAACAAGTCACCATCCTGAGCGTTGATAGGACGAACCACTTCGTTGATGAAAGCAGGATCGTTGTTTGTTGCAGCAGCGTCATCAGCAAGATTAGCCCATGCAGGATCAACAGTCAGTTGTTTGTATTCACCACCACGGTCAACCGCAGCGTAGTTTTTGTTTACAACGTCTTCACCTTTTTTACCGTAAGACTTAACGATAAATTTCTTCATCTGTTCTACTGCCAGTTCAGCAGGAATTACGCCTGTGATACGGAAGAATGCAGACTGAAGGATGGTGTTGGTACGGTTACCCAAACCGATTTGCTGAGCAATTTCGGTAGCGTTGATGTAGTAAACCGAGATATTGTTTTTAGCGAAGTATTTCTTCACTTTTGCAGGCAGATTCTTAGCCAGTTCTTCTCCGTTCCAGATAGTGTTCAACAGGAAAGTACCGTTTTTACGTAAACCACGTGTTACGTCGTACAAATTCAGGTAAGCCTGAACGTGGCAAGCAACAAAGTTAGGCGTATTTACGAGGTAAGTAGAACGGATAGGCTCATCACCGAAACGAAGGTGAGAACAGGTAAAACCACCCGATTTCTTAGAGTCGTAAGCAAAATACGCCTGGCAATATTTGTTGGTGTTGTCACCGATAATTTTGATTGAGTTTTTGTTTGCACCTACAGTACCGTCAGCACCCAAACCGTAGAATTTAGCTTCGTACAAGCTTGCGCCACCCACTGCAATTTCTTCTTCCTGAGGAAGAGAAGTGAAGGTAACATCATCAACGATACCGATAGTGAAGTGGTTCTTAGGTTCCGGCAAAGCGAGGTTGTCATAAACAGCCAAAATTTGAGCAGGAGTTGTATCTTTTGAACCTAAACCGTAGCGACCGCCTACAACAACAGGAGCGTTTGCATCGCCGTAGAAACAATCTTTTACGTCGAGGTACAAAGGTTCGCCGTTTGCACCCGGTTCTTTTGTGCGATCGAGAACAGCAACACGTTTAGCTGTTTTAGGAACTGCAGCAAGGAAATGTTTAGCAGAGAACGGACGGTAGAGGTGAACTGCTACCATACCTACTTTTTCGCCTTTAGCTGTCAGGTGGTCGATGGTTTCGCGGATAGCTTCTGTAGCAGAACCCATAGCGATGATAACGCGATCTGCATCGGGAGCTCCGTAGTAATCGAACAAACCGTATTTGCGGCCTGTGATTTTGTAGATTTCGTTCATGTATTCTTCTACGATAGCAGGAACTGTTTCATAGAAGCTGTTAGATGCTTCGCGGTGTTGGAAGAAGTGGTCAGGGTTTTCGGCCATACCACGGGCAACGGGTGAGCTGGGGTTCAACGCACGGGTGCGGAAGTCAGCCAAAGCTTTCTGGTCGATCAGCGGAGCGAGATCTTCGTTAGCCAAAGCTTCGATTTTCTGAATTTCGTGAGAAGTACGGAAACCGTCGAAGAAATTCATAAAAGGAACGCGTGATTTCAAAGTTGCAAGGTGAGCAACACCGGCCAAATCCATCACTTCCTGTACCGAACCTTCACACAACATGGCAAATCCTGTCTGACGACAAGCCATCACATCCTGGTGGTCGCCAAAAATGCTCAAAGCGTGAGAAGCCAAAGCACGTGCAGAAACGTGGAATACCGAAGGCAACAACTCTCCGGCAATTTTGTACATATTTGGAATCATCAACAGAAGACCCTGTGATGCAGTAAAGGTGGTTGTAAGCGCACCGGCTTGCAACGAACCGTGAACAGCACCGGCAGCTCCTGCTTCCGATTGCATTTCTTCTACTAATACGGTTTCACCGAAAATGTTTTTTCTGCCGGCGGCAGACCATTCGTCAACATATTCGGCCATTGTTGACGATGGCGTAATCGGGTAAATGGCAGCCACTTCGCTAAACATATACGCGATGTGGGCAGCGGCCTGATTACCGTCACAAGTCAAAAATTTCTTGTCTTTTGCCATAATTGTGAATTAATTAGATATGAATGTGATTGAGTTAAAATAAAAATATGGTCAGGTATCGTTCTAAGGTCAACAACTTCGCTTTTGTTACAAAACGAACAAATCACTCCATCCGCAAAAGGATAAAGTGATCAGTACAAAAATCCGAACAGCCACAAAGGCACCACCTTCTTAGAACCTACCTCAATCTTATCGATCGCATAGTAGTAATCAGGCTTGAATTTCATTCTGCTATCGCTGTCGGCAATAACAAACTGAAGGGAGTGATCGACCAGAAACTGGGCGTCGCGATTGCCTTTGTTCAACTTATGATCTTTGTACAACACATTATAAAAGAACGTTTCGCGCTGTGCCTGCAAGTCTACATTTCCCGGTGTAATGGCGTGCATCAGATTCGTATTCTGCATATAAACCATTGCCGGTTTCTTCGGAAATTCATCCCCCTCGGCATACAACAGGTTAAACAAACGGGCATCGCTCAGGTATTTGATATAATTCATTACCGTAGCACGCGATATATTTATTTCAGTACTGAGCTGGCTCACATTGGGCACACTGGGAGCCGTACTGGCTATCAGATAAAGCAACTTACGAATTTTGGGCAGATATTTGAGTTCTATCTGTTTGATAAACAAAACATCTACCTCCAGCATCATGTTCATCGTCTTCAGCAGGTTTTCCGAAAAATTTCTTTTTTCAAGGAAAAACGGAGCAAAACCGTGATGCAGATAATTTTGAAAATAGGCCAATGGCTTTACTTTCGAAACGATTTCAGATGCTATTTCGACATGATTCTTCAGAATTTCGTCAAGTGTGTACGACTTAAAGTGCGTATCTGCCATCAGGTTAAGATACTCGCGAAACGAGAATCCTCTCAGGTTGTACGATTTCACGCAATCGCGCAACAAAGGATTTTCTTCTTTCAGTCGCATTACCGACGAACCCGAGAAGACAATATTCAGATCCGGTATCTTGTCGTAACACTCACGCAAATCTTCTGACCAGTTGGGCAATTTGAATACCTGATCGATCAAAAGCGTACGTCCTCCGACCTTGCAAAATTCATCGGCAAAATCGTATAAGGAGCAGGTGGTGAAATAGAAATTGTTGAGATTGATATACAAGCAGGAACGATCGTCAGCACCAAAACGCTGCTTGGCATATTCAAGCAAAAAAGTGGTTTTGCCCACTCCCCGACTGCCCTTAATGCCTATCAAACGATGATTCCAGTCAATCTCGTCCATCAACTGACGTTGCACGGGCGATTCAACATGTTCAACCAGATACTTATGTGTTCTGAATAGCGCTTCCACATCAAAAATTTTGAACGACAAAGATAGTACCTTTTTTCCGAATTTGTCATCTCCACATTACAAAATAATCTCATTTTTGCTAAATTGGGCTATACAATCAGGGTTTGGTTTTAGATATGCAATTTGTATGCAGAAAAAGAAAAGCAATTTAGTGATAGCCAGAAAACAAAGGGCATCTCACTTTCATGAGATGCCCTTGAAAGACTTCCCTCCGACGCTCTGCCGGCGGAAAGTTTTAGAAAGCAGTTATTATCAATCGAAATATGTATATCCGGTTTCGGCATGTTGTGTTTCATCCAAACCTACAGCCTCTTCTTTTTCGGTTGCACGAACACCAATTGTTACCTGTACAATCTTGAACAGAATAAATGTTCCGATAGCTGTGTAAGCGATAGTTGAACCAACAGCAACCAACTGAATAATGAACTGGTGAGCATTACCATAGAATGCTCCACTGTAAGCAGACTGAATGAAAGGAGTTGCAAACAAACCTGTCATCAAAGCACCCAGAATACCACCGATACCGTGAACACCGAATGCATCCAAAGCATCATCGTAACCCAGTTTCGGTTTTACGTAAGCCACCATGAAGTAGCAAACCAACGCAACGGCAATACCAATTGCAAAAGCGCCTGTTACATCAACAAAACCGGCAGCCGGCGTAATGGCAACCAAACCTCCAACAGCTCCTGTGCAGATACCAACCACTGTCGGTTTTTTTCCAACAAACCAATCCAAAATCGCCCACACAAAAGCAGCAGTTGCAGTTGCAAGGTTAGTTACCAGAAATGCGCTACCGGCCAAACCGTCGGCAGCCAAACCGCTACCTGCATTGAACCCAAACCATCCGAACCAAAGCAGAGCGGCTCCAATTGCTACAAAAGGAATATTGTGAGGAGGCAGAGCATGACCCTGATAATCACGACGTTTGCCAAGCATCAAAGCGGTAACTAAAGCCGCAATACCGGCATTGATATGCACTACAGTACCACCGGCAAAGTCTAATGCTCCCAGTTTGAACAACCAACCGTCAGCAGACCATACCCAGTGAGCTACAGGGTTGTACACAAACAATGCCCACAGAACTGTAAAAACAAGGAATCCTTTGAATTTGATACGTTCAGCAAAAGCACCAATGATAAGAGCCGGAGTAATAACGGCAAACATACACTGGAACATGATGAACACAAGGTGAGGAATTGTTCCTGTCATTTCAGGAGCTCCGTTTACAATATGGCCTGTAGGCTGAGAGTGTGAAATAAAGTACGGGCTCAGATCGCTCGGTTTAATTCCATGAAGGAATGACCAGTCGAAACCTCCGATAAAAGGAGCCAGAGCACCTTTTGAACTACCGAAGGCCCAACTGTATCCAACCATCACCCATTCTATACTGATTACAGCGGTAATAATGAAACACTGCATCAAAACGCTCAAAATATTTTTACGACGAACCAAACCTCCATAGAAAAGAGCCAAACCCGGAATGGTCATAAGTAATACCAATGCGGTTGCAACAATCATCCATGCTGTATCTCCCGAATCTACTTTCGGGGCAGGAACTGCAGCAGCTCCTTGTGCCAGTACCGGCAAGCTAAACAACGTCAAAAAAGCTGTCAGAGATATAAGTATCTTTTTCATGTGAATATAATTTAATTTTTATAATTATGAACCTAAAGCAGAATTGTTTACATTCCTACGGTTCCATTTAATTTAATGGTCGTTTTCTTTGTTATATAATGCTTCAGGACCATTTTCTCCGGTACGGATACGATAGGTGGCTTCAATATCTGAAACAAAGATTTTACCATCTCCCATTTCTCCGGTACGACCCGAATTCACAATTGCATTTACAGTCTTTTCGAGGTTCTGGTCGCGTACAACGATCGACAACATTCTGCGTTGAATGTAGCTTGACTGAAAAACCTGTCCTCTCACGATTTGTTCTTCTGTAGATTTACCCAAACCTACAATATCCCAATAGGAGAACCACTCAATTCCGGCATCATACAATGCTTTTTTGACATCTTCAAATTTTGATTTCCGGATAACTGCTTCAATTTTTTTCATACAATAAAAAATTAAAATTTGGTTTTGTATCCGGAGGCTGACTGGCATCATCCTCCGGTATATTTCTTTCTTACAATGTAATACCTGCTACAAAGAAGGCTTTTTCGGCCTGAGGATTTGCTCCGATAATTCCATAAACCGGGAGGCTGAACGAATCGGAGAATTTGATTTCTTTAGACACCTTAAGTCCGAGATTAATTACCGAAAAGCCACTGTTATAATAGTTGGGGCTGTCAAACAAAGATGCTCCCATAAAGGCTTTCACGTTAGAGGTAATAGGCAAACCGAGTTCTACATAAGTGGAAAATGCCTGCTTTCCGTCGATTTTCTTGTCAGCGCCGTAAAACATGGTGTTCCATGCAATTGACAAGGGAAATGATTTTGTTCCGCCATAAGCCAGAGTACCTTCAAACACATGACCGGTTTTGCCACTTTTATAATTAAAGTATCCTACGCTGGCATCGTTTCCGTTATTCCAGTTATAGTCTGTAAGGGTGATTGATAATGCACTGGGCAAAGACAATGTTGCATAAAGGTCAACTTCCTTTACATTGCCCGAAAATGCGTATGAACCCCAGGCTCCGATGCTGAATGCACCATTTGTATAAGAAACGGTAGGCTGGATATTGGGAGAACCGCCACGTGAGCCTTCCTGGGCTACACCACGCCAAACATACGAACTAACTACATCAGCACTAACACTGAAACTTCCACCTTTAGAATCCTGAGCAGAGGCAGATACTGCTACTGTTGCCAACACCACGCCCAAAAGGCATTTTGCGATCGTCTTGTAAGATACTTTCATAATCAATTTTGTTTTGGAAAATTAATACTACGAGTTCACGTCTCACTTGCCTGATGATTCAAAATACTCTTTGAACTACGAACGGTGTCGGATCCTTAACATCTGTCGCTTCAAATTTCTTTTGCCTTTTCAACAACCCTCACTTTCATCTGCACATTCTATCAAGCTTTCTAAGCCTGTTAAACTACTACACAATCTTTTTTGCTCTTAAAAACTTCAATCTTTTTACCTGAAAAAAGGATCACCATATTTTGTTGGTTTCCTTTTCGTGTTATCTACGTTGCAAATGTAAACATGATTTTCATATTTGCAAAGCATAATGATATTTTATTTGCATTTTTATTGTCTTTTTGTAAGCTCAAATAAATTTATTATGTCTTTTTGCTTTATTTACAAGGGTTTTTCTACCATCATAATTTCTAATTTTTTTTGATCGTCACTCAAAAAATTGTCTTTTCAACACCTTAAATGGCTTTAAATCTGCCATTTTGAACGTTTTTTCAGGGTATAAATCGTCATATTTTTCGCGAATTACCCAATTTAATGTTCATTTTGTCATTTTTTACCATTCACTTTGAGGAATAAAAATGTATAACTTTGCCCGCATAATTCTAACTTATTTCTACCTATGAAAGAGCCAATAGTGAATGTCGGCATCATGTTTGAAGAAGTCATTAACTTCGAGTTTCATGGAGAATACTGTTGTGAATCGACCGGGGCAACGCTAACCGGTTTGCACACAGCTTCTTTTAAAGAAGGAAAAATTCTGTATGACAATCAGTTATTTGACGTTTTGGTTTTCGAACCTACAAACTACAATACCGACTGTGTGGAGTTGAAAGATGTGGTGATTGGCATCAATTTCCACTGGGAACGAAAAGAAAATCAACAGTTTAAGGGCGGATTGAGGCTCATCGTGGAAAACGGTAAGCTGACCGCCATCAATCAAATTGGGGTCGAGTCGTACCTTACGAGTGTAATTTCGTCGGAAATGAGCGCTACCAGTTCGCCCGAACTGCTCAGAGCTCATGCCGTAATTTCTCGTAGCTGGTTGCTGGCACAGATTGAAAAGAACAAGTCATTGGAAGAAACTTCTCTTTATCAATCGACCTTCAGAACCGATGACGAACTGATTAAATGGTATGACCGTGAAGATCATACGTTGTTTGACGTGTGTGCCGACGATCATTGCCAACGTTATCAGGGGATTATCCGCCAAAATGATGCAGTAGCACTGGCTATTGAAGCCACGCGTGGACTGATTCTGGAATACGACGGAAAAATTTGTGACGCCCGCTTCTCAAAATCGTGTGGTGGAGTCACCGAAAAATTCGAAAATTGCTGGGAGCCGGTTGCTCACGACTATCTGACCGTGCTGCGTGACACTCCGGAGGAAAACGATTTTGAAGACCTGACAGACGAAGCAACTGCCGAAAAATGGATTCGTACCGATCCTCCGGCATTTTGCAACACTCATGACAAAGAGGTTTTATCGCAGGTACTGAACGACTACGATCAGGAAACGACCGATTTTTACCGTTGGAAAGTAACGTACGCACAGCAGGAACTTTCTGCACTGATTACCAAACGATCCGGAATCGACTTTGGCGAAATTGTCGATCTGATTCCTGTCGAAAGAGGCACTTCGGGACGTTTAATCAAATTGAAGATTGTTGGCACCAAACGCACAATGACCATCGGCAAAGAGCTTGAAATACGGAAGTACCTCTCGACGTCGCACCTTTACAGTTCCGCTTTTGTTGTAGACAAATCAGGCAACGACACTGTTCCTGAAAGTTTTACGCTGACCGGAGCCGGATGGGGTCATGGAGTTGGGCTTTGCCAGATAGGAGCGGCAGTGATGAGTTCGAAAGGTTATCCTTACGACAAAATCCTGCTCCACTATTTCAAAGGAGCCGATTTGGTAAAACGATATTAGAAATGTACAGAGTGATAGATTTTTGCTAATTTTGTAAACATCTTAGTATTCTTCCGTAATTTCCAAAATTGTACTCTCCGCAAAAGAGTAACCGCTTTATTGTGATACAAATGAAACGTCTCCGATTATATAAAATAGTATTAGCTCTGCTGATTGTCGGCTGTAGCAGCACCAAGTACGTACCGGACGGACAATACCTGCTCAATAAGGTTAAGATTGTATCTGACAATAAAAGCATCAACAAAGAATCGCTGAAACCTTATCTCAGGCAAACACCCAACCAAAGAGTTTTCAGTGCTTTCAGGTTACAACTCGGAGTTTATAGTCTTTCGGGACGAGACACAACCAGATGGTGGAACAACTGGCTGAAACGTGCCGGAGAAAAACCGGTGATTTACGATGAATCGGCAGCAGAACTATCACGAAACGAATTGAATAAAGAGATGGTCAACCGTGGCTACGCAAAAGCCACGGTTCAGACCATTGCCGAAAAGCACAAGAAGAAAGTCAATCTCACTTATAAAATTACATCGGGCGAACCTTACAAAATTGAGAATTTCAAGATAGAGATTCCCAACGATTCGCTACTTAAAGCTATCAATTCACAAAAAGATCCTTATGTCCCTACAATAAAAAAGGGAATGATTTTTGATATAAATGCCCTTGAAAAGGAAAGAACCGACCTTACCGCTTTTCTTAAGCAACGGGGATTTTATACTGTTACAAAAGATCACTTCCATTTTCTGGCTGATACAACTTCGGGCAACCTGAAAGCCAACGTGTCGTTAAAACTTCGGGCCGGACTGGCAAGCAATGACTCTATTGCCCGAAAATTACTTTCCAGAAAAATTATTAGAAACGTCACATTTTTACTAACAACCACAGAACGGACACAGGCATATACAGCAGGCACCAACCGCGACACAAGAGAAAAAATGGATTCGTTATGGTATGACGGCTATCGCTTCTTATTCAGCAAGCGCCCGTTGATTTCTTGTAATTCTCTTATATCGAACACATTTATTTTCCCCAACTCTTACTACAACGATAAGATGGTGGAGGAAACGTATTCTGCCCTGAATGCTCTTCCTCCGGTAAAGTATGTCAATGTGGTTTTTCGCGAACGGACAAACGACACGATGGACTGCATCATCGTGATTAATCCCGATAAAAATCAATCATTCACGGTGGATGTGGAAGGCACCAACTCTGGCGGAAATTTCGGCGTTGCAGGCGATTTTTCTTACCAGCACCGCAATATTTTCAAAGGAGCTCAACTATTCAAATTCCACGCCCGTTATTCGTACGAAGCCCTGGGTAGTCTTTCCAACCTCTTTTCGTACAATGCAACCGAGCTTTCGACTGATGTATCTGTTAAATATCCCACCTTTGTATTTCCTTTCCTCGGACAAGAATTCAAAAGAGGAATCAATGCCTCAACGGCATTCACCATCGGGTATAACTATCAGATACGTCCTGAGTTTACGCGAACGCTTGCAAATGTTGGAATCAAATATGCCTGGAGCCGGAAAAACCTGTTTTATACTTTTGATCTTCTCAATTTCAACTACATCTATCTTCCAAAGGATCGTATCTCGCCTGACTTTGAAAAAAACTATCTGAGCAACTCTTCCCCTTTGGTTTACAGCTACCAAAGTCAGATGATTTTGCGCACGGGCATCAGCATCAACTATAACAGCCAGCGAGGAAAAAAAACAGGAGGAAATATCACCAACTGGCGATTAGGCATTGCAGAAGCAGGCAACCTGTTAAATGCTCTGTGTGGCGTGTTTAACTCCCGCCGCGACTCAGCGAATCATTATCGCATTTTCAACCTTTCTTTTGCGCAATATGTAAAAGGAGATTTCGATTTCTCCTACAATCAGGAAATTACCAAAGACAACCATCTGGTCTATCACCTTGCATTAGGAGTCGCCTGTCCTTACGGAAATGCTCAGATTATTCCTTTTGAAGAACGGTATTATGCGGGTGGCGCCAACGGCATCAGAGGATGGTCATCATATACACTCGGCCCGGGCTCGTATTACAACAAAGACACGGACGGAAAAATTGATTTCGTGAACAAAATCGGAGACATCAACCTGCTTGCCAACCTTGAATATAGGTTTAAGATTGGATGGATATTTGAAGGAGCTGCCTTTACGGACGCCGGAAATATCTGGACAATAAAAAATTACAGCGATCAGCCGGGTGGTTTTTTCAAACTATCTGAGTTCTACAAACAAATTGCCTGGAGCTACGGTCTTGGATTGCGCATGAACTTCAACTATTTTGTACTAAGGTTCGACTTCGGGTATAAATTGTTTAATCCTGCCAGTGGTGGTGCCGACAACAAATGGATACGTCCCCTGACAAACGTCAAAAGAAACATGAACATGTTTTTTGCTATCGGTTATCCATTCTAAATTCCCGGACAAACTTCTTTCAAACGTGAAACCTCTTTTGCAACAAATAGCCTCCGTTTACCTGCACGAACACGAACAGGAGTTGGGCAACATGCTCTTTGTGTTTCCTAACCGGCGGGCAGGGCTTTTTTTCCTCAACTACCTGTCGAAAATGATCGACCGACCGTTGTTTGCTCCTGAGACGATGACGGTGAACGAACTGTTTGCTCGCCTCTCGAACCTGCAAACTGCCGACCGGATCAGCCTGCTGTTTCGCCTCTACGCAATTTACCAATCGCTAAGCAAGAAAGAAGAGAGTTTCGACAAGTTTGCCTACTGGGGCGAAATGTTGCTCAACGACTTCGACGATGTGGACAAATATCTGGCCGATGCCCGCCAGCTCTTTACCAACGTCACGGAACTGAAACAGATCGATTCGCTGTTCGACTACCTTTCTGAGAACCAGATAGAGGCCATCCGCCGCTTCTGGTCGAGCTTTGTGCCTACCTCCGAAAGCGCCAAACAGAAAGATTTTCGTGCCACCTGGGAAATTCTATATCCGGTTTACGAAAAGCTGCACGCCGAATTGCTTGCCTCGGGCGAAGGGTACGAAGGAATGATTTTCCGCGAAGTAGCCGAACGGATGCAACGCCGTGAAGAGCTTCCGGTGGAGTGGAGCCGCATCGTATTTGTAGGGTTCAACGCTCTCACGCCAGCCGAAGAGAAGCTATTTACCTATTTTCGAAACAACGGATTGGCCGATTTTTACTGGGACTACGACATTGAAGAGTTGGAAGACTCCACCAACCGCGGCAGCGACTTCCGGCAAGCCAACCTCGAACAATTCAAACCTCGCTACGAGCTGACCGACGAAGGAACCCGCGAACGCACCATAGAACTGACCGGTATCCCATCGGCCGTGGGACAAGCCAAATATGTACATCAACTGCTGCGCGAACTTTACCCCGGCAGCAAGGAAGAGTATACCTCGGAAGAGCTGATGAAAACGGTGGTAATTCTCTCCGACGAAAACCTGCTGCTGCCGATGCTCCACTCTGTTCCGCAGGAACTGGACAAGGTGAACGTAACGATGGGTTATCCACTCTCCATCACACCAGCCGCCACGCTTATCGACAACCTCTTTGCCCTGCAACGCACCATCCGGCAAAAGGGAGGGCAAACACTGTTTTACTACCGCAACGTGCAGATGATCCTGCAACATCCCTACCTGTTGCAACTGGCCGGGAAAGAAGCCAAAGCGATCTCCGACAGCATCACACAGTACAACAAAATATACATTCCGTCCGAAGAGTTTGCCGATAATGAGCTTTTAGCAGCGCTGTTCGTGAGTAACGAATCACCCCGCCAAATGGCAGCCTACCTCACAAAGTTATTGCGCCTGCTGCTGCAACGCCTCCAGACGACGGAAGAGAACACTCCCACGGTTCATCTGGAACAAGAGTTTTTGTACCATTGCTACACGGCCGTCAACCGTATCGAAGGGTTGTTGCATAACACGGAAATTGAGCTTACCAACGAGACGTTCGCCCGGTTGATGAAACAATTGATCGCGGCGGTCTCCATCCCCTTCGAAGGAGAACCTCTGGCCGGATTGCAAATCATGGGTCTGCTCGAAACGCGCGGTCTCGATTTCGAAAATGTGATTATCACTTCGCTTAACGAGGGTGTTTTCCCGCAAAAACAGTCGGCTCCGTCGTTTATTCCCTATCACCTGCGAAAGGGTTTCGGGCTGCCGACCGGCGAACACCAGGATGCCATCTTCGCCTACCATTTCTACCGCCTCATCCACCGGGCAAAAAAGGTGATCTGCACCTACGACACCCGTTCGGAAGGGTTGCAATCGGGCGAAGTGAGCCGCTACATTCACCAGTTGAAGTACCACTACCGCCAGCCGATCACCGAAAAGATCGCATCGTTCGACATCAGTTTCAGCAAGCCCGAAACGGTGGAGATTGCCAAAACCGAGGCCATTCAACAAAAACTGGTACCCTTCTTGACTGAAGGCAGCCGCAGGGCACTCTCGGCAAGCGCCATCAACACCTATCTCGACTGTCCATTGAAGTTTTACCTCAGCACGGTGGAAGGTTTGCAGGAGAGCGACGACGTGGAGGAGACCATCGCCGCCAGCACCTTCGGCTCTATTTTTCACGGGGCAATGGAAGAGCTGTACAACACCATGAAGGGGCGCATGGTGACCGCCGAAGCCATCGACAGCGTACTGAAGAGCCCGACTGCCATCAACGATGCCGTGGCACTGGCCTTTACCCGCAGTTTTTTGAAGAAGGAAGAGGGAATTGTCTATCCCGAAGGGCAGCACCTGCTCACCACCGGCATTATTCAGAAATACATCGAACAGCTGCTGCGCAACGACAAAAAACTGACCCCGTTCGAATACGTCGCCTCCGAGTACCGTTTTGACGAACGGTTTGCTCTCCCTTCAGGAAAAAGCGTCAACCTCAAGGGCTTTATCGACCGCATCGATCGCAAGGAAGGTGTTACGCGCATCCTAGACTACAAAACCGGCAGTCACGATCTGACAGTTTTTTCCGGCATCGGACAACTGTTTGACAAGGAGGAGAAGAAACGCCCCAAAGCGGTGATGCAAACGTTTATGTATGCCCTGCTCTACCAGCAACAACAGGGAGCTTGTTCCATCGAACCGGGCATTGTGATTATCCGTTCATTGTTTAAGAGTGACGATACCAAACTCTACTGCAAACCCGAGCGGCAAGCCACGCCCGTCGACGACTTCAACGACTACAAGGAAGAGTTTTCTGCCGCCTTTGCACAGTGCCTCGATGAAATTTTCGACTCTGCCCTACCCTTTACACAAACTCAGGACAGTGACAAGTGCAAATACTGTCCGTTCACGGTGATTTGTAAAAGATAGACTAATGGGTCAAGCGACTTCCAAGTCGCTTCAGTTCATCACAAATGGGTAAAAAAACAATCATCAATCCAGAGTCTTACTACTATAATTTTCCAAGATTATTTTACTATAGCTCTTCCGTGGAGTTCTTTTCTGATGACTCATTTACAAACTGACGAGGATGTAACGTTCTGGTTTCCTTTCCATATTCTACGGATGCTGTGTAATATCTAATTAAAACTCTCAGCGCATCTTTGTTGCCTCTCTTTGCTCCCATTTTCAGATAATGAAGCACCATTTCTCTCGATTTGGGGTCGAAGCGGGTCATATCCCAAAGCATGGCGTGTTTTCCTCCATTAAATGCCTGCCAAAGACACACATAAACATCATAATAGGCAGGTAAATAATGGTATCGGTTTGCCATAACAAATGAATAAAAAAACACTTCTCTTTCGATATTATAATCGCGATACAGTTTCTTCACTTTTTGATAGGCAATAGTATCCCCATGCAGGCAAATTGCCATTTGAACTTCTTCCGATTCGAATATGTACGGAAAATTACCGGTATTCTCTTTTAATAAAGATTTGTCTGAATTATCCTGTCCGTTTGAACAACCTAACATCGCCAACAAGCAGATAAAAGCAATAATATAAAACTGTTTCATTTTTAAGGTATTAGCTGAAATGGTAATCTAGAGGTGTTTTTATCTGATCATTATTTTTATCCATTTCCGATCATAAACTGGAGATTTATATGCTTTTGAAATCGAATCATGGCGTTGCTTCAGAACTTTACTTAATTCAGCATCCTTTTTGACTCCGTTACCTGTCGCGTAATATTCACTTAAATAACTTGCGGCAAAAGGATATGCATCATCCTGTTTATAAGCTTCCCAAAGGTTGTCTAAAATAAATTTACGAGTATCTGCATCCAGAACATTAAGATCTAAATTTCTAGATGACCCAGGATAAAAAGGAGTAAAATACTCTCCGAAATGCGCTTGTGCATTTGGATTATTATATTTATTTGCAGCTATCAATTGATATAGAAACAATTGAGTGAATGTTCTCCTATATTTTACATCCTTGAAGTTATTTGCACCCCAATCGTCCCAAATCCCTTTGTCGATGAATAATTGCCTTCTCTCTGCATCACTCATTTTATCATAATACTTTCTATTAATACATAACGCATCTCCCTTCATGCAATAAATTTCATCGTTTGAATGAGTCTGGTTGCAACCGAATGCAATCAAACAAAGGATTATAAATAGTAGTTTGGTCTTCATAGCGTATAAATATCTTGTGATCAAAGTCTAATCATATTTTCAAGAAACATATTTTTGCCAAATATAACTCTTTTAGCCAATAAACAGACATTTGGCTGCTGGACTCTTTAACTGTTTATCCCCACATCGTATATTTCGTATCTTTGCACATCAATCTCCAAAAGCATGTGTCCATCGCTTCACGATCCCGAACTGGGACAAATTTCATTTACGGTCAATCCGCGCTCGCGGCGCATTTTCCTGCGCCTGGTGGCCGACGGCGTGCGCGTGACGCTGCCTTCGGAGAAATTTTATGAGGAAGGAGTACGATTTCTGGAGCAGACAAGAGAGACCTTATTGAAGAAAAAAGAGAAGCACCAGCAATGGATCGATGCCGACCATCCGCTGAAAACACTGACGTTCACCACGCAAGTGATCGCCGCCAACCGCAATCAGCTCTTCTTCCGGCTGGCAAACGGCATACTCATCATCGAATATCCGGCACAAAAAGATGTACATTCGCCAACCATTCAAACGGCTATTCGCAAAGGGGTGGTCTATTTTCTGCGACAGGCGGCCAAGAAGGAGTTGCCGCCCATGATTATTCGCTTAGCCGCAGAGCACGGCTTCAAATTCAACGGGGTTAAAATACAGTCGAGCCAAACCCGCTGGGGTAGTTGTTCGCGGGTCAACAGCATCAATCTTTCGCTCTATATGCTACTGCTCCCCAAGCATCTGATCGAGTACGTGATTCTGCACGAACTGTGCCACACGGTAGAACACAACCATAGCGAACGCTTTTGGACTTTATTACGACAGGTAGCGCCCGACTCCGACCGGCTCCGCAAAGAGCTGTCGGGTCATCACATCCGCCACCTGTTCTGATTAGTGAATTCCGCGTTTGTTCATCATAGCGGCATAGCGGTCGGCATTCCGTTTATGTTCTGCCCAGGTAGCCGCAAAATAATGCTCTCCGTTCAAAGTTTCCTTCGCGCACATGTAGAGATAGTTATTCGGCTTAAAGTCGAGCACGGCATCGATGCTTTCGATACTCGGAATACGGATCGGTCCCGGAGGCAAGCCCGGGTTTTTGTAAGTATTGTAAGGCGACTGCACCCGCAAATGAATGCCGGTTATGCGTTTCAACGAAAAGTCATTCAGTGCAAACTTGATGGTTGGGCACGACTGCAAAGGCATCCCTATCCGCAAGCGATTCAGATACAATCCTGCAACTATCGGTTTATCGGCTTTGTGATTAGTTTCTTCTTCAATGATAGAGGCAAGAGTCGTCACCTGAACCGGAGTAAGGTTCGCTTTCTTGGCCTTTTGCTTCCGCTCATCCGTCCAGAATTCTTCGTATTCGTGATGCATCCTCTTAATAAACTGAGCCGGCGTTATATCCCAAAGCATATCATAGGTATTAGGGATAAACATCGCCACTACCGTTTCGGGAGTAAATCCCATTTTTTCGTCTGCTAAGGAATCATTCAACACTGAAAGCAGCGTCAGCGAATCGGCCATCAGCTGTTTCGACAAGCGTCCGGCCAATTGGGCTTTTGTCCGAATGTTGTTGAATTTAAGCTTCACTGGTTCCTGAATGTGTTTTTTCAGGTTGGAAAGTAATTTGTGATTAGTCATCCCATTCGTGATGGCATAACGCCCAGTCCGTATTTTAGTGGGATAGCCTTCTGTTTTTGCCAAACGGATGAAAGAATTAATATCCCGTGGCTTGGTTTTTTTCTCTATTTGTTTCACCACATCATCAAGCGTGGCATGTTCATGAATGTAGATATAAACAGTTTCGCCCGAAGGTGTAAAGAAGTTTCCGCGGAAATAAATATATGCCTGATACCCTATAAAAAGGACGGCTATAGCACCCAAAACTAATGCTATCCTTTTGATTAATTTGGAATTACGGTATATTTTCTTTTTCATAACTACCTAATTTTTAAGCCTTATCAATTGAGCTTGCAAATTTAATCATTCCTATTGAGAATATTTTGAAAGAGAGTTTGAAAAAATGAAAATTATTTCCTACTTTTGCATCGCTTTTAAGGCAACCGTTTAGGCAATGACTCGGACACTGGTGAGGTGGGTGAGTGGCTTAAACCAACAGTTTGCTAAACTGTCGTACGGGTAACCGTACCGGGGGTTCGAATCCCCCCCTCACCGCTTTTTAATTGCATTTTTATGGCACTTGTCGCAAGATAGGTGCCATATTTTTTTTGTATCTCCGAAATAAATCCTATTTTTGCCATGGGTAGATGAAACCGATATCCTTTCTCCATCCACATTCTGAATGCCGGAAGACATCAGTAAATTTATCAGCTCACCTTAAACTTTTCGCTTATGAAACGAACATGTTGTTTTACAAAACCTATTGTCACGAAACAACGTTCAGCGCGAGCTAACCGGAATCAATGCGATTAGGCACATGCAACAACATGGAGTTAGCTTCGCTGATTTGCCAATTCCATTTGTCCTTTAAAATCTAAACTACACACAAATGAAAACTATCTGTTTCTACTTCCAGGTGCATTTACCGATGCAGTTAAAGCGTTATCGTTTCTTTGAAATAGGATCCGATCATTATTACTACGATGACTTTGCAAACGAAGCAAATGTTCAGCGCATAGCAAATAGCAGCTTCTTACCGGCAAACCGTCTCATTCTCGACATGATACGCAGTTCGCACGGCAAATTCAAGGTTTCTTTTTCCATCTCGGGAATTGCGCTTGAACTCTTCGAACAATATGCTCCCGAAGTGATTGATAGCTTTAAGGAACTTGCCGAAACAGGAAGTGTGGAGTTTGTTGCGGAAACATATTCTCATTCGCTCGCCGCCGTATTTGATCCTGAAGAGTTTGTTCAGCAGGTCAAAATGCACAGCGATACTATTTATGAGCTTTTTGGCGTTCGACCTACCACTTTCCGGAATACTGAAATGATTTATTCCGACGAGATCGCCCAAATGGTTTACGAAATGGGATATTCCACTATGCTTACCGAAGGCTCCAAGCATGTATTAGGATGGAAAAGCCCGAATTTTGTATACGGCCACAGTTACATTCCGCAGGTCAAAGTACTGACCCGCAACATGAAACTGAGTGATGACATTGCATATCGTTTCTCTGACTGGAGCTGGAGCGAATTTCCTCTGACAGCCGAAAAACTGATGAGCTGGATTAAAAGCGCAGAAGAAAGCGAAAAAGTTTTCAGCATCTTCATGGGCTATCAGTCTATCGGAGAACGCCAACGTCCCGAAAGCGGTATTTTTGAATTCATCAAAGCATTACCACTTCAGGCTTTAGCAAATAAAATAACCTTTTCCACTCCGGCCGAAATTGCAAAAAAATTCAATCCTATTTCTCCGATCAGCGTCCCCTACCCTCAAACATGGTCGGGAGAAGAAAAAGACCTGAGCAGCTGGACCGGTAATGATCTCCAGACCGAAGCGCTTCAGAAACTATATCAGGTAGGAGAACGGGTTCGTTTGTGCTCCGATCGCGCATTGAAACGCGACTGGCTCTGCCTGCAATCGTCCGACCATTTTCATTACATGACAACCAAACCATGGACCGGGTTTACCGTTTATCCGAACTACGAGTCGCCATACGATGCGTTTACAAACTACATGAATGTACTTGCCGACTTTATGGATCGGGTCAAAGGGCAATTCCCTTCCAGCATCGAAAATGAAGAATTAAATGCACTGTTGACCACCATCAACAATCAGGAATCAAAAATAAACGAGTTGGAAAAGAAACTTCTGTCCACTTCTCCGGCTGATTGATTACAAATACTTATACGGCAAAAACATTAAGTTTTTGCCGTTTTACTAAATGACCCTGTCTGACATCACCATACAATTGCCTTTAGAGAACTCCACCCTTATCTTCGGTGTGGTACTGCTTGTTATTCTCTTTTCTCCGTTGCTTTTACACCGGCTGAGAATACCGTATGTGGTAGGGCTGATTTTCGCAGGGATTCTTCTGGGGCCAAAAGCGTTCAACATTCTTGCCAACGATGAGAGTTTCCACCTATTCGGCAATGTGGGGATTCTCTACATCCTTTTCCTGGCCGGAATCGACATGGACATGAACGACTTTCGCCGCAATCGTGTCAAAGGAATGATTTTTGGCCTCTTCACGTTTTCCATACCGATACTCATCGGAACATTTACAAGCCTCTACATTCTGCACTTCTCATTGATGACTTCGCTTCTGCTGGCAGCAATGTATTCATCGCAAACACTGGTAGCCTATCCGATAACAGGCCGATATGGAGTTTCGCAAAACCGTGCGGTCAACATCACAGTCGGAGGAACCATTCTAACAGACACTCTGATGCTTATGCTATTGGCAATTATTGCCGGCATGTGCAAAGGAACCCTTACCAACTGGTTTATGGTGTTATGGGCAATCAAAATTGTCTGTTTTGGGTTAATTGTTCTGTTTGTTTTTCCGATTATTGCCAGGGCTTTCATGAAACGTTTCGAAGACAACATTCTTCAGTTCATCTTCGTGTTAGCTATGGTATTCCTTGGGGCATTTCTGGCTCAGCTTGCAGGACTGGAAGGCGTTCTCGGCTCATTCATGGTTGGTATTTCGCTGAACCGTCTGGTTCCTAAAGTATCGCCACTCAAGCATCGTCTCGAATTTGTGGGAAATGCGCTTTTCATTCCTTTCTTTCTGATCGGAGTGGGAATGATGATCGACTACCGGGTATTGTTCAGCGGATACGAGGCCTTACTCGTAGCCGGTGTTATGGCTGTTGTCGCCATCACCAGCAAATGGCTGGCTGCCACGTTTACCCGCATCACCTGTCGACTGACCAAAGACGAAGGATTGATGGTGTTCGGTTTGAGTAATGCCCACGCGGTAGCAACACTTGCAGCCGTAATGGTAGGTTACAATATCATTTTGGGACAAAATCCGGATGGCACTCCGGTACGATTGCTCAATGACCACGTACTGAACGGGACCATTATCATGATTCTGTTATCGTGCATTATCAGTTCATTTGTCACAGAAAAAGCAGCCCGCAGACTGGCACTGGCAGGACAAACGGGAGACAAATCCGAGAAAGAAACACGCGAACGAATACTTATACCAGTATCAAATCCTGAAACAATAGACAGGCTGATGGAACTGGCCGTAATGATGAAAACAGCTCCGTTGAAACAGCCGTTGTACGTTTTGGCTGTAGTAGACGACATAGTGAACGAAAGCCGGGGAACAGGAGAAAAATTACTGGAAAGAGCCGCCAAAGTTGCCGCATCTACCGACAACACGATCGAACAACTTGTACGCTACGACGTAAACGCAGCCAGTGGAATTATTCATACCGTGAAAGAGCACAACATTTCAGATGTAATCATCGGACTGCACCGAAAGACAAAGCTCACGGAATCGGTATTAGGACAAATGGCAGATTCTTTGCAAAAAAGCATGAGCCGGTCTATCTATGTTTACAAGCCTGTCCAACCACTGGGAACAACCTCGCAGATCGTAACGTTTATTCCGGAGAAAGCCGAACTCGAACTTGGATTCCAGCGTAGCTACGAGCACATATACCACATTGCGAAACAAGCAGATGCATCTCTTATTTTCTATGCCAATAGCGACACGGAAGAGAAGCTTAAGTTATTTGCCGGGCTACACAAACACAAGGTTCCCACGTTTTATCGAAAAATGGAGGGATGGCATGAAATAGAGTCCTGCATCAAACAGGTACGCAGCAACGATTTGGTGATTTTTATCGCAGGACGTAAATCAACAATCTCTTACAATGCTTTGTTCGAAGAGTTGTTTGCTTCGGTATCCAATGCGGTCATAAACAACAGTCAGCTTGTTATCTACCCCGAACAGTTCGGGTTCCAATCGGAAACTGACGAACGGTTTAGTGTTTTGCATAACCCGTCACCTGTTTTTGAGGAATTGAAGAAACCACGCAAGTGGCTGGATATTCTTACGAAAAAATAAAAGTTCTTCTTCCTCTGAACTTTTTCAAAGGTAAAAGTTCAGGCTCATCTTTCAAAATTTATATTTTAAAGATCAGCCCATTATATCGGATTTGGTCAAAAAAATATAACCACAAAGAAAATTTTATCCAAAATATTTTGTGGAAAAGCATTAAACGCTTACCTTTGCACTCGCTTTTTAAGCAAAACATAATGGAGTGTCTCATGGTGTAATGGTAGCACTGCAGTTTTTGGTACTGCCTGTCTAGGTTCGAATCCTGGTGAGACAACCAAACAAGGCCAACGGTTTGTTTTACAAACTTTTGGCCTTTGTTTTTTATATAAAAAATGATGTCCTATGGCAAATTTCAAAGAACTTCTCAACAATGTCAAAGCTTTTGTTTTTGATGTTGACGGCGTGTTATCAAACAACAGCATACCGTTGCACCCCAATGGTGAACCTATGCGGATGGTAAATATCAAAGACGGGTATGCAATCCAGTACGCTATAAAAAAAGGATACCATGTTGCTATTATCACCGGTGGAAACACAAATGCTGTTCGGCTTCGCTTCGAACGCTTGGGGGTGAAAGATATCTACATGGCCTCAAGCACCAAGACAAACGACCTCGATGAGTTCCTTCTCAAATACTCGCTGAATGCAAACGAAGTACTTTACATGGGCGACGACATTCCTGATTATCAGGTTATGTCACGTGTTGGTGTACCCACCTGCCCTCAGGATGCCGCTCCCGAAATAAAAGCAATTTCAGTCTATGTATCCCCCTTAAAAGGAGGAGAAGGATGTGCCCGCGACGTCATGGAACAAGTCCTGAAAGTACAGGGAAAATGGATGGACGATAATGCCGCTTTTGGGTGGTAATTTTTTTTAAATTTCCGTATCATTTTCAATAAAAGCGATTATCTTTGTTTATATCAAAAACAGGCAAAAACCTTATAAATGCAAGACTCTCGGCTCATTTTACGGGTTGTTCCTGCAAATGCCTTTACAATACTAATTAACTATATTTACCCATGAAAGGTATTATTTTGGCCGGGGGATCGGGAACCCGTTTATACCCCATCACCAAAAGCATTTCGAAGCAAATTATTCCCGTTTACAACAAACCGATGATTTACTATCCGTTGTCGGTGTTAATGTTGTCGGGAATTCAGGAAATATTGATAATCTCAACGCCTCAGGATATAGATCTTTACAAGCGGCTTTTTGAAGACGGATCGGCTTATGGGCTGAAAATAGAATACGCCATCCAGCCATCTCCGGATGGACTGGCTCAGGCATTTATCATCGGAGAAAAATTCATTGGCAACGATTCCGTTTGCATGGTACTGGGCGATAACATTTTCTACGGATACAACTTATCTTCTCAATTGCAGGAAGCCGCACAAATGAAAGACGGAGCTACGGTCTTTGGTTATTACGTGAATGATCCGGAGCGCTACGGTGTTGCTGAATTCGACCCGTCGGGAAAGGTACTTAGCCTTGAGGAAAAGCCGACCGTTCCTAAATCGAATTATGCTGTGACAGGCCTCTATTTCTACGGCAACGATGTTGTAGCAAAAGCAAAAGCACTAAAACCGTCGCCCCGTGGTGAACTTGAAATCACCGATCTCAACCGGATTTATCTCGACGAAGGCCGACTGAACGTAAAACTTTTGGGACGCGGAATGGCCTGGTTGGATACCGGCACGCACGATAGTCTGCTTGAAGCTGCCAATTTCATTTCGACCATTGAGAATCGTCAGGGTCTGATGGTAGCCTGCATTGAAGAAATAGCTTTTCGCATGAAATTTATTGATCGGGATCAACTGCTGCAACTGGCCGACCCACTAAAGAAAAATAATTATGGGCAATACCTTATTAAGATTGCCAATGAACCAATAGAGAATGGAAATAATTAGTACTCCAATACGCGATTTATTTATAATCAAGAACCGGGTTTTTGCTGATAGCCGGGGATTTTTTTTAGAGAGTTACAACAAGAAAAGATTAGCCGAAAGTGGTATTAACATTGACTTTTGCCAGGATAATTTATCAAAATCGAGCTACGGAGTGGTGAGAGGGCTGCATTACCAGCTTAACCCGCACAGCCAAAGCAAACTGGTTTCCGTTATCGTTGGTAAAGTATATGACGTAGCGGTTGACATACGACAAGGATCGCCAACATTCGGACAGTGGTTCGGTGTTGAACTTTCGGAAGAAAATAAATTACAGTTCCTTATTCCTCAGGGATTTGCTCACGGATTTTCAGTATTGAGTGACACCGCAGTATTTAGCTATAAATGCGATGATTTTTACGATCCCTCTTTGGAGAGAGGAATTATATATAACGATCCGACATTGAATATAGACTGGCAGGTTCCATTGGAAGAAGCCATCATATCCGAAAAGGATCAAAAACATCCGACCCTGGAACAGGCTGAGATGAATTTTGTCTATTAACCCCGTAAAGATAGAAAGTATGAAAAAGGTTTTAGTCACAGGTTCGTATGGGCAGTTAGGCAGTGAACTGCAACAAATTGCCCCACAAATGAAGGATGTCGAATTTGTCTTTACAGATGCCGACACGTTAGACATTTGCGACAAAGACGCTATCGAGCAGTTTGTGGCCAACAAATCGTTCGATTTTATCGTCAACTGCGCTGCTTATACGGCAGTGGATAAGGCAGAAGAAGATGAAGAGAAGTGTTTTGCAATTAATTGCGAGGCAATCAGAAACATCGGGGAAGTTGCTGCTTCACACGAAATTAAAGTTATCCATATCTCCACCGATTATGTTTTTGACGGAACGGCACACGTACCTTACACCGAGGACGTAAAAATCAATCCAAAAACGGTTTACGGAAAAAGCAAAGCATGTGGTGAAGCCGATCTGAAAAGAGTTTGCCTTGATGCCGTTATTATCCGTACGTCGTGGTTGTATTCGGTTTATGGCAACAATTTCGTAAAAACGATGTTGAAACTCGGAAAAGAGCGCGACGAACTCAAAGTTGTTTTTGACCAGATAGGAACACCAACCAATGCTGCCGATTTGGCTGCTGCCATCTTGCAGATTATCGGGAAAACCATTGAAAATGAAAACGCTTTCAAAACAGGCGTTTATCACTTTTCAAATGAGGGTGTTTGCAGCTGGTACGATTTCACCATTGCCATCCATCGCCTTGCAGGAATTGACTGCAAAGTGTTGCCAATCGAATCGAAAGACTTTCCGGCAAAAACTCCACGGCCGTTCTACAGCGTCTTGAATAAATCAAAGATCAAAAAGACTTTCGGAATCTCAATTCCACATTGGGAAGCAAGTTTAGGTTCCTGTGTTGAAAAGCTGAACAAACAATAGCGTTTTATAAAACTTCAATAACTCATATTTTGTATGGACGATAAAATCAGACAGATAGCTGCACGTCTGCACGGATTAAGGGATGCACTGAATATATCGGTCAAAGAGATGGCCGATGCTGCGATGGTAAGTGAGGAAGAATACCTTCTCTGTGAAAATGGAGAAAAAGATATTCCGGTAAGCCTTCTGCATAACATTGCCGGTCATTTTAACGTTGAAATGACAGCCTTGCTATTCGGGGAAGAACCGAGAATGCGAACTTACTATCTCACCCGTAAAGGTCAGGGAGTGGCTATCGAAAGGACAAAAGCTTACAAATACCAATCGCTGGCAGCAGGTTTTGCAGGCAGAAATGCCGACCCGTTTATTGTCACGGTAGAGCCTTGCGACAATCCT
The DNA here is from genome assembly GCF_009712605.1 of Paludibacter sp. Classification (GTDB taxonomy): domain Bacteria; phylum Bacteroidota; class Bacteroidia; order Bacteroidales; family Paludibacteraceae; genus Microbacter. The sequence continues at coordinate 96,272 of NZ_WASO01000001.1, read as the reverse complement.
GTTTGTCTGAATACTCATGCAGGACAAGAGTTCAATTATGTTATTGAAGGGAGAATGCTTCTGGAAATAAACGGAAAAGAACTGATTCTGGAAGAAGGAGATTCGCTTTATTTCAATGCCGAATTAAAGCATGGAATGAAAGCACTCGACAATAAAACAGTCCGTTTCTTAGCCGTAATCATATAACTATCAATTTTGTTTGAAAAATAAGACTTCCCGACAATTTTTTGTACGGGAAGTCATTTTTATGTTTGGTCTATCCTCTGATGAAAAATAAACGCCTTTTTCTCCAAATAGCTGCTGTGGCAGTAGCCATTGCTGCTGTTTCTTTCATATCTCATTACCTGTTTTTCCGTCTCGATTTAACATCCGACAAGCGATATACCATCTCATCAGCTACAAAAGGACTGATGAAGTCGCTGGATGAGCCGGTACAAATCAATGTGTATCTCGACGGTGATTTAAACGCCGGTTTTCTACGGTTAAAGCACTCCTGCACGGACTATCTGGACGAGTTTAAGGTATATGCCGGCAAAAATATTCAATATCAGCTCATCGATCCTGCAAAAGCAGCCGAAGGTAAAGATCAGGACGCCTATTATGCTTCGCTCGAGAAACGGGGCATGCATGCTACAATGGTCTATGAAAAAGATGCTGATGGGAAAGCCGTACGGAAGATAATTTTTCCCTGGGCGGAAATCATCAGTCATAAAGACACTCTTTTAGTGAACCTGCTTACCAATGTACAGGGACATTCCGGGGAAGAGAACCTGAATGCTTCGGTGGAAAATCTTGAATATCAGTTGACTGATGCTATTCGAATATTGAATGTGAAGGAAAATCGTAAAATTGCGTTTCTGGAAGGCAACGGAGAACTTCCCGAACCGGAAGTGTATGACGCAACCACAGCCCTCAGCCGCTATTTTCAGGTAGACAGAGGCGTTCTCGGCAACGATCCGAAAGCACTTGACCCGTACAAAGTTGTTATCATTGCCAAACCGGCAACCGCTTTCTCCGAGAATGAGAAATTCATTATCGACCAGTATATTATGAATGGAGGACGTGTGCTGTGGCTCATTGACGGATCAAAAATCGACAATGATTTCCTTTCGAGAACCGGGCAGGCAACCATTGCTCCGCTTGATGTCAATCTTTCGGATATGCTTTTTGGATATGGTATTCGCATCAATCCTGACATTGTGCAGGATGTTCAATGCGCCTCTATGCCAATCAATGTGTCACGCCCGGGAGAAGAGCCTCAATTTAAGCCAATGCCGTGGGTTTTTCAGCCTTTACTTTTAACTTCTCCATACAACGCCACCACGCGTAATCTGGCCTCTGTAAAGGCAAATTTCGCTTCATCGATAGATTTTGTAGGAGTGGACACTCTGGTAAAGAAACAAGCGCTTCTCTCCACCTCTAATGCATCACATGTTTTAGCACCTCCGGCAATGGTTGACCTGAAACAAATGCCGGATCCGCGTGATCACGACTATTTCCGCTTCCAGAATATTCCGGTAGGTGGTCTTTTGGAAGGGACCTTCACTTCTGCCTTTGCCAATAGAATGGTTCCCGAAGGGATTAACAAACCCGCATCAATAGCCCGTAAGAGCAAGTATACAAGAATGATTATTGTTGCAAACGGAGATATTATCCGCAACGAAGTTCACGGTACCGGCGACAACATGCAACTGTTACCTTTAGGATTCGACAGCTATACCAATCGCCAATACGGTAATCGTGATTTCATCGTAAATGCTGTTTTGTATCTTAGCGGAGACGATAGCTGGCTCGAATTAAGATCGCGCGTAGTTCCACTTCGTTTGCTTAACAATGTTGCTACGACAGAAGGCAGAACAACATGGCAAATCATCAATCTGGTTACCCCTTTGATTCTGCTGGGTTTATTTGCCGCGGTTTTCTTTTTCTTAAGACGACGAAAATATTCCTGATATAACGAAAATGGCCTTGATGATTGTTTCATCAAGGCCATTTTTTTCAAATACGGCTGTATTTATTTTTTCGGTTCTTTGTTTTCTTTGAATCGTTTATCCGGCGTACCGTCTTTTTTCAAATGTTTCGGAGCAGCAGCTTCTTTGTTTTCTTTAAAACGCTTGTCGGGAGTACCATCTTTTTTCAGGTGTTGACCCGGAGCAGCCTTTGCAGGAGGTGGAGGAGGAGGCGGAGGTGTTACGTTCTTAGCATTTTTCTCAACTTTCTTCATTTCTTTGTCGGCCTTTTTCATATCCTTATCGGCCTTCTTCATGTCCTTGTCTGCTTTTTTCATCTCTTTCTTAACTTCCTTCTTTGCTGGAGGAGCAGCAGGAGTCTGAGCACTTAGCGATGACGCAGCAACAAATAAGGCTGCCATCAGCAATGTGAATACTTTTTTCATATAGACCATTGATTTTTTATACACCCGCATGTGAGTAGTATTGGTTTGTAATAAGGACGAACATGCTCGTTTTCAAGAAAATCAGCTTACAAAATGAAAGGCAAATATAAGCATGAAATGCATGTATCCAACCGCTTTATAATTTTTTATCAAAGCTCTATCGCTTGGCTGTTGCCCTCTTCAAAAGAACCTCTTACCACAAAAAAAGGGTGCCCAAAAACCGGACACCCTTTGTGAGTTGTATATTCGCTTGTAATTATAATTTTGCAATACCTTTTTTGGTAGTTGAAATAATAACTGCAGCAATTTTGTATGGATCACCGTTAGAAGCAGGACGACGGTCTTCCAAACGACCTTTCCAGCCATCTTCTACTGTTCCAATAGGAATACGGATAGAAGAACCACGGTCAGAAACACCATAAGAGAATTCGTTGATAGAAGCTGTTTCGTGTTTACCTGTCAAACGTTGGTCGTTGTAAGCTCCGTAAACAGAAACGTGTTCTTGGATGTGTTTTCCGAATTCTTCGCAGATTGCGTCAAATACTTTTTTATCACCGCAAGTTCTCATCAAACCGTTAGAGAAGTTAGCGTGCATACCCGAACCATTCCAGTCAAGATCTTTTCCAAGTGGTTTTGGATGCAATTCAACATAAACGCCATATTTTTCAGCAACTTTTTCCAAGAAATAACGAGCAACCCAAATTTGATCACCTGCATCTTTTGCACCTTTAGCGAAGATTTGGTATTCCCATTGTCCGGCAGCAACTTCAGCATTGATACCTTCAACATTCAAACCGGCTTCCAAACAAACATCGAAGTGTTCTTCAACGATTTCACGTCCGTAAGCAGCTTTAGCACCTACGCCGCAATAGTAAGGACCTTGAGGAGCAGGATAGCCACCAGCAGGGAAACCTAAAGGAAGGTTTGTTGCAGGATCCATCAAGAAATATTCCTGTTCGAAACCAAACCAGAAATCATCATCGTCCGATTCGATAGTTGCACGACCATTTGATTCGTGTGGAGTTCCATCAGGATTCAACACTTCAGTCATCACAACATAAGCGTTTTTGCGAGTTGGATCCGGGTAGATAGCAACCGGTTTTAACAAGAGGTCGGAAGAACCACCAGAAGCTTGTTCGGTTGAAGAACCGTCGAATGACCATACTTTGCAGTCTTCCAGTTTTCCACTAAAGTTGTCTTTAGACATCATCGTCTTTGCTCTCAACGATTGGGTTGGTTTGTGACCATCCAACCAAACATACTCTAATTTTGCTTTCATGTTTTTGCCTATTTTTAATTGCATTTTATTATATAAACTGATGCAAAGGTAACAAAAAGATTAGAAAAACAAGTATCTAATAGCAATTATCTTACATTTTATCCGTTTTTAATATTTTTTATTGTCATTTTGTCATACATGATAATTGCTTAAACGAATCTCATTTGCTGTATTGATAAGTAGTTGAGAGCCTTTGATTACAAACAGTTACATCATCGCAAAAAAATAGCCGGAACAGAGTTGAAAACTGTTTCCGGCTATCTGATAATTTTGAATTACACTATGCAGTGAATACTTCTTAAGACATCAACAGCCTTTCCAATTGAGCAACTCCGGTGGTCGCCGGTTGCTGAATAAATGTAATGCGCTCATAATAGGCAGTGTTTACTTCTTTTGGATCGATAAGGTAGATTGGCACGCCCTTCGGAACATAATGCAACAATCCGGCAGCCGGATACACATTGAGTGAAGTACCAATCACGGCATAAATATCTGCCTGAGCACTCAGGTCGGCAGCCTCATCAATCGCAGGAACGGCTTCTCCGAACCATACGATAAAAGGACGAAGCTGTCCACCTTTGGGACATTTGTCTCCCAGCTTTATATAAGGAGCCTCCGAAGGAAGATCAACAACATAGCCCGGATCATACGTGGAACACACTTTAGTGAGTTCTCCGTGCAGGTGGAGCACATTATTGCTTCCGGCACGCTCGTGCAGGTCATCTATGTTCTGCGTTATAATGCGAACATCAAATTGCTGCTGCAAACGAGCAAGTCCCACGTGTCCGTCGTTGGGTTTTGCTTTTAATAACTGACGGCGGCGTTCGGCATAAAAGCCAAGCACAAGTTCAGGGTTACGAGCCCAACCTTCCGGGGTCGCCACATCTTCCACGGGATATTGATCCCACAATCCACCGGCATCCCTAAACGTACTAATGCCACTTTCGGCACTCATTCCTGCTCCGGTAAGGATAACTAATTTCTTCATTCGAGTATGTTTTATCGAACGCTGTCAGTTAGTTGTTAGCTGATTGATAGCTTTATTCTTCTACTGTAACTTTTATAATCTTCACATCTTCCACGGGACGGTCGGCACGGCCGGTTTTAACCTTGGAGATTTCTTCAACTACCTCAAGACCCGAAACCACTTCTCCGAAAACGGTGTAACTGCCATCAAGATGCGGGGTGCCTCCCAACGTTTTGTAAGCCTGACGAACTTCATCCGATAACTTGTACATTGGATTGGCATCAACCTTCTGAACCGTTTCGGCATAAATTGAGTCGCGGAGATTATTAAGACCAGCGGTGTCATTTGCTAACTGAAGAGCCTTAATTTTTTCGATGTGAGTTGCCGCTATCTGTTGAAAAATACCTCTTTCCTGATTGACACGGGCAGATTGTTCCACATGGTTCAATTCATTTTCAGAACAGGTACGTCCCTGAACGATATAAAATTGAGAACCCGACGAGGCTCTGTCCGGATTAACTTCATCACCCTGACGTGCTGCCGCCAAAGCTCCTCTCTTGTGGAAAAATGCCGGATAATGAATTTCTGCCGGTACGGTATATCCGGGTCCGCCGGTGCCCAGCATCTGGTCGGGTTTTGCATCTTTCGACTGCGGATCGCCGGTTTGAATCATAAATTCACCGATGACGCGGTGAAACAAAACGCCGTCATAAAATCCCTGTTTGGCTAACTTCAGAAAATTATCGCGGTGCAGAGGCGTTTCGTCATAGAGCTTTACGAGGATATCGCCATGATTGGTTTGAATTTTTACCATAGTTGGTGATAGATTTTTGGCTGCAAAAAGGTTGCAAGCCGTCATAAAAATAGTAATTATTAATAAGATTCTGTTTGTTCTCATTTGATTTTCAAGTAAATTTGCCGAAGCATAAGTAACTTACAGGAATTGTATCCGAATGTGATGCTTCGGTTTATTCTATAGTTTTACTTATTATTCTTATTAATAGAAAGATATGAATGCCCGCCCAAAGGGCACATTTCCCCTTTACAAGATTCAAATAGGATGCTCAAAATTAAACAAAAATCTCTAAGAGTGCTCTTAATGGCTACAGCAATTACGGTAGCTATCATTGGCATTATATTTATTTTGTTGAATTTGAGCTTTGTGCAGAACTCTATCCGCAAAAAAATTGTAGCGGACCTGTCACAAAAACTACACACCCGTGTTGAAATAGGAACCCTTTCATTTTTCCCGTTTTCTGAACTAAAAATGGGAGACGTCTATCTTGAAGATCAGACTCGCGATACCCTGTTCACGGCACACCAAATGAAGGTTCACCTCGATTTCTGGCGATTGTTTCGCAAAGAAGTGGCGATAAACTCAGCCGATCTGACGCGTTTGAATTTCAACCTGAAAGTGGACTCGACCGGCAAAACCAACTTTGACTTTGTACTCAAAGCATTTGCGTCAAAAGACACCGCCAAATCGCAAATGAACCTCATTTTCAGTGTCGATCGTTTTCGCTTGTCCGACAGTCGTTTCCGTCTCAACAATATTGACAAAAAAGAACATCTCAGAACCTTTGATGCGTCTCATCTTGACGTTCACGATATTAATCTTGATTTGTCGCTGCATCGTTTTTCGTCCGATTCTCTGTCTGCCGACATTCATTCTCTCTCCTTGCGGGAACGATCGGGGCTGCAACTTTCAAAGCTTCAGACCCACATAAGAGCCAACAAGAAACAATTGATTTTGCCGTTCTTCAATCTGAAGATGCCCGCAAGTGAATTGAAGATGCAGAATATCACATTTACTACCAAGACATCCGGGAAAAAGAGCAATCTTCTGCAAAACGTAAAAGTTAACTGTTCCATTTTACCTTCGGAAATTGTACCGAGCGATCTGGCCTGTTTCCTTCCGCCACTGGCATCGTACCACGATAAGTTCAAACTAGCAACCGATCTTAGCGGAACTTTCTCCAATTTCAGGTGTAAGAAACTAAGCCTGACGGGTCAAAACAACTTTAGTCTTTCCGGCAACTTTGACATAAACGGTCTGCCCGATATAAATGAGACGTTCGTCTATGCCAATCTCAAGCAGTTGAATGTAAATGCGGCAAGAATGCAGGATATGATTGCCCATTTTACAGGGAAACCGGTTACGCTTCCCAACGAAGTTTTGCGTTTGGGAGACCTGCGTTTTAACGGTTCTCTTACCGGTTTCTTCAGCGAAATGGTGGCTTACGGGAACTTGTCGACACGTCTGGGAAATTTGTCGACCGACATGAAACTCAATTTCAGCGACAAACTGAACAAGTTGCAATTCTCAGGAGCCATCAATGCTATGAATTTCCGTTTAGGGGAAATGTTAAGTTCTCCCGATATGGGAAACATTTCGCTACAGGCAAAACTGGAAGGAAAAAGCGAGAAAGGGAAACCACTCGCAACCAAGGCAAAAGCCGTGATCTCTTCTTTTTCATTCAACAAATACACATACAATAACCTGACTATTGACGGCAATTTTGACGGATCGAAATTTGACGGATCAGCAAGTCTGGAAGACCCGAATATCCGCTTCAATCTGGCCGGACTTATCGATTTGGCAAAGAAAAGACCCGTTTATAAGTTCACGGCCGACATCCAGAACCTCACGCCCAACAAACTCAATTTGACGAAAGACTTTCCGAACCTGACAGCCGGGCTTCACATGGAAGCAAACCTTCAGGGCGATTTGATGAAAGATGCAGACGGTTCGGTTATTTTTACGAATATTAATCTGTTGAACGGAGGACAAGAGTACAACCTGAGTCATCTAACCCTCAATGCCCTACCAACATTTGAAAACAACAACAGACTGGACATTAACTCTGATCTTATCAGCGGATATTTTCAGGGCAAATTCAATTTTATAAAGCTCCCTAAAGACATCACCTACATTGCGGCGAAATATCTGCCATCGCTGCTACATACGTCCGACCGTTATGCTGCATTCAATAATTTTGCATTCAATCTGAAGGTAGATCCGGATCAGGCAGATAATCTCTTTTCGGTTTTGGCATTGCCAGTTCAGATTGAAAATGGTGCAAGTCTGGAAGGAAATATCAATTCCGATTCGCGACAGTTAAATTTTACGCTTGACATACCAACATTGACCTCAAAGTCATCGCATTTTTCGAAATTACGCTTTACATGTGACAACCCACGTGAAATGATGCAGATTACAGCGAAAGGCATGATACTTCAAAGCAATAATACAGTCATGAATCTTTTCGCATCGGCAGCTGCAGCAAGAGATTCTGTCAGTACACGGCTTATGTGGGATAACAGCGGGAAAGAGACGTATGCCGGTGAAATGGTTGCCAGAACAAGACTTTGGAAAGAAAACAATCAGTTATGGGCTGACACAAAAATATTACCCACGCAGATTATCCTGAATGATTCGGCATGGAACGTGCGTCCAAGCACGGTGAAAACCGATATGAAGAGTGTTTGGATCAATCGCTTTATGGTAGAACGCCAGGAGCAGCATCTCAGTATTGACGGAACAATTTCGTCACTGGCAACCGACAGTCTTTGTGTCGACATAAAAGGAATTCAACTGGATTATGTGTCTAAAATGGCTCACATGCAAAACCCATCGTTGAATGGTAATGTCACCGGCAAAGTAACCATACTTAGTGTTTTGAACCATCCGATAGCGAAAGTCAATGTTTTTGCCCGTGATTTTGGGTTGAATCACTGCATTTGGGGCGATACCTATGCCGAAAGCGGATGGGATGAAGCAAACCGCAAGTTGAACCTTATGGGGCGCGTGATGAGTAAGACAGACACTGTTGCACTCTTAAAAGGAGGTTTCTACACCGCAAAAGACTCAATGGCTCTTTACGGATTTGCCCGGCATCTTCCAATTACATTCCTTAACCCATACCTGACCTCATTCTTATCCAACCCGCAAGGAACCGCGACAGGGAAAATGGGAATGTTCCTCGTGAAAGGAAATATATGGTTTAATGGCGATGTAAAAATCGAAAACGGGCAAGCCGGACTTAGTTCATTAGGCACAACATATACTTTCAGCGACTCAATACACCTCCGTAAGGAAGCAATCATACTGAAAAATTTCGTTTTGCATGATGCCGAAAACAACACAGGAGTTCTATCCTGCACGGTTCCTAACAATTATTTGAAGGATTGGAAATACGACGTACAGGTTACCGCGCACAATTTACTGTCAATGAACACCAAAGAAACTGATAGTGAAAACTTTTGGGGAAAGGTATACGCAGACGGAGACGTACGGGTTACCGGTGACAGTCAGGGAACGAAGATTAATATCAACGCCACTTCAAGACCCAAAACAAATGTTTACATATCAATTGGTTCGGCAGTAAGTGCGGCCGACAATTCTTTCATCGAGTATGTTGTCAAGAAGAAGCGTAACGCTACCGTTTCCGGTGAGCAACAAAATAATAAATCAGGGAACAGCGCGCCAACAGTGATAAATGCGATGCTGAATGTCACTCCGGATGCTCAGATACACCTGATCATTGATCCGAAAGCCGGAGACAAGATAGACGCCGTAGGATCCGGAATATTAAATGTTGGATACACTTTGCACAATCCTGATCTGCAAATGCAGGGAAGTTACACCATTAACGAGGGGAAATATCTCTTTACTTTCCAGAATGCACTCAGCAGAGAATTCAAGATTGACAAAGGAAGCGCTATCCGGTGGAACGGGAATGCATATAACGCGCTCATTGACATTAATGCCCGCTATCAGATGAATGCATCCTTAGCAGATCTGGATGTCGATATTCTGAAGAACTCAGGTCGGTCGAGTGCAGTTGTGGAATGCCTTCTAAACCTCACGGGTAGCCTGATGAAACCGGACATCAAATTTGATATCAACCTGCCTAACTCAAGAGATGAAGTAAAACGCGCTGTAAAGAATGTCGTAAACACAAACGACATGATGAACCGGCAAATGATCTGGTTATTAGCGTTCAACCGCTTTTATACCCCTGATTACATGCGATCTTCTGTCAACCCGATCGGTCAGGGAGAATTGATTTCAGTTGCGAGTTCAACGTTGTCTAACCAGCTCAACAGCTGGCTATCTCAGGCTGTATCAGGCGTAAATGTTGGGTTTAACCTGCGTTCATCCGGAGTCGGAGAATATACCGGAACGGACTACGAAGCTGAAATTATGTACCAAAACAATCGTTGGATTATAAATGGCAGTGTGGGTTACCGAAACGATAACTTTTCAACCAGTAAATTCATCGGCGATGTCGATATTCAGTATGTGTTATCGAACAACGGTAAATGGCGTGTGCGCGGATATAACCGCACTAACGACTACAAGCAACTCAACCCGGCGCCTTACACACAAGGTCTTGGTTTGACATATACTGAAAATTTCAACAGTTTCAAAGATATTCTGACTGATTATAAAGATCTATTAGTCAGTACATGGGGAAAAATCAAAGGCATATTTCGCAAGAAAAAAACCGAAAAGAAATAAACCAGTCTTCGCCGGCTGCAAAAACGTAAATATATGCACAAACAGATAATTTTATTGATATTCAGCGTAGTATCGTTGTTTTCGGTATCGGGTCAAACCTCTGTTGAGAAATTGTTTCAAACGATGCCAACCGACCTTTTGTGGCTCGATCAATCGCAACGAACAGAGCTGTTTGCTTATTTCAAAGACAAAAAGGTTGATTCCATTCAAAACAGTCTGAGTGGCTACTGTAAGCTGATTGACTATAATGAAGCAACGAAGCACCTGCTGCTGAAAACCTCTCAAAAAGGCAGTATGGAAATGCAGATTTTGGGATCGGAATCATCGCCGTTCATCGCGGTAATTTTCACGGCATGCGCTCCGGCCTGTCAGTCGCACATCAATTTTTATTCCCCCGAATGGAAGCAGTTCACGATGGACTTTCCCACTTTATCAGCTTCCGATTTTTTGGCAAACGGATTATCAGAGTATGACCGTTCTATTGCAACCCAATTGCTGACTCCGCTTTTCATAAGCTATGCTTTTACAGAGCAAGGAAGCAACATTACTGCACTCTGCAATGTCAGGCAATTTCTCTCTGATGATGACTGGAAAACACTGAAACCCCTTTTGAAGTCAGAGCAACTGTCGATTAAGTTTGAAGATGGAGCCTGGAAAATCAAGTAATAAACAGCATAAAATAAATTCTCTAACCAAAGTTCAACATTCATGAAGAAGATTCTAAACACACTAACCGTACTTTTCCTGGTATCTCTTTGCCTTACAGCCCAGAAGCGCCAACCGGATTATGAGGCTTACATCAAAAAATACCAGTCAATAGCAATTACCGAACAAAAAAAATATGGAATTCCCGCAAGTATAACGCTGGCACAAGGATTGTTGGAGTCAAGAGCCGGAAAAAGTCCTTTGGCAACTGAAGCAAACAATCACTTCGGCATAAAATGTTCCGATTGGAAAGGAGACACTTTCTTTCAGGATGATGATCAGAAGAATGAATGTTTCCGCAAATATTCAAATCCCAAAGAGTCATACGAAGACCATTCTTCATTTCTTGCAAAAAGAAGCCGATATGCGTCTCTTTTTTCATTAAAATCAGATGACTACAAAGGCTGGGCGAATGGCCTCCAGTCAACCGGATATGCAACAAGCAAAACATATGCTTCAAACCTGATAAATCTTATCGAGCTTTACCAGTTGAACATGCTTGATTCGGAAAGCAGCAAGTTGCTGGCATCAAATAAAAGAAAAAAGAAAGCGGTTATTGAAGAAAAAACGATTGCTGAAGCGCTGGCTGATTCATCCACTGTGGTTAGCAGCGACTTTGGAGTGATTGAAGAGCCTTTTGACCATAAAGTATACAAAAACAACGGTGTGAAGTATGTGCTTGCAAAACCCGGAGACACCTATAAATCAATCGCCAGAGAAGTCAACTTACCCGAAAAAGTGCTCCGTTACAAGAACGAAGTAACCGACGACTATGTGTTGAGTGTCAATGAGGTGGTTTATCTGGGAGCAAAAAAGAGCAAAGCTGCTAAAAACGTTCCTGCAACACACCGTATAGAAGCCGGAGAATCAATGCACTCCATCTCACAAACTTACGGGGTCAAGGTTAAAAAGCTTTACCAGCTGAATGACATTACTTATGGTGCGCCCGCTGTATTCGGCAAAGTGTTGAACCTGAAATAATAACCAAAAACGATCAAAGGTTGGATGTTCAGAGTGTATTTATTTCAGCTTTGAACATCTAACCTTTCAACATTATAACTAACTTAATGTCTGCACCTTTAGCCGAACGACTGCGCCCCAAAAATCTGGACGAATACATCGGACAGAAGCATCTTGTGGGAGAGCGCGCTATCCTTCGCAAAATGATCGAGTCGGGAAATCTCTCATCATTCATTTTGTGGGGCCCTCCCGGTGTAGGCAAAACCACCCTTGCCCGAATCATTGCAAATCGTTTAGAGAGACCGTTTTACACACTAAGCGCTATCAACTCGGGCGTAAAAGATGTGCGGGAAGTGATCGAAAAAGCAAAAAGCAACCGCTTTTTCAATCAACCTAACCCCATTTTGTTCATAGACGAGATACACCGTTTCAGTAAATCGCAACAAGATTCTCTACTAGGTGCTGTCGAGAATGGCACTGTTACGCTGATTGGAGCAACAACGGAAAATCCTTCCTTTGAAGTTATTACTCCGCTTCTGTCGCGCTGTCAGGTTTATGTCCTAAAATCACTTGACAAAAAAGATTTGCAGGATCTCGTAAAAAGGGCTCTGACCACCGACTTTGAGCTAAAGCAACGCCAAATTAGCATTAAAGAAGACGATGCATTGCTACGTTTTTCAGGAGGCGATGCCCGAAAACTGCTCAACATTCTGGAATTAGTTGTCAACTCGTCTCCCGAAGAAGAAATGGTAATCACCAACACATTGGTTACCGACCGCTTGCAGGAGAATCTGGCGACGTATGATAAAGGCGGAGAAATGCATTACGACATTATTTCTGCTTTCATCAAATCAATCAGGGGCAGTGATCCTGACGCGGCAGTTTATTGGCTTGCGCGAATGGTTGCCGGTGGTGAAGATCCTAAGTTTATAGCACGACGTCTGGTTATTTCCGCAGCCGAAGACATTGGACTGGCAAACCCGAATGCACTCTTGTTGGCCAATGCCTGTTTCGATGCCTTACAAAAAATAGGATGCCCCGAAGGTCGCATAATTCTATCCGAAACAGCTATCTATTTGGCAAACAGCCCTAAAAGCAATTCGGCTTACCTTGCCATCGACGAAGCGCTTGCTCTGGTAAAAGAGACTGGAGATCTTCCGGTACCTCTACACCTGCGCAATGCACCCACCAAGCTCATGAAGCAGCTCAATTACGGGAAAGAATACCGCTACTCGCACGACGGAGAAAATCATTTCATTGAGCAACAGTTTTTGCCTGACGAACTGAAGAAGCAATCAATTTGGCATGCTGCCGATAATCAGGCGGAACAAAAGCAGGCAGAATGGTTGCGCAAGCTGTGGAAAGGACGGTTCTGATATCGGATAGACGATTGGTCACTCGTATCTGAGATTCGCAGCGAATCGGAGGTCGCTGAATTCGGGTAATTAAACCCAAAGACCAACAAAATCCGATTATTTTTGACCACCATCGTACTATCTGATAAAAAATTACTTTCTTTGTTCATTAAAATATTGTGGGTTGATACTTCTCTAACTCCAAGTATGTCAATCATCTGGAAATAGAGAAGAATGTGCTGGTGATAGTGTTTAATCATTTATTCATCACAAAATGTGTGGAATTGTTGGATATATCGGCACAAAAGCGGCTACAGATGTTCTTGTAGACGGTTTACGCAAACTGGAATACAGGGGCTATGATTCAGCCGGAATTTCTATTTTTGAAGACTCTAAAATTCAGGTTGTTAAGGCAAAAGGTCGGCTTGATAACCTCGAAAACAAAATAACTTCGCTGGGGAAACCTCTGGGAACGGTCGGTATCGGACATACCCGCTGGGCTACCCATGGAGAACCTTCTGATGTAAACTCCCACCCTCATGGTAACGAACGGGTTACTATCGTTCACAACGGAATCATCGAAAACTACCTTCAACTTAAAGAAAAACTGGTTGAAAAAGGATATAAATTCCTTTCGGAAACCGACACTGAAGTTGTTGCCGTATTGCTCGATTACTATTACAACGGAAACCCTGTAGAAACCATTTCTACGGTTATTAAGAACCTGAAAGGATCCTACGCTTTAGGAATCATGTTTCAGGACTGTCAGGACAAGATATTCGCAGTCCGCAAAGACAGTCCGCTTATTGTGGGCATCGGCGAGGGAGAAAACTTTATCGCATCTGACATTCCTGCAATCCTGAAATACACCAGAAGTTATTATCTGCTGGAGGAAAACGAGATCGCTGTAATAGAAAAAGATAAAATCGATATCGTCGATACAGACGGCGATCCTATCCAAAAAGAAGTTTTTACTGCCACATGGGACATTGAAGCTGCCGAAAAAGGTGGATATCCCCATTTTATGCTCAAAGAAATCTACGAGCAACCGACGGCTATCACCAATACCGTTTCACCACGTATAATCAACGGAGCTCCGGATTTTGGTATCAAAGCCCTGACTGACGAAATCCTGAAAAGCTTCAAACATATTTGGATTGTTGCTTGTGGTACGGCAATGCACGCCGGAATGGTAGGTAAATCAGTGATAGAGCAATTGGCAAGGATTCCGGTTGAAGTGGATATTGCTTCCGAATTCCGTTACCGCAAACCCATTCTCAATCCTGATGACGATTTGGTCATCATCATTTCGCAATCAGGAGAAACTGCTGATACTTTGGCGGCACTGCGACTTGCAAAAGAACAAGGCGTTCATACTTTGGCTGTAGTGAATGTGGTAGGTTCTTCTATCGCCCGTGAAGCAAACAGCGTTATCTACACCTGGGCTGGCCCTGAAATTGCCGTTGCCAGTACAAAAGCTTATACAGTTCAGCTTTCGGTTATGTATTTGTTTGCCATCAAAATGGCAAGTATCAAGGGCTTAATCGACGCAAAAGAGACCGCAAAACTGTGTGATGATTTACTCGCATTACCGGCAAAAATTGAAGAGGTTCTTCAGAATGCGGATAACTGTAAATTCGTTGCCAGCAAGTTCCAGAATGCTCGCGACATTTTCTTCATTGGTCGTGGACTGGACTACTCATTGTCGCTTGAAGGGTCTCTGAAATTAAAAGAAATTTCTTACATCCACAGTGATGCTTATGCCGCCGGAGAATTAAAACACGGAACGATTTCTCTTATCACTACCGACATGCCTGTGGTGGCAATCGCAACGCAATCCCACCTGTTTGAGAAGATGATAAGCAACATTAAGGAAGTTAGAACCCGTGGAGCCAAAGTACTTCTTATTTGCAAGAAAGGAACAGAGCGACAGGCTGATCTGTCGGAATATGTAATTGAGATACCGGACTACAACGAATACTTCTCCCCTATCCTGACAGCTGTACCGTTACAGATGTTTGCATATTACACTTCGGTATTGAGAGGTTGTGATGTAGATAAACCACGCAATTTAGCAAAATCGGTTACCGTGGAATAATTTTCAACCAACTATCTGGTTTAGAATAGAAATACAAAAATCTCGGCATAACGCCATTACAAACAACTCGTCCTATCGGCGGGTTGTTTTTTTTGTCTAAAGAGTACCCCTACCCGCTTTATAAATTTCCAGAAACAATACTCAAGTAATTCATTTTCAGCCTCCGGAAATATTTTTCGAAATAAATCATCAAAACATTTGGTTTATTTTATAAACTACTTTATCTTTGCAATGTATTTATAAGATAGTTCTAACATCAAAAAATTTATTATCGTATGAAAACGCTAAAGAGATTAGGAGTTGCAATGACAATCTGCATGTTTGCCGGTTGCATGTGTTATGCACAAAAAGGAACGTTGATAGTTTCGGTGAAAGGCATAAAAGAAGCCAAGGGAAATCTGATGGTAGCATTCGGCGATCAGTCGAATCCCAAACAGATGGCGTACACCATGGTACCGGTTACCTCGACCAACATTGTGACTTGCACGTTGAAAGATGTTCCGACAGGATCTGGAGGTTTATATGTTTATCAGGATGTAAACGACAATCATCAACTGGACAAAGACGAAACCAAAATTCCGGTTGAGCCTTGTTACCAAAAAGAAAGAGTAACAATCAAAGAGGGCGAAAATAAAATAGAGATCAAGCTGATCGATGTAAAAGAAATGATGGGCACTAAATAACTTTGAAAATGAGACTTTTGATCAAAATCGGCCTGATACTGCTACTGCTTACCCTCTGCCACATACTTTCATCGCAAAACCGGATTGGATATGTAAAAAGTAATAAGGGTGAACCGATTGAGTTTGCTACCATTGCGTTCTTTAACGGAGATAAACAGGTAGCGACTGCAATCAGCGATTCTGTGGGCCGGTTTACTTTAGCTATGGCTGACGGCAGATATCATATGAAAATAAGAAACATCGCGTACAAACCTATGGATGAAGACATAACGGCTTCCGATCAAAATCTGGGAGTTTTCAAGTTAACAGAATCCACAGTAGGATTAAGCGAGGTGGTGGTAAAAGCGTCAGCCATAACACGCGAAGCCGACAGGTTTGTGATGCGCATCGACAAGACACCGGCCTCCCTCAACAAAGATGCATCGGAAATTCTTCGGCTGGCTCCGGGTGTTTGGGTCGATGAGAATGGAGTCTCTATCAACGGTGCCTCCGGAAGCAAAGTTTTTATCAACGAACGTGAGATAAAGCTTTCAGGCAAAGATCTGTACAATTATCTCCGCAACATTCAATCGTCGAACATTGCCCGTGTAGAAGTAATTCCGCAGGCAGGTGCCGAATACAGTGCCGATACCAACAGCGGAGTGGTTAAGATCATTCTCCGGAAACAAATAGAGAAAGGCATTAACGGCAATTTGGTTTTCAACACTTTACAAGGAAAATATATTGGCGAGTACGATCCTGCCGCAACATTGAATGTCAGCCTGAACAAATGGACATTCGATGCCAGTGCCTCAGGCAATATCACAACGACAGGAAAAAACGAGATGGAGGCTACCCGGGCATATCACAACGATGACAATACAGATTTCAAATCGCAATCGTTGATGAACCAGAAAACCCGCGCAGGCATTGGGAAAATAAGTGCTATTTACGATGCCGACAAGCGCAACAGCTTTGGTGCAGAAATAGAGTACTCGAAACAAAATACACCCAATCCGACATCGGCAAACACACTCATTATACAAAATGGATTAACAGCTCAAGGGTCAAGCCATTACAACCAAAACGAAAATGCAGAAAATTTCAATGCGTTATTGAATTATATATCAAAGCTTGACACACTAGGTTCCACATTGAAAGTAATCACTAACTACACCAAAAAGAAAGTGACCGGTAAAAACGATTACAACTCTTATTTCACAACGGGTAGTTTTGTTAGTGACAGCATCTACAGGAGCAATTCGATATCGAACTATAAAATATTTACAGCCGATGGAATGATTAACAAAGTATTACACGGAGGCGCAAAATATTCTGCCGGGATAAAATATACCCGAAATAGTATTGCCGATACCGTCCGGTACGAAAGCTATTCGGCATCAAAATGGCAAACGCTACCCGACTACAGTTTCTTGCTCAACTATACCGAAAACATCGGCGCAATGTATGGCACCTTTGCCACCAATATCCGCCAGTGGAGCCTGTCGGGAGGTTTAAGAGGAGAATACACGAGTGTTGACGGACAAAACGGGTATATCAGCCGACACTATTTCGATCTGTTTCCAAGCGTTAATGTCACTTATTCGTTCGATGCCATGCGCACTTTCATGCTCATCGGCCAGTACTCCAGAAACATCGAACGACCCAATTTCTGGTATCTGAATCCGAATCGTGTTCAATATTCCGATTATTCATACATGGTAGGAAACCCGGAACTACGTCCGACATATATCAACAATCTCGGGATCACGGCAGTTTATCATTACCGTTACATTCTGTCGATCGGCGGACATTTACATCACGACCTGATACGCGAAGTGTGCAAAATTGATCCGACCAATCCCAAAATAACCTATATCACGCCTGAAAATCACTACAGCGAGAATCACTACTATGTTGCCCTGATTTTTCCGTTGAAGCCGGTCGAATGGTGCAATGTGAACGCTAATCTGGTGGGTGTGAAACAAGATATACGAGCCACAGCCAACGATCCTGTCATGGCGCATTATCTCTATTTTGCAAACATAACCACAGGATTCAAGTTGCCGAAAAAATACTATTTAGAATTGACATACAGCGGCACAAGTCGTTTGTATTCTGCCAATTCCGGTATCAATCAACGTCAGTTGTTCCATGCAACAGTAAAAAAACAATTATTCGGCGACAGAGTATCGGCAGCTGTAGGCATCAATAATATTTTTGACAGCAAGATCTCTTATTTCTCCAATACGCCCTACTTCACCATCAACAGCAAAGGAACCGAAGCGCAAAGTTCACGCTACGTCAAGCTCAGCATTCAATACAACTTCAAAAGCGGCAAGTCGTTCAAAAAACGCTCGATAGAAAACTCATCCGGAGAAGAAAAGAACCGGCTCGAGAAATCGACGGGAATAAAATAAGCAATAATCTTGCGGCAAAAATAATTTACAATTACCTTTACACTTAAATTTTACAAAGATGGAAGACTCTCAGATGCAGGACAAAACTCTAAATGAAAAAGAGAGTTTGGCGCTGATTGCGCAAATGATTCAGAACTCACAAAAAAGGCTTGAGCGAGGTGCTGGTGGCCAAATGCTTGTGTGGGGATATGCAACCATATTTGCCACCATTTCCGTATGGCTGGCACTTCGCCTGACCGGAAATCCTAATTGGAACTTTTTGTGGTTTCTCATTCCGGTAATAGGTTATCCGTATATCGTATTCAAGAGCAGACAGCCAAAGTTAGTCAAAACCTACATCGACAAGGTGATTAGGTATATCTGGATGGTTGTTGGAATAACCGGCTTCTTCCTGTCTGCCGCAACCATTTTCAGTTTTATGTGGGCATTTCCCATTTTGTTTGTAGTTATACTGATGATGGGCATGGGATCTATGCTTACGGGACTGGTAACCGAATTTAAGCCTTCTGTTATCGGATCGTTAATAGGGATGCTGATCGGCTTTGTCAACTATCTGGTTCCCGACTATGATGTTAAAATGCTGACATTCGCTTTAGCATTTATCTGCATCGACATCATCCCCGGTCACATTTTGAACTACAGAGCCCAGAAGAGATGTTCAAAGAATTAAACCCACTATTACATAGCGAGTTGAGGCTTGGTATAATGTCGATACTAATCAGTGTCGATAGCGCCGACTTTACTTACATACGCAAACAAACCGGGACTACGGCCGGAAATTTAAGCGTACAAATAGAAAAGCTGAAGGAGGCCGGCTACATTGACGTAACCAAGTCTTTCAAAGGAAAAATGCCCTGTACGACATGCAAAATCACACAGCAGGGCGTTGAAGCATTCCAACAGTATGTGGAAGCTTTGCAAAGCTATCTCAATCCTCAACAACATAAAAAAGAGGGATAGACAATGTCTATCCCTCTTTTGGAAAATGAATTATGTTAGTAATTATTTCTTTTCCTGATCGTGTGGACGCGGAACCAGCACTTTGTGTGAAAGTTTGAATTTACCGCTCTTCGGATCTACATCGAGCAATTTTACATCGATTGTATCACCTTCTTTCAAACCGGCAGCTTCTACTGTTTCCAGACGAGTCCATGAAATTTCGGAGATGTGAAGCAAACCTTCTTTACCCGGAAGGAACTCTACAAAACAACCGTAAGGCATGATCGATTTTACTTTGGAGGTGTATACTTCACCAACCTCAGGAATGGCTGTGATGCCTTTCACACGGGCAATAGCAGCATCCAGAGAGGCTTTATTGGTAGCGGCAATTTCCACACGGCCGATATTGCCAACTTCTTCGATAGCAACATTAGCGCCTGTTTCTGCCTGAATACCTTGAATAATTTTACCGCCCGGGCCTATTACAGCACCAATCAAATCTTTCGGAATAGTGATTACCACAATGCGAGGTGCATTCGGTTTCAGGTCTTCGCGAGGATCTTCGATAGTTTCAGCGATTTTGCCCAGAATGTGCATACGGCCTTCGTGTGCCTGCATCAATGCTTTTTCAAGAATTTCGAACGAAAGTCCGTCAACCTTGATGTCCATTTGTGTTGCAGTAATACCATCTTTGGTTCCGGTTACCTTGAAGTCCATATCTCCCAGGTGATCTTCGTCTCCCAAAATATCAGAAAGAACAGCAAAGTTTTTACCTTTATTTTCTGAGATCAAACCCATTGCAATACCTGAAACCGGTTTTTTGATAGCCACACCAGCGTCCATCAAAGCGAGAGTTCCGGCACAAACGGTAGCCATAGATGACGAACCATTCGATTCCAAAATATCTGAAACCACGCGAACAACGTATGGATAATCTTCAGGGATCATGCGTTTCAAAGCACGCAATGCAAGGTTTCCGTGACCAATTTCACGACGGCCTGTACCACGTGATGCACGGGCTTCGCCGGTTGAGAAAGGAGGGAAATTATAGTGTAATAAGAACCGGTCTTTGCCTTGTACCAAAGCTTCGTCGATCAACTTTTCGTCCATTTTGGTACCCAATGTAACGGTAGTCAACGATTGAGTTTCGCCACGGGTAAATACGGCAGAACCGTGTGCTCCCGGCAGGTAATCAACTTCTGACCAGATAGGACGGATTTCAGTAGTCTTACGACCATCCAAACGAATTCCTTCGTCCAAAATAGCACGACGCATAGCTTCTTTTTCCACATCGTGGTAGTAGCGTGAAATCAAAGCACCTTTTTCAGCAGCAACTTCAGGTTCGAGAGCTGCAATGTATTCTTCTTTTACAGCTTTGAACGCAGCAACACGTGCGTGTTTGTCGGTATTACCCGATTTTGCAAGTTCAAATGCTTTTGCAAATGTTTTATCGTGAATATCTTTGCGCAAATCTTCGTCGTTGACTTCGTGGCAGTAAGCACGTTTTTCTGTCTTTCCTACAGCTTCCATCAATTCGATTTGTGCCTGACAGTGTACTTTAATAGCTTCGTGAGCTACTTTCATAGCTTCCAGCAAATCCAATTCTGACACTTCGTCCATTTCACCTTCCACCATCATGATGTTGTCCATAGTAGCAGCAACCATCACGTCGATATCGGCGTTTTCGAGTTGATCGAAAGTAGGATTTACGAGGAATTTTCCGTCAACGCGTGCTACGCGAACTTCAGAAATAGGTCCGTTGAAAGGAACATCTGAAACTGCCAAGGCAGCAGAAGCAGCTAAACCAGCTAAAGCATCAGGCATATCAACGCCATCAGCAGAAATCAACATTACGTTGACAAAAGTTTCAGCGTGGAAATCGTCAGGGAAAAGAGGACGCAACGCGCGGTCAACCAAACGCGAAACGAGGATTTCAGAGTCGGAAGGACGACCTTCGCGACGGGTAAAGCCACCCGGAAAACGACCGGCAGCGGCATATTTTTCTTTGTAATCAACCGATAACGGCATAAAATCGGTGCCCGGGACAGCATCAGCGGCAGCGCATACCGTTGCCAACAACATCGTGTCGCCCATTCTAACTACTACAGAACCGTCGGCTTGTTTTGCCAACTTCCCTGTTTCGATAGTAATAGTGCGTCCATCGCCCAGTTCGATGGTTTTTGTTACTACATTCATCTGTGAATAATTTATGTTTTTAAAACTTATTGAAGTCGGCACAAAGTTACAATATTTATCCCAAAAAACACACAGCACATATCTCGTTCATTTTCAACACAATAAAAACAAAAACACCCTCTTTTCACAGAGAATACGTCTGTAAAAAGAAGGTGTTATATTTTGCTGAAATGCTTGCTGTCAGCCCTTTGCTTCTTCCTCGCGCTCGGAAAGGAATTTGCTGAGCAATTCGGAGGTCGATTTGGTGATGGCGATTCGCCCCGAACGAACGTACTGTTTCACGCCAAACTTGTCGAGAGCATAATACAGCTCCTTGATCTCGTCGGTGTGACCGGTCATTTCGATTACCGAGAAGGTACGGGTAATCTCCAGAAAACGGGCATTGTATTTACGTACCAGTTGTTCTATCTCGTCGCTTTCAAGAATCGACTCGGTATCAACTTTATACAAAGCAACTTCCTGATAAATAACCTCATCATCAGTGTAGTAATATGCCTTGAGCACATCGATGCGCTTTTCGATTTGCTTCACCACTTTATCAATCTCTTCCTCGTCGGTATAGACCGTGATAGTAAATTTGTGAACACCTTCGATGGACGATGCCGATACGGTAAGACTTTCAATATTGAGTTGCCGGCGCGAAAAGATAATGGATACCTGATTCAGCAATCCGGGGCGGTTTTCAGAGAAAACGATAACGGTATATAATGTTTTTTCCATAAGTCAGTAGCCCCTCCCAACCTCCCCTGACCTCATCCGCCCTTCGGGCACCTTCTCCCAAGGAGAAGGAAAAAGGAATGAAATCTATGAAAGGAAGAAAATCCGGGCGAATTTATTATTATGACATATTTTTAAAAATACAATTCTGTTGCAGATTCCGTTTCCCCTCCTCGGGAGGGGTTAGGGGAGGTCGTTATTTCAATCGTACATCGGTTATATCAGCACCGGCAGGCACCATCGGCAATACCATCCCTTTGGGTTCGATCCGAACTTCGAGCAGGTAGGGATCGTCGTTGCTAACCATTTCAGCAATAGCATGATCGAGTTCTTCGTGCGTGGAGACGCATTTACCATTAATACCATACGCCTTGGCAACTGCTACAAAATCAGGATTTTTCATATTGGTAAACGAGTAACGTTCATCGAAAAACATCTCCTGCCATTGGCGAACCATGCCGAGGAAGTGATTATTGAGGACGATAATCTTTACCCCTATATTTTCCTGAAGGATAGTTCCCAGTTCCTGAATGGTCATCTGAATACCACCGTCACCACAGAAGAGGCAAACAGTACGATGCGGAGCTCCGATTTTAGCACCAATGGCCGCCGGCAAACCGAATCCCATGGTTCCCAAACCTCCCGAAGTAACCATACTGCGGGTTTGAGAGAACTTAAAATAGCGAGCTCCCATCATTTGATTCTGCCCCACATCAGTAACACAAATGGCTTTGTGCCCGGTAGCTTCGGAAACTTTACTGATCACTTCGCCCATTTTAATATCGGGAGTGGAAGGATCTACCTCTTCTTTGATCACCTCATCGTATTCGATTTTGGCATACGAATCGAAGCTGGAAATCCATTCGTCGTGACGAGCAGGCTGCAATTGTTTGGTAACTGCGGCAATAGTCTCTTTTGAATTTCCCAAGACTGCCACATCCGCTTTTACGTTTTTATTTATCTCGGCAATATCGATGTCGAAATGAATAATTTTTGCCTGTTTGGCATAAGTAGCCAGTTTGCTGGTCACCCGGTCGTCGAAACGCATCCCGATGGCGATCAGCACATCGCATTCGTTGGTTTTTATATTACAGCCATAATTTCCGTGCATTCCCAACATCCCTTTATTGAGCGGATGATCGGTAGGCATCGCCGAAAGTCCGAGCAGAGTCCAGGCAGCAGGAATTTGCGCTTTTTCGAGCATCGCCAGCAATTCGTCTTCGGCATTACCCAAAATAACTCCCTGTCCTACCAATGCAAACGGCTTTTTCGCCTGATTAATCAAAGCGGCCGCATCCGAAACAGTCTGTTCGTCGATCGGCGGAGTCGGGATAAAGCTGCGAATAAAAGTACAAGGTTCGTAATGGAAATTCATCAACTCGATCTGCGCATTTTTTGTGAGGTCGAGCACCACAGGACCCGGACGGCCTTCGCGGGCAATATAAAAAGCACGAGCCACCGCCCATGGAATTTCGGCAGCAGAACGTATCTGATAGCTCCATTTGGTAATAGGTTGAGTAATACCCACCACGTCGGTTTCCTGAAACGCATCGGTAGCCAAAAGCGAGGCAACCACTTGTCCGCAAACAACTACCATCGGGGTACTATCGATCATGGCATCGGCCACACCGGTAATCACGTTAGTGGCAGCAGGACCTGAAGTTACAATGACGACACCAGTTTTTCCGGTTACGCGTGAATAACCCTGCGCTGCATGTACGGCTCCTTGTTCGTGACGCACCAAAATGTGGCGCATCTTGTCGTGAAAATCGTACAATGCATCGTAAACCGGCATAATGGCTCCGCCGGGATAGCCGAAAATGGTTTCAACTCCTTCGGCAACAAACGCTCGCATGAGCGCCTGGCTTCCTGAAATTTGTGATTGACTCATATTTAGTAGATTAAAGAGCAAAGATCCAAGAGTAAAGACTTACAAATAGACTTTCTCTGGCAATCCAGCACATTTTTACTTCAATTTATTCTGATTTTACATTTCTCTCGCTATATGCGAATTTTTCAACAGCATCCTGCTTCAAACTCGCATTGTTCGTTTTCCGTTTCGAACTCGATGGTAGCATGGTAAATGCCAAACTCCTTGCAAAGATTTCGAATAGATGCTTTCAGTCCCGACAATTCATTAACACTAATCGCACAACATGTTACGACATGCAACGTGATGATATGCCGTTCTCCGTCAAGCGTCCAGAGATGAACATCGTGCAAATCCTTCACCTTATCCAGTTGCTTAATTTTCTCGAGCAATTTGGGTTCGTTTACCTCTGCCGGCACCTTCTGCATCAAAATTTTGAACGAAGCTTTCAGGTTTTTGTAGACGTTGGTCAATACCCAAACACTGATACCCAGAGAAAGAATCGGGTCGAGCACCGGAACATCGACAAACATCATCACCACACTGACAATCAGCACGGCAATCCAACCCAGCACGTCTTCCATAAAGTGCAGCATCACCGCTTTTTCGTTCAACGAATCACCCTTTTTCAACCGGAAGATGGCCGCGCCGTTGACTGCAATTCCCAGAATTGCAAGAAAGAACATTCCCCGGGCATTTGACACTTCGGGATGGATCACGCGACCGATAGCAGCCTGTATTACAAAAATGGAGCCGACCAGCAACACCACGGAGATAAAAATCGCCCCCAAAAGAGAGAAACGTTTGTATCCATAGGTGTAGTTCAAGTCACCTTTTTTGTTGGAGAGCCGCTGCAGGTACCACGCCACGCCCAGTGAAATACTGTCGCCGAAATCGTGCAAAGCATCCGAAAGAATCGCCACACTATTGGTCAGCAAGCCGCCTACCAGTTCGATGATGGCAAAACCCAAATTCAGGAAAAACGCCGCAACGATATTTCCGCTTGCATGATCATGATGATGTGAATGGTCGTGAGACATTGTTCAATGTTTAATTGTTGAACCGTTTAATCGTTGATCTGAAGATACAGATTTCATTTTAGCTTCGTTGATTTTCAATTCAAATCTTCAAATTAGCTTCGCTGAACGTTGTTTCCCAAATTTTCAAATTATTCTTACCGCTCCTTTGTCGGCTGAACTTACCATGCTGGCATAGGCGCGAAGCGCTTTCGACACTTTGCGGTCGCGGTCGGCTGGCGTGAAGGCGGCATCGCCACGGGCCTCTTCGGCTTTTCGGCGGTTCTGCAACTCTTCGTCGCTCACTTTTACGTTGATCGAACGGTTAGGTATATCAATTTCAATGATGTCACCGTCTTTTACCAACCCGATATTTCCACCCGAAGCAGCTTCCGGCGAGATATGACCGATCGACAAACCGGAGGTACCTCCCGAGAAACGACCGTCGGTAATCAGCGCGCACTCTTTACCCAGGTGCTTCGATTTGATATACGAGGTCGGATAGAGCATTTCCTGCATACCGGGACCACCCTTCGGACCTTCGTAGATAATCACCACCACATCGCCTGACTGCACTTTATCTTTCAGAATACCTTCGCAAGCACTGTCCTGCGATGTAAATACTTTTGCAGGGCCGCTGAATTTCCAGATACTTTCGTCCACACCGGCAGTTTTGATAACACACCCATTGAGGGCAATATTACCTTTCAAGATGCCCAGTCCGCCGTCTTTGGTATAGGCGTGTTCCACGTCGCGGATACATCCGTTTTCGCGATCGGCATCCAATTCGGCAAACTGTTCGTTTTGTGATCCCAACACCAGATTGAAGCGGTTGGCAGGAGCGCTTTTGTATTTATTGATAGCCTTTTCTGTAACGCTTGGGCTTGTAATATCATATTGAGCAATAGCTTCGGCCAATGTCAGTCCATCGGCACGATTTACGGTTGTATCGAGCAATCCACCACGGTTCAGTTCTGCGAGAATCCCCAGAATACCACCGGCACGGTTTACATCCTGAATGTGATATTTTTGTGTATTCGGTGCCACTTTGCACAAACAGGGTGTTTTACGCGAAAGAGCGTCAATATCGTCCATGGTAAAGTCCACTCCGGCTTCGTGAGCCACGGCCAACAGGTGAAGCACCGTGTTGGTAGAACCTCCCATCGCAATGTCCAGAGTCATGGCATTGAGCACCGACTTGCGGGTCACAATCGACAGAGGCAACACGCTTTCGTCGTCGTCCTGATAATATTTATAGCAATTCTTTACTATCAATTCTGCCGCATCCATGAACAGTTGTTTGCGATTGGCATGGGTAGCCACAATGGTACCGTTGCCCGGAAGTGCCAGACCGATTGCTTCGTTAAGGCAATTCATGGAATTGGCGGTAAACATCCCGGAGCAGGAGCCACAAGTAGGACAAGCGGCACGTTCTACTTTTTCGAGAACACTTTCGGGTACATTGCTGTCACCACCCTGCACCATAGCGTCGATCAGGTCGAGCTTTTTATCTTCCAACCGACCGGCTTCCATCGGACCACCGGAAACAAAAACCGTCGGAATATTCAGTCGCATGGCAGCCATCAACATACCCGGAGTGATTTTGTCGCAATTACTGATGCAGATCATGCCATCAGCTTTGTGCGCGTTGACCATGTATTCCACGCTGTCGGCAATGATATCGCGTGAAGGTAATGAATAAAGCATCCCATCGTGCCCCATGGCGATACCGTCGTCGATGGCAATGGTATTGAATTCGGCAGCAAAGCAACCCAATTTTTCGATTTCGGCCTTGATTTCCTGGCCGATTTCGTGCAAATGAACGTGACCCGGCACAAATTGAGTAAATGAATTAACAATAGCGATAACCGGTTTGCCCATTTGTTCGTCTTTCATTCCGTTGGCACGCCACAAAGAACGGGCTCCTGCCATCAAACGACCTTGCGTTGTTGCATTGCTTCTGAGTTTCATTTTGTATGTATATTTTGTTTTGACTAAAATTATAAATTAAAAAGCCCTTCTCATGGATGAGAAAGGCTTCGTTAATTCGTTCATATATCGTTCAATCTACTACATGCCTCACTCACCCTTTAGGATTTGACTAAAAGGACGACGACGTTCACTAGTAGAATAGAATTGTTCATTATTGACTTATTTTTGAGAATGCAAAGATAGGCCTTTTTTGTCTTCCTGCAACAATCTTTCAAAAAAAAGTTCCTTAAAACTTCGATTTTGTTTTTTCAGGGCGCCGTTTAATAATAGATTGGAAGATAAAATACGGCTTATTTCACCTTCATCGCTTCAAAACCCTGTCCGTACACCCCGATAACAGAGCCCTGGGAAACGAACGCTGCCGGATCAATCGATTTGACTAAACGGAATATGGCAACCGATTGGTTTTTACGGGCAATGACCATAATCACCTTCACCGGCTCTTTCGAATACCAGCCTTCACCATTCAGAATCGTTACTCCGCGATGCACTTCATTGTTAATGCGATCGGCTATCTTTTCATGCTCTCGCGAAATAATAAAAAATTGCACCGACTGCCTTACCCCGTTCACCACCATATCGAGCGAAACAGACATCACGGCCAGTGTCACCAACCCAAAAACCACCTTTTCAAGGCTTCCAAGAATAAGATACGACGAACTGATAATGATCACATCGCAATAGAGCATCGCCCGGCCAAGAGTTATATTACGACTCTGATTCAGAATTTTTGCAATAATATCGGTACCTCCGGAACTTCCGTTAGAGATAAAGACGATTCCAACCCCCACCCCGGCCATGATACTCCCGAGAATACATGCCATAAAAGAGTCATTCGGTCCGACAAAAGTACCACGGGGAATAATAGGAATAACAGAAAAAAGAAAGGTCAACACACCCACTCCGAAAATCGTTTTCAGACTGAATGACAGTCCGATACTACGTATAGCAATCACCAACAAAACAGCGTTGATGGCAAAATAAGGAATAGAAACCGGGATACCGGTCGCAAAAAAGATCAACGCTCCGATACCCGTTACACCACCGCCCGGAATTTGGTGTGGAAGCAAGAATCCTTTCCATGCAAAAGCATACAGCAGCAAGCCGAACACAATTTGAGCATGATCGCGGATATCGCTGGGGCGCAACCGTAACTTACGAACATCGTCGGGAATACGGATTCCTTTTATCTTAAGCGAGGGAGTCATATAATGTATTTGCTTTTAAAAGATCAATGTGCAAAATAATAGTTATTTTTGTCTTTCTTTTTGCGTTAAGTCATTGTTTGAATATACTATCGCGACAATGAATTGAGCAGACACAAAGATACAACAATTTGAGAAGGAAAAAATGTCATTATCCATTCAGCATTTAACCAAATATTACGGTCAGCAGGCAGCTCTGAACGATGTCTCTTTTGAACTCCACGAAGGCGAAATAGCAGGATTTCTTGGTCCGAACGGAGCCGGAAAATCAACCCTGATGAAAATTGCCACAGGTTATATTTCTGCAAGCTCAGGAACGGTAACTGTTTGCGGAGAAAAAGTGAGCGAGACGGAACTTGAAACACGCCGGATGATCGGGTATTTGCCGGAACACAACCCGCTGTATCCTGATCTTTATGTCAAAGAGTATCTTCAGTTTGTGGCAGGAACGTACCATTTGGGCAAACAAAGCAAGAGCCGGGTGGATGAAATGATAGAACGCACAGGCTTGACCGGTGAATACAAAAAGCGCATAGGCCAGTTATCGAAAGGCTACCGTCAACGTGTCGGACTGGCACAGGCGCTGATTCACGATCCAAAGGTGTTGATTCTGGATGAACCGACTACCGGACTCGATCCCAATCAGCTGGCCGAGATTAGAAACCTGATTATTGAAGTCGGAAAAGAGAAAACCGTTCTTTTCTCCACTCACATCATGCAGGAAGTGAAGGCAATTTGCAAACGTGTAATCATTATCAACAACGGTAAACTGGTAGCCGACAGTACGGAAGACAATCTGTTACATGAAGTCGATAAAGACCGGTTTGGAGCACTTGTTGAATTTGCCGGAGTTATTGTTCCCGACAGACTTCGTTCCATTCCGGGAGTTCTGCGTGTTGAACCGATTGGTAAAAACACCTTTGAGGTAACAAGCACGGCCGATGTTCGTTCTGACATATTTCGTCTGGCGGTAGAGACCAATATACCCCTTTTGACTTTACAACAGCAAGCGCAAAGTATGGAAGATGTATTCAAAAAATTGACCAACTAATATATGAAATCTTAACCTGGTTGTTATGTTAACGAAAGCCGACATAAAGCAATATGCGACAAGATTAGCTCCTTTCAGAGGAGTATTTATCTTCATCGTGGTGATGATGGCAGCTAACTGGTTTTGGAAAATTTTTGTTCAGGATGGAAACTATGACACGGATGTGAGGTTTCTCGGCATTAACATAACAGGTCCTTTCATTTTTGAACAAAAGGAGATCATACGGGTTGTCAGTCTGGTTTTCGAATTATTCAACGTTCCCTTTGCCATTACCCATGGAACCATGTTTGAATTTGCAAACAGACAGAGTTCTGAAATAGCCTGGGGATGTACGGGTATCAAACAAGCTTTTATATTTGCATGCATCATAGCCTTTAGCCGTGGCCCATGGAAGCACAAGTGGTGGTACATTTTAGCCGGTCTGCTTGTCGTTCACATGGTAAATGTGTTAAGAATAACTGTGGTGGGGGTAGTTCTAAGCCACGATCCTGAAGCATTTGAAATAGTACACAGCTATTTCTTCAAGTATATTTTTTACCTCATTATCTTCCTGATGTGGGTTATGTGGGAAGAATATTTTTTCAAGAAAAGCCTCAAAAAAGCAGAAAAAACCGGAGCTACTGCCAATCAGTAAAACTCCGGTTCCTGAATTATTCCTTATTTTCGAGCAACTTTTTTATGTCCGGTAGCAGCCGGTCAATATCGCCAGCCCCAAACGTTGCCAAAACATCAAAATCCTTCTTTTTTTGAAGAATTCCAAGCAATTCCTGTTTCGTGCAGAGGGTCTTCTTTTTGGTGGTAATCCGGTCGAAAATAATTTGAGATGTAACACCCGGTATCGGTTGTTCGCGGGCAGGATAAATATCGAGCAAAATAACCTCATCGAGCAAGGACAATGCCTCAGCAAAACCCTCGGCAAAGTCACGGGTACGAGTGTAGAGGTGCGGCTGAAAAATACCACACACTTTGCGTTCGCCATATACCTTCTTAATTGAGCTGATGCTTGTTTTCAGCTCGGTCGGGTGATGCGCATAATCATCAATAAAAACAACCTTGTCGCTCTTATATTGCATATCAAAACGACGGTGAATCCCTTTGAACGAAGCCATTCCGGCTTTCAGTTCTTCGGCAGTTGCACCAGCCAGCCAGGCCAGAGCCATTGCTGCGGTTCCGTTTTCTACATTCACCGGGACAGGAACTCCGAGCCGTATATTATGAATTTCTTCAGTCGGCGTATGAAAATCGAATGTGATTTCTCCATTGGAAATCCGCACATTGGTAGCTTTGAAATCTGCATCCTGATCGACTGCATAGGTGTAGCATTTCACCGTCGGATGAACACGGGGAGTTAATTCAGCTCCCTTTTTGACGATCAAATAGCCCCCTTCACGAACTAACGAGGTGAAGTGCTCAAAGCTCTCGCGGAAAGCTTCGGGCGTTCCGTAAATATCGAGGTGATCGGGATCGGCTGCCGTAATAACTGCCATGTAAGGTGTGAGTTGATGGAACGAGCGATCATATTCATCCGCCTCAATCACCACATAGTCACTCTTTTGAGATAACAAAAGATTGGTTGTGTAGTTTTTGGAGATTCCTCCCAAAAAAGCATTACAATCCACATGCGACTCTTTGAGCAGGTGCGCCGTCATAGTCGATGTGGTAGTTTTGCCATGCGTTCCGGCAATACAAATGCCCCGTTGCTGACGGGTAATCTCGCCCAGCACCTGCGCTCTTTTGAGGAGTTTGAATCCGTGACGTTCAAAAAAAAGCCGTTCCGAGTGGTCGGCAGGAACGGCAGGTGTGTAAACTACAAGGGTGTTGTCGGGTTGCTTAAATAAAGTGGGGATTAAAGATACCTCATCTTCATAATGGATGGCAATCCCTTCTTTTTCCAATTGTTGAGTCAGATCGGAACGCGTACGGTCATAGCCGGCAACGTCAAATCCTTTAGCCCTGAAAAAACGAGCCAAAGCACTCATCCCGATGCCGCCAATTCCGAGAAAATAAAAATTTTGATAAGACATTTCTTTCTAAATAGTATATCAGTTAACAAGTTGTATCGTGGTATTATTTATCCGGCAATTCAATCGTACCCGAAAAGTCGATTGGCTGCCGGTTGTTGCTGGTGACACTAACTGTCGTTGTCCCATTCAGCCAAATAGTAACAAAGAACCGGTATGTATCTTCTTTTGCCCGTACTTTGAAACTAACAGTAAAGCTCTTATTCTTTGCATTGAATGTCGTTTTCTTCTCCAAAACCGGTTCCGAAAACTTTATTCCGCCCTCACTGCCGATCGGAGCTGAATAGGCTCTTCCAAAATAGGGAAGATAAGAGGTGGCAGAATCCTGCGCAATAGTGAGCGTATATTCCGACGTAAGAGGAATCATATTACCCCGCATGGGTCGGGCCTGATCCAGTATCAGTCGATAGCGCTCGGTTTCAACTGTTTTTTTTACTTTGGCTTCCTTCGCGGCAGCCTTGCTTTGCCGGCTTTCATTCTGGCTCCAAACGATTCCCGCGAAAACCAGCAATCCCATCAAAAGAAAGAATTTTGTCTTCATAAGAAAATCTCATTTAAGTAAAACAAAACTAAGCTCTAAAATATCTGCACTACAAAAACTATTCGTACATCAAAGAAACAGGTAATCCGGTGATACTTCCGGAACAACTATCCTCGGGCGCCCCGGTAACCGATGCAAGGGTATTTACTTTTTTATTTGCCCGTAAGAATCCAAGAAAGGCAAAAATCAGAGCCTCCTTGTAGTTGACAAGCAACTTATCCGGCACATGAAGTTCGTGATGTGACAGTTGTTGCATCCTCTCAACCAGAAATTTATTCAATGCACCGCCGCCGGTTATCAACATCTTTCCTTTGGGCAATTGTTCTACATCGCGGGTAATCTGATACGCAATGTGCTCCACCATAGTCCGCATTTTGTCTTTCAACGGAATTGATGACTGAATAAGCATCGGCTGAAAAACATCCACAAACCACTCTTTTCCCAACGATTTGGGTCCCTTTTCAGTAAAATAGCTCTGGTTGTTCATCGCATCAAGCAATGATTGATCTACCTTTCCAGAACGGGCATATTCTCCGTCTCTGTCATATTCCGCTCCCATCTGACGTGCCAGATAGTTGAGCGGCATATTGCACAAAGATATATCATAGGCCAACCTGCGACCGTTAAGATTATATGAAATATTGGAAATACCTCCCAGATTAAGGCAAAAGTCATAATCAGAGAAGAGTAACTGATCGCCTATTGGAACCAATGGAGCCCCCTGACCACCCAAAGCCACATCCAATGACCTGAAATCGTATACAACCGGAATCCCGGTTTGGGCAAGTATCGCGTTCCCATCGCCAATCTGCGACGAAAAGCCAAGTTGCGGCTGATGGAAAATGGTGTGTCCATGCGACGCAATCAGACAAGGCTGAAGATTATTTTCATCAATAAAAGAACGTACCTGAATGCCGATATATTTTCCCAAATCAGCACTGGTCTTTACAAAATCGTAAGCCGAACCTGTTTCAAGCGTACTCAATCGGTGTTTCCATTCCTCTGAATACGGAACAGTTTCTGCTACGGTAATTCTGTAATCGTACTTGCCGTATTCATTGCTGTTAAACTCACAGTGAGCAATATCCAGTCCATCGAGCGATGTACCTGACATCAGGCCTATTACACTACTAACTTCCAAAGAGCGCATAACACACGATATTTATAAAAGTCAGAGGTTATTTTCACAATTTTGTTTTTACAAAGGTACATAAATTAGCCCGTATTTGCTCCCCAAATATCACAATCCGATCTTACAACAACGGACTAAACAAGCGAGCCACGGACTCCTTGATACGGGTTGAAATCGGACGGTTACTCCACTCTTCGAGGGTAATTTCAGTGCATAACTGCTGATCGGCCAAAAAGATATTTTTGAGTTCGACGGCTGTCTTTTCGTCATAAATAAACGCATTGAGCTCAAAGTTCTGTTCGTAGCTTCTGAAATCCATATTGGCAGACCCGACTGTTGAAATCTCATCGTCGATTACAATGGCCTTACTATGCATAAAAGCATTGCGATAGAGGTAAATCTTCACGCCGGCCTCAAGCGACTGGGTGATATAGGAATAACTACACGATTGAGTCATAGGAGTATCGGTCTTTTCGGGCATCATCACCCGCACATCGACACCACCGAGAGCAGCAGTTTGAAGAGCTGACATCACAATGTCGGTAGGCATAAAATAGGGTGTCTGTACGTAGACATACCGGGTTGCCGAAGTGACAGCAACAAAAATACCCTGTTGGATATTCTCCCAATCAGAATCCGGACCGCTGGTTACAACCTGCACAACGTTGTCACGGTCGGGAATGGGCGGAATATAAGGGAAGAAATGATCGCCGGAAAGCAGCTGACGGCTCACAAAAAACCAATCGGTAAGAAACGCGTATTGCAATCCATGGATAGCCGGACCTTCGATCCGCATAAATGTATCGCGCCACATGCCGAGTTTATTTCCCGTCAAATATCTGTCGGCAATATTGACACCACCGGTAAAGCCAACTCTGCCGTCAATAATCACTATTTTACGGTGATTCCGGTAGTTTATCCTGTTTTTGCGAATGGTAATTTTGAAGTGAGCAGGCAAAAACGAGTAGAGCTCTATCCCGGCAGCCCTGAGTTCATTTTGCTGAGGCCTCTTAAAATGAAAGCTCCCCACAAAGTCAAAAATCAATCGTATGCGTACACCCTGAGATGCTTTGCGGATAAGCAATTCACGGAATTTCTTTCCTACTTCATCGTCCTCAATGATATAAAATTCGATATGAATTTCTCTGGTCGCTTTCTCAATTTCGCCGAACAGGGCATCAAACGTATCAACGCCATTCGTGTAGATGCAAATATCGTTCCCCTGAAAAGCAAGTGCTTCACTGTTATTCTTCAGTAGATGAATAAGGTGTTTTTTGCTTTCGGACAAAGAGCTGTTATCCACATCCAGTTCTTCAAGATTCTCTTTGGGACGGTTGTGCAGTCTTCGTATGCTCTTTTTTGCGACAATTTTCTGCTTGCGGTAGTCTTGCCCTAAATAAAGATATAAGATAAAACCCAGCAAAGGAAGGAAAATGAGCACAAGGATCCATGCCAGTGATTTCACAGGATTACGATTTTCCAGTAGAATCACCACAATGGTAGGTGCCATCGTAAAAAGATAAATACACAGCAACAACCATTCCGGAATTGAAGAAAGGTGAAACATCTGTTCTCTCTTTTTTGTAGGTATAACGCTTGAGAACAACAAATGTAAAGAGTTTTAACAACAAAAGCAAGGAAAATGATTAAAGCTCTCCTTTTCTGCTATCTGTAACCCTTCGGTATATCCAGGCTATAGTAAACGTAGGGATGATATCCGTTGCAGGAAATGCCTCTTCCAGAAAATCGACAATGCCGAGCAGGTACAATGTAAGACATACACCCAATGGCATCCAATTAGTGGTTCAGATTGCTCCATTCCCGCTTTTTGATTTCGTCGAATATCAACCAAAGCGCTACTGACGAAATGACTATCCACAGGAGTATCGCCCACAGAAATCCTGACAAAAGCCAATGAACTATTCCTATTGTGACAGGAATAAGCAAAAACAACATGGTGCGGACAAAGGTATTTCCCCGTGTGGATGCCTCCTGTGCAGTGGAGAACGGGAGCTTCTTGACCGAAAGATATGCCAATAAGGAACAAATGACCAATAAGTTTATGCATCCCAGCAACATGTTAGGTAATACGGTATATCCTTGTAAGGCAACTCCCACCAACGTAAGTATCATGGCAAAAGGTATGAGGAAAAATACCACCATACATTTTACCGATCCGCTGATGACTGCTCCCGGACATTCCAAAGGCGTAACGAAAAAGATCCACGATGCTTTGAATTTGTCGGAGTAAGAAACTTGCATTAATGCGGCACTCATGGGAAGACTGCACATATACATCAGCAGGAGAAGGAGTCTGAATATTTTCGGGCTTCCAAGACTGACATCTGTCAACGTATGATTTTGCAGGAAAGGCATTATGCAAATAATGAGGATTGAGCCGAACGAGGGGTATACTTTCATCTTGAAATCGCGGCTTCGGGTAATCATATGAGAGGCAAAAAGGAATCCTGCCCGTTCAGCGCCAGGCTTTGTGAACCAATGCGCTATTGGTTGCCAAAAAGATTGCTTTATAACCTGCTTCTCCGCTCCGGATTTTTCCGTTGCAACATTTTGTTCGGCGGTACCTCCCGTAATCATTCCCAGTTTTTGATTGAAAGATGGAGCAAAAAACCGGATCACCACCCAGATAGACAAAACAGGAACAACAACAGAAAGCACCAAGCTGATCATCGCCTCCACAGTGAAACCGGCACCTGAAAGCAGCATGCAGGCATCTGCGAACCAGAACGACGGAACAAAATGGACAAAAGGAATCTCAGAGATACTGATGTGCTGCATAATGCTAGAATTTATCATTCTCGGCAATACCTGATAGGCCAGCATCACAATCATTACAAAAACAATCTGTATAGATCCGATAATGTTCTGAAACTTAGCCGGAGTAGTAATTTTCAGAATAAGCAGGTACACCGCGTTGATAAAAAAGATGCTGAGCAGTGTCATCATTACAATCATCAGAATAAACGGCAGGATAATAGCCGGACCCTGAATAATAGCCGCAGTAACACATGCCGGCACCGACAATGGGAATACAACAATGGAAGTGCGGATAGCAATATGCAGCAAACGGCCTGTCATAAAAGTGACGTCCGAAACCGGTTTGGGCAGCAGAATCAGGTTGTCGCGAATATCTATCAGTACTGAGGTAAAGTCGGTAATCAGCGTAAGGCAAACCATAAAGATAAACATGGTCATAAAGAGAGCCAATTTGGTTACCATACCGCTACCAACGGCAAATGAAAAGAGCATAAACAATCCCATGATGAGGCCACTCAAAATCATTTTCAGGGTAGCTCCGTTTATCTCCTTTTTGTCGGCTCTCCTTTTTTGCATACCAAAAGAGGCAGGCCTGCGGTTGTCCATGGTCAACTTAGCCGTAAGTATCGCACGCAATTGTAGTGTATCCACGCCCAGCTTGTTATACAGAAACGTGGGAAACATTACCACACGAAGTAAAAACCTGTCGATAAAATTCATGGTGATCAGTCAAAGGCGTTCAACAATTTTTCACTGGCCTCGTGCATCGATTCGGTGGCCGTCAGCCCCGCAAATATATCCTCAAGGCTATCTTTGTTTTGCAGCTGGCGCAATTCATCAATAGTTCCGTCGGCCACCACCCTGCCCTGATCAATCAGGATAATACGGTCGCTCACTTTTTCCACCACATCCATCATGTGACTGCAATAAAAGATGGTTTTCCCGTTCTTAGCCAGTTTGTCGATGATCTCTTTGACAATAATAACGCTGTTGGCATCCAATCCGCTGAGAGGTTCGTCCAGAATGATAATTTCGGGGTTATGCAACAATCCGGAAGTAATCAGCACCTTCTGCTTCATCCCTTTTGAGAAGGTATCCATGCGTTGGTTCATGTTGCCAGCCAACCCAAAAGCATCGAGCATTCGGTTCGCACGTTCCGCCACCACCTCTTCGTGCAGGTTATACAACGACCCAATCAGCGAAAGAAATTCGTTAGGAGTAAGTACATCATAAAGCTCTGCCAG
Source organism: Paludibacter sp. (assembly GCF_009712605.1). GTDB lineage: Bacteria > Bacteroidota > Bacteroidia > Bacteroidales > Paludibacteraceae > Microbacter. The sequence continues at coordinate 59,205 of NZ_WASO01000001.1, read as the reverse complement.
TTCGGGCACAAAACCGATGAGCGATTTAACAGCTACCGGATCTTTGCGAATATCGATGCCTTTCACAAAAACATCGCCAGAAAAATCGGACAACAAGCCGGCCAGAATTTTCACCGTGGTACTTTTCCCGGCACCATTCGGCCCGATGTAGCCAATCACCTGTCCCGGTTCAATGTCGATAGAAATGTCCTTCAATACATGTTTCGAACCGTAAAACTTGTTCAGGTTCTGAATGTGGATAATGGGTTCCATGATTATTTCTTTAGATTATTAGGCTATGAGCACCCTGAAATCGGCACTGCATAAACAATGTGCTTTTATCGGATATTCATCGGATAATCTAATGTTATCCGATGAATAGTTATTTGAATTGTCTGATTACATCAATTTCCGGTACCGAATTCGTTTCGGGGCTTCGTCGCCGAGACGCATCTTCTTGTTCTCTTCGTATTCCGAGTAAGACCCTTCGAAGAAAAAGACTTCAGAGTTGCCTTCGAAAGCAAGAATATGGGTACAAATGCGGTCGAGGAACCAGCGGTCGTGCGAAATAACTACAGCGCAACCGGCAAAGTCGTCCAGACCTTCTTCCAGAGCTCGTAGCGTATTCACGTCAATGTCGTTGGTAGGTTCGTCAAGTAAAAGTACGTTAGCGCCCGATTTCAGTGTAATGGCAAGGTGCAAACGGTTACGTTCTCCACCCGAAAGTACACCGCAGAGTTTCTCCTGATCGCCACCGGTAAAATTGAAGCGCGACAGATATGCACGCGCATTCACCTCCTTGTTACCGACACGAATCAAATCCTGACCTCCCGAAATTACCTGATAGACGGTTTTGGTCGGATCAATATCCTTGTGCGTCTGGTCGGCATAGCCCAACTGCACGGTTTCGCCCACATCAAAAGTTCCCTTGTCGGCATGTTCCAGTCCCATAATAAGGCGGAAGAGAGTCGTTTTACCTGCACCGTTCGGTCCGATAATCCCCACAATGCCATTCGGTGGTAACGAGAAATTTAGATTGTCGAACAGCAGGCGATCGCCGTATGCTTTAGCCACGCCTTGTGCTTCGATTACCTTGTTACCCAATCGCGGACCATTAGGAATAAAGATTTCGAGTTTTTCTTCCCGATCTCTTTCGTCCTCGTTCAATAGTTTATCGTAGGCACCCAAACGGGCTTTGCTTTTGGCATGACGGGCTTTTGGTGCCATTCGCACCCATTCCAACTCGCGTTCGAGGGTCTTGCGGCGTTTGCTGGCTTGTTTTTCTTCCTGCGCCATACGGGTAGTCTTCTGGTCGAGCCACGAAGAGTAATTACCCTTCCATGGAATTCCTTCGCCACGGTCAAGTTCGAGAATCCAACCGGCCACATTGTCGAGGAAGTAGCGGTCGTGGGTGATAGCAATAACGGTACCGGCATATTGTTGCAGGTGCTGCTCCAACCAGTCGATCGACTCTGCGTCTAAGTGGTTGGTCGGCTCATCGAGCAACAAAATATCGGGTTGTTGCAGCAGCAAACGGCACAGTGCCACACGACGACGTTCTCCTCCGGAGAGGTTTTTCACCGGTGCATCTTCGGGCGGGCAACGGAGTGCATCCATCGCACGTTCCAGTTTGTTGTCTATATTCCAGGCATCCAGATGATCGAGTTTTTCCTGCAGCTCGCCCTGACGGGCAATCAGTGCATCGAAATCGGCATCGGGATCAGCAAATTTTTCGTTGATCTCTTCAAATTCTTTGAGCAGATCCATCACTTCCTGTACACCTTCCTGAACCACTTCCTTCACGGTTTTGTTGTCGTCGAGATGCGGTTCCTGTTCGAGGTAACCCACTGAATAACCGGGAGAGAATACCACTTCGCCATTGTAGGAAGTTTCCACTCCGGCAATAATTTTGAGAAGAGTCGATTTACCGGAACCGTTCAAACCGATAATACCGATTTTGGCTCCATAGAAGAAAGAGAGATAGATGTCTTTTAAGACTTGCTTTTGAGGGGTAAACGATTTGCTCACGCCCACCATCGAGAAAATGATTTTTTTGTCGTCGCTCATAGATTTTTTATAGGGTTATTTGTTGATATTTTGATATTTATAATTTTGGAAGGACAAAGATAAGGAAAATTCTCTTTGCTCTTTAATTTCCACACCAACTACAATAAAAGCCGGCCGACAGTTCCGTGCTCTTCATTGCCGGAATATAAATTAAGTGTTATCTTTGCTTCTCATAAAACACTATTCGTGCGATCCCCGGCGGGTGAACGATCGAAATGGAAAAAGATACTATTGCATTATGCTGATAGAACGTCCTTTATGGATTTTGCGCAGACTCTTTCCCAATGCATTGTGGCGGATGGACAAAGCGCAAAAAACGGTTTATCTGACTTTTGATGATGGACCTGTACCGGGCACAACGCCACAAGTACTGGAAATACTGGCAAAAAACGATATAAAGGCAACTTTTTTTTGCGTGGCCGACAATGTAAGAAAGTATCCGGAGGTTTTCAAAATGGTAACGGATGCCGGACACCGTGTTGGAAACCACACTTTCAACCATGTGAGAGGATTTTCGATGCCGGAAAATGAATATCTGGCAAATGTGGAGAAGGCATCAGCGCTGATCGATTCCGATTTGTTGCGACCTCCTCATGGGCAGTTAACCCGGAATCTTTACAAAAAGCTGAAAGCAAAATACCGTATCGTAATGTGGGACTTGATTACCCGCGATTACAACCGTTCGCTGTCGCCCGAAAATATCGTTTCCATCGTCAAAAAATATAGCCGAAACGGCTCTATCATCGTTTTTCACGATTCGGAAAAATCGAACAAAAACGTATTGGCGGCATTGCCCGAATCTATTGAATTTCTGAAACAACAAGGATATCAGTTCAAAACGCTTTAATAATTAACATACCATGCGACTGGCAGCAAAAATCATATCTGTTATTTTCCACCCGTTGTTTATTCCAACCTACGGAATCCTTCTGCTCTTCACAACGGCACGTTTTGCAGCAGTGCCCTTTTTGCCGAAACTGATTGTTGCCACTACGGTTTTATGTTGTACGGCTATTATCCCCGCACTCATTATTTTCCTTTTTCTGAAACTGGGAAAAGTAACATCTCTCAATATCGATAAACGACAGGAACGAACCCGTCCCTATGTTTATTCGTTAGTTTCGTACATGCTTTGCGCTTATTACCTGTGGAATGTGAATATGCCGCGCTGGTTCGTGATGATGGTGGTGGGTAGCGCCGCCGCGTTGCTGGTATTGTTGCTGGTAAATTTGCGTTGGAAAATGAGCGCTCATCTTTCAGCCATGGGAGGCCTGCTGGCAGGTATTTTTGTGGTTGCCATGCACTACGTCATTAATCCTTACATGCTGATAATAGGAGCTTTATTCGCTTCTGCGGCAGTAGGTTCTTCGCGCGTTATTCTGGATGCTCATACCCCCGAACAAACTTTGGCAGGTTTCTTCAACGGGTTTATATTCGTAATGATAGCCGGGATGATCTTCTAAAGCGTCATCAACAGGTTCATCGTGTGACAGGCCACTACACCGGCCGTTTCGGTACGGAGGCGGCTCTCACCAAGCGAAACCGGTTGAAATCCGTTTTGCAGGGCCATTTCCACCTCTTCCGGACTAAAATCTCCTTCGGGGCCGATCATCACCAAAGCCGATTCGTTCTTATTGTAAAGCTGTTGCAACAATCGTTTTTCGCCTTCGTAACAGTGGGCAATAAATTTCTGCGATTCAGTGGCTTGCTTCAACAGTTGCTGCACCGGACATGCCGGATTTAGCTTCGGAAGATAGGCCTTTTGTGACTGCTTCATGGCCGAAACAAGAATCTTTTCAACACGTTCCAGATTGATGTTTTTTCGTTCGGAAAAACGGCAGAAAACAGGCGTAATCTCGTCGATCCCGATCTCGGTCACCTTTTCGGCAAACCATTCCAGACGATCCATGTTTTTCGTTGGTGCAATAGCAATATGAATCCGCGAAGCTCTTCCGGTCTCTGTTACTTGGCGATTGATGATTTCTACCGCTGTGTGCTTAGGATGCGGCACTACAATTTTTGCCCCGAACATTCCGCCTGTACCATCGACAATCAGTACCTCTTCACCGACTTTCATACGCAAGACTTTGGCACAATGGAGCGACTCTTCTTCGGAAAGAACAGAGGTTTCGAGAATATTTGGAGAGTAAAAAATAGTCATGTGTGGTATAATTGCAAACTATAGTCCGTATTTTTCTGCGATGCCAGACCGAAGGTTCCGGTTTCCCTTCACTGCTTTAGGAGAATAGGGGCAGTTGGGGCAACCGTTTGAACAGCAATAACCCCGTTTGGCAAGGTAATATTCTGTCATAATCCGATACCCCTGGGGAGCCATATAATAATCGGCTCCTTCCTGAAGATTGCTGCAAAATTCGGAGCTTGACGAGTCATCGAGTAAGGGCATCTGTAAAAAGGTTAATAGTTTCTTGAAGGCGGAGAATCATTATATTCTAACTTCCACGCCTTTGCTTCTCAAATACCCTTTCAGGTCGGGCAACTCAATTTCACCGTAGTGAAACAGGCTAGCTGCCAAAGCAGCATCGGCTTTCCCCTGTTCAAACACATCCACAAAGTGATCCATGTTTCCTGCACCGCCGCTGGCGATAACCGGTACCGATACGCTTTCCGAAACCATGCGGGTAAGTTCAACGGCAAAACCAGCTTTGGTTCCGTCGTGATCCATCGAAGTGAGCAATATTTCGCCGGCACCAAGGTCAACTGCACGTTTTACCCATTCGTAAGTACGCACTTCTGTCGGAATGCGACCACCGTTGAGAAACACAATCCATTCGCCGTTCACAAACTTAGTATCGACTGCCAGCACCACACATTGCGAACCGAATTGTTTGGCCAAATCATTTATCAGTTGCGGATTACGCACAGCCGCCGAGTTAACCGAAATTTTATCGGCTCCGGCATTAAGCAGTACCGACACGTCATCCACGCTGCTGATGCCACCTCCTACGGTAAACGGAATGTTGATATGGCGGGCAATGCGGGTAACCAGCTCGGCAAAGGTCTTACGCTTTTCGTGCGTAGCCGTAATGTCGAGAAATACCAGTTCGTCGGCACCCATCTGAGCATAGCGACTGCCCAGTTCAACAGGGTCACCAACTGCCTGTATATTCACAAAATTGATTCCTTTTACAGTTTGCCCGTCTTTGATGTCAAGACAGGGAATAATACGTTTTGTAAGTGGCATATTATTGATTTATTATTCGTTATCTGTTTTAGAAAGAAAATTATCCAACTCGCTTTGTAGTTCACGGAGCAGTTGATTTTCTGTGGGTAAATAGAGCTGATATGTGCTGGCCAATAAGGTCTTATTATCCTCTGGCAATGAATATTTGACTACGCTATCATTTTTATCTGCACACAATAGAAGACCAATAGTTTGATTTTCGTGAGGTAGTCGTTCTGTTCGGTCATAATAGTTGACATACATCTGTAATTGCCCCAGATCCTGATGCGTCAGCTTACCTATTTTGAGTTCAATTAGAACAAAACACTGTATGAGTCGGTTATAAAAGACCAAATCGATAAAGAAATCATCGCCGTCTATATGAATGCGTTTTTGTCGGGCAACAAAAGCAAACCCGTTACCAAGTTCCAGAATAAATTCCTGTAGATGATTGATAATAGACTGCTCCAGATCTTTTTCGTAATATGCTGCATTCGGCTTGAGTCCCAAAAATTCAAGAACCATCGGATCTTTGATGATTTCAGCAGGATGTGAAGGTTGTTTTTCTTTTTTGGCTATGGCGAGGATACTCTCCTTGTCATTACTAATCAACAGCCGTTCATACAAACTGCTGTTAATCTGTCTTTCTAACTGGCGCGAGGTCCAATTATTCTTAACAGCTTCGGCAATATAAAATTCCCGTTTATGTTCATCTTCAATTCGTATCAACAGCCTGTACTGAGTCCAGCTCAATTGCGTACGCAGTGCGTTCGCAATTGGGAAAACGCGATAAAACTGACGCATTAATTCTAACTGACGATATCCAAATCCGCTTCCGAATTCGGGCTGCAACTGCTCGGAAAGGTATTTAATAAGATAAGAACCATAGTCGGCACGCTCTTTTCCTTGCTGTTCTTCTTGAAAAATTCGTTTACCAATATGCCAGTACATAAGCGTCCGTTCCCAATTGACGGAACGAATAGCAGTTTCTCTTGCCTTCTGGATGATCTCCTTAACTTCGGATAAGAGAGAATTACCTGAAACAGATGGTAACATATTGATTATATATAGCTTAAAATAAAAAAACGGCAACCGGTACATTTTTCCCGATTGCCGTCGCAAAATGTACGGTTGTAAGTTACTTGCCTCCTTTGGCCTCGATACTCAGTGTGGCATGAGGAACGGCGCGAAGGCGTTCTTTCGGAATGAGCTTGCCGGTTTCGCGGCAAATTCCGTAAGTTTTATTTTCGATGCGAACCAAAGCGGCTTGCAAGTGTTGTATAAACTTCATCTGGCGCTGAGCAAGGCGTCCGGCTTCTTCTTTCGACAAAGTTGAAGCTCCTTCTTCCAACACCTTGAATGTAGGAGAAGTATCGGTGGTGTCATTGCCGTCCATATTGGTCAGACTCAGCTTCAGCAGTTCATAGTCATGTTCTGCTTTTGCAAGTTTTTCCATAATAATGGCACGGAATTCCTCCAGCTCTGCATCCGAATAGCGTGTTTTTTCTGCCATTGCAAATAAATTTTAGGTCGTTTTTAAGAGAGCGCTAAATTATAGATTCTATAAGAGATTACAATACGTTTTTTGTTTTTTTTAGATTACGCCTTGTTAACTCCTATTTTAACAATAAACTCTTCAAAATCCAGGTCTACAGCTTCTTCCACTTTGTCGTGCAAAGTAATCGAGTTTGCCAGTGTTTGAGTTGCAATATAAGCAGAAAAATCTGCAATTGCATCATTAATTTCGGCTTGTTTCTCAATTTTCACTACGATGCGGTCGGTAATTTCGTAACCACTTGACTTACGGACATTTTGAATACGGTTCACAAATTCGCGGGCAATACCTTCTTTGCGCAATTCGTCGGTTATGGTGATGTCGAGCGCCACGGTGAGACTGCCATCATTGGCAACCAACCAGCCCGGAATATCTTCCGAAATAACTTCTACATCAGCCAGTTCAATAGTTGCTTCCTGACCTTCAATGGTGAACGTAAACTTACCGTCCTGTTCCAGCGCGGCAATATCTTCCTGCGACATCGCTGTTGTTGCAACGGCCAGCAATTTCATGATCTTGCCGAATTTCGGACCAAGCTTTTTGAAATCTGGTTTAATACGTTTCACCAGAATGCCAGAGGTATTGTCGACAAAATTGATCTCTTTCACGTTGACTTCGTTCAGAATCAAGGCTTTTACCGCTTCGATATTTTCACGCACCGTCTGGTCTTTCACCGGCAACATGATTTTCGACAACGGCTGACGCACTTTGATATTTTCTTTCTTACGCAATGAAAGTACCATCGACGAAATTTCCTGTGCCAACTGCATCCGTTCTTCCAACGTCTTATCTACCAACTCAGCACGATAGGTGGGGAAGTCAGCTAAGTGAACAGACACTTCATTTCCTGTGCCGGTTACCTTGATCAGGTCATTGTACAGTTTATCCGCATAGAACGGAGAGATCGGTGCCATCAGGCGGGCAACCGTTTCAAGACAGGTATAGAGTGTTTGGTATGCCGAAATTTTGTCGGTATCGTATTCGCCGCCCCAGAAACGTTTACGGTTTAGACGTACGTACCAGTTGCTCAGGTGATCGTTCACAAAGTCGGAGATGGCACGACCGGCACGGGTCGGTTCGTAAGTATTGTAGTATTCGTCCACATCCTTCACCAGCGTGTTGAGCAGCGAAAGAATCCAGCGGTCGATTTCGGGACGCTGATCGGGGGCAACCTCCTCTTCGGTGTACGAAAATCCGTCGACGTTGGCATACAAAGCAAAGAACGAATAGGTGTTGTAAAGCGTTCCGAAGAATTTACGGCGCACCTCTTCGATACCTTCCACGTCAAATTTCAGATTGTCCCAGGGCGAAGCATTGGTCATCATATACCAGCGCAGCGGATCGGAACCATATTTTTCGATCGTCGAGAACGGATCGACAGCATTGCCAAGGCGTTTCGACATTTTATTGCCGTTTTTATCGAGTACCAACCCGGTGGAAACCACATTTTTGAAGGCCACCGAACCTTTCACCATCGTACTGATAGCGTGAAGGGTAAAGAACCATCCACGGGTCTGGTCGACACCTTCGGAGATAAAGTTGGCTGGGTAATTGGATCCCGATTCAACCAGCTCTTTGTTCTCGAACGGATAGTGTAGCTGGGCAAAAGGCATCGCACCCGAATCGAACCAAACGTCGATCAGGTCGCTTTCGCGCTTCATCGGCTTGCCGCTTTCGGAAACTAAGATAATTCCGTCGACATAGGGACGGTGCAAGTCGATATTTTCTACCGCATAGTTTTCGGCCGTGTAAACACCCGGTTTGAAATTCTTATACGGATTTTCGGTCATAAATCCGGCAGCAATCGATTTTTCAATCTCTTCGATCAATTCGGCAACCGAACCGATACATTTTTCTTCCGAACCATCTTCGGTGCGCCAGATCGGCAGCGGAGTTCCCCAGTAACGCGAACGCGAAAGGTTCCAGTCGTTGAGGTTTTCGAGCCATTTTCCGAAACGTCCCGAACCGGTAGAGGCCGGTTTCCAGTTGATCGTGTTGTTGAGTTCGATCATCTTTTCGCGGGCAGCCGTCGAGCGGATAAACCAACTATCGAGCGGATAGTAGAGCACCGGTTTGTCGGTACGCCAGCAGTGCGGATAGTTGTGCACATGCTTTTCTATTTTGAACGCTAGGCCTTGTTGTTTCAACATCACACAAAGGTCGATGTCCAGTGTCGCGTCAGCATCAGTCAGCGTGTCGTCGTACGCGTTTTTCACGTAACGTCCGGCATATTCGCCGTAAGCTTCTGCGTTGACATTTGCTGCCACAAAAGCAGGATCGAGATCTTCGATTTTATAGAATTTTCCGGTAAGGTCTACCATCGGGCGTTGATTGCCGTCTTTATCGATCAGCAACATCGGAGGAATTCCGTTGGCTTTCCCTACGCGGTCGTCATCCGCACCAAAAGTAGGAGCGATATGCACAATACCGGTACCGTCTTCAGTGGTCACGAAATCTCCGGTGATGACACGAAAAGCACCTTCACCCGGATTCATAAACGGAATTAATTGTTCATATTCCATGCCGGCCAAATCGCTGCCTTTCATTTTTGCCAACACTTCGTATTCGTTTTTGCCCATCACCGCACCAAGCAGGCTTTCGGCCAAAATATATTCGCACTCCTGTTTTGAATAAGGATTGGCAGCTTTTACTCTGACGTAATCAATATTCGGACCAACGCAAAGAGCAGTGTTTGAAGGCAGTGTCCACGGAGTAGTTGTCCATGCAAGGAAAAATCCGTTCGCTTCGCCTTTAATTTTGAATTGCGCCACACAGGTGGTATCCTTCACGTCGCGGTAGCAACCCGGTTGGTTCAACTCGTGAGTGCTCAATCCGGTACCGGCGGCAGGAGAATATGGCTGAATGGTGTAGCCTTTATAGAGGTAATTGTTGTTATACAATTCTTTCAGCAACCACCAAAGGGTTTCGATGTAGCGGTTGTCGTAGGTGATGTAAGGGTTGTTCATATCCACCCAGTAGCCCATTTTGCGGGTCAGATCTTCCCACTCTTTGGTGAATTTCATCACATCCTTACGGCAAGCTGCGTTGTATTCGTCGACGGTGATCTTTTTGCCAATATCTTCTTTGGTAATTCCCAGACGTTTTTCCACACCCAGTTCCACGGGAAGTCCGTGTGTATCCCATCCGGCCTTACGGTTCACGAGGAAACCTTTCATCGTTTTGTAGCGACAGAAAATATCCTTGATGGTACGCGCCATCACGTGGTGGATGCCCGGCATTCCGTTGGCAGAAGGAGGTCCTTCATAGAAAATAAAGCTCGGATGGCCTTTGCGGGTTTCGAGACTTTTGTGGAAAATATCCTGTTCATCCCACTTCTTCAGCACCTCTTTGTTGATATCGGAAAGATTAAAAGACGAATATTCGGCAAATTTCTTGCTCATAAACTGCTAATTATATTGCGATTAACGATTGTGATACTTGTTCTGAAAAAACGCCACAAAGTTAGTGATTTTTTGCGAGACTTATAACAGATTTTGATTGCTAATTTGAACTGAAAATCAGCCTCCTTCAATAATCAACGAAGGTCTTTTTCCTCTGATCTTGGTTCTTTATTCTGTTTTTACCGTACATTTGCAGAAAGAATTCAACATAAAATGTTCAAAACAATACTCATAGTCGGTTCGGGAGGTTTTATTGGCAGTGTGGCCCGTTTTTATGTCTCGAAACTGAATCTGCATGTCGATTTTCTCTCAATTCCGGTGGGAACTTTGCTGGTGAACGTACTGGGTTGTTTCATCATCGGTTTTCTGACAGGTATTGCCGATAAAAGTGCCATTCTGACCGTTGAATGGCGGATGTTTCTGATGGTGGGAATTTGCGGAGGATTCACCACTTTTTCGTCGTTTGCCAATGAAAACCTGATGTTGCTCCATAACGGATTGATCCTGTCAATCTTACTCTATACAGGTCTGAGTATATTTCTCGGATTCACTGCGGTCTATCTCGGTTACGTCACCTCAAATCTGCTTTAACTATGGAAAAGTCACACAGCATTCTGAAGTTTTACCTCAGCACTACCGACAAACTTAACAACAAGTTATTGTACGAATACATAGTGCAAGAAGCCCGCAAACAGGGTATTTCGGGGGTAACCGTCTATCGCGGCATTATGGGTTACGGACTGAGCAGTACCATCTACTCTTCCAAGTTTTGGGAACTGACCGAGAAATTGCCGGTAATGATTGAGATGATCGATGAAACCGACAAACTGGAGGCATTTTACGAATACCTCGAACCCGAATTGCTCGAAATGCCCAAAGGCTGCCTCATCACACTCGACCCAATCACCATCAAGCTGCATAAATCGGGGAAACATTAATTAGGCGTTTCTGTGAGAGCTCAACATCGGATTACAAATCCTTTTACTCGATGCCGTCGTCGGATTGCAAATCTGACGGGACAGGAATAAACTTGTTGATTGTCTTAAAAAAAATAAAATAAGAGCAGAATTATAAAAATGGAAATAAAGGACTATATAACAATTGGAATTGCTATTCTTGGTTGGACATGGGCAATTATTCAATTCATTATTTCGAGAAAACATCAAAAGTATGATAAGATTCTTGAAAAACGGTTCGAGGTTTATTCAAACTTCATGAATAAAATGGATGAAATGAATAATAAAATGCGAACTGACCCGAAAATGATTTTTGGAACAAGTTCTGAACTTATGGCAACTCTACTTTCAGGAGAAGAGGAAGATAGGAATAATGCTTTGGTTAAATTCAATACGGAATTAGTTAATATGACCAAGAAATCTGTTGAACCTTTATTGATTGTAAATCAAGAACTGAACAAATTAAAAATGGTTTGTAGCAATGAAATGCTCCCAAAAATTGAGGAATACAAAAAACTGACAACAGATTATAGCGACGAATTTCGAATTGTATTAAATAAGCTCTCATCAAACAAAGACATAGAGATTACAGCTAAGGAACTTGGAAATATTGGACATCAGGACAGAAATGTTCGATTAATGACACTCTGGAAAGAAATTGAAACAATGATGAGAGATGAATTAGGATATTATAGTAAATAATACTCCGTCCAGCCGGATATATAGAAGATAATCGTATCGGCGGATCTGCGCCGTAACGAAGATCATCTGAATAATTAGTGCCATACAAAGCTATCGGTAGAACATTGCCGGATTACAAATCCTTATCCTCGATTCCGTCTTCGGATTGCAAATCCGCCGGGACTGGCCTGCCGCAGGCAAAGAATAAATTAACTTCTGCAAAACACATTAGCATACTAAAATATAGGGGCTTTACATCTGAATAATGTGTTCGATTAATTCGTCCATCCCTTTTCGGAGCAGAAACAATTTCCTATTTTTGTATACTTCAATAATTGTTCGACCGAATGCTCCAACTCATTGTCTGTATCCGAAAGCATGTATTATTTGGTTATATTTTAATGCCTTACATGGCAGAATACAATAAAACCACCGCTCATTTTACGCTTTTCGAACAATTTACTCCCAAACGCGATTACTTCAAAAAATCCCCGAAAGAGATTCAGCAACTGGTCAAAGCCAGCGCCGAGTTGAGCGACCAGAATATCGCACACCAGTTTTTCAAAAACACCGGCAACCTTAAATCTGCCTGGGATGACGCCAATGAGCTGAAACAGAATTTCGTAAGAGAATATGTAGATAAGCGTATCGATCTTATTCTGAATGTGATGCAGGAGGGAAAACTGCCGCTTTTCTTCAAAGATGAAAAATATGCCAACGTCTATACCGACGATCGGATAGAGTTGTTGCCCCAGAAAAGCCGGGCGGTTTTCCATTTTCACCGCATGGAAGAGGAAACACGCTATTTTTTGTCGGTTCGATACAACGGAAAGAGTATCCGTTTGTTCGAGAAGGCGGCTTACGTGTTGCATCAATCGCCCTGCCGCATTATCATCGACAACCGCCTCTACTCGTTTCCCGATATTGATGCAAAAAAGCTATTGCCTTTCATCCTGAAAGAGTATGTTTCAGTGCCCAAAGCCATGGAGGAAAAATACTTCAAGACGTTCGTATTAAATGCAATACGCGATTTTGATGTAGAAGCGGAAGGTTTTACCATTGAAACGTATCGCGGAAATCCTGCGCTTGTGCTTTTGCTTGAGAAAGACCTGCAGGGCAATTATGCGTTCATGCTACAGTTCGATTATCCCGACAAAAGCTGGAAATATTTTGAAGAGCGTAAGGTCTCCGTAAAATTTCAGAATCAGGACGATGAATATTTCTTCCGAAAAACATTCCGCAATGAATTGTTTGAGAAAAAAGCGCTTGAGCGCATAAAAGAGCTGGGACTTGAATTTTGCAACGATCAGTTTGTGAGGGTAAGCGGACGCAATCCGGATCAGCATGCGATGCAACTTGAGGTCATAGAATGGTTGAAAAACAACAGGCAAAAGCTGGAAGATGCCGGCATCGGTTTCAGGCAACATCTCGACAAGATTTTTTCGCTGGAAACACCCGAATTGAAAGAAGAGTTCTCTGCAAAACGCGATTGGTTCGACCTCAACATCTGGGTGCATGTGGGGTCGCAAAAAATTCCATTTCCATCGCTGAAAGAGTACATTTTGTCCAAACAACGGGAAGTTGTACTTCCTAACGGTGAAATCGCGATTCTTCCCGAAGAGTGGCTGGCCCGTTTCGAAGGCGTTTTCCTGATGGCCGAGGGAAAGCACGACAAAATGCGGTTGTCGGTGCAACATGCCAATTTGCTGCGAGCAGATGAAGAACCGGAAGAAGTCTCAACAGAAAAGCAACCGACACTCGGATGGCAGGAAGCACCGGCAGGGTTGAATGCATCGCTTCGTCATTACCAGATGATTGGCTACAACTGGATGCTGGCGTTGCTTCAGCAAAACCGGGGTTTTTGTCTGGCCGACGATATGGGTTTGGGAAAAACCATTCAGGTGATAGCTGTCTTGTTGCACCAATTGCGAACGATTGACAACCAGAAAAATAGTGATATTCAGCCCAGTCTGTTTGAGGAACCGGCAAGAAAGACGTATCAACCTAATTTGATTGTAGTTCCTACCTCACTGATATTCAACTGGCAGCAAGAGATCCGAAAGTTTGCCCCGTCGCTCACGGTGTGGGTGCACCACGGCCCTGCCCGCGATCGCTCGCTGGAAAGGGCTGCAAAACGAGCCGTTATTCTTACCTCGTACAGTTTGGTGCGCAATGATATCGATCTGTTTAAAAATATTCATTTTCAGAATATTATTCTGGATGAAAGTCAGTACGTGAAGAATCCGGCCTCGAAAACCTATCAGGCATTGATGCAATTGTCAGCCGACCATAAGCTGCTACTGACCGGTACTCCGATCGAAAATTCGCTTGCCGACCTGTGGGCGCAAATGAATTTTGCCAATAAGGGTTTCCTCCATTCGTTTTCGTATTTCAACAGCAATTTCATCGATCCGATTGAGAAAGATAAGAATCCGCGTCGTGAAGAACTGTTGAAAAAGATGATCGCTCCGTTTATTTTGCGACGAACGAAAGAAGAGGTGGCTCCCGAGTTGCCGAAACTCTCGGTACAGGTGGTCTATTGCGAAATGGAAGAAGAGCAGGCCAAACTCTACGAAGAGGAAAAGTCGAAGGTGCGGAACGAAATTCTCGAAACCCGCGAACAAGCCAGCCGGTTGAAAATGTCCAATTATGTGCAACAAGCACTTACCCGCCTGCGACAGATTGCCAATCATCCGGCTTTGTGCGGATACAACGATTACCCGTCGGGAAAATACGACTCCATTATCGAAGCACTTGAAAACGTTCGTAACCGGAAGCATAAAGTATTGATATTCTCATCATTTGTGATGCATTTGAATCTTTTCAAAAGTTATTTTGAGGAGAATAATCTCGACTATTGCCTGTTGACGGGCGAAACCACCAATCGACAGGAAGTGGTGGAACGCTTCCAGAACAACCGGGACATCTCCTTCTTCCTGATTTCGATCAAAGCCGGTGGCGTGGGACTAAACCTGACGGCAGCCGATTATGTATTTATCGTCGATCCGTGGTGGAACCCCGCAGTGGAGATGCAGGCCGTCAGTCGAGCGCACCGCATCGGGCAACAGCAGAATGTATTTGTTTACCACTTTATTACGCGAGGAACCATTGAGGAAAAAATCCGTCTTTTGCAGGAGGAAAAAACAGGACTGGCCAAAACCTTCGTCAACTCCGAAAACAACATCCAACCCGCCGATCTGGACGCTTACTTAGAGTTGGTGATGGAATAACTTTTCGCCAAATTTTGTTTTTAACATTTCTTACGCTACCTTTGCAGCCTGAAAGCAGAATTGCGGTGTACAACGCAACACGCTGTTTTTCAATCTATCCACAATTGGGGTGCCTTATCATAACGGGCTGAGATTATACCCTTTGAACCTGTCCGGGTAATT
Source organism: Paludibacter sp. (assembly GCF_009712605.1). Classification (GTDB taxonomy): domain Bacteria; phylum Bacteroidota; class Bacteroidia; order Bacteroidales; family Paludibacteraceae; genus Microbacter. The sequence goes on along the minus strand of NZ_WASO01000001.1, from coordinate 43,993 downwards.
CCGGAAAGGGAATGAGCATTTATCCTCATCGTTTTTTAAGCCCTCATCACATTTTGTTAAACTCTAAAAAACTGAATGTTATGAGAAAAATTTTGTTGGCTGCCTTGTTGCAGTTATTTGTGCTATCCCTTTCGGCACAGAGCGTTGTGAAAGGGCGAGTGGTGGACGAAAACGGGCTGCCGCTTCCGGGAGCTTCCGTTGTCATTGGAGCACAAGGCCAAAGTACCGATGCAAACGGTCTATTCAATTTCCATGCCGTGCCAGGCAAATCGGCAAAAATAAAAATTTCTTTCGTGGGATTTTCTGCTGTTGAACAAACTATTAAAGTTCCGTTCAACGGTGAAATAAAGTTGCAAAAAACCTCCCGTCAGATGGACGAAGTAACAGTCCTTTCGACCCGTGCTACCGATAAATCACCGGTGGCTTACACCAATATTGACAAAGAGACACTGGCTAAAAGTAACCTCGGTCAGGATGTTCCCTATTTATTATCACAAACACCTTCTTTTGTGGCAACTTCCGATGGCGGAACCGGTATCGGTTATACTTATTTCCGTATCCGTGGCACCGACGGTTCACGTATCAACGTAACTATCAACGGCATTCCCTACAACGATGCCGATGAACAGGGAACCTACTGGGTGGATGTACCTGACCTTACCTCGTCGCTCGAAGGGATGCAGATTCAGCGTGGGGTGGGAACTTCCACCAATGGTGCCGCCGCATTCGGTGCCAATATCAATTTACAAACTGAGAATTACGCTCCCAAAGCATCAGGCGAACTCAACATGGCCTATGGTTCGTTCAATACATTGAAAATGACAGCCAAGGCAAGTTCAGGCCTGCTAAATAATCATTGGGCAATCGACACACGGCTCTCTTCGGTAACATCCGACGGCTATATCGACCGGGCATCGGTAAACATGAAATCCTACTTCCTGCAAGCCGGTTATTATGGAGAAAAGACTACGGTTAAGTTTGTGACCTTTGGGGGAACAGAAAAAACCTATCACGCCTGGGATGGAGTTCCCAAAGACTCTTTGGCGACGCACCGTACTTACAATCCTTGCGGTTTTATGGGTTATGATGCTAATGGTCAGCCTCTTTATTATAAAAATCAGACTGACAATTATACGCAGACAAACTACCAATTACTTGGCATTCATAGTTTCTCGCCAGCGTTGACTCTCAATGCAGGTTTGCACTATACACGTGGTGATGGTTATTACGAGGAGTATAAACAAGATCAGTCATTGAACAAATACTCATTAATCCCCTTCACCGAAAACGGAACAACTTACAAGACAAGCGATTTGGTTCGTCAGAAAAAAATGGGTAACGACTTTGCCGGTGCCGTCTTTTCTTTGAATTATAACAAAGAAAAAATTTCTGCGCAGTTTGGCGGTGGAGTTAACCGCTACTGGGGGAATCACTGGGGCGAAGTGATTTGGGTAAAAAATTATATCGGCAGTCTGTTACCAAACTCGGAATATTACCGCAGCAAAGTAAGCAAATGGGATGCAAATATTTATCTGAAAGCCAATTACGAGTTGCTTCCCAAATTTAATGTTTACGGTGACCTTCAATACCGTCGTGTGACCTACTCATTGAACGGCACCAACGACGAATGGGACGATGCCGTCAACGGAATGCAACTTCTGGCTGTGGATAAGAAATTCAATTTCTTTAATCCGAAAGCAGGAGCACTCTACCGTCCTGATAATAACAATGAAGCGTTTGCATCGTTTGCAGTAGCACACCGTGAACCGACCCGTACCAATTACACCGACGGTTCTGCAGAAACATGGCCTACGAATGAGACATTGTATGATTACGAAGCCGGATACAAATTCCACAATTCGCTTTTAACGGCCGGAGTAAACCTCTATTATATGTACTATCATAACCAATTGATCTTGACCGGCAAACTCAATGATATCGGAGAAGCCTTAACGTCAAACATTCCTGTTAGTTATCGCTCAGGTATTGAATTAATAGGCGGGATCAAACCGCTGTCATGGTTGCGTTGGGATGCCAACCTGACGTTGAGCCGCAACCGGATTAAAAATTTTACCGAATATGTAGACACCTATTCGGGTGACAATTGGGACTGGGCAGAGCAAACGGTAAATCACCTTGGTAATACGCCGATTTCCTTCTCCCCTTCAGTAACAGCCAATAGTTTGCTCACTTTTACCAAAGGTAATTTTGAAGCCGGATTTCAATCACAGTATGTTGGCAAACAATACATTGACAACACAGGAAATGACGCACGCTCTTTAGCGGGCTATCTTGTAAATAATCTTCGACTGAGCTATTCGTTGCCGGTAAAAGGGGTGAAAGGAATTGACCTGACGCTGTTACTGAACAACCTGTTCAACAAGCAGTATATCAGCAATGCCTGGACCTATTCCTACTATTATCAGGCAAATCCTGCCAGCCAACCTGAACGCTATAATGACTTCGGGTATTATCCGCAGGCAGGATTCAATTGTCTTGCTGGAATAACAATACGGTTTTAAGTATAATTGCGTGAATTATCAGATATGAAAACGAAGGCCCGGGCTTAAAAAAGTCCGGGCCTTTATATTTCCTTTATCAAATCATTCACTTTTATTTTTATATGAGTTCCCATTGCATAATCTTTGTTATATTGAATAGATATATTATCTTTGTGCACAACTAATATGCATTGCCTCCATAAAGGAAGAACACAAACTGCCGTTAGCACAAGAAGACGGGCGAAACACAACACATAAAAAACTGATAAATAAAAATATACGATCTAATACTTTTATAACACATCATAAATAAAAAATAATATTGTAACCTGTTTTTGCATCCTTTGAAGAAAGGATTTATTGTTAGTAAATTTCGTGTTCGTGCACGAAATGGAGATAAGAGAGAGATTTTCAAATCAAATAAAAGGATATTTAAAAGTTAAATATCCTAAAAACAGAGACAATAATCCGACCTTTCAGCACGAAAAGAAACCAACAATAAGTATAACCTTAAAACAACCGTTAATATTCATGAAGCTAACATCGTAATCCCTACTCCACATTTCAGATTGCAGGAAGAACAGTACTGCATCCATCACAAGAATCACCTGTTTAAATATCGATTAAGGAAAAAGGTTTGAATTTTCTTTTTCCCGTTTGCACCTAAAGTATTTATAAAAAGTACTTTCTTCAATTAATCAAAATCACGTTTTCGTGTTCGGACACGGATAAAACCTTTTTGACCTTTAAACAACTCTCTATTTTCAAAGTGTTTATGAAAAAAATCAAGTGTTTATTTCTATTATTGATCTTATGCTCATTTACTGCTGCATTAGCTCAGCAGAGTGGCAATGTCACAGGGGTAATTACCGATGAGAAAGGCGAAGCCATCATCGGTGCTGCCGTCAAGCTCAAAGGCAGTACTGTCGGTACCGTTACAGATATCGATGGTAAGTTCTCGTTAAAAGCTCCTGCCAGTTCAGTTTTATCAATCAGTTATGTAGGTTATACTTCCCAGGAAGTACCTGTTAATGGACGCACCTCAATTAATGTTCAGTTAAAAGAGGACACCAAAAAACTGGACGAAGTAGTCGTAATTGGTTATGGAACGGTAAAAAAACGGGACTTAACAGGTTCTGTAGCTTCCGTAAGCGGTAAAGATTTGGCTGCCAATCCAGTTTCAAATGTAACAGAAGCGCTGCAAGGTCATTTACCCGGTGTAAATGTAATGTCGCAGGACGGTCGTCCCGGCGCAGCCGTTTCTATCAAAATCCGTGGTGGAGGTTCTATTACTCAAAGTAACGACCCAATCTATATCGTAGATGGTTTCCCTGTAAGCGATATTTCGGACATCCCCGCAGATAGAATTGAAAGCATCGACGTATTAAAAGATGCGTCTTCTACGGCAATCTATGGAGCCCGTGGAGCAAATGGTGTTATTCTTGTAACCACCAAAAATGCAAAAGGAGAAAAAACAACTATTTCATACAGCAGTTATATTCAATCAAAAACAGCTTCAAAAACGTTAGATATTGTAAATAGTGCACAAGACTACGTAGCTTACACGTGGGGATATGCTGGATTATTAGGTAGCTCATATGCTGGCATTGGGTCAACTTTCTTCGGGTTAGGAAGCGATGCTAATGCAGCAGCAAACTGGACAAAGTATGGCTCCATGCAAACACATAATTACACGAAGGACTTACTTCGTACTGCTTTGTCTCACAATCATAACCTGAGTATTGCTGGCGGTTCTGATAAAACAAAATACCTTTTCGAGGGAAGCTATCTGAACGACAATGGAATTCGTATCAACTCCGGATACGAACGCTGGAATGCTTCGTTGAAACTGACACACCAGCTTCAGAAAAATATGAAGTTCGGATTGAACTTAGCTTACATGCAATCTGTTACCAATGGTAAAAATGACTTAGGTAATTTAGCATCAGCATATCAATACCGTGCAATAGAACCACTTGGTGACGGAACCAATTATAGCGGCTGGGGTAATGGTGATGCCAACATTGATCTTGGCAAAAATGTAGTAAGTATCGTCAACAACTATACACAAAAAAATAAAGATCAATATATCAATGGACAGGGAACATTCAACTGGGAGATTATTAAAGGCCTTACCTTAAATGATGAACTGGGATTGAAACGATCTAATAGCGATGACAAATATTGGGATAATGGCTATAATACCGCCTATAAATATGCAAAATTGGACTTGTCTGATGGATGGAGTTCTCGCAATGCGGTTACATTGAATTACCAGGTTCAAGGATTAGGGAAAGCTCATTCTTTGAATGTATTAGCAGGTCAGGAAGTTGTAATGTCAAACAGCAACAGCACTGAAATAACCGGAGCCGGATATCCCTCTTCTTTTGGATTCAACGATGCATTTGGCATGATTACCATGACCAATAGTAGTTTAGGGAAAGATACTCGTAGTTATTCTATTGGTACACCTTCCAGAACACAGTCCTGGTTTGGCCGTGCGAACTACACTCTACTAGAACGTTATTTACTTACAGCAACATTCCGTGCTGATGGTTCTACAAAATTTGCACCCAACAATCGTTGGGGATATTTCCCTGCCGCTGCATTGGGATGGCGTGTTGTGGATGAACCCTTTATGGCCAAGACCAAAAGCTGGCTGGACAACCTGAAGCTGAGAATATCCTATGGTGAATCCGGAGCTGATAATATCAACTCCTCGCTGTGGAAGGATACCTGGAGCACAAGTACCGCACAGGTTAATGGAAATGTAGTGACCACTTATGTTCCGGGCAGTATGCTTCCTAATCCTGATCTGAAATGGGAAACCACAATTTCAAGAAATATCGGTATCGACTTCGGCTTTTTGAATCGCATTAACGGAACTATTGACTTGTATTACAATACTAACAAAGATTTGTTGTTAAGAGCTCCTGTTGATGTTACAACCGGTTATTCCTACCAATATCAAAACGTTGGTAAAACCTCTAATAAAGGGATTGAGCTTTCTTTGAATGCTGCTATTATAAAAAGTAAAGATTTCAATTTGAAAGCAAGTTTGAACTATAACTATAATCTCAATAAAATTGAGCAACTGGCTCCGGGTATGATCACACAATACGGTCAAATTTGGGGCTCTACGCTAAAGACTCCATTGTCATATGATTATCAGTTGATTGTTGGCAATTCAGTGGGAACTCTAATGGGTTGCCAGAATTTAGGTTACTATACCCTGAATGACTTCAATTATGATGCTGCAAGCAAAACTTATACACTGAAATCAGGCGTTGCAGATTTTCCGTTAAGTGTCAATTATCCGGGCAAAAGTACATTTGTTCTCCCTACAGGACAAAAAGCGTTTCCGGGATGCCTGAAAATAGCTACCAATGCTGATGGAACCGCGAAAGTAAATCAGTACGACATGAGAGCAAAACATACAGGTGGTTTCAACTTCAATGGAAACTTCAAAAACTTCGATTTCAGCGCGAACTTCACATGGCAAATTGGAGGAAAGGTTTACAATGCTCAAGCAATGGCTGATTTCTTCGGCAACAAGGATGGATCGCTCGGAGCTAATCACTATTCCTATTTCAGCAATACATTCAGACTTTGGGAAGTTAAAGACGGTCAAATAGCCTATTATACGGATCCTGACAATCTGGCGCGACTTAACTCAAATGCGACCTATGCTCTGCCTACATTCGAAAATGGGATCATCTTAGACAACTGGATTGAAGATGCGTCTTTCCTTCGTTTGAGTACTCTGACAATTGGCTATACACTACCAAAATCAATCCTCAAAAAAGCAGCCATTGAAAATGTACGTATTTATGCAACAGGAGGGAACCTTTTCTGTTTGAGTGGCTATTCCGGTCTTGATCCTGAAGTGAATTCAATTACTTCAAGTGGCAATTTCCCCACACCAGGTGTTGACTATAACTCTTATCCTCGTGCCCGTACATTTACTTTGGGTGTAAATGTAACATTTTAACAACCAATAAACTGACAATGATTATGAAAAAGAAATTAATATATTCGTTATTGGCTGTATGCGCTATGGCAACAACCATGACATCTTGTAAAGATTTCCTCCAGGTATCCTCTCCTTCGGTAGTAGATGCTAGTTTTGTATATAAGGATTTGAGCATTGCCGAAGCAGGTTTAGCGGGATTACGTGAATCCTGGCGTTCTTGTGCAGGATCTAATGTTTATGGTGCCGGCACTTTTTATGCACTGGATGTTCCAGGCTCAGATATTGAAAGACACCCGGAGGCTTATTCAGGACAATTGCAAAGACACTATCCTGAAGGCTTTTATGAAAATGGACAAGCAGTATCGGCTTTCAGCAGCACTTATACCATCGACCAATCTGATGGTAAAGGAACCTATACAGCCTTGTATTCGGTAATCATGTTGGCTAATAACGCCATTTCAGCTATTGAAAATCGTAGTGATTTCAATACTATTCTAAATGCAAAAACGCCGTCTGGTTGGGGCTTCCTATACGGACAAGCTGTTGCTGCACGTGCTCAATGTTATCTGGATTTGATCCGCTATTTTGGCGATGTACCTTACATCACACATATCGGACAAAGCATAGTGGGATTGACACCACGTGATGTTATTTTCGAGGGAGAACTTACTAAATTGCAACAGGTTGAGCCTTTAATGTATCGCCCCGGGGAAACGGATTATAATGGAAACAAGGTGAGCAAAGGCGTATTTACCAGAACCTTTGTTCAGGGTTTGATTGGCCGCATATGTGTTTATGCCGGAGGCTATGCAACCCGCCGGAATGACATTAAATATATTGATGCCGCCGGAAATGCCTTAACGTTTGACAAAATAGGTGCAGACAACAATGGAGCATTTTATGGTCGTCGTCAGGATTACAAAAAATTCTTTACGCTTGCTAAGACTTATTTGGATGCTGCAATTGCCAATCCAGGTTCAGTTGTATTCCGTACAAACGACCCACGTACTACAGATGCATTAGGAAGAACATATGGGAATCCCTATCAATATTTCTTCCAACAGTTGATGAACAATGTTGGTTCTACCAATTTTGCAGATGAATCTATCTACGAAGTACCGATGACAGTTGGAACTTCTAACGAACGGCCGTATTCTTCAGGACGTGTTTCTGATGGAGGTACTTCTAATCAATTCCCTTGTAAATCATATGGACAAGCACGCATCCAACCGGTTTATTACTACGGATGGTTTGATAATAACGATATGCGCCGTGATGTAACAGTTACTGTAACAGGTAGTACTGGAAAAGGGGTTGAAAAGTTGATCCCATTTACACCGGGTAGCAAAGCTTCTGGTGGAGGTTTGTGCATGAATAAGTTTGATGAAAACCGTCAACCTAATCCTTATACAAAATCACAACGAAGCTCAGGTATCAACGCTCCTTTTATGAGAATATCGGATATCATGTTACTTGATGCGGAAGTTAATGCCGTATTGGATCCTAACAGCACTGCTGCATACGGGTTACTCAAGCAGGTACACGAACGTGCTTTCGCTTCAGCAGCATTAGCAAATGTTGATGGCTTTATTTCAAATGCCGGATCATTATTTAATGCCATTATCAAGGAACGGGCTTTGGAATTTGGTGGCGAAGGAGATCGCCGTAATGTATTGATTCGCACAGGAATGATTGCAGATGCTGTTAAACAAACCCGTACGATAAATACGGCAATGGCAACAGCTTTAGCAGACAACAACCAGCTTGCTTACACATTTGCAAACGGAAATACCATCTCTGCATATATTTGGACAACTACCGGAGACCTTAAAACTTCAAAAGGCTATCGTTTGACCACTCAGTGTTCTGATGCAACTAATCCTTATTTATTTCCGGGATGGAGAGGTCAATTTGACAGCTGGGAAAACTTAGGTGCAGCTGCAGTTTCGGGCGGTAAAACCAATTTGGCAATAAAAGGATTGTTTACTCAATGGACTCCCACTAAAGTAAAAGTTACTACATCCTCTGGAACAACTACACAAACCGGATTGACATTCCTGCAAATGATGCAAATGCTGAAAACAGGACAAGCAACCAGTATTGTAGAACAAGATAGTGGTTTGAGCATGACTCTTACTGCATGGGGATCTCAAATTGCAAGCAATGGTACAGAGTTTTATCAAAATTTCTTCCCGAATTTTGATGGAACGAAAGCTCCGATTTATTTCTATCCGATCAACAGCAACACAGTAAATAGTTCAAACGGCACTATTACAAATGGTTATGGATTCCCTAACCAATAACAATAATTTTTGAACTTATGCCTGAATCGGTCGGTTTATCGAACGGCCGATTTATTTACTACAAATCAGATAAAGGGTCCGGCGCAAAACCGGACTCTTTGATTTGACAACCTTAACATCCATGGCACAAACCAGAATTTATTCACTCCTGTTGATCCTTCTGTGCCTGCCCTTATGCCTGCAAGCACAAAAAGGGAAAGCTAAATTCAACGGTAAGAACCATACCGAATGGATTATCTGCAAGTTTTTAGATAAAACAAAAGATAGTGTCCGCGTATTGGGGAATCCCCGAATAATTTCTTCTAAATTCGGTAAAGCCGTCTTGTTTGACGGAACAAAAGATGGCATTTTCATCAATCAAATGCCATTAGCAGGACTGGAACAATTTACCGTTGAAGCTATCTTCCGCCCTGACGATGGAGGGAAATTTGAACAACGGTTCTTCCATTGCGGTGAGATAAAAGGAAGTCGCGTAATGATGGAACTCCGATCCACTAACAAAGGTTGGTATTTCGATGCGTTTCTAAATGCGAACGATTCAAAGAAAACATTAGCCGACTCTACGTTGCTACATCCATCGAACCAGTGGTATCATGTAGCGTTTGTTGTTGACAAAGGCAGATTGACAACCTTCGTCAATGGTCAAAAAGAGTTGCAGGAAAATATTCCGATGACTCCGTTCTTCACGGGGAGGACTGCCCTCGGAGTCCGACAAAACGAACTGTCATGGTTCAAAGGAGCCATCTACAAAATCAGAATCACACCCAAAGCCTTAACACCCGACCTTTTCACCAGAAAATAACAACCTGCCGGCCGAACCATTCAACCTGAACTCATTTTACTAACCAATAAGTTTATTACCGATGAGAACAATGAAGGTATTCCTTCTTTCTGTTTTGTCTGTAGTTTTTTGCACTCAAATGAGCAAGGGACAGGACAATTCGAGATTGACACAGGACGTAGAACAAACCATGTTGAAAGCTACCCGCTTCATGGTTGAAAAAGTGAGTACAAACGGTGGCTATTTGTGGTACTACACTCCCGATTTCAGTCGCCGCTGGGGAGAAATGGAAGCCACTAAAACAATGATTTGGCTTCAGGATCCCGGAACAACACTTGTGGGGCACATGCTGCTCGATGCCTATCGTGCAACCGGCAACGAATATTATTATCAGGCAGCCACAAAAGCAGCTAATGCGATCATCTACGGACAACATCCCGAAGGCGGTTGGAACTATCTGATCGATTTTGCAGGCGATCGTTCGTTGAAACAGTGGTACAACACTGTTGGCAAAAACGGTTGGCGTCTCGAAGAATTCCAGCATTATTACGGCAACTGTACTTTCGACGACAACGTCACATCAGAGACAGCCCGTTTCTTGCTGCGCATGTATCTAACCAAGCTCGATCCTGCTTATAAACCGGCATTGGATAAAGCCATCGATTTCATCCTTAAAAGCCAATACCCTATCGGTGCATGGCCACAACGCTATCCGCTGATGTACGACTTCAACAAGCAAGGACATCCTGATTATACTTCTTATTACACCTACAATGACGACGTGATCTGGGAAAATATCCATTTCCTCATCCAATGTTATCTGACGCTGGGCGAACAACGTTTTCTCGATCCGATAAGACGGGCCATGAATTTCTATATCATTTCACAGGATGCCAGTGGCGGATGGGGTCAACAAATGGATCTGAATCTTCAGACTGCCGGTGCCCGCACCTACGAACCCAAAGCGCTGTTGCCCCGAAACACCGAAGCTATCATCAAACAATTGATGGACTTCTACCGCTATACCGGCGATCGCAAGTTCCTAAATCCGATTCCGTTAGCCCTGAAATGGTTAGAGCAAACACGTCTACCTCAAAATGAAACTGACAACGGACGCTACTCCCATCCAAAGTTTGTAGAAGTAGGAACTAACAAAGCAATTTATCCTCATCGCAAAGGGTCAAATGTTGTTTACGGCTACTATTACGTCGATTACAACGATACCAATCTGCTGAGCCATTACGGCGGTAAATCGTATGTCAATATTCAGGAATTACAGGATGAATACAACAAGTTGTGCGCTATGCCGGTTGAGGAAGCTACAAAAGATTCTCCGTTATTGGAACAAACCTATAACGGAAACGATACTCCTGTAACCTATTACGATTTGAGCCACGAACGTCCGACACGCATACCGGATGACGCTTTCGTAAAAAGGGCAGTACAGTCGCTCGATAAAGAAGGTCGTTGGTTAGTAAAACACGGAATGACCAGCCATCCGTATATTGGCGACGGGGTAAAAAAAGAACCGACAGAAGAGTACGTAAAGACATTTGTGGGTGACGAAACGGATACGTCTCCTTACCGTGATCCATCGGATGCCCTTTATATTTCAACAGGCGATTATATTCACAACATGCGGATGCTGATCAATTATATCGAAGCCCATAAAAACGGGCTAACCGAAGAGCAACTGCGGGCACGTCAGCGATAACATTGATAGTTATGAAAGAGAGACCGAAAACTTCGAACAAATAGACCATTTTGGGGAATGAACAACATGTCCCTCAGGGTTTTCACAATCACCAAAGCCGATACGAAAGGCATCTACGAAAGCGATAATCGGACGATTGCATTACCGGGAAAACCTTATATGGCAATCTTACTGAAACTGATAAAATAAAAACATCCGATATGAAGACATCGAAAAACATCAAACACATCCTTTGCGGATTATTGATTTCAATGTTTGTTATGCCTACTTTTGGAGCTAACAAGCTGGCAACCCATAAAAAAATTGATAATCAAACCTATACCAACCCCGTATTGGGTGGAGATTATCCCGATCCTTCCATTCTGCGGGTGGGCAATGATTTTTACATGACCCATTCTTCATTCAATTACTATCCCGGATTGTTGATCTGGCATTCTACCGACCTTATCCATTGGGAACGGGTGACTCACGCGCTCAACAAAAATGTCGGTTCGGTTTGGGCTCCCGATTTTGTAAAAGTGAACGACACTTACTATATCTACTTTCCGGCTGGAGGCACGCTTTGGGCAGTGTATGCCAAATCTCCTGCTGGCCCCTGGTCGGAGCCTGTCGACCTTAAGATTCACGGATTCATCGATCCCGGACACCTGGTTGCACAAGACGGAACGCGTTATCTTTATCTATCCAACGGTTATTATATCAAACTCACTGCCGACGGATTGGCAGCTGACGGGGAAGCGGTGAAATTTTACGACGGCTGGAAGTTCCCGCAAACATGGAGCACCGAATGTTTCTGCATGGAATCGCCCAAAGCTACTTATCACAACGGCTATTACTATCAAACGGTAGCCGAAGGTGGCACAGCCGGCCCGGCCACTTCGCACATGGTGGTGACGGCACGTTCTAAAAATCCGTTAGGACCTTGGGAAAACTCGCCTTATAATCCCATCATTCACACCGAAAACAGGGACGAGACCTGGTGGAGTCAGGGCCATGGTACGCTTGTGGATGATGCCACCGGCAAATGGTGGATTCTCTATCATGCTTACGAAAAAGGCTTTCATACATTGGGACGTCAAACGCTGATGTTGCCGGTGGAATGGACCAAAGACGGCTGGTTCCGCATTCCGCAAGGAGTAAAAAGCGGGGCTAAAATTCAAAAACCGCAGGCTAAACCTTCTAATGACGGGATCGGATTGTCCGACAATTTTTCGGGAAATACGTTAGGGTTGCAATGGCAATTTTATAAACTTTTCAAGCCCGAACGGGTGCAGGTAAGCGATGGTAAACTGACATTGACCGCCGAGGGTAATTCGTTTGCCGACAGTTCGCCTTTACTGGTAAATGCTGCCGATAAAAAGTACGAAGTGATCGTTGAATATGCAATCGAGGACGGTGTTACCGCCGGCCTGACTCTTTATTACAACGAAAAAGCCAATGTTCGTCTGGCGGTTGATAGTAAAGAGACTTCAGTTATTGTACAACAATCCCGAAAAGCGCATTCTCCTTCATTGGCAGGCAATCACGGTTTTCTTCGCATTCTGAACGACAATAACGAGGTGAGTTTTTATCAAAGCTCCGACGGAAAAAACTGGACAAAATTCGACCGAAGCATCGACATTTCAGGCTACAACCACAACGTTTTTGCCGAATTTCTTAGCCTGCGTGCCGGTCTTTTTGCCTTTGGCAATGGGAAAGCCGTCTTCCGAAATTTCATTTATAAAAAATAACTGTTGACTTTAACTCATAAAATCAGATGAAAAACAACTATTTAATCACAATACTATTGCTTTTCCCATTAACCTTGGGTTTTGCTCAAAATAAACCACAAGTTAAACCCGGAGACTATCTCAAAATGAGATGGGAAACGGTGGCAACCCGAATGCCATCAGAGTGGTATGGGACTGACGAAGCCAAATTGGTGGCAGAAAATGTGTTGATCAGTCAGAAAGAAATTGGAGGATGGGCGAAAAATGAACCTTATCATCATCCGTTTTCCGATTCGCTGAGAACACACTATCTACAAACCAAAGATGAAAAAGGCGGAACGTTTGACAATGGCTCGACCATCTCTGAATTGCGTTTTCTGGCGAAAGTATATGCTCACTTGAAAGACGAACGATACAAGCAGGCATTCGAAAAAGGAGTGAAGTATATCTTCATGGCACAATATGAAAATGGAGGATGGCCTCAGTATTTTCCGGTTAAAGATGCTCAGGATGAGATACTTTTGGATAAAACAGAACCCTATTCGATGCACATTACCTACAACGACAATGCCATGGTGAATGTAATGACACTGCTTAAAGATCTGTTTTCTGATAATAAGGAATTTACACCTTTAGAGTTGGGGAAAGACCTTAAAGAAAAAGCGAAGATGGCATTCAACAAAGGGGTTGAATGTATCCTCAAAACACAAATTCAGATTAACCACCACCCCACCGTTTGGTGTGCTCAACACAACGAAAAAACACTTGCTCCGGCTAATGCACGTGCCTACGAACTGGCTTCTTTCAGCGGAGCCGAATCTGTAGGTATCGCCTTGTTATTGATGGATATCGACCATCCGTCAAAAGCCATTATTTCGGCTGTAAACGGTGCAGAAAAATGGTTCGAAGATCATGAGATAAAAGGGATAAAAATCGGAAGCGAAACCAACCAAAATGGTCAAAGAGACCGTGTTGTCTTTGAAGATAAAGATGCACCGCCTATTTGGGCCCGATTTTACGATCTGACAACAGAGAAGCCTTTCTTCTGTAGTCGCGATGGTATTAAGAGAAGCTCTCTGGCAGAAATAAGTTACGAACGCCGAAACGGTTATGGCTGGTACACCTATGAACCGGCAAAAGTGTTAGCCAGATTTCCCGAATGGCAAAAGAAAAATCATCTTTCAAAATAACAGCAAACATGAAAAGCAAACTTGCTAGTTTTATAGCATGCTGCACAATCATGCTATGTAGTCCTTTACATGCCCAACGTTATCAGGCAATTGTTTCCCCTGGCGCAAGCATTCAGGCGGCTATCGAGGCTGCCCCTGAAAAACCGGACAAACCTTATGTCATCCTGGTAAAAAACGGCATTTACAAAGAAAAGGTGATTATTGACAAACCGAATATCGTATTGATCGGAGAAAATCGCGACAGCACACGGATAATATTCGCGGAGCTTTCGAGTAAACGGACAATGAAGGAGTACAAGGGCAAACCAGTCGGCAATGGTGTGATTGTATTGCAGGATGGAGCTGACAACTGTATTATCAGTGGCATGACCGTTTATAATAACTACGGCAGTACCATTGAGCCGACTACTGCCCATCAAATGGCGATATTTGGGACTGCAACGCGTACCATTATCATTAATTGCAACGTATGGGCCGATGGCAACGACGCATTGTCACTCTGGGCAAAAGAGGGAGGGATGTATTACCACGCGGATCTCAACCTGCGTTGTCCGGGAGTCGATTTTTTGTGCCCGAGAGGTTGGTGCTATGCGACCCGTTGCTCGTTTTATGGCGATGGACGGGCGTTAATCTGGCATGACGGACGGGGCGATTACGATAAAAAGCTGGTCATTACCGATTCTCATTTCGACTCGAAACGTCCGGTAACGCTGGGCCGCTACCACCACGACGCTCAGTTTTTCCTCATCAATTGCACGATGACCGACAAAATCATCGATCATCCGATTGGATATGCTTATACCGATCAGGTGCTCGATCCCTGCCCCTGGGGTCAACGGGTGTATATGTACAACGTGAAACGCGAAGGCGGGAATTTCGCCTGGATGGGAAACAATCTGGAAAAGGCGAAAGGATCACCCAAACCCAAACAAATCAACGCACTTTGGACATTCGGAGGAAAATGGGATCCCGAAGCTAAAATAAAAGCGCTTTGGAATGTTCTTTCCTATTCACCGGATAAAAGCGTCAAATAAAATTGCAAACACCATGAAAAAATTACTGCTTCTCCCTTTGCTATTTTCTGCCTTTAGCTTACAGGCTCAATCCAACGATTTGTCGGTGATCCGTTCGGTGGCCGACAATATCCTGAACGAACACTCCTACAACATTGTGGATAAGAAAACGGGAAAAGTTTATTCCGACTCGAAGAATTTACCTGCCGACGGTGATTTTGCGTTTCAGAGCAAATATCTGGAGTGGCGATATGTAGACGGGGTGCTCAACATGGCCATGCTCGACCTTTTCAAACAAACCGGCGATGAAAGGTACAAGGATTTCGTGCTGAAGAATTATCGGTTTATTTTCGATAACAGCCCATTTATCCGAAAAGAATACGAAAAAGGAATTCGCAATCCGGCCTATTATCGCTTTGCTGCGATGAAAAGTCTGGACGATTGTGGTGCCATGACCGCTGGTCTTATCTGCGCTGTTCAGTACGACAACCGATCTGACTACAAAGCTTATATAGACCGGGTTGGGGATTACGTCCTGCACAAAGAAGGACGCCTTGCAGACGGCACGCTCTCCCGCGGACCGGAAGGTCACAAGATTGTTTGGCTGGACGATCTTTACATGAGCATTTCCTTTCTTTCGAAAATGGGTGACTATTCCAAAAACAGCGAATACCTCGATTTTGCCGCCAAACAGGTAATTCTGTTCAGTAACCTGCTGTACGACCCCATCACCGGCCTCTATTTTCATTGCTACTACGACTACCTGAAAGAACCGGGTGTCGCTCACTGGGGGCGTGCAAATGGTTGGAGCATTTATGCGCAGGCTTATCTGCTCGATGTACTGCCCGAAAACCATCCGCTCCGACCGCAACTCTTACAGATTTTTCGGCGTCAGATTCTTGGCTTTTCGCGCTACCAAAGCCAGTCGGGACTTTGGCATCAGTTACTCGATAAAAACGATTCATACCCCGAAACTTCCTGCTCAGCCATGTTCGCCTATGCGGTTGCCAAAGGGGTCAATCGCGGATGGCTCGACAAAGAATTCGGGACGATTGCTCTACGTGCCTGGGAAGGAATTACCAAACAAGTGAATGAAAAAGGAGAAATTTCCGGTATCTGTATCGGCACAGGCATTTCGCACGATCTGGTTTTCTATTACACCCGCCCTACTCCGCTCAATGATGCTCATGGACTTGGCGCTTTTATTCAGGCCGGACTGGAAATCAATAAAATGAAGGACAGGAAATAAGCGAAATTACTACTATGAAGCAATTTGGTTCCTGGTTTTGTTTCTTTTTAAATAATTCAAGAGATTAATTCAACACTTAACATCGATTCAATTTCTCTGTTTGGTTTTTAAGCCGTAATTTTGCATCATATTTGAAGAAAGACTGAAGTATCATGTACAGGGTAGGATTTTTAGCGGTATTGCTTTTATTTATCGGCTCGTTTTGTGTCAACGGCAAGCATTCAAAAAAGCACAGACATATAAGGGCAAATCACAGAATGGTCGGTGTGGACATATCAAGATATATGACCAGTGACCAGATCGTGGGCATTGACGTATCGAAACATACAGGTATCATCAACTGGGACATTATCAAGCGACAGGGCATTGATTTTGCCTATATCAAATCCACCGAAGGTGCTGATTATCTTGATCCCCGTTATCTTTACAATATCAAAGAAGCCAAAGAAGCCGGCATACCGGTAGGCGCTTACCATTTTTTCCGTTTTCACCGCACCGGCAAAGAACAGGCAGACAATTTCCTTTCGCAGGTAAATGTTCGCGAGCTGGATCTTCCTCCGGTAGTTGACGTGGAAGATTGGGGCCAATACAATTTTTCGAAAAATACCGGTATTGTAAGCGCTGAAGTTCAATCTTTTATCAGCAATATCGAAAGCAGAACCAACCGTAAGGTGGTTATTTATGCCGATAAAAATTCTTACCGGAAATATATTGAAGGCAGATTCAGGAACAACCCGATTTGGATATGTTCCATCGGAACTCCTCCTCAAATAAGCCAAAAATGGACATTGTGGCAAAAGTCTCAACGCGGCAAATGTTCAGGCGCTTCCGGCATTGTGGATATTAACCTATTCAATGGTGACTCCAAAGACTGGAAAGAGTTTTTACAGAACTAATCATTTCATTATAAATCAAGAATCAAAGCGGGTTGAAGCTGAAAATTTCAGTTTCAACCCGCTTTTTTTTGGACATTCATCGTGACATATTAATTGGCTGCAAAAAGACAATTCGTACTACCTGATTGTATCTTTACTGCGATTTATCTGTTCGCTATCTTCTTGTCCGCACCAACTTCACTGCAATCTTCAGGAATACAGAATATCTCTGAAATATATTTCAATTATCCAATAATCAAACATATGGGAATTTACCTGAAAACCCTCAAAAAAGTAGGGAGCAAAAGCCGAAATGCTGAATTGTAGGCAACACACAAATTGAACTTACGTTGCAACAATCTTTGGGTTCAGTTACCGCAAAGAAGAAATGTGATCTTTTAGCCTGAAATGGTAATTGTAAGTTTGTCAGGCCAAAAAGATAAATAATCGAACAATGCGCTGATTGATTTACTTAGCAATTTCTATCTATGAGAAAAATTATGTTGGTTTCTTTGTTATTTATGTGTGTACTGGCAGTAAACGGACAAAAATCGACTGATCAACAGAGTTCTAACGAACCGAGCGTCAATACACTCAATAAAATGGTATTAGCCGCAAATGCTTCATCACCATCATTCTCAAAAGCACAGTCAATAGACACAGAGAAGCATGGATTCGCTTATGAAGAAGATTTCAAAGATGCATTTTCTGCTTCCCCACAAGCTATGGATAAATACTGGGAAGGAGTGCATCACATGATGGCAGATCAAAGTAATGACGCTCTTAAGGCTTTTACAGAAGCATTTAAAATTGATTCTACCTTTGCGATGGCAGCTTTTTACGCCACACTTTTGGCGAACAATCCTGAACATTACAAAGAGTCGGTACGGTGGGCACAAATGGCTTATGACAACAAAGATACTCTTCCAAAGGACCTTCAGGACTGGATCTCTCTTTGGCACGGATTGCTCATTACAAAAGATTGCAATGAGATACAACAATGTTGCGATGCCATGTTGACTTCAGACAGAAAATCCAGAATCTTCTGGGATGATTTAGGCGAGAATCTTTGTGCCATAGAACAATATGAAAAAGCAATAAAAGCGTTTTCTAAACTGGAAGCTTTATGTGTTGAATTGAGAAGTGGCTGGAAAAATTCAGGATACTATGAAAATTACGGTTCGGCTTGTCATGCTATGGGCATGCACGAGAAAGAAGCTGAGGTATTCAAGAAAGGGCTGACTGCTTCTCCTGACGATATGTCGTTATTATGGGATCAAACCCGGTGTGCATTGATAAATGGTAATGACGAAGAAGTCAATAACCTGCTGAATAAAATGCAAAAGATATCCAAGGAAAAGGGATACACCGTTTATACTCCTGAATTTACAAAAGGGATAATCTACACAATGGAAAACGAAGGAGCAAAAGCAGAAGAATCTTTACGAAAAGCTCTTCAGAATGATCGTGATAACAAAGACATTATGGGGACACTGGCATGGTGCCTTGCTAAATTCAATGTCAATCTCGATGAAGCAGAACAACTTCTGGCAAAATCGCAGTCAAAAGAAACTGATAATCTTGGTTCAAGTTATGTAAAAGGACTCATCAGTATGGATAGAGGCAATCTGGAAGAAGCTCTGGCAACTCTTCAACAGGTGAAAGACAAATCATCGATCTGGTACTATAAAATTTGTAGTACCATTTCAAAAATAGAGAGTTCGTTAGCCAATCAAAATGCTAAATAGCATTTAGCCAAGAGGCTGTTTCTGATTATTTTACCTGAGACAGCCTCTGTTTTTAAACTCTGTACCGCAACAGGATTTATTGCGTCACCTCCTGAAAGTGTTGCAAAGACCAATCGAGCAACATGCGCATGGCAAGCATAAGGCTTTCGCCGGTTTCACTTAAAGAATATTCAACACGGGGCGGGATTTCAGCATACGCTTCCCGCACCAGAAGGTTGTCTTCTTCCAAATGTTTCAATGTAGAAGAAAGCATCTTCTGGGAAATGTCGGGGATTGACCGACGAATTTCCGTGTACCTCATCTTCCCGTTTTGAAGAATACACACTAACACCAGCAACGACCATTTATCACTGAAACGGGCTAACACATTCCGAACCGGACAGGTGGGAAATTTCAAATCAAGTTCCTGCATCATTTTCAAATTTAATCGCCTCAAAATTACAAAATATCTCCAAAAGAGAGTAACACAATCGGAAGAAAGCCACTCTCTACTTAAATAAGGTTAAATCTTCAAGAACACCCAATACGTAAAACGTTGTATATCAATATTAGTAACCCAATAAGTGCGTTACTAACGATGTTGCATCTGGCTCCGTAGTGCTATACATTTGCAGAGTAATTACAACTCGATCCGATATTTATGCTGCGCGCAGCCTGAATTCAGAATTACCAAAAACGAAAAAATTATTATAGTATGAAACGAACATGTTGCTTCACAACATCCAAGGGTAATATGATAATTTCTAGCAACATGAAGTTCCATGCTACATTAGACAAAAAAATTATTATAGCATGAAAGAGATAACTGTAAAGAATTACCTTTCGGCCGAAGGAGAAAAAATTAACCGTAATGGCAACGAATTCACTATTAAACCGGTAATTCCTGCTGCCGACGTGACCAAATGTCGTGCCAACTTCATTGAAGTAGAACCGGGAAATTATGCTTTCGGGTATCATTATCACGAAGTGAGCGAAGAAGTTTTTTATATTATTAGCGGGATCGGAATAGTGCGTACTCCAAAAGGAGATATTACCGTAAAAGCCGGCGACGCCATCACATTTCCGACCGGAGCCGAAGGAGCTCACGTAATACGCAACGGATCCGACACCGAAAAACTCGTTTATATCGACTTTGATGCCGTCAGCATTCCTGAGATCGTTCATCTGCCCGATATAAACAAAATCATGGTGACAGGACCGTATTCAGACGGGATTTACGACGAAGTAAAATAAATAAATCATCATTCAAAATTAGCATTTATGAAAATAGGAATAACAGGCGCAACCGGACAATTAGGCGTTCTGGTTGTCAATAAACTAAAAGAAAAAGTGGCCGCTGAAAATATTGTGGCACTTGTACGCTCGCCACAAAAGGCGGCATCCCTTGGAGTAGAAGCCCGCGAAGCTGATTATAATCAGCCTGAAACGTTAGAAAAGGCTTTTCAAGGCATCGACAAATTGTTATTGATTTCGGGAAACGAAATCGGACAACGTTTGCCACAACACACCAATATTATTAATGCTGCAAAAAAAGCAGGGGTGAAGCTGATTGTTTATACAAGCCTACTGCACGCCGACACCTCTACACTGTCGCTGGCCGAGGAACATCTTGGTACTGAAGCTGCGCTAAAAGCCTCAGGAGTTCCCTATGTTTTGCTGCGTAACGGATGGTACACCGAAAATTATACCGGATCAATCGGTGGTGTTTTGGCAGGTGGAGCTTTACTCGGTAGTTCGGGAGAAGGAAAGGTAGCTTCCGCCGCACGCGCCGATTTTGCCGAAGCTGCTGTCGTCGTACTTACCAGCGAAGGACAGGAAGGCAAAGTGTATGAACTTGCCGGCGATGAGGTTTATACTATGAGCGATTTGGCAGCCGAAATTTCAAAACAGACCGGGAAGAATATTCCGTATACGAATTTACCAGTAGCAGAGTATGCGGCTGCTCTTATCAGCGCCGGTTTGCCCGAAGGCGTAGCTCACTTTTTAGCCGGTACCCAGGGTCCTACCGAAAAGGGAGACCTTTTTGACGACGGACATCAACTCTCAAAATTGATCGGTCGCCCTACAACTTCATTGGCAGATGCTGTGAAGGCGGCTCTTGCCGGTTTGGCATAATTAGACTGGTCAGAAACAAAAGGCTGCTTCGGCAGCCTTTTTTCGTTATAGACTCTCTCGGCTACTCCATAATCAACTGTTTTTCTTCCCTCTGGCCAAAGATGCAAACACGCCAATAAAACAAAGGATGGCAAAAATAACGAACAAAAGCCGCACGCAGGTTACAAAAGCCGGATGTTGTGCCGGAGTAATATGCGATTCGCCAATGAAAAGGTGAATCATGAGGGTTGCCAGTCCCAAACTCATCATTTGACCGGTGAGACGCATGGTGCCTATGGTTGCCGAAGCAATTCCCAGGTATTGTTTGGAAACCGACCCCATAACCGAATTCGTATTGGGAGACGAGAATAAACCAAATCCGGCACCAAGAATTATAAGACTAATTATCAGAAAAGTGCGGGAAGTATCTTCTGATATGAAGGAGAGCATCAGCAATCCTGCTACTATAATACTCATACCGGTGGAAGATAAGATCCGGGGATCATACTTGTCAGAAAGCCGACCTGCAATGGTTGCCACGATCATCATCACCACAGGCTGACTAATCAGCAAGAGACCGGTGTCCCGGGGTGTCATGCCCTTGATATACTGAAGATAGAGGCTTAGAATAAAAGCTACGGCAAACGTGGCAGCATAATTGATAAACGCGGATAGATTTGAAAAGGCAAAAATGCGGTTGTTGCGGAAAAGACCGATTTCCATAACCGGGATACTACAGTGTAGTTCGACGCGAATAAACCAAAGCAATAATGCAACACCTGCAACAGCCAAAATGATTGCGTTGGTGTCGGGCAATTTCGAAAAGCCATACATCAAAGCTGAAATTGCCAACATATAAATGGCTGAGCCCTTGAAATCGAAGGCATCCAGACTGTTTTTTGTTCCGTCCGGTTTAATAAAAACAGCAGATGCAATAGTAATCGCAATTTCAAACGGCACCAACACAAAAAAAATACTTCGCCATCCCCACAGTTGGGTAAGGAAACCGCCCGCCACCGGAGCAATGGAAAGCCCGAGATAAACTGCTGCAACATTGATGCCCAACACCTTCCCACGTTCATTGGGAGGGAAAATGTGAGTAATAATGGCCATCCCCGTTGCGTACATCATGGCACCTCCAATACCCTGAATGACGCGGACTCCAATAAGCATTCCTTCCGAAACGGAAAGCCCGCACAGCAGCGAAGTGATGCCCACAATAATATTGCCACAGATAAAGATTCTTTTCCGGCCCAACAGATCGGCGAGCTTACCGAATGGAACCAGAAAAACAGACGACGACAACAAAAACGACATGGCAATCCAGCTCAGTGTAACGGCATTGAGTGAGAACTGACGCGCAATATCAGGAAGAGCGACATTGATGGCTGCCGACAGAAACGGAATCACAAAAGAGGTGAATACCACTGCATACAGAACAATTGTTTTATTTTCCCGAATTGTTGCCATGAAACCTAATGTGGAATTGTTATTACGAACAAAAATAATCACAATTTTGACAGGATATATTTCCGTAAGTCACATTCTCTTAAATAAAAAGCCTGATCATCAAAAGACAATCAGGCTCTTTCATTACCGAATCAGATCGGTTAAGCATTGAGCGCTTGCTCTATATCGTCAATAATATCATTTGCGTTTTCGATCCCCACCGAGAAACGGATCAGATCGGGAGCCACACCGGCGGCAATCAACTGTTCGTCGGTAAGCTGACGGTGAGTATGGCTGGCAGGGTGAAGCACCGATGTACGGGCATCAGCCACGTGTGTAACGATGGCCGCCAGTTGCAGGTTGTCCATGAAGCGAATAGCCACTTCACGTCCGCCTTTCAGTCCGAACGAAATAACACCGCAAGAACCGTTGGGCAGGTATTTCTGTGCCAAATCATAATATTTATCGCCTTTCAGTCCGCAATAGTGCACCCAGGCCACTTTTTCGCTGGCTGCCAGGTATTCGGCCACCTTCTGGGCATTGGAACAATGGCGCTCCATACGCAGATGCAACGACTCCAGTCCGAGATTGATGATAAAAGCATTTTGTGGCGACTGGATCGCACCCAGGTCGCGCATCAGCTGAACGGTTGCTTTTGTAATAAAGGCCTTTTCTCCGAAAGCCTTGCTGTAGGTGAGTCCGTGATACGAAGGATCAGGTTCTGTAAGGCCGGGGAATTTATCGGCATGAGCATCCCAGTCGAATTTACCGCTGTCCACAATCACACCACCCACCGTGCTGGCGTGCCCGTCGATGTATTTGGTGGTAGAATGAATCACAATATCGGCTCCCCACTCAATCGGGCGACAATTGATAGGAGTGGCAAAGGTATTGTCCACAATCAAAGGAATGCCGTTGGAATGAGCAATTTTGGCGAATTTTTCAATATCGAGCACCGAAATGGATGGATTTCCGATGGTTTCACCGAAAAGTACCTTGGTGTTAGGTTGGATAGCCGCAGCAATCTCTTCTGCCGGAGCATCCTGATCGACGAACGTACATTCGATTCCCATTTTCTTCATGGTAACGGCCAGAAGGTTGAAAGTACCACCGTAAATGGTGGAAGAGCTTACAATATGGTCGCCGGCAGAGCAGAGGTTGAAAAACGAGAAGAACGAAGCCGCCTGTCCGCTGGAGGTAAGCATTGCCCCCACTCCACCTTCGAGTTGCGCGATTTTATCGGCCACCGCATCGTTGGTCGGGTTTTGCAAACGGGTATAAAAATAGCCGCTCTCTTCGAGGTCGAAAAGACGACCCATCTGTTCGCTGGTATCGTACTTGAAAGTTGTACTCTGATAGATAGGCAATACACGTGGTTCGCCCGTTTTGGGATTCCATCCTGCCTGCACGCAAAGAGTCTCCCGGCTCTGTTTCTTTTCCATGATTTAGTTGTGTTTATTTGTCGGTGCAAAGGTAGGAAAATATACTGCTCGAAAGGCAATTCCGGAACATTGCCACTGGAATTACGCATTTAAGATTTTTATCAATACTCCCCTATAAGTATCATCACCGCATGCTTTTTACATTTTGCAGGGTTTGCTCTTTTTCAGCGTGGAGTTTTGATTTAGCAGTCCTATGCAGCTTATTTTCAATATCCCAACGGGAACGGATAGAGGAGTTCTTCAAGAGATGAAATATAGTCACGTGTATTATTGGAGAGAGCACCTGTTTCTTTATCAGTTATTTGAGCCTTAATGCGGATAAAGGATTGTAAAGTTCCCCATTGGCTATATTGCTCCACTATTGATTCTTCTGAGGTCTTTAAGGGTGGGAAAAAGGCCTGACGGCTGTTTGCAATTTAAAATCTCTGCCATTTTTATTGGGTCAGACGACCCAATAAAATACTACTCTGTTATTATAGACAAATTTTAAATGCGTCATACCTGCAATCTTAAATACAGAAAAAGAGTTTTAGTATTATTTTTACAGTTGAAATGAAACTGAGTTTTAAAAATATTATCGGGCATGGATTGATCTTGCTTCTGGCAATACAAACCTTTAACCGGAGCATCAACTCTATTGAATTTTATAATACTCCGTCAAAAATAGTTGTTGATATTGATGACCTAGATTATATAGATTCAATGATCGAGTTTGTGTTTGAAAACATCATGGGTTGTTCCAAACATACATTTCACGACCGTGCTATTAGTGGCAATATCGCCAAACTACAACATATTGCCCATTTAGATCTAAAAACAGTTCAATATCTGAAATTACTATTTGATCTAAAAAAACAACAACTCAGCCATTTCAGGATTATTCCCGCTAATGAGAGCACCATCTGTCTTTGTTACAAAGAAGTACTGCCACAACCTCCCCAATCAACACACGCTTAGTTGCTGCAAGAACTAAGCTCCTTTTTTATCTGTCCGATCCAAGAAATGCCTATTTTCCCGCATTCAACATCTACATATCCGAATGTGAGAAAATGTTGAGCATTCAATCGGGTGATTTATCAAATATTGTGAGCAATTAATTTATTAATGAAGAAGTTGATTCGATTTATCAGGGTCAATTGTCACTTCATTTCATACTCAAACTAAATCAGCTCTCTCATGTTTTCTATATCTCAATTCTCATTTTTCCAAGTTATACACGATAGCTGGCAACTTGCATCACAAGCCTTTGCAGATGAAAGCAAAAGCTATCGGAGGAAACAAAAGTGGAAATGCCTTGTGCATGCTCTTGCTAATCCCGGATTTGCATCCGAATGGTTTGCATTCATAAAATCATCAGATTTTGAAGTTATATTTTCTAATCGTCCACAGCTTTATATAAAACCATTCCGGGTGTATATGTCAACACGGTGGTCGAAAAAACAGAAAGTAAAGGTTATTCTTGATACCTATCGTTACATCCGGAGCAAAGAAAAATTTCTGCAGGTAATTACCAAAAACCGTTTGGTCCTGGCGAAGTTTAACCTCAATGATGCTATTGAGGGAGAGTTAGCATTAGGGTACGATTACAAATACCGGAAAGAAGGAGAACTTATACTATCGTTTGCATGTGAACAATTAGGGGGAGTTATCGCTGCCGCAGCATTTTCATTTGAAGAAATAAACTCAGGCCAATGGGTTTGCAGAATCGGTTGTGTTCAGGGACATCAGAAGAAGGATTCATATCCGGCAAAAACAGCACAAAAATTACTACATGGACTTCGCCCGAAATCATTGTTAGTGTTCACAATCCAAGAATTTTCCCGACAGTTAGGCATGGTAGCTATTTATGGCACTGGCGATGCCATCCAGGCATATCGTTGTAAACATGCAATCTACATTCCCATATTACATAGCATTCAATTTAATTACAACGCATTATGGGAGGAATCAGGAGGACAACTGCTCGACGATGGCTGGTATGAACTTCCGTTAGTCGCCGTTCAGAAAGAACCAATAGAGATTAAAACCTCCAAACGGGCTCTGTATCAACGAAAATACAGTATGCTTGATAATCTTTCGTTAAAGATCACCGACACTGTAAAGACAATAGATAGCGAAATATAATACTTGTTATCGTACTTTTGTAGCCGGACAAAGAACAATTACACTCTAAAATTCAAATTTAATGACAGCTAATCATATTGTCATTTTAAGTACTTTGCAATTGTCATCATTAATACAGCATCAACCCTTTTGTGGCTGGCATTATATTATGATGCCCAATCAGGTTGTGAAAAAACGCTGAAAGCAAATCCATAACGTGAAACTTCACTAAAAAAGAGCCTCCGCTTTTCTCCGGTTCATCTATTGACACTACTTTTGCACAAAGAATCGTCTTAACACTTTACCAATAATAGATTTGGCTTATGAGAAAGTTAATATTCCTAACTGTTTGTGTGTCGCTGTTTCTGCTAACCGCTTGTTCTAAAACAGACTCGGCACCCACCTCGCTCATCAACACAAGCTGGAAATGCTCAACATCGGGTAACATACAGGTATTGAAATTCACCTCGGCAACAGCCGGTACATACACCGTTAATAGTAGTTCTGTGGCATTCACCTATACCTACTCCAGTCCCAATATCTCGATCAAAGAATCGAATGGAGACAAACTGGACGGGGATTTTACCTCCACTACCACGCTTGAGATAGTACAGAGTAATTCGCCGACGGCTGCATTGACATTCACCAAACAATAATCTTTATTTGAACTGATAAACAAAAACCTGTCCGTAATATGGGCAGGTTTTCGTATTTTTGCAGCTTCAAAAACATTCCGCGATGGAAATAGTAAAACAAGACAACGAACAGCTCGAAAAGCTGAAGTACCATTACGGTGAAATTCTCAAATTACTTGGAGAAGACACTGAACGTGACGGCCTTATCAAAACTCCCGAACGTGTGGCAAAAGCAGTCCAGTTTATGACTCAGGGCTATGAGATGGATGCCCGCGAAGTACTGCTTTCGGCAAAATTCCGCGAAGATTACCGCCAAATGGTCATCGTGAAAGACATTGAATTCTACTCCACCTGCGAACACCACATGCTCCCGTTCTTTGGAAAAGCACATGTGGCCTACATCCCCAACAAATACATTACCGGACTGAGCAAGATTGCCCGTGTGGTCGACATCTTTGCCCACCGCCTTCAGGTTCAGGAACGTATGACGACCCAAATCAAAGAGTGCATCCAGCAAACGCTCAATCCGCTGGGAGTAATGGTGGTAATAGAAGCACAACATACCTGCATGCAGATGCGGGGTGTACAGAAATACGGAGCGGTCACAACAACTTCCGACTTTACGGGAGTTTTTGAGGTAGCTAAAACCCGCGAAGAGTTTATCAGCCTGATTAAAAACTAATAAGATACTGTTACAGACTCACAATTGAGCTGGTTCCGGTTTTCGGGAATCAGTAAAAAATCGTATTTTTGTAACTGATTCAGAACAATCATCTTCAAACAAAAATAACTATGCAAACACTTGACAGCATTAATTTTGCCGGCAAAAAGGCATTCGTTCGCGTTGACTTCAACGTTCCTTTGAACGAAAATTTTGAAATTACAGACGACACACGTATTCGTGCGGCTCTGCCTACGTTGAAAAAAATCTTAGCCGATGGCGGTAGCGTAATTATCGGTTCTCACCTGGGCCGTCCTAAAAAGAACCCGGAACCTAAGTATTCATTGAAATACATCCTGGCTCACGTTTCAAAATTATTGGGTGTTGAAGTTCAGTTTGCCGACGACTGTGTAGGCGCTGATGCAGTTGCTAAAGCTGCTGCCCTGAAACCAGGCGAAGTTCTTTTGCTCGAAAACCTCCGCTTCTATGCTGAAGAAGAAGGCAAAGCACGCGGTTTGGCAGAAGATGCTACCGACGAAGAAAAAGCTGCTGCTAAAAAAGCCGTTAAAGCTTCTCAGAAAGAATTCACAAAAAAACTGGCTGACCTGGCTGACATCTATGTAAACGATGCTTTCGGTACTGCCCACCGTGCACACGCTTCTACAGCATTGATCGCTTCTTACTTCGATGCTGACAAGAAAACTTTCGGCTACCTGATGCAAAAAGAAGTTGATTCAGTTGAAAAAGTATTGAAAGAAGCAGTTAAACCGGTAACTGCCATCATCGGCGGTTCTAAGGTTTCTACAAAAATCACTATCATCGAAACCCTCTTGTCGAAAGTTGACAACCTGATTATCGTAGGTGGTATGGCATTTACTTTTGCAAAAGCTCAGGGCGGTAAAATCGGTACTTCACTATGCGAAGACGATATGCTGGAACTGGCTAACACTATTGTTGCCAAAGCAAAAGAACTGGGCGTTAACCTCGTTCTTCCTACCGATTGCGTTGCTGCCGACAAATTTGCACCCGATGCTGCTACTCAGGTAACAGCCAATACAGCTATCCCTGACGGCTGGATGGGTCTTGACCTCGGTCCTGCTTCTGCTGTTGTGGTTTCCGATGTTATCAAATCATCCAAAACCATCTTGTGGAACGGTCCTGCCGGAGTATTCGAATTCGATGCATTTACCGTAGGTTCTAAAGCTATTGCAGTTGCCATTGCAGAAGCTACATCAAACGGTGCTTTCTCATTGATTGGTGGTGGTGACTCTGTTGCTTGTATCAACAAATTCGGTTTGGCCGACAAAGTAAGCTACGTATCAACCGGTGGTGGTGCTCTCCTCGAAATGATCGAAGGCAAAGTACTTCCGGGTATCGAAGCTATCCGCGGTTTCTAAGCGAAACACGATATTTCAAAACAGAAAAGGTTGTTCCAAACGGGACAACCTTTTTTTGTATCTGCTGTTCTCTTCATAATGTCATTTCACCACAAGTTAATCATTTTGAGCCATGTTTGCATATACATATATTGATAAAACAGTATGTTTAATTACCATTTTTATCTAAAATATCGAATTAAATATCTAAAATCTCTATTCACTCACAATTCCCCGACTTATCTTTATCGACAAAATTTGAGCCATTTTTAATCTGCTTTTTGCTTTTCATCGCAATTGGAGGATGGCATAAAATAGTGCAGAATTTTGTTGCGGTATTAAGTGTATTGGTCTTTCTGTTTTACAAGCACTACATTTCAAAAGCAAGAATACATTCGTCAGAAACGACACTAAAAAAGAAACGACTGAAAATTATCCTCCTCCTGATCGTAACCATGTGGGGCATTTTAGCCGCGTCATATGTAGTCATCCATAAGCTCGTTTTTGAGAATTTGGCATGGGATAGCTTACTACTTAGTTTGGGAAGTGCAATACTCTTTGTTTCAATTCCTGTAATCATTGCAGAATATGTATCGACGAAAGGGCAAAAAACAGACTAGAATAGAATATTCTTCCATATAATCAACAAATTATCTATATCCTCTTAATCATTAAACCTACAAATCACTTCAAACATGAAACACGCAACACTTGTTCTGGCCTTTTTCGTCCTTTTTGTTCTTGTCGCAATAGCACAAAAGAGAACGATTGTAAATCCTACATACGAGGTAAAAAATTCGGGAATCGATAATGTGGCTAAAATTGAACTGACCGACACTGCCACCCTGCTTTCGATGCACATTACTTTTGTGCCTCACTGGTGGGTTACATACGACAGCGCCGATGTAATACGCGACTGCGCTACCGGCTCCGAATACAAGGTAAAAGAGCTCAGAGGTGGTGTTTTTAACAAATACATCTGGATGCCGGACTCGGGCGACAGCACCATCGTGCTGGTGTTTCCCCCACTCCCGGCATCGGTAAAAAAGATCGACTATAACAAACAGATTTTCGGTATCTCGCTCGATCGAACCGCAACCGGAACTCGTAAACCCGCCGTGGTATCACCCTCCATCAACAAATGGATACAGGAACAATTGTCAAAAGCTCCTAAAGCAACATTGGAAAACTATGAGCTCCCCACGTTTTTCAATGACAAACAGAGTCGGTTGATTGGCTGTATAAAAGGATACGACCCCCGGCTGGGTTTTTCCACCGGAATTATTTATGTCGCCAACGAGCTTACACGCGAAGATTACCCTGTTGTGATTAAGATTGAACCCGATGGTCGTTTCGAGGCAGAGATTCCTATGAATATGCCGAAATACACTCATGCAATATTCAACGAACGTTATGGCATACCGTTTTACATCGAACCGGGCCAAACCCTGTGCATGATTCTCGATTGGGACGAATTCCTTACCGCCAACCGGAAAGCCAATATCCGTTACCCTTTCAAAAATATCGAGTACAGAGGAGCACTTGCATCACTCAACAAGGAACTTCTGACTTACCCTACCAGCCAGTTTAGCTACGAAGTATTCGATAAAAAAAGAAAGACCATGGCTCCGCTCGACTTCAAAGCCGACCAGTTGAAAGGATATGACAACAATATGACTCAATATAGTGAGTACGTGAAACAACACTCGTTGTCGCAGAAAGCAAAGACTCTGCTCTGCAATAGAATTATGCTGGAAAATGCCAATATTCTTTTCAATTATGCGATGGACCGCAATTATTACGCTAAGCAAGACAGTACGAACAAAATGCTCAAAATTCCGGTCCCAGTTTCATATTACGATTTCTTAAAACAATTGCCGCTCAACGATCCAAGCCTGTTGGTATGCAATGAATTCAGCGAGTTTATCAACCGCTTCGAATACAACGAATTGTTTATGAAAACACAGGCGCAATTTTACGCTAGCCAAAATGCACCCCAACTCAAACCAGAAAAGAATTTTCTGGAATATCTTGATGAAGAAAAAATACAAATTACCCCTGAAGGGCGGAAATTTTTATCAATCGTAGTAAAAGAACATCCTACCGACGATGAACGGAAACAACTGGAACAGATGCGTGAGGTATCGAAAAATATCAATGAAAAGTATAAGGAACTTCTTTTTAAATATTCACAAAAATACGTTCTTCCACTTGCCCAATCTAACAACATCAAAAGAGAGATTGAGATTTGGAAACTAAAAGATTGTACCCTGAACAACGAAATGGGGCTTGAGCCGAATATGATCTACGAAATAGCCAAAGTCCGTTCGCTTAATTTTTCGTTTAAAAACGCAGCGTCGAAAGAAAATGCTTCTGCCTTGTGGAATTTCTTAAAACAAGGCATTAAGACTCCTTATTTGACCACAACAGGCCAGGAACTGCTATCCAAAGCCTTCCCCGAGAAACAAGTTGCTTCAAAACCATTGCCCCAAAGCGCATACGCTGATGTTTTCCGAAAAATCATCGATCCGTTCAAGGGGAAAGTGTTGTTCATCGATTTTTGGGCTACTACCTGCGGCCCGTGTGTAGGTGGAATTAAAGAGATGAAAGCGACCCGTGCAAAATATGTAAACAACCCCGACTTCGACTTTATCTTCATTACCGACCAAAAAAGTTCGCCCGAAAAAGATTACAATAATTTTGTGAAGGAGCAGGAGATGAAGAACACCTACCGCCTTTCTACCGATGACTTCAACATGCTGCGCCAGTTATTCAAGTTCAACGGAATACCACGTTATGTCGTTATCGACCAGAAAGGCGATGTGCTGAACGACAAATTTGAAATGTGGAATTTCGAAACCGAGTTGGGGAAAATATTGCCGGCATACAACAAATAAAACTGCAAGTTAGCCCAATTTATGAGGCCCTGATTTCACTTAAATGACAACTATAATCATGAAGAAAAAGTTGGAATGGAATAACCCGAAATACCTGTTATCAATATTGGGTGTTACACTATTCTTAGCATATATCTGTGAAGACAATGGGGAATCATTTCCTCATTCTTTTATGCGCACATTAATTATCACATCGGGAACATATTATTTTCTACCGTTGGGAGAATTGAGAAAACAATTATCTTTTGACCGGTTTTTAGCAGCGTATAAAAAGATGACGCTCTGGACATTTTGTTGTATTTGGATAACAGCAAGTTTAGCAAACATATATGACCTGTATGCACACCATAAAATATCAGAAATAGCAACCTCAATAGGAATAGGACTCTTAGTCGCAACTTTTTTCATCTCTTTCAACGTTATCGCCTCTACTATCATTTTCAAGCCTCCCACTGAGGAGGCTCATAACTAACAAATCAAAGAAGGATACCGACTAATCATCTGCTTCTAAGCGATACTCGTAACACTGAAAAGGTTGTCCCGTTTGGAACAACCTTTTCTGTTTGTCTTTCCACCTATTTGGAGTGAATTACGCCGGAACGGCACATGTTGATCCATCTATTTCACATTGGCATTGCGTAATTTCCTTCACCGATTTCCACAAATTAACATTTCACGCCATTAGTCACCCCCTCTAAAACGGTCTGTTAATCAACAAATGGAGGTGAAACTCTTTTTGTACTCGTTAATTTATCATAATAATATCATGCTCCCTTATTGTATCCTTTAAGAATTGTAAATTTGACATAAAACTCTGTTTATTAGTATTATAAAAAATTTAAGTGTCAAAATAACGCTTATAAATACTCCGTTTTCAATTTTCATATCCGATTAGACTTGTTGTTACATTCCACAGATATACTAACTTTGCAACAATAATCTTGATGAATACGTGACCTTGAAGACAGATCAGCCTTTCAATTATCGTCTGAAATAATAAGATTCTGACGTTTGAACCACTATTTTATAGAAACGTCAAGAAATGCTTTGCAGGAATACTTCCCTTTTTTAGTCAGACTGATAATACTGGTTTTATTCGACAGTTTCCTCTTCTACAATGAAGAGGTTTCACGTTGTATAAAATTCTTATCACCTACTTATTTAACCATTAGCTTCAAATAAGGAGCTGATTACAGTTGTACACACCTATACAAATATATAGGTGTGTTAAGAGATTGTATTGGCATTGAAGTAGATGCGCTGACAGTTGAGATGCCTTTTTGTATAGCTCAATAGTAAATATTTTAACCTAAAATTTATACGCCAATGAAAGAGACTCCCCGGTAATCAACCCCACCCAAAAGAAAAGCGGAACAATGTTGCGACCATTGCTCCGCCCGTATCAAGCAACACCCCCTTTGTTTACGAATACTGACAGTTTAGGCAGTATAATAGCGGTGTATCGTTTTGATAGTGCAAAGATAATCATATTTTTACTGAATTGATTTGATGTAAAAATAACTCTCCTTCATTCTTTTTGAATGATTCTGAACAATATCATTATTTCAATTGATCAAATTATAAATACTCATGAATCACATAAAAACACATTTCTTACGGCTGTTTTTGTGCTCCCTATTTATGTCTTTTATGACAGTAGGGTTTGCACAACAAGGAAGCGCTCATAAAGTAACTGGAACCGTAGTTGATTCTAGCACAGGAGAATCACTCCCAGGTGTAAATATTATTATTTTGGGCTCAAAAATTAAGACCGGAGTTATTTCTGACATTGACGGTCGATTTACTATCAACGTATCTCCGGATGCTACCTTAGAATTTTCGTATGTTGGATACCAAAAAAAGAATGTTGCAATAGCCAACAAATCTGTTTTGAACGTAACTCTCGAATCTGATGTAAAAAAACTTGATGAAGTTGTAGTTGTCGGTTACGGAACCATGAAGAAGAGTGACCTGTCGGGTGCTGTATCTTCGGTTCGTTCCGATGCTCTTAAAAACTTAGCAACCAGTGATGCTGCCGCTGCTATTCAGGGTAAGGTTTCCGGTGTTCAGGTTTTGAGTAATTCGGGAGCTCCCGGTCAGGGGGCATCGATCCGTGTACGTGGTTACTCTTCAAACTCGGGTAGTATCGGGCCGCTTCTTATTGTAGATGGTCTTAAGGTTGACAACATTCAGTATCTTGATCCGTCTATGATTGAATCTATGGAGATATTGAAAGATGCTGCTTCTGCTGCTATTTATGGTGCAGAGGCCGGTAACGGTGTTGTTTTGATCACTACTAAATCAGGAGCTAAAGGTACTTCAAGCATTTCATATGATGTCAATTTAATCAGTCAGAGCCTTGGTAGGCATGCAAAACTTTTCAACGCACAGGATTTTATTGCTTACAAAACATTGTCGGGTCTTCCTATCCAAAATCAGTTAACACAAAATAAGTACGATGGAACAGATACCGACTGGTTCAAAGTAGTATTTGGTCCCGCTTTCAGCCAACAACATACAGTTACGTTTCAGGGTGGAAATAACCAGGGACACTTTTTCACCTCACTGAACGTAACCAACAACAATGGTATTGTAAGAGGTGACAAAGATGTTTATAAACGTATTACAGGCCAGGTTAATGCTGATTACAACATCAAACCGTGGTTACAGATAGGAGGCAACAACTCTTTCGAATATTGGAATACGAAATCAGTTAGCCAGATGTCTCAGTATGGTTCATTGATGAACTGCGTGATGCAAATGGATCCGTTAACTCCTGTTTACTATTCTTCTCCGGATCAATTTGCTTCAGGAACGCTTCAGGCTTATAATGCAGGAAAGAATGTTCTCAAAGACCCAACCAATGGGCTCTACTATGCGACTTCGAAGTATGTGATCGATAATAATGGTAATCCATTGCTTCAAAGAGATCGTACGGACGCTTCAAGTGGCGGTATTAACCTCCGTGGTATACTTTACGGAAATTTCAAACCTGTTAAGGGACTTGTAGTTACTTCTCGCTTTGGTTACCGTGTGTCACAAAGTACTTCTCACAGTTATAGCACCCCGTATTATGCCACATCTCAGGCAAATAGTAATGACTATAGCATCTCGGCAAATGCAAATACCAGCTACTACTATCAATGGGAAAACTTCGCCAATTACAATCTTACCATAGATAAGCATAACATTACGGCAATGGGTGGTATGTCTTATATCGAAAATAACTGGGATAATGTTAGCGCCAGCGCTTCGGGTCCGGATATCTTGAAAGGATACGATGCCAATTTCCGTTTTCTCGACTATGTGAATAGTAATGACAAAACCGTTAAGAGCTTTGGTAATACTCCCGGTAAATCGTCTCAGATGGGATATTATGGACGGTTAAGTTATTCTTATGATAACAAATATATGATTCAGTCTAACTTCCGTGCCGATGCATTCGACTCTTCTAAGTTGTCCAAAACAAACCGTTGGGGTTATTTTCCATCATTCTCTGGAGCCTGGACCGTCAGCAACGAAAAATTCTTCCAGAATCTTATTGATGACAAAATTCTCTCTTTCCTGAAAGTTCGTGGATCGTGGGGACAGAATGGTAATATCAATGTACTCAGCGGTTATCAGTATAGTACTACCGTCAATTACAATGGTTCATGGTATCAGTATGGTGTAGATAATCCATCTCCATCATATGGTTCGTCTCCTTCGGGTTTGCCTAACCCCAACTTGAAATGGGAAACTTCAGAACAGTTAGACTTTGGTGTTGAGATGAGATTTTTGAAAGACAAACTCTCTGTGAATGCTGGCTACTATAACAAAAAGACGAAAGACCTTCTCGTATCCATTGCTCCGGTTGCGGAAGTCGGCATAGGTAGTACTACTATTAATGGAGGTAATGTTCTTAACCGCGGTTTTGAATTCGATGCAACATGGAAAGATAATATCGGTAAAGATTTTACCTACTCTGTAAAGGCCAACTTGACAACCCTACACAATGAGGTTACTTACCTCGATCCTTCGATTTCCCGTATTTCCGGTACTTCAGCGGGTAATAACGATATTTACACAGCATTTGAGGTTGGTCAACCAATCTGGTATTTAAGAGGTTATAAGTATTTGGGCGTTAACCAAAAAACAGGTGCACCTATCTACCAGACTAAAAATGCAGATGGGGTGCCTACTAGTAATGATATGACCAAAATTGGTAGCGGAATTCCTAATATCACATACGGTATTAACATTAATCTTGCTTATAAAGGATTCGATATGAATATGTTTGGCACAGGAGTAAGTGGCAATAGCATCTTGAATATGGCTTATCGTGCTGATTCTCCAATGACTAATTCATTGAAGTACTACTATGACCATGCCTGGACAACAACCAACACAAATGGTTCTATGCCTGATCCGGCAAAAGTAGTTAACTCTAGGATATTCTGGAGTTCTTCAGCTTCGATATTCAACGGTGCTTATTTCAAAATCAAACAGATACAGTTAGGTTATACCCTTCCTGCATCGGTTACCAAGAAGTTACTCATCAGCAAACTGAGATGCTATGTATCTTTGGATGACTTCTTTACTTTTGCAAGTTACCCTGGAGGCGATCCTGAAACTGCTACTACTACCACCGCTTCCTCAGCAGGCTTTGATATGGGTACATATCCTGTGTCTAAGAAGGTTACATTTGGTTTAAACATGACATTTTAATCTAAATACTTAAGAATATGAAAAAATATAATATACTGTTCTTGCTATGCGTGCTTCTGTTTACTGCATGTAGTGAGGATAAACTTGATATTGCACAGAATGGTGTTATTGATATCAAAAATTTTTATATAACGGATGCCGATGCGCAGTCGGCACTTGTTGCTACGTACGCCGATTTTGCTCAAAATATCGGTGGTAACGATGGTATTTATGTTCCGTACAATGTAATGTTCAACTACCCTGCAGATAATATTCTTGCAGCTGGTGCATATTATACAGACAACGACGGGCAAGCCTGTATCAATGAATTCCGTCATACTACACAGACCGCGGTAGTTAGCACAATGTACAAACGTTTCTACTGGGTTATCTATCATTGTAACCTCGTTATTAATAATTTCAAATATGGGGTTAGTCCTATAAAAGACCGTTGTATTTCTGAAGCAAGGGTAATGCGTGCATGGTGTCAAATGATGCTTGCTATGGGATGGAATAATCCTCCACTTGTTGAAACGGTGCTGGGAGGCTCTGACAAACCGGGGAACTATGAGAAAGGGCATGATGCCATGCTTCAATGGTGTGCCGATGAGTGTGCCGATGCATCAAAATATCTTGACGAGCGTAAAGCTACAACAGATAAAGATGGTGCTGTAAAAGTTACCAAAGGTTTTGCCTGGACGGTTCAGGGAAAAGCTCTCCTCTACAAAGGGGATTATGCCGGTGCAAAAACAGCTCTTAAAAAAGTAATTGATTCTGGTAAATATGCGCTTGTTTCCGGTGATCGTTGGGCGAGTCTTTTCCACATCGCCGGTGACGGTTGTGAAGAAAAAATATTCGAGACCAACCTTATTAACAATAGCAGTATTGGTGACTGGGGTGGAAAAATTCAACGTTCTACCTGGATGGAATCGAACTATTGGGGCTGGAGAACCGATCGTTTGGCAAGTAAGCCGGTGTGTCAGGATGACGCAGGATGGGGCGGTTTGGCTGTTGAAGAAAATTTTGCCAAGGAGTTTGCTGCAAACGATGGAGCTTCTTATCGTCGCATAGGCACAATGGTCTCTTATGATGAGTTCCTTTACGACTCGTCTGTCGGTTGGGTTACAGATACTGTTGGAATGACCCCTGCTATGAAAACAGTAGATAAGAAGAGAGGTATCAAAGACAATAATGGTCTTTACGGAAATAACTTATATCTTCAGAAAAAAAATATCGTTGCTCCGGGTGACCGTACAACCAATTGGTACAGATTCAACAACTTCATCATTGAAAGATATGCCGATGTACTGCTTATGTATGCTGAGGCTTGTGCCAATACCTCGGATGACGGTAGCGGTCTTAAAGCTCTGACAGATGTTCAAAAACGTGCAGGTTCTGCACATGTCAGCACTACATTGACTTTGGCTGATGT
The DNA here is from genome assembly GCF_009712605.1 of Paludibacter sp. GTDB lineage: Bacteria > Bacteroidota > Bacteroidia > Bacteroidales > Paludibacteraceae > Microbacter. The sequence goes on along the minus strand of NZ_WASO01000001.1, from coordinate 6,162 downwards.
GAAGAAAGAAAGAAATTACGAATTGTGGAATGAGGGTGCACGTTGGATTGACATGAAACGTTGGAATGAGTTTGACAAGGCCAAAACTGCCGGCGAACATATTCCAACGCTGAGAGATCATTTCTTCGATGCAGATCCAGCTACAAAGACTGCCACTCACGTGGGATATGTGACTTATTCAGAGCCTAATGCAGCTATAACTCATGGATTCAAGGCCGGAAAGCACGAATGGTTCCCATATCCGTTCAGTGAAACCTCAATCAATCCTAACATTAAGCAAAATCCGGGTTGGTAATAATGATGTAGTCCTGAAAAAGCATTACAGTTATTATTAGGACAAAATCACTATAATTTAAGAAATAGTTGTCGGGCTAGCCCGACAACTATTTTTGTTTTATAAGTACTGTAAAGATGATTTAAGCCGTCCTTACAGGACTTAAATCCGTTCGTTTCTAACTCTATTTCAGTACTAGACAATATTCAAAACAAAAAGGTTGTCCCGAAATTCCATGAACAACCTTTTTGTTTTTCAAGCGATAGGGATGTCGATTGTCCCTTTCTCTATAGTTAAGCTTACTTCTTCCGCGGATCCTGATTAAGTAAACTATACATAAGCGTAGATATTTTCGATATCTTGTAAGTCGCCATATCAGGTCCGAAATAGAAACGAAACATCATATCTTTTCCTGTGCGAATGGCTGCCAACATCTCCGGCGTAGCACGAACAACAAAGTTTGTCACTATCCAGTTTTGATGGGTAGTCGATATGGTTTTCCGCTGCTTTCCGGTCGCCGTAGAGTCTTTAGTAATGGTTGTTCTCTCTCTACTCCGTTCTTCATCAAAGATATCGGACAATTGAATTTCAAACTGTTTACCATTGGCCTTCATAAAGCCCTTAGGTTCGAGGCCAAAACTATTAGTTTCTCTCTCTATTGAAAAATAGAAAGTAACAGAGTCACTTTTGGCAGTTACAAGCCTACTGCATTTAATGTCTGCATCTCCAATATCACTTCCGTACTCAGCATTACTTTCCGATTCCGTCAGCGTATATCGATGCGTATTTGTAAATTCATCATAAACATGATAGCCCGGCACTAAGCTCAGACAACCGGACAGCCCGATTGCCAACAAAATAAAAACAGAAGCAACGGCCGGTTTTACACTCACATTAAATTTCCTCATTAAATTATATCAATTAGCTAATTAACAAATTCTTATCATTTCGCCCACTCACCAACCCCAGGTTCCGGCGACGGCAATGCCGCAGCAAGTACTTTTTCTTTGGTATAATTAGCGGCTTCTTTTTTGGTGAGTTGATGGCTCCAGGCTACCCGTTGTGATGTGGAAGCTCCTTCTCCGTTGTTTTCAAATTCGGCATAATAGGCCGTCTTGTCGCGGGTGGTTTTGTCCCAGTTTACCCAGCCTGCAGGAGCAATGTGTTTACCGATGGCGCAATGGATATACACCACACGGGCATAATCGCGCCAGGGACGCCCCAAATAGGCTTTATTGACTCCTTCGGCGGCAGTCAGTTTACACTCGTTGAACACAAATCCATATTTCTTGCCTTGGTTGGTACTGGCAGCAGTCACATACGAGTTGGTTTTGCTGTGGAGCGTGCACTTTTCAAAATAGGCAGTGGCTGCTCCGAATATAAAGTCGGTAGTACCTTCTATGTAGCAATTGCCAAAATAGTCGCGACTGGTTTGTCCGGCCAGATAAAGAGTATCCTGATTGCCCAACAAACGGCAGTTTACAAATGCACAACGGTCGCCCTCCACGTGCAATGCCACGGCCTGCCCTACCGGTCCGGCAGAATTTTCAATCGTCATGTTTTCGGCATGGAAATCATCGGCTTCCACCAGCAGGGTGTAAGTATAGAACGTACTATTGCGTCCACGATTGATCTTATCGAAATGATCGCCATAGGTGAGAATAGTTTTTTCGGCACTCTCTCCTATCAGGCGTAAATGAGGATTGCAAGCCGGCACTTTTACTTTTTCGTTATACACCCCGTTTTTAATAAAAATGGTGATCGGGGAATCGGGGAATGCCTTACTGGCATCAACTGCTGCCTGAATGGTCGTAAAATTACCACTACCATCCTTGGCCACTACAAAGTCATACTTCTGAGCCCATGCCGTAATACCAGACATCGTTATCAGAAACAAAATGAAGATCCGTCTCATATTTTCGTTAAAATTAAAGGCAGGCAAAGATAAAGATTATTTGTCAGCGCCTGTTTAAAAAATTAAGGCTGACAAAAATCACTTTCTGCCAGCCTCCTCAAGTGTTAACTAAAGCTCAATCTTATTTCATTTATTTTTTACGTTTAAATACCTATAAACCAATCCGGTAAACGGCAAACGAATAGGGAGCCAGTTCCGCCTTAATGGTTTTTCCTTTCGGTGAGAACGACTGTACTTTGGGAGACAGTGCAGCAGGGTTTTCAATCGAGTTGACCTGCTTCATATCACCGCTCTGCATCACGGTAAGCGTACCGGTTTTTGCCAGTTTGGCCGCTCCTTCCAGTTGAATATCCTTCACAGCTTTATTACCTGAAGCATTGACAATTTTCACGATCAACTCTTTGGTTTTGGTATCGATCACGGCGGAGGCATAAATGCTGTCCTGACCGGCAACCACATCCTTTCCTAAAGTTATTGGAACCACCTTGTTTCCCTTGTTGGTGGAATAGAGTTTTTGCACGTAGTAACTCGGCGTTCCGTACGAATGAAGATTGTCGTACCAAATCAGATCGGGAGCCCATTGCCACCCTTCCAGATGTGCAAACAATGGTGCATACGAAGCCATACTCACCACTGCGGCATTACGTTCCAGACCTGTCATAAACGCGGCTTCGGAAAGAGCTGCTTTCCAGTTATTGCGCGCTGCCCCCACAAACGAGTTGTCACAATGCGACGCATATTCACCGGCAAAAACCTTGCTGCCTGTGCGTGGATAGTTGTCGTAACGACGGGCATTGGAGAGGAACCATTCGGGGGAACGATAGTAGTGTTCGTCGATCAGGTCGGCATTCATTTTGCGCAATTCTCCGTTCAGGTAATCGAAACGATCGCCGCTGGGATCGGTACCCGAACTATTCACCAGCTTAAAGTCAGGATATTTGTCTTTGATCGCTTTGGTGAATATTTTGAGTCGTTCGACATACTGCGGACCCCAGTTTTCGTTACCCACGCCCATCATCTTGAGGTTGAACGGAGCGGGATGCCCCATCTCGGCACGCAGTTTTCCCCATTTGGTATCGGTGGAACCATTTGCGAATTCAATCAGGTCGAGTGCATCCTGCACATACGGATCTATTTGTCCGGTCAGAACCAACTCTGCCGAGTTGAACTGGCAAGCCATACCGCAATTGAGGATCGGTAGCGGTTCTGCACCAATATCTTCGGCCAGTTGGAAATACTCAAAGAAACCAAGACCGTAGCTCTGAAAGTAATCGGGTGTAGAGCGGTACGAAAATTCGGTGTTCCAGCGGTTGATAATCAGATGACGATCCTCAACGGCACCAACTGTCTTTTTCCACTGGTAACGTTGCGCCAAATCGAAACCCTCAACAATGCATCCACCCGGGAAACGGATAAAGCCTGGTTTCAGGTCGGCAAGCAGTTGCACCAAATCGGCACGCAAGCCTCCGGGACGATTTTTCCATGTATCGGACGGAAAGAGAGAAATCATATCCAGATCGATCTTACCGTCACCTTCAAACCAGATATTCAGTTTGGCTTTAGGATCGGTAGCATTCGACTTAAAAGAAACTGCTTGTTTGTGCCATTGATTGTCGGCCATTTCAGGTGTAAGAGACGTGCTTCCTAAAACTTCGTTTTGGGCATTTACCAACTCGATGTTCAGTTTACCTGTTGGTGACGACTGGCGATAAAGCACCGAAAACGTATAGGTGATATCTTTCTTAACTCCCATTCCGCGGAAGCCTTCATTTGTGAGACCGAGGTCGTGTCCGCTTGCTTTTTGCAGCAGCACCTGAAGATAACGTGGATTTGTATCCTCTTTTTCGGGACGGTTCACCACCTGCACGGCTCCTTCAACAAAGTTTTTCTGCTGCACTTTCCATCCCATCAGGGGCTTGGTAAACTCAAAAGAACGGTTTTTTACCAGTTCTGCATAGATGCCACCATCGGCAGCAAGGTTGATGTCTTCAAAGAAAATGCCCCACATGGTGGGCTGAATGTGGGCAATCGGCTTGTTGACCTGAACGGTCAGCCTGTTTTGTGCAGTCACCGAAAACAATGCAAAAAAGGCCAGCAATAGAAAGGTTGTTTTTCTGATCATGATAGGAATTTGTATGGCTAAAATAATGTGTGTAAAAATAACACTTATCAGGAAATAAACAAAGAGGGATAAAAATGTTTTAGGACACATTCGGGATATAGTTTTACTAAAGAATAACGCATTGTTCTTTAATTGGTATCAAAATCTATTGTATTATGCAAACAGGAGACAGATTAAGGTAATGTATTGGTACATTTGCAAATAAATTATTCTGATGATGAGAAAAACGTTTATTCTGTCTGTTGCTGTGCTGGCAATATTCCTGTCGGGAAGCCGGCTCCAGGCAAAAATTGTGCTGCCGAAAGTGATCGGACACAACATGGTGTTGCAACGTCATAAAGAAGTAGCTATCTGGGGCACTGCCGTCAAAGGAGAAACAGTGACAGTGTCGTTTGCAGGACAGCAAAAGCAAACCGTGGCGGGCGCCGATGGCAAATGGGAGGTAAAACTCAATCCGATGGAGGCTTCCGAACAGCCCCGCGATATGGTAATTGCGGCATCGGATACCGTTCGTCTGCACAACATTCTGGTGGGCGAAGTATGGCTCTGCTCGGGCCAGTCGAACATGGAATATGCCATGCGTAAAAACAGCAAGCTGTTCGACAAGGTGAAAGGTGCTCATCCCGCCGAAGACGATCTCCAGACTGCAAAGAATCCCAATATCCGTATCTTTTTGGTACGCCGTAAATACATGGCTCCCGACTCTACCCACCAAGGATGGGATGTGGCTGCCGGCAATCCATTGCGTGACTTTTCGGCAGCAGGCTATTTCTGTGCCAAAGAGTTGTATGCCAATCTCCACGTGCCTGTCGGCATGATTTCATCCGCCGTGCCCGGGAGCCGCATCGAACCGTGGATCGAGAAGAAACAACTGGAAGTTTCTCCAAAACTGCAAGACGGCACCACCTTAAAGCCTTTGATAAACGACGGCGGCGACCCCGGAAAATTTTACGACACGATGATCAGTCCGGTGATTCCATACACCCTGAGCGGATTCTTTTGGTATCAGGGCGAATCTGCCTGTTTCCTCAACGAAACCATACGTTATGCTTATAAGTTCAAAACGCTGGTCAACAGCTGGCGTGCCGACTGGAAGGATGCTGCCCTGCCCTTCTATTTCGTGCAGATAGCGCCTTACGCCTATTCCGCTGCCAAAGATGTACGCCCGCATACCACCGAAAACCTGCCCGAATTCTGGGAATCGCAGGCACTGGCTCTCAAATTGCCGAACACGGGCATGGCTGTTATCACTGACCTGGTGGACAGCGTGGCCGACCTGCATCCGGGCTATAAATGGGAAGTGGGTCGCCGACTGGCTTTGCTGGCGCTGAACAAAACCTACGGTATGACGGATATTGTGTGCAACGGACCGATATACAACGGCATAAAGATTGTACGCGATAAAATAGAGGTAGGTTTCACCAACACTGGCAGCGGGTTGGCAAGCCGCGATGGCAAACCACTCACCTGGTTCGCCATTGCCGGTGCCGACGGAAAATTTTACCCTGCCGATGCGGTAATCAAAAACAACAAAGTGGTGGTGGCCTCTCCCTTGGTAAAACATCCCGTCAAAGTACGTTTTGCATGGAACGAAGCAGCCCAATCCAACTTCATCAACAAAGAAGGATTGCCCGCGGCGCCTTTCCGCAGCGACAATCCCTGGGAGAATTTGTTTGAGTAACTCAGCTTAAAGATCTGAGTCAAAGCGAGGGCTTCGCTTGGAGCGAAGCCCTCGCTATAGGAACAAAGACAGATTAATACTTATATTCCTTGTAAAAGAGCTCGGTATTGCACTCGGCTCTTTCCTTTTAATCTAGATTTAATTCTTCTATTATTGTAATAATTAATGTA